>NC_020453.1:4601666-6008333 GCF_000344805.1 Bradyrhizobium oligotrophicum S58 | reverse complement strand
CGAAGGTCGGCTGAGCGAGGAGCAGCTGCTCGGCTTCCGCCAGGAGACCGGCGGCAAGGGGCTGTCGAGCTATCCGCATCCCTGGCTGATGCCGGACTTCTGGCAGTTTCCGACGGTATCGATGGGGCTCGGCCCGCTGGTCGCGATCTACCAGGCGCGCTTCCTGAAATATCTCGAGAACCATGAGCTCGCGAAGACCGCGAGCCGCAAGGTGTGGGCGTTCATGGGCGACGGCGAGACCGACGAGCCGGAGTCGCTCGGCGCGATCTCGCTCGCCGGCCGCGAGAAGCTCGATAACCTGATCTTCGTCATCAACTGCAACCTGCAGCGGCTCGACGGCCCCGTGCGCGGCAACGGCAAGATCGTCCAGGAGCTGGAGAGCGTGTTCCGGGGCGCCGGCTGGAACGTCATCAAGGTGCTGTGGGGCTCGGGCTGGGACCGCCTGCTGCAGAAGGACAAGACTGGCCTGCTGCTGAAGCGCATGGAGGAGTGCGTCGACGGCGAGTACCAGGATTTCAAGAGCAAGAGCGGCGCCTACATCCGCGAGCATTTCTTCGGCAAATATGACGAGCTGAAGCAGCTCGTCGCCGACATGAGCGACGACGAGATCTGGCAGCTGACCCGCGGCGGCCACGATCCGGAGAAGGTGTTCGCCGCCTATGCCGCGGCGGTCAACCACAAGGGCCAGCCGACCGTGATCCTGCCGAAGACCGTCAAGGGCTACGGCATGGGCGAATCCGGCGAGGGTCAGATGATCGCGCATCAGGCCAAGAAGATGACCCAGGACGCGCTGCGCGGCTTCCGCGACCGCTTCCAGGTGCCGGTTGCGGACGAGGACCTCGCCAAGGTGCCGTTCATCCGGCTGCCGGATGACAGCCCGGAGATGAAATACTTCCACGCTCAGCGCGAGCGGCTCGGAGGCAGCCTGCCGCAGCGCCGGCGGACATCCACGTCACTGCCGATCCCGCCGCTGCAGACGTTCCAGCGCCTGCTCGACAGCACCGGCGAGCGCGAGATCTCGACCACCATGGCGTTCGTGCAGATGCTCGGCACGCTGGTGCGCGACAAGGCGATCGGCAAGCACATCGTGCCGATCGTGCCCGACGAATCCCGCACCTTCGGCATGGAGGGCATGTTCCGCCAGCTCGGCATCTATTCCTCGGTCGGCCAGCTCTACCGTCCGCAGGACGCCGACCAGCTGATGTATTACCGCGAGGACAAGAGCGGCCAGGTGCTGCAGGAGGGCATCAACGAGGGCGGCGCGATGTCGAGCTGGATCGTCGCGGCGACGTCCTACAGCACCAACGACGTTCCGATGATCCCGTTCTACATCTACTACTCGATGTTCGGCCTGCAGCGCGTCGGCGACCTGGCCTGGCTTGCCGGCGACATGCGCGCCCGCGGCTTCCTGCTCGGCGGCACAGCAGGGCGCACCACGCTGAATGGTGAAGGCCTGCAGCACGAGGACGGTCACAGCCATATCCTGGCGGCAACCGTTCCGAACTGCGTGTCCTACGACCCGACCTTCGCCTATGAGGTCGTGACGATCATCCGCGAAGGCATGCGCCGCATGTACGAAGCGCAGGAGGACGTCTACTACTACATCACCCTGATGAACGAGAACTATCCGCATCCGGCGCTCGCCGAGGCCGGAGCGGGTGCGGAGGAGGGCATTCTCAAAGGCCTCTATCTGCTCAAGAGCGGCGGTGAGGCGAAGGCCGAGGCGCCCCGTGTCCAGCTGATGGGCTCCGGCACGATCCTGCGCGAGGTGATCGCGGCTGCCGATCTGCTCAAGGCCGATTTCGGCGTCACCGCGGACGTCTGGAGCGCAACGAGCTTCAACGAGCTGCGCCGCGACGGCATGGCGGCAGAGCGCTGGAACCTGCTGCATCCGACCGAGCCGCGCCGCAAGAGCTGGGTCGAGGCACAGCTCGATGGCCATGCAGGTCCGGTCGTCGCCTCGACCGACTACATGCGCAACTATCCCGACCAGATCCGCGAATACGTCCATGCCGCCGGCCGCCGCTACGTCGTGCTCGGCACCGACGGCTTCGGCCGCAGCGATTATCGCGTCAAGCTGCGGCGCTTCTTCGAGGTCGATCGGCACTACGTCGCCATCGCCGCGCTCAAGGCGCTGGCCGATGACGGCCGCCTCAAGCCGGAGATCGTCGCGGAAGCGATCGCGAAATATCAGATCGACACCGGGTGCGCTGCGCCCTGGACCCTGTGAAGCGGCGAGCCGAGGACAGAGCGATGACTGGTGTGATCGACATCAAGGTGCCCGACATCGGCGACTTCAAGGACGTCCCGGTGATCGAGATTTTCGTCAAGCCGGGCGACAGCGTGAAGGCGGAGGATCCGCTCGTCGCGCTGGAATCCGACAAGGCGACCATGGAAGTGCCGTCGCCGCGCGACGGCATCGTCAAGGCCGTCGTCGTCAAGCTCGGCGACAAGGTGAGCGAGGGGGTCGTCATCGTCCAGTTCGAGGATGCCGGTTCGGCGCAGGCCGAGACGCGCCCCGTCGTCAGCGCGCCGCCGTCGCCGGTGAGTGCGCCGGCCGGAGTGGCCGAGGTGCGTGTGCCCGACATCGGCGATTTCAAGGACGTTCCGGTGATCGAGATTTTCGTCAAGCCGGGCGACAATGTGAAGGCGGAGGATCCGCTTGTCGCGCTGGAATCCGACAAGGCGACCATGGAGGTGCCGGCGCCGCTCTCGGGCACGGTGCGCGAGCTCAAGGTCAAGATCGGCGACAAGGTCAGCGAGGGCGCCATCATCCTGGTGCTGGCGACCGGCGAAGCGCTTGGGGCGGTGAGCGCGCCAGCTCCGGCGCAATCTGCGCCGGCAGCCGTGGCGCCCGTTGCCGCCGCCGATGACGCCGCTTTTGCGCTCGCCTACGCTGGTCCTGCGGTCCGCAAGCTCGCGCGCGAACTGGGTGTCGACCTCGGCAAGGTCAAAGGCTCGGGCAATCACGGCCGCATCCTGCGCGAGGACGTCGAGACGTTTGCGAAAGGCGGCGCCGCGCCGGCCAAGCCGCAAGCGGCCGCCAGCGCGGGCGGAGGCACGGGGCTCGATCTGCTACCCTGGCCGAAGGTCGACTTCGCCAAATATGGTCCGATCGAGCGCAAGGAGCTCGGCCGCATCAAGAAGATCTCAGCCGCCAATCTGCATCGAAACTGGGTGGTCATCCCGCACGTCACCACCCATGACGAGGCCGATATCACGGAGCTCGAACAGTTCCGCGTCAAAATGAACAAGGAGCTGGAGAAGAGCGGCGTGAAGCTGTCGCTGCTGCCGTTCATGGTCAAGGCGGCCGTCGCGGCCCTGAAGAAGTTTCCCGAGTTCAACGCCAGTCTCGACGGCGATACGCTGGTCTATAAGAACTACTGGCACATCGGCTTCGCCGCCGACACACCGAACGGCCTGATGGTGCCGGTGATCCGCGATGCCGACAAGAAGTCGATCCCCGAGATTGCCAAGGAGATGAACGACCTCGCGAAGCTCGCGCGCGAAGGCAAGATCAAGCCTGATCAGATGCAGGGCGGCACCTTCTCGATCTCCTCGCTCGGCGGCATCGGTGGCATCTACTTTACCCCGATCATCAACGCGCCTGAAGTTGCGATCATGGGCGTATGCAAGGGCTATTGGAAGCAGCATTCGGCCGACGGCAAGACCTGGACGTCACGGCTGACCCTGCCGCTGTCCTTGTCATGGGACCACCGCGTCATCGACGGCGCGGCGGCTGCTCGTTTCAACGTCCATTTCGCCACCGTGCTCGCCGATCTCCGGCGCGTGCTGTTCTGAGGACCGGCGATGGTGATGAGCAGGTATTTGACGGCATGTGCAGTGCTTGCCTCTCCCCGCGCGCGGGGAGAGGCCGGATTGCATCGCAGATGCAATCCGGGTGAGGGGGACTCTCCGCGCACCGTGCTCGCGGAGAGAGCCCCTCACCCCGACCCTCTCCCCGTGAAGGACGGGGAGAGGGAGCGCACTGCCGCCGACGTAGCGGCTCGACTCCTGCTCGCAAAGATGTGCGCGCCCACCGGAACGCCGAAGGAGACCACGGCATGGCTCAGCTGATCGACGTGAAGGTGCCGGATATCGGTGACTTCAAGGACGTGGCCGTGATCGAGGTACTGGTGAAGCCGGGCGAGACGGTGGCCGTCGATACCAGCCTCATCATTGTCGAGTCCGACAAGGCCTCGATGGAAATCCCATCGTCGCACGCCGGCACGGTCAAGGAGCTCTGGATCAAGACTGGCGACAAGGTCAGCGAAGGTTCGGTCGTCCTCAGTTTGGAGACGGCAGGTGTGACCGCCAGCGCAACACCGGCCCCGGCCGTTGCGCCGTCCGCCGTAGCAGCCGCGCCCGCGCCGATCGCCTCGTCCTACTCCGGCAAGGCCGACATCGACTGCGAGATGCTGGTGCTCGGCGCCGGACCGGGTGGGTATTCCGCGGCATTCCGCGCCGCCGATCTCGGCATGAAGACGGTGCTGATCGAGCGCTACGGCACGCTCGGCGGCGTCTGCCTCAATGTCGGCTGCATCCCGAGCAAGGCGCTGCTGCATACCGCCGCCGTCATCGATGAAGTGAAGCATCTTCCCGATCACGGCATCTCGTTTGGCGCGCCGCAGATTGATCTCGACAAGCTGCGTGCGTTCAAGGACGGCGTGATCAAGAAGCTGACCGGCGGCCTCGCCGGCATGGCCAAGGCGCGCAAGGTCGAGGTGGTGACCGGCGTCGGCAGCTTCGTCGATCCCCATCATCTCGAGGTCGCGACCGCGAGCGGCAAGACGACGATCCGCTTCGCCAAGGCGATCATTGCCGCCGGCAGCCAGGCGGTGAAGCTGCCGTTCCTGCCAGACGACCCGCGCATCGTCGATTCCACCGGCGCGCTGGAGCTGAAGTCGATCCCGAAGCGGATGCTGGTGATCGGCGGCGGCATCATCGGGCTGGAAATGGCGACGGTCTATTCGACGCTCGGCACGCGCATCGACGTCGTCGAGATGCTCGACGGCCTGATGCAGGGGGCCGATCGCGATCTCGTCAAGGTCTGGGAGAAGATCAACGCCCACCGCTTCGACAAGGTGATGCTGAAGACCAGGACCGTCGGCGCCAAGGCCACCGACGCCGGCATCGAGGTGAGCTTCGACGGCGAACAGGCGCCATCAGGGCCGCAGCTCTACGATCTCGTACTCGTGGCCGTCGGCCGCAGCCCGAACGGCAAGGCGATATCAGCCGACAAGGCCGGCGTCGTTGTCACCGACCGTGGCTTCATCAATGTCGACAAGCAGATGCGCACCAATGTCGCGCACATCTTCGCGATCGGTGACGTCGTCGGACAGCCGATGCTGGCGCACAAGGCCGTGCATGAAGGCCATGTCGCGGCCGAAGCCGCGCATGGCGAAAAATCCTACTTCGACGCGCGGCAGATCCCATCGGTGGCCTACACCGATCCCGAGGTGGCCTGGGCCGGCAAGACCGAGGAGCAGTGCAAGGCCGAAGGCATCAAGTTCGGCAAGGCGGTCTTCCCCTGGGCGGCGTCGGGCCGCGCCATCGCCAATGGCCGCGACGAGGGTTTCACGAAGCTGCTGTTCGACGCGACCACCCACCGTATCATCGGCGGCGGCATCGTCGGCACCCATGTCGGAGATCTCATCAGCGAGATCTGCCTGGCCATCGAGATGGGTTGCGAGCCGGCCGATATCGGCAAGACCATCCATCCGCATCCGACGCTCGGCGAATCCATCGGCATGGCTGCCGAGGTGTTCGAAGGGCATTGCACCGATCTGCCGCCGCAGAAACGAAAATAGCCGGACGTCCCGGACGTAGACCGAGTGAGACCAGGGAGAGAAGATACGATGTCTGCAACCACAACCGCCGCCGCGGCACCGAAGAAGCCGTTCTACCGGGTCCTTTACGTGCAGGTCCTGGTCGCCATCGTGCTCGGCGTCATCGTCGGCTGGCTCTGGCCGGAGTTCGGCAAGAACGAGTGGATCAAGGCGCTCGGCGATGGCTTCGTCAAGCTGATCAAGATGGTGATCGCGCCGGTCATCTTCTGCACCGTCGTCTCAGGCATTGCGCACGTCTCCGAAGTCAAGAAGGTTGGTCGCGTCGCCGTCAAAGCGCTGATCTATTTCGAGATCGTCTCGACGTTTGCGCTCGCGCTGGGGCTGATCGTCGGCAACTTCATCCAGCCGGGAGCCGGGTTCCAGGGCCAGAGCAACGCCGCGGCGGTCGCCAACTACGCCAAGCAGGCGAGCGAAATGAAGTCGGTCGACTTCGTACTCCACATCATTCCGGACACGGTCGTCGGTGCGTTCGCGCAAGGCGAGATCCTGCAGGTGCTGCTGTTCTCGATCCTGTTCGGGATCGCCCTGATGAGTCTCGGTGAGCGCGGCCACACGATGCGGGCCTTCATCGACGACGCGGCGCACGCGATCTTCGGCGTCATTGCCATCGTCGTGAAGGCCGCTCCGATCGGCGCATTCGGTGCCATGGCTTTCACCATCGGCCGCTACGGCCCGCAGGCGCTCGGCAACCTCGCCGGCCTGATCGCGACGTTCTATCTCACGGCGCTCACCTTCGTCGTGGTCGTGCTCGGCATCATCGCCCGCATCGCCGGCTTCTCGATCTTCAAGTTCCTGAAGTTCATCAAGGACGAGTTGCTGATCGTGCTCGGCACCTCCTCGTCCGAGAGCGCGCTGCCGCAGATGATGGAGAAGCTCGAGCGCCTCGGCTGCTCCAAGCCGGTCGTCGGCCTCGTGGTTCCGACCGGCTATTCGTTCAATCTCGACGGCACCAACATCTACATGACCCTGGCGACCTTGTTCATCGCGCAGGCGATGAACGTGCACCTCTCCTTCGGCGAGCAGATCACGATCCTTGTGGTCGCGATGCTGACCTCCAAGGGCGCCTCGGGCATCACCGGTGCCGGCTTCATCACGCTCGCCGGCACGCTCGCTGCGGTCCGCCCGGAACTCGTTCCGGGGATGGCGATCGTGCTCGGCATCGACAAGTTCATGAGCGAGTGCCGCGCGCTGACCAATTTGTGCGGCAATGGCGTCGCCTGCGTGATCGTCGCCTGGTGGGAGGGCGAGCTCGACCGCGACAAGCTGCGCGCCGCGCTCGATCAAGACATCGATCCGTCGGACATCGAAGTCGCCGTCACCACCGGTTAGCACTGATCGTCCGGGACTGGCATGGCCAGTCCCGGCTCCCCGCCAACACGCACGCGAGTTCGAGGACCACGATGGACCGGGACCTGAGAGACGCCGCCCTCGAATATCATCGCCTGCCGGCGCCTGGAAAAATCTCCGTGGTGCCGACCAAGGCGATGGCGACGCAGCGCGACCTGGCGCTGGCCTATTCGCCTGGGGTGGCCGAGCCATGCCTGGTGATCGCTGCGGATCCGTCGCAGGCGGACGAACTGACGGCGCGCAGCAACCTCGTTGCGGTCGTCACCAACGGCACCGCGGTGCTCGGCCTCGGCAATATCGGACCACTGGCAGGCAAGCCGGTGATGGAGGGCAAGGCCTGCCTGTTCAAGAAATTCGCCGGCATCGACGTGTTCGACATCGAGCTCGCCGAGACCGATCCGGACGCGCTGATCGACACCATCGCACGGATGGAGCCGACCTTCGGCGGCATCAATCTCGAGGACATCAAGGCGCCGGAATGCTTCTACATCGAGCAGAAGCTGCGCGAGCGCATGAAGATTCCGGTGTTCCACGACGATCAGCACGGCACCGCGATCATCGTGGCGGCCGCGATCCTCAACGGGCTGAAGCTGGTCAAGAAGGACATCGCCGACGTCAGGCTGGTGTGCTCGGGTGCGGGCGCCGCCGCGCTCGCCTGTCTCGATCTCATCGTCAGCCTCGGATTGCGGCGCGAGCACATCGTCGTCAGCGACGTGTTCGGCGTGGTCTATGCCGGCCGCGCCGAGGGCATGGACGACAACAAGGCGCGCTATGCGGTGGAGACGTCGGCGCGCAAGCTCGACGACATCATCGACGGCGCCGACATCTTCCTCGGCCTCTCCGCCGGCAATGTGCTGAAGCCGGAGATGGTCAAGCGGATGGCGCGCGATCCCTTGATCTTCGCCATGGCCAATCCGACGCCGGAGATCATGCCGCAGGATGCGCTGGCGGTGCGTCCCGACGCGATCATCGGCACCGGGCGGTCGGACTTCCCGAACCAGATCAACAATGTGCTGTGCTTTCCCTTCATCTTCAGGGGCGCGCTGGACTGCGGCGCCACCACCATCAACGACGCGATGAAGCTGGCGACCGTTCGTGCCCTGGCTGATCTCGCGATGACCGAGGTGCCGGAGGTGGTTGCGGCGGCGTACAAGGGCGAGGGGCTGCGCTTCGGGCGCGACTATCTGATTCCAAAACCGTTCGACCCGCGCCTGATCGAGGTCATTGCTCCGGCGGTCGCCAAGGCCGCGGCCGACACCGGCGTGGCCCGGCGTCCGATCGCGGACATGGCCGACTATCGCTCGAGGCTGGCGCGGTTCGTCTATCGCTCCGGCAACGCGATGCAGCCGGTGTTTGCGGTCGCCAAGGGGCACGGCAAGTCGCTGCTGCTGGCGGAAGGCGAAGAGGAGCGCGTGCTGCGTGCAGCCCAGATCATCGTCGATGAGGGGCTTGCTTGGCCGAAGCTGGTCGGCCGCCCGGCCGTCATCGAGGAGCAGATCAAGGCCTGCGGCCTGCGGCTCGCGCCGGGCCATGATTGCGAGATCCTCGATCCGCAGGATGAGCGCGTCTATGCCGAATGCGCGGAGCTGTATCACGCCCGGCGCGAGCGCGAGGGCGTTTCGGCTGGCCTGGCGCTGTCGGAGGTGCGCGGCAATGCCACGGTGCTTGCCTCGCTGCTGCTCACGCGCGGTGTCGGCGACGCCATGCTGTGCGGCGTCGTCGGCCGCACCGCCGATCATCTGGCCGTCATTCGCAACGTGATCGGGCTGCGCGATGACGTGAGGACGCTTGCGGTGATGCAGATGCTGATCCTGCCGCAGCATCAGCTGTTCATCTGCGACACCCACTACAATGCCGATCCCAATGCCGAGCAGGTCGCGGAGATCGCGTTGCTGGCGGCGGCTGCGGTCAGGCGCTTCGGCATCACGCCGCGCGTGGCGCTGCTGTCGCATTCGAGCTTCGGCAGCTCGGCCTCGCCCGAAGCGCAGAAGATGCGCCAGGCCCGGGTCATCATTCACGAACGCGCACCCGCATTGGTTGTGGAAGGCGAGATGCGCGGCGACGCTGCGCTGTCCCAGGCAGTGCTCGATCAGGAGTTTCCTGATTCTGACTTCGAGGGTCCCTCGAATGTGCTCGTCATGCCCAATCGCGATGCCGCCAACATCTCGTATAATCTGCTAAGGATGGCGGCAGGGCAGGGGCTCACCGTGGGAGGCATCCTGCTCGGCGCCGCCAAGCCGGCGCACATTCTGACGCCATCGTCCACGGTCCGGCGCATCGTGAACATGGCGGCGGTCGCGGTGGCAGGCGCAGCGGTGCCGAAGACATGATGCATCAGGAGTGATCTGGGCGTCACTCCGCCGTGCCACGGTCACGCTGGGAGAGGTTTGATGATGGCCGTCGCGCAGTCAGGTGTTCCGCGAATCGTGATCGTCGGCGGCGGTGCCGGCGGATTGGAACTTGCGACGAGGCTCGGCGACAAATACGGCCGCAAGGGCAAGCTCGACGTGACCCTGGTCGAGCGCAACCGCACCCATGTGTGGAAGCCGAAGCTGCATGAGATCGCCGCCGGCAGCATGGACATCTCCGCGCACGAGGTCGACTATCTCGCCCAGGCCTATTGGCACGGCTTCCACTACCGCATCGGCGACATGATCGGCCTGGATCGCGACAAGCGCGAGGTGCTGGTGGCGCCCTATCTCGATGCGGAGGGGCGCGAGGTCACGCCGCAGCGGACCTTCCCCTACGACGTGCTCGTCATCGCCATCGGCAGCCAGAACAACGATTTCGGCACGCCCGGTGTCGTCGATCACGCCATCAAGCTGGAATCGCAGCGCGACGCCAGCCGCTTTCGCGAGCGCATGATCAATGCCTGCATCCGCGCCCATTCGCAGTCGTCGCCGATCGCTCTGCACCAGCTGAAGGTCGCGATCATCGGCGCCGGTGCGACCGGCGTGGAGCTTGCCGCAGAGCTGCATCGCACGACGCGGGAGGTGGTGGCTTATGGCCTCGACCAGGTCGATGCCGAGAAGGATATCAAGATCACGCTGATCGAAGCCGCGGGCAGGGTGCTGCCGGCATTGCCGGAACGGGTCTCGCGTGAGACCGAGAAGCTGCTCGCAAGGCTCGGCGTCGAGGTCCTGGTCGGCGCCAAGGTCGCCGAGGTCGGGGCTCAACAGGTGAGTCTTACCGATGGCCGCGTCATCCCGGCCGAGCTGATCGTCTGGGCCGCTGGTGTCAAGGCGCCCGACTTCCTGAAGGACATCGCCGGGCTCGAGACCAACCGCATCAACCAGCTCGTGGTCAGGCAGACCCTGCAGACCACGCGCGACGAGCGGATCTTCGCGATCGGCGACTGCTCGGCCTGCGCGTGGGGCGAGCGCGGCAACGTCCCGCCGCGGGCGCAGGCGGCGCACCAGCAGGCCTCCCACCTCTACAAGCAGATTCCGCGCTTCATCAGGGGCGAGCCGCTGGCGGACTACCGCTATCACGATTTCGGCTCGCTGGTGTCGCTCGGCGAGTTCAGCACGGTCGGCTCGATGATGGGCGCGCTGGTCGGCGGCAATCTGGTGTTCGAAGGCCTGTTCGCGCGGATGATGTATCTGTTGCTGTACAAGATGCACGAATACGCGCTGCACGGTTTCGCCAAGGTGACGCTGGATACGCTGGCGCGCCTGATCACCCGCCGCACCGAGCCGCACGTCAAGCTGCACTGATGAGCGGCCGCCTCGCTATCGACGTTTGCAACGGCCCTGCTTCCTCCACACGGGGCCGCCATCCCGTTGCATTGCGGCATTCCCGGCGGCGGATTTTGCTGTCGCCTATTCCCAGGCGAGACCCTAGACTTGCGGCACATCGACTTGGAGCGCGGCCGGCGCCCCATCATACGCCGAGGATTGCCCTGGTTCAGGAGATGACGGACGTTCCATTCCGGATCGGCCTCGAGGGACAGCCCGACATCGCCGCGGTGGTCCCCGGCCGCGCGGGTTGGCTCGTTCGTGGCCTGCTCGCGGTCGCGCTGGTCGGGGCGGCGGCGTGGCTCGGCTATGCGATCGCGTTCTCCCGCGGCCTCGATCAATTGCATGCCGCGGCTCAGCAGCGGCTGGCCGTCGAGGCTGCGCAGCTCGACGGCTACCTGCTGCGGTTCGAATATCTGCCATCGCTGCTGGAGACGTCGCCCGACGTTTACCGGCTGCTCGGCACGCCCGATGATCGTGCGCTGCAGCAGAACGTCAGCCTGTACCTGAAGTCGATCAACCTGCTGGCCGGCGCCGACAACCTCTACGTCCTCAGCGTCGCCGGTGATGCGCTCGCCGCCGCCGACTTCGACCAGCCGGGCACGCCGGTCGGCAGCAACCTGTCCTACCGGCCCTATATGCGCCAGGCGCTGGCGACCGGCCGCGGCGCCTTTTTCGGCATCGGCATCACCAGCGCGCGCGCCGGCTACTATCTGTCCTATGCGGTCAAGCGCCAGGGACAGACGATCGGCGTCGCCGTGGTCAAGGTCAACCTCGATGCCTTCGAGCGCGAGTGGCGCAACCGTGGCAGCGACATGGTTCTGGTCGACGCCCGCGGCGTCACCATTCTCGCCTCGCGCGACGAATGGCGCCTGCGCCCGCTGACGCCGCTTTCGGTGGACGCGCTCGAGGAGATCGCGACGTCGAAGCCCTATGGCAGCTCCAGCCTCGAGCCGCTGGGCTGGGCGTTCACGGAGACCGCGGATCGCGGCGGCCGGGTGTCGACCGGGCGCGGCGCGGACTACAGCGTCGACGAGCGTCCGCTCAACGGGCGGCAGTGGCGGCTTCTGCTGCTCGACGACGAGACGCCGGTCAGGCGAACCGCCTTCATCATCGGCGCGCTGTCCGGCTTCGCCAGCATCGCAGCGCTGCTGGCGCTCGGCCTGTTCGCGCAGCGCCGCAACGAGATCAGGCAGCGGCTGGCGAGCCAGGCCGCCCTGCAGGCCGCCAATGACAGGCTCGAGATCCGGGTGCAGGAGCGCACCGCCGAGCTGCGCGCCGCGCAGGACGAGCTGGTGCATGCCGGCAAGCTCGCCGTGCTCGGCCAGATGTCGGCCGGCCTCGTGCACGAGATCAATCAGCCGCTGGCGGCGCTGCAGACCACCGCCGACAATGCCATTCAGTTCGTCGATCGCGGGCTGATCGGCGAGGTCCGCGGCAATCTCGTCCGCATCGGCGAACTGGTCCGCCGGCTCGGCCGCCTGACCAGCCAGCTGCGCGTCTTTGCCTACAAGTCGAATGAGCCGCTCGACGCCGTGTCGGTCGAGCAGGCGCTGTCGGAGACGCTCAAGATCCTCAGTGGGCGGGTCAAGGACGGCGGCGTCGAGCTGACCATCGATCTCGCGCCGGGTCTCCACGTCACCGCCGATCAGACCCGGCTGGAGCAGCTGTTCTGCAACATCGTCGCCAACGCGCTGGATGCCGTCGACGGCGCCGCGCAGCGCTCGATCCACATCCAGGCCGTGCGCGAGGACGGGCCGGCGGCGCGGTGCCATGTCGCCATCAGCAACAGCGGTCCCGCGATTGCGCCCGAGGTCCTGCAGCGCCTGTTCGAGCCGTTCGTCACGACCAAGCCCGCCGGCAAGGGACTCGGTCTTGGTCTCGTGCTCGCCAATCATATCGCGCGCTCGTTCGGTGGCGAGCTGCAGGCGAGAAATCTCGAGCCCTCCGGCGCCGAATTCGTCGTGCTGCTGCCGCTGGCTGATTGACGAGGGGCATCGCATGAATCCTGTCCAGCCGGTCGGCGTGATCTATGTCGAGGACGATGACGACGTGCGCATCGGCGCCGTCCAGGCGCTCGAACTCGCCGGTCTCCCGGTCACGCCGTTCGCCTCGGTGGAGGCTGCTGGCGCCATCGTCCGCGCCGACATGCCGTTCGTGGTCGTGAGCGACGTGCGCCTGCGCGGCAAAAGCGGCACCGAATGGCTGTCCGAGCTGCACCGGCTCGACCCGGACCTGCCGGTCATCCTCGTCACCGGCCATGGCGACATCTCGATGGCGGTGCAGGCGATGCGCAACGGCGCCTATGACTTCATCGAGAAGCCGTGCTCGTCCGAGCAGCTCGTCTCGGTGGTGCGCCGCGCGCTCGACAAGCGGCGTCTGACGCTGGAAGTGCGCGCGCTGCGCTCCGCGCTTGCTGATCGCCAGGGCATCGAAGCGAGCCTGCTCGGGCGCTCGCCGCAGATCCAGGAGGTGCGCCGGCTGGTATCCACCCTGGCTTCGACGAATGTCGACGTCACGATCTATGGCGAGACCGGCACCGGCAAGGACGTCGTCGCGCGCTGCCTGCACGCCCACAGTGCCCGGCGCAGCGGCAACTACGTGCCGGTGAATTGCGGGGGCTTGCCGGAGTCGCTCGTCGAGAGCGAATTGTTCGGGCACGAGGCCGGCGCGTTCACCGGCGCCACCAGGCAGCGGATCGGCAAGATCGAATATGCCCATGGCGGCACGCTGTTCCTCGACGAGATCGAAAGCATGCCGCCGAGCGTGCAGGTGAAGCTGCTGCGGGCGCTGCAGGACCGCTCGATCGAGCGCGTCGGCTCCAACAGACCGGTCGCGGTGGATTGCCGCGTGGTGGCGGCCAGCAAGGCCAATTTGTTCGAGCTCAGCGAGCAGAAGCTGTTCCGCGCCGATCTGTATTATCGCCTCGGCGTCGCCTTCATCGAGCTGCCGCCATTGCGCGAGCGGCGCGAGGACATCCCGATCCTGTTCGAGCATTTCACGCTCGAGGCCGCCCGACGCTTCGAGCGCGATGCGCCGATCGTCGACGACGCGACGATGTCGCTGCTGCTGACCTATGCGTGGCCCGGCAATGTGCGCGAGCTGCGCAACGTCGCCGACCGCTTCGTGCTCGGCGTGCTCGATCGCAGGGCACTCAGCCGATCGGTCGCGGGATCCTCCGAGCTGTCGTTGCCGCGGCAGCTGGAGAACATCGAGCGCTCGATCATCGAGGACGCGTTGCGGCGCAAGCTCGGCGACGTGCAGGCGACCGCTGCGCTGCTGGGCATCCCGAAGCAGACGCTGTACGACAAGATCAAGCGGCTCGCCGTCAAGGTCGACAGCATCCGCGAGGGCGCGCCGGTTCGGACGGGCTCCTGAGAGCCGCGCCGGGTGTCATCAGGTATCCGGAAGGAGGCCGTTCTGGAGCCTGACTCCGACGATCGCTACGATCGGTGGCGCGAGCTTGCTGCGTTGAAGGCGAGGAACGAACCTTGCCGAAGGTTCGTTGAATGACCATGACAGGCAAGGACACCCGCGACCTGCGCTCCGGCGCCTATGATCCCGTCAGCAAGGACGGGCTGCCGCAGCCGCAACAGGTGAAGGACAAGACGACGCCCCACCAACAGGAGCAGTGGGGCGCCGACGTCCGCGCCGAGCCCTTGCCGGGCACCGAACCGGTGCTGCCGGAAGGGCTCACGCGACAGCGGCAGGATCCACTCAATCCACGCACAGGCCGCCGCGAGACCAAGTAGCGTGTCGCGGCGGCGCGCAGGCTACTTCGCCGCGATCACCATGATTTCGACCGTGTATTGCGGCGCTGCGAGCCCGGCCTCGACCGTGGCGCGGGCCGGTGTGTTGCCGGTGGAGACCCAGCCGTCCCAGACGGCGTTCATCTCGCCGAACGTCTTGATGTCGGTGAGATAGATCGTCGCCGACAGCAGCTTCGACTTGTCGGTGCCGGCCTTGGCGAGATGGCCGTCGATGATCGAGAGGATCTCTTCGGTCTGTTTGGTGACGCTTTCCCCGGCCGTCTTCTGCGCGACGACACCGGCGAGATAGACGGTATTGCCGTGAACGACGACCTGGCTCATGCGCGGGCCGATTTCGAAACGCTGGATGGACATCGAAGAGCTCCTCAAAAGGTAATTCGGGGCCTCTCCCTAGCGCGTGCAACGCGGCGGCGCCAGTCGCCTGCGACATGCCGGATGCGCTTCGTTCACCACATTCCGCTGACCACGGCTGATGCGACCTGACGTTGTCGCAGCGGGCGGGCGCATACGGAGGGCGGCCTTTCTCTTTCTTCGGTTGACAACGCCTTGTCGCGATGCGGCGAAAGTTGCCCATGGCTGAGGCAAAGCCGGGGCGTTTTCCGCGCTTGCACGGATATTTGAGACATGAAACATTCCCCGCGAAGTTCCTTTTTGAGGATGGCGGAGGGGCGTGATGCGGAAACGGTTGATGCTGGCGGCGTTGGCAGCAATGGCTTTGGCGAGCAGTGCGGAGCCGACATTTGCACAGCAGACGATCCGCGTCGGCTGGACCATTCCGGCGGAAGAATCCAAGTACTGGATGATGAAGCGGCCGACCGAATTTCCGGATCTCGGCAAGACCTACAACATCGAATGGACCCAGTTCCAGGGAACGGCACCGATGACGCAGGCGCTCGCTGCCGGCGCGCTCGATTGCGCGACGCAGGCGCCGCTGTCGCTGGCCAACGGCGTCGTCGGCGGCGGGCTCAAGGCCTATATCGTCGCCCAGCACGTCTACGAGAAGCCCGGCGGCTTCTCGGTCTATTGGGCCGTCAAGGACGACTCGCCGATCAAGACCATCGCGGATCTGAAGGGCAAGACGGTCGGCATCTCCGTCATCGGCGGCGGCACGCAAGGCCCGTTCAACATGCTCCTGAAGCAGGCCGGGCTCGATCCGGCCAAGGACATCAAGCTGGTCGAGGTCGGTTTCGCCGTGTCCGAAGATGCCCTGCGCCAGGGCCGCGTCGATGCCGTCAACATGAACCAGCCCTTCGCGGCACGCGCCGAAGCCAAAGGCGGCACGCGCAAGCTGTTCCAGCTGTCGCAGGCGATGCCGAACATCGTGCACATCCTCGAGGCCTGCCGCGCCGACTTCGTCGACAAGAACCCGGACCTCGTGAAGGCCTATGTCCGCGACATCACCGCCGGCATGAAGAAGGCGCTCGCCAACCGTGACGAGACCTTGAAGGTGGTGTCGGAGGTCATGAAGGCGCCTGTCGCGGTCATCGACACGTATCTGCTGAAGGACAATGATTTCGGCCGGGATCCGGTGGCGGCGCCGAACTTCGAGGCGATCCAGAAGATGCTCGACATCTATGCCGACACCGGGATGCTGCCGAAGCTGGACGTCGCGCAGTTCAAGCATCCCACGATCGTCGCGCCGATCCAGTAGCAGGTGGCGCGTGCGCGGAGCCCGTTGTCGATGAAGAAGCTGCGCTCGCGCGTGACGGTGGAGGGGCTCGATCGCGCCCCGCACCGGGCCTTCATGCGCGCGATGGGGCTGGACGATGCCGACATCGCGAAGCCGATGATCGGCGTCGTCAGCCAGAAGGGCGAGCAGACGCCCTGCAACATGACGCATGATGTCCAGGTCGAGGCGGCCAAGACCGGCATCTCCGAGGCCGGCGGCACGCCGCGCGAGTTCGCGACGATCTCCGTCTCCGACGGCATCAGCATGAACCATGAGGGAATGAAATTCTCTTTGTTCTCGCGCGAGCTGATCGCCGATTCGATCGAGGCCGTGGTCCACGGCCTCGCCTACGACGCGCTGATCGGCTTCGGCGGCTGCGACAAGACCTTGCCCGGCGTCATGATGGGCATGGTCCGCTGCAACGTGCCGTCGATCTTCATCTATGGCGGCAGCGCGCTGCCCGGCAAGTATCAAGGCAGGACGCTGACGGTGCTCGATTCCTACGAGGCTGTCGGCAGCTACATGACCGGCGAGATCGACGCGCAGACGCTAGAGGGCATCGAGCTGTCGTGCCTGCCGACCATCGGCGCCTGCGCCGGGCAGTTCACCGCCAACACCATGGGCATGGTGTCGGAGGCGATGGGCCTGTCGATGCCGAACGTCTCGATGATTCCCGGCGTCTACGCCGAGCGCGACCATGTCGCGCGGCAGGCCGGGCGGCTGGTGATGCAGATGCTCGCCAACGGCGGTCCGCTGCCGCGCGACATCGTCACCCGGAAGGCCCTGGAGAACGGCGCCGCCATCGTCGCCGCGACCGGCGGCTCGACCAACGCCGCGCTGCATCTGCCGGCGATCGCCAACGAGGCCGGCATTCGCTTCACGATCGACGATGTCGGCGAGGTGTTCGCGCGCACACCCCTGATCGGCAATCTCAGGCCGGGCGGCAAGTACACCGCCAAGGACGTCTACGACATCGGCGGCGCCGCGGTGGTGATCCGCGCGTTGATCGAGAGCGGCCATATCGACGGCAATTGCCTGACGGTCACCGGCCGGACGCTCGCCGAAGAATATGGCGCAGCCAACGCACCGGACGGCGAGGTCGTGTTCCATCCGACCAAGCCAATCATGGCCGATGGCGGCGTCGCGGTGCTCAAAGGCAACCTCGCGCCGGATGGCGCGGTCATCAAGGTCGCCGGCCTCAAGAGCCTGGTGTTCGAGGGGCGCGCGCGGGTGTTCGAGGACGAAGAGGCCTGCGTCGCTGCGGTACGTGCCCGAAACTACGCGGCAGGCGAAGTGCTGATCATCCGCAACGAGGGCCCCGTCGGTGGCCCCGGCATGCGCGAGATGCTCGGCGTCACCGCGCTGATCTACGGCCAGGGCATGGGCGAGAAGGTGGCGCTGATCACCGACGGCCGCTTCTCCGGCGCAACGCGGGGCATGTGCATCGGCTACGTCTCGCCGGAAGCTTTCGTCGGCGGTCCCTTGGCGCTGGTGCGCGACGGCGATCCGATCCGCATCGATGCGAAGGCGCGCACGCTCGATGTCCGGATCGACGAGAGCGAGCTTGCCGTCCGTCGCGCCGCCTGGTCGCAACGCCCGCCGCGGCATCGCGCCGGCGCGCTGGCGAAATATGCGAAACTGGTCGGACAGGCTCCGCTCGGCGCCATCACGCATGACGGTCCGGCCGAATGGCCCTGGTTCGATCAGGAGCAGCAATGAGCCGCGAGCAACGACGATTGGCAGAGTTCTTGCTAATCTCTCGACCGTTGGCGTTGTCGTCCCCTGGGGAGCGTCTGAGCGTGCTGCATCGGAAAGAGAAGCGGACATGGGCGTGACCCCGATCCGGCCAGGTCAACTCGCGGGCGTTCCGCTCGGCCGCGGCCCGGCCGAGCCGATCATCGAGATCGATCACGTGTCGCAGGTGTTCAAGACCTCGTCGCGTCGCGACCATACCGCGCTGTCCGATATCTCGCTGAGCGTGGAGGAGGGCGCGTTCGTCTCCATCCTCGGTCCTTCCGGATGCGGCAAGTCGACCTTGCTCTACATCGTCGGCGGCTTCGTCAGTCCGACCAGCGGCACCGCAAAGATGAAGGGCAAGGCGATCACGGGGCCGGGCCCCGATCGCGGTCCCGTGTTCCAGGAGTTCGCGCTGTTTCCCTGGAAGAGCGTGCTCGGCAACGTGATGTACGGTCCGCTGCAGCAGGGCATGAAGCCGGGGAAGGCCGAGACCCGCGCGCGAGCCTTGATTGCCATGGTCGGCCTGACCGGCTTCGAGAAATTCTATCCGAAGGAGCTCTCCGGCGGCATGAAGCAGCGCGTCGCGCTGGCGCGCACGCTCGCTTACGGGCCTGAGGTGCTGCTGATGGACGAGCCGTTCGGCGCGCTCGACGCGCATACGCGCACGCGGCTGCAGAACGACCTTCTGGAGATCTGGGAGCGCGACCGCAAGACCGTATTGTTCGTGACGCATTCGGTCGAGGAGGCCGTGTTCCTGTCCGACAAGGTCGTGATGATGTCGCGCTCGCCCGGCTGCATCCGCGAGGTGATCGACATCGATTTGCCGCGGCCGCGCCGCCGCGAGGAGCTGTTGCTCGACCCGCGCTATCAGAAATACATCGTCGACATCGAGCGGATGTTCGACGATTCCGGTGACAACGAGCTGCCGTCATGAAAGGCCTGTTGAAGCCGCTCGCGCCGGTGCTGGCCTGCTGCGGCCTGCTGTTGGCGTGGCAGCTCGCCTCGCTCGGGCTCAAGAACGACAGCTTTCCGACGGCGCTGGAGTCGCTGCGCGCCGTCCCGCCGATCCTGTCCGACAAGGACGCGCTGATCAACATCCTGGCCTCGCTGCGGCGGATGGCGATCGGCTTTGCGCTGGCGCTCGCGTTCTCGATTCCGCTCGGGCTGTTGATGGGGCGCAGCCGGTCGACCGCCGCCTTCTGCAATCCGCTGCTGATGCTGATCTACCCGGTGCCGAAGGCGGCGCTGATGCCGATCATCATGCTCTGGCTCGGCGTCGGCGACATCTCCAAGACGCTCGTGATCTTTCTCGGCGTCAGCCTGCCGGTGATCTATCACAGCTTCGAGGGCGCCAAGGCGGTGGAGGAGAAGATGCTGTGGTCGGGCGCGGCGATGGGCCTGTCGGCGGGGGAGCGTCTGCTGCGCATCGTGTTGCCCGCCGCGCTGCCGGAGATCCTGACCGGCTGCCGCACCGGCCTCGTGCTGGCGCTGATCACGATGGTCACGAGCGAGATGATCGCGCGGCAGTCCGGCGCCGGCAACATCCTGTTCAATGCGCTCGACATGGGCCAGTACGACACGGTGTTCGCGATGATCATCATCATCGGCGCGATGGGCATCTGTCTCGATGCGGTGTTCGAAGTCATCCGCGGCTGGCTGGTGCGCTGGTCTGAGCCGCAGTTCGACATGCCCCTGAGCTTCTCATGATGACCACGCGCACCACCAACGAGCTATTGCTCGGAGCCGCGCCGATCGTGCTGGTCCTGCTGCTGTGGCAGGGGCTGGTGTCGTATGGCTATGCGCCTGCCACGCTGCTGCCGCCGCCGGGACAGGTGTTCCAGCGCATGGCCCAGCTTCTCACGAGCGTGACCTTTCAGCAGGACATCGCGGCGACGCTGTTCCGGCTGTTTGCAGGCTTCGCGATCGCGGTCGTCATCGGCGTCGCCGCGGGCATTGCCGCCGCCGTCAGTCCACCGGTCAACGCCGTGATCAGGCCGATCGTCCGCGTGCTGGCGCCGCTGCCGAAGGTCGCGCTCTATCCGGCCTTCCTGCTGCTGCTCGGCTTCGGCCACGAATCCAAGATCATGCTGGTGGCGGCGGACGCGCTGTTTCCGATCCTGCTGTCGACCTATTACGGCGCCACGACCGTCGAGCAGAAGCTGATCTGGTCGGCGCTCGCGGCCGGCACGCCGCCGCGCGACGTGTTGTGGAAGGTGGTGCTGCCGGCGGCGATGCCCTCGATCCTGACCGGCTGCCGCATCGGTCTCGTCATCTCCTGCATCGTGGTGTTCCTGGCGGAGATGATCACCTCGACCGACGGGCTCGGCCATGTCCTGGTGACGGCCGCGCGCACCTTCCAGGCGGTCGATATGTTCGTGCCGCTGATCACGATCTCGCTGCTGGGGCTGATCCTCAACGGCCTGCTGCAGGGCCTGCGCGCTTATCTGCTGCGCGGCTTCCCTTCGGTCTGATAAGAACGCGTACAAGAATCGGGAGAACGACCATGCTGGCGGATCGCATCGAGGCGAAGTGGATCGACGCATTCTGCGAGATCTTCGAGCGCTGTGCCGTGAAGTCCGGCGACACCGCCGCGATCCTGTCGGAGACGCAGTCGCGCGCGCTCAACGTCCATCTGGCGGAATTGGCGCTGCTGCGGATGGGCGCGCGGCCGTTCCATGTCGTGGTGCCGACCCCGCGCAACCGCCATCCGGTGCCGGTGCGCTCCACCGGCGCGTCGGAGGCGATCGGCAAGCTCGGACCGGTGGTGACCGCCCTGCAGCAGGCCGGCTTCGTCGTCGACTGCACCATCGAAGGCTTGATGCACGCGGTGGAGACGCCGGAGATCCTGAAAGCGGGTGCCCGCATCCTGGTGATCTCGAACGAGCACCCGGAGGCGCTCGAGCGCATGGTGCCGGATTCAGCGCTGGAGAAGCGCGTGCGCGCCGCCGCGAAGATGCTGCGCGGCACGAAGCGGATGCGCGTGACGTCGCAGGCCGGCACCGATCTCGACGTCATCATGGAGGGCGCCTCCACGGTCGGCGTGTGGGGCTGGACCGACCGCCCCGGCACGCTCGCGCATTGGCCGGGCGGCATCGTCGTCAGCTTCCCCAAGAGCGGCTCCGTCAACGGCACCATCGTGATGGCGCCGGGCGACATCAACCTCACCTTCAAGCGTTATCTCTCCTCGCCGGTGACGATGACCTTGCGCGACGACTACGTCACCAACTTGGAAGGCGAGGGGGCCGACGCCGCGATGATGCGCGCCTATCTCGCCTCCTGGGGCGATCGCGAGGCCTATGCGGTGTCGCATGTCGGCTGGGGCATGAACCCCGGCGCCCGCTACGAGGCGCTGACGATGTACGACCAGCGCGACACCAACGGCACCGAGCTGCGCGCCGTGCCCGGCAACTTCCTGTTCTCCACCGGCGCCAACGAATTCGCCGGCCGCTACACCGCCGGCCATTTCGACCTGCCGATGATGGGCACCACCATCGAGCTGGATGGCATCGCCGTGATCAAGGACGGCGTGCTGCAGGACGTGTTCGGGTAGTCGCTTATCGGGGGTGCGTTCGTGCAGGTGCCGTAGCGGCAGTGTGCTCCCCTCCCTCTTGCGGGGAGGGGTTGGGGGTGGGGGTCCACACGCTCCGAACTTCGTTGTGAGTCCCTCTGCTTTCAACAGTTGGAACGCGCAGGGTCGGCCACGCGGTCGGCGCGACCGGCGGCAAAGCTGAAGAGCCCCTCAAATCGAGCACGACTCGTGGACCCCCACCCCCGACCCCTCCCCGCAGGGGGGAGGGGAGCCCACCGCCGTCGCGGCAACAGGTCAGGCCCAATGACGACGCGCGCCACGAAGCCGACCCCGCCTCTCCATTGCTTCTGAAAAAAATAAATCTCTTGCGCTTTTACAGAAATCGTGATCTTCTCTCGCCATCCCGCCTCACCGCAGAGGGGCGTTGCGCGCGATCGTCACGACACGCGAGGTGGGGATGCGATGGCCGCGAGAGCTCGCAGCATGTCCTTTGGATGTGCGGACGAACGGGCGCTTGCGGACGGTCAAGTCGCGTGGTCCTGGCCTCCCGACGCTGAGGTCAAGTTCGCACTGGTGCTGATGCATCACGCGGATGACGGTGGCCAACAAGCCCGGCGCACCGAGGAGATCGCGAAGCAGCCGTAAGCCCGTCGCGCAGGGAATGCCGGTTGATCGGCACCACCTGTGGTACCTGCCGCCTGCATTCTTGTTCGCAGGCGGGCCATGGGTGAGGCCTTCACCCGGCATTCCCTGCGCCCTCTGCATTTCAAGAGGGACATGTTCGATGCATGACTCGGGCGAGATGCGCCGCGAGACTGTGGTGTCACGTCTTGCGCTGTTTGAGATGTGAAGAGACCTGTCCACAGGGACGGTGCCGTAGGGTGGGCAAAGCAGCCGCCCGCAGGGCGGTCGCGTGCCCACCGTGTATCCGCGCGAATGGTGGGCACGGCGCGCGAGACGTCGTCACGATGCGGCGACAGCGTGGCGCGCCTTTGCCCACCCTACAGCTGCGCCTCTTCAATCCATCACCGGCGGCCGGGCCAACTTGAAATGGCGGAGCATCTCGACCAGCGCGCCGAGCCGTTGCTCGCGATAGGCTGCGACATCCATCCCGGAATAATCGAGGAAGCCGGCGCCGGTGCGCAGGCCGAGGCGGCCTTCCGCCATGTTCTTTTCGATCACCTCGGGCGCGCGATAGCGGTCGCTGCCCAGCGCGCCTTCGAGATAGCGGCTGGCGTAATAGAGAATGTCGCCGCCGCCCCAGTCGATGAATTCGAGCAGGCCGAGCACCGCGTAGCGGAAGCCGAACCCGTAGCGGATCGCCTTGTCGATCTCCTCGGCGCTGGCGACGCCTTCGCCGACCATGCGCGCCGCCTCGTTCATCGCGAGCGCCTGGATGCGCGGCACGATGAAGCCCGGCGTCGCAGCGCAGACCACCGGCACCTTGCCGATGCCTTCGAGCAGCGCCTTCAGCCGTACGGTGACATCAGGATCGGTCGCCTTGCCCGGCGAGATCTCCACCAGCGGGATGAGATAGGCCGGATTGAGCCAGTGTGCGTTGAGGAAGCGTTCGGGGCGTTCCACGGCGCCGGAGAGGTCGTCGACCAGGATGGTCGACGTCGTCGAGGCGATGATGACCTCGGGCGCGACCGCGCGCGATGCCGCACCCAGCACCTCTCGCTTGAGGTCGACGATCTCCGGCACGCCCTCGAACACCAGCGTGGTCTTCGCGAGCACATCGTGCCTCGCGCCGGCCGGCGCGACGTCGATCTTGCTCATCAGCCTCTCGGCATCGGCCGACTGCAGCAGGCCCAGTCGCGCCAGCGTGGCGAACGTGGCGCTGATCTCGCCGAGCGCCTCGCTCTGCAATGTCGCGAACGCCTCCGGCGTGCGCGCCTTGATGTCGATCATCGTGACGGGATGGCCGGCATAGGCGAAGGCCGTGGCGATGCCGCGGCCCATGCGGCCGGCGCCGAGGCAGGCGATGTGACCGCGGGCGCTCATGCGGCAGATCCGTCGCGGAGCAGCGCCTGCAGCGCGGTCCGATCGAGGCCGCCGAGGCCGAGACTGGAAAGAGTTCGCCCGGTCGCCATGAAATCCTCGCCGCAGATCGCGCCGCCAATCGCGAGAAAACCGCGGGCGAGCGGCGTCGATGTGCCGGTCAGCTCGGCGGCCGAGATCAGCAGCGACAGGCCGAGCCGCAAATCCTCGCGCATGTAGCGATGCTGCGTCAGCACCAGCTGCTCGCGCCAGTCACCGGAATCGGTGAGCCGGTCATGCGAGCCGCGGCCATACATCCAGATCTCGCCGTCCCTCGCGTAGTGATGCGCGAGCGGGAAATGCGGCGCGCCGTAGCCGAGCGCCTCGCGCACCGCGATCCGCTCGGCGTCGAGCGCATCGGTGACGCGGCGGATCGAGGCTTGCGTGCCCTCCTTGTGGATGTCCCAGCGCTCGAAATGCTCGATCGGACCTGCATTCATCACGATCAGCGGCGGATGGATGATGCAGCCGGCATTCATCAGTGCGCCCGACAGCGCGTCACCGCACGGCTCGATCACGCCGGGAAACGCGCGGCCGATCACCGCGAGCGCATGCTCCGCCGTCCTCAGGGGAAACACGCCGACCGGGAGCCGCTTGGCGCGGATGGTGATCGCGACCTCGAACGGACCGTGCTTGCGCGTCAGCCACGGCAGGGTGCCGGTCTCGGCGTAGCTGACGACAGCCTTGTTGCCGGCGTCGCGGGCGGCGGCTGCAAAGATCATCGTGCCGAACGTGGCCGGCGGCAGGAACACGACCTGGCCGTCGGTCAGATGCGGCGCCAGCTGCTTCGCAATGTCTGCTTGCGCAAAGGCCGGCGCGGGGCAGAGGATCAGCTCGGCGCCACGGACGGCCTCGCCGATGTCGGTCGTGACCAGCGCGAGCCTGACCTCGTGGCGGCCATTGACGTCCTTGACGATGATGGTCGAGCCCGCCGCCCGGTGCTGCGCCACGGCGTCCGCATCGCGTCGCCACAGCCGCACCTCGTGTCTCTGAAGCGCGAAATCGCCTGCGGCCGCGAACGAGCCATTGCCGCCGCCGAGCACTGCTATTTTCAAGATCGCCTCTCCGTCTCGATCATGTGGGTCCATCGATCTGGCGCAGCACATGGTGCTGCACCTTGCCGAGCGCGGTGCGCGGCAGATCGTCGACGAAGACGATGTCGCGGGGCACCTTGAAGCGCGCAAGCTGCGACTGCAGATGCGCGCGCAGCGTCTCGGCGTCGAGCGAACAGCCCTGGCGCTTGACGACGAATGCCACCGGCACCTCGTCCCAGCGCGGATCCGGCCGGCCGATCACGCCACACTCGACGACATCGGGATGCTCGCCCAGCACCCGCTCGATCTCGGCCGGGTAGACGTTCTCACCACCGGAGATGATCATATTGTTTTTCCGCTCGAGCACGAAGAAGTATCCCTCCGAGTCGCGCTGGGCGATGTCGCCGGTGCGGTACCAGCCGTCCTGGATCGCCTGCTGCGTGGCTTTCGCATTGCCCCAATATTCGAAGAACACGTTGGCACCGCGCACCGCAATCTCACCCGCTGTTCCAGCAGGAACCTCGTTGCCATCCCGGTCGATGATCTTGGCCTCGCAGCACAAACCGGGCAGGCCGGTCGAGCCGGTGCGCGAGACATCGCCGCCGAGCCGGGTGTAGATCGCAATCGGGCAGGTCTCGGTCGAGCCATAGACCTGCAGCACCGGCACGCCGCGCGCGGTGATGCGATCGATCAGAGCCGGCGGCACGATGCTGGAGCCGGTGGAGACGGCCTTGAGCGACGACAGGTCGGCGGTTGTCCAGCCCGGATGCTCGGTGACGGCCTGGATCGTCGCAGGCACCAGCACGGTGAGCGTCGGCCGCTCGGTTGCGATCGCTGCGAGCGTGGAGTCCGGCGTGAAGCGCGCGTGCAGCGTCACGGTGGCGCCGTGCTGCAGCGCCGGCGTGGTCTGGATGTTGAGGCCGCCGACATGGAACAGCGGCAGCACGGTCAGCACGTGATCGTCGGAGGTGAGGCCATGCATGTGCTGGCTCATCACGCCGTTCCACAGCAGCGCCTCCTGGCGCAGCACCGCGCCCTTCGGCCGGCCCGTGGTGCCCGAGGTGTAGACGATCAGCAGCGGGCAGGTGAGATCGATGTGCGGGTTGCGGTCGTCGCCATGGCCGCGCGCCAGCAACGCGTCGATTGTGAAGCCGCGAGGCGGCGCGAAGTCGATGCCGACAGGCACCGTCTCCGGGTGGCTCTCCGCCAGTGCTGGCAGCACCGGCGCGAAGGCCTGCTCCAGTACGAGCACCTTGGCCGCCGCATCCGACAGGATGAAGACCTGCTCGGCCACCGCGAGCCGCCAGTTGAGCGGCACCAGGATCGCGCCGAGCCGCGCGCAGGCATAGAGCACGACCAGGTAGTCCGGCCGGTTCAAGCTGAGGATCGCGACGCGGTCGCCGCGGCCGACGCCGAACTCGGATTTCAGCGCCCGCGCCATGTCAGCGATGCGGTCGCTGAACGCAGCATAGCTCAGCGTCGTGCCTTCGAAATGGATCGCCGGCTTCTCAGGCGTGAACGCGGCGTTGCGTTCGATCAGGCTGCAGAGGTCCACGCTCAGTCGTCCGTCTCGCCGGGCTCGTACAGCGCCTCGCGGCCGATGCGGTCCAGGCAAAGCTCGGCGGTCCAGGGCAGCATCAACGAACCGCAGCGGCTGTCGCGATAGATCCGCTCCAGCGGCAACGTCTTCAGCATCGACTGGCCGCCGCAGGTGCGGATGGCGAGCGCCGCGAGCTCATTGGCGCCCTCCATCACCGAGTACTGCGCCGCATAGGCGCGCAGCACCTGCTCCTTGCTGGGATTGGCGCGAGCCTCGGTGACGGCCTGGAACCAGATGCCCTTGATCTGCTCCAGCTTGATCTGCATCTGCGCCACGGCGATCTGCTTGGTCGGATACATCCGCCGCTTGACCGGCGGCATGCCCGGCACCTCTCCGCGCAGATATTTGAGCGTGAAATCATAGGCGGCCTGCGCCAGGCCCATATAGGTCGGCGACAACGTCATGAACATGTGCGGCCACCGCATCGCCGCCTGGAAGTAGACGCCGCGCGGCATCAGGGCCGCGTCCTCCTCGACGAAGACATCCTTGAACAGCAGCGTGCGCGAGACCGTGCCGCGCATGCCCAGCGGGTCCCAGTCACCGACCACCGACACACCCTCGGTTTTCGCCGGCACAGCAAGGTAGAGCGTGTTGCGGCGGGATGCCTTCTCGCCCTCGCTGACCTCCGTGCACAGCACGCCGTAATAGTCCGCATGTCCCGCAAGCGATGCGAAGATCTTCTTGCCGTTGATCAGCCAGCCACCCTTCACCGGCTTCGCCTCCGTGCCGAAGGCGACGCCGCCCGCCGCGGCCGCGCCGCCCTCCGAGAACGGCTGCGAGTAGATCGCGCCGTCGTCGATGATCCGCTTGTAGTGGATGGCGCGCCGGCGCTCATGCGCCGCCCGCATCTCCTCATCCATGTCGAGATCGTCGGCGAGCGGGCCCGACCACAGGGTTGAGCAGACGTGCATGTTCCAGGTCAGCGCGGTCGCGCCGCAATAGCGGCCGATCTCGGCAGCGGCCAGTGCATAGGTCTGGTAGCCGGCGCCGAGACCGCCCTGGGCTTTGGGAACGGAGATGCCGAGCAGCCCCGCGCGGTGCAAATCCTTGTAGTTCTCGGTCGGAAAAATCGCATCGCGGTCATAGCCCGCGGCGCGGCCCGCGAGCACGCTCTGGCCGATTTCTCTGGCGCGGGTGATGATGTCGGCCTGCTCGGCCGTGAGCCTGTAGGCCCCGCGGTCGAACATCGGCGCATCGAGCGCCTGACCTGCAGCGGTTGCCGTCTTCTGGACCTGAATGGTCATGATGCCTCCACAGCGGCTGTCGTTGCATGCGTTTTCAGAAAGAACGCGAGCGCCGCGTTGAACTCTTCAGGGCGCTCGAGATTGACGAGATGCCCGGCGCCCTGAAGCTCCACATAGTCAGCCCCGGGGATGAAGCTCGCCATCTTCTCCATCATCGGCGCCGGCGCGTTGCGATCTTTCGAGCCCGAGAGGACCAAGGTCGGCACCTTGATCTCCTTCAAGGCCTGTCGCCGGTCGAAGCCGAGTAGGGCCAGCATGCTGGCGCGATAGCTCGCTTCGGGCACGCCCGCCATGCACGCCGTCGCAAGCGCAAGACCCGCAGGATCGGGATCATCGCCGACCAGTTCCCTGACCAGATCGGGTGCCAATGATGCCATCGTCGCGCCGCGGTCCAGCGGGCCGAGGCGAGCTTCGATGAAGGATTTCTGCCAGTCGCCGTCGCTCTTGCCGAACGCCGGACTCGTTTGTGCCAGCACCACGGCGGCTGCAGATTGTCGGTGGGTCATCAGCCACTCCTGCACGATCATCCCGCCGATGGAATGACCGACCACGATCGGGGCATGGGCATCGATCTGGATCAGGAAGTCCTGAAGCGCGTCCGCAAGTGTGGTGATGCTGATGCTATCGAGCCGAGCGGATCGACCATAGCCAGGCATGTCCCAGGCGACCGCATGATAGTGCTCACCGAAATGTTCGAGCTGGCCGCGCCATGCGAGCGCCGCACCGCCGATGCCGTGCAGGAAGACGATGGTCTGCCGCCGCGGCTCGCCGGCTGCTTCATAGCCGAAGCGGCCGTCCGTCGTGGTCAGGATTTGCGAAGCAGGCACGCAGACCTCCGAGGTGTGCCTCCAACGGCAACGTTGCTCGCGCGAGGCTCATGAACGCTAGCCGCGACAGGCCGGGTGTCAAGCCGCTTCGGGCGCGTTGTTGCAAAAATTTGAAGTTTAAAATAACTTGGAGATTGCGACGGTGTCGCAAGGGACGAGGAGGCGCACGGATGTCGGGACTGCCTGCAGCAGCGCACGCGATGGTCACTGGCGGCGGCCGCGGCATTGGCCGCGAGATCGCGCGGGCCTTGAAGCTCGCGGGCGCAACCGTAACGATCGTCGGCCGCAACGGCGCAACGCTCGATGAAGCCGTCGCGCAAGGCTGCGCCGATCATGCCGCGATTGCCGACGTCGCCGATCGGGACGCGCTCGATGCCGCAGTTGATGACGCAGCCGCACGGCAGCCGATCGACATTCTCGTCGCCAATGCCGGAAGCGCGGAATCCGCGCCCTTCCTCAAGTCCGATGCCGCGCTGTTCCGCCGCATGATGGACATCAATTTCATGGGCGTCGTGCATGCCGTGCAGGCGGTACTGCCGGCCATGAAGGGCAGACCTTACGGCCGGATCGTCACGGTGGCGTCCACCGCCGGCCTCAAGGGCTATCCCTATGTCAGCGCCTACACGGCCGCGAAACATGCCGTCGTCGGTCTCACGCGCTCGCTCGCTCTCGAGTTGGCCACGACGTGCGTCACGGTGAACGCGGTATGCCCCGGGTTCACCGACACCGATCTTGTTGCCGACAGCGTCGACAACATCATGAAGAAGACCGGACGCAGCCGCGAGCAGGCCGTTGCCGAACTCGCCAAGCACAATCCGCAGGGGCGCTTGATCGCACCGCAGGAGGTGGCAGACACCGTGCTGTGGCTGTGCGGCACCGGTGCGGGTGCGATCACGGGGCAGGCGATCGCGGTGGCCGGCGGCGAGGTTTGAGCCGCAACGGCCAATCAGAACAGTCGAAGAGAGGGAACTATCATGTCGAGACCGGCCAATCCCGTCACCGTGCCGCTGGCGGACTACAAGCCCAGCCATTTCCTGCTGACGGTCAAGGACCGCGTTGCGACGGTGACCTTGAACCGGCCCGAGCGGAAGAACCCTCTGACGTTCGAGAGCTATCGTGAGCTGACTGATTTCTTCCGCGCCTGCGCCTTCGATGACGACGTCAAGGTGATCGTCGTAAGCGGGGCCGGCGGCAATTTTTCGTCCGGCGGCGACGTGTTCGAGATCATTGGGCCCCTGGTCAAGATGGACACCAAGGGCCTCACCGCCTTCACCCGAATGACCGGCGATCTCGTCAAGGCGATGCGCGCCTGTCCGCAGCCGATCGTCGCCGCCGTGGAGGGCATCTGTGCCGGCGCTGGCGCCATTGTCGCCATGGCCTCCGACATCCGGCTGGCCGCGACGGGCGCCAAGGTGGCGTTCCTGTTCAACAAGGTCGGTCTCGCCGGCTGCGACATGGGCGCGTGCGCGATCCTGCCGCGCATCATCGGTCAGTCCCGCGCTTCCGAGTTGCTCTATACCGGCCGCTTCATGAGCGCGGACGAGGGTGAGCGCTGGGGCTTCTTCAGCCGCATTGTCGCGCCAAGCGAGGTGCTGGCGCAGGCGGTGGTCCTGGCGACCGAGATCGCGAACGGACCGACCTTCGCAAACACCATGACAAAGCGCATGCTGGCGATGGAATGGGCGATGTCGGTCGAGGAGGCGATCGAGGCCGAGGCAGTTGCCCAGGCCTTGTGCATGACAACAGAGGATTTCAACCGCGCGTTCGAGGCCTTTGCCGCGAAGTCCAAGCCGGTCTTCCGGGGCAATTGACTGGAAGAAGGAACCGAAGGGGCTTGCCAGGATATATTTTAGGTTTAAAATAATTTCCGTTGGCTCGGCACCCTTGCGGAGGCGCTCATGAAGATCGCGATCATTGGCGGCGGACCCGCCGGTCTCTACGCGGCGATATTGCTCAAGAAGCAGCGGCCGAGCGCCGACATCGCGGTCTACGAACGCAACCGCGCCGACGATACGTTCGGCTTCGGCGTGGTGTTCTCCGACGCCACGCTCGACAATTTCGAGAAATACGACCTTCCGAGCTACCAGCGTATCACCCAGGAGTTCGCCTACTGGGATGACATCGCCGTCCACTTCCGCGGCACGGTGCATCGGGTCGGCGGCAACGGCTTCTGCGGTTGCTCGCGCCGCACGCTGCTGACGATCCTGCAGGAGCGCGCGCGCGAGCTCGGCGTCACCTTGCAGTTCGAGGTCGATATCGACAACGAAGCGCTGTTCGCGGATGCCGATCTCGTCCTGCTGTCCGATGGCATCAACAGCCGCTTTCGCGAGAAGCATGTCGACCATTTCCAGCCCGAGGTCGACCTGCGCGCCAACAAGTTCGCCTGGATGGGATCGACCAAGCCGCTCGATGCCTTCACCTTCATCTTCCAGGAGACGGAATGGGGTCCCTTCATCGCCCACGCCTATCAGTATGAGGCGGGGCATTCGACCTGGATCTTCGAGACTGATCCCGAGACGTTCGCGCGCGCTGGCCTGACCGGGTTGGACGAGCGGCAATCCGCCGACCGGATGAAAGAGATCTTCGGCTGGTTTCTCGGCGACCATCCGCTGCTGATCAACCGCTCGATGTGGCGCAATTTCCCGATGATCCGCAACAGGCGCTGGGTCAAGGGTAACATGGTGCTGCTCGGCGACGCCAAGTCGACCGCGCATTTCTCGATCGGCTCCGGCACCAAGCTCGCCATGGAGGACGCCATCGCGCTCGCAGACGCGATGCAGCGCGCGCCCGACATTGCTGCCGCACTCGATCTGTACGAGCATGGCCGTCGCGAGGAGGTCGAGAAGACCCAGCATGCGGCCGACGTGTCGCTGGTCTGGTTCGAGCATCTCGACCGGTTCTGGGATTTCGATCCGGTGCAGTTCGCCTTCGGCGTCATGACGCGCTCGAAGGCGATCACCTACGACAATCTCACCTTGCGCGCGCCGGATTTCGTGGCGGAGGTCGACAAGGCTTTCGCGCGACAGGTTCGTGCCAGGGGTTTCGACGTCGATGTCGATCAGCCTGTCGCGCCGATGTTCCAGCCGCTCAAGCTGCGCGAGATGACGATCGCGAACCGCACGGTGCTGTCGCCGATGTGCATGTACTCGGCCGAGGAAGGGGTGCCCGGCGACTTCCACCTCGTGCATTACGGCTCGCGCGCGATCGGTGGCGCAGGTCTTCTTTTCAGCGAGATGATCTGTGTCAGCCGCGACGCCCGCATCACGCCGGGCTGTGCCGGCCTGTGGAACGACGCGCAGGAAGCCGCCTGGAAGCGCATCGTAGATTTCGTTCACGCCAACTCGCAAGCCAAGTTCGTGCTGCAGCTCGGCCACGCCGGACGCAAGGGCGCGACCAGGCTGATGTGGGACGGCATGGATCGTCCGCTGGAGCAGGGCGGCTGGGATGTCGTGTCGGCATCGCCACTGCCGTATTTCCCTGATAGCCGGGTGCCGCGCGAGCTTGATCGCGCGGCAATGGACCGCATCAAGGCCGACTTCGTCGCTGCAACCGCGCGCGGCGAACGTTGCGGCTTCGACATGCTCGAGCTGCATTGCGCCCATGGCTATCTGCTGGCGAGCTTCATCTCGCCGCTGACCAACAAGCGCACCGACGAATATGGTGGCGCGCTGGAGAACCGGCTGCGCTTCCCGCTCGAAGTGTTCGCCGCGATGCGCGCGGCGTGGCCGGGGCATAAGCCGATGTCGGTGCGCATCTCCGCGACCGACTGGGCCGAGGGTGGCATCACCGGCGACGATGCAGTGCTGATCGCCCGCGCCTTCGCCGAGGCGGGCGTCGATCTCGTCGACGTCTCGACCGGCCAGACCGTGCGCGAGGCGCAGCCGATTTATGGCCGCATGTTTCAGACGCCGTTTTCCGATCAGGTCCGCAACGAGGCCCGTGTCGCGACCATGTGCGTCGGCAACATCACGTCGGCCGATCAGGTCAACACGATCCTCGCTGCCGGCCGCGCCGATCTCGTCGCGCTCGGCCGCCCGCATCTGGTCGATCCCTCCTTCACCATGAAGGCTGCCGCCTGGTATGGCGCCGACACGTTCTGTCCGCCGCAATATCTGCCGGGCAAGGAGCAGATCTTCCGCAACAGCGTGCGCGATCGGCAGGACTTCGAGGAGCTGAAGATTAAGGCTAAACCGAAAACGCGGGCGGAGCTGAAGGCCGAGGCTGCGAAGCCGCTTGCGGCGGAGTAAGGCTCCGTGCCACGCTGTTGTCCGGAACGTCCGGTGTGAGTGGAGTAGGGCGCGATGAAGGCGATCATCGTTGGCGGCGGTATCGGCGGTTTGACCACGGCCCTGATGCTGCGGGCGCGAGGCATCGATTGCGAGCTGTTCGAGCAGGCGGATACGATCCGCGAACTCGGTGTCGGCATCAACACCCTGCCGCACGCGATCCGCGAACTCGCCCAGCTCGGGCTGCTCGACCGGCTCGATCAGGTTGCGATCCGCACCTCCGAGCTGTTCTATCTGACCCGGCGCGGCCAGGAGGTCTGGCACGAGACACGCGGTCTGGACGCCGGCCACGACGTGCCGCAATTCTCGATCCATCGCGGCCGGCTGCAGAGCGTGATCCATCAGGCAGTGATGGAGCGGCTCGGACCGGAGAAGGTCCATACAGGCTGCCGGCTCGGATCGTTCACCCAGGACGAGGGTGGGGTCACCGCTTACTTCTTCGACCGCACGGGTGCTCATGTCCACACTGTCCGTGGCGACGTCCTGATCGGCGCCGACGGCATCCATTCCAAGGTCCGGCAGACGCTGTTCCCCAATGAGGGCGCACCGTGCTGGAACGGTCTGATGCTGTGGCGCGGCGCCACCGATTGGCCGGTGTTCCTGACCGGGCAGTCGATGATCATCGCCGGCGGTCTCAACGCCAAGGCCGTGATCTACCCGATTGCGGAGGGGTCGAGCCCGGCGAGCCGCCTCACCAATTGGGCCGTGCTGGTGCGGATCGGCGATGCCAACACCACGCCGCCGCGGCGCGAGGACTGGTCGCGGCTCGGCAAGGCCGACGAACTGATGCCGCACGTCAACGGCTTCTCCATTCCCCAGGTCGACTTCGCCGCCATGGTGCGCGCGACTCCGGAGTTCTGGGAGTATCCCTGCTGCGACCGCGATCCGCTGCCGTATTGGTCGAGCGGCCGCGTCACCTTGCTGGGCGACGCTGCCCACCCGATGTATCCGGTCGGCTCCAATGGCGCCTCGCAGGCCATTCTCGACGCGCGTGCTCTGGCCGATGCGCTTGTTCGTTCCGAGCACCCCCGCCAGGCGCTGATGACCTACGAGCAGAAGCGGCTGCCGATGACTGCCGACATCGTTGCCGCCAACCGCCGTGGCGGCCCCGAGGGCGTGATCGATGCGGTCGAGCAGCTTGCCCCGCAGGGTTTTACGGACATCAACACCATCCTCAACTACGAGGCCCGCGAGGGCATCGTGCGCGGCTATGCGAGCCGGGCCGGCTTTGCCGCGCGGATGGTCACGCGGCAGGCTTCGTAGCGTAGGCTCAAGAGCACCGTTCGCGCGGCTGCCCCTCGCCCCACAGCCCTCTCCCCGTGAAGAACGGGGAGAGGGAGCGCACCGTTTGCCGCGCGATGGCTCGTAAGCCCAGGGTTGATCTGACCTATGCCCCCGGAGGCGGGGGCAGGAAGTGGATGTTGTGCTCGGCGGCGAGCTTGACGACGTCGTCGGGGTTCTGCTCGCGCATGTTGTGGATCGCCCAGAACAGGTCGTAGAGGCGGCGCGTCGGCGACACCCAGAACAGCGTCTTCGCGGTCTGCTGCGACTTGTTGAAGATGCCGTGCGGCTTGCCCATCGGCAGCCGCACCGTATCGCCGGCGGTCGCATATTCCTCGGCGCCGTCGAGGAAGAAGTCGAGCCGGCCTTCGAGGATGTAGAGATACTCGTCCTGGTCAGGATGGATGTGTGGCGGCACGAAGGTGCCGACCGGGAACGTCGCATGCCAGGAGAAGCTGTGCTCGGTGCGGCTCTTCGGCACGTAGACCTGGCCGAGGATGTTCCAGGAGATGCCCTGGATGCCCTCATTGGCCCGGGTGATGCCGGCAATTTCCGGATGGTTCATGTTGGTTTCGCTCCCTGTCGTTACTTGGCCACGCAGTCCTTGGCGTAGCGATCGCCGTAGCTCTCGAACACCTTCTGCACGATCTCGGTCTGGAATTTGCCGTCAGGGCGCTTGGCGACCTTGGTCAAATAGAAGTCCTGGATCGGATAGCCGTTGGTGTTGAACTTGAAGCCGCCGCGCAGCGAGGTGAAGTCGGCCTTCTTCAATGCGCCGGCCACCGCGTCCTTGTTGGCGAGATCGCCGCCGACCGCCTTCACGGCGCTGTCGATCAGGAGCGCAGCGTCATAGGCCTGCATGGCGTAGGTGCCGGGCACGCTGTTGTAGGCGGCTTCATAGCCGGCGACGAACTTCTTGCTTTGCGGATTGTCGAGATTGGGTGCCCAGTCGGCGCCGCCGAACATGCCGACCGCGGCGTCCTGCTGCGCGGGCAGGGTGGATTCATCGACGGTGAAGGCCGACAGCACCGGGATGGTGTCGGCGAGGCCCGCCTGCTTGAACTGCTTCACGAGGTTCACGCCCATGCCGCCCGGCATGAAGGTGAACACGGCGTCGGGCTTCTGCGAGGAGATCTTGGACAGCTCGGGCTGGAAGTCGAGCGTGTTGAGCGGAACGTAGGATTCCTCGACGATCTCGCCCTTGTAGTCGAGCTTGAAGCCCGCGACGGAATCGCGTCCCGCCTGATAGTTCGGCACCAGCAGGTACATCCGCTTGTAGCCGCGATCCTGCGCGACCTTGCCGAGGATCGCATGCACCTGGTCGTTCTGGTAGGAGGTCACGTAGAAGAACGGGCTGCACTCCTTGCCGGCATAGCTGGAAGGGCCGGCATTCGGGCTGATCAGGAAGGTCTTGTTCTCGGTGACCGGGCGATGGATCGCCTGCAACATGTTGGAGAAGATCGGTCCGACGACGAAGTCGACCTTGTCGCGCTCGAGCAGGCCCTTGACCTTAGTGATCGCAGCATCCGGCTTCAACTCGTCGTCGGCGACGACCACCTCGACCTCGCGGCCGCCCATCTTGCCGCCGAGGTCCTTGATCGCGAGATTGAAGCCGTCCCGGACCTGCCCGCCGAGCGCGGCGGCTGGCCCTGACAGGGTGACGATGACGCCGATCTTGATCTTGTCGGCGGCCAGCGCCGGCTGCGCCATCACACAGGCGATCACGCCAAGACCGGCCAGCTTCGAACTCACTTTCATGACAACTCCCCCGGGATGCGGAAATTCAGGTTTATGTTTTTCACCTGACCGAATGATGGGTCAGACCGCAGCTTGGTCTCAAGCCTAGTCCGATCACGCCCTCAGCCGCAAGCGAGCCGCTTGCGGAAAGGGCAGTTTCGGCCTCATGCAAGCGCCGCGCCAATTGCTTGAAGGTTAAAGGAAGTTGCCGCGCCTCGTTCTACGCTGGACGAAGGTACGTTTTTCCTTGCTCCCGGAAGCTCCTGAAGGCCACACTCGCGGGCCTCGCCCGAGGTGGCTGAACGTTGCGCAAGTGATTCCGTCATGACTCTTGATTCCGAGACCAAGGCCGTCGAGCTGCCCGAAGACCACGCCGATGAGCTGCGGCTGTGGCTGCGGCTGCTCACCTGCACGACGCTGATCGAGGGCGAGATCCGCGGCCGGCTGCGCGAGCGCTTCGATGTCACCCTGCCGCGTTTCGACCTGATGGCGCAGCTCGACAAGGCGCCTGACGGCATGACGCTGTCCGACGTTTCCAAGCGCATGATGGTGTCGAACGGCAACGTGACCGGGCTGGTCGAGCGCCTGGTCGAATCCGGCCATCTCGATCGCCGCACCTCCGACACCGACCGCCGGGTCCAGGTGATCCGGCTGACCAAGCTCGGCCGTGCCGAGTTTCGCAAGATGGCGGCCGAGCACGAGACCTGGATCGCGGACATCTTCGGCGAGCTGACCGAAAAGGATGTGCGCGAGTTGATGCGCCTGCTGGCCAAGACCAAGGGATCGGCGCAGAAGGCCGTGCAGCGCCGGCAGGATTGAGGCGAGGGGGGCGCACCGGTCGGGCCACCCAGCTATCGCGCACAGCAAACGCTCAAACAATTTGCGGGCAGTGCACAATCTTCGGCTCTCTTCCGCTCTTGCGTCCGAATGTTTTAAGTCTAAAATGTTTAGGACTGAAACGTGCCGGGCGTTCTTCCCTTCAGACAGGAGCGTGTGATGGCCACTGCCGCCAAGGCCCAGCAGCCGGAGAGCACCAACGCAGCGGCGCATAGCGCCCACGTTGATACGTTCGCGCAGGATCACCTGCCGCCGCGCGAGCTGTGGCCCGATTTCGTCTTCAGCCGGCCTGAATTCCAGTATCCGCCGCGGCTCAACTGCGTCACGCATTTCGTCGATCGCTGGGTCGCGGAAGGGCACGGCGATGCGCCCTGCATCATCAGTACCGAGGTCAGCTCCACCTATCGCGAGCTGCAGACGTTGGTGAACAAGATTGCCAATGTGCTCGTCGACAAGCTCGGCCTGGTGCCCGGCGGCCGCGTGCTGCTGCGCTCCGCCAACAATCCGATGATGGTCGCGACCTATCTCGCCGTCATCAAGGCCGGCGGCATCGTCGTCGCCACCATGCCGCTGTTGCGCGCGAAGGAACTGTCCTATCCGATCCAGAAGGCGCAGATCGCACTGGCGCTGTGCGACGGCAAGCTGGCCGACGAGATGGAAAAAACCCGCGCGGTCGCGCCGGCGCTGAAGCAGGTGGTGTACTGGGGCAACGGCCAGCCCGACGCGCTGGAAGCGCTGATCGCCGACGCAAGCCCCGGCTTCACGGCCGTCGATACCGCCTCCGATGATCTCTGCCTGATCGCCTTCACCTCCGGCACGACGGGTGATCCGAAAGGCACGATGCATTTCCACCGCGACATGCTCGCGGTCTGCGACGGCTATGCCCGCAACGTGCTGCGTGCCGACCAGAGCGATCGCTTCATCGGCTCGGCGCCGCTCGCCTTCACCTTCGGCTTCGGCGGCGTGCTGTTTCCGATGCATATCGGCGCGTCCTATGTCGTGCTCGAAAAGACGACGCCGGACGACATGCTGGCCGCCATCGAGCGCTATAAGGCGACCGTCTGTTTCACCGCGCCGACAGCCTACCGGGCCATGATCGGCAAGCTCGACGGGCGCGACATTTCCTCGCTGCGCAAATGCGTCTCGGCCGGAGAGACCCTGCCGAAGCCGACCTTCGACGCCTGGCTCAAGGCCACGGGGTTGAAATTGATGGACGGCATCGGCTCGACGGAGATGCTGCACATCTTCATCAGCGCCGTCGAGGATGAGATCCGTCCGGGCGCCACGGGCAAGCCGGTGCCGGGCTATGAGGCCAAGATCGTCGACGATGACGGCCGCGATTTGCCGCCGGGTACGATGGGGCGGCTCGCGGTGCGCGGGCCGACCGGCTGCCGCTATCTGGCAGACGAGCGCCAGCGCAAATATGTTCAGAACGGCTGGAACGTCACCGGCGACACCTACGTCATGGATGAGGACGGCTACTTCTGGTACCAGTCGCGGTCGGACGACATGATCGTGTCCTCCGGCTACAACATCGCCGGCACCGACGTCGAGGCGGCGCTGCTGACGCATCCGGCCGTTGCCGAATGCGGCGTAGTCGGCGCTCCCGACGAGGCCCGTGGCATGGTCGTGAAGGCCTACGTCGTGCTGGCGGCGGGCGCGGAGGGCACCCCGGCGCTCGTGACCGAGTTGCAGGAACATGTCAAACGCGAGATCGCGCCGTACAAATATCCGCGCGCGATCGAGTTCGTGACGCAGCTGCCCAAGACCGAGACCGGCAAGCTGAAGCGGTTCGCCCTGCGGCAGATCGCGCAAGCTGCCGCCGCGCCGTCCGGCGCGGCAGCCTAGGACAGACAGGGAGAGACGTTCGTGAGCACGACCAAAGCGCCCACGCTCGCCGTGGTGAATCCGGATGACGCGGCGGGTCTGCGCGTGCTGCAGCCGAGCGGCTGGCCGATGCCGAAAGGCTATGCCAACGGCATCAGCGGGGAAGGGCGCATCGTCGTCACCGGCGGCGTGATCGGCTGGGACGCAAATGAGAAGCTCGCCGATGGATTCGTCGCCCAGGTCCGGCAGGCGCTGGAGAACATCGCCGCGATTCTGGCCGAGGGCAACGCCCGGCCGGAGCATCTGGTGCGGCTGACCTGGTACGTCGTCGACATGGACGAGTATCTCGGGAATCTGAAGGAACTCGGGAAGATCTATCGCGAGATCTTCGGCGCTCACTATCCGGCGATGGCGCTGTTGCAGGTGGTGCGGCTGGTCGAGAAGGCGGCGCGGGTGGAGATCGAGGCCACAGCGGTCGTGCCTCGCTGAACGCCGCGTCCAGGACGGCGCCTCGACTGGCTTCGATTTTGCGAAGGTCCCTCGCGCCCTCCGGGCTTCGCGTGAACGGGAGGACAATGGGGAAACGCACACACGCCGTCTCCTTCTCGCGGCGCTGATGCGCCCGAGCTGTGCTGATCGTTTACCCCCAAAAATCGAGGGCGCAGGGAAGACCGGGCGTCGGCTGACGCCCATGGCCCCCGTGCGAACAAAAAGCACGGGGCAGGAACCACAGGTGCAGCCGGATGAGCCCAGCCTTCCCTGCGCGATGGTTTTAACGCTTGCTTCGTGCTCTCCCTGGGGACCGGCTTTGTTGCCCCCATCGCCCGCGCTGGTGCTCTCGCATCAACTGCAGGCTTGACCTCGGCATCGGGAGGCCAGGACCACACGACTTCACGTCCGCATCGATGTTGTTCGTCCGCGCAGACCAAGCCACGCTGCAACCCGACACGTCCACCGCCTCCCCGCCTCGCGTCTCGTGACGACCGCGCGAACGCCCCTCTCGTTGAGGCGGGATGGGTGGAGGAGTGACACGGATTCTGGAAAAACGAAAGTGAAACTTTCGACATTGAAGGCGTGATGCGACAGATCACGTTGAGATGGCGCAACAAATTAGTTTTCACCCGCACGCGCTTTTTGCGTCTGGCATGGCTGCGGAGAGCGAACGATCCCGACAAATCGCGCAATTGATTTGCCCGTCGGGCGCAAGCTCCGATTGCTGCGACATGGGTCATGCGACGGGCAATCACACAGAGCTCACACAAAGCGATCGGCACGTGTCGGTCTCGCGACATGGAGTAGCTATCGCGACTTGAGATGCCTGGCAGGCTCCGAATTGGGGCGGCACGAACGTGCGCCGTCGAACGAAAGGCGTGAGATCGCCATGCCGCAGCCAAAAATCTGTTCGAGCGTGGCAGCGACGTGGCGCATGTGAGTAGGGGGCATATCGTGGATTGGAAGCTGGTCGTGTTGACCGCAATTGCGGCGTGTGTCGGGGCTGCGGTCGGTGCGTTCGTCGTCCTGAGCTATGGCGGCGGAGCCATTGAGCATCCAGCGGATGCCAAGTTGCTTGAAATGAGCGTGGGCATGCTGCGGGAGCCGGCACGCGTCGACGACGATCCGCTGCGATCGTGGGCTATCAAGGTCGTCGAGAAGAAGTCGGGCGTGAGCTTCACCGATCCGCAGCGCGCGGCGCTGCTGAAGCGCGCGGCGGGGGGACGGTAGAGCCAGCGGCCTTCTGTGTAGCCGTGCAGAAACCTTAATCGTCACCGTAGCGCTTGAACGTCGGAAGATCCGGCGCGGTGCATATGAAAGCGCCCTCTCCCCTTGTGGGAGAGGGCATCTCGGAAGGTGCGGCAAGCTCGGTGGGGTGAGAGGTATCTCTCCGCGAGCATCATTCGCGGAGAGATACCCCTCACCCAATTGCGTACGTGGACAGGCCGGAGCTACCTTCTCCCACAAGGGGAGAGGGCGCTGTATCGCACAGTCCGCCTAGCCCTCCAACGGGACGTGCTTTGACCACGTCATTGCGAGGAGCGCAGCGACGAAGCAATCCAGAATCTTGTCTTTGGCCCTGGATTGCTTCGCTTCGCTCGCAATGACGGCGGAGAGATCCGTCGCTGGTGGCGATATCTCGCTTTACTGATACGCCGCCACGATATCACCGATCGCGCGCTCCAGCTGCTGCGCGGTCGCGCAGGGGCGGACTACGTTGCAGAAGGTCTGGTAGCGCGGCATCTCGGAATCGCCCCAGCCCCAGGTCATGCGTCCTTCGGGGTTGAGCCAGACCACGCGCTTGGCGCGTTCGGAGATCTGCTTCAGGATGTCGGCGCGCGGGTCGAGCTTGTTGCTGCGGGCGTCGCCGAGCACGATCACGGTGGTCTGCGGCGTCACCGACGCCATGAACTGGCGCTCGAAATCGACCAGCGACGCGCCGTAGTCGGATGAGCCGAAGCCGACCTTGTCCATGATCTCCGCCATGGCCTCCTCGGCCGACTTCGTCTCGAGGATCTCGCTGACCTCGATCAGGTGGCCGGAGAAGGCGAACGACCGGACGTCGCTGACGACGTCGTGCAGGCTGTGGATCAGCAGCAGGAAGAAGTCCGACACCCGGGCAACCGAGCCGGAGACGTCGCACAGCGCCACGATCTTCGGCCGGTCACGATGCCGTCGCTTCCACGCCGTCAGGAAGGGGACGCTGCCCCAGGCCGCGTTCCGCCTGATCGTGCGGCGCACGTCGAGATGGCCGCGGCGCTGGCGCTTGCGCGGCTTGCTGTAGCGCTCGCGCAGACGCCGCGCGATCTGCCGGATCAGCGCCCGCATCGCCGCGACCTGGCGTGGCTCGATGCGCGACAGCTGCGCATTGCGCAGGATCTCGTGGCGCAAATTTTCGGTCTCCTCACGGCCGTACAGCGCCAGCGCCTGTGCAACCGCATCGCGCACCGTCTCGCGCAGGCCGTCGAGCGCGGCCTGCAGCCGCTCGGCGTGAGCCGGATTGCTCTCGGTCAGCGTGTCGAGATCGTCGCGCAGCCGCTGGATGCCCATCGCCTCCAGCATGCGGCTGGAGAACAGGCCGCGCTGGGTGAAATAGCGGATTTCCGACAGGCCGACCGCGCTCGACGCGTTGGCGATCGCAGCGGAGATATCGGTGGTGCTCTGTGCCAGCAGCATCCGGGCGAGCGGGCCGAGCTCGGCGGTCGCCTGCTCGCCGGGCGGCTGCGCCGGTTGCGGCGCTGCGGGCACCTGATCCTGCGTCGCGTCCCGTTGCGCGGCCTCTTCGGCCTGCGCTTGCGCGGGATCGACATGCGCGAAGAACAGGTCGAAGCAGGCGCCGAGCGCCTTCTTCTCATCCTCGCTCTTGGCCAGCGTCAGCAGCAGGCTGTCGCGCAGCACCGTGCGGTCGGCGACGCCAACGCTCGCCACCGCGCGCATCGCGTCGATGCTCTCGGCGGGCGAGACGTGCACCCCGGCGCCCCGCGCGGCGCGAAAGAAGCGGTGCAGGTTCTCCTGCATGCGGGTTCAACCAAAAATGTTCTGGCGCTGCGCCTTGGCGACGAAACTCGTCACCTGCGGCAGCGCCACCTCGATGTCGGACTCGTATTTGAGCAGCACGTTGAGCGTGTCCTTGACCACCTCATGGCCGAGCTCGGCGGCCTGCAGCAGCACCAGCACGCGCGCCCAGTCGATGGTCTCGCTGACGGACGGCTGCTTCTTCAGATCGAGCGTCCTGACGTCGTGGATGAAGGCGACGAGCTGCCGGCGCAAGGTCTGCGAGATGCCGGCGACGCGGCTCTCGACGATGCGCTCCTCCAGCTTCTGCTCGGGAAAGCCGATATGCAGATGCAGGCAGCGCCGCTTCAGGGCGTCGCCGAGATTGCGCTCGGAGTTGGAGGTCAGGATCACCGTCGGCGCTTTCGCGGCGGCGATGCTGCCGAGTTCGGGGATGGTGACCTGGAAATCGGAGAGGATCTCGAGCAGCAGCGATTCGAACTCGGCGTCGGACTTGTCGATCTCATCGATCAGGAGGACGCAGCCTTGCGGCTCCAGCAGCGCCTGCAGCAGCGGCCGCGGCTCGACGAACTCCTTGGAGAAGAACACGTCGCCGAAATCGTGCAGCTGGTCGAGCGCCGCGTGCAGCGTCTGCGCGCCGCCGAGCACCTCGCCGAGCTTGTCCTTCAGGATCTGGGTGTAGAGCAGCTGCTTGGCGTATTTCCACTCGTACAGCGCCTTGGCCTCGTCGAGGCCCTCGTAGCATTGCAGCCGGATCATCTTCAGGCCGCGCCAGGCCGCGATCGCCTTGGCCAGCTCGGTCTTGCCGACGCCGGCCGGGCCTTCGACCAAAATCGGCTTGTCGATGGCCTGCGACAGGTACACCGCGGTCGCGATCTGGCGGCTGGCGATATAGCCCTGCGCCGCAAGGCCGGCTTCGACGGCCTCGATGGCGGCGACGGCTGAAGAGGGGGCCTGCGGATCAGCCACGGATTGCGCTCCGATCGATTGCGGGACCCGGAGCTGACGTGATCGACGTTCCGGTCCCTTGACGTGATTGTCAGGCGAAAACCCTGACTTTTGTTGGCGTTGTGTTATGTCCTGGCTACGCGCCCGGGACACCCTTGTCCAGTGCGTGCGAGGTTGCCCGGGGCGCATGGCTGCCGGCCGCCAACGGACGGACCCTGTAAATCACGCCGAGCGGAATATGAACCGATCCATCCTGCATCTCCTCGTCCTGCTGGTCCTCGTCGTCGGAGGCGGCTGGATCATCGGCGCGTCGAACCTGCCGGGAGCCTGGTACGGCTCGCTGAACAAGCCGCCGTTCACGCCCCCGAACTGGCTGTTTCCGATCGCCTGGACCGTGATCTACATCCTCGTCGCAATCGCCGGCTGGCGCACCTATGAGCGCGTCGAGAGCGGTGCCGTGATGCAGGTATGGTGGGGCCAGCTGGTGCTGAACTTCGCCTGGTCGCCGGTGTTCTTCACCGCGCACCTGATGTGGCTGGCGCTTGTGATCATCGTCAGCATGTTCGTGCTGATCATGGCCTTCATCGTGATGCAATGGCGCGAGGACCGCATCGCAGCGCTGCTGTTCGTGCCCTATGCGTGCTGGGTGGGGTTTGCGTCGGTGCTGAATCTTGCGGTGAACGTACTGAATTGAGATGAGGCGGCGGTGATGGAGCGAAGCTGTAGACGATCCGGCATGCTGCCGCCAACTCCTCCGCTGTCGTCCCTGCGAACGCAGGGACCCATACCGCGGACGGCCGATTGTCGAAAAGGACTCGGAGTCGCCTTTCTCGTTCAACAATCAGGGCCTGTGGTTATTGGTCCCTGCGTTCGCAGGGACGACAGTTTGGGGTGGGGCGGGCGGCTGGGCAAAGTCGCGGCCGACATCCGAGCCCCCCACCCATGAACCTCAAGCAGCTCGAATATTTCGTGCAGGTCGCCGAGCTCGGCTCGTTCAGCAAGGCGGCATCCGTGCTCGACGTGGCGCAGCCGGCGCTGTCGCGGCAGGTGCGGGCGCTGGAATCCGAGCTGAAGCAGCAGCTGTTCGCGCGCAACGGCCGCGGCGTGGCGCTGACCGAGGCCGGCAAGCGGCTCCTCGATCACAGCGTAGGCGTGCTGCAACTGGTGGCGCATGCGCGTGAGGATCTCGGCGCCAGCCGTGACGCGCCGGTCGGCCGCGTCACCATCGGCCTGCCGCCGAGCATCGCTCGCCAGCTGACGCTGCCGCTGATCGAGCGCTTCCGCAAGGAGTTTCCCGCGGCGCGGCTCGCGGTCGTCGAGGGCCTGTCGACGCATGTCGTCGAATGGATCACCAGCGGCCGCATCGACGTCGGCATGGTCTACAATCCCGAAGCGCAGGCCGGCATCGAGATCACGCCGGTGCTGCAGGAGCCGCTCGCACTGGTCAGCCATGCACCGAAGGGCAAGCGCCGTGTCACCGCGCCGCTGCCGATGGCCGAGCTGTCGCGCTACAAGTTGATCATGCCGGAGCGAGTCCATGCGATGCGGCGCCTGCTGGAGACGCAGGCGGCGCTCGCCGGCATCAGGCTCGACATCGCCTGGGAGGTGTCGAGCGTGCCCTCGATCATCGACCTCGTCTGCGCCGGCTACGGCCACGCGGTGCTGACGCCGAGCGGCGTGGCGGCGTCCGGGCGGGCGGGGGAGCTTTCCATCCGGCCGCTGACCGAGCCGGCCCCGACCAGCGTGCTGTGCTTCGTGACCTCAGCGCACAAGCGGCCGACGCCGCTGGCGCAGCAGACCATGAAGCTGGCGACGGCGCTGATCAAGAAATTGCCGCGCTAGTTTGGCTATGCCGATTCGGCTCGGGCAGTGTCACCCTCCCCTGGAGGGGGAGGGTCGCTCGCGCGCGAAGCGGGCGAGCGGGGTGGGGTGATCTCTCTACGTGCACCGGTGCCAGCGGAAAGATCACCCCACCCCGCCTCACGGCTCGCTTCGCGCTCCGTAAGCCGACCCTCCCCCTCCAGGGCCCTCCAGGGGAGGGTGGAAGCTGCGGCGTCCATGTGGGCAGAAGCTGGCAACGGAGATTGTCGAGACCCATTCTAAAATCAGCATGGCTCATCTGATATCTTATGCCATTTCGGAATAGCTGATAGATGCCGCCCGGCGCTGGTGCGGGCTGCTTCGCTCGGTCACATACCCTGTCAAGCCGCCGAAGCTGCAGGACTCGATCGCTTTGGGAACGTGCCCCTGCGGACCTCGGTCAACGAGCCAGAACAGCACCCCAAGGAAAGCAGAAGCGATGCCAACGACCGCCCGTGTCGATGTCCAGGCCTTTCTCGACGACCACAAGTTCTCCGCGTTCCAATGGCTGATCTTCGCGCTCGGCTTCGTCATCGTTCTTCTTGATGGCTTCGACACCGCGGCGATCGGCTTCATCGCGCCGTCGCTGCTGAAGGAGTGGGGGATCGAGAAATCGGCGCTGGGCCCTGTGCTGAGCGCGGCGCTGTTCGGCCTCGCCGGAGGCGCGCTGTTCGCAGGGCCGATCGCCGACCGTCTCGGCCGCAAGGTCGTGCTGGTCGGCTCTGTCATGATCTTCGGCATCGCCTGTCTGGCATCGGCGTTCGCGACCAACCTGACCGAGCTCACCGTGCTGCGTTGTGTCACCGGAATCGGCCTCGGCGCCGCCATGCCCAACGCGGTGACCCTGCTCAGCGAGTACTGCCCGGGCCGGCTGCGCGCGACGATGACCAATCTGATGTTCTGCGGCTTCCCCTTGGGTGCTGCACTCGGAGGCTTCCTCGCGGCCTGGATGATCCCGCAATGGGGCTGGCGCAGCGTGCTGGTGCTCGGCGGCGTCACGCCGCTGGTGCTGACCGTGCTGCTGATCGCGATCCTGCCGGAGTCGGTGCACTATTTGCTGTCGCGCGGTGCGAGCGTCGAACGTGTCCGCAAGGTGATGCGCAGGATCTCGGCTGCGGCCTCTGAGGTCGGCCAGTTCGTGATGCTCGAGCCGGAGCACGCCGAGACCACCCGCCGCGTCAATGCCACCGGCATCGGCATGGTGCTGTCGCCTGTGCTGCGCATCGGCTCGCTGATGCTGTGGGTCACCTATTTCATGGGCCTGGTGATCTTCTATTCGCTGATCAATTGGATGCCGATCCTGTTCAAGGATGTCGGGCTCAACCCGCAGACGGCCACGCTGATTTCGGCGCTGTTTCCGCTCGGCGGCGTCGGCGCGGTGTTCTTCGGCTTCCTCATGGACCGGTTCAACGCCAACCGTATCGTCGCGGTCGGCTATGCCCTGACCGCGGTGACGATCTTCCTGATCGGGCAGGCGGTCGGCAACATCGGCTTCCTGGTGGTGATCGTGTTCGTCGCCGGCGTGGTCATGAACACGGCACAGTCGTCGCTGCCGGCGCTGGCCGCGGCGTTCTATCCGACCCAGGGTCGGGCCACCGGCGTGGCCTGGATGATGGGCATTGGCCGCTTCGGCGGTATTGCCGGCTCCTTCCTGGTCGCCGAGCTGACCGCGCGGCACCTGACCTTCAGCGAGATTTTCACCGTGATCGCGGTTCCCGGCTTGATCGCAGCGCTCGCCCTTGTGGTAAAGCAGGCCGTGGGACCGACGGGCCGCGCCAGCGGCAAGGATGTCGGCTCCGCCGTGGTGGCGCATTGAACGGTTCGCAGCGGCCGGAACGAGAGCAATTTTCGAGGGAGAGACTGACGTGATCATCGACGTGCACGGCCATTACACGACGGCCCCGAAGGCGCTGGAAGAGTGGCGCAACCGGCAGATCGCGGGCATCAAGGATCCTTCCGTGATGCCGAAGGTGTCCGAACTCAAGATCAGCGACGACGAGCTGCGCGAGAGCATCGAGAGCAACCAGCTCAAGAAGATGAAGGAACGCGGCAGCGACCTCACCGTGTTCTCGCCGCGCGCGAGCTTCATGGCGCACCACATCGGCGACTTCCAGGTGTCCTCGACCTGGGCCGGCATCTGCAACGAGCTGTGCTACCGCGTCAGCCAGCTGTTCCCGGACAATTTCATCGGCGTCGCGATGCTGCCGCAGTCGCCGGGCGTCGACCCCAAGACCTGCATTCCCGAACTCGAGAAGTGCATCAAGGAGTACGGCTTCGTCGGCATCAATCTCAACCCGGATCCCTCGGGCGGCCACTGGACCTCGCCGCCGCTGTCGGATCGGCACTGGTATCCGATCTACGAGAAGATGGTCGAGCTCGACATCCCCGCGATGATCCACGTCTCGACCAGCTGCAACGCCTGTTTCCACACCACCGGCGCGCATTATCTCAACGCCGACACCACGGCGTTCATGCAGTGCCTGACCTCGGACCTGTTCAAGGACTTCCCGACCCTGAAGTTCCTGATCCCGCATGGCGGCGGCGCCGTGCCGTATCACTGGGGCCGGTTCCGGGGTCTCGCCCAGGAGATGAAGAAGCCGCTGTTGAAGGATCACCTGCTCAACAACATCTTCTTCGATACCTGCGTCTATCATCAGCCCGGCATCGACCTGCTGACCGGCGTGATCCCGATCGACAACATCCTGTTCGCGAGCGAGATGATCGGTGCTGTCAGAGGGATCGATCCCGAGACCGGCTTCTACTACGACGATACCAAGCGCTACATCGAGGCCGCCAAGCTGACCCCCGAGCAGCGCCACCAGATCTACGAAGGCAATGCGCGGCGCGTGTTCCCGCGGCTCGACGCCGCGTTGAAGGCTCAGGGCAAGTAATTTAGGGACAGCGGATATGAGCACACCCATGAACAATCTCGGCATCGTCAAGAAGGGCATCACCCGCGCGGACAAGGCAGCGGTGGAGAAGCTGTCCAAGTTCGGCGTCGCCACCATCCACGAGGCGATGGGTCGGGTCGGCCTGATGCAGTGCTACATGAGGCCGATCTATCCGACGGCGAAGATGTGCGGCACCGCCGTCACCGTGCTGCTGCAGCCCGGCGACAATTGGATGCTGCATGTCGCGGCCGAGCAGATCCAGCCCGGCGACGTCGTCGTCGCCGCCTGTACGGTGGAGAACACCGACGGCTTCTTCGGCGATCTCCTCGCCACCAGTTTTCGCGCCCGCGGCGCCCAGGGCCTCGTCATCGACGGCGGCGTGCGTGACGTTGCCGATCTCACCGAGATGCAGTTCCCGGTGTTTTCGCGCGCCATCAGCGCCCGCGGCACGGTCAAGGCGACGCTCGGCTCGGTCAATATTCCCGTGGTCTGCGCCGGTGTCGCCGTCAATCCGGGCGACGTGATCGTTGCCGACGTCGACGGCATCGTCGTGGTGCCGGCCGCGGTCGCGCACCAGGCGGCCGACGCGGCAGCGGCGCGCGAGGCCAATGAGGCCGAAAAGCGCGAGAAGCTGGCGTCGGGCGTGCTCGGCCTCGACATGTACAAGATGCGTGAGCCGCTGGCGAAGGCCGGGCTCAAATACATCGATTGAGTGGCATGACGACAGCGTCTAACCAATGGCATGTCGGGCTGATCGGCTACGGCGAGGTCGGTAAGATCCTCGCCGAGGATCTGCGCAAAGATGGCGTGCGCGTTTCGGCCTATGATGTCAAACTGGCTGATAGCCGAGGCGACGCGATGCGCAGTCACGCCGAGAGCATCGGCGTGACGCTGACGGCATCGCATGCCGAGCTCGCGGCGCAGGCCGACTTCATCGTTTCCGCGGTCACCGCCAGCCAGGATGTGGCCGTGGCGGAGGCCTGCGCGCCTGCGGTGAAGGCCGGCACCTGGTTCCTCGACTTCAACTCGGCCTCGCCCGGCGCCAAGCAGCGCGCGGCCGCGCTGATCGACGGCGCCGGCGGGCGCTATGTCGAAGGCGCGGTCATGACATCGGTGCCGCCGTATCGCATCAAGGTGCCGCTGCTGCTGGGAGGCGCCGGGGCGCGCGAGCTGGCGCCGCTGCTCAACGACCTCGGCTTTGCCGCCAAGCCTGTCAGCGACAAGCTTGGTGTGGCGTCGGCGACCAAGATGTGCCGCAGCATCATGATCAAGGGCCTTGAGGCCATGGTCATCGAGAGCTTCACCACCGCGCGCGCCTATGGCGTCGAGGACGCCGTGCTGGCCTCGCTGAAGGAGACTTTTCCGGGCATCGACTGGGAGAAGCAGGGTGCCTATTTCTTTCAGCGCGTCATCGAGCATGGCCGCCGCCGTGCCGAGGAGGTTCGGGAAGTCGCCGAGACCGTGCGTGACATCGGGCTGACGCCGTGGTCGGCGCAGGGCACCGCCGAGCGCCAGGCCTGGGTGGCCGATCTCGCCGATGACGGCCTGTTCGGCACGCGCGGCACGAAAGAATTCGCGCGCAGCCTGGACTGGCGCACCGAGGCCGATCGTATCATCAACAAGATCAAATCCAAGGAGTAGGGAACCTCATGGAGTTCCAGAAGACCCCGGGATGGCTGGACTGGTACGACGGCCCCTCGAAGCCGCGCTTCAAGGTGCCGGCCGGCAGTGTCGATGCGCATTGCCACGTGTTCGGTCCCGGCGCCGAATTCCCCTACGCGCCCGAGCGCAAATACACGCCCTGCGACGCCTCCAAGCAGCAGCTCTATGCATTGCGCGACCATCTCGGCTTCGCCCGCAACGTCGTGGTGCAGGCGACCTGCCACGGCGCCGACAACCGCGCCATGGTCGATGCGCTCGTGCATTCCAGCGGCAAGGCGCGCGGCGTCGCCACCGTCAAGCGCAGCGTCACCGATGATGAACTGAAGGCGATGCACGATGCCGGCGTGCGCGGTGTCCGCTTCAACTTCGTCAAGCGCCTGGTCGACTTCACGCCGAAGGACGAACTGATCGAGATCGCCAACCGCATCAACAAGCTCGGCTGGCATGTCGTGATCTATTTCGAAGCCGTCGATCTGCCGGAGCTGTGGGACTTCTTCACCGCGCTGCCGACCACGGTCGTGGTCGACCACATGGGCCGTCCTGATGTGAACAAGCCGGTCGACGGCCCGGAGTTCGAGCTGTTCGTGAAGTTCATGCGCGAGCACAGCAACGTCTGGTCCAAGGTGAGCTGCCCGGAGCGTCTGTCGGTCAAGGGACCGCCGGCGCTGAACGGCGAGCAGAACGCCTATCGCGACGTGGTGCCGTTCGCGCGGCGCATCGTCGAGACCTTCCCGGACCGCGTGCTGTGGGGCACCGACTGGCCGCATCCGAATCTCAAGGACCACATGCCCGACGACGGCCTGCTGGTCGATTTCATTCCGCATATTGCCGTCACCGCGGAGCTGCAGCAGAAGCTCCTGGTCGACAATCCGATGCGGCTGTACTGGCCCGAAGAATCCTGAGGAGGGAAGCGATGTCGCTCGACAAACCCTATACCGACGTTCCCGGCACGACCATCTTCGACGCCGACATGTCGCGGATGGGCTATCATCTCAACCAGTTCTGCATGTCCTTGATGAAGGCGGAGAACCGCGCCCGCTTCAAGGCCGATGAGCGCGCCTATCTCGACGAATGGCCGATGAGCGAGGAGCAGAAGCAGGCGGTGCTCGACCGCGACCTCAACCGCTGCATTGCGCTCGGCGGCAACATCTACTTCCTCGCCAAGATCGGCGCGACCGACGGCAAGAGTTTTCAGCAGATGGCCGGCAGCATGACCGGCATGACCGAAGACCAGTACCGCGAGATGATGATCAAGGGCGGCCGCTCGGTCGAGGGCAACCGCTACACCGGGGAGAAGAAGTAAATGGCAAAAATCTCCGCAAGCGTTTTCACCTCGCACGTCCCGGCGATCGGCGCGGCCCTCGACCTCGGCAAGACCGGTGAGGATTATTGGAAGCCGGTGTTCGCCGGCTACGACTTTGCCAAGCAGTGGGAGAAGGAGCAGAAGCCTGACGTCGTGTTCCTGGTCTTCAACGACCACGCGACCGCCTTCAGCCTGGACATGATTCCCACGTTCGCGATCGGCACCGCGGCCGAGTATCAGCCTGCCGACGAGGGCTGGGGCCCGCGCCCGGTGCCCAAGGTGATCGGGCATCCGAAGCTCGCCGCACATATCGCGCAGTCGGTGATCCAGGACGATTTCGACCTCACCATCGTCAACAAGATGGACGTCGACCACGGCCTCACCGTGCCGCTGAGCCTGATCTTCGGCCAGGTCGATGCCTGGCCGTGCCCGGTGATCCCGTTCGCCGTCAACGTCGTGCAATATCCGGTGCCGTCGGGCCGCCGCTGCTTCATGCTGGGCAAGGCGATCCGCAAGGCGATCGAGAGCTATGACGAGCCGCTCAACGTGCAGATCTGGGGCACTGGCGGCATGAGCCACCAGCTGCAGGGCCCGCGCGCCGGCCTGATCAATCGCGAATGGGACAACGCCTTCCTGGACAGGCTGATCAACGATCCGGAAGGGCTGTCCAAGGTGCCGCATATCGACTACGTCCGCGAGGCCGGCAGCGAGGGCATCGAGCTGGTGATGTGGCTGATCGCGCGCGGCGCCATGAGCGACGTCAACGAGACCAAGAAGGGCAACGCGCCGACCGTGCGTCACCGCTTCTACCATGTGCCGGCCAGCAACACCGCTGTCGGCCATGTGATCCTGGAGAACAACTAAATGGCCAACACGATCAAGGTCGCGCTTGCCGGCGCCGGCGCCTTCGGCATCAAGCATCTCGACGGCATCAAGAACATCGACGGCGTCGAGGTGGTGTCGCTGGTCGGCCGCCGCTTCGACCAGACCAAGGAAGTCGCCGACAAATACGGCATCAAGCACGTCTCGACCGAGCTTTCCGACAGCCTCAAGCTGCCGGAGGTCGGCGCGGTCATTCTCTGCACGCCGACGCAGATGCATGCGGCACAGGCGATCGACTGCCTCAAGGCCGGCAAGCACGTGCAGGTCGAGATCCCGCTCGCCGACTCCTTGAAGGACGCGCAGCAGGTCGTCGAGTTGCAGAAGGAGACGGGCCTGGTTGCGATGTGCGGCCACACCCGCCGCTTCAACCCCAGCCACCAGTTCGTGCACAAGAAGATCAAGGCCGGCGAGTTCCACATCCAGCAGATGGACGTGCAGACCTATTTCTTCCGCCGCACCAACATGAACGCGCTGGGCCAGCCGCGCAGCTGGACCGACCATCTGTTGTGGCACCACGCCGCTCACACGGTGGACCTGTTCGCCTATCAGGCGGGCTCGCCGATCGTGAAGGCCAATGCGGTGCAGGGACCGATCCATCCTAATCTCGGCATCGCCATGGACATGTCGATCCAGCTCAAGGCCGCCAACGGCGCGATCTGCACCTTGTCGCTGTCGTTCAACAATGACGGCCCGCTCGGCACCTTCTTCCGCTACATCGGCGACACCGGGACGTATATCGCCCGCTACGACGATCTGGTGAACGGCAAGGAGGAGAAGATCGACGTCTCGAAGGTCGACGTCTCCATGAACGGCATCGAGCTGCAGGACCGTGAGTTCTTCGCCGCGATCCGCGAGGGCCGCGAGCCGAACGCGAGCGTCGCCCAGGTGCTGCCCTGCTACCAGGTGCTGCACGACCTCGACGAGCAGCTCGCCAAGGGCTGAGACAATTGTCCTCCTCGCGCGCGTGGCGCGCGGGGAGGACACGTCTAAGTGGACTGCGTCCGCCGCGCGCCTATGGCGCCTTCGACGGCTTCAGCTTGGGCAGCGTCGCCACGATCTTCTGCTTGCCGTCCACGATCTCGGCCAGGAAGCTCTCGCGATCGATGTCGCCATTCTGGTCCCAGCTCGCTTCCATCAGCATCCCCGGTGCCTTGTCGGGCGTCAGCGTCAGCCCCTTCATGGTGGCGCCGAAGGCGTGGCCGTCGAACTTGCCGATCATCTCGGTCACGTATTTGACGAGGTAGACGGCGGTGTAGCCCTTGATCCCGTTGTGGTCCGGCGCGTAGCGGTAGCGCTGGGTGAACTTTCTTGCAAATTCCTGAATTGCGGGGATCGGCGCATCCGCGCTGAGGCCGACATGGCCCCGGACGCCATTGGCAGCAGCACCTGCCAGCTCCACGACCTTCTGGCTCAGCAGCGTGGTCTCGCCGAACAGCGGCACCGACAATCCCTGCCGCTTGGCTTCGATCAGGAAGCGCGCGCTTTCCTCCTCGTTGGTGTAGACGAAGGCGGCGTCGGCTTTGACGTTCTTCAACTTGATCACGTCCGAGCCGAAATCCACCTGGCCCTGCTCGGTCGAGATATCCGACACCACCTCGATGCCTCTTGTCTTCATCTCCTTGACGAAGCTGTCGTGGCCGCCCTTGCCGAAATCGTTGTTGACCCAGACCACCGCGACCGATTTCACCTTCAGCTGGTCGTGCAGGTAATTGGCGATCTTCGGCATGCTGAACTGCTGTCCGAAGGCGGTGCGGAAGATCCAGGGATTGCCTTGGGTGGTGATATCAGCGGCCTCGGCGCCGACGATCTGCGGCACCTCCGCCTGCTGGGTCAGCGCCATGTTGACCTTGACCGAGCCGGAGTAGATCGGACCAAGCACGACATAAGGCTCGCGATCGAGCACCTTCTGGACCTGGGCGCGCGAGACGCCGGGATTGCTCTGGGTGTCGAGATGCTCGGTTGCGATCTTGCGGCCCAGAATGCCGCCGGCCGCGTTGAGCTCGTCGACGGCGAGCGCAACGCCGTCGCGCCAGTTCGTGCCCGATACGGCACCTGGACCGGACAGCTCGACCACGTCCGGAATGTAGACCGTGTTCTCGGCATGCGCATGAAAGCCCCACAGCGAAGCGGCCAGCGCAACGCCGCTCAGTCGTCCCAGATGTCTCACGATATCCTCCCCCTTATTTTTTCTTATGGTGACGAACTCATCGGTGTCTCTGCAAAGCCCAGCAGCCGCGATGGCGTTCGCCATAGCAGCCGATGCTGATCGTTGGGATCTGGAAAGATCGCGGTGATGCCGGCCAGCAGCGGCCCGTAATCGAGGCGTTCGGGCGCGCGCAGAAACGGCCAGTCCGAGCCCCAGACGCAACGATCGAGCGTGAAGGCATCGACGAGCGCGGCGATGAACGGCCACGTATCGGCGTAGGGATAGGGCTGCCGCGCGAACTTGTAGGTGCCGGATAGCTTCACAAAGGCATCACGCTCGCGGCCGAGCGCGAGCAGCGCCTGGAAGGCGGCGCGTTCCAGCCCATGTTCGACGGCAGGCCGGCCGCAGTGATCGAACACGAGACGGACTTTTGACCTTTCAATGAGCGGCAGCAGGTCGAGCAGCTGATCCTGCTCGACCTGGACCTGCAGGAACAGGTCGAGGTCGGCCAGCTTCTCCAGCAGCGCTGCGGCATCGCGGTAATAGTCGGTGCCGTGAAACGGCACGTTGAAGGCGATGCCGATGACGCCGGCGGCCTTGAGCCGTTGCAGCTCCTTGATCTCGACACCCTTCTCGACGACCGCGACGCCCTTGAACCGCCCGTTTCCGAGTTGGAGCGTATCGAGCAGGATGCGGCTGTCCGAACCATAGCCAGAATTGGTCGCCACGATCAGCGCATGGCGCACGTCGAAGACATCGAGCACGCGGATGAGATGCGCGGCAGGCGCGATCTCCTGACCGCTCGGACGGTATGGCGTGTCCGTCGCATAGGGAAAGCGGGCGGGGTCGGTGACGTGGATGTGGCAGTCGATCCTCGGGCTTACCGGAAGTGCCATGGTCGACTGTTCCTGACCGACGTTCAGAACGTCGCTTGAATGGCCTTGATCAACTCGGGCGTGACGTCGGGCAGCACGCCGAACCAGGCCTTGAAGGCGAGACGTGCCTGGTTGAGCAGCAGGCCGAGCCCGTTCACAGTCGTACAGCCGCGGGCACGCGCATCTGCCAGAAAGGGCGTTTCGAGCGGGGTGTAGATCAAGTCTGCCACGAGCGTCCTGGCTGAGAGTCGCCCCAGATCGATCTCCAGCGACGGCTTGCCGATCATGCCGCGATCGGTGCTGTTGATCAGCAGCGCGGCATCTGCGACGGCCGCGGAGCGATCGTCCCACGCCACCGTGCTGATGGCCGATCCGAACTCGGTCGCGATGGCCTGCGCCTTCTCGGCAGTGCGGTTACTGATGCGGATGTCGCGGGCACCGTTCTCGAGCAGCGCAACCACCACGGCGCGCGCGGCGCCGCCGGCACCGAGCAGCAGAATCGGGCCTTTGTCGGCGCGCCAGTCCGGTCTCGCATCGCGCAGGCTCTGAACGAAGCCGTTGCCGTCATTGTTGAAGCCGCTCAGCGTGCCGTCCGCTTCGACGACGATGGTGTTCACGGCGCCGATGCGACGCGCGGTGTCGTTGACCCGATCGAGCAGCGCCATCGCGGTCTGCTTGTGCGGCATGGTGACGTTGCAGCCGCGAAAGCCAAGCGCCACCAGCCCGACAAGGGCATCCTTGAGTCGCTCCGGCTGAACCGCCAGCGGCACATAGGTGCCGCGCAGGTTGTGCGCGTTGAGCCAGAAATTGTGGATCGCGGGAGAGCGGGAGTGAGTGACGGGCATGCCGATGACGCCGGCCAATCCGAATCCGTTCGCGTGCGACATGCTGCGCTACGACCTCCCACCCTTCAGACCTCGACCTGTCCCGGCCGATGACGAATCCGTCTTATGATCAATGATCCACACAGGCAATTGAAACATTCAGACATAATATCCTCTCGCAATGCAGTGCATCGTTGCCTCGATGCGCCGTTCGGGTGCACCATCGCGGAGCCCTCGCTCGGGCAAAACGGGGGCGATGATTCACCTCTCGCCGCCCGTCTACCCGGCGAATTCCGACCGGACCCAAAGGATCGCCATTGACCGTGCAATCGCCGCCACCCATGGCCACCGAAAGTTTCACCGATGCAGCTGCGGCGGTGGCGCGCCTCGAAGACATCTACGAGCGCAATACCGCGTTCCTGCGCGGGCACTTCGAGGCCTATGCCAATGGCGTCGTGCCGGCGACGCGGATCCGGGCGACTTATCCATTCGTTCGTCTGACCACGTCGAGCCACGCGCGGCTCGACTCGCGGCTGGCCTATGGCTTCGTTGCCGGGCCGGGCGTCCACGAGACCAGCGTGACGCGCCCGGATCTGTTCCGCTCCTATCTGACCGAGCAGATCCGCCTGCTGATCGAAAACCATGGCGTGCCGGTCGAGATCGGCGAGTCGGCCGAGCCGATCCCGGTGCATTTCGCCTATCGGCGCGACATCAACATCGAGACGGCGCTGCCGCATCACGAGAGCCCGCTGGTGACGCGCTCGCTGCGCGACGTGTTCGATGCGCCGGATCTCGCCACGATGGACGACGCCATCGCCGATGGCACGCTCAAGCTCAAGCCGGACATGCCCGAGCCGTTGTCGCTGTTCCGCGCTGCGCGCGTCGACTACTCGCTGCGCCGGCTCTATCACTACACAGGGACCGATCCGGACCACTTCCAGAACTTCGTGATCTTCACGAACTATCAGTTCTATGTCGAGGCCTTCGCCGATTGGGGCCGCCAGCAGCTCGCGGCCGGGCAGGGCGCCGCCGAGGCGTTCGTCGAGCCCGGCAATGTCATCACCCGCAATGGGCGCCTCGGCGGCGGCACGACGGGGTCGGCGCCGGCGCGCACGCCGCAGATGCCGGCGCTTCATCTGGTCGAGCCGGGGCATCAGGGCATCACGCTGATCAACATCGGCACCGGCCCGTCGAATGCGCGCAACGTCACCGATCACATCGCGGTATTGCGTCCGCACGCCTGGCTGATGGTCGGACACTGCGCGGGTCTGCGCAACACGCAGCGGCTCGGCGACTACGTGCTCGCCCACGGCTACGTCCGCGAGGACCACGTGCTCGACCAGGAGCTGCCGCCCTGGGTGCCGATCCCGGCGCTGGCCGAGGTGCAGGTCGCGCTCGAAGAGGCTGTGGAGACGGTGACCGGCTATTCCGGCTTCGAGCTGAAGCGGGTGATGCGCACCGGCACGGTCGCCAGCGTCGACAACCGCAACTGGGAGATCTCCGGCCCCGCCGTGATCCGCCGGCTGTCGCAGTCGCGGGCCGTCGCGCTCGACATGGAGTCGGCCGCCATCGCCGCCAACGGCTATCGCTTCCGCGTGCCCTACGGCACCTTGCTCTGCGTCTCCGACAAGCCGCTGCATGGCGAGATCAAGCTCGCCGGCATGGCCAGCGATTTCTACCGGCAGCGCGTCGGCCAGCACCTCCAGATCGGCCTGAAGGCGCTGGAGCTGTTGAAGCACCAGGAGTCGGAACGGCTGCATTCGCGCAAGCTGCGCAGCTTCGCCGAGGTCGCGTTTCAGTAGCGCGCGGCTGCTTCGGATCAGCGCGCCCGGCGCTGGTCGAAGGCCTGACGTGCCTGCTCGACCTCCGGCATCTTGGCGATCGTCCAGGCATAGAGCGCGCGGAACGGCGGCTGCAAGGTGCGGCCGAGTGGCGTGATCTCGTATTGGACCGCGACCGGCGAGTCCGCGATCACCTCGCGTGCCACCAGGCCGTTGCGCTCGAGACGGCGCAGGCATTGAGTCAGCGCCTTCTGGGTCACGCCCTCGAGCTGCTTCTTGATCGCGTTGAAGCGCAGCGGCCCGGAGTCGAGCACGGCCAACACCATCATCGACCATTTGTCGGCGATCTGGTCGATCAGCACCCGGCTCGGGCATTCCGAGGAGAAGTGCTGCGGCTTGCAGCGAGGCGGGGCGGTCTCGGACGTCGACACATCGGTCACGATGGTGGTTTCCTCGGGTATACCTGAGCGACTTCGGGTGCCTGATTGACTTCAGGTTTACGAAGTATACTGGAGCGGTTCCGAACGCAATGGAGCTCCCTGAATGTCCGACCTCGATACCAGCGTGCTGTTTCGTCCGTTTCGTCTGAAGACGCTGGAGCTGAAGAACCGCATCGTCATGGCGCCGATGACGCGCAATGCGGCGCCGAAGGGAATTCCCGGCGAGGCCAACACCGCCTATTACCGCCGCCGCGCCGAAGGCGGGGTGGGGCTGATCCTGTCCGAAGGGACCGTCATCAACCGCCCGGCGTCGCGCAACGAGCCAGGCATCCCGTTCTTCCATGGCGACGCAGCGCTGGCCGGCTGGCAGAGCATCGCGAGCGCCGTGCACGCCGCCGGCGGCCGCATGGGGCCGCAGATCTGGCATACCGGCTCGACGAAGGGCATGAGCCGCTGGGAGCCCGACGCGCCGGTCGAGAGCCCGTCCGGGCTGGTTGCGCCGGACAAGCCGCGCGGCAACACGATGACCGAGAACGACATCGCCGACACCGTCGCGGCTTTCGCGCAGGCTGCTGTTGACGCCAAGCGGATCGGCTTCGACACGGTCGAGGTTCACGGCGCGCACGGCTATCTGGTGGACGAGTTCTTCTGGTCGGGCACCAACAAGCGCGAGGACCGCTATGGCGGCCCGACCATCAAGGAGCGCTCGCGCTTCGCCGGCGAGATCGTCGCCGCGATCCGCAAGGCCGTCGGCTCCGATTTCCCGATCATCCTGCGCGTCAGCCAATGGAAGCAGCAGGACTATGCGGCCCGTCTCGCCGAAACCCCGGCGCTGATGGCCGACTGGCTGCAGCCGCTGGTCGATGCCGGCGTCGATATCCTGCACTGCTCGCAGCGGCGCTTCTGGGAACCGGAATTCCCGGATGTCGACGGCGACAAGGGGCTCAACTTCGCGGGCTGGGCCAAGAAGATCACCGGCGCCGCAACCATCAGCGTCGGCTCGGTTGGCCTCGCCGGTGACTTCTTCTCGGCGTTCGCCGGCAAACCGTCGACGACGGCCGATCTCGACGCGCTGCTGGAGCGCATGGCCAAGGACGAGTTCGATCTCATCGCCGTCGGCCGCGCGCTGATCAGCGATTCCGACTGGGTCGCCAAGATCAAGTCGGGTGACAAGGCGGGGCTCAAGGGCTTCAACGCCGCCGATCTGGGTGAGCTGGTTTGAGCTGCTGATGGGCTCGGTCATGTGGGTTTGTTCGAGTTCTCCTCTCGCGGCCCTAGACGGGCTGCGGCGTTAGTTGGATTCGATCAGTAACCACCCGATCGGTGTACCCTCTCGCCTTGCGGGAGAGGGTGGAGCGCATGAGCGGAGCGAAATGCGAGCCGGGTGAGGGGGCTCTCTCCGCATAAGCGCATGCGGATGCAGACCCTCACCCGCCTGCGATGCTTCGCATCTCAGTGCACCCTCTCCCGCAAGGAGGGAGGGTGCACTGCGTTCGCCATGAGATGTTCCTACCTCTCTCCTACGAGGGAGATGGTCTACGCGCCGAAGCCAAGTCATTCTCCTCATATCTCGTTCGACGCCTGCCGCGTCTCCTGATCAATGCACCGCCAACTCCAGATACATCGGGCTGCGGAACGTCGAGGACGGCATCCAGGGCAGCTGCTCCTGGGTACGGCGATAGTTCGGCACCACCTTGTGCAACTCGTCGAAGGCGATCTTGATTGCCATGCGCGCGATCGCGGAGCCAAGGCAGGCGTGCACGCCGCCGCCGAAGCCGAGATGGCCGCGCGGTTTGCGCCTGATGTCGTAGACATCGGGATTGGCGAACTGGCGTTCGTCGCGATTGGCGGAGCCGTAGGCGAGGCAGACGAAATCGCCCTCGCGCATGGTCTGGCCGTGCAGGGGGACGTCCTTCTGCAGGCAGCGGCGGAAGCGCTGGGCCGAGGTGTTGAAGCGCAGCGACTCCTCCACGGCATCTGCCAGCAGATCGGGATTGGCGACCACGGCCTGGCGCGCCTCGGCGTGATCGGCAAGGTTGTAGGCCAGCATGCTCATGAAGCCGCCGAGGGACTCGATGCCGGCCATGATCAAGGTCGTCGTGGTCAGCAGCACCTCGCGCTCGTCGAGCTTGTCGCCGTCGATCTCGGCCATGCTGAAATGCGAGATCAGATCGTTCTGCGGTCGCGCGCGCCGTTCGGCAATGATGCCGGCCGCGTAGTCCTGCATCCAATTGTAGGCCGCGATGTGCTGCGGTCCCTTGGCGCGGCTCACCGGATCGCTCTGCACCATCAGCACCGCCTTGTCGCGCACCGTCTGCTCGTCACCGAGCGGCAGTCCCAGCGCTGCGAACAGCACGCGCACCGTGAACTTCGAGGAGAAGGCCTCGATGAAGTCGAAGCGGTCCTGGCCGCGCAGCGCCTCGGCGCTGTCGCGCGCGATGTCGCGAATGGGACCGGACAGGCTCTCGAGATTGCGCTTCATGAAGGCGTGCTGGACGAGGCCGCGCAGCCGGTCGTGGCGCGGCGGATCGGTGGTGCCGAGCGTCGCGCCGGCGCGGTTCGGCAGCTCGGTCATCAGGTTGCCCTTGGCGGAGGAATAGGTCTGCCAGTTGGTGCCGGCCGCCGCGACATCGGCATAGCGCGACAGGATCCACACTTGAGCCTGAGGGCTCCAGAAGCAGGGGTGCTCGTCGCGCAGGGTCTTGTAGAACGGGAACGGGTCGGCATCGACCGCGGGCGAATAGGGGTCGAACGTGAACATCTTGGGCCTCCTCTCCATTGAGTGTGGTCATTGTTGTTCTTTTCACTGATCTAGCCGAGCCGTGGCCGCGGCGTGAGACACGAACGCCGGTCAAGACTTGCACTTTTCCGACATTCTGGTTTAGCTCACGCTCATGCCGCGCTTTCGCACCAAGCCGTCGATCCCCGCGTTCGCGCTGTACGGCGAGGCCTCCGCCGCACAGCCGGACATGCTGCACATCGAGCCGATCCAGGTGCGCAGCAAGCTCTATCGCTGGGAGATCGAGGCCCATACCCATCAGGGCCTGCACCAGATCCTCTGGGTCGCCTCCGGCCCGGCGGAGATCGCCTTGGACGAAAGCCGCGAGCGCTGCACCGGTCCGGTCGCCGTGATCATTCCCCCCGGCGTGGTCCACGCCTTCCGTTTCTCGCGCGACACCGACGGCCATGTGCTGACGTTCAACCCGCGGGCCGTGATCGAGGGCGACGTGCCGGCGACCGGCGAGGCGTTGCGCGACTTGTTTGCAGCGCCGCAAATCCTTCATCTGGAGCCGCAGGCCGTTGCGACGGGCCGGATCGGCGCGCTGTTCGTCGACCTTGCCGATGAGTTCGCCGCCGCCGATTCCGCGGCGTCGCCGGTGCCGCATTGGCTCGGACGATCGATCGTGTGGCGCCTGGCGCAGCAGAGCGCGCGGCAGTCGCAGGGCGCGCGGCGCGGCAGCGGGCATGCTGATCTGTTCACGCGCTTCATCGTGCTGGTCGAGGCGCGTCACCGCGATCACTGGTCGGTGGCGCGCTATGCCGACGAGCTCGGCATGACGCCGGAGCGGCTCAACCGGTTGACGCGGGCCGAGACCGGCCAGTCCGCGCTCGACATCGTCCATGCGCGGCTCGCGCGCGAGGCGTGCCGGCGGCTCACCTATATTGCAGCGCCGGTCTCGAAGCTGGCGTTCGAGCTCGGCTTCAAGGACCCGGCCTATTTCTGCCGTTTCTTCAAGCGCCATACCGGGGCGAGCCCGCGCGACTACCGCCGTGCGATGGGCGTTAGTGACAGCACCGCGCTTGCGGCGCACTGAGCGGCGCAGCCGGATACCGCCGTCACGCTCCTTTTGCAGCGCGGCATGGTGTCGGAAAAGTGCAAGAGAATGCAGCGTCCATCCAAGTGACAAAGCGCGTTTCTTGCTAGAATCCGCGACTGAAAAGCAAACACAACAACCGCGTTTGCGCGAATCCGGGAGAACACGCCCATGAAAGTCCAAGTCTGCATCATCGGCGGCGGCCCCTCGGGCCTGATGCTGTCGCAGCTCCTGCACCTGCAGGGCATCGACACGATCATCCTGGAGAAGTCGAGCCGCGACTACGTGCTGTCGCGCATCCGCGCCGGCGTGCTCGAGCACGGCTTCGCCGAGCTGATGCGCGAGGCGCAATGCGGCGAGCGCATGGACCGCGAGGGCGAGATCCATCACGGCTTCTACATCGCCCATGACGGCAAGCTCGACCGCGTCGACCTGCACAAATATTCCGGCGGCAATTCGGTGATGGTGTATGGCCAGACCGAGCTGACGCGCGATCTCTACGAGGCCCGCGACAAGCTCGGCGGCAAGGTCGTGCACAACGCGGCCGACGTGACGCCGCACGACATCGCCTCCGACAAGCCCTACGTGACCTATCGCAGCGGCGACGAGGTGATCCGCGTCGACTGCGACTACATCATCGGCGCCGACGGCTTTCATGGCGTCAGCCGCAAATCGATCCCGCACGACAGGCTGAAGGAATTCGAGCGGGTCTACCCGTTCGGCTGGCTCGGCGTGCTGTCGCGCACCAAGCCGGTGTCGCCGGAGCTGATCTACGCCAAGCACGAGCGGGGCTTCGCGCTGTGCTCGCTGCGTTCGCAGGTGCTGAGCCGCTACTACGTCCAGGTGCCGCTCACCGACAAGGTCGAGGACTGGAGCGACGATGCGTTCTGGGAGGAGCTGAAGCGCCGCCTGCCGGCCGAGGTCGCCGCCAAGCTGATCACGGGGCCGTCGATCGAGAAGAGCATCGCGCCGCTGCGCAGCTTCGTCGCCGAGCCGATGCGCTATGGCCGGCTGTTCCTTGCCGGCGACGCCGCCCACATCGTGCCGCCGACCGGCGCGCGCGGGCTGAACTCGGCCGCGTCCGACATCTATTATCTCTACCACGCGCTGCTCGATCACTACAAAAAGGGCGACGACACCGGCATCGACGGCTATTCGCAGCGCGCGCTGGCTCGGATCTGGAAGGCGCAGCGCTTCTCCTGGTGGATGACGACGCTGCTGCATCGCTTCCCCGACCGGCTGTCCTACGACGACAGGCTGCAGGACACCGAGCTCGCCTACCTGTTCTCCTCCGAGGCGGCGCAGCGGTCGCTGGCGGAGAACTATGTCGGGCTGCCGTTCTAGCTGAAGGCCTGCTACAACAGCCGAAGCGAATCCGCGCTGGCTCGGCGCGGATGAGAGGTCCCGGCCCAACGGGACCGTCGAGGGAAGGAACTGACCATGAGATGGACGAGCTTGCCTCGCGCGAGCGCAATGGCTGTTTTGAGCTCGCTGACCGGGCTGTCTTGCGCTAGCGCCGCAACCTGGCTCGGCGACGCCGCGACGACCTGTAGCGGATTGGCCGGCATGTCCGATGGCGCGGTGCGGATCGATACGGCCGCGATGCAGACACCGTCGGAGTTGTCCGTCGCCGAAAAGGCGGGCTCGCCGGCCGCGCGTGTCGTTCCGGCCAATCCCGCCTTCTGCAAGGTGCTCGGGCATATCGAGCCGAAGGATCCGGCGGCGCCTCCAATCAAGTTCGAGGTCAATCTTCCCAGCGACTGGAACGGCCGCTCGCTGCAATATGGCGGCGGCGGTTTCAACGGCGTCCTGATCACGGGGCTCGGCCTGCCGCCGGCCTATCCGTTCGACAAGCCTTCGCCGCTCGCGCGCGGCTTCGTCACCTACGGCACCGATTCCGGCCATGAGGCGAAGCCGGGCGAGCCGCCGCAGACCTTCGCGCTCAACGACGAGGCGTTCGAGAACTTCGCGCACGTTGCCTACAAGAAGGTGCGCGATGCGGCCGTTGCCATTGTCCAGCGTGCCTACGGCAGGACGCCGGAACGAATGTACTTCATGGGCTCCTCCGAGGGCGGCCGCGAGGCGCTGACCATGGCGCAGCGCTATCCCGACGATTTCGACGGCATCTTTGCCCGCGTGCCCGTGATCAACTGGGTCGGGCTGCAGCATGCCGGCACGCGTGGCGGGCTGGTCACGATGGGCGAGGGATGGATCAGCCCGGCGCAGGTCAAGCTGGTGGCGGATGCTGTGCGCAAGAGCTGCGACAAGGCTGATGGCGTCGAGGACGGGCTGGTCGCCGACGCCGTCGGCTGCAAGGCGAGCTTCAAGCCGGAGAGCCTGCGCTGCCCCGACGGCAAGAGTGGCGACGCCTGTCTGAACGATGCGCAGATCCAGGCGATCACGACCTTGCACGCGCCCTACAAGTTCTCGTTTGCCCTGGCCAACGGGCTCGACGATTATCCGGGCTGGGGCGTCTCCGGCGAGGACACCGAGGGCTTCGCCTCGGCCGGCGGGTGGATCTCGTGGTGGCTCGGCAAGGCGGCGCCGACGCAGCCACCGACGCCCGCCAACGGCATCGCCTGGGTGTTCGGCGCCGGCGGCACGCAATATGTATTCGCGCGCGATCCGAAGCTCGATGTCACCAGATATCGGCCGGAGGATTACAAGGACCGTCTGCTGCAGGTCTCGCAGCTGATGGACTCCACCGATCCCGATCTCAGCCGCTTCCGCGACCATGGCGGCAAGCTGGTGATGCTCGAGCATCTGGCCGACTACGCGCAGAGCCCCTATGCCGGCATCCGCTATTTCGAGAGCGTGGAGCGCAAGCTCGGCAAGGCGGAGACCTCGGCGTTCGTGCGGCTCTACACCGCGCCGGGCGTCGATCACGTCGGCAACGGCGCGCCGGCCAATGTCGACATGCTGAGCGTGCTGGTGGACTGGGTCGAGACCAGCAAGGCGCCGGGCGATCTGCATGTCGCGGAGCAGAAGATCGAAGCGCCGGCGTTCACGGTCACGCGCAGCCTGCCGTTGTGCCGCTGGCCGGCCTGGCCGCGCTACAAATCGGGTCCGGTCGAGCAGGCCGCGAGCTTCAGTTGCGCGCCGTAGCGGGGCAGGGTGGAGGAGGGCGTGAGGATAATGCATCGTCTCTCCTCCGTCATTGCATCTCTCCTTCGGTGCATCTCTCCTCGTCATTGCGCTCGCAATGACGCATGGTGAGACGGAACGCTTGTGCCACAAACCCCGCTGTCGTCCCGGCGAACGCCGGGACCCATAACCCCAGGGAGTGGTTTGAGGCAGGCTGGTAGTTGCTATCTCGCGCCCCACATCGGCCGCGGCGTATGGGTCCCGGGTCGGCGCCGCGACGCGCCTTGCACGTCACGGCTTGCCCGGGACGACAGCGGTGGGTGGAGCTGCTTCACGGCTCAAACAGCGATCGACATGAGCACGTAATCTCGCGGCCGATCAGGCCCGAGCTCTGCGATCAGTTCGTCCCTCCGGAAATGCAGAGGGCGCAGGGAATGCCGGGTGAAGGCCTCACCCATGGCCCGCCTGCGAAAAGAATGCAGGCGGCAGGTACCACAGGTGCAGCCGTAACCGGCATTCCCTGCGCGATGGTCTTCACGCTTATACGCAGTCTCCCTGGTGCGCCGGCTTTTTGGCCACCATCCCCAGCGCAATGCGCTCGCATTGCGCCAGGTTGATACCAGCATCGGGGTATCAGGACGCTACGACTTCACGTCCGCAAGCGATCGTTCGTCGGCACCCTCGTCGAAGAGAATGCTGCGATCTCTCGCGGCCACCGCATCCCCGCCTCGCGTGTCGTGACGATCGCGCGCAACGCCCCTCTCGTTGAGGCGGGATGGCCGGGAGATAAACACATATTCCGAAAAAGCGAAAGAGTTTTCTTTTCGAAATGCCGAAAAACTGAAGAGGCGACGCCCGATCCCATCGCGGCTGATCTTGCCCGAACCGGAGGTCGGGCTCTTCCCGGGCGCTCGGCCCGCCTCGGGTCCGGACATTCCTGGCGTCCGCCTCAACCAGCACGTGGCTGGGGCGTCGTGCCATCGCGTCCGTCCGGTCCTTGGCTCGGTTCCCGGTTTGCGCGATCCTGTTAGGAGTTCCCTCATACTTCTCTTAAATCCGGCGTTAAGTCGCCCGCGGCAGGGTATCGGCGAGGAGTTGCCGATGTCAGTCCATGATGACGATGCGCGCCGCCTGGAAGCTCTCGCGGAACTCGACATTCTCGATACGCCCAGTGAGGTCGCGTTCGATCGTCTCACCGGGCTGTGCCGGAAGATCTTCGGCGTCCCGATGTCGACGCTGACCTTGATCGACGGCCATCGCCAATGGTTCAAGTCGGCCGTGGGCATGGCGGATCGCGAGGGCGAGCGCCGGCCGGCGCTGTGCAACTATGCGATCAGGGAGCTCGAGCCCCTGATCATCCCCGACACGCATCGGGACGAGCGCTTGGCGGATAATGTGCTCGTCCACGGCAGGCCCTTCATTCGATTCTATGCCGGCGCGCAGCTTCGCATCTCCGGCGTCAATATCGGCACCTTGTGCGTCATGGATACGACGCCGCGTGAGTTCAGTGCCCATGATGTGGACGTGCTGAAGGATCTCGCTGCGATTGCCGTCGACGAGCTGATGCTGCGCAATCTGAGCATGCGCGACGGCCTGACCGGCGCGCTGTCGCGCCGCGCCTTCCGCAACGAAGGCGAGCGTTTGCGGGCGCTCGCCGAGCGGCACGGACAGAAGCTCACCTGCGCCCTGATCGACATCGATCACTTCAAGCTGGTGAACGACAGCTACGGCCACGCCGTCGGCGATCTCGTCCTATCCAGGGTGGTCGAGGCCTGCCGGGCCGTACTGCGAGCCTCGGACGCCATCGGCCGTCTTGGCGGGGAGGAGTTCGGTGTCCTCCTGCCGCATACGGGTCTCCGCGACGGCCTCGCGGTGCTCGAAAAGGTGCGGATGGCGATCGCGGGCCTTGCGATCGAAAGTCCATGCGGACCGATCCGCGTCACGGCCAGCTTTGGCGCGGCGGATCTCGCTCGCGGGCTGCGATTCGAGGCTCTGCTGGAGCGTGCCGATCTGGCGATGTATTCGGCGAAGGACAGTGGCCGGAACCGGGGCGTCGCATGGGTCGAGGCAGCGCCATCGATCGCGCCTTCGCTGCGGCGGGTGTTCAAGGCGGGACAGATCGCGTTCAATGCAGGACGGTCGTCCTTCGATTGCACGGTTCGGGCGCTGTCCGAGACGGCGGCGTCGCTCGACGTGATCTCGATGGCCGACGTGCCCGAGCACTTCAAGCTCGCAATCGCCAGCGACGGTTTCTCCCGGGCCTGCCGCATGACCTCGCGCTCCGACAAGCGGATCGAGGTCGCCTTCGTGTAGTTGATGCGGGCTTGCCGAGTCCGAGGATTGAGATCGCTGCTGTTGACGACGTCGGGAGCGCTGACATCGCGCAGGGTGACGGAGCGCAGGCTGCGTTTGACAAATGGCCTCGAGGGGCTCTTATTTGTCCGCCCAGGTTGACGGGAGTTTGCCATGCATCTTCGTCACTTGATCGTCGCGTCGGTGGTCTTGATCACCTTTGGACAGTTCGACCCCGCGTCGGCGCAGGACGCTTTTTCCACCAACATCGATCGGCCCGGCGCCGACTACCGCAGCTTCGACACCTATGAGGATGCGCAGGCCTGCCGGCAGACCTGCAATCGCGAGATGCCGCGGTGCCGCGCCTGGACCTACGTCAAGGCGCCGGCCAACTGGCACGGGCTGCAGCAGCCGCCCGCACGGTGCTGGCTGAAGAGCATCGTGCCGCGCGCGCGGGCCAATCCGTGCTGTATTTCCGGCGTATCGGGCGGCCAGAGGATCGACTAGGCGCCAGGTTCTCGAGCAACGTCATCCCGTCGGTCCGGGAGCCCCGGAGGTGTGCCCCTCAGAAATGAGTTGCGTACCTCAAAAAACGCGCTAAGTTCCTCAACCCGAAGGGGAGGAGCATGAACGCACCGCTGACATTGCGGGACATTGCGCGGCAGGCAGGCGTCAGCCTCGCCACCGTCGACCGTGTGTTGCACAATCGGCCGGGCGTACGGCCCGACACGGTTCGGCGCGTCAAGGACGCGATGGCGCGCAGTGCGTTCCAGCCGCATGCGGCAGCCTCGGAGTTGGCGAGGGCGCGCTCGCGGCGCTTTGCCTTCGTGATGCCGTCCGGGGGCAACCCTTTCATGCAGCAGATCCAGGCGCATCTCGGTGAGCTCGCAAACTGGATGGCGGCGCGCCGGCTCTCGGTCGACGTGCTGGCAACGGACGTGTTCGATGCGGCTGTCCTGGCGGAGCGGCTCGAAGACCTGGTCGGCCGCGTCGACGGCGTCGCCGTGGTCGCGCTCGATCATCCGAGCGTGCGTGCCGCGATCAACGATCTCGTCGAATCCGGCACCAAGGTCGTCACTTTGGTTTCCGACGTGCCCTCGTCGCGGCGACACCATTATGTCGGGATCGACAACATCGCCGCCGGCCGCACCGCCGGCGCGCTCGTCGGGCGCTTTGCCGGGGGCAGGACCGGGCGGGTCGCGATCATGGCGGGCTCGCAGTCGCTGCGCGATCATGCCGAGCGCATCTTCGGCTTCAGCCAGGTGATGGCGGCGGAGTTTCGACAATTTGAGGTTTTGCCTGTCGCTGAGGGGCATGACGAAGATGACCGCTCAGAAAACCTCATGCGCAAATTGCTGGCCGAGCATCGCGATATCGTCGGTCTCTACAATGTCGGTGCCGGCACGGCCGGTGTCGCCAAGGCATTGACCGAGTCCGGCCGCGCCGGCGAGACCGTGTTCGTCGGCCACGACGTGACCGCGCTGACGCGCAAGCTGCTGTTGTCGGGCGTAATGGATGCGGCGATCTCGCAAAATCCGGGACACGAGGCGCGCTCGGCCGTGCGCGTGCTGCTGGCGCTGGCGCGCGGCGAGGCGCTTCTGAGCGAACAGGAAACGATCCGCATCGACATCGTGATGCGGGACAACCTGCCGTGAGCTGCCGGCGCGGCGCGGTTGCAGCGCCGCGCACAGCGCAGGATAGGCAGGGAAGAAGAATTGGACCGCTGGTTTCGAGGCGACGCAGATCGCCGACATCTGGTGATCCGCGTGGGAGGAGTGAGCGTCGTGTATCTCGGACTGGATGTCGGCACCTCCGGCGTGAAGGCCGTGCTGGAGGACGAGGCGGGCGCGCTGGTCGCGAGCGCGTCGCGTCCGCTGGCGCTGTCGCATCCGCAACCGCTGTGGTCCGAGCAGAATCCGGATCATTGGGTCGAGGCCGTCATTGGCGCGGTCGATGATCTCGCTCGCGCCCATCCGCGTGAGACGGCCGCCGTCAGCGGCATCGGTCTGTCCGGCCAGATGCACGGCGCGACCCTGCTCGGCCGCGACGGACGGCCGCTGCGTCCCGCCATTCTGTGGAACGACGGTCGCTCGCAAGCCGAATGCGCCGAGCTCGAACGGCGCTGTCCAGAGCTGCACGCGATCGCCGGCAATCTCGCGATGCCCGGTTTCACCGCGCCGAAGCTCGTCTGGGTGGCGAAGCACGAGCCGAAGGTCTTCTCCGAGGTGGCGAAGGTTCTGCTGCCAAAGGCCTATGTGCGCTATCGCCTGTCCGGCGAGATGGTCGAGGACATGTCGGACGCGGCCGGCACCTTGTGGCTCGATGTCGGCGCGCGGCGCTGGTCGCAGACGCTGCTCGCTGCCACGGGACTTGGTCTCGATCACATGCCCCGTCTGGTCGAAGGCAATGAGCCGAGCGCCGTGCTCTCGCGCGAGCTGGCGCAGCGCTGGGGCATGGCTGCGAACGTCGTCATCGCCGGCGGTGCCGGCGACAATGCCGCGAGCGCGATCGGGCTTGGCGCGATCACGCCCGGCGATGCGTTCCTGTCGCTGGGCACGTCCGGCGTGCTGTTCCGGGTGACCGACCGCTTCGCGCCGGCGCCGGAATCCGCGGTGCATGCGTTCTGTCACGCGCTTGGCGGGCTGTGGCACCAGATGGGCGTGATGCTGTCGGCTGCGGCCTCGCTGTCCTGGCTTGCTCGCATCCTCGAAGCGCCGGAGGCCGTGCTGCTGGCGCCGCTGGGCGCGAGCGTCGAGCGTCCGAGTCCGGTGCAATTCCTGCCTTATCTCGACGGCGAACGGACGCCGCACAATGACGCCCATGCGGCCGGCGCCTTCGTCGGCCTGCGCAGCGCGGCGTCGCGCGGCGATCTCGTGCAGGCGGTGCTCGAAGGTGTCGTGTTTGCCGCGCGCGACATGCTCGGCGCGCTCGGCCGCAGCGATCGTGAGATCACCGAGCTCGATCTCGTCGGCGGCGGCTCGCGATCCCCGTTGTGGGCGCAGATCATGGCCGACGTGCTCGGTGTCACCGTGCACCGGGTCGAGGAAGGCGAGGTCGGCGCCGCCATCGGCGCTTCCAGGCTCGGCCGTCTCGCCGCGACCGGCGCAGCACCAGCCGATGTCTGCCGCAAGCCGCAACGGCTGCAGAGTTTTGAACCCCGCGCCCCGCAGCGCGCGGCTTACGACGACGCCTATGCGCATTGGCGCAGGCTCTATCCTGCTCTCAAGGAGTGCAACTCGTGAACGTCCAGGCTCCCTTTTTCCAGACCGGCGCGACCGTGGCTTATGGCGGGCCCGAGTCACGCAGCCCGCTGTCGTTTCGCTGGTACGACAAGGATCGCATCGTCCGAGGCAAGCGGATGGAGGACCATCTGCGCTTCGCGGTCTGCTACTGGCATTCACTGTGCTGGCCGGGCGGCGATCCGTTCGGCGGCGAGACATTTTTGCGCCCGTGGCAGCATGGTGATGATGCGATGGCGATGGCGCGCGCCAAGGCCGATGTCGCGTTCGAGCTGTTCCGTCTGCTCGACGTGCCGTTCTTCACCTTCCATGACGTCGATGCCGCGCCCGAGGGCGCGACGCTGAAGGAGTCCGTCGCCAACCTCAATGCCATCGCCGACCTGTTCGAGCAGAAGATGGCCTCGGCCAAGGTGCGGCTGCTGTGGGGCACCGCGAACCTGTTCTCGCACCGCCGCTACATGGCGGGTGCCGCGACCAACCCAGATCCGGATGTCTTCACCTATGCGGCTGGACAGGTGCGTGCCGCGCTCGAAGTGACGCACCGGCTCGGCGGGCAGAACTACGTGCTGTGGGGCGGCCGCGAGGGCTATGAGACCTTGCTCAACACCGACATGAAGCGCGAGCTCGACCAGCTCGGCCGTTTCGTCTCGCTCGTGGTCGAGCACAAGCACAAGATCGGTTTCAAGGGCCCGCTGCTGATCGAGCCGAAGCCGAAGGAGCCGACCAAGCATCAATATGATTTCGACGTCGCCACCTGCTACGGCTTCCTGCGGCGCTATGACCTGCTCGACGACGTCAAGCTCAACATCGAGCAGAACCACGCCATCCTCGCCGGCCATTCGTTCCAGCACGAGATCATGCTGGCGCAGGCGCTCGGCGTGTTCGGCTCGCTCGATATCAACCGCGGCGACGATCTCTTGGGCTGGGACACCGACCAGTTCGCGATGAACGTGCCGGAGCTGGTGCTCGCGTTCCATGAGATCCTCAAGGGCGGTGGCTTCACCACCGGCGGGCTCAACTTCGATGCCAAGATCCGCCGGCAGTCGATCGATCCCGACGATCTGCTGCATGCCCATGTCGGCTCCATGGACGCCTGTGCGCGCGCGCTGATCGCGGCCGACGAGATGCTTGAAGCTGGTGCGCTGACCGCGCCGCTCGCGCAGCGCTATGCCGGCTGGGACGGCGAGGAGGGGCGGGCGATCCTGGCCGGCCGGCGCTCGCTCGCCGCGCTGGCCGACCGCGCCGTCGAAGGTGGCCTCGATCCGCAACCGCGCTCGGGCCGGCAGGAATATCTCGAGAGCGTGGTGAACCGCTATGTCTGACGCCAGCAGTCTGGGCGCGACGACCAACGACGACGGGAGCACCGCCATGAGCATGGCCGCAGCCGGGCAGCCGGTTCTGGAGCTGAAAGGCATCGGCAAGCAGTTCGGCGCGATCCGCGCGCTGCAGAGCGTGGATCTTTCGATCGCTGCCGGCGAGGTGGTCGGCCTGATGGGTGACAACGGCGCCGGCAAGTCGACCCTGGTGCGTATCATTGCCGGCAACTTCCCGCCGAGCCAGGGCACGATCCATTTCGGCGGCCGCGAGGTGCACTTCCATCGCCCGATGGATTCGCGCAGCGTCGGCATCGAGGTCGTGTATCAGGACCTCGCGCTCGCCAACAATCTGACCGCCGCCGCCAACGTGTTTCTCGGCCGCGAGCTGAAGCGCAATTTCGGGCCGCTGGTGCTGCTCGATCACAAGGGCATGGAGGCGCGCGCGCTGGAGCTGTTCCGCGAGCTGCGCTCGGAGACGCGGCCGAACGATCTCGTCAAGGACATGTCCGGCGGCCAGCGCCAGGCGGTGGCGATCGCGCGCACGCGGCTCTCCAACGCCAGGCTCGTGATGATGGACGAGCCGACCGCGGCGATCTCGGTGCGCCAGGTCGAGCAGGTGCTGAGCCTGATCCACCGGCTGAAAGAGCAGGGCATCGCCGTGATGCTGATCTCGCACCGCATGCCCGACATCTTCGCCGTCTGCGATCGCGTCGTGGTGATGCGGCGCGGCGAGAAGAAGGCCGATAAGCCGGTCGGCGAGACCAGCCCGGAGGAAGTGACCGCGCTGATCACCGGCGCCAAGGAGGCGGCGTGATGTCCGTTCCATCGGAAACCCAGGTGCCGGAAACCGCAGCGCCCGACCTGCAGGTCACCTTCACCAATGTCGGCGCCACGAAATGGTGGAATCGCGGCCTGTTCGCCTCGCAGACCGCCTATGTGACGCTGGCACTGCTCGCGCTCATCGTCGTGATGAGCTTTGCAAGTCCTTATTTCCTCACCGAAGGCAATCTGCAGAACGTCGCCAAGAATTTTTCGTTCATCGCGATCGCCACGCTCGGCATCACCTTCGTGATCATCACCGGCGGCATCGACCTCTCGGTCGGCTCGCTGATGGCCTTTGCGGCGATGATCACCTCGATGGTGATGACGACGCTATCGACGCCGGGCATGCCGCTGGCGTCGCTGTTCGTGCACCTCGCGGCCGACGGCAAGACCGTGGTCGCCAACGTGCCCGGCCTGATCCTGATCGTCTCGGTGCTGGCCGGCCTCGCGGTGTCGCTGCTCGTCGGCCTCATCAACGGTGCCTGTATCGCCTTGCTCGGCCTGTCGCCGTTCGTGACCACGCTCGGCATGCTGTCGATCGTGCGCGGCCTCGGCTATGTCGTCTCCAACGGCAAGGGCAGCTTTCCGGGCGGGCCGGACGCGGTGTATTTCTATGCGCTGACGCAGGGTGATGTGGCCGGCGTTCCCGCGCCGTTCATCTATCTCATCATACTCGCCTTGGTGATGGCGCTGGTGCTGCACCACACCGCGTTCGGCCGTCACGTGTTCGCGCTCGGCGGCAACGAGAAGGCGGCGGAGCTGACCGGCGTCTCGGTGCCGCGCGTCAAGATCGAGGTCTATGTGATCGGCGCGCTCGCCGCCGGACTGCAGGGCATCATCATCTCCGGTTGGCTCGGATCTGCGCCCGCCAACATGGCGACGTCCTACGAGCTCAACGTGATCGCAGCCGCCGTGATCGGCGGCGCCAACCTCGCCGGCGGCATCGGCGGTCCGCTCGGCGCCATCGTCGGCTGCGTGCTGCTCGAGGTGATCAGAAATGGTCTGGTGTTGGCACAGGTCAATTCCTACTGGCAACAGACCCTGGTCGGCGTGATCATCATCGCCGCCGTGCTGGTCGACCGCCTCCGCGCGCGGCTGTTGTGACGAGATACTGTCCGGGATGTGACTGCTTACGTCTATCCGCGCCCGGCACAGACAATCACGGATAGACATGGAGGAGGGAACACCATGAAGAAGTTGCTCTATGCGGTTGCGTCGCTCGCGATTCTGATGGCCCCGGCGCAGGCCGAGACCAAATACCGTTTCGCCATCGTGCCGAAGGCGATGAACAATCCGTTCTTCGACGTCGCGCGCGACGGCTGCCTGAAGCGCGCCAAGGAGCTCGGCAATGTCGAGTGCATCTACAAGGGCCCGGTCGAGCACGAGCCGGCCACGCAGGCGCAGATCATCCAGGACTTCATCACCCAGAAGGTCGACGGCATCGCCATCTCGGTCGCCGACGTTCCATCCATGACCAAGTCGATCGAGGCGGCGGCGGCGGCGGGCATCGCGGTCATCACGTTCGATGCGGATGCGCCGGGCTCCAAGCGATCAGCCTATATCGGCACCAACAACAAGGATTTCGGCCTGGCGCTCGGGAAGCAGCTCGCGCAGCTGAAGCCCGAGGGCGGCAAGTACGCGATCGTCTCGGGCGGCCCCGGCGCCAAGAACCTGGCCGAGCGTGTCGATGGCGTCCGCGAATCCCTGAAGGGCACGAAGTGGGTGGAGGTGGCGGGCTCGCCGACCTTCTGCAACGACGATCCCGCGCTCGCCGTGCAGCAGATGTCCGATCTGCGGACCGCCACGCCCGATCTCGGCGCCATCGTGCCGATCGGCGGTTGGCCGATGTTCGCGCCCGAAGGCTACAAGGCCTTCGTCAACAAGAACCGCAAGGACATCGACGCCGGCAAGCTGACGCTCGTCGTCGCCGACACCTTGAAGATGCAGCTCGAGCTGCTCCGCGACGGCTACTCCAACGCGCTCACCGGCCAGCGCCCGTTCGAGATGGGCGAGAAGGCGATGGACACGCTGCTCGCGCTCAAGAAGGGCGAGAAGGTGCCCGACGTGATCTACACGGGTCTCGACCTCGTCACCAAGGACAACGTGGCGAAGCTGTTGAACTAAGTTCCTCCCGGGGAAAACCTGGCGGTCCGGCAACCGGCTTCGGCCGGCGGCTGGACCGCCCTTTTTTGTTTTGGACGATGCATGAGGTGCCGGCGCTTGACCCGGCCGCCGTTCGCTTTGTCCCAGCCCAGTGGAGAGCAGGCGATCGTTTAACGCCACTGTCATCGTCCGCGCAGGCGGACGATCCAGTATTCCAGAGGCGGCTGTGATCAATCGAGGGGCCGCGGCGTACTGGATCATCCGCTGGAGCCTGTCCTCGGGCTCGCCGAAGGCGAGACCCGGGGGCGGATGATGACGGCGGTGGGTGGCGCCATGGCGTGCCTCAATCGATTGACAATATCATATATCGGACCTAAGTCAGATATTATGCTCGACCCAATCTCCCGCGTCCGCCGCTTCAACCGCGCCGTTACCTCGGAGGTCGGCGCGCTCGATACGTCGTTCCTCGGCCGCGGGCGTCCGCTCGGCGCCGCTCGCGTCCTCAACGCGATCGGTCACGGCCGCAGCGACGTCGCCGAGCTGCGCGATTATCTCGCGCTCGACTCGGGACTGATGAGCCGGCTGTTGCGCAGCCTCGAGGAGGAGGGTTTGGTGACGACGAAGCCGCATCCTGATGATGCGCGCCGCCGCATCGCAAAGCTCACGAGCGCCGGCCGGCGCGAGTTCGAAGCGTATGAGACGCTCTCCAATGCGCAGGCCCAGTCGATGCTGGCGCGCCACAGCCAGCCCGAGGCGCTGCTCGCGGCGATGGACATGGTCGCCGCCGCGCTCGGACGCAGCCGCATCGGCATCGACGAGGTCGATCCGCGCGGCGACCAGGCGCGCTATTGCCTCGGTGAATATTACGGCGAGCTGTCGCGCCGTTTCGAACGCGGCTTCGACGTGGCGCTATCGCGTGATCCGGACGCCCAGGACATGATGCCGCCGCGCGGCGCGTTCTTCATCGCGCTGTCCGACGGCCTGCCGCTCGGCTGCGTCGGACTGAAAGGCACCGGCGGTGATATCGCCGAGATCAAGCGGCTGTGGGTCGCCCCCGCCGCGCGCGGCCTCGGCCTCGGCCGGCGCTTGATGGAGGCGGCCGAGGCCGCCGCGCGCAGACTTTCGATCACGACGCTGCGCCTCGACACCAACAGCGCGCTCGCGGAGGCCATGCAGCTCTATCGCCGCACCGGCTGGACCGAGATCGAGCGCTTCAATGACGATCCCTATCCGGACCTGTTCTTCGAGAAGCAGCTGTGAGCGGGATGCTGCCTACGCGCGCATCGAGCTGTCGCGCGATGGACAAGATCGCGCTCGCTGTTTCGGCCGGACACAACGTCGGATGAAGATGGCTTCCGCTCAGCCGCTCGACAGGCCAGCCGCGCCGCAGCGCTTCGGCCGCGGCATGGTCGTAGATCGCCGATGTCTGAACGAAGCCGGCAGGCACATGATCCCAGGGCGCCAGATCGATCGCATCGTCGAACCAGCTGATCGGCATGGTGGGAAGTCCCGCTTCGAACTGCGCAAGCGCGGGAGGATCATGAGCCAGACGATCCAGGCCGACAAGCGCGGCGCGCTCGGGAACATGCGAGAACCAGCGTGACCAGACCGGCAGCGTGCCGTCTTCCGCCGCGAGGCTGCGGATGAAATCGTGAAGGGCCGGCCGGACAGGAGCTGCGCGGCCCTGCGTGGGCGGAATATCGCCGTCGACGATGATCACCCCGCGGGTGGAAAGCTTCGTTGCGAGATCAGCGACCAGCACGCTTGCCGAACTGTGCCCGACCAGGATCGGCCCTGCGGCAGGCGCGACGTGGTCGAGCAGATGCCGAGACCACGTGTGCCAGGCAGGCGGCTCGGCGCAATGAGCCAGAATATCCGGCACCTGCACCGGCCAGCCGGCCTGACGGAGATCGTCAGCCGTCGGCTCCCAGCTTGCGGCGCGGACCATCGGACCCGCGACGAGGATGAACTCTGCTGACATGATGGCTCAACCCTGAATGTGTTGAAGCACGCGATGCGGCCGCGTCAACCTGCAGCCCCGACCAGCGCCACCTTCATGTTTCGTGCTTCGTAGACGTTGTTGCCGTCCGCGAGCACGCGGCCGTCGGCGATGCCGAGCACCAGCCGGCCGCGCTTGACCTGCCGCATCTCGACCTCATAGCGCACACAGCGGATATCCGGCGTGATCTGGCCTTTGAAATTCACCTCGCCGACACCGGTGGCGCGGCCTTTGCCGGGCGAGCCCGACCAGCCCAGCCAATACCCCACCATCTGCCACATCGCGTCGAGCCCCAGGCATCCCGGCATCACCGGATCGCCGCGAAACAGGCAGTCGAAGAACCAGAGTCTTGGCGTGATATCCAACTCGCCGACGATATGGCCCTTGCGGTAGGCGCCGCCGTCCAGGCTGAGCTCGGTGATCCGATCGATCATCAGCATCGGCGGCGCCGGCAGCTATGCATTGCCCGGACCGAAATAGCCGCCGTCGCCGGATTGGAGCAGGTCCTCTTTCGTGTAGGACGATTTCGGCGTGTGAAAGTCGTGCGGGTTGGGCAAGGTGCCATCTCTCCGTTCAACAGCTGGACGTCGAAAAACGAGCCTCGGTGTCCGCCTTGCGACGCCTCCGCATAACATAAAGCATGGGATCGCAGCGCATGCCGTTCAAGCGCGAGCGGCGGAAAATAGCGCACGAGTTCGATTCCGGCCGATGCAGCAGACTCGTGTTAAATCATGGAGCAGCCCAAAGAGTGGGCGTATCAATCCGCCGAGCGGCGATTGGAGTGATCGCAGATGACAGAGGACGAACGGCCGAAGGGCATCTTGAAAAACCTTCGCAGCCCGTTCGTCAAACGATGCGCAGTCCTGAGGAGCTCGCGCCGCTGGCCATGCAGATCGCCATGCGTGCCGATCTCATGACGAGGCTGCGCGAGGTAAGAGGGTGCGAGGATGAGGATCGCGTGAGTAAGATGATCGACGAGATCAGGGACTACGCCCGTAGCCTCGACCCTAGGGTAACACATGCCGAGGGCGCGCGGTTGGCGCTCATGCTCGCGGAGCATCTCGATCAGCGAGGCACCGAGCGACCGTGATGGGAACCCGTTGCGCCGAGCGCTCTCGACGCAGTCTTGGCGCAGGATGAACCGAACGTGCGTCAATGTGCGCGTTTTGTCGCGCTTTCGCCACGGTTGGGCTTGCCGGCCATGTCGGGCCAGCATGTCGTTAACCTCCCTGCCTTACTTCACCCCAAGACGTGATCGAGCGTATAGATCGTGATGTGTCGCGTTGGCGGCGCAGGGCGGAACCGCAGCGAACATCGGGATAGCGCATGGTGAGACGATCCACGGCAGCTCGGACCACCGGCATGACACGGCGTCGGGGATCGGTCTTGACGGCCTTCGCGGCGCTGGCCGTGCTGGCTCTGCCCGGCTCCGGCGCGGACGCGCGGCAGGCGCGCCCGGCGCCGGTCGTCGAAGCCACGGCGCCGCGCCCGCATGGCGAGCCGATCATGGCGATCGTGTCGATCAAGGCCCAGAAGGTCACGTTCTACGATTCGGAGGGCTGGATCTGGCGAGCGCCGGTGTCGACCGGCGTGTCGGGCCGCGAGACCCCGGCCGGCGTGTTCGCGATCATCGAGAAGGACAAGGACCACCACTCCACGCTCTATGACGATGCGTGGATGCCGAACATGCAGCGCATCACCTGGAACGGCGTCGCGCTGCATGGCGGGCCGTTGCCCGGCTACGCCGCCTCGCATGGCTGCGTGCGGATGCCCTATGGATTTGCCGAGAAGCTGTTCGACCAGACCTGGATCGGCATGCGTGTGATCATCGCCCCCGGCGACGTCGCCGCGGTCGATTTTTCGCATCCTGCCTTGTTCGTTCCGAATGCCGAGGCGCTGGCGGCCGCCCCGTCGCGCGCCGCGACACTTGGCCGCGAGGCTGAGGATGCCGCCAAGACCGCCGGCGAGGCCAAGACCGCCGCCGCGATCGCCGATCGCGAGGCCAAGTCGCTGAAGGCCGCGCTGCGGAAGCTGGAGCAGGCCAAGGCGCGCGCCGATGCCGAGCTGAAGATCGCCGACAGGAAGCTCGCCGCAGCCAAGACCGATCAGGCCAGGGCCCAGGCCGAGGAGGCGAAGCAGAAGGCCGTGGCCAATGCCGCCGACGCGGCGGCTCAATTGGACGCCGCCCGGACCGACACGACGGCCAAGCTCGACGCCGCCGCAACGACGAAGGAAGCCGCCAAGGCGGCCGCCGGCAAGAAGACCGATATCGCCAAGGCGGCCGAGGAGGCGAAGCTCGCGACCGAGCCGGTCTCGGTCTATATCAGCCGCTCGACGCAGATGCTCTATGTCAGGCGCAACACGCACAAGCCGGCGCGCGACGGTGGCGGCGAAGTGTTCGATACCTCGCTCGAGGCACCGGTCACGATCCGCGATCCCGACCGGCCCCTCGGCACCCACGTGTTCACGGCGGTGGCGCAGAACGGTTCAGGGCTGCGCTGGACGGCGGTGACGATCGACGACGGCGACGACGCGAAGGACGCGCTCGACCGCATCACCATTCCCCGCGACGTGCTGGCCCGGATCGCGCCGACGGCCGTGGCGCGATCCTCGATCATCGTCTCGGACGAGCCGCTGTCGACCGAGACCAATTATCGCACCGAGTTCGTCGCGGTCTTGAGCAATCAGCCGCAGGGCGGCTTCATCACGCGCCGGCCGACGGCGGACGTGAACGTCGCGAGCGGCGACGAATATGACGACGGCTTCGGCAACTTCTTCCAGCGCAGCTGGGACGGCCAGCCCGTGGCCCCACCGCGCCGGCGTGCGCCGCCTCAGACCTATTTCCGGCCGGTCCAGCCGGGCTGGTGGTAACCAGCCCGCACGGTTGGCAACCGCGCAGGCGCGCGGGCGGTCGAAGTCCCGTTCAGCTCAATTGCGGCCCGCAGGCACCACGCCCGGCCACTGCGCCAGGAACGGCTGCGCGATCTGCGGCTCGGCTTGGGGAGCCCGCGCGATTCGCCTGACGCGATGCTTGTGAGTCCGGCCGATCGAGCTGGTCGCCTCGCGGGCCATCTCGATGCGGGCGACCTGCTGGCGGATCTCACCCGTGGCCGTGCGGAGCTGCTCGATGCCGATCTCGCTGGTTGCCGCGGCCGCGCGCAGCCCGCCGAGATCGGCCGAGGCATCCTCCTGCGCCGAGCGGAGGCGGATCGTGTAGCGCTTCAACAAGGCGATGTCGGACTCGATCTTGTCGGCGGTATCGCGGCGGCGCGCTTCGCTGTCGTCGGCGGCGGTGCGCAGCGTCGCCAGGCCGGTCTCGGCACTGCTGAGGCTGGCGCGGAGCTGGACGATCTCACCGGACGTGTCGGCCTGGTTGTCGCGCAGCCTGGCCGTCTCGGCCTTGAGCTGGGTGAGCTCCGACGTGAGGGCCGCGACGCGAGTCTCCAGCGAGGGCGCCCCCGTCGCGAAGGAAAAGCTGTTGGCGCCATTGCTCCACCACATCACGCCGGCACTCGCTGCGAGCGCCAGGCTCAGGACAATTCGTAGAGAGGCCGTGCCGCTGCTCGGCGGGGCGTCCGGCGTCTTGGTGGATCTGCGCATCGACTGGTCTCCGGGATTTGATTGGGACCATTATGACCATATTAAGGTTGCCAATGTTCTAAGCGCGCCGCGCTGGCGCAACTTTTCATGCACGTAGATTTGCGGGGCACGCGGTGTCGGCCGTGCCGGCTCGAAGCCGTGCGTTGAACGCGATTGCACCGCTGAAACGCATCTCGAAGTTGCGCGTGCATCATGATGCGCCGTTGACATCCGCAGTTCGACGAGCGCGATCCCGTGCGCATCACGAGCATCCCGGAAAACGCTTCGCACGTGTACCAGATCATGCTCTAGAATCCGGTGATGTCCGACACTCCGACTCCCGCCGCGCCCCCGGCATTTGATGAGCTCGCCGAAGCGATCAGGAATCGCCGCTCGGTCTATGGTCATATCAGCGGGCTCCGGATGGACCGTTTCGCGCCCGGCGAAGCCTGGTCGACCTTGCCCTATCGCCCCGTGTTCGTCGGTGACAGCGAGACCGGCGTGATCCATGGCGGCGTCGTCACCGCGATGCTCGACGAGAGCTGCGGCATGGCGGTGCAGCTCGCGCTCGATGGCAGCCGTGCCATCGCGACGCTCGATCTGCGCATCGACTATCAGAAACCGGCGACGCCCGGCCTCGACATCAAGGCGCATGCCGTGTGCTTCCGCGTCACGCGCTCGATCGCCTTCGTGCGTGCGACGGCCTATCAGGAGGAAGAGAGCGAACCGGTTGCGACCGCAACGGCCTGCTTCATGGTCGGCGCCAATCGCACCAACATGCTGACCGATCGGCCGGCCTTCGGCGGCGCGCCGCCGCCGCTCGAGGCGCCCGAGGATCCGACGGGGCCGTTCGCCACCAGCCCGTTCGCGCGCTGCCTCGGCATTCGCCTTGCGGAGAACGACACGCTCGTGATGCCGTTCTCGCACCGGATCATAGGCAATCCCGTGCTGCCGGCGATCCATGGTGGCATGACCGGCGCATTCCTGGAAACAGCGGCGATCATCACCGTGATGCGTGAGCTCGGCGCATCAGCGCCACCGAAGCCGATCGGCCTCACCATCAACTATCTGCGTTCGGGCCGCGCGCTCGACAGCATCGCGTCGGCATCGATCGTCAAGCAGGGCCGCCGCGTGGTCGCGTTCGAGGCCCGTGCCTGGCAGGACGATGCGACGAAGCCGCACGCGACGGCCTTCGGCCATTTCATGCTGCGGCAGGCGCCGGGGCAGGAGCAGGACTGAGCCGAGACCCTGAAGGTTGTTGCTGCGGGGGAGCGGCGAGTTCACGGCTTGCGCAGGATCTTGTCCATCGCTTTGCCCTTGGCCAGCTCATCGACCAGCTTGTCCAAATAGCGGATCTCCCGCATCGTCGGTTCTTCGACATCCTCGACGCGGACGCCGCAGATCGTGCCCCTGATCAAGGTCCGCGACGGATTCATCGCCGGCGCTCGCGCGAAGAAGGTCTCGAAATCGGTCTGTCGGTCCAGCTCAGTCTCGAACTGCTTCTGACCATAGCCCGTCAACCAGCAGATGACCTGATCGACCTCTGCCTTGGTGCGTCCCTTCTTCTCGGCCTTCGCGACATAAAGCCGGTACACGCTTGCGACACTCGTCGTGTAGATGCGGTGTTTCGCCATGACTGCTCCCTCTCTGAGCTTGATATCATGGAGCGGCCCGTTCGTGCACGTTGGACACGGAGCGCTAGCCCGGCAGGAACATCGGAAACGACACCCCGAGCGACCACGCCAGGATCAGGCCGAGGCCGATGCCATCAGCCATCGGCGAGCCGGTCCTCCGGCCGACGCAGCCGCCGATCAGTCCGAACACCGTGAAGAACAGCACGATCACGGGAATGATGATCAGCAGAAAGAACAGCCGCTTGAAATCGAGCGCCACCGCGCCGCCGAGCGAAGCCAGGAAGGCGGCTCGTATCCACACCGTGCGCCACAGCGCCGCGTGGCCCCCTTGGTTGGCGATGCTGTCGGCCAGCATGGCGGGCACGGCGCCCACGGCGATCGCCGCGATGATCGGCAGGCGGGCCGCGATCGGCATGAACGATGCGACGTAGCGGTCGAGCGCGCCACCGAAAACGATGATGCCGTAGGCGGCCAGCGCCAATGCCGAGACCCAGGCGACGCGGCCGAAGCGAACACCCCGCAGGCGCAGCAGCGAGAGCGACAGCGCGCCATAGACGAGCAGATGCGCGGCGAGATAGTCCGCGACCAGCACGGGCAGGAAGCGCGTCTCGACGAACCGCAGCACGATCGGCGTGACGACGGCCGGCACCAGCGTGGCGATCGCAAGACTGCGCAGCGGAATTGCGGGTGGCGGCGCATCGCCCCTCGGCAGCAGCCCGGCCAGAGGCCATGCCAGCAGCACGATGCCCGCGAGCAGCAGCGCGATCGCGCCGCCGGTCGCCGCCACCGGGCCGCTGCTCGTGCGGCCGAACACCCGGTCGAGCCAGTCGCGCGCCTCGCGCAAGGCCGTCGTCGAATACAGCACGCTGACATGCTCGACCCCGGGGGCAACGACGGCGCGGCGCCCGCCATTCCCCGCGGGATCGTCCACCGTGTCGCCCTCGCGCGCGGCGGGATCGGCGAGCCTGAGGTTGCGTAGCGCGTCCCTGCGCAGGGCTGTCTCCCATTCGCCCGTGATGATCAGCAGATTGCGCGGCGTGCTCGCGCTGACGGCTTCGGAAAACATCGAGATCGCCACCGTCGCGCTGATGCGCGGATCGGCCAGGGCCTGGCGCACGATGATGTCGGAAGCCATCGAATGCCCGAGCAGGGCGACCCGGCCATCGGTGCCCGGCAGAGACAGCGCGGCGTCGGTGACGCGGCCGACCTCGCTCATCAGCTTCCGGGTGGTGCCATCGACGCGCGTGACGTCGCCGGACATCGGGCTGGGATTGCGGCCATGGCCCTCGAAATCGAACGCGACGGCGACATAGCCCGCCTGCGCCAGGGTCAGCGCATAGGCCTCCATGAACTGGCGCGAGCCTGCGAAGCCATGGGCGATGACGACGACCGGCGCCGGCGCTGCGCCGTCGCGCCGATAGATGGTGACGGGTGTCGTGCCGGCCTTAAGCGGAGTCATCGTCACACCGGTGCGCTCGGCTTCGAGCCGCCAGATTCCAGCCACGCACAGAGCGAGGCCGGCCAGCGTCGCGGCGAGCAACGCCGCCATACGCATACCTGCGGCGGTTCGTTTGCGCGGTGTGATCTCCATGGCCTGTTCCGTTTCCAACCGACCCCAGGGCAGCCAAATGTGCGGTCACAGCGACAGGCTTCGTGGCGCAGTCGAAGAGCATGTGCCATCGAACGAAACGCACGCGGCTTCGTTGACAACGCCGCGGGAGCCATATTCGGTGAGGCGTGGAGCGGTGACAAGGAGGATGCATGAAACCGGACGTCATCTGTCTGATGGCATCGAGCGTCGATGGCCGGACCCTGCCGAGCCGATGGCGTCCGAAGGGCTCGGGTGATCTGTTCGAGCAGGTGCATGACCAACTCGGCGGCGATGCCTGGCTGATCGGCCGCGTCACCGGCCAGGAATTCGCGAAGGGCACGGCTTATCCGGCGACGACCACCGAGCGCTTTCCGCGCGAGAACTGGATCATCAGGCGCGATGCCAAGGCCCATGGCGTGGTGCTCGATGCCCATGGCAAGATCTGCTGGGGCCGGTCCGACATCGGCGGCGATCCGATCGTGGCCGTGCTCACCGAGGCGGTGTCGGACGCGCATCTCGCGGGTCTGCGCAGCGAGGGTGTCTCCTACATCTTTGCCGGAGCAACCGAGCTCGATCTCGCTGATGTGCTCGACGTCGTCGCGCGCGAGCTCGGCGTCAAGCGCCTGCTGCTCGAAGGCGGCGGCGGGACCAATGGCGCGTTCCTCCGGGCCGGCCTGGTCGATGAGTTCAACCTCGTCCTGTGTCCCGCGATCGACGGCGCCAAGGGCGCGCCCAGCGTGTTCGATTCGACCGAAGCCCACTCGGGCGAGCGGGCTCCGATCACGGCGATGACGCTCGAAAGCTGCAAGCCGCTCGAAGGCGGCGCGGTGTGGCTGCGCTACAGGATCAGCAACGGCTCCGCCTTGCCTGCCCAGGCCAGTCATGGGTGAGAGACGGGATCGCATCATCGTCGTCGGCGCCGGGGCGGCGGGCCTGATGGCGGCGCGCGAGCTCGCCCGCGCCGGCAGGCACGTGACGGTGCTGGAGGCGCGCGAGCGCTGCGGCGGCCGCATCCATCCGCTTGCAGAAGGCGTGTTCGGATACAGAGCCGAGGCCGGCGCAGAGTTCATTCATGGTGAGGCGCCGGTCACGTATCGGTTGCTGGCCGAGGCCGGGCTGTCGGCGCAGCCGATCGAAGGCGCGCGCTGGCATGTCGCGAACGGCAGGTTCTCCGACGAGGATCCGGCCGATCGGCAGATGGACCGGCTGCACGACGTGCTGGCCAGGCTCGACCAGGACCTCACCATCACCACGCTGCTCGAGCGTCATTTCTCAGGCGCGGAGTTCGCTGCCTTGCGCGAATCCGTGCTGGGCATGGTGCAGGGCTATGACGCCGCCGATCCCGACCGCGCCAGCGTGTTCGCGCTGCGCGACGAGTGGATGGGCGGCGAGCGCGGCCCGCAGACGCGCATCGTCGGCGGCTACGGCGCGCTGGTCGATTGTCTTGCCGCCGAATGCCGCGCGCGCGGCGTCACATTTGCGTTTCAATCGGTCGTCACCGCGATCGAGAGCGAAGGCGATGGGGCGAAGGTCCGTTGCGCCGACGGCCGCGCGCACAGCGGGGACGTCGTCATTCTGACCGTGCCGTTGCCGCTCGTGCAAACGATCGCGCTGCCGACGGCGATGCAAGGGCAGGTGGCGGCCACAGCCGACATCGGCTTCGGCAATGTCATCAAGCTGCTGCTGCGGTTCGAGCGCCGCTGGTGGATGGCAGCGAACGAGCACGATCTCTCGGACACGCTGTTCGTGCTGTCGGACGCCGCGGTGCCGGTGTGGTGGACGCAGCACCCGAGCGATCATGCCGTGCTGACCGGCTGGCTCTCGGGACCGCCGACGAGCGCCTACGCTGCGCTCGATGATCCGGCGCTGATCGACATGGGAGTTGCGGCGCTCGCCGACATCTTCGCAAAGCCGGTCGGCGATCTCAGGACGGAACTCGTCGCGGCGTCAGCGACCAACTGGGCGAGGGATCCGTTCGCACGCGGCGCCTATTCCTACGCGACGCTCGACACGCGGCGCGCCCAGGACGTGCTGACGAAAGGTGCCGCTGGACCGGTGCTGATCTCCGGCGAGGCGCTATATCGCGGCCGCGACATGGGCACGGTCGAGGCGGCGCTGGCGAGCGGGCAGCAGACCGCGCGTCGCATTCTGTCGCAGTGATCCTCCGTTGCAGAGGCTGCGGCGCAGCCCTATCGTCGGTCGTCACGATCTGAGAGGACAGTCATGCTCGACCATGTGGGATTTCCGGTTTCCGACTTCGCCCGCGCCAAGGCGTTCTATGCGGCTGCGCTGGCGCCGTTGGGCTATGTCCTGATGATGGAGATCACCGACGCGCAGACCGGAGGCCATGGTGATCATGCCGGCTTCGGCGATGGCCGTCCGGATTTCTGGATCGGCACCGGCGGCACGGCCGCGACCTCGACGCATGTCGCGTTCCACGCCAAGGATCGCGCCACGGTCGATGCGTTCTATCAGGCCGCAATCGCGGCAGGTGGCAGCGATAATGGCGCGCCCGGGCTGCGGCCGCATTATCACGAGAACTATTACGGCGCTTTCGTGCGCGATGCCGACGGCAACAACGTCGAGGCGGTCTGCCACACGCCGGAGTGAGGCGCTTTCGGATGGACTACGCCAACACCGGCATGTGCTCGGCCGCGGCGGCGAGGCTCGGCGCGACCACGATCTCGAGCTGCTGGCGCAGCCAGCGGTGCATCGGATCGTCTTGGTGGCGCAGATGCCAGACCATGTACATCGGCATCGCGGGGCAGGGGACCGGCACCGGCGCGACCGCCAGGCCACGCAGCATGTAGGCGCGCAACAGGCTCGGCAACGTCGCGATCATGCGGCTGCCGCGCAGGAACGGTCCGATGCCGCCGAAGCCCGGCACGTGCGCCGCGAAGCGCCTGACGAGGCCGCGCTCGGCGAGCACCTCGTCGATATCCAACCGGCGGCGCGGCTCGTACAGCACCGTGACGTGGTCGCTGGCGAGATAATCCTCCAGGCTCTCCGGCGGCTCGCGTTGGCTCGCATCGTAGAACACGCGGTAGCTGTCCTCGAACAGCCGCTTCTGCAGGATGTCACTGCCCTCAGGTGGGCGCGGCGTGATGATGAGCTGACAGTGCTCCTCGCGCAGCATGTCCGGCACGGGGGCCCCTGAAGGGATGACGCGCAGGCTGAGGCCTGGCGCCTGCGCGCGGGCGTAGCGCAGCAGCGAGGGCAGCAGCAGATCACGCTGCAGATCATTGGCCGCGATCGTCACCTGCGCCGAGATCTTCGCCGGCTCGAATGCGGCGGCGTGCGAAAAGCTCCTGAGATCGTCGAGCAAAGCCCGGGCGCGCAGCGCGAGCAGCTGCGCATGCGCGGTCGGCACGATGCCGCGGCCGGATTTCACGAACAGCGGGTCGCCGGTGATCGCGCGCAGCTTGTCGAGCAGATGGCTGACGGCGGACTGCGTGACGCCGAGCCTGAGTGCGGCGCGCGTCACCGAGCCTTCCTCGATGACGGCGAGCAGCAGCTGCAGCAGATGGCCGTCGAGGTCCAAATGATCGAATTGGCTCATGGATCAGATCGGTCGCGCGGCCTTTATTGGTTGTGTCATCAGGCGATACTGGCGGCATGGAACGCGCTGTATTTGATCCAGATCAAACGCGACGGTTCAAAGCATCACAGGGGAGGTTTCGATGTCCACCACGTCAGCCCGGCAGCCCGTGCCCGGCACCACCATTTTCGACGGCGAGCAGGCCCGCAAGGGCTATGCGCTCAACAAGATGTGCTACTCGTTCAACGATGCCGCCAACCGCAAGGCGTTCGTCGCCGACGAGGACGGCTATTGTGCGAAGTTTGGCCTCAACGCCCAGCAACGCGACGCGATCCGACATCGCAACGTGCTCGAGCTGATCGAGGCCGGCGGCAACGCCTATTACCTCGCCAAATTCGCCGGCATTTTCGGGCTCGACATGCAGGATATCGGCGCGCAGCAGACCGGGCTGACGAAAGAGCAGTTCAAGGCCAAGCTGCTGGCGGCCAGGGGGTAATCGTCATGGCAAAGATCGTCGGTTGCATCACCACCTCCCACGTTCCGGCCATTGGCGGCGCGATCGCCAAGGGGCTGCAGCAGGATCCGTATTGGAAGCCGTTCTTCGACGGTTTCCCGCATGTGCGCGAATGGCTCGCCAAGGTGAAGCCGGATGTCGTCGTGCTCGTCTACAACGACCACGGCCTGAACTTCTTCCTCGACAAGATGCCGACCTTCGCGATCGGCGCGGCCGACAGCTACAGCAATGCCGACGAAGGCTGGGGCATTCCCCAGACCGCGCCGTTCCAGGGCGACAGCGAATTGTCGTGGCACCTGATCGAGCATCTGGTGAAGGAAGATTTCGATCTCACGACCTGCCAGGAGATGGCGGTCGATCACGCCTTCACGCTGCCGATGGCGCTGTGCTGGCCCGACCAGAAATGGCCGGTGCGGGTGGTGCCCGTCGTCGTCAACACCGTGCAGGCGCCGCTGCCCTCGGCCGCGCGCTGCTACAAGCTCGGCCAGGCGCTGGCGCGGGCGATCGAGTCCTGGCCTGGGGATCAGCGCGTTGTCGTCATGGGCACCGGCGGGCTGTCGCACCAGCTCGACGGCGAGCGCGCCGGCTTCATCAACAAGGATTTCGACGAGAAGTTCATGGCCAGCATGGTCGACGACCCGGCCTGGGCGACGAAATACTCGACGGCCGAGCTGGTCGAACTGTCGGGCACCCAGGGCGTCGAGCTCCTGAACTGGATGGTCGCGCGCGGCACCTTGCCGGAGAAGGTGCGCAAGGAGCACGCCAACTATCACATCCCGATCTCAAACACCGCGACGGGGCTGATGGTGCTGGAGCCGGCGGGCTAGCGGCGCATCGTTGCGGCATTTCAAGAAGGAACAAGCGCGCGGGCCAGATGTCCCGCGCGCTTTTCGTTACGAGCTGACGAGCTAAAGTGGGTTGTCCGACCACTCAGATGTTTGACTTGAGCCCACATCTCACGGCTTGGTCGGCTCACCTCTCCCCGCCTGCGGGGAGAGGTCGGATTGCATCGCAGATGCAATCCGGGTGAGGGGGTACAGGTCTCACCACCAACACTTCCCGTGCGGCTGCCCCTCACCCCAACCTTCTCCCCGTGAAGAACGGGGAGAGGGAGCGCACCGTTCGAAAGGCGCGTGCCCGACTCAAATTGCCAGACGTTACGCCTGCGCCTCCTGCGGCTTCGCGCCCGATTTCAGCGTCTTCATGAACTGCTTGAACGCCGGTGCGAACTCGGCGAACAGCGGCTCGGCGCGATGGTTCAGCATCACGCCGCCGAGCAGCTTGAGCCCGGTGACGAAGGCCTTGCTCTCATTGTGGTCGAACAGGTCGCGGCGCTGGAAGCGGGCGACGATCTCGTTGAGATCGTCATGGTTGGTGAAGGTGAAGTCGTAGCTCGGTCCCACGCGGTCGTCGGTGCGTGGGCTGATGTCGGTCACTTCGATGGCGTAGGCGTGGGGCATCTCTTGGCTCCTCACAGATGGCAGAGTGGTCAGGTCGCGGCGCCGTCGTCGTCGCCCTGGATCTCGGCGATGGCGCGGGTGAGGATGTCGCTGACGCGCTTCGCTTCTGCCTCGCTCCAGCCGGGGCGGTGCATCTTGAGCGCCATCTTCAGCGTCTGCACGGTCTGCAGCACCTGCTCGGGCGGGCGCATGCCGCCCATGGTGCGCGCCATGATGCGCATCCGGCTGAGCAGGCCCTCGATCGCCGCCGCGTCGTCCTTCAGCGCCGCGCGTCCGGCGTCGGTGATGGCGAACAGCTTCTTGCCGCCCTCGGCCGACGCCGCTTCGATCTGGCCCATGTCCTCGAGCAGGCTGAGGATCGGATAGACCGAGCCGGGGCTCGGCGAGTAGGCGCCGCCGACCAGCTGCTCGACCGCCTTGATCAGCTCATAGCCATGGCGCGGCTTCTCGCCGATCAGCCACAGCAGCAGGCTGCGCAGGTCGCCGGGGCCGAAGAACCGTCCGCCGCCGCCGCGCCCGAACTCCTCACGACCACCGCGGCGGCCGTCGCCTTCGAACAGGCCGGGTCCGCGGTGGCGGCCGAAGCCGGGGCCGCGGCCGGCAAGACGAACGTCCTCGCCGGCCTCGTCGAAGCCGTGTCGGCTCTCAGGGTGGCGGCGATGACGCCAGCCACGATGCTCGCGATCGTCGTCCCAACCCGGGCGGCCGAATGTCCAATGATGATGATGTCTCATACGATATGATCTCCGTTGTGCACGAACGATATATCGTTTTAGTATTTCGTTTGTCAATGCCGATCGGCGCGAAGCTCCGGGTTTTCATGTAATGCTTTGAGTTAGCTTATATTTTTACTTCGTTATGGCGTGGCCGCCACCGCATGTCCGGCCGCTGCCTGGTGCGCCGTGCCGCGATGGGCGATCAGCGCGTAGGCGACGGGGACCACGAACAGCGTGAACAGGGTGCCGATGCTGAGGCCGGTGGCGATCACGAGGCCCATGTTGAAGCGCGACACGGCGCCGGCGCCGCTCGCGGTGATCAACGGGATCACGCCGAGCACCATGGCGGCCGTCGTCATCAGGATCGGCCGCAGCCGCACGGTCGCCGCCTCGATGATGGCCTCGGTGCGGTCCTTGCCGTGCTCGCGCAGCTCGTTGGCAACCTCCACCATCAGGATGCCGTGCTTGCTGACGAGGCCCATCAGGGTGACCAGGCCGACCTGAGTGTAGATGTTGATGCTGGCGCCCCCGATGCCAAGGCTGATGAAGATCAGCGCGCCGGCCAGCGACATCGGCACCGACACCAGGATGATGATCGGATCGAGGAAGCTGTTGAACAAGGCAGCCAGCGCCAGGAAGATGATGATCAGCGCGAACACGAAGGTGGTGACGAAGCCGCCGGATTCCTTCTCCAGCTGCCGCGACGCGCCGCCGTAATCGATCGAATAGCCCGATGGCAGCGACGTCGCGATCTCCTTCAGCTTGGCGAGGGCGTCGCCCATCGCCACGCCCGGCATTGCCACGCCGGAAATCGTCGCGGCGTTGATCTGCTGGAAGTGATTGAGCTGTTCCGGGATCGTCTTGTGCTCAAGTCGGGCGACGGTCGACAGCGGCACCATGGCATTGCCGCCGGTGCGGATCGAATAGTCCAGCAGCTGTCCATCCGTCAGCCGGTCGTTCTGCCGGACCTGGGGGATCACCTTGTAGGAGCGGCCCTCCAGGCTGAAATAGTCGAGATAGTTGCCGCCCAGCATGGTCGCGAGCGCGCCGCCGAGATCGCTCATCTTGAGGCCGAGGTCGGCGGCCTTGTCGCGGTCGAACACCACCGTGGTCTGCGGCTTGTCGATCTTCAAATCGCTGTCGAGAAAGATGAACTGACCGCTCGCCAGCGCCTTGGTCATGAAATCGCGCGACACGTCGTTGAGCTCCGAGAACGCGCCGGTGGTGCCGATGACGAACTGGATCGGCAGGCCGTTGCTGCCCGGCAGCGGCGAGGGCTGGAACGCGACCGAGCGCGCGCCGGCGATTCCGTTCAGCAGTTGCTGGAACTCCGGCTGCAGGGTCTTGGTCGTCGCCTTGCGCTCATCCCACGGCTTCAGGACCCAGCCGCCGATGGCCTGCGTCGGGGTGTCGATCTGGAACACGGTGCGCGTCTCCGGCCGCTGCGCGATCAGGCCAAACAGCTGCTGGCCGTAGAACTGGCGCTGATCGAGCGTGGCCGACGGCGCCGAGTTGGTCAGCGACAGCACGATGCCCTGGTCCTCGTCGGGCGCGAGCTCGCTGGTCGAGCTGACATAGAGCCATGGGATCATCGCCAGCAGCAGCAGCGCGAACACCACGACCACCGGCTTGGTGGTGAACACGCTTTCGAGCGCGCGGCGATAGCCGTGCGCGAGCCGTTCGAGCACGTGGTCGATCGTCCTCACGAGCCGCGCCTCGAGCGTGGTCGCATCGCGCTCGGTCCGGCGCAACAGCCAGGCGCAGTTCATCGGCGACAGCGTCAGCGCGATCACCGCCGAGACCGTGACGGCGCCGGCGAGCGTGAAGGCGAACTCGGTGAACAGCGCGCCGGTGAGGCCGCCCTGGAAGCCGACGGGCACATAGACCGCGATCAGCACGACCGTCATGGCGATGATCGGGCTCGCCAGCGCGCGCGCCGACTGGATCGCAGCCTCGACCGGCGCCACGCCCTCGTCGATCAGGCGGTGAACGCTTTCCACCACGATGATGGCGTCATCGACGACGAGGCCGATCGCGAGCACCAGGGCGAGCAAGGTCAGCAGGTTGATGGAGAAGCCCATCAGCAGCATCAGGCCGAAGGTGCCGATCAGCGACAGCGGAATCGCGATCACCGGGATCAGCACCGAGCGCCACGATCCTAAGAACATGAACACGACGACGATCACGATTCCGATCGCTTCCACCAGGGTATGGATCACCTCGTCGATCGACGAGTTCACGAAATCGGTGGAGTCGTAGAGGATCTCGCTGCTGATGCCGTTCGGCAGCTGCCGCTGCAGCTCGGGAAGGATCGCCTTCACGCCGTTGATCACGTCGAGCAGGTTGGCGGTCGGCGCCACCTGGATGCCGATATAGACCGCGGTCCTGCCGTTGAAGCGGGTCGCCGAATCGTAGTCGTCATTGCCGAGCGTGACGCTCGCGACATCGCGCAGGCGGATGATGGCGCCGTTGACCTGCTTCACGACCAGGTTGCGATACTGCTCCAAAGAATGAAGATTCGTTGCCGCGGCGAGATCGACCTGCACCAGGCGGCCCTTGGTGGTGCCGAGCCCGGAGATGTAGTCGTTGCCCGACAGCGCCGTCGACACGTCGGTCGCGGTCAGGCCGTAGGCGGCGAGCTTGTCGGGATCGAGCCAGGCGCGCAGCGCGAATTTCTTGGCGCCGAGCAGTTCGGCCGTCTGCACCCCCGAGACGGCCTGCAGCTTCGGCTGCACCACGCGCGTCAGATAGTCGGTGATCTGGTTCGGCGCCAGCACGTCGCTGGCGTAGCCGATATACATCGCGTCGATGGTCTGGCCGACCTTCAAGGTCAGGGTCGGCTGTTGCGTACCGGTCGGCAGCTGGTTCAGGACCGAGTTCACCTTGGCGTTGATCTCGGTCATCGCCTTGCCGGAATCATAGTTGAGCCGCAGGTTGACCGTGATGGTGCTGCTGCCGGTGACGCTGCTCGAGGTCATGTAGTCGATGCCGTTGGCCTGGGCGATCGCATTCTCGAGCGGCGTCGTGATGAAGCCGGCGATGATGTCGCTATCGGCACCGGCATAGGCGGTGCTCACCGTGACGATGGCGTTCTGCGTGCGCGGATATTGCAGGATCGCCAGCGTCGTCATCGAGCGCAGGCCGAGCACGAGGATCAGCGCGCTGACGACCAGCGCCAGCACCGGCCGGCGGATGAAGATGTCTGTGAAACGCATGGGGGATGGCTCTGTCGGTCGGAGGCTGACGCGATTACTGGTCGACGACGTCGGGTGCGGCTTCGGCGACCGGGACGTGCGAATTGTCGATCTTGAGCGGGCTGCCATTGCGCAGCTTCAGCTGGCCTGCGATCACGACCGTCTCGCCCGGCTTGACGCCGTCGGTGATCGCGACACGGTCGCCCTTGGCCGGCTTGCTCTTCACGAACATCTGCCTCGCCTTGCCAAGTCCGTCCTTGAGATCATCGACGATGTAGACGAGGTCGCCATAGGGATTGCTGACCATGGCCGTCAGCGGCACGTTGACCAATTGCTCAGGCTTGCCGGTCGCGATCTCGACCTTGGCGAACATGCCCGGCAGCAGCCGGGCGGCGTTGTTGTGCAGGGTGGCGCGGACCTGGACGTTGCGGCTGGTGGAATCGACCTTGGCGTTGATCGCCGAGATCTCGCCTTTGAAGCGCTCTCCGGGAAATGAATCGACTGAAACGCCGACGTCCTGGCCGATGCGGATGTCGGCGAGCGATTGCTGTGGCAGATAGAAGTCGACGAAGATCGGGTCGAGACTCTGCAGTGTCACGATGGTCGTGCCGGCGCTGAGGAACTGCCCGAGATCGACGGCGCGGATGCCGAGCCGGCCGGCGAACGGCGCCTTCAAGGTCTTCTGCTCGACGATCGCCTTCTGCTGCGCCACCAGCGCCTGCGCGTTCTTGAGGTTGGCGCGGTCGCTGTCCAGCGTGGCCTGGCTCACGGCGTTGAACTTGATCTGTTCCTCGTCGCGCTTGACGACGATGGCGGCGTTCTCTGCGGTGGCCTGCAGCGATTGCAGCTTGGCGACGTCGTCGGTGGCAACCAGTTGCAGCAATTGCTGGCCGGATTCGACGCTGTCGCCCGAATTGAACTGGATGCTCTGCACGATGCCTGCGGCCTGCAGCGCCAGGTCGGCGCCATTGACGGCGCGCAGTGAGCCGACCGCCGTGAGGTTGGAGCGCCACGGCGCCGTCTCCGCAACCACGGTCGAAACCGTCTGCGGCGGATTGGCCATGGCGCCGATCGCCTTGGCAATCATGATGCCCTTGAAGGTCTGGAAGCCGTAGAGGCCGCCGAACAGAACGGCCATGACGGCCAGCATGATCGTCATGCGCTTGGTCATTACATTGCTTCCTGGATCGTATGATTGGGGCCGGCGAAATAGCCGGGATTGGCGCGGGGCAGCGCCGCCGGGGTCTCATCCTGGCGATTCCACCAGCCGCCGCCGAGCGCCTGGAACAGCGCCGCGGTGTCGGTGAAGCGCGTGGCCTGCGACTTGATGCGCGAGACGCGCGCGTTGAGGTAGGATTGCTGCGCGGTGATGACGTTGGCGTAGGGCACGGCGCCGCTCTTGAACTGCTCGATCGCCATGGTCAGGCTGTCGGCGGTGGCCTTCTCGGCGGCAGCCTGGGCTTTCAACGCCTCGGCGTCATACTGGATGGCGCGCAGCGAGTCGGAGACGTTCTGGAACGCGGTGATGACCGCGCTCTTGTAGAGCGACAGGTCCTGCTCGAAGCTCGCGACATTGGCCTCCTTGGTGTGATAGAGCGCGCCGCCGTCGATCAGCTTCTGGCTGACGCTCGAGGCCGCATCCCACACCAGCGTCGTCGGCGAGAACAATCGTTCCGGTCCGCTCGCGCCGTAGCTGCCGGACAAGGTCACCTGCGGCAGCAGGTTGGCGATGCCGACGCCGACCGTCGCGGTGGCCTGATGCAAGGTCGCCTCGGCCTGGCGGATGTCGGGACGCTGACGCACGAGCGAGGAGGGCAGCGACACCGGCAGCTTGCGCGGCAGCTTCAGCTCCGCGAGCGTCACGTGCTCGCCGCGATCCTGGCTCGGCAGCCGGCCGAGATAGGCCATCAGCTGATTGCGCTGCTGCGCCAGTTGCTTCTGCAGCGGGGCCAAGGTCGCCTTGGCCTGCGCCAGCGTCGCCTCCTGGGACAGCACGTCGGATTTGGAGATGGCGCCGACGTCGAACTGGCGCTGGATGCGGCCGAGCTGATCGGTTTCGGCCTTGATGATCTCTTCGGTCGCCGCGATCTGGTCGCGCAGCGAGGCGTCGGTGATCGCAGCGGTCACCACATTGGCGGTCAGCGCCAGATAGGTCGCTTCCATCTTGAACGCCTGGTAGTCGGCCTGCGCCTGCAGCGCCTCGACCTGGCGCCGCGTGCCGCCCCACAAATCGAGCGCATAGCTGACGCTGACCGAGCTGCCGTAGAGCGTGTAGAGCGAGGTCTGGCCGGGCCATTGCCCGTTCTGGGTGGTCGAGGCCTGCGTGCGCTCGGCCGATCCGTTGGCGCTCACCTGCGGAAACAGCGAACCCTGTTGCGACAGTGCATTCTCGCGCGCGGCGCGCAGCGCAAATTGCGCGGCCTCGATGTCGGGATGGTTGCGAATCGCCTCTTCGACGAAGGCGTTGATCTGCCGCGAATGAAACAGTGCCCACCAGGTGCCCGGCAGGTCGTGTCCTGATGCGAAGCTCTGGACCGCGCCGCCTGGCGTCGATGCGTCGGCAGTCGGGCCGAGCCGATTTCCGGTCACATAGCCGGTCACGGCCGGCGCATCGGGTGACATGAAGTCCGGTCCCATGGCGCAGGATGCGAGCAGCATGCTGCCCCCGATGAGGCCGAGCGGTGCAGCCGCCGCGCGGCGTTGCAGGACCCGCCCCCGTGAGGACAGAAACATTTGGACATCATCCTTCATAAAACTAAACCGTTTCGTTCTTCTTGAGGGAAGATGCTGTTTGTGGCAGGCTTGAGTCAAGTCACGTTGATGATAGGGAGGAGCATGGTCACATCTTCTTCGCATGCAGCGCCGTCAACTTCGGTTGCAGGCCCCGGGCGCACAGAGCGTAAGCACGCGCAGATCCTGGCGAGCGCGCGGACTCTGTTCATGGCGGGGGGCTTCGACACCACGAGCGTGGACGCGATCGCGCGCCATGCCGGCGTGTCGAAGGCGACGCTCTATGGTCATTTCGCCGACAAGGATGCGTTGCTGCTCGCTTTGGTCGAGGCGGATTGCCGAAGCATGGGCGAGACGTTGTGGATCCGGGATGAGCGGCCCATCGACCTGGAGCGGGACCTGCGTGAGATCGCGCGCCGCTTCCTGGCGATGTTTCTGGACGGCCGAGGGCTGGCAATGCACCGGCTCGTGATGTCCTGCGCCTCGCGCTATCCGGCGATTGCGGAGGCGTTCATGACGGCGGGGCCGGACCGCTGCGACGCGGAGGTCGCCGCGTTTCTGCGTGCGGCCGAGGTGCAAGGTCTGCTCGATGTCCCCGATGCCAGGCTCGCCGCTACGCAATTCCTGACCTTGATCCAGGGCCGGCTGCCGCTGACCTGGGCGCTGTCCATGAAGGCGCCGAGCCCGGCCGTGTCCCGCGCTCAGATCGAAGGCGGGATCAAGGTGTTCATCGCGGCCTATGGACGGACCGAAGCGAGGTCAAGGCGGCCGGCGAGGGCCATCTCGACGTCCGCTTCGAGGCGTCCGCGTGCGTCGGCTGCCAAGCGCCCGTGATCGTCAGGAGATCACGGATGACGCGATGGCCGGCTTGGCCTGTGGGTCCCTCGTCCGCTTCGGGCGGCGCAGCCGGCGCTGCGTCCAGATCAGCACGCCGGTGATCAGCAGCGTCAGCAGCACCACGGAGATCGCCACGTTGGCCGTGCTGCCGATCAGCGACCAGTTGCCTTCGTGCAGCAGCCGCACCCAGTTGCGCGGCAGCGCAGAGAGACCGTCGGCGGTTACCGCATAGGCGCGCAGTTCGTCACCCTCGATAATCCGCGCCATCATCCGTCCGCCGCGCGTGCCGATCATGTTGACGGTGGCGAGATCATGATCCTTCGCGACGAGGCTCACCGCCTCCGGCAGGGTGATGCTCCTGGTCGCGGCCGGCGGCGTGCTGAAAAAGCTGTTGCTGGGATCGAGCAGGAGCCCGGTCAGCGGGCTCAACAGGATCAGCGGCAGCGTGAACCATGCCGCGCCTTTGTGCCAGCCCGACAGTGTGTTGCGCAGCCGCGGCAGCCCCATCAGGATGCCGATGATCATGATGACGATCATGCCGATGGTGGAGATCGTCGTGAGGCCCTCTATCCCGATCAGGTGCTCATGGGTCGTGCGCGCCCACTGAAACACGCTTCCCGTGACGGGCTTGTCTGCCGCTGCGCCGGTGGCCATGTCGAGCTCGGTGCCGGGCCGACCCTGCAGCGTCAGATGCTGAGCCGTCGGATTGATCGCGATGCCGCGCGCCTTGCCGTCCGGATCGTATTGCTTGATCAGCGCGACCACGCGCGCCGGATCGACGCTGCCGGGCTTGACGGCAGCAACCTGCGCCATTGGCTCGAACGAGAGGATCAGTCCGGTGACGATGATCACGAGCAACGGCAGGGCGAAGGTCAGGCTGATCCAGCGGTGGAGTTTGAGCAGCAGCTGTTTGTTCATGATCGTCTCCGAATGATCGTCCGGCACACGGCGTGATGCGACGGGACCGTTTGTCCGCAGGCGTTCGCTCCGTGACCGTTTCTGATCGTTTCTCGCTGGACGATGCCGCGATACCAGCCTGTCATCCGCTGCGCTCTCATTAGCTGAGCGCAGCGGCGGTACGAAAGGAGATAACTATTAATTTTAGGTCATGCGTCGTTTGATCGGCATCAATGCGGCAAATGTAGATCTGTGTCTGCGTGAATGATGTCTGTTCGCAACGGGAGTTCATCTGCGATCTGTCGTAGAGAGATCCAGTCGCGGGGCCGATTTGGCGATGCCCTCTCGTCGGTGATGCCAAGCGCCGGTATCGGCAGGGCTATTTGCCGGGCGCTACAACGCCCTTCAATCCGGCGCGGTCCGCGGCGGCGCTCACCAGCCCAGACGAGCGAATGTGGGCCGTGAAGCTGCGCAGGAAATCAAGTCCGGCCTCGCGGCCCTTGGGAATGGCAATGGCGTGGCGCTCTTCGCCCCAGCGCCCGTCGAGCACGCGCGAGCCGGGGACCTGCTCGGTCATCTCGAACAAGGTTGCCTTGTTGGTCGCGAAGGCGTCGATCTGATGGCTCGCCAGCATGTTCGTGGCGTCCTTCAACGTCGGCGCCCGGACCAGCGTCGCGTTCTTCAGCTCGCGCCCTAGCGTCGCGTCCGACGTGCTGCCGGCGGTGACGCCGACCTTGCGGCCGGTGGCATCGACGTCGCCGATGTCAGAGAGCGGCGAGCCGTCGGGCACCAGGTAGCCGAGTTCGATCTCCAGATACACGGGACCGAAATCCATGTTCTTCGCGCGCGCCGGCGATGCGTTGGTGAAGGCCACGTCGACCGCGCCGCTTTTGACGGCCTCGAGCACCTCCGCATTCCTGGGGAACACGACCGGCGCGTAGTCGACATGGAGCTGGCGCGCCATCTCCTTGCCGATCGTGTAGCCGACGCCGCGGGGATTGTCGGTCCCATCCGGCAGGACCGATGTCGGCGTGCCCGGATAGAGGCCCGCGCGCAGGTGCCCGGTCGGCGCGAGAATGCGCGCCATGTCGACGTCGGCGCAATCGCTTCGAACCGGAGCGAGCGCCGTACACGCGACGAAAGCAACAATGACGGCCCGCCTGAGGATGGTCGCTGCGCAGTCCATCGGTCGCCTCGCTAAGTCCTGGCCTATTCAGTCAGCTCGCTTCCGGCTCCGCCATCCAGCACCTGCTTCAGACGCGTGGTGTCCAACGCGTTCTCCCACCTTGCGATCACGATGGTCGCGACCGCATTGCCGATCAGGTTGGTCGGCGTCAGCCCCTGTGACATCAGCCTGTGGATGCCGAGCACCAGCGCGACGCTGGCGACCGGAATCGTCCCGGTCGCGGCGAGCGTTGCGGCCAGCACGACGAAGGCGGCGCCGGCGATGCCGGCTGCGCCCTTCGATGTCACCAGCAGGATCAGCAGCAGCCCGATCTGGTGGCTGATGTCGAGCTGGGTGTTGGTCGCCTGCGCCAGGAACACGGCTGCGGTCGCCAGATAGAGGCAGGTGCCGTCGAGATTGAACGAATAGCCGGTGGGGATGACGAGCCCGACGATGCTGCGCTCGCAGCCGGCGGCCTCCAGCTTGACCAGCATGCGCGGCAGCACCGTTTCCGACGACGTGGTCGCGATGCAGACCAGCACCTCGTCGCGGATGTAGCGGATCAGCTTCCACAGGCTGAAGCCGGCGAAGGCGGCGATCGGCCCGAGCACCACCGCGATGAAGATGACGCAGGTCAAATAGAAGCTGCCGAGCAGCAGGCCGAGCTTCGCCAGCGAGCCGATGCCGAACTTGCCGACGGTGAAGGCAATGGCGCCGAAGGCGCCGAGCGGGGCGGCCCACATCACGATCCTGACCACGCCGAAGATCATCTGCCCGGCGACCTCGATCACGTCGGTCACTGGCTTGGCGCGGTCGCCGAGCCAGATCAGCGAGAACCCGCACATCACCGAGATGAACAGCACCTGCAGGATGTTGCCCTCGGCAAAGGCGCCGACGAAGGTCTGCGGGATGATGTTGAGCAGGAATGGCACGAAGCCGACCGCCGCGGTCTGCTTGACGTAGGGCTCGATGGTCGCGGAGTTGATGGTCGCCGGATCGACGTTCATGCCGACGCCGGGCTGGAACAGATTCACGGCGGTGAGGCCGATGATCAGCGCCAAGGTCGTGATCACCTCGAAATAGACCAGCGCCTTGATCGCGACGCGGCCGACCTTGGCCATGTCGGCCATGTGGGCGATGCCGTTGACGACCGTGCAGAAGATGATCGGCGCGATCAGCATCCGGATCGCCTTGATGAACGCGTCGCCGAGCGGCTGCATCTGGGCGCCGAGATCCGGCTTCACGGCGCCGAGCAGGATGCCCGCGGCCATCGCGATCATGACCTGGACCCATAGCTCCTTCCACCACGCGCGGCGGGCGCCTGCTTTGCTGTCGGCGGCGAGGGTCGTGGCAGTCATGATCGGTCCTGTCGGTGATGGCCTGGAGGCGGAGGTGCTGACGGTCGGCTCAGCTCTTGGCCTCGAACTTGAACAGCCGTTCGGGATTTCTGACAAGCAGCTTGTGCTGAACGGCAGGATCGGGCGCGAAAAGCGGGATCAGATCCACCAGATCACCGTCATTGGGCATGATCTTGACGTTCGGGTGCGGCCAGTCGGTGCCCCAGATGACGCGATCCGGTGCGTTGTCGATCAGCTTCCGGGCGAACGGCACGGCGTCGTGGAAGGGCGCACCGGCTGCGGAAGCGCGCTCCGGACCGGTGATCTTGACCCAGCACTTTTCGTCGCCGGCCTGCAGGTCGAGCAGAGCCTTGAACTCGGCGTCCTCAATGCCCTTCGCGGCGCTGATCGTGCCCATGTGATCGATCACATAGGTGACCGGCAGCGCCTTCAGGATCGGCACGAACTCCTGGATCGTGCCGGCCTCGAGGTAGATGTCGACATGCCAGCCGATCGCCGCGACACGGTCGACCAGCGTGCGGAACACCTTCATGTCGCCGACCCCGCCGAGGCGGCGCAGGAACGCAAACCGGCAGGCGCAGATGCCGGCCTTGCCGAGCGCTGCGAGATCATCATCCGACATCGCCGCATTGATGTTGGCGACGCCCTTGTAGTTGCCGTTGCTCTGCGCGATCGCATCGGTGACGACGCGGTTGTCGGTGCCGTGGACGGTGGCGTTGACGATGACCGCTCGCTCGACGCCGATCTTGGCATGCAGCGCCCGGAACATCTCGAGCGGCGCATCGGGCGGCGTGTAGGGGCGGGTGGGCGAGAACGGATAGGTCGATGCCGGCCCGAAGATGTGGGTGTGGGTGTCGACGCTGCCCGGCGGCGCATTGAAGCCCGGAGTCTTCGTGGCCGGATCCGGGCCGGCAATGCTGGGGATCTTGGCCTCCTCAGCATCGACTCGCGCGGGTGCTGCGCCGAGCACGGTGGCGGTTCCCAAGCCGGCCATGGTGGCCAGCAGATCTCGTCGCAACATCACAGGTGTTCTCCATTGATTGGCCGCGGTGACCAGCAGGGACGTCCGCCCGGCCTCCGCGCGTGTCATGGTCGTGATCGGTTTGCCGCGGGCGTCGCGATCAGGCGGCCTTGCGGCCGGCCGCGACGATGTCGGCGGCGCTCGCCAGCGTTTCCACGTTCCAGCAACGCTCCATCACGGTCGCGATCTGCTGAGCAGGGATGATGCCATCGGCAAGATCCCTGAACTTGCGCTCGAGATCGGCATTGCTCATCGGCCGCTCCAGGCTGCCGATGGCGTGCTCGATGCGCTTGGTCAGCACCCGGCCGTCGGCGAGCGCGATCGACATCTCGACCTGCTCGGGCTTGATCGCCGGATCGATCACCGGATTGACCTTGCCGCGCAGCGCGATGATGGCGGGATCGCGCACCGCGCGGTCGGAGAACTGCTTCTCGCCGCCGGCGCCTTCGATCAGGGCCACCGCGACCGCGTGATAGACGCTGAACTTGCCCTCCAGCCCTTCCTTCGGCGTCTTCTTGCCGGTCAGTTCGAGCACCAGCGGATTGACCTTCATGTCGATCGACTTCACCTGCGCTGCGGTGAGCTTGTTCTCGTCGCGCAGCTGGATCGCGGCATCGATCGCCGGGTGCAGTACGATCCCGCAGGCGAACGGCTTGTAGGTGTTGAGAGCAGCCTCGTAGCGCTGGCCGAGCTCGCCGGTGATCTCGCGATAATCCTGCTTGGTGCTGATCGTATTGGCCCAGCCGCGCTTGGCCTCGATCATGCCATCGGAGCTGGTGAAGTTCTTGGAGGCGAGGATCGCTGCGAACAGGCCGTCGGCGGCGGCGCGGCCGGGATTGAAGCTCTTGTTCATGGAGCCGAAGGATTCGCGCAGACCCACGGGCTGAGAGGCCGCAAGACCGAGCGCCCACACCATCTGCTGTTCGGTCAGGCCCATCAGCCGGCCCGCGGCGGCGGCCGCGCCGAACACGCCGGCGGTTCCGGTGATGTGCCAGCCGACGTCGTAGTGGTTGGGGTAGACGGCGTTGCCGATCCGGCATTCGGTCTCGACCCCGAGCACGAGCGCGTTCAGGAAATCGCGGCCGTTGACCGGCTTCATCTCCGCGAGCGCCAGGATGGCGGAGATCACCGGGCCGCCCGGATGAATGATCGTCTTCAGGTGGGTATCGTCATAATCGAAGATGTGGCTGGAGACGCCGTTGACGAAGGCGGCGGTCATGATGTCGAACCGCTCGCTACGGCCGAACAGCCCGGCCTGCGGTGGACCGGAGAACGGCGATAATGCCGACACGGCAATGTCGACCGTCTCGTGATGCGAGCCGCCGATGGCGACCCCGACATAGTTCAGCAGCGTCCGCACCCCTTCCTTGCGGACGTTCTCCGGCAGGTCCTCGTAACGCGCGTTGACGAGGTAGCGGGCCAGCGTCTTCGTGACGTCCTTGCTGTCGGAACTGACAGCCTCCGCAGCGGCTGCAGACGTGCCGGAAAGAGCTGCGAGCGACAGGCCGGCAGCACCTGCCATAAGTCGGCGGCGTGACATCGCGATCATGGCGTTCTCCCGATGCGGCGCCTCGTGGCGTCCGTTGCAATTGGCCGGCGGAACGATCCTGGTCCGATCCGCTCCTGGCATGCCACGATCCTGCAGTCTCCCGGGCTTTACAAGGAGCCTTAGGTGAACGGTCAGTTCTCTTGGTTGGACAATGCTCTCGGGTGCGTTCGGCAATGTCGCGAATGCGGTGGTTCGACGTGCGTTGCAGCGGGCCGGCGCGAGATCGGGGCCTGGTTCAACCAGCGTGTCAGGAGGGCCGTCGATCACGGGAGCTGAAGTGAATTGTTCGCGTGGCGGAAAGGTGAATGGCTTCAACGCTATGTCGTGCATTCCCGTCATAGGCTGACAGCTTGAACCCGCGTTGTGGACGGAGCCGCCGGAATGTTATGCGACAGCAAGGGTAGTCCTGCGGGTGCTGTGTCGCTGCCTGACTGCCGACCTCACAAACAACATCGGGCAAAGGAAACACCATGGTGGACGCGCTGATCATCGACGCCTGCAGGACCCCGCGCGGCATCGGCAAGGCGGGCAAGGGCGCGCTCGCCGGGCTGCATCCGCAGCACCTCGGCGCCACCGTGCTGCGCGCGTTGGCGGATCGGACCGGCATCAATACCGGCGATGTCGACGACATCATCTGGGGCTGCTCGTCGCAGCGCGGCCCGCAGAGCGGCGACCTCGGCCGCATGTCGGCGCTCGACGCCGGCTACGACATTCGCGCCTCCGGCGTCACGCTCGACCGCTTCTGCGGCTCCGGCATCACCAGCGTCAACATTGCAGCAAGCTCGATCATGGCCGGGCAGGAGGACCTGGTCGTCGCCGGCGGCTGCGAGATGATGTCGATGGAGGGCCGGCGCGGCGAAGGACCGCTGATGATGGATGCGGGCAATCTGCATCTGCGCGCGCTGCATCCGCAGTCGCACCAGGGCGTCTGCGCCGATGCCATCGCCACCATGGAAGGCATCACCCGCGCCGATGTCGACGCGCTCGGGCTGGAGAGCCAGAAGCGTGCGGCGGCCGCGATTGCGGCTGGGCACTTCAAGAAGAGCCTGGTGCCGGTCCATCGCGACGACGGCAGCCTCGCGCTCGACCACGAAGAATATCCGCGGCCGCAGACCACGGCCGAGGCGCTCGCCGGGCTGAAGCCGGCCTTTCCGGCCGTCGCCGACTACGCGCTCGACGACAAGGGCACGACCTATCGCGGCCTGATCCTGCAGCGCTATCCCGGCCTCGAGATCGCGTTCATGCATCACGCCGGCAATTCCTCGGGCGTGGTGGATGGCGCGGCCGCGATTCTCTTGGCATCGCCGACCTACGCCAAGGCTCATGGCCTGAAGCCGCGGGCGCGGGTGGTGGCGATGGCGAACATGGGCGACGACCCCACCTTGATGCTGAACGCTCCGGTGCCGGCGACGCGCAAGGTGCTGGCCAAGGCCGGGCTGACCATCGACGACATCGACCTGTTCGAGATCAACGAGGCCTTTGCCGTCGTCGCCGAAAAGTACATCCGCGACCTCAAGCTCGATCGCGCCAAGGTCAACGTCAATGGCGGCTCGATCGCGCTGGGACATCCGATCGGCGCCACCGGCTCCATCCTGATCGGCACCTTGCTCGACGAATTGGAGCGGCGCGATCTCAAGCGCGGCCTGGTGACGATGTGCGCGGCGGGCGGCATGGCGCCCGCGATCATCATCGAGCGGGTCTGAGCGCTCTCTATCTCTTGATTCGAGTTGTCGGCACCCGCTGCGGCCCACCGCGGCGAGTGCGATTGTCTTTGCCGCTGCCGGCGCGGATACGCCGTTGCTCATCGTCGGGGCTACGCTCGCGCCGCATGATTTGCGACTTTCCCCGCATTGCGCCGTTGAGACTTCGTCTCGCGCCGGCCCTGCGCCGGTTCCAGTTTCCGGACCGGTCAACCACGTTTCGCTTGGACTGGAATTCGCGCTTGTTCCGCTAGTTGCGACGGGTTATTGCCACGGAGAGGCCTCATCGTAGAAGAAATGGCTCTCGTGCTCTCCAGGCTGTCGCATATCATCGATCGCAAGGCTTCGAACCGGGTGGTCACGCGGCTGCGGGCGCTGCTGCGCAGCAACGAGTTCTACCTGATACCGCTGGCGCTTGTGATCGGCGTTGCCACCGGCGCGACCGTGACGGTGATGAGCCTGATCGCGCAGTTCGCGCACGTGTTCATCTACGGTATTCCGATCGACGTTCGGCTCAGCGCCAATGCGTGGATAGACCCCGTCATTGCACTGATCGCGCCGGCCATCGGCGGCCTCGTGCTCGGCGTCATGGAGTGGCTGCGGCGGCGCTGGAAGATCGCGCCCGCTGTCGATCCGGTCGAAGCGAATGCGCTGCGCGGTGGGCGGCTGTCGATGCGCGACAGCGTCGTGGTGAGCGGCCAGACCCTGGTCTCCAACGGCTCCGGCGCCTCGGTCGGTCTCGAAGCCGGCTACACCCAGATCGGCGCCGGCATCGCCTCGCTGCTCGGGCAGTATCTCACCCTTCGCCGCAACGACATGCGCTTGATCCTCGGCTGCGGCGCCGCTGCAGCCATCGCCGCCGCATTCGGCGCGCCGATCACCGGTGCGTTCTACGCGTGCGAGCTGATCGTCGGCGTCTACTCCGTCGGCAGCGCCGCGCCGATCCTGGCGGCGTCGCTGGCGGGCGCGCTGACGTCGCAATATCTCGCCGGCGCGCCGTATTCGCTGGAGGTCCAGAAGGTCGGCGCGGTCGGGTTCGAGCAGTACATCGCGCTGTTCGTGCTGGCGCTGCTCGTCGCCGGCATCGGCATCGTGGTGATGCGGGCCTCGCCGGCGGTCGAGCGGCTGTTCGTCCGCATTCCGGTCTGGCTGCGCCCGGCGATCGGCGGCGTCTGCGTCGGCGCGATGGCGATCGTGACGCCGCAGGTGCTGGCGGCAGGGCACGGCGCGATGCTGCTCGACCTGCATCGCGAGATGGCGGTCGGCATGATCGCCACCATCATCGTGCTCAAGCTCGCCGCCTGCTTGATCTCGCTGGCCTCCGGATTCCGCGGCGGTCTGTTCTTCGCCTCGCTGTTCATTGGCAGCCTGCTCGGCAAGCTGTTCGCTGGTGTGCTCGCGCTGGCCGGGCTCGGGCTCGCACTCGACCCGCTGGTCGCGATGCTTACGGGCATGGCGACGCTCGGCGTCGCCATCGTCGGCGGGCCGCTGACGATGTCGTTCCTGGTGCTGGAGATGACCCGCAGCGTCGACGTCACGGCGGTGGTGTTGGGCGCCTGCATCGTGACCTCGGTGTGCGTGCGCGTGTTGTTCGGGCACTCGTTTTCGACCTGGCGCCTGCATTTGCGCGGCGAGACCATCCGCAGCGCCAACGACGTGGGCTGGCTGCGCAACCTCACGGTCGAGCGGCTGATGCGCTCCGACGTCGCGAAGGTGCCGACCACGACCACGATCGCGGCCTGCCGGCGCGAATTCGCGCTGGGCACGCGGCAGGCGGTCGTGGTGGTCAACAACAGCGACGATTATTGCGGGCTGGTGTCGCTGCCGGACCTGTTCTCCGGCGAGTTGGATTCCATCGCCGACGAGATCCAGGTGGTCGAGCTCGCGAAATATTTCGAGGTCGCGCTGTTGCCCGAAATGAACGTCAAGACGGCGATGAAGATCTTCGACGATTCCGGCGCGGAAGAGCTGGCGGTGCTGGAATCGGAGAACAGCCGCAAGGTGATCGGCTTCCTGACCGAGTCGTTCGCGCGCCGGCGCTATGTCGAGGAGATCGACCAGGCGACGCGCGGCGTGCTCGGCGCGCTGTCGTGATCGCGTCACATCGCCGCGACACGTGATCTCCGGGCCTGGACCGGGATAGGCTGCCGGCCGGTCGAGACGCGCGAGGACTGCATGACGAGATGGATGAGAACGGCTGCCCTGGCCACTTTGAGCGCGCTGGCGCCGGCTGCGGCTGTCGCCGAGCCTGCAGTTCTCAGGGGCAAGGACGCATTCGGCAACTGGCAGGGCGATACGCCCGGCACGATCAGGCTGATCCGTCCCGAGGATCTGCCGAGGCCGGGCGCGACGGCATCGGCCGCCAATGTCTCGCGTGTGGTGCAACGACCGGCGTCGGCCGTGCCCAAGGTCGCCGACGGCTTCAAGATCGCGCTGTTCGCGGAAGGGCTGAGCGGGCCGCGCATCCTCCGCACCGCGCCGAACGGCGACATCTTCGTCGCCGAGACCCGGGCCGGCCGCATCCGCGTGCTGCGCCCGAGCGAGGACGGCGGCAAGGTCGCCGTGAGCGAGGTCTTCGCCGACCGGCTCGGTCATCCCTTCGGCATCGCGTTCTATCCGAGCGCCGATCCGCAATGGGTCTATGTCGCAAGCACCGAGCGCGTGATGCGCTTTCCGTATCGTACAGGCGACATGAAGGCGTCGGGCGCGGCCCAGACGATCGCCGATTTGCCGGCGGGATATGGCCATTCGACCCGCGACGTCGTGTTCACCAAGGACGACAGGCGCATGCTGGTCTCGGTCGGCTCCGCCGGCAATGTCGGCGAAGCCTTGGGCGAGCCGGCCGGCGGGCTCGCGGCCTGGATCAAGGCCCATCCGCTGGGCGCGGCCTGGGGCGGGGAGACCGACCGTGCCGGCGTGCTCGCGTTCGATCCCGACGGCCAGAACCGCAGCCTGTTCGCCACCGGCATCCGCAACTGCGTCGGCCTCGCCATCCAGCCCGCAACCGGTGTGCCCTGGTGCTCGACCAACGAGCGCGACGGGCTCGGCGACGATCTGGTGCCGGACTACGTCACGCGGGTGAAGGAGGGCGGCTTCTATGGCTGGCCCTGGTACTACATGGGCGACAACCAGGACCCGCGCCATGCCAATGAGCGCCTTGACCTGAAGGGCAAGATCACCGTACCCGACGTGCTGCTGCAGCCGCATTCCGCCTCGCTCGGCCTGACCTTCTACGACGGAAACCTGTTCCCGCCGGAGTATCGCGGCGATGGCTTCGCGGCGGAGCACGGCTCGTGGAACCGCTCCAAGCGCACGGGCTACAAGGTGATCCGGGTCAGGCTGAAGGACGGCATGCCGACCGGCGAGTACGAGGACTTCGTCACCGGCTTCGTCGTCAACGACCGCGAGGTCTGGGGTCGGCCGGTCGGCGTCACCGTGGCGCGTGACGGCAGCCTTCTCATCTCCGAGGACGGCAACGGCACGATCTGGCGCGTCAGCCGCTGAGCGGTCGCCTCCGGTGCAGGAACCTCCGCAGCCGACATGGGTTGGGAGCGGGGTTGAATGCCGGATGAGCGCATGAACATCTTCGATCCGCAAGGGCCGATCGCCGCCGCCCAGCAGACGATCCTGATCGATTCCGTCATCATCATGCTGGCGATCATCGTTCCGACCTCGATCGCCGTGCTCGCCGCCGCCTACTGGTTCCGCAGCTCCAATACCAAGGCGCGCTACCGGCCGGACTTTGCCTATTCCGGCGCGGTCGAGCTGGTGGTGTGGTCGATTCCGGCGCTCACCGTGATCCTGCTCGGGGGCGTCGCCTGGATCGGCTCGCACGAGCTGGACCCAGGCAAGCCCGTCGACGGCACCGGTCTTCCCATACGCATCCAGGCAGTGTCGCTCGACTGGAAATGGCTTTTCATCTATCCCGACCAGCGCATCGCCACCGTCAATACGCTGACCGTTCCGATCGGCGCGCCGCTGCGTTTCGAGCTGACGTCGGGCAGCGTCATGACCGCGTTCTTCATTCCGCAGCTCGGCGGCATGATCTACACCATGAACGGCATGGTGACGCGGCTGAACCTGCGCGCCGATCATGTCCGGACGACTAAGGGCCTCGCCTCGCAGTTCAGCGGCGACGGCTTCCCCGACATGATGTTCGACACCCACGTCGTATCGCAGCCCGACTTCGCCAACTGGGTGACGACGGCAGCGAAGGGCGACCAGGTGCTGGATGAGGCGAGCTATAAGCAGCTCGCGGCGCAATCGGTCGAGAAGACGCCGAAGAGCTACCGGCTCGCGGACCCCGAGCTGTTCGGCAAGATCGCCAGCCAGAAGATCCCGCCCGCGCCGGGACCACAGCTGAGCGAGAACAAGTCGCGGCCGGAAGGTGGAGCGGTCCATGCCCACTGATGTCTTTCACACCGACGTCTTTCCGAGTGGAGCGCGCCGATGTCGGTGACATCAGTCGCGCAGGCGCCCGCTCATGCCGACCCGCATCACCTCCGCGCCGCCGAGCATCCCGGCCCGGCGCCAAAGCGGATTGTGACCGGCTTCGGGTTCTGGATATTCCTGCTCTCCGACATCGTGATGTTCTCTTGCTTCTTCGCGAGCTTCGCGGTGCTGTCGGGAGGGACCGCCGGTGGTCCGGGCGGCGCCGAACTGTTCGACATCCGCAACGTCGCGATCGAGACCGGCTTGCTGCTGCTGTCGAGCTTCACCTGCGGCATGGCCAGCATCGCCGCCGACCGCCACAATGCGCTGTGGTTTCAGGTCGCGATGGCCGTCACCGGCCTGCTCGGCGCCGGCTTCCTGCTGCTCGAGGTCAGAGAGTTCGTCGATCTGGTCGGCCGCGGCGATGGGCCGAGCCGCAGCGCCTTCCTGTCGGCGTTCTTCACCCTCGTCGGCTGCCACGGGCTGCATGTCGCGGCCGGCATCTTGTGGCTGCTCACCATGATGGCCCAGGTCGTGGCAAAGGGATTCCGCGCCGACATCGAGCGCCGCATCCTGTGCTTCGCGCTGTTCTGGCACGCGCTCGACATCATCTGGGTCGCGGTGTTCTCCGTGGTCTATCTGCTCGGGAGCGCGACATGAGCGAACATGCCCAGGCCGAGTCCGACGATCGCGGCGATCTGGCGCCTGGCGAGCAGCAGCATGGCAGCCTGCGCTCGCGGATCCTGTTCTATGTCGCCGGGCTGGGGCTTGCGGTCGTGCTGACGGCGACCTCGTTCTTCATTGCCGGGACCAGCCTCGTCTGGCAGCCGTCGATCCCGGTGGCGCTGGTCGTCCTCGCGATCGCGCAGATGGGCGTGCATCTGGTGTTCTTCCTGCACATCACGACCGGGCCGGACAACACCAACAACGTGCTCGCACTGGCCTTTGGGCTGCTGATCGTCCTGCTCGTGGTCGGCGGCTCGCTGTGGATCATGGCGAACCTCAATCAGAACATGATGCCGATGGATCAGCTGATGCAGGTGCAGCATTGAGCATGGTTGCTGAGATCGTCGAGTCTTTGCTGAGCCCTGGATCGCTTCGCTGCGCTCGCGATGACGGAGGTTTTGAGACGTTCGCTGCCCGCCACAACTACCGTCATTGCGAGCGTAAGCGAAGCAATCCAGGGGCGGCACGAAGGGTGCGGATTGCATCGACGTTCAACGCCGCGACGCGCCGATCTCACTTCTTCGCTGCCCGGCAGTTGAAGGCGCGGCGGAAGCCGGCGGCGCGGGCATCGTCCTCCGAGCAGAACCAGCGGTCGGGCTCGGTCGTCGCGGGATAGCTCGGGCAGCCCTGCAGATGATAGATGCCGATGTTGCCGGTGACGCGGGCGCGCACGGCGAACTTGCCCTTGATGCTGCAGCCTGGAGGCGCGCTCGGCGCGTCCGGGAAGAGCACGGCACGGATCTCGCGGTCGCGGTCCGCGCGGCAGGAGGCGCCGAGCAGGGCGCCGTCCTTCTTGTCGCTGCGGAACTCGCCCGGTGCGACGAAGCAGCCTTTCCACAATCCGCTCAGCGCCTCCTTTGCCGCAGCGACATCGTCCTTGGCGCGATATCTGGCGGCGGGGTCGGCGCTGACGGCGTAGCCCGCGCGCGCCATTTGCTGGTTCAGGCTCACCTTGTCGCCGTCGACGGTGCAGATCCCGATCTTGCGGGTCTTCAGCGGCTTGTCCGGGCCGAGATCGTCGCAGCGCACCGCGCGCCCACCGATCAGCTTGCCGAGCTGTTCGCGCGCCTCGACGCCGCAGCTCCAGGGATCGGCGTGATCATCGATGCAGAGCTGATCGACCTCCGGCGCATCGATGCCGTCGAGCCGGAAGACGCTGTCGCCAAGCTGGATGGTGTCGCCGCTCCGGACCATTGCGCTTGCCGCCGTCGCCGGGCCGATCGCGCCCGACACGATGGCGATGACCGTCAAAGTCCAAAGTATCGTGGTCGATATCCGCATGCCCCACTCCTTGCCCGTGCACAGTGCAGTCCTAACATCCGGAACAATGGATGATCAATTTGTGCGTTGCCGCAGCAGCTCCTGGTCGTGGTGTTGGTCTAGCGTCGCTCAACGCAGGGCGCCATGAGCCTGCTGCATTCAAACGGCGACAGAATTGTTAACGAATCTGTCTAAGAAGAGCGCCTGCGGATCGATCACGCGATCCGCCCTGCGGAGAGAGACGATGCACACCGACGATCGTTCGGCCATGCGCGCGAAGTTCGCGCCGCCGACCGAAACGCCACGACATTCCGGCATGTCGCGACGCAGCCTGCTGGCGACGGCGGCGCTTCTGATCACCACGACGGGTGCCACCGCGAAGGTCGTGACCAAGGTGCTGCCCTGGCGGCCCAACGAAGCCTATCCGGTCACCCCGGTGGTGCCGGGCGGCTGGCTGTTCTTCACTGCCGATGAAGCGGCCGTGGTCGACGCCATCATCGACCGTTTGATTCCTGCCGACGAACTCGGACCCGGCGCCAAGGATTCGGGCGTCACCACCTTCATCGATCGCCAGCTCACGGGTCCCTATGGCGGACACGACTGGCTCTACATGAAGGGACCGTTTGCGACCAATCCGCTGCCGACGCAGGGGTTGCAGTCGCCGCTCACGCCGCGCCAGCAATATCGCCAGGGTCTGGCTGCGCTCGCAGCCTACTGCAAGGCCAATTTCGGTGGGCGCAGCTTCGTCGACCTCTCGGGCGAGGACAAGGACAAGCTGCTTGCCGGCATGGAGAAGGGCGACATCAAGTTCGAAGGCTTCTCCAGCCGCATGCTGTTCAATGCCGTCCATACCAACACGATGGAGGGCTTCTTCGCCGATCCGATCTACGGCGGCAACAAGGACATGGCCGGCTGGAAGCTGATCGGCTTCCCGGGCGTGCGCTACGACTTCCGCGACGTGATCGACAATCCTAACAAGCCATACACGCTGCCTCCGGTCAGCCTGCAAGGCCAGCCAGCCTGGGGAGTGCGCTGACATGGTACGCCGTCTTCCACGCAAGGATGTCGCCATCGTCGGGCTCGGCTGGACCGGCTCGATCATGGCGCTCGAACTGTGCCGCTCCGGGCTCGACGTCGTCGCGATCGAGCGCGGCCCGTGGCGCGACACCGCCACCGATTTCAACATCGGCACTGCGCCGGACGAGCTGCGCTACGCCGTGCGGCACGACATCTTCCTGCGCACGCGCCAGGAAACGCTGACCATGCGCAACAATTCGTCGCAGACGGCGCTGCCGATCCGGCGCTGGGGCAGCTTCCTGCCGGGCAACGGCGTCGGTGGTGCCGGCTCGCACTGGAATGGCCAGACCTGGCGCTTCCTGCCCGATGATTTCCGTCTGCGCAGCAAGATGATCGAGCGCTACGGCGAAGGCATCATGCCGGAAGGCAATCAGATCCAGGACTGGCCGATGAGCTATGACGAGCTCGAGCCGTTCTACGACAAGTTCGAATATGTCCTCGGCATCTCCGGCAAGGCCGGCAACATCAAGGGGCAGACGCAGGCCGGCGGCAATCCGTTCGAGGGCTCGCGCGAGCGCGACTACCCGACGCCGCCGATGAAGCAGGGCTATTCGCAGGAGCTGTTCATGAAGGCTGCGGCCGGCATGGGCCTGCACCCGTTCCCGCGGCCGTCGGCCAACCTGTCGTCGGCCTACACCAATCCCTATGGCTGCAGCATGGCGCCGTGCACGTATTGCGGCTTCTGCGAGCGCTTCGGCTGCTCGAACTACTCGAAGTCGTCGCCGCAGACCTGTGTGCTGCCGGCGCTGGTGCGCGAGCCCAATTTCGAGGCCCGCACCGAATGCGAGGTCACCAAGGTCACGCTGTCGGGCGACGGCAAGATGGCGACCGGCGTCGTCTATGTCGACGCCAATGGCGAGGAATGGGAGCAGCCGGCCGATCTCGTCCTGCTGTGCGCCTATGGCCTGTTCAACGTCCGGCTGATGCTGCTGTCGGGAATCGGCAAGCCTTACGACGCCGGCACCGGTGAGGGCGTCGTCGGCCGCAATTACGCCTACCAGACCGGCTCGGGTGCGACTGCGTTCTTCGACAACGTCAACTTCAATCCGTTCGCGGCGGCCGGCTCGCTCGGCGCGGCGCTCGACGACTACAACAGCGACAATTTCGATCACGGTCCGCACGGCTTCGTCGGCGGCGCCTCGATCACCAATGCCTACACCAATGGCCGGCCGATCATGTATCGCCCGACGCCGCGAGGCACGCCGACCTGGGGCTCGGCCTGGAAGAAGGCGGTGCGCGAGACCTATCAGCGCGTCACCAATGTCGGCGCACAGGGCAGCGTGATGAGCTATCGCGCCAATTATCTCGACCTCGACCCGACCTACAAGGATGAGCTCGGTCGTCCCTTGATGCGCATGACGTTCGACTATCAGCCGAACGAGATCAAGATGGCGAACTGGATGGCCGAACGCTGCGAGGCGATCGCCAAGGCGATGGGCGCCAAGACGACCCAGATCAACCGTCTCAATACGCCGTGGAACGTCGTGCCCTACCAGAGCACGCACAACACCGGCGGCACCGTGACCGGCTCCGATCCCAAGACCAGCGTGCTGAACCGCTATCTGCAATCCTGGGACGTGCCGAACGTCTTCGTGATGGGCGCATCGACCTTCCCGCAGAATGCCGGCTACAACCCGACCGGCACGGTCGGGGCGCTGACCTATTGGGCGCTCGACGCCATTCAGAAAAAATACCTGAAATCACCTGGGGCGCTGGTGCAGCAATGAGCGCGATCATGAACAAGACTCGGGTCGGCCATCGCCTCCGGCTGCGTCATCTGCTTGCAGCGATTCTGCTCACTGCGCCCAGCGCGGCGCTGGCGGACTCCGACAATTACGTCGAGATCGGCCGCGGCAAGGCGCTGGCCACGGCGGGCGACTGCGTCGCCTGTCACACCGCGCCGAACGGCACGCCGTTCGCCGGCGGCCTCGCGCTGCAGACGCCGTTCGGCGCCATCATGACGCCGAACATCACGCCCGACAATGCAACCGGCATCGGCAGCTGGAGCGCGGACGATTTCGCTCGCGCCCTGCACGAGGGCCGGCGTCCGAACGGCACGCGGCTGTATCCGGCATTGCCGTACCCTTACTACACGCGGGTGACGCGCGCGGACGCCGACGCGATCTTCGCCTATCTGCGCTCGCTCGAGCCGGTGTCGAACAGCGTCAATCGCAGCACGCTGCCGTTTCCGTTCAATATCCGGGCCTCGATGGCGGTCTGGAACGCACTGTTCTTCACTCCCGGCGAGTTCAAGCCGGATCCCGCCAAATCGGACGAATACAATCGCGGCGCCTATCTGGTCGAGGGTCTCGGGCATTGCGGCGCCTGCCACACGCCGCTGAACGCGCTGGGTGCCAACAAGAACGACCGCCATTTCGAAGGCGGCGTGGTCGATCATTGGACTGCGCCGAACATCACCAATGACTCCCAGGCCGGGCTCGGCAAATGGTCGGTCGATGAGGTCGTGCAATATCTGAAGACGGGGCAGGCGCGCGGCGTCCTCGCCTCCGGTCCGATGAAGGACGTGGTCGAGAACTCGACGTCCAGGATGGCGGACGCCGACCTCAAGGCGATGGCGGTGTACCTCAAGGAGCGGGGCGCGGCCGGCTCGCCGGCGCCGACCCCCGTTGCCGCCAGCGACAGCCGCATGAAGGTTGGCGAGGCGATCTTCGTCGACACCTGCGCCGCCTGCCATGTCCGCAGCGGCGAGGGCATCCCGCGCGTATTCCCGAAGCTTGCGGGTGCAACGATCGCAACCCAGGACGACCCGGCGTCGCTGATCCACGTCGTCATCACTGGCGGACAGGCCGCGGCAACCGCGACGCATCCGACCGCCCCGACGATGCCGTCCTTCGGCTTCCGGCTCAGCGACGAGCAGATCGCTGCGGTCGTGACCTACGTCCGCAACAGCTGGGGCAATGCAGCCGCTCCGGTGACGGCGGACGCGGTGAAGGCCATTCGCGCAAAGGTGACGGGAGCCGCCGACTAGCGGCCGAGCGGCCGCCTTGCACTGGAGCGGCCCGCTACCCATCTGACGAGGCGAAGGAAATTTCGCCATGTTGGACTTTACCTCAGATCTCGCCGGCGACGCGCTGTCGCCGGCGCAAGCGTCGTCTGCTGCCCCGGCCGATGACCGGGCGCTGCTCGATGCCTATTCCAATGCCGTCATCGACGTCACCGAGCGCGTCGGGCCGGCCGTCGTGCGCGTCGAGACCGGGCCCAAAGCCGGCTCGACCGCAGGCTCCCGCGGCGAGCGCGGCGGCCTCGGCTCGGGCATCGTGATCTCGCCCGACGGGCTCGTGCTGACCAACAGCCATGTGGTCGGCACCTCCAGGAGCATCCGGCTGCGCGACGTCGAGGGCGTCGTCACCGATGCGCAGGTGCTCGGCGTCGATCCCGACACCGATCTCGCTCTGCTGCGTGCCAACCATGCGCGCGACCTGCGCTATGCGGCGCTCGGCAATTCCAAGAGCCTGCGCCGCGGCCAGCTCGTGGTCGCGATCGGCAATCCGCTCGGCTTCGAATCGACCGTGACCGCAGGTGTCGTCTCGGCGCTGGGCCGCTCGATCCGTTCGGTCTCGGGCCGCATGATCGAGGACGTGATCCAGACCGATGCCGCGCTCAACCCCGGCAATTCCGGCGGCGCGCTGGTGTCGTCGGCCGCCGAGGTGATCGGCATCAACACGGCCATCATCCAGGGCGCGCAGGGCATCTGCTTTGCGGTCGCCAGCAACACCGCGCAGTTCGTGCTGTCGGAAATCATCCGCCACGGCTATGTCCGCCGCGCCTATATCGGCGTCTCCGGTCAGACCGCGCCGGTGCCGCGGCGTCATGCGGTGCTGGCCGGCGTCGACAACAAGATGGGCGCGCTGTTGATGCAGATCGAGCCGGACGGACCGGCAGGACGCGCCGGTCTGCTGCCGGGCGACGTCGTCATCAGGCTGGACGGCGTCGACATCAACGGCGTCGACGATCTGATCCGCGTGCTGGATCGCGACCGCATCGGCCGCACGCTGGCGATGGACGTGCTGCGGCTGGGACGGTTGCGCGGCATCGACATTGATCCCGTGGAGCGCAAGCCGGCGGCAAGGCAGGCGTCGTGATCTCCCTGGGACGCTGAGCTGTCGCCATGACCTCGGTTGTCGTCTCCGCGAACGCGGGGACCCACCCCCAGGGAGCGGTTTGGGGCAGGCGGGTCATTGGCATTTTGCCCTTTATGACTGCTGCGGCGTATGGGTCCCGGATCGGCGCCATGCCGCGCTGACGCGCGTCATGGCTTGTCCGGGACGACGAGTTCGGGTGGGGCGGATTCACGGCTCAAACAGCAAAGGACATGTCAGCGCGTTCTCGCGGCGCGTTGCGCCCGAGGTGCGATCAGTTCGTCCCTCGCAAATTATGCAGAGGGCGCAGGGAATGCCGGGTGAAGGCCTCACCCATGGCCCGCCTGCGAAAAAAATGCAGGCGGCAGGTACCACAGGTGCAGCCGTAACCGGCATTCCCTGCGCGATGGTCTTCACGCTTATACGCAGTCTCCCTGGCGCGCCGGGCTTGTTGGCCACCATCCCCCACGCAATGCGTTAGCATTGCGCCAGGTTGATACCAGCGTCGGGGTATCAGGACGCTGCGACTTCACGTCCGCAGCGATCGTTCGTCCGCACCCTCGTCGAAGAGAATGCTGCGATCTCTCGCGGCCATCGCATCCCGCCTCGCGTGTCGTGACGATCGCGCGCAACGCCCCTCCGCAGTGAGGCGGGATGCGCATAGACAATCATGATTTCCGTAAAAGCGCAAGATATTTATTTTTTTCAGAAGTAAAATCGTGGGCAGGCTGGCCTCATCGTCCGGCGTGTTGATCTCCGGAAATCTCTCCTCGGTCATTCCGGGGCGTGCGCAGCATGAGCCCTGAATCCATCCCACAACGGGTCGCGTGATCAGATGGATTCCGGACTCGTCCTGCGAGCGCCCCGGAATGACACCGTTGTCGTGGCGCCTGCTGGGCGCAAAGCGTGGTTCAACGTTCCGGCGATATGGACGGGACGTCACGGCCTCTCTCGTTGGTTCATGGGCGTGCAGCATGTTGATCGTTGCATGCAATGGCCGCTCAAGAAATGAGCTGAGACGGCCTCCCTGGCCACTGCCCAGCAACCGAGCAGTTTCAGGCATCCTTTCAAGCCGTTGAATTAGTTATGACTTCGTCACCTCCATCGCGCCGCGCCCGATTGTACACAATGGCATAGCGCTTGCTTCGTCTGTTGCGACGCATTCTCGCGGGAGGCAGCGGCTGATATGGCGAACCCATCTGCGAACCCATCTGTATCTGCATCGGCAACCGCGACGATCACAGCCGAGCCGGAGCCGATCACGCTCGATCTCGCCGCGACCGCGCTCGTCATCATCGACATGCAGCGCGACTTCATGGAGCCGGGCGGCTTCGGCGAGACGCTCGGCAACGACGTGTCGCAGCTCGCGCGTGCGGTCGCGCCGATCGCCAACGTGCTGGCGGCCGCCCGCGATATGGGCATGCTCGTCGTGCACACCCGCGAAGGCCACAAGCCGGATCTCTCGGATGCGCCGCCCGCCAAGGTCGAGCGCGGCGCGCCGTCCTTGCGCATCGGCGATCCCGGCCCGATGGGGCGCATTCTCATTCGCGGCGAACCCGGCCACGACATCATTCCGGCGCTGTATCCCGCCGAGGGCGAGGTCGTGATCGACAAGCCCGGCAAGGGAGCGTTCTACGCCACCGAACTCGGCAACATCCTGAAGCAGCACGGCATCGCCAACCTGCTGGTGTGCGGCGTCACCACCGAGGTCTGCGTCAACACGACGGTGCGCGAGGCCAACGACCGCGGCTATCGCTGCGTCGTGATCTCGGACGGCTGTGCATCCTACTTCCCGGAATTCCACGAGATGGGCCTGAGGATGATCAAGGCCCAAGGCGGCATTTTCGGCTGGGTCGCGCCGTCCGCCGCGGTTCTCGAAGCCATGAGTTCGTAGTCGTGAGTGAGTTCTTGATCGTGAGTTCGGAGACGTTGAGCGCTTAATCACAAGGGGAGCAAGGCGATGAGCGGAAGCGGGACGGCAGGCTCGGTCAAAGCGGATTTCAAGCCGGTGCTCTGGACACCAGGCGACTGGAACGCATTCTTCGGTTTCGGCACCAACATTCTCGTCAACATGCTCGTCCTTACCGGGCTGTTGCGCTTCGTGCTGAAGATGCCGGACAGCCTGGTGTTCGGCCGTATCCTGCCGGCGCTCGGCCTGATGATGTGCCTGTCGACGTTCTACTACGCCTTCCTCGCCTACCGCCTGGCACAGAAGACCGGACGCACAGACGTCTGCGCGCTGCCCTCCGGCGTCAGCGTGCCGCACATGTTCATCGTCACCTTCGTGATCATGCTGCCGATCACGCTCAAGACTGGCGATCCCCTGAAGGGCTGGTCGGCCGGCCTGGTCTGGGTGTTCTTCCAGAGCTTCATCCTGATGATCGGCGGCTTCATCGCGCCGTTCATCCGCAAGATCACGCCGCGCGCGGCGCTGCTCGGCACGCTCGCCGGCGTCTCCGTCACCTTCATCTCGATGCGACCGGCACTCGAAATGTACATGACGCCGCAGATCGGCCTCGTCTGCTTCGCGATCATCCTGGTCAGCTGGTTCGGCGGCGTGAAATATCCGAAGGGGCTGCCGGCAGGTCTCGTGGCGATCGCGGTGGGCATGATCATCGCCTGGGGCTCGAACCTGTTCGGCCTCGGTCTCGGCGGTCTCAGCGTCAAGGGCGTCGGTGATGCCTTTGCGAGCTTCGGCTTCTCGGTGCCGCTGCCGGCCGTGGGCACCGTGTTCTCCGGCTTCGAATATCTCGGCATCATCCTGGTGACGGCGATTCCATTCGGCATCTACGACCTCGTCGAGGCGATGGACAATGTCGAGAGCGCGGAAGCCGCGGGCGACGAATATCCGACCACGCGCGTGCTGACCGCCGACGGCATCGTCAGCCTGATCGGTTGCATGATGGGCAACCCCTTCATCAACGCCGTCTATATCGGCCATCCCGGCTGGAAGGCGATGGGCGGCCGCATCGGCTACTCGGCGGCGACCGGTGTGATGGTGATCGTGCTGTCCTGGCTCGGCATCATCTCTGTGCTGCTGGCGCTGGTGCCGGTGGTCGCGATCTCGCCGATCCTGCTCTACATCGGCATGCTGATCGGCGCGCAGGCGTTCCAGACCACGCCGGTCAAGCATGCGCCGGCGATCGTGCTCGCGTTCACGCCGCATCTCGCCGCCTGGGCCAAGCTGCAGATCGACACCATGCTGGCCTCGACGATGACGGCGGCACAAGCGGTCGGCGGCATGGCGGCCGACAAGGCGGATGCGGTCAAGACCGCCGCGATCGCCGCGCTGCCGCAGCAGGGCGTGCTCTATCACGGGCTCGAAGTCATGGGGGGCGGCTCGATCCTCGCCGGCCTCGTGCTCGGCGCGATCGGCGTGTTCGTCATCGAGCGCGACTTCACCAAGGCGGCAGCCTTTGCGCTCGCCGGTGCCGTCATGACGTTCTTCGGCTTCATGCACGGCGAAGCGGTCGGGTTCGGCGTGACGCCCGCAGTGGCCCTGGCCTACGTCGTGGTCGCGGGCGGCCTGTTTGCACTGGGACGGCTCGGCATGTCCGAAAGCTATGTCCCGCACGCGGAGATGCATGCAGCGCCGGCGGAATAGCTGCGGACAGGAATGAAGAAGAGGCGAGCCGGCGGCATGGCCGCCGGTTCTGCGTTCTCGCAGCGGTCACGCGGCGGGCAGGTCGAGATAATAGCGGAGCAGGGCCTGGCCGGGCGGCGATAGCCACTCGGGCGCGCCGGTGATGTAGCCCTCGATCAGGCCGCCGGTCCCGATCAGATAGGTGATCGGCATCGCGGGCAGCGCGAAAGCGGACGCATCGGGATTGGTCGGATTCGTCGCCTGCGCATGCGGATCGGCAAAGGAGGCGCGGGGCATCGTGACCTGCTGGGCGTAGCGGCGGATGGTCCTGATGTCGCGGCGGTCCGCGCAGATGGTCCAGACGTCGAGGCGCTGGAGCGGCGTGCGTTCGAGCGCGGCCAAGGTCGGCAGATCGGTCTTGCAGGCAGGGCACCAGGTGGCCCAGAAATTGACCAGGGTCACGTGACCCGGTTTCGGCGCGAGCGTGGCGTCCTTGCCGCTCATGTCCTGCAGCCGCAGCGGCGCCACGGCTGTTCGTGGGCGCACCAGGATGAACTGGCTGCGGCCGGAGTCGAGCCGCGGAGGATCCGGCTGTTGCGCGCGGGCCCGGCCCGACAGCAGCAGGCCAGTGCCAAGCGCGAGGCCCTGCCCCAGCAGGCGACGCCGCGTCCGGAGACCATCTTCGTCAGCCATGAATGTAGGCCCAGCCTTTACGCTGCAACTCGACGACGCGGCCGACCCCGAACGGCACCAGGCTGGCACCGTCGATCAGCTGTATCATGAGATTTTCCTTGCTCTCCGCGATCGATTTCGACGACGCGCACATGCTGAAGCCGACATTCGGATACATCTGGCGCAGTGCGGCGAGCGGCTCCTTCAGCGGCGATTTGTCGGCGCGAAACACCTCGATGCCCTGGCCGTTGGCGACGACCTCGATTGGCGGGGTCTGTCCGAGACCGGCAAAGTGTCGCGTCAGATTGCCCGAATAGCTGATGGCGTGACCCATCACATGCGGCTCATTGCTGTCGATCAGAATGACGATGCCGGCGCGCCGCTGGACGACGGCCGGCACGGCGGGGGCTGGTGCGCCGAGGGCCGTCGCGCCAGCCAGGAAGCCGCGCCGCGACAGATCTTGAACGGGTTCGCTCATCACTGCGTCCTTGTCGCAAGGGAAGCCGCCGGCCGTGGCTATTCCAAGGCCGGCGATTGTCCGGTCAGCTGCGCGGCAGGATCGGCGCCTTGGTGTTGCGCCCCCACAGCACGAACAGCGACAGTGCCAGCAGGACCAGATTGAGCGGTGTCACCACGGCCTCGCCGCGCGAGACGTGGAACATGATGGCGAAGACCTGCAGCGTCACGCAGCCGAGCGCGGCGAGCACGGTCAGGCGCGGCATGATGCGCGTGAGCGACGGCAGCAGGATGCCGAGGCCGCCTGCGAGATCGATCAGGCCGATGGTGCGGACGAAGGCGACCGAATATTCGCCGGTCCACGGCATCATCTGCGCCAGCTCCTTGATCGGCGTGAACAGCTTCGTGAGGCCCGCGAAGCCGAACAGCAGGAAGATCATGGTCTGGGCGGTCCACAGGCCGATGCGGAGCGCCCGCGAGGGCCGCAGCGGCGCGAGGTCGGAGGTCGATGTGGTGCTGGACAAGGTGGGGTCTCCGGAACGGGAGGAACGGGGGCTTGTGAGCGGACAGTGATGATTTCTTCTTGTTTGATCATTATGTCTGGCGTTGAAGCATCATTTCCTATGGGTTGATGACGAATGGACACGCTGGTCAGTATTCGGGTGTTCTGCCAGGTCGCGGAGCTCAAGAGTTTTGCCGCGGCGGCGGATCGCCTTGGCCTGTCGCCGGCCATGGCTTCCAAGCACGTCATGCAGCTGGAGCAGCGGCTGTCGACCCGGCTGCTCAACCGCACCAGCCGGCGGGTCGGGCTGACCGAGGCCGGCGCCGTGTATTTCGAGCAGGTGCGGCAGATGCTCGACTCGCTCGACGAGGTCGAGGCCGTCGTCAGCAAGGCGACCGTGATTGCGCGTGGGACCTTGAAGCTCAGTGCGCCCGTGTGGTTCGCGAACCCGCTGTTCGCGGCCGTGCTAGCCGCGTATCGTACTCGCCATCCGGATGTCGTGCTCGACATCGATCTCAGCGGCCGGCTCGTGAACCTCGTCGACGAGGGCTTCGATCTCGCGCTTCGCGTCTCCGCCACGCCAGGGGAGGGATTGATCGCGCGTCCGCTGTCACCGATCCTGATGCAGCTCGTCGCCGCGCCGAGCTATCTGGCGGCCGCGGGACGGCCAGCGACGCTGGCCGATCTCAACGGACATGCAATGCTGAAATACGCGCTGTATCCCGTAAGGACGATCACATGGCCGAGCCCGGACGGCGACGTGACGCTCGCCTTCAACGACGTGCTGATCAGCGGCAACGAGACCCTGCTGCACCATGCCGCCGTCGCCGGCATGGGCATGGCCGTGCTGCCGCGCTGGCTGATCGCCGACGACCTCGCCGCGGGGCGGCTGGAGCCGGTATTGCCGGGGGCGATGACGATCAGGGCTCCGCTGATGGCGGTCTATCCCAGCCGCAAATATCTCTCGGCCAAGGTCCGCACCTTCATCGACTTCGTCGCCGCCGATCCGCTGATGAAGCAGGCCTCGGACGGCCCGCCACCGGCGATCGACGGGACTGCGGCGCGGGCGCGGAAGGGACGGAAGGCGGGGGCGTGACGGTCTAGCTACGTCCGATCTATTCTGACATCTGCTCATTCAAGGTACTGACTGAAAATCTCTGCAGCTTGGACTCGATATGTTGCCGTACCGCCGGTGCGCTCCCTCTCCCCGTTCTTCACGGGGGGGCAAACGCACGGGTGCTGCGAGTCGTTGGACCTGTACCCCCTCACCCGGATTGCATCTTTCGATGCAATCCGACCTCTCCCCGCAAGCGGGGCGAGGTGCACTGAGCAAGCCGCACTACTTGAGCTCAACGGAACCACGTTTTTGGTAAGCGCTCATTCACGGCCGCACCGCCGGTGCGTCCATGGGCATGCCGTGCGCGCGTGACATCAGGTAGAGCTCGAGTGCGATCATGTCGGGCGCGTCGAAGTCGAGGGCCTGGGCGCGCACGCCGGTCATGCAGCCGCGGATGCGCCGCTGCAGCGAACCCATTGCCTGCCATTCCAGCCGGTAGATCGGGTAGCCGGTCGGCTGTCCCTGCGTGATCGCGGAGCCGGCGAGGTGCTTGTCCCAATTGTCGTCGTGGCAGTTGGTGCAGGCGAGATTCAATTGTCCCTGCCGTTGCATGAACAGATCGCGTCCGTGCGCGACGGCTGAGGCGAGCCGTAGATCGTCGCCGGCGGTGATCGGCGTGCCGCGCGACTGCTTTGCGATGAGCGCCGTGAGCGCGAGCATCTCCCGGCTGTCGGGCGCGAATGGATCGGTCTGCTGATGCTGCTTGCGGCAGAGATTGACGCGCTGGCCGAGATCGACGGGCGCGCCGCTGATGACATCGAATGCCGGATAGCGCGCGGCCACGTCCTTCATGCTCACGGCGGCATCGCCGTGACAGTCGCTGCAGGCCTTGTTCGCCGCGCCGGCCTTGGTGGTCCACAGAGTGTCGCCGTCGAGCACCGACAGCATCGCGGGATTGGCCGTGTCATCGTCCTGCATCGCCTTGGTGTCCGATGACATGAAGTCGTATCCGGAGCGTCGCGCGGACGCCGTGATCTCGCCGGCCACCGCCGGCAGAGCGAGGCTCGCTGCCGTCGCGATTGCGAGCAGCGCGTGCCGCCGCATCATTCGACCGTGATCGCGGCGGAGGCGTTGGCGACGAAGCCATTGTCGCCGATCCATTCGAATTCGAACCGGCCGCTCTCGCCCGCAGTGGTGAAGAACGACAGGAACGGATTGGCGGCGATGGCCGGGAACAGGTCGGCGCGGAAGATCTCGGTGCCGTTGAACCTGCAAACGAAGCTGGTGACGATGTCGCGCGGCACCATTTCGCCGGCCGCGGTGTGGCGATAGCCGGGCTCCATGACATGGCTCATCAGCGTCTTGATCTCGATGACGGCGCCGCGCTTGGCTTTGGCGGGGACGTTGACCAGGGCTGCGGCCATCACGGCGTCTCCTCGGTGCAGGCGGCGAGCGTCACGATCACGTCGACGCTGACGGACCAGAACGAGCCGTCGGACAGCTTTGCGATCGCGACCACCTTCTGGCTGTCGGCGAGCCGGATGCGGGTCGCGACCTGGGCACGGCCGGCCCGCGGCGTCAGATGAAAGTTGGCGACGTTGGGCTGCGGGTTCTTCTCGTTGAAGACGTGGATGCTTTTGACATAGCTCTCCGCGGTCATCGGGTGATCGACGCTGACGGTCATCGGCACGGTGTTGCCGTTCTCGACCAGCGGTGGAATGTCCAGTCTCACCTTGCCGACTCGAACGTTGGCTTCGCCGACGAGATTGCGGATCGCGGACGTCAGCATCGCCGGGGTGGCCTGCACGGGACGAACCGTGATGAGCGGCAGCGTGCCGGCCGCCGTCAGGGTGCCAGCGAGTTGCAGCAGGTGGCGGCGCGAGAGGTGGATCGGGTCGAACATGCTGCTCATATGGTCTCACTCGCGCAAGCTTGCGAGATAGGCGACGATGTCTTCGATCTGTTCCGCTGACAGGATCGGCTTGTCGCGCCAAGCCCGTCCGACACGCGTCAGCCCGTCGACGTGGTAGTAGGACGGCATGATCGTCTGGGGATTGAGCCGGCTGGCATCGACCAGCCGTAGCCGCAATTGCGCTGATGTCGCGCGGCTGCCGACGCCGGCCAGATTTGGCGCGAGATCACCCTGGAAGCGCACCTCGGGAAACGGGCCGGAGTGGCAGAGCAGGCAGGTCGAGCTGCGCTCGGCGACGAGCGCACGGCCGCGTGCGGCGTCGCCAGGCTGGCTGGTCAGCGAGTCGGTGATGCCGTCGCCTGTGATTGCATACGGCGCAAGCGTCTGCGCCACCGCGAGTGTGGGCACGGTGGCCATGATCACACCCATGATCCTGCTAGCCGAAGGCATCATGGGTCAGCGCCTTGAACCATGTCGTCGCAGCCTCGACCTCGGTCGCCCGTGTCTCGCGCGAAGCGTCGACGGCGCTGCTGCGTCCGCCCTCGGCCTCGGCGAAGAGGTCGCCCTTCGGCTGATACACGCCGGCCAGTGAAAACGCGTAGTCCGGCGCGACGATGCTATAGCAGACGCCGGTCAGCGGCGGCGGCTCGGACGACCGGCCGCCCAGGTCGCGCGCGATCACGGCCGCACAGGCCTTGCCCTGCGCCTGCGCGGCGCCCGCCGACTTCGGAATGCCGCCGCCGAGACAGGCATCGCCGATCACATGGATGTCCGGGACCAGCTTCGAGGCGAAGGTGGCGGCGTCGATCGGACACCAGCCGGTGCGGTCGGCGGCGCCTGCCAGCGCGGCGATGCGGCCGGCCTTCTGCGGCGGGATGATATTGGCGACATCGGGCGTGTAGTTGCCGAACTCGGTGATGACGGTGCGCGTCGCCACCTCGACACCAGTCACGCGGCCGCCCTGCGACAGCGGGATGTGCTCGATCATGCCGTCGTAGAGCTGCTTCCATGCCTGCTCGAACAGCCGTTGCTGCGAGAAATTGTCCTTGGCGTCGAGGACCAGCACCTTCGATTTCGGCTTGTGAGTTTTGAGATAATGCGCGATCAGGCTGGCGCGCTCGTAAGGAGCGGGCGGGCAGCGTGATGGATTGGCGGGGACTGCGATCGCGACAGTGCCGCCGTCGGGCATCGCCTCGATCTGCTTGCGTAGCAGCAGCGTCTGCTCGCCGGCCTTGTAGGCATGCGGCATCACTGTCGATGCTGCCTCGTCGTAGCCCTGCAACGCGGTGAAATCGATGTCGATGCCGGGCGCCAGCACGAGACGGTCATAGGGCAGCGTGCTGCCATCGGCGAGCGTGACCTTGTGCGCTTGCGCATCGATCGCGGTGGCCGCCTGCAAGACGACGCGCACGCCCTCGGCAGCGATCTTGTCGTAGCCGAACTGCTGGGCGCCGATGTCGCGCAGGCCGGCGATGACCTCGTTGCTGAGGGGGCATGATGTGAACGTCGTATTAGCCTCGACCAGGGTAACGTCGAGCTTGCTATCGGCCTGGCGCAGCGCGCGGGCGCAACTGGCGCCGCCGAAGCCACCGCCGATCACGATGACACGCGCCGCCGTCTGCGCACGCAACACAGCAGGCGCGGCGAGCAGGGCGGCGCTCGCCGCGATCAGGCCGCTGACCTCTCTGCGCGTGCGTTGTGGGGGCACTCTCATCATTTCAGAAGTGCATGGCGGCAGCCATTGTTCCGAACGGCTGCCGCCACGCTGATCATGCGAAGGTGATGTTCTGGTCGCGCAGCGGCACCGAGCGGATGCGTTTGCCGGTGGCGGCGAAATACGCATTCAGCACCGCAGGTGCCGCGACGCCGATGGTCGGCTCGCCGACGCCGCCCCAGAACCCGCCGCTCGGGATCATGATCGATTCCACCTTCGGCATCTCGGCGATGCGCATCGAGTTGTAGCTGTCGAAATTGGTCTCAACGATGCGACCGTCCTTGACGGTGCAGCCGCCGTAGAACAGCGCCGACAGGCCGTAGACGAAGGAGCCCGCGATCTGCCGCTCGACCTGCGCCGGATTGACGACGTAGCCCGGATCGGTCGAGGCGACGATGCGGTGGACCTTGATCTTGCTGCCGTCGATCACCGAGATTTCGGCAGCGCCGGCGACATAGCTGCCATAACCATGCAGCTGCGCCAGGCCGCGATGCACGCCTTCCGGCGCCGGCGTGCCCCAGCCGATCTTCTCGGCCACGGCGTTCAGCACGGCGAGATGCTTCGGGTGATCGGCCATCAGCTTGCGGCGGAATTCCAGCGGGTCCTGGCCGGCCGCGTCGGCGAGCTCATCCATGAAGCATTCGAGGTAGATTGCGTTCTGGTTCACGTTCACGCCGCGCCAGAAGCCCGGATTGATGTGCGGGTTGCGCATCGCATGCTCGATCAGCAGGTTCGGCACCGAATAACCGATCGTCGCTTCGCCTGACGGAGCGAGCCCCTGGAAGGTCGCGGGATCCTTGCCGTTGACCAGCGCGTCCGGCCGCAGGCTGAACAGGATCGACTGGCCGGAGATGCGCATGTGCAGCGCGGTCAGATTGTTGTCGGCGTCGAAGCCGCCGGTCATCTTGCACTGGGTGATCGGGTGATAGCGGCCATGCGTCATGTCCTCCTCGCGCGACCAGATCAGCTTGACCGGCGTGCCCGGCATCTCCTTGGCGATCAGCACGGCCTGGCGGACATAGTCGGTCTGGCCGCGCCGGCCAAAGCCGCCGCCGAGGATCAGCTTGTGGACCTCGCATTTGTCCGCCGGGAGGCCTGAGGCTTCGAGCACGGCGGCGAAGGCCGCCTCGCCGTTCTGCGTGCCGCACCAGACCTCGCAGCGGTCCGACGTGTAGAGCGCGGTCGCGTTCATCGGCTCCATGGTGGCGTGGTTCTGGTACGGATAGTTGTAGACCGCCTCGACCTTCTTCACGGCGTTGCCGAGCGCAGCCTTCACGTCGCCGTTCTCGTTGCCGACGAAAGCCGGCCCGGACTCCAGTCCTTCCGCCAGCCATTTGCCGATCGAGGCCGAGGAGACCTTGGCGTTCTCGCCTTCGTCCCAGACAATGGGGAGCGCGTCGAGCGCCGTCTTGGCGTGCCACCAGGTGTCGGCGATGACGGCCACCGCCGTGGCGCCGACCGGCACCACTTTCTTGACGCCCTTCATGCCGGCGATCTTGGTCGCGTCATAGCTCTTCAGCTTGCCGCCGGTGACCGGGCAATCCTTGATCGCGGCGTTGAGCATGTTCGGCAGCTTGATATCGGCGCCGTAGATCATCGCGCCGGTGACCTTGTCGGCGGTGTCGAGCCGTTTCACGCCCTTGCCGATCAGGGTCCAGTCCTTCGGATCCTTCAGCTTCACATCGGCCGGCGGCGTCAGCTTCGCCGCGGCTTCGGCGACCTTGCCGTAGGTGGTGGTCTTGCCCGAGGCCTTGTGCGTGATGACGCTGTTGGCTGCGGAGCATTCGGCAGCCGGGACCTTCCATTGATCGGCGGCGGCCTGGATCAGCATCATGCGCGCGGCGGCGCCGCCCTTGCGGACGTAGTCCTGCGACGAGCGGATGCCGCGGCTGCCACCGGTGGAGAAATCGCCCCACACCCGCTTGCGCGCGACGTTCTGGCCGGGCGTCGGATATTCGGTGGTGACCTTGCTCCAGTCGCAGGCGAGCTCCTCGGCGACGAGCTGGGCGAGGCCGGTCAGCGTGCCCTGGCCCATCTCCGAGCGGGCGACGCGGATCACGACGGTGTCATCGGGGCGGATCACGACCCATGCGTTGACTTCGGGGGAGCCGTCCGCGGCGCGCACGATTTGTGGTCCGCCAAAGGGGATGTCGAGGCCGAGCGCGAGACCGCCGCCGAGCGCGGCGGAGCCGATGACGAAGGAACGGCGGTTGAGGCGCGGCGTCACATGCTGGTTCATGCCGAGCTCCTCAGGCGTTCGCGGCGGCGTGGATCGCCTCGCGCACCTGCGCGAAGGTTCCGCAACGGCAGATGTTGGTGATGGCGTCGTTGATGTCCTGATCGCTCGGCTTCGGATTGTCCTTCAACAGCGCGGCCACGGCCATGATCATGCCGCTCTGGCAATAGCCGCATTGCGGAACGTCGTTCTCCAGCCAGGCCTGCTGCACCTTGTGCAGGCCGCCGTCGCTGGCGAGCCCTTCGATCGTGGTGATCTGCTTGCCCACGGCCTCGGAGACGGTGACGCCGCAGGAGCGCACGGCCGCGCCATCGAGATGCACGGTGCAGGCGCCGCATTGTGCAATGCCGCAACCATATTTGGTGCCGGTCAGTCCGGCGTTCTCGCGGATCGCCCACAGCAGCGGCGTGTCGGGCTCGACGTCGAGATCAATGACTTTGCCGTTAATCGTCAGGTTTGCCATCGCAGGTCCCTTTCGTTCAACTCGCCAGTTGAACTGAGGCCGGCACTGTGGCGCGAACCCTGGAATCCTTCAAATCAAGAATATGCGTTTATGGTGTGGGAAGATTTGTCATGCCTCGGGGTTGTTTGTTGCCCCGGCTCATCAGCCGCGCGGCGGCGCAACCGCAAGCCGCAGGAAGCTCATCACGCTGCCGAGCGCGGCGAAGCCCGCGCCGAGCGCCAGCGCCAAGGTCGCCCCGTCGCGACCAGCGACGCTGAAGCACAGGGCGGCCAGCGCAGCGCCTGTCGTCTGGCCTGTCAGCCGTGCGGTGGCGACGATGCCGCTGGCGCCGCCGCTGCGATGCGGCGGCGCGCTCGACATGATGGCCTTCATGTTCGGCGCCTGGAAGAAGCCGAACCCGATGCCGCAGATCAGCATGCGCCAGACGATGTTCGGGATGCTTGGATTGTCCGGCAACATGGCCAGCAGCGCCATGCCGGTGCCGAGCATCACGAGGCCGATGCCACCGAGCAGGCCGGCGGGAAAGCGATCGGACAGCCGGCCGGCGATCGGCGCCATGATGGTCACTGCCAGCGGCCAGGGCGTCATGAAGAAGCCGGTCTCGACCTGCGAGCGCTGCAATATGTCCTCGAAGTAGAACGGCAGCGAGACGAAGCCGAGGCCCTGGACGGAGAACGAGCACACGGCGGTCGCGGCCGAGAGCGCGAACACGCCGCGGCGGAACAGGTCGATCGGCAGCATCGGCGCCGGATGATCGGCCTGGCGGCGGGTGAGAATGATGCCGAGCACGAGGGCGCCGACCAGCTCAGCCACGACCGTGACCGGCGTGGCGCCATGCGCGGCGCTGCCGATGCCGGTGATGAAGAGCCCGAGGCAGAGCGCGGCGAGCCCGGCGCCGAGGAAGTCGAAGCCGTGATCGGCGCGCGGCGTGCGCGGCAGCATCTTCAGGCCGATCAGGATGGCGATCACGCCGAACGGCAGATTGATCGCGAACAGCCACGGCCATGAGCCGAGCGAGAGAATGGCGGACGCGATGGTCGGCCCGAAGGTGAAGGAGATGCCGACCACCAGCGCATTGTGGCCGAGGCCGCGGCCGAGCATTTTTCCCGGATAGACGTAGCGCACCAGCGCGGTGTTGACGCTCATGATGCCGCTGGCACCGAGGCCCTGCAGCGCGCGGGCGATCACCAATGTCGGCAACGACCACGCCAGCGCGCAGCCGACCGAGGCCAGCGTGAACAGCAGGAGGCCGCCGAGATAGATGCGCTGATGGCCGACGATCTCGCCGAGCGCGCCCAGCGGCAGCAAGGTTGCCACCAATGCGATCTGGTAGATGTTGACGACCCAGACCACCTCGGCCGGCGAGACGTGAAGATCGGCCGAGATCGACGGCAGCGCGATGTTGGCGATGGCGACGTCGAGCGAGGCCATCGACAGCGCAGTGAAGATCGCGGCGATCGCCCACGGGCGCTGGCCTGGCGGCAGTCCGTCGCCCGCTGTGGCAAGCCTGGGCGCATGTTGGCGAATGGACATGGAGACCTTCGATTGGCGGGAGCGTCGAGGTGAGCGTGTACACTGGACCGGGCGGGCGCCCCAGCCATCCCCGCGCATGGCCGCATGCGCTGATGCCCGCGACGACGCCAACAATCGCGTGACACCGCGCCGGCCGGCATGCTCAAACCGCGCCGGTCGTCGCGAAGCGAGGGGGCTGCCATGCATATCGTCGTTCTGCCGGGAGACGGCATCGGACCGGAAATCACGGCGGCGACATCGGAGGTGCTGAGTACCGTGTCCGAGCGATTCCAGCTTGGGCTGGTGCTTGAGGAGCATGCGGTGGGACATGCGAGCCTGGCGCAGTTCGGCACCACCGTGCGGCCGGAGCTGCTTGATCTCGCCAAGGCCGCCGACGGCCTGATCCTCGGACCGACCGCGACCTTCGACTTCAAGGACGAGGCGCGCGGCGAGATCAATCCGTCGCGCTATTTTCGCAAGACCCTCGATCTGTTCGCCAATATCAGACCCGCGCGCACCTATCCCGGACGCATCAACCGCGTCGGCGAATTCGATCTCGTGGTCGTGCGCGAGAACACCGAGGGCTTCTATGCCGACCGCAACATGGAGGAGGGCAATGGCGAGCTGCGCGTGACGCAGGACGTGGTGATCTCGCTGCGGCGGATCACGCGGCAGTGCTGCGAGCGCATCGCCGAGGTCGCATGCGGGCTCGCGATGAAGCGACGCAAGCGCCTGACCATCGTGCACAAGGCCAATGTGCTGCGGATGGGCGACGGCATGTTCCTCGACATCTGCAAGGCGACGGCAGCGCGCTATCCCGAGCTTGCGGTCGACGAGGTGCTGGTCGATGCCGTGATGGCGCATGTGGTGCGCGACCCCGGCCGGTTCGATGTGCTGGTCGCCACCAACATGTTCGGCGACATCCTCTCCGACCTCACGGCCGAGCTGTCGGGCAGCCTCGGGCTCGGCGGCGCGCTCAACATGGGCACCCGCTACGCGATGGCCCAGGCCGCGCACGGCTCGGCGCCCGATATCGCCGGACAGGGCATCGCCAATCCGGTGTCGCTGATCCTGTCGGCGGCGCTGCTGTTGGACTGGCATGGCGTGCGCAGCGGGCAGCCGCGCTTCGTCTCGGCAGCAGTTGCGATCGAGACCGCCGTCGCCGCGGCCATCGGGCAGGGCCAAGCGACGCGCGATGTCGGCGGCGCGCTCGGGACCGCCGAGGCCGCGGCTGCCATCGCCGCGCGACTGCAAACCTGAGCACACAAGCCTGAGGACTATACGCCCGGCCGGGCCAGGCGCTCGATGGTCTGGTTGTGGCGGGTCAGCAGCTCGCAGGCGTGGCCGATCTGGCGAGCGCGCAGGGCCTGCAGGATCAGCCGGTGATCCTGGTTGGTGCGCGGGCGCCAGCCGGCGTTGCGCGCCATCGCCAGCACAAGCCGCGAATTGGCCAGTCGCAAGCCGTCGAGGCTCGCCAGCAGCCGCGGCATTGCGCAAGGCGTGACCAGCGCGCGGTGAAAGGCGCGGTTCGCGGTCTCGAACTCCTGGATGGTCTCGGCATTGTCAGCCTCGATCAGCGCGAGCTCGATCGCGGCGAGATGTGTCGGCGTGTAGCGCGGCGCGGCGTTGCGCAGCGCGATCACTTCGAGCGCGACGCGCATCTCGACGATCTCCGTGGTCGACTTCGCATCGAGCGGCGCCACTCGCACGCCGCGCCGCGGCGCTGCGACCACGAGATAGAGCGCCTCGAGCTGCCGGAAGGCCTCGCGCACCGGCACGTGGCTCGAGCCGAACTCGCGCGCGATGTGGTCCTGTCGCAGCGGAGCGTCCGGCGGCAGCGCGCCGCTGACGATGCGGTTGCTGATCGCCTCGGCGATGCGATGGGCTGTGGTGAAGTTTTCCTCAGGCATGTCCATAGATTATCTATCGAAAAAATCCGTGCGGCAAAAGCTCTCGTCATCTACGGTGCTTCAATACAGGATTATCATAGATAATTAATATGATAATCTATGATTTGTGGAGCGTATGTGCATGGCCGATGTGAGCAGCGGGTTGCCGGGTCGAATGGGGGGCGGCGCCGTCCGCCATGATTGGACCAGGGACGAGGCCGAGGCGCTCTATAACCTGCCGTTTCCCGACCTGATGTTCCTCGCCCAGTCGGTGCACCGCCGGCATTTCGATCCGACGCGGCTGGAGACGGCGAGCCTGCTCAGCATCAAGACCGGCGGCTGTCCGGAGGATTGCGGCTACTGCTCGCAGAGCGCGCATTACGACACCGGCCTCAAGGCGACCAAGCTGATGGACCAGGACGCGGTCATCGCCACCGCGCGGCGCGCGAAGGCAGCGGGGGCCGAGCGGTTCTGCATGGCCGCCGCCTGGCGCAGTCCCAGGGATCGCGATCTCGATCAGGTCTGCGACATGGTGAGCGCGGTGAAGGATCTGGGACTGGAAACCTGCGTCACGCTGGGCATGCTGACGCCGCCGCAGGCGCAGCGGCTCAAGCAGGCCGGGCTCGACTTCTACAACCACAATGTCGACACCTCGCCCGAGTTCTACGACCAGATCATCACGACGCGGACGTTGCAGGATCGCATCGACACCCTTGCGCATGTGCGCGAGGCCGGCATCAAGGTGTGCTGCGGCGGCATCATCGGCATGGGCGAAGCGGTCGACGACCGGCTCGGCATGCTGGTGCTGCTGGCCAATCTCGATGCCCATCCCGACAGCGTGCCGATCAACATGTGGAACGAGGTCAAGGGGGTGCCGGTCAACGACACGGCTGATCGGCCCGATCCGATCGCGCTGGTGCGGTTGATCGCGGTGGCGCGCATCCTGATGCCCCGTAGCGTGGTGCGGCTGTCCGCGGGGCGTCAATATATGAGCGACGAGCTCCAGAGCCTGTGCCTGCTCGCCGGCGCCAACTCGATCTTCATCGGTGACGTGCTGCTGACCACGGCCAATCCGCAAGCCGATCGCGACGCCGATCTGCTCGCGCGGCTCGGCATGACGTCGTCCCTGTCAGGGCGTTCGGGCGCAGCAAGCGAGATGGCGGAATCGTCTCTGGTCTGACCCGCTAGTAGTTGTTTGTCATGCCCGGACTTTCACGCCTTTGATTCTCGGAGGCTCGACGTGGATGGCCGGGTCGCCGCCGCGCCGAAGCGGTTTCGGTCGCGCGGGCGGGACAAGCCCGGCCATGACGGCGTGAAGAGCGGCGGCTCGAACCTGGATACTCACAGTCATCGCTTCGGGCGGTGTCGGCTGAACCAAACAGAGCGGATGTGTGCCCATGTCTTCTTGTGACAGGTCTTCTGGCAGGTTGGAAACCTATACGCAGGCGATGCAAAGCCTCGCGACCGATGGCCGGCTGCGGCGGCTGGTCCCGCGATCCGGTCTCGATTTTTCCTCCAACGACTATCTTGGTCTGGCGCAGGCGCCGCGCATCAAGCGCGCAGTGGCGACGGCGATGGAGGCGGGGACGCCGGTGGGGGCGGGCGGCTCGCGCCTACTGCGCGGCAATTGCGAGGAGCACGAGCGGCTCGAAGCCGAGGCGGCGCGCTTCTTCGGCGCCGAGGGCGCGCTGTTCTTCGGCTCCGGCTATGTCGCGAATTACGCCGTGCTGACGACGTTGCCGCAGCGCGACGATCTCGTCGTGCTCGACAAACTGGTTCATGCCAGCACCCATGAGGGCGCCCGTGCCGGTCGCGCCGAGATGTGCCAGTTCAATCACAACGATCCGCAATCCGCTCATGACGCCATCCTGGCGTGGCGCAGGGATGGCGGCGTCGGCCGGCCCTGGATCGTGGTGGAAAGCCTCTACAGCATGGATGGTGATCTTGCGCCGCTCGACGATCTCGTCGCGCTCGCCGAGCGCCATGACGGCTTCGTGCTGATCGACGAGGCGCATGCGACCGGCGTGCAAGGCGAGCACGGCCGCGGCCTTGCCGCGCGCTACGAGAGACGCGAGAGCGTCGTGATCGTCCATACCTGCGGCAAGGCGCTGGGGGCAGCCGGCGCGCTGGTCACCGCCAGCCGCGTGCTGCTGGACACGCTGATCAACCGCTGCCGCCCCTTCATCTTCGCCACAGCGCCGTCGCCGCTGATGGCGGTGGCGGTGCTGGAGGCGCTCGCGATCCTGAAGGATGAGCCCGAACGGCAGCAGAAGCTGGCGCAGTTCGTGGCCTTCACCCATCGCGAGATTGTCGCGCGCTTCGGCGAGACGTGGTCGTCGTCGCAGATCGTGCCCTATATCGTCGGCGACAATGCGGCTGCGATGGAGCTGGCACTGGCGCTGCAACTGCGTGGCTTCGACGTCCGCGGTGTTCGCCCGCCGACGGTGCCGGCCGGCACGGCGCGTCTGCGGCTGTCGCTCACGTTGAATGTCGATGAGGCGGCGATCACGGCGCTGCTCGATGCGCTCGTCGATGAAATCGGAGCGAAGCGGTCATGGCGCAGTGCATCGTAGTCACCGGCACCGATACCGGCATCGGCAAGACCGTGTTCGCCGCCGGCCTGACCGCGCTGCTCGGCGCCTGCTATTGGAAGCCGGTGCAGGCAGGGCTCACGGAGGAGACGGATGCCTGCCGCGTCCAGCGGCTCGCCGAGCTCTCCGACGATCGCGTGATTCCCGAAGCCTATCGGCTGGCGGAGCCGGCCTCGCCGCATCGCGCGGCACGCCTCGCAGGCATCAGCATCGATCCGGTCGGCCTGCATCCTCCGGAGGCCGGCGGCCGGCCGGTCGTCATCGAGGGCGCCGGCGGCGTCATGGTGCCGCTCGATTCCGATACGCTGTTTCTCGACGTCTTCGCGCGCTGGCAGTGCCCGGTCGTGCTGTGCGCGCGCACCAGCCTCGGCACCATCAACCACTCGCTGCTATCGCTTGCGGCGCTGCGCAGCCGCGGCATCGACATCATCGGCATCGCTTTCATCGGTGAAGCCAACGCGGACAACGAGGACACGATCTGCCGTCTTGGCGCAGTGGGCCGTCTCGGCCGGCTGCCGTGGCTCTCGCCGCTCGATGCCCCATCACTTCAGCACGCCTTCGCTGCTCAATTCCGGCGGACGGATTTCGCGCGATGAGACACCGATCGACCTCGCCGGTCTGGCACCCCTTCACCCAGCATGCGCTGCAGCCGGCGATGACGCCCATCATCCGCGGCGAGGGCGCCTATCTTCATGCCGCGGACGGACGGCGGATCATCGACGCCATCGCATCCTGGTGGGTGGTCACCCACGGCCATTGCCATCCGCACATCGTGCGCGCCATCCAGGAGCAGGCCGAGCGCTTGGACCAGGTCATCTTCGCCGGCCATACCCATGAGCCGGCCGAGCAGGTGGCCGCTGGACTGCTGGCGCTCACTCCGCCAGGCCTGGATCACGTGTTCTTCTCCGACAGCGGCGCGACCAGCGTCGAGGTCGCGTTGAAGATGGCGCTCGGCTATTTCAGGAATATCGGCGAGCCGCGCACGCGGATCGTGGTAATGGAGCATTCCTATCACGGTGATACGATCGGGGCGATGTCGGTCGGCGCGCGCGGCGTGTTCAATGCCTCCTATGAGCCGCTGCTGTTCGATGTCGCGGTCGTCCCGTTTCCGGCTGCCGGCCGCGAGCAGGCGACGCTGGATGCGCTGGCGGCGACTTGCGAGAAAGACCAGCCGGCAGCCTTCATCGTCGAGCCGCTGGTGCTCGGGGCCGGCGGCATGCTGATGTATCCGGCCGCGGTGTTGCGCGAGATGCACCGGATCTGCCAGGCCTTCGGCGTGCTCTTCATAGCCGATGAGGTGATGACGGGCTGGGGGCGCACCGGAACGCCCTTCGCCTGCGAGCAGGCGGACATCGCGCCCGATATCGCCTGCTATGCGAAGGGGCTGACCGGTGGCGCGCTGCCGCTGGCGGTCACGCTCTGCGGTGCCGCCATCTTCGCGGCGCATGTGTCGACCGACCGGGCGCGCACGTTCTTTCATTCCAGCTCCTACACCGCCAATCCGATCGCCTGCGCGGCGGCGCGGGCCAATCTCGAACTGTGGCGAATGCCGGAAATGCGCGCGCGGATCGCCTCGGTCGCCGCCTTGCAGGAGCGCTGCCTCGCCCGTTTGCGCTACGACGAGCGATTCTCCGATCTGCGCCGCTGCGGCACCATCACGGCGCTCGACCTCCACGCCGACGAGCCCGGATACCTCGCGGACGTCGGTCCGAAGCTGCAAGCCTTCTTCCGCGACAGCGATGTGCTGTTGCGTCCGCTCGGGCACACCATCTACGTCATGCCGCCCTACTGCGTCACCGCTGGCGACCTCGAAGCGGTCTACGCCACCATCGACGAGGCCGTCGATCACGTGCTCTGAGCGCGCTCTGCCGCCGGAGATTTGCGCTCGACGATCCCCCGCATTAGCATCGCGCCACACAAGCGTCGTTGCGGGAGGGGAAGCCATGAATGCGCCGGTCGGCGGTGATAGCTCCAAGGAGCTGAAGGAGGCCAGTGCGGCCGTGTGCGCGGCGCAGCAGGCCATGCTGGAGGCCTTGCCATTCGGCGACACCGCCGATTTCGACGACGCGGCCCGCGGCTTTCTCGGCACCATCGACCAGGCCAAGGTCACGACGGCGCAGGGGCGCACCGTCTGGAGCGTGGCGCCCTACGGCTTCCTCGAGGCGGAGGAGGCGCCGCCAACCGTAAATCCGAGCCTGTGGCGGCAGGCGAAGCTGAACATGCAGCACGGCCTGTTCGAGGTCGTCCCCGGCGTCTATCAGGTGCGCGGACTCGACATCGCCAACATGACGCTGATCGAAGGCGACACCGGCGTGATCGTCGTGGATACGCTGACCTCGATCGAGGGTGCCCGCGCAGCGCTGGATCTCTACTACCAGCACCGCGGTGTCAGGCCGGTCACGGCCGTGATGTTCACGCATACCCACACCGATCATTGGGGTGGCGCGCGCGGCGTGGTCGACGAGGACGCCGTCACCAGCGGCCGCGTGCCGCTGATCGCCCCGAACCTGTTCATCGAGCACGCGGTGTCCGAGAACATCATTGCCGGTCCTGCGATGTTGCGCCGGGCGCAATATCAGTTCGGGCCGCTGCTCGTGAAAGGCCCCAAGGGCCATGTCGATTGCGGGCTCGGCAAGTCGATGGCGGCGGGCTCGGTCGCACTGCTCCGTCCGACCGACCTGATCATGGCGACGGGGGATACCCGGACGATCGACGGCGTCAGCTTCGAATTCCAGATGGCGCCCAACAGCGAGGCGCCGGCGGAGATGCATTTCTTCGTGCCGCGCTACAAGCTGTTGAACCTCGCCGAGAACTGCACGCACAACTTCCACAATCTGCTGCCGTTTCGCGGCGCCGACGTCCGCGATGCGCTGGCGTGGTCCAAATATCTCGGCGAGGCGCTGCAGCTATGGGGCGGCAAGGCGGAGGTGATGTGCGGCCAGCATCATTGGCCGGTGTGGGGTGTGAGCCGTGTCGACGCGATGATCCGCGAGCAGCGCGATCTCTACAAGTTCGCCCATGACCAGACCCTGCGGCTGATGAATCACGGGCTGACGGCCAGCGAGATCGCCGAGCAGATCACTCTGCCGAAAAGCCTCGAAGGCGCCTGGCATGCGCGCGGCTATTACGGCCACATCCGGCATAACGTGAAGGCGATCTACCAGAAATATCTCGGCTGGTACGACGCCAATCCGGTCAACCTCGATCCGCTGCCGCCGGTCGAAGCCGGGCGCAAATACGTCGCGTATATGGGAGGCGCCGAGACATTGCTGGCGCGGGCGCGCGAGGACTTCACCAAGGGGGAATTTCGCTTCGTCGCTCAGGCGGTCGGTCATCTCGTCTTTGCCGAGCCCGACAATGCCGAGGCCCGCGCGCTGCTGGCCGACACGCTGGAGCAGCTCGGCTATGCCGCCGAGAGCGCGACCTGGCGCAATGCCTATCTGTTCGGCGCGCAGGAGCTGCGCCACGGCATGCCCGAGGTCCCGCCGCGCCCCGGCATGCCACGCGAGACTTTGGCCGCGTTGCGCACGGAGCAGATATGGGACGTGCTCGGCGTCAGGCTGAATGGGCCGAAGGCGGAGGGCAGGCACATCGTGCTGAACTGGACGTTCACCGACACCGGCGAGCGCTTCGTGCTCACCCTGCAGAACTGCGCGCTGACCTATGCGGTGGGCGTGCAGGCCTCCACGGCCGACGCGGGCTTCACGCTGGCGCGCGCGACGCTCGACGAGATCATCGCCAAGGCGACGACGTTTCCGGAAGCGGTCGCGGCCGGAAAGATCAGCTTCGTCGGCAACCCGATGCGGCTTGCCGAACTGATGTCACTGATGGACGAATTCCCGCGCATGTTCGAGATCGTCGAACCGAAGCGCGCAAGGGTGACGTGAGACGAGGGTGACGTGAGATGAGTTGGAGGTCGCGCTTCGAATTGCCCGACCTCCGCTGTGCTATTCGGCGCTGCTGACCAGCCTGATGCGCGGCTCGGCTTTTTCGATCAGGCGGCGATAGGCGGCGAGATAGTCCAGCGCCATGCGCCGGGCGGTGAAGCGGCGCTCGAACTGCTGGCGGACGCGGGCACGGCTGAGATCGTGCAGGCGGTTGACGGCCGCGACGGCGCCGAGCTCATCCTCGACGATGAAGCCGGTGATGCCGTCGTCGATCACTTCGGGGACCGAGCCACGGTTGTAGGCGATCACGGGCGTGCCGCAGGCCATCGACTCGATCATGACGAGGCCGAACGGCTCCGGCCAATCGATCGGCAGCAGCAGGCCGAGCGCGCCGGACAGGAACTCCGGCTTCTCATGATCGCCGATCTCGCCGATGAACTCGACGAGCGCATTGCCGGTGATCAAGGGACGAATCACCTGATCGTAATAGTCCTGATCGGCATGATCGACCTTGGCCGCGATCTTCAACGGAATGCCACATCGGATCGCGATCTTGATGGCGCTATGGACGCCCTTCTCGGGTGCGATCCGTCCCAGCACGGCGAGATAGCTCGGCGTCACCGGCCTCGGCGTCAGCAGCTTCGCGGGAAGGCCGTGCAGAATGGTGCTGATCCAGTTCGCATTTGGAACCGGCCGGCGTTGCGCATCCGAAATCGAGACGACGGGAACATCCTTGAATGTCGAGAAGACCGGCTGATGCTCCGGAAGATCGAGCCTGCCATGCAGCGTGGTCAGAAAGGGGGTCGGCTGCCGATGGAACAGCGAGAACGGATAGTAATCGAGGTGGAAGTGGAGGACGTCGAACGCTTCATCGTCACATTGTTGCCGAACGTTCTCTAGCATCACCATGTGCAGGGCATTGGGATCGCGGACCGAGCCATCGAGTCGCAACGCCTTCGGCCATGTCGGGCACAGTCTGGCCGTTGTCTGGGAATCGCCGCTCGCAAACAGCGTGACATCATGGCCGAGGGCGACGAGCTCTTCGGTCAACCAATGGACCACTCGCTCGGTACCGCCGTAGAGCTTGGGAGGCACCGCCTCCGTCAACGGAGCAACCTGCGCAATGCGCATTTCATCGTCTCCTATATGTGATCATGGAAAGGGTTCCTCCGCGATCCGGCGATAGCCAGACGGGAACGTTCTCGCATTTGCGAAGTTCCTTGATCCAATGCACTTTCTTCCATCGACGTCGTTCGCGGCGTCGTTCTGCGCGACGTCTCATTGATGCCATCTGGTGCTTCCAACCCTGCGAGTGCTGTGAATGTCGACATGCGCTGACGCCGCGACGGCGATGCTGCGGGACCACGAGACGACACGTCGCTTCTGATCGGTTCCGATCGAGCGCCGCCACTTCAGCAGCAAAAACGCGAAATCTCTCTCACGGACGGCCCATGGATCAGCTTTCAGGTTACGCACACCGGCCCTTTCCCTTCGTGATGCGCTATCTGCGCGAACGGCCGGCGTCCCATCTCATCATTCTGATGTCTGTCATCGGTGCCGTTGCCTGTTCGGTGGGCACGCAATACGGCGTGAAAGCGCTTGTCGACAGTCTCTCGGCAGGGCCTTCGCGTGGCGGAAATGTATGGGCCGCATTCGTGCTGCTGATGGCGCTGATTGCGACCGACAACATCCTCTGGCGCGTCGCCAGCTGGATCGCGAGCTCTACCTTCGTCCGCGTCACCGGAGATCTCCGGCGCGACATCTTCCGTCATCTCACCGGTCATTCGCCGAGCTACTTTGGCGACCGCCTGCCGGGCATGCTCTCGAGCCGCATCACGGCAACCTCGAACGCCGTGTTCAACGTCGAGAACATGTTCGTCTGGAATGTACTGCCGCCATGCCTCGCGACGGTGGCGGCGATCTGCCTGATCGGAACCGTCAGCGGCCCGATGGCCATCGCGCTGCTCTTGATTGCAGCGATGATGGTGTTGGCGATGTTCCGGCTGGCTGCGGCCGGCAAGCCGCTGCACGACGATTTCGCCGACAAGGCCGCGATGGTCGACGGCGAGATGGTCGACGTCATCTCGAACATGCCGCTGGTCCGTGCCTTCTGCGGGCTGCGCCACGAGCATGATCGCTTCGATGCGACGGTGAACAAGGAACTCGACGCCCGCGGGCGCAGTCTGCGCTACCTCGAGAAGCTGCGCATTCTGCACGCATCGGTGACGATCGTGCTGACCGTGGCGCTGATGGCGTGGGCCATCTCGCTGTGGCAGAGGGGCGGAGCAACCACCGGCGACGTCGTGCTGGTGTGTACGCTCGGCCTGTGCATTCTCAACGCGACCCGCGATCTGGCCGTCGCTCTGGTCGACGTCACCCAGCATGTCGCGCGGATGAGCGAGGCCATCGCCACGTTGCTGCAGCCGCATGAGCTGCGTGATCACCCCGAGGCCGAGCCGCTGGTCAAGAGTGGCGCCGCGATCGCCTTCGACAACATCACCTTCCACTATCCCGGCGGACACAAGCTGTTCGAGGGCTTCACGCTCCGCCTGCAGCCAGGCCAGCGCGTCGGCCTCGTCGGCCAGTCCGGCGGCGGCAAGTCCAGCCTGTTCACGCTGCTGCAGCGATTCTATGATCCGCAGGCAGGCTCCATCGCCATCGACGGCCAGGATATCGCCAAAGTCACCCAGCAGAGCCTGCGCGAGGCCATTGCGGTGGTACCGCAGGACATCTCGTTGTTTCATCGTTCGATTCTGGAGAACATCCGTTACGGCCGCCCGAGTGCAACCGACGACGAGGTGCTGCGCGCTGCGATCGCCGCGCGCTGCGATTTCGTCGAGCGGCTGCCCGAGGGATTGCAGACGATGGTCGGAGATCGCGGCGTCAAGCTGTCGGGCGGCCAGCGCCAGCGCATCGCGATCGCGCGCGCCTTCCTCAAGGATGCGCCGATCCTGCTGCTGGACGAGGCCACGGCTGCGCTCGACAGCGAGTCCGAGGAGGCGATCCGCGAGGCATTGAGTCGTCTGATGCGCGGGCGTACGGTCATCGCGATCGCGCATCGGCTCACGACGTTGCGTAACTTCGACCGGATCGTGGTGCTGAGATCGGGCCGGATCATCGAGGACGGCGCGCCGGACAGGCTGATGCAGGGCGAGGGCCCGTATCGGGAGCTCGTCACCCAGGAGCTGAACCGGCTCGCCAAGTTCGCCGCCTGATCGGCGTGTCGCGTCGCGTTCCCGGTCGCGCCCGCGCCGGCTCCTACTTCGCACGAGGTCAACATGCCAGCCGAACTCGCAAGCACACTGACATCCATCGCTCGGACCGATGAGCCGGCCGAGCAGCCGTTCTACATTCCGATGACCGGGCCCGCGGCGCGGCCGCGGCGTTCGCTCAAGCACGACGACACCTTCATCGTGCTCGACGGCCATGGCGACATCGGCGCCTCCGCAGGAGGTCCGGATGGTCTGTTCAACGCCGACACCCGCTATCTGGCGCGGCTCGAGCTGACGCTCGACGACGTCCAGCCGCTGCTGTTGGGATCGAGCCTGCGCGACGACAATTCGAGCCTGACGGTCGATCTGACCAATCCCGACATCTACGAGCAGGGCCGGCTGGTGCTGCCGAAGGACGTGCTGCACGTCGTGCGCACGATCTTTCTCTGGCGCGGCACCGCCTACCAGCGCATCGGCGTTCAGAACCACGGCGACAGGCGCGCCAGCTTCGATCTCAGGCTCGCTTTCGACAACGACTTTGCCGACCTCTTCGAGGTTCGCGGCAGCGTGCGTGCGCGGCGCGGCACCGGCTCCAGCCGTCTCGCCGGGCCGTCCGACGTCGTGCTCGACTATCGCGGGCTGGACGGTGTGACGCGCACGACAGCGCTGCATTTCGATCCTCATCCGACCCGCCTCGCGGTCGACGTCGCGACCTATCATTTCGATCTCGACCCGCAGCAATCGACCTCGCTGTTCGTGGCGGTGACGTGCAACGCCAAGGCCGGCGAGCGGCCGGGACGTTTCTTCCGCAGCCTGCTCGCGCATCGCCGCGAGATGCGCCGTTGCACGCAGGGCGCAACCAGCATCGAGACCTCGAACGACATCCTCAACGAGGTGCTGTGCCAGGCGGCGGCCGATCTCAACATCCTGATGACGGATACGCCGGAGGGGCGTTATCCCTATGCCGGCATTCCCTGGTACTCGACGACGTTCGGCCGCGACGGGCTGATCACGGCGATGCAGATGCTGTGGGTCGATCCGCGCATCGCCCGCGGCGTGCTGCGCCGGCTCGCCTTTTACCAGGCGCGGCAGACCGATCCGCTGGCGGATGCCGAGCCCGGCAAGATCCTGCACGAGATGCGCGGCGGCGAAATGGCGGCGCTGCGCGAGGTGCCGTTCGCCTGCTATTACGGTAGCGTCGATTCGACGCCGCTGTTCGTGCTGCTCGCCGGGCTGTACATCGAGCGCACGGGCGACATGGAAACCCTGCAGGAGCTGTGGCCGGCGATCGAGCAGGCGCTGAATTGGATCGACGGACCCGGCGATCCCGATCGCGACGGCTTCGTCGAATATCAGCGGGCGTCGGAGCAGGGCCTTTCCAACCAGGGCTGGAAGGATTCCTACGACGCCGTCTTCCATGCCGACGGCCGCCTCGCCGAAGGCCATATCGCGCTCGCCGAGGTGCAGGGCTACGTCTTCGCCGGCAAGCAGCTGGCGGCACGTTGCGCGCGCCGGCTCGGCAAGGCCGAGCGGGCGGACCGGCTCGAAACCGAGGCGGCGCTGCTCGCGACACGCTTCGAGGACGCCTTCTGGTGCGAGGATCTCAACACCTACGCGCTCGCGCTCGACGGCAACAAGCAGCCGTGCCGCGTGCGCACGTCCAACGCCGGCCAGCTGCTGTTCAGCGGCATGGTGCGCGAGGACCGCGCCCGCAAGGTCGCGGCCGATCTGCTGCGGCCGCATTTCTTCTCGGGCTGGGGCATCCGCACCGTCGCCCGTGGCGAGGCCCGCTACAATCCGATGTCCTATCACGACGGCTCGATCTGGCCGCACGACAATGCGCTGATCGCGCTCGGCCTGTCGCGCTATGGCTTCAAGCATGCGGTCGAGCAGGTATTCAGGGGCCTGTTCGAGGCGGCGGCCTACATGGATCTGCGCCGCCTGCCGGAGCTGTTCTGCGGCTTCCGGCGCGAGACGCATCGCGGGCCGACGCTCTATCCAGTGGCGTGCGCGCCGCAGGCCTGGGCCAGCGCGACGCCTTTCACGCTGCTCGAAGCCGCCCTCGGGCTCGAGTTCGACGCCGCACGCGGCGAGATCCGTTTGCGCAATCCGCGGCTGCCGGCCTTTCTGGATTGGGTGGTGCTGCGCGATCTGAGGCTCGGCAGCTCGACGATCGACCTGCGCGTTCGCCGCCACGGCGAGGATATCTCGATGGAGGTGCTGCGACGGCGCGGTCGGATCCAGGTCTCGCTGGTGCTGGCGCAATGACGGCAGCGAAACAGGATAGGCGCAGCCGCACTGTTCGCTGGCTGGCAGCGCTGGCGTTGCTGCAGGGGCTGCATGCGTCAGGCGGTTATGCGCAGCAGGCCGCCGCCCCGGCACCTCTCGCCAAGGACGCGGCGGCGCCCGCGAAGGAGCCGGCACCGCCGCCTTCCGTCACCATTCTCGGTGCGCGCGATGCGCATGGCGTGCTGGGGCGCGACGTGCGCAGCTCGACCGGCGAGGACATGGGCCACATCGTCGACGTCATCGTCGATCTCACCGGCACGGTGCGCGCGGCGGTGATCGATTTCGGCGGCTTCCTCGGCGTCGGCAGCCGCAAGATCGTGGTCGATTGGACCGCGCTCGATTTCAAGCACATCGCCGAGAAGAGCGACCAGGTCACGCTCGACCTCACCAAGGAGCAGGTGAAGGCCGCGCCCGAATACAAGGAGGACAAGCCTGTCGTCGTGCTCGGCGCCGCCGGCAAGCTGTCGCCCTGGATTTTCGATCATTGAGTTGATGCGTGAGACCGCCGATCCGGCACGCCCGCGTGCGCCGGCAATGGTGGATCTCGATGTTTCCGCGACCGTCATGAATTGAGACCGTGAGAGCGATGCCGATTGCACGGCCGTCCATACCGCCCGACCGCGAGCCCGAGCCGGATGGCAGGGACGCCGTCGCGCGCGCGGATGTCGCGCACGACTTCGGCCATTCTGGAAAGCCCGCGCCGTCGCGGCAGAGCCTGCGCGGGCTCGACTGGTTCATCTTCTTCCTGGCCGACGTGCAGACCGGATTCGGCCCGTTCATCGCGGTGTATCTGACGACTCAGAAATGGACCCAGGCCCAGATCGGCCTGGTGCTGTCGATCGGCGGCATTGTCGGACTGATCGGGCAGATGCCAGGCGGCGCGATCATCGATGCAGCCAGATCAGAGCGGCGCGTCGCCGGGCTTGCCATTGCGACCATCGGCTGCTGTGCGCTCGCTTATGCGGCGTGGCCGATCTTTCCCGTGATCGCGAGTGCCGCGACGTTTCATGCGGCGGCGAGCTGCGTTCTTGGCCCGGCGATCGCGGCGATCAGCCTCGGCCTGGTCGGACCGCGTGGCATGGCGGAGCGGCTCGGCCGTAATGCGCGCTTTGCCTCACTCGGAAATGGCGTGGCCGCGGCGGTGATGGGGACCTGCGGCTATCTGCTGTCCAGCCGCGCCGTGTTCCTGGTCACCTTCATTCTCGCCTTTCCGACGCTGATCGCGTTGTCGCGAATCCGCGAGCGCGAAATCGACATTGCGCGCGCGCATGGCGTGGCCCACCAGGAGGACAGGGAGGTGGCGCGGCTGTCCAGCCTGCTCGGCCTGCTGCGCCAGCGCGCGCTGCTCGTGTTTGCGCTCGGCGTATTCCTGCTGCAGCTCGCCAATGCGGCGATGCTGCCGCTGATGGCGGGGGTGGTGACGACGAAATCGAGCGAATGGGCGCCGATGCTGATCGCGTTCTGCATCGTCGTGCCGCAGGCGATCGTGGCGCTGACCTCGCCCTCGGTCGGCGCGCTGGCGCAACAATGGGGCAGGCGGCCGCTGTTGATGCTGGGCTTTGCGGCGCTCGCGATTCGCGGCGCCTTGTTTGCCGTCGTGCACGACCCCTATGTTCTGGTGGCCGTGCAGATCTTCGACGGCGTCACCGCCGCGGTGTTCGCCGTGATGATTCCGCTGACGGTGGCCGACGTGGCCTTCGGCAGCGGTCACTTCAATCTGGCGCAGGGAATCGTCGGCACCGCGACCGGCATTGGCGCGTCGCTGTCGACCGTGGCGGCCGGCTTCGTCAGCGACCGGTTCGGCAGCGCCACCGCCTTCCTGGGATTGTCAGGCGTGGCGCTCGCGGGTCTGGTTCTGATCGGGCTGCTGATGCCTGAGACACGGCAGCGCGCAGGGAGCGTGTGAGTGCCAAGGACGCCTCAGGCGTCCATGCTGCGCAGGCGCTGACGGTTGCGGAGCACGATCTGGCGGGCGCCGGAGAAGCCGAGAACACCCTGGCTGTGCAACTGCGACAGTGCGCGAGATACGGTCTCGAGGGTCAGGCCGAGATAGTCGCCGATGTCGCGGCGGCACATCGGCAGCGCCATCATGCCGGCGACGGCGAGGCGGCGGTCCATCTCGAGCAGGAAGGTCGCAACGCGCTCCATCGCGGTCTTGCGGCCCAGCAGCAGCATGTGATCCTCGGCGTGGCGGAGGTCGCCGGCCGTCATGGTCCAGAGCTTGCGGGCGACGGTGACGTCGACGCCGGCGGCCTGTTCCAGGCTCCGGCGCTTCACCAGGCGCACGGTGGTGTCGATGATGGCTTCGGCGGCGAGACGGTGCACGGAGCCGAATTCGAGGCCGAACACGTCACCGGGAAGATGGAAGGCGCCGATCTGGCGACGGCCGTCGGAGAGCAGCTTGTAGCTGCGAACGGCGCCAGAGATCACCTGGTAGACGTACTCGGCCGGCTCATCCTCGCCATAGATCTCCTCGTCCTTCTTGTAGGAGAACTCGCTGGCGATCAGCCCGGCGTGGCCGGTGATCTCGGCGAAAGGGTTGGCTGCAGGAGAGGGGATGGCGTGGGGGGCGTTGGTGCTGACGACCGAATTGGTAAGCGGCTGATTGAGCATGACCATCTCCTTGCGGCGGATGGCGATGTGGTACACGGCGGCTCCCGTTAAGGACATTTGGGCCGTTATCTTAAGGGGGGTCCCTTACGTAGATGTACGTAGGTCGGGCTGTCAGGACGCGCGCTGTGCGGTAGCCGAATGCTCGTTTGCGATCGCCTTGCGGATCCGCTTCACCAGATTGTCGTCGAGCAGCGGCTTGAGCAGGAAGTCCTGAATGCCGACGGCAGCGGCGCGCGCCGCCAGCCGGTCGTCATAGTGACCCGTGATCAGCACGACTGGAGCGGTTGCGCCCTGCTTACGCAACCTTTCGGCGAGTTCGACCCCGTTGAGTTCGGGCATCTTGTAATCGAGCACGAAGCAGTCGGGCGACGCATGGTCCGACGCGTTGAGCAGGGCTGTGCCGCTGCGAAAGGTCCGGACGTCGAAGCCGTCGGCCTCCAGCAGGAAACGCAGCGAGCCGAGGACATCGGCATCGTCATCGGCTACGTAGACCTTGGGTTTTGTTGGAGCCGACATGGCACGTGCCGCGAAAAATGTCATGTTGAACCGAAGCACAACATAACACCCAAAACTGTCAAGTCAGCTTGATCTAGCTCAATCCTTCAGGGCGCCCGCGCGCATCGCGAGCCGCACCAGTTCAGAGAGGCTGTTGGCGCCCATCTTGGTCATCACATTGGCGCGGTAGACCTCGATGGTTCGCGGGCTGATGTCGTATTCGCGCGCGATCAGCTTGTTGGAGAGGCCGGCCATCAGTCCATCCATCACCTGCCGCTCCCGCGGGCTCAGGCTGGCGATGCGCACGAGAATGTCCTGCGTGACGGATTCGTTTTTCGCAGCTGGTTCGGCCTGACGAATCGCCGTTTCGATCATGGCGATGAGCCGCTCGTCCTCGAACGGCTTCTCCAGGAAGTCGACGGCGCCGAGCTTCATCGCTTCGACCGCAAGCGGCACGTCGCCATGGCCTGTCATCACCAGGATCGGAAAGCTGCTGCCGGTCGCCTTCATGCGCTTGAGCAGCTCGATGCCGTCGATGCCCGGCATCCGCACGTCCGAAAGGACGCAGCCGAAGCCGAGCGAGGGCAGGCGATCCAGGAAAGCCTGCGCGTGCTCGAACAGCGTAACCTCGAAGCCCGAGGAATCGAGCAGGAAGTTCAGCGAGTCCCGCATCGCCTCGTCGTCGTCGATCACATAGACCTTCGCCCGTTCAGCCATCATGCTCAACCTTGCTTGGGGCGGCGGGCAGGGTGAAGCGGAATGTCGCGCCGCCTGCCTCGTTGTTCTCGGCCCACATGCGCCCACCATGGGCCTCGATGATGGAACGGCTGATCGAAAGGCCGACTCCCATTCCGGTGTCCTTGGTCGTGAAGAACGTCTTGAAGAGGTTGGGCATGACGTCGTCGGGGAATCCCGTTCCGGTATCGGACACTGCGACCTCGATCAAGTCGTCGCTGATCCTGCGATTGCTGGCAGCGAGCTCGCGCCGTGCGGAATGAGACATCGCCTCGAGCGCATTGCGAAACAGATTGACCAGCACCTGCTGGATCTGCACCCGGTCGGCCAGCACCAGGTCGGCCTCCGGATTGAGCTGGAAGCGCAGCTGCACATTCTGCTCGCGCGCGCCGGCAAGGCCGAGCGCGCCGGCTTCCTCGATCAGCTTGGACAAGCTCTCGACCCGCTTTTCCGATTCGCCGCGCGACACGAAGTCGCGCAGGCGGCGGATGATCTGGCCGGCGCGAATCGCCTGCTCGGCGGCGCGGTCCATCGCGCTCTCGATCTTTGCGGTGTTGGGATCGCTGCTGCCGGTCAGCAGGCGGCGCGAGCCCTTCATGTAGTTGCTGATCGCCGCGAGCGGCTGGTTGAGCTCGTGCGCCAGCGCCGAGGCCATCTCGCCCATCGCGCTGAGCCGTGACACGTGCACCAGCTCGGACTGCAATTCCCGCAGCCGCGCCTGGGTCTGCTGATGCTCGGTGAGATCATGGGCGAAGCCGGTGAAATAGGGCTTGCCGCCGGACTGCATCTCGCCGATCGACAGATGCATCGGGAAGGTCGCGCCGTCGCGGCGGCGGCCGGTCACGATACGGCCGATGCCGATGATGTGGCGCTCGCGGCTGGCATGATAGCGGAGGAGGTAGCTGGCATGACGCGAGCGGTCCGGCTCCGGCATCAGTTCGCTGACGTCGAGACCGACGGCCTCTTTCTCGGTGTAGCCGAACATGCGCTCTGCGGCAGCGCTGAAGAACTGGATCGTGCCGGTGCCGTCGATCACGATCATGGCGTCGGGCACGGTGTCCAGGATCGACCGGAGATGCTGCTCGCGCATCCGCAGCGCCTCTTCCAGCCGCTTCTCCTGGTCGATGTCGAGGGCGATGCCGCGCAGGTGGCGCGGCTCGCCGGCCTCGTCGGGAACGACTCCGGCGAGCACGCGAATCCAGTGGCCGCCATGCGGCACCTTGAACGCCATGTCGAACCCGGTGCCCTGATGGCGGGAATGCTCGATCGCCGCTTCGACCGGGGTACGGTCCTCCGGCGCGAGCAGCGCCAGGAACGAGCCGTAGGTGACCGGCTGGTCGGCGGGGACGCCGAACAGCTTGCGCGTGGTCACCGACCAGTAGAAATCGCCGCTGGCCAGGTCGAGATCCCAGGCACCGAAGCCCAGCGCCCTGGCGTCGTCTGGCCGGACGGATGCGTCGGGAAAGGGTTGGGTAACGCCGCGCACTTCGAGCCTTCGATTGATTCGCAGTTGTTGACGAGATGAGTGGTTTCGGCAGTCGCCGTCGCCCCGGCCACAGGGTGAGCCGGCCGTGACGTTATTCTATATCAGATTGCGCCGTCACGATCGCCGGCTGACTTGAATTTTGGCTCGACAATTCAAGGCTTTCTCCAATCTTCAGCCCGGTTCCGACCGCTTCTCGCCGCCGGCGTTCCGCGGCCGCACATTGATCTATCTCATCACGGTGGGTGATTTCACCTCTAAGAGCTGCATGGAAGCAATGTTTGGAGAGGCGGATGACGTTCGCGACTGTCATGGTGAGCCTTGCGCTCGACCAGCCGAATGACGCCCGTCTCCAGGTCGCGGGCGATCTTGCGGCGCGATTCGACGCCGGCATGATCGGCGTGGCGGCTGCGGAATTCGCGCCGCCGCTGTATTTTACGACCGGGGAGCAGGCCCAGGATCTGATCGAGCAGAGCGAGGCCGCGCTGCAGACCAGGCTGGCGGAGCTCGAACGGCAGTTTCGCTCGGTGGTGGGGGGGCGCGCCGCTTCGTTGAACTGGCGCAGCGCGCTGGATTTCCCGGTGCGCCACGTGCTGGCCCAGGTCCGCGCCGCCGACATCGTGGTGACCGGAAGCATGCCGCCCGGCCTGTCCGATTCCTTCACGGTCGCAAGCCCCAAGGATCTCGTCATGCAGACCGGCCGGCCACTCCTCGTGGTGCCGGACAATGCGACCGGGCTCGATCTGTCGACCGTACTCGTGGCCTGGAAGGAGACGCCCGAGGCGCGCCGCGCGGTCGCCGACGCCCTGCCGCTGCTCGCCAAGGCGGCCAAAGTGGTCGTGGTCGAGATCCCGGAAGACACCTCGGACTACGGTGCCTGCGAGGCGCGCATCGCCGACGTCGTCGCATGGCTCGGCCGTCACAAGATCGTCGCATCGGCCAAGGTCGAGCAACCGGGGCAGGGGCGCAACGTCGCGGCCAGGCTCGATGCGGTTGCCGCGGATCTTTCCGCGGGCCTGGTCGTTGCCGGCGCCTATGGTCATTCGCGATTCCGCGAGCTCGTGCTCGGCGGCGTCACCGAGCATCTGGTGACGCGCACTGCGCGTTGCGTGCTGCTGTCGCACTGAAACTCCAACCGCTTCATCCGAGAACAGGATTGCCGCCTTGTACAGATTTCTCGAGGAAACCGCCGGCAGCACCATGACGCGGAACGTCACGACGGTGACCCGCGAAACGACGATTCGCGAGCTCGGCGAGATGTTCGACCGCGACGATTACAACACCTATCCCGTCGTCGAGAACGACGAGGTGATCGGTATCGTCACCAAGTTCGACGTGCTGAAGTGCTTCGCCTTCACGCCCAACCAGATGCTGCCGCGCTACAGCGACCTGATGAACCGGACGGTTGCCGACGTGATGACGTCCGAATTCATCTATGTCCGGCCGGACACGAAGTTGACGCGCGTGCTGCAGCTGATGGTCGAGCACCGCATCCGCAGCCTCCCCGTGACCGACGGTGACAACAGCCTGGTCGGGATCGTTGCCCGCGAGGACATCGTTCGGGCGCTCGCCGCCGCCGCCAAGGACTGACGGCCGCTCGATCCGGAACTGATTCCGGCGGAACTGATACGGAAGTCTAAGACCAATTGGTCCCGCCCGCATTCTCCTGCGCGCGGGACTATTCGTTTGCGAGTGTTCGAAGCCGCTCCGGTGTGCGCCTCCGCATGGCAACAGTCAGGCTGTTTACAGGCGAACCGGTCGCAAAGTTGATTTCGATCAATTCCACGTGTGAACGATTGTGGTTGCTGGGCTCGTGTTCTTTCAGCGAGATTCCGCATGAGCGCGTCCTCAACAAAATCCATGACCATCGGCGAAAGTGGCTTGTCGCTCACTTTTGCCGTCACCGCCTTCCTGTGCGTCTTCGCTGCGGCGAAGGCACTGGATACGGCCTTCGCGTTCCACGCCTCGCTCGCGGCTGCCGCCAGCGCGGCGTCCGTCTTCTTCATCCTCAACCGCTACTTCGAGCGCGGCGAGCTGCCGCCGCAGGAGATCAACGGCCGGCCGAACTACAATCTCGGGCCGATCAAGTTCTCCTCCTTCATGGCCATGTTCTGGGGCATCGCCGGCTTCGCCGTCGGCCTCATCATCGCCTCGCAGCTCGCCTGGCCCGCACTGAACTTCGATCTGCCCTGGACCAGCTTCGGCCGCCTGCGGCCGCTGCACACCTCGGCGGTCATCTTCGCCTTCGGCGGCAACGTGCTGCTGGCGACGTCGTTCTACGTCGTGCAGCGGACCTGCCGCACCAGGCTCGCCGGCGATCTAGCGCCCTGGTTCGTGGTGGTCGGCTACAACTTCTTCATCCTCATCGCAGGCACCGGCTATCTGCTGGGCGTCACCGAGGGCAAGGAGTACGCCGAGCCCGAGTGGTATTCGGATCTTTGGCTGACGATCGTCTGGGTGGTCTATCTGCTCGTCTTCCTGGTGACGGTCATCAAGCGCAAGGAGCCGCACATCTTCGTGGCGAACTGGTTCTACCTGGCCTTCATCGTCACGATCGCCGTGCTGCATCTGGGCAACAACCCGGCGCTTCCGGTGTCGTTCTTCGGTTCGAAGTCGTACATCGCCTGGGGCGGCGTGCAGGATGCGATGTTCCAGTGGTGGTACGGCCACAACGCTGTCGGCTTCTTCCTGACCGCCGGCTTCCTGGCCATCATGTACTACTTCATCCCGAAGCGCGCGGAGCGGCCGATCTATTCCTATCGGCTGTCCATCATCCACTTCTGGGCGCTGATCTTCCTCTACATCTGGGCCGGCCCGCACCATCTGCACTACACGGCGCTGCCGGACTGGGCGCAGACCCTCGGCATGACCTTCTCGATCATGCTGTGGATGCCCTCCTGGGGCGGCATGATCAACGGCCTGATGACCTTGTCGGGCGCGTGGGACAAGCTGCGGACTGACCCCGTGCTGCGCATGCTGGTCGTGTCGGTCGCCTTCTACGGCATGTCGACCTTCGAAGGTCCGATGATGTCGATCAAGGTGGTCAACTCGCTCAGCCACTATACCGACTGGACCATCGGTCACGTGCACTCCGGTGCGCTCGGCTGGGTCGGCTTCGTGTCCTTCGGCGCGCTGTACTGCCTGGTGCCGTGGATCTGGAACCGCAAGGGTCTCTACAGCCTCAAGCTCGTGAACTGGCACTTCTGGACGGCCACGCTCGGCATCGTGCTCTACATCTCCGCGATGTGGGTCTCGGGCATCCTGCAGGGTCTGATGTGGCGGTCCTACACGGCGCTCGGCTTCCTCGAATACTCGTTCATCGAGACCGTCGAGGCGATGCATCCCTTCTACATCATCCGTGCCGCCGGTGGCGCGCTGTTCCTGATCGGCTCACTCATCATGGCCTACAATCTCTGGATGACGGTCCGTGTCGGTGAGGAAGAAGTTCAGTCGCCCGTCGCTCTTCAGCCGGCGGAGTGAGGTATCCAACCATGTCATTCTGGCAACGACACCAAGTCTTCGAGAAGAACTCGATCATCCTGGTCATCGGCATCCTGCTGGTGATCGCGATCGGCGGCCTCGTCGAGATCACTCCGCTCTTCTACCTGAAGAGCACGATCGAGGCGGTCGACGGCGTGCGTCCCTACACGCCGCTCGAGCTGGCCGGCCGCAACATCTATGTCCGCGAGGGTTGCTATCTGTGCCACTCGCAGATGATCCGTCCGCTGCGCGACGAAGTGGAGCGTTACGGCCACTTCTCGCTCGCCGCGGAGAGCATGTACGACCACCCGTTCCAGTGGGGCTCCAAGCGTACGGGGCCTGATCTCGCCCGCGTCGGCAACAAATACTCCGACGATTGGCACGTCACCCATCTGAACAACCCGCGCGCGATCGTTCCGCAGTCGGTCATGCCCGGTTATCCCTTCCTCAAGGAGACCGAGCTCGACGCGACCAACGTCGCCGATCATCTGAAGACGCTGCGCGCGGTCGGGGTGCCCTACACCGACGACCAGATCGCCAACGCCGCCGCCGACCTCAAGGCGCAGGTCGATCCCGATGGTGCCGGCGCGGAGGCGCTCACCAAGCGCTATCCGAAGGCCGTGGTGCGCAACTTCGACGGCAAGGCGGGTGCGCCGACCGAGATGGACGCGCTGGTGGCCTATCTGCAGATGCTTGGGACGCTCGTCGACTTCAAGATCTACAACGAAAAAGCCAACCTGCGCTGAGATCGAGAGGCGAACATCATGAAGCCCATCATTGCAGTCGAAAACATCGCGTCGTCACTCGTGACGACGCTGTGGACCCCGATCTTCGTCGCGATCTTCATCGCGATCGTCACCTACGCCCTCTGGCCTCGCAACAAGGCCGCTTTCGACGAAGCGGCGAGCATGCCGTTGCGCGAGGAGTAATTCAACATGGCTGACCATACCGAAGTCGACAGCGTCTCCGGCACCGCCACGACGGGCCATGCCTGGGACGGCATCAAGGAGCTCAACACCCCGCTGCCGCGGTGGTGGGTGATCACCTTCTACATCACCATCGTCTGGGCGATCGGCTACTGGATCGTGTATCCGGCCTGGCCGACCATCTCCAGCAACACAAAGGGCCTGTTCGGCTACTCGTCCCGCGCGGACGTGGCGGTCGAGCTCGCCAACCTCGAGAAGATTCGCGGCGCCAAGATGGCGGCGCTGGCCACCGCCTCGCTCGCCGACATCGAGAAGGATCCGGCGATGCTTGCCCTGGCGCGCGCCAAGGGCAAGACCGTGTTCGGCGACAATTGCGCCGCCTGCCACGGGACCGGTGCGGCCGGCGCCAAGGGCTTCCCGAACCTGAACGACGACGACTGGCTGTGGGGCGGCTCGCTGGAGCAGATCCAGCAGACCCTGCTGTACGGCGTGCGCTCGGGTCACCCGAAGACCCGCGAGGGCCAGATGCTCGCCTTCGGCAAGGACGGTGTCCTGAAGCCGGCGGAGATCGTCACGGTCGCCAACTACGTCCGCGAGCTGGCGGGGCTCCCGACCCGGCCGGGTTATGACCCCAAGGCCGGCGCCAAGATCTTCGCCGAGAACTGCGTGGCCTGCCATGGCGACAACGCCAAGGGCAATCCGGACGTCGGGGCGCCGAACCTGACCGACAAGATCTGGCTGTACGGCTCCGACGAGGCGACCCTGATCGAGACCATCACCAATGGTCGCAACGGCGTCATGCCGGCTTGGGAAGGCCGTCTCGACCCGACCACGATCAAGGCGATGGCGGTCTACGTCCACTCGCTCGGCGGAGGAAAGTAACGGACATCCAACAGAACTTTCCCTTCAATTGAGCTGGATCAACTGAGCGGCCGGAGGTGGGCATACCTTCGGCCGCAAATGCGAGAAGACCCCAGCCATGAACTGCAAGCCATGAACAAGACCGTCAACCCGGACGACCTGCAGCCGGTGGACGATTACGGTCCGCTCTATGCCGCGCACAAGAAGGTCTATCCGCAAAGCGTCTCCGGGACGTTCCGCCGGATCAAATGGGGCCTGATGGGCTTCTGCCTCGGCGTCTACTACTTCCTGCCGTTCGTGCGCTGGAATCGCGGCCTCGGCGCGCCCGACCAGGCGGTGCTGATCGATTTCCCGAACCACCGCTTCTATTTCTTCTTCATCGAGCTGTGGCCGCAGGAGGTTTATTACTTCACCGGCCTCCTGATCATCGCCGCCATCGGCCTGTTCCTGATGAACGCGATCGGCGGCCGCATCTGGTGCGGCTATCTCTGTCCGCAGACGGTGTGGACCGACTTGTTCTATGCCGTGGAGCGCCTGATCGAGGGCGACCGCCGCGAACGCATGAAGAAGGATGCCTCCAGCGATCCGATGAAGCTGGAGCGGATTTCCGAGCTCGTGCTCAAGCATTCGATCTGGCTGTTGATCGCCTGGTGGACCGGCGGCGCCTGGGTGCTGTATTTCAGCGACGCGCCGACCCTGGTGAAGGAGCTCGTCACCTTTCAGGGGCCGATGCTGGCCTATATCTGGATCGCGATCCTGACCGCGACGACCTATACGCTCGCCGGCTTCATGCGCGAGCAGGTCTGCGTCTACATGTGCCCGTGGCCGCGCATCCAGGCCGCGCTGACCGACGAATGGGCGCTCAACGTCACCTATCGCTATGACCGCGGCGAGAGCCGCATGTCGGTCAAGAAGGCCGCCGAGCTGCGCGCGCTCGGCCAGCCGGCCGGCGACTGCGTCGACTGCAAGCAGTGCGTGGCCGTGTGCCCGACCGGCATCGACATCCGCGACGGGTCGCAGATGGACTGCATCCAGTGCGGCCTCTGCATCGACGCCTGCGACACCGTCATGACCAAGATCGGCCGCCCGACGCGGCTGATCGGCTATGACAACGACATCAACATCCACCGCCGCCAGGAAGGCAAGCCGCCGGTCTACAAGCTCGTGCGTGCCCGCACCGTCGCCTATGCCGCGATCATCGCGGTGGTCGGCGGCGCGATGGTCTACAAGCTCGCGACCCGCTCGCTGCTCGATGTCAACGTGCTGCACGACCGCAACCCGATCGCGATCAAGCTGTCCGACGGCTCGATCCGGAATGCCTATACGGTGCGCGTCCTCAACAAGCACGGCTTCGACCGCGTCATCGCCATCGACATCGAAGGGCCCGCCAATGCGGCCGTCCACGTCGTCGGCGCCGATTCGGTGACTCCGGACCGGCCGATGATCGTGATCGGACGCGACCAGACCGAGGAGCTGCGTCTGCTGGTGACCGCGCCCGAGGAGAGCAATCCGGAGAAGTCGATCCCGGTCAAGTTCCATGTCACCGACATCGGCCTCGGCGTCGTCGCCTCCGCCACCGACAATTTCGTCAGCCCTTAAGAGACTCGAAGGAGCCCGCCAATGGCCAGCCGTTCCGAACGATCCAAGCCGTTGACCGGACGCATGGTGCTCGCCATGCTGATCGCCTTCTTCGGGACCGTGATCGGGGTCAACGTCTACATGATGAAGATGGCGATCTCGACCCTGCCGGGCACCGACGTCGACAGCGCCTACAGCGCAAGTCTCGGCTATGAGAAGGAGATCGCGGCGGCGCGTGCTCAGGAGGCGCGGCGCTGGCAGGTCGAGGCGCATATCGAGCGCGGCGCCGGCGGCGGCGCCATCGTGCAGGTGAATGCGCGTGACGCCAACGGCAATCCGGTGTCGGGCCTGACATTCCAGGGCCGGCTCGAGCGTCCCGCCGACAAGCGCGCCGACCAGGAGGTCGCACTCGCCGAGGTCGGCGGCGGCATCTATCGCGGCACCGCGGAAGCGATCGCGCCCGGTCAGTGGGACCTCGTGCTGGAAGGCGACTCCAGCGGCCGCCGCATGTTCCTGTCCAAGAATCGCGTGCTGCTGAACTGAGGGAATTCCGACCATGCATGTGACGCGTGACTTCTCCCACTACGTCAAGGATCTCGGCGCCGGCCTGAACCATATCGACCTTGCGGTCGAAGGCGTCAGCTGCGCCGGCTGCATGGCCAAGATCGAGCGCGGCCTGTCGGCGCTGCCCGACGTGACCCTGGCGCGCGTCAATCTCACCGATCGCCGCGTCGCCTTGGAATGGAAGCAGGGCACGCTCGATCCGGCCAAATTCATCGATCGTCTCGCCGAGCTCGGCTACAAGGCCTATCCGTTCGAGAAGGCGAGCGCGGAAGCGACCGAAGCCGAGGAGTCGCGCTTCCTGCTGCGCTGCCTGGGCGTCGCTGCGTTCGCGACCATGAACGTGATGATGCTGTCGATCCCGGTATGGTCCGGCAATGTCAGCGACATGCTGCCGGAGCAGCGTGACTTCTTCCATTGGCTGTCGGCGGTGATCGCGCTGCCGGCCGCGGCCTATGCCGGCCAGCCGTTCTTTCGTTCTGCGTGGCGCGCGCTCAAGAGCGGCAACGTCAACATGGACGTGCCGATCTGCATCGGCGTCATCCTGGCGCTGGGCATGTCGATCGTCGAGACCTTCCACCACGCCGAGCACGCCTATTTCGATGCCGCGATCATGCTGCTGACCTTCCTGCTGGTCGGCCGCTATCTCGACCAGAACATGCGGCGGCGGACGCGTGCGGTCGCCGGCAATCTCGCCGCGCTGAAGGCGGAGACCGCGACCAAATTCGTCGGCTCCGATGAAATCTCCGAGGTGCCGGTCGCGGCCGTCCGCGCCGGCGATCTCGTGCTGCTGCGGCCCGGCGAGCGCTGCGCCGTCGATGGCGTCGTGGTCGAAGGGCGCTCCGAGATCGATCAGAGCCTGATCACCGGTGAGACGCTCTATGTCCCGGCCGAGCAGGGCACCGCGGTCTATGCCGGCTCCCTCAACATTTCCGGCACGCTGCGCGTCCGCGTGTCTGCGGCGGCCGAGGGCACGCTGCTCGCCGACATCACCCGCCTGCTCGACAATGCGCTGCAGGCGCGCTCGCGCTACATGCGGCTGGCCGACCGCGCCTCGCGGCTCTATGCGCCGGTGGTGCATGCGACCGCGGCGCTCACCGTGCTCGGCTGGGTGCTGGCGGGCGCAGGCTGGCACGATGCGATCGTGACCGGCATCGCCGTGCTGATCATCACTTGTCCCTGCGCGCTCGGCCTTGCGATTCCAACCGTGCAGACTGTTGCCTCGGGCGCGATGTTCAAGTCCGGCGTGCTGCTCAATGCCGGCGATGCGATCGAGCGCCTCGCCGAGGCCGATCACGTCATCTTCGACAAGACCGGCACCTTGACGCTGCCGGAGCTGGAGGTCGTCAACGCCGCCGATATTCCAGCCGATGTGTTCGCATTGGCAGGACAGCTCGCGCTGTCGAGCCATCATCCGGTCGCATCCGCCGTTGCACAGGCCGCGAAGGCGCGGTCGCCGCTGATGGGCGCGGTCGAAGAGCCTGGACAAGGCGTCCGCGCTGTCGTCGACGGCGTCGAGATCAGGCTCGGTCGACCGTCCTTCTGCGGCGCCGAGGCGCTCGCTTCACGGAATGCAAATCTCGACCCGGAGGCTTCCGTGGTTGCCTTCAGCCGCGGCACCGAGGCGTTCCTGTTCTCGGTGCGCCAGGGCCTGCGACCCGATGCGGCCAAGATCATCGCCGGCCTGCAGCGGCGCGGCATCGAGGTCGAGATCCTCTCGGGCGATCGCGAGGCGGCGGTGGCCGCGGCAGCCAAGGCGCTTGGAATCAGCGAGTGGCGCGCGGGCGTCACGCCGGCCGACAAGATCGCTCGCATCGAGGAGCTGAAGCGTTCAGGCGTGAAGGTGATGATGGTCGGGGACGGCATGAACGATGCGCCGTCGCTCGCCGCCGCGCACGTTTCGATGTCGCCGATCTCGGCTGCGCATCTCAGCCAGGCCACCGCCGATCTCGTCTTCCTCGGCCGCCCGTTGGCGCCGGTGCTGGCCGCGATCGACTATGCGCGCAAGGCACTGCATCTGATGCGGCAGAATCTGTGGCTCGCAGTCGGCTACAATGTCCTCGCGGTGCCACTTGCGATCAGCGGCGTCGTCACCCCGCTGATCGCGGCGGCCGCGATGTCGGGCTCGTCGATCCTGGTGATGCTGAATGCGCTGCGCGCCCGCAAGGTCGCCGGGGAGGCCTCGTCATGGAAGTGATGATCATTCTCGTTCCGCTCGCTCTCGCGCTTGGCCTTGCCGGACTGGTCGGCTTTCTGTGGTCGCTCAAGAGCGGCCAGTACGAGGATCTCGAAGGCGCGGCCTGGCGCGCCATCGCAGATGACGACGAGCCGGCGCCGCCGGCTCAGCCCGAGGCGGCTGCCGGTCGGCCCTGAGCCCGGCCCGTCCGCGAGAGCGCCGACACTGTTCGCATCGATGGCCGCGGCGTAACAATGACGCGGGAATTGCGAACAGACCTAGAGCTCACGCGGATGAAGGGGCAGACATGGCCGAGGGTGTCGACACGAAGCGCGTGATGATCGATCGCAGCAAGCTTCCCGGACAGGTCGTCCTGGTGCTGCAGGGAGGCGGAGCGCTCGGAGCGTATCAGGCCGGGGTCTACCAGGCCCTGAGCGAAGCTGGCGTGGAGCCGGACTGGCTGATTGGCACCTCCATCGGCGCCATCAATGCGGCACTGATCGTCGGCAGTCCAGTGCAGGAGCGTACGCGGCGGCTGCAGGAATTCTGGACACGGATGCATCGACGGCCGGCCTGGGCCCTCCGTACCGCCTTTGCGGATTTCAACGAAAGGCTGTCCTACTGGACCACCGTGACGCAGGGAATTCCCGGCTTCTTCACGCCGAACGCGCTCGCTCATGCCGGCGATGTCTTTCCGCTCGGTGCCGAGCAGGCCGGTTACTACGCGATCGGTCCGCTGCGCGAGACGCTGCAGGAACTGGTGGATTTCGATCTCCTGAACGGGGGGGGCCCCCGCCTCACCGTCGGTGCGGCGCATGTCCGGACCAGCCGCATGCACTATTTCGACAGCCGTGACGGCGCGCTCGACGTCCGCCACATCCTCGCCTCGGGCGCGCTGCCTCCAGCTTTCCCCGCGGTCCGCATCGACGGCGAGCTGTATTGGGACGGCGGCATCCTCTCGAACACGCCAACGGAGGTCGTATTCGACGACAATCCGCGCCGGGATTCGCTCATCTTCGCGGTCAATCTGTGGAATCCGGACGGGGCCGAGCCTCTGACCATGGCGGAGGTGTTCAACCGTCACAAGGACGTCCAGTATGCGAGCCGCATGGGCAGCCAGATTGCGCGCCAGGAGCAGCTTCACCGGCTCCGCCACATCATCAATCATCTGGCGGCGCGCCTGCCGGAACAGGCGCGCAATGATCCGGCGGTTCGCGAACTCATCAGTTACGGCTGCCAGACCCGGATGCATGTCGTCCGGCTGCTGGCGCCGCAGCTCGATCGCGAGAACCATGCCAAGGACATCGACTTCAGCGAGCGCGGCATCACCGCGCGCTGGAGCGCCGGCTATCAGCACACGCAATCGGCCCTGCAACGGACGCCCTGGGCGGGCGAGTTCGATCTTCTCTCCGGAGTCGTGTTGCACGATCCACCGTTTGCAACTGCGGCGGCCGCCGAGTAGCAGATCGCAGCTCCGACCGCATATTCGTATCCGATCGTGCAGTCAGGCTGCATTCCGATACCGCTCGCATCCGTTAGGTTTAAGGGATTAGTTGTAGTTCGTTCTTAATCATTGAGGCGGCGGCAGCGTTTGCCGTGATCCGTATTTGCCGACCGCGCGGGACGTCGCCGGAGGGCGCTGGCGCAGACGCGCCGGCCGCTCGCGAACGTGACAGCCCCGGAAACGGCGTTGATTGGGAATGGCCATGTCCAAGCGCGCGACGATGCAGAACGGGACACTTCAGGCGGAGGCTGGAGCCCTCAGTCTCAAATGGAAGATCCTCGCCGGCAATCTGTTGACCGGCTTCTTCGCGATGGCTTTTGCCTGCGTGCTCGCCTGGAGCGGCTGGGGAGATCTCGTCAAGCGCGAGCAGGCGCGACGCGTCCTCGACGCTTTCGAGCTGGTGATGAAGGTGAACGCCCAGATTCCACTCGAACGGAACATCTGGAATCTGCTGGCTGCTCCGGCGCCCGCTTCGGCCGACGATGCAGCCAAGCTCGACAAGACCATCGCGAGCACCGACGACCTGCTCAACCAGGCCAGATCATCCGCCAAGACAGCAGGATTGGCGACCAGCAACATCGACGCTGCCGAGCAGACTCTTCGCGGTATCCGGTCCGCGGCTCGCGGCGCCGTCGGGCTGCCTGCAGCGCAGCGGCCGGCCAACATCCAGGCGGCAACGATCGACGGCCTCGGTCGCGCCGCCGATTCATTGAATGCCGCGATCGACGCGACCGCAATCGAGCTGTCGCGGGTCGGTGGCGACGTCGAGAACCTGCTGCCGTCGGGGCAACTCGCACAATTGTCGCAATCGATGCGGACGGTGAACGGTGCGCGCTCCGCGGTTCTTCGCTTCTTCATCCAGAGCCTGAACTGGACGCCGGCACGCCTCGCCGAGGTCACCGAGCAGAGCGGGCAGGTGACCCTGCTGTGGCAGCAGATGGAGCTCGCTGCGCGCAGCGTGCGCGACAATCCGGACGTCAGCTCTGCGCTCGAACATGTCCGCTCGACGCTGATGGGCGACGGTGAGCGCCGCTATCGTCAGATCGTCACCGCGGCGCGCGACGGTCAACCTTCGCCGGTCACCCCCGAGGAGTGGGGCCGCTGGACCACGCCGATGCTGAACAACGTGATCGTGCTGCGCGACGCGGCGCTGAAGTCGGCGCATCAGGCGATCGATCAGGCCATCGAGGGGGCGCGGCTGCGCCTGTTCGGCGCGCTCGGCATCCTGCTTCTGGTCGCCATCGTGTCGGTTGGCGTCGTCCTCGGCGTCGTCCGCGGGGTCATTGGACCACTCGTCGGTCTGACCGGCGTGACCCTGCGCCTCGCCAATGGCGAGTTGAACGCGGACATTCCGAGCGAGGCCCGCAAGGACGAGATCGGCGCCATGGCGCGCGCGCTCAAGGTGTTCAAGGACGCCCTGATCGCCAAGAAGGACTCCGACGAGGCCGCGCAGCGTGATGCGCAGGCGCAGATCGATCGCGCCCGGAAGCTGGATACGCTGACCCGCAATTTCGAAGCCACGATCGCCGACATCGTCAACACCGTGTCGTCGGCCGCCTCCGGCCTCGAAACCTCGGCGGATACCCTGACCAACACCGCGAGCCGTTCGGAGCAGCTCAGCACCGTGGTGGCGGCAGCCTCGGAGGAAGCCTCCGCCAACGTCCAGTCGGTGGCGTCGGCCACCGAAGAGCTCTCGTCCTCGGTGCATGAGATCAGCCGCCAAGTGCAAGCCTCCGCGCGCATGGCTGGAGATGCCGTGCAGCAGGTTCGCCAGACCAACGGCCGCGTTGCCGACCTGTCGCAGGCTGCGGCGCGCATCGGCGATGTCGTGGAGCTCATCAACAGCATCGCCGGGCAGACCAATCTGCTGGCGCTCAACGCCACCATCGAGGCCGCGCGCGCCGGCGATGCCGGCCGCGGCTTTGCGGTGGTCGCGACCGAGGTGAAGGCGCTGGCCGAGCAGACCGCGAAGGCGACCGACGAGATCTCGCAGCAGATTTCCGGCGTGCAGGCGGCGACGCAGGAATCGGTCAATGCGATCCAGGCGATCAGTTCCACCATCGAGCGCCTTGCCGAGATCGCCGCGGCGATCGCTGCCGCCGTCGAGGAGCAGGGCGCAGCCACCCAGGAAATCTCCCGCAACGTGCAGCAGGCCGCTCACGGCACCCAGCAGGTCTCGTCCAACATCACCGACGTGCAGCGCGGCGCGGCGCAGACCGGCTCAGCCTCCGCGGAGGTGCTGTCATCGGCCAAATCGCTCGCCGGCGACTCCAACCGTCTCAAGCGCGAGGTCGGCAACTTCCTCGAAGCGGTCCGCGCGGCGTAAGCTCAGCCTCCCGGCGCCAAAGGAAAAAGCCCGGACGTCGTCCGGGCTTTTTGTTGTCTAACCGCAGCCCGGATGAGCGCAGCAATATCCGGGCTCTCACGAGATGTGGAGATGAACCCGGATGTCGCTGCGCTCATCCGGGCTACGCGCTATGCACCGCGCTACGACGTCAGCATCTTCCGGTACAGCGCATTGTAGCAGGCGGCCGACAGATCCCAGCTGAACGAGCGCGCCATCGCCGACAGGCGCATCGCGTTCAACGTTTCCGTGCTGGTGAAGGCCGAGAATGCGCGCTTGACGCCGCCGAGGAAGGATTCGGCTGACGGCTTCTGGAACAGGAAGCCGGTTTCGCCGTCGGTGATGGTCTCGGCCAGGCCGCCGGTCTGATGGCCGATCGGCAGCGAGCCGAAGCGTTGCGCATACATCTGGCTGAGGCCGCACGGCTCGAACCGCGACGGCATCAGGGTGAAGTCGCTGCCGGCGAAGATCCGCCGTGCCTGCGCATCGTTGAAGCCGATCGCCACTCCGATCGCATCCGGCCGGCGGCGATGGGCCTCCATCAGGGCGCGCTCGATGCGGGGTTCGCCCGTGCCGGTGACCACGATCTGCCCACCCGCCCCGACGATCTCGTCGGCGGCTTCGAGCACCAGATCGATACCCTTTTGATGCACGAGACGTGCGACCAGCCCGAACATCGGGCCGCGCGACACCGCGAGCCCGAACTGTTTGCGGACGTAATCGGCATTGGCCTTCTTGCCCTTCCAGTCGCCGGCGGCGAAGGGCTGCGCCAGTTGCTGGCAGTAGCGCGGGTCCCAGCTCTCGTCGATGCCGTTGAGGATGCCGGTCAGCTCATGCGCGTTGGAGCGCTGGCGAAGCAGGCCTTCCAGGCCGCAGCCGAGCTCCGAGGTGGTGATCTCCTGGGCGTAGGTGGAGCTCACCGTGGTCAGATGCGACGCATAGACCAGTCCGCCCTTGAGGAACGACAGCTTGTCGTAAAACTCCAGCCCGTCGATGTGGAACGACGATTCCGGCGCGCCGATCCGTCGCAGCGATTCGCGCGGGAACAGGCCCTGATAGGCGAGGTTGTGGATGGTGAGGATCGAGGGAACCTCGACCTCGCGCCACGCCAGATAGGCCGGCACCAGCGCCGCCTGCCAATCGTTGGCGTGGACCAGATCTGCCGCCCAGTTCTTGTCCAGCGTGCCCGCGGCGAGCTCGGCGGCGGCGGCGGCAAGGCGGCCGAAGCGGATGTCGTTGTCGGCCCAGTCCTGTCCGTTCTCGTCGCCGTAGGGATTGCCAGGCCGGTCGTAAAGCTCGTCGCAGAGCAGGACGTAGACCGGCAGGCCGTCGCGCGTCGACGAGCGGCCGAGCGAGCATGCCGGCATTTCCGCCAGAGCGTCGCATTGGCCGACGATCTCGATGTGGGTGAGTTGTTCGATCACGTCCCGGTAGCCGGGCAGCATGATCCTGACGTCGGTGTGTGAGCGAAGTGCTCTGGGAAGCGCGGCGGAAACGGCAGCCAGTCCGCCCACCCGGACGAAATCGTCCATTTCGGTCGTAACGAACAGAACCCGCAAGAGATGTCCTCGATCAAGCCCCATGACCGTCCTATGCAAGAAAAGGTCCAAATGTGAATATCAACGAAAGCGTTGCCGCATCGCGGCGCGAGGCGAAACGCTTTCAGCATCGAATGGTTCGATCTAGAAACGAGGCGCACCGCCGTCGATGGCTTACGCTTCGTGAATCTGCGACGGCAAAGCGGACCTTTTGGCCTCTGTGCCAAGCGAGAAGAGTCCAAACCAGGGAGCTGCCAGGGTGAGTCTAGTGGGAAACGATGAGAGCCGTTTGACAGGATGCTTCGAAGGACTGCGCGTCCTCGACTTCTCGACCACCATCGCCGGCCCGCACTGTGCCCGCATGCTTGCTGATATGGGGGCGGAGGTGATCAAGATCGAGTCAGCCGAAGGTGAAACCATGCGCACCCGGCTGCCGATCCGCGGTGGTTGTTCGACGGCCTTCGGCCAGCTCAACGTCGGCAAGAAGAGCGTCGTGCTCGATCTCAAATCGCGCGAGGGTGTCGAAGCGGCGCGTTGGCTGGCTGCTACGGCTGACGTCGTGGTCGAGAATTTCCGGCCCGGCGTGATGCAGCGGCTCGGTCTCGACTACGCAACCCTCGGCGGCGGGTGGAACCCCCGTCTGATCTACTGCTCGATCTCCGGCTATGGCCAGACCGGCCCGTCGGCGGAACTCCCGGCCTATGCGCCGGTGATCCATGCCGCCTCCGGCTACGACATGGCGCATCTGGCCTACCAGCCCGACCGCAGCCGGCCGGACTATTGCGGCATCTATCACGCCGACGTCGTGACCGGGACCTACGCGTTCGGCGCCATCGCCTCCGCTCTGTACCAGCGCGAGCGGTCGGGACGGGGCCAGCACGTCGACTGCTCGATGCTGGAGTCGATGCTGAGCCTGACCCTGAACGAGACGCAGTGGTCGCAATTTCCGGTCGCACAGCCATCGCGGCCGACCTTCGGTCCGGCGGAGTGCCGCGATGGCTATGTCATGATCGCGATCGCCAGCGAGAAGACCTTCCAAAACCTGATGACGGTGATCGGCCATCCGGACTGGGTGAGCGACGACAGGTTTGCGAAATATTCCGACAGGCGGGCAAACTGGGGCGAGCTCATGGAGGGCGTCGAAGCCTGGTCGCGCCCGCTCGGCGTCGCCGAATGCCTGGATGCCCTGAACGCAGGCGGGGTGCCGAGCTCGGCCTATCGCAGCGTCGCCGAAGCGCTTGCGGATCCTCAGATCGCGCATCGCGGCGCGCTCGCAGACGTCGAGGATGCGGCCGGCGGCTTCAAGGTCGTCAATCAGCCGTTTCGGATGTCGGGGGCAAAAGTCGCCGCCGGCGCACGGGCTGCGAGCCTGGGTGAGCACACTGCGGATGTGCTTCAGGAGGTCGGTGCAATCGAGCTGACAAAGCGCTGAGTTCGCTGAGACAAAAGGCTGCAGGGCAGCCATGATCGCCAGTGCCGCGCGAAGCCTTGCCGCTCCGCGCGTTTCCGGCCAATGTCGCGAGGTCGCAAGAACAGTCCGGACCAGCCGGACGCGCCCATGCCGGGAGGATCTGTCGAGGCACCGTTGCCGTGCGCAGCCGTCGCCCGTTCGTCCCGTCATGGCGCCGTCCGGTCCCGCCAGCACCGGACCACGGGAGTGAGAGCATGAAGAGCTTCAAGGTCACCGATTTCAATGCGCCGCTGACCGAGGTCGACGAGCCGACGCCGCAGCCGTTCGGCAAGCAGGTGCTGATCAAGGTCAAGGCGGCCGGCGTCTGCCATAGCGACCTGCACATCTGGGAAGGCGGCTACGATCTCGGCCACGGCCGCAAGCCGCTGTCCTTGAAGGACCGCGGTGTGTCGCTGCCGCGGACCATGGGACATGAGAGCGCCGGCGAGATCGTGGCGTTCGGGCCCGAAGTTACCGAGGTCGAAAAAGGCGGGCTGAAGGTCGGCGATGTCGCTTTGGTCTATCCCTGGATCGGCTGCGGCACATGCGCGACGTGCCTCGCGGGTGACGAGAACATGTGCCTGAAGCCGGCCTCGCTCGGCGTCTATTGCGACGGCGGCTATGCCGACCACATGACGGTGCCGCATCCGCGCCATCTGATCGATCTCAAAGGGCTCGATCCGGTCACGACCGCTCCTTATGCCTGCTCGGGCGTCACCACCTACAGCGCGCTCAAGAAGGTCGAGAAGGATTTCGACTCGCCGATCGTGATCTTCGGCGCCGGTGGTCTGGGTTTGATGGCGCTGTCGCTGCTCAAGGCAATGGGCGGCAAGGGGGCGATCGTCGTCGACATCGATGCGCGCAAGCGTGAGGCAGCACTCGCGGCTGGCGCGCTCGCCGCCGTCGACGGCAAGGCGCCGGACGCGCTGGAGCAACTGGCCAAGGCGGCGGGCGAGCCGATCCGGGCCGTGATCGACCTGGTCGGCAATCCGGCCACCGCGCAGCTCGGCTTCGACTGCCTGACCAAAGGCGGCAAGCTCGTCATGGTCGGCCTGTTCGGCGGCGGCGCGCCCTGGGCCTTGCCGCTCATTCCGATCAAGGCGGTCACGATCCAGGGCAGCTATGTCGGCAATCTCCGCGAGACGAAGGAGCTGCTCGACCTCGTCCGGACCAAGCACATCCCTTCGATCCCGGTCACCCCGATGCCGCTCGCCAAGGCCAACGACGCGCTGCACGAGTTGCAGAAGGGCCAGTTGGTCGGCCGCGCCGTGCTAACGCCGTAGGACACACCCACTCCATCGTCATTGCGAGGAGCGAAGCGACGAAGCAATCCAGAGTCTCAACCTGGGCCCTGGATTGCTTCGCTTCGCTCGCAATGACGGCGTCAAATCCCTCGTGTGACGAAGAAAAAGCATGCCCTCCACCAACGCACTCCACATTGCAGTTCTCCCCGGCGACGGCATCGGGCCGGAGGTGATGGCGCCGGCGCTCGAGGTGTTGCGCAAGGTCGAGGCCAAAGCCGGCCTGTCGTTCCGCTTCACGGAAGCCCAGGCCGGCGCCAACAACTATCTCGCGACCGGCGTGTCGATCGCCGACTCAACGATCCGGCTGTGCGAAGAGGCCGACGCGATCCTGCTCGGCGCCTGCGGCCTGCCGTCGGTGCGCTACCCCGACAACACCGAGATCGCACCGCAGATCGAGCTGCGCTTCCATTTCGATCTCTATGCCGGGGTGCGCCCGGCGCGGCTGATCCCGGGCGTGCCGAGCCCGATCGTCGGCGCCGCCGAACGCGGCATCGACTTCGTCGTCATCCGCGAGTCGACCGAGGGCCTGTTCGCCTCGATGGGCAAAGGTGTGGTGACACATGAAGAGGCGCGCGAGACGCTGGTGATCACGCGCAAGACCTCCGAGCGGCTCTTCAACTTCTCCTTCAAGCTGGCGGCGCGGCGCAAGGCACGCGGCCGCTCCGGCACTTTAGCCTGCGTCGACAAAGCCAACGTGTTCAAGGCTTTCGCCTACTTCCGCAAGATCTTCGACGAGGTCGCTCAACTTCATCCGGACGTGAAGACGGACCGCCTCTACATCGACGCCTGCGCCCTGATGCTGGTGAAGCGCCCGTGGGATTTCGACGTCCTGGTCACCGAGAACATGTTTGGCGACATCCTGTCCGATCTCGCCGCTGGTCTCGTCGGCGGCATGGGCATGGCGCCCTCGGCCGACATCGGCGATACGCATGCCGTGTTCCAGCCCTGCCACGGCACCGCGCCCGACATCATGGGGCAGGGCAAGGCCAACCCGACCGCGATGATCCTGTCGGCCGCGATGATGCTGGATTGGCTGGCAGACGTCAGCGGCATCGAGGGAGCGGCCGAGGCGGCCCAGCGGATCGAGCAGGCGGTCGACAAGGTCTATGCGTCAGGCCTCAAGCCGTTCGAGTTCGGCGGCAGCGCCGGCACGGTGGATGTGACCAGGGCGGTGCTGGACGCGCTTTAGCGTCCCTTGAAGGCCGGCTTGCGCTTCTCCATGAAGGCGCGGCGGCCCTCGCGGAAATCTTCCGAATCCATGCAGGCGTCGCCGATCCGCCTGATCGCCGCCAGGTCGCGGTGGCTCTCGTCCTTCAGCACCTCGGCGATGGTGATCTTGGCGGCCTGCACCGCCAGCGGGGCGTTGCCCGCGATCGTGCGGGCGATGTCGAGCGTAGCCGGCAGCAGCTCGTCATTGGCCATCATCCGATCGACAAGGCCGATCCGCAGCGCCTCCGCGGCGTCGATCCGCAGGCCCGTATAGAGCAGGAGCCGCGCCTGTGAGGGGCCGACCAGAGCCACCAGGTTGCGCAGCCCGTCATAGCCATAGGCGATGCCGAGCCTCGCGGCGGGGATGCCGAACTGGCTGTCCTCCGACGCGAAGCGCATGTCGGTCAGCATCGCGATCTGCAGGCCACCGCCGAGGCAAAAGCCGCGGACGCAGGCGAGGGTCGGCTTGGGATAGTCGGCGAGCAGCGCCCGCTGGGCGCTGCTCTTCCGGGCATAGTCCTCGGAAGCAGCGGCGTTGTGGCGGCTCTGCTCGAACTGGCTGATGTCGGCGCCGGACACGAAGGCCTTGTCGCCCGCCCCGGTCAGCACCACGACCCGGATGTCGGCATCGTCGCGCAGAGCGACCAGTGCCTGGCCGAGCCCCTCCCACATCTCCAGCGACATCGCGTTGCGCTTGTCGGGATTGTTGAAGGTGATGATCCCGACCCGATCATCGACCGTCATGAGGATCTTACCCTCGGCAAAGGCGGTCGGAGGTGCGGACGTGAGGGGCATGGCAAACCGTGGCGGGAGGGCAGGCGGCCCATCGTTCACCGTGCCCGGTGCGCCGTCAACGCGAGATCGGGCCTCGAGCCGCGCATGAACGACGCCGTCGAGGCGGGCGATCCTGGAGACGAACGAACGCGCGCGAGCGGACCGCGAGGTCCGCAGCGTGTCGGCGGTGTTCAGCACGCATTGGCCAGCGTGCCGCCACTTCCTATGACGGCAGAGAGGGCAGGATAGAGGTGACAGGAGCCCGGACCGCGCAGCCGTTGCTGGGCGGACGAGCAGAGCCGGCGTGCCGGCCGCACCGATCGATCGGCCTGAAGGCCAGTGAACTCGCCCGAGCTGGCTGAGCGCCTGGCGCCCCCAAGTTGCGCCCTCGAGCGAAGATGGCCCATACCCATCACGAGACAGGCCTGTCTGAGTGAACAGACGGCCCGGCCTATTCTCTGGCCTATTCTTCGTTCGCTGCGATCGATTCCATCAAGGACACCAGCTGACGTTGCACCGTCTGGTCCTTGATCTTGCTGTAGGCGCGCAGCAACCGCAGGCTGAAGGCTGAGTCCAGGAACAGGAGGCTTTCGACCTCACGGGCCTTGCTGTCGCCGTCGTAGAAGAACGTCACGGGCACGTCGAGCGCGGTGGCGATCTGCTGCAGACGCGCAGCGCCGACACGGTTGACGCCCTTCTCGTACTTCTGGACCTGCTGGAAGCTCACGCCCAGCTTTTCGCCCAGCTCTGCCTGCGAAATCTTCTGCTCTACACGCCGCAGGCGAATTCGCTTGCCAAGCTCAATGTCGGGCTTGCCCGCACTGCGCTGCTTCATCTTCTTTGCCGCTGATTTATTCATACTGATTTTACCGTCCTTCCGTCGGAAATCCCCCGAATAGATGGGTCAGGGGTTCACCCATATATACTGTTTTAAGTTGCTGTGGATGAATGAATTCGTCTTTAAACCACGGGTATTTGCCAGGGTTAAAAGCCTCCACGAGCCAGTCGATCATGTGGCGCACCCTAGGGATGCGTCCGGTGGTGGCATGATATGACAGCCAGATATCGTAGGACCATTTCAGATCAACCTCCAGGGGTATGATCTTCCCGCCGAGAGCACTCGCATAGGTTGGGAAGACCCCGATACCGGCGCCGTGGGCGACCGCCCAATAATTGGCGCTGGAGACGTTGGTGGTCATCGCGATCAGCTCCCGCTGCTCGAAGCCGGGAAAGATGGTCGCGAAAGCGGCGTTCGCCGCAGCCTCGTCGGCCACCTGCAGCACCAGGCGGTGCTTCAGCAGCTCGTCGATCGACCTTGGGACGCCATACGCTTCGAGATATTTCTCGCTCGCAAAGCACATCAGATGCATGCGCCCGAGCCTGACCAGCTTGACGTCGAGCGCCGCCGGCCGCGACAGGTGGATCGCAACGTCGGCCTCGTGACGCGACACGTCGGCCGAGCGCATCGCGCAGTACAGGTCGACCATGACGTTCGGGAAGCTCTGCTGAAACTCGACCAGCCGGGGGGCGAGCCAGAAGGTGCCCAGTCCTTCGGTCACGGCCACGCGGACTTCACCCGATGCAGCGCTCGCGAGACCGTCGCCCGCACGCAGCAGCTCGAACGACGCCGCTTCCATGCGCTCGACCGCAGACACGACCAGCGCGCCTTCGTCGGTCAGGCGCGCGCCGTGAACGTCGCGCGTGAACAACGTCGCGCCGATCTGCCGCTCGAAATCATCGATGCGGCGCCGGACGGCATTGATCCAGAGCGTAAGGCGTTCGGCTGCAGAGCGGAAGCTGCCGGCCCGCACGACCTCGAGAAAGATCCGCGCGGCGTCCCAGTCGGTCAGGCTTGCCAGCGCCGATTTGTTGATGGACGCCTTGGCGGGAACTGTGCGGCCCGTCGTGGCGCGCGCAGCCTGCTTGCTCGTCGGCGAGCTCGCGCCGCTGTCGCGGCCACCATCTCTGACCGGCTCGGCATCCGTTCCGACAGCGGCAGGTGAATCGCCATGCGCGGCCGGAGCCAGCGTCGCACTGGACTCGGCTACCTCTTGGCGTTCCTTCTGAGGAACGCCCCGTTCCGCCGCAACGCGCATACAAGCTCGCTCCGCCTGCTAGAGTGATACCGATAAATTACGGAACATGGCTGGTTCGATGCCATAGATTGGTTGAGACATTGACGTTCGAGATGAGTCTTCCGGCTTCCATCCTCTGCAGCATGGTCATACCACCCGCGGCCGCGCGGGAGAACACACAAGGTATGACGAGGACACGCTTAGCGCGAATCGGGCAGAACATCGATGGTTTTTGCTTCAACCACCGTGAAATGGTATTCGAAGATGGTCGCGTGTCATGCTATCTTGATGAACGGATGACGACGCTGACTGATCGAATGCTAGGGTTCGACGATTCGTCTTCGCACGGGCCCGTCTCGGGACATCGGCGAGCCGACCGTAGCGCTGGTCGAAAGGCGCGTCAGAGCCGTATGGGGAGCGCGCAGGGAAGCAACGATATGACGTATTTGGAAGCCATCTGCGAGTCGGGACTTGCTCGGCTCCATTTCGTCGCACGCTAGAACGGAACGATGCTCGTGGCCAATTCAGACGAACAAATGCTTGCTGTGCTCGCGTCTCTGGAGCAGTGCCGCGCGACGCTTGCGGCGACCGGCAATCGCGAATCGGCGCACTTGGTGTCCGTCGCCATCCTCGATCTGCGCATGAAGTTGAACCGTCTGAGCGAAGACGATCTGAAGGCGCTTTGCGACGAGATGGTTCAAGCTGACAACCCTGACAAGCTGCGCGATCCGAAGCTGCAGCCCGGTCAGCGCCGCCAGCCCCTGCTGCGAGTCGTCAAATAGCACGGTTCGTTATGCGCACAAAGGTGCATTTCGCGCATTTGTGATCTGTCGTGATCGCAGTGAGGATGACGCCGTCCCGCGGGCGCGCCGCGCGAGCCCCCGAGATAGCAGGCTGCAATCAGCGAGAACCGTCCCTGATCGCGCGCCGCGCCCGCAAATTTCGAGATCTTGGCCCGTTTCGGTTTCTGTTGCGCCTGGAAGCCGGCGGCGGCGAGCGTCGGCCGTAACTTCGGCGCTTCTGTTGCCTATTTCCCGTATCGGCGGCATGAAGCATCGTGCCCCGGCGTCAGGACGCCGCTCAAGGGGCGTATTGCGGGACTTGCATGATTCAGAACGTATCGATTCCGGCGGCATTCATTGCTGGCCTTGTCAGTTTTCTGTCGCCCTGCGTCCTGCCGCTGGTCCCGCCCTATCTGGTGTATCTCACCGGCGCCACGATCGAGCACATCGAGAGCGAGGAGCCGCCGGCGGCATCGCGCCGTGCGGTGATGATCTCCGCCGCCCTGTTCGTGCTGGGGTTCTCCACCGTGTTCGTGATGCTCGGCGCCAGCGCGTCCCTGATCGGCGGCTTCATCCGCGCCTGGTCGGAGCAGCTGTCGATCCTTGCCGGCATCGTCATCATCATCATGGGCCTGCATTTCCTCGGCATGACCCGGATCGCGCTGCTGATGCGCGAGGGGCGGCTGCCGATTCCGAAGCCGGTCGGCCTGTGGGGCGCCTACGTCATGGGGCTGGCCTTCGCCTTCGGCTGGACGCCCTGCATCGGTCCGATCCTGGCCGCGATCCTCTCGATCGCCGCCGCCGAGTCGACGGTCGCCAAGGGAGCCGGCCTGCTCGCGGTCTACTCCGCCGGCCTCGGCATTCCGTTCCTGGTCGCGGCCTTCATGATCGAGCAGTTCTCGGCGCTGTTCATGAGGATGCGCGGCCACCTCGTGAACGTCGAGCGCGCGATGGGCGTGCTGATGGTCGTCACCGGCATCGGCTTTCTGACCGGCGCGGTCTCGACCTTCAGCATCTGGCTGCTCGAGACCTTTCCGGTGCTGCAGAGGTTTGGCTGAGGCGCGCTGCCAAGACGGACTGCAAAGAAAGCTTTCCAAGTCGCGTCACTCGTCGAGCTCGAAGCTGATGGAGTAGACGACGCCCGGCGGCAGGAAGTCGACAGTGGCCTCGCCGCCGAGCTGATCGCGCGCGCTGCGCTCGATCAGGCGGGAGCCGAAGCCGCGTTGGATCGGCGCTGATACGATCGGGCCGCCGGTTTCCTGCCACACCAGCCGAAGACGGCCCGGCAGCTTCTTGGCCGTATCGCCCTGCGTGAATTCCCAGGACAGATCGACAGTGCCGGCGTCGTTGGAGAGCGCGCCGTATTTGGCTGCATTGGTCGCGATCTCGTGGATGATCATCGACAGCACGACGGCCAGTCGCGGCGACAGCGCGACCTTCGGGCCGGAGATCCTGATCCGATCGGGACTGTTCAGCCGGTACGGCTTGAGCACGCGTCCGATCACGTCCTCGAGTTCGGAGCCCTGCCATTTCTCCATGCTGAGAAGATTGTGTGCTTCGGCGAGTGCTCCGAGCCGGCCCTCGAATTTCTCGCGCTCGGGACGGCTGGCGCTGCGGAAGGTCTGGACTGCGATCGCCTGCAGGATCGCCAGCGTGTTCTTGACCCGATGGTTGAGCTCCTCGATCAGGAGATCGTGCAACATCTCGGCGCGCGCGATCGTCGTCGCCATCCGTACCGCGAAGGCGAGGCCGATCGCCAGCATGATGCCGCCGATCAGGCTGGTGATGGCGAGGTTGCGCCACAGCGGTGCGACCAGCGAATTCTCGGTGATGCCGGCACCGATGATCCAGCCGGTCACGGTCGAGCGTGTGAAGCTCGACAGCAGCGGCACGCCTTCGAGCGACAGGCTCGACAGCGTCGCCTCCTGTTCGCGGATCATGCGATCATAGGCTGACGGCGAGGCTTTCTTGCCGACCGTCTCGGCCGGATTGGGCACGCGCGCGAACACCGTCGCCTGGCGGTCGAGCAGCGACAATGTCCAGTCGGCGCTCAGTCGCTGCTTTTCCAGAATGGTCTGGAACATCTCGATCGGCGGGCTGAACGAGATGTCGTAGACGACCTCATCGCCGCGAAAGACCGGAACCTCCACGGTGACGATCAGGCTCTTCTTCACCACGCCAAAGAAGAGGTCGGAGTATTGCGGCTGCCGGGTCTCGAACACACGCGCGGTGATCTCGCGGTTGTTGCGCGGCGGCAGCTGCGCCGTCTCCGTCGTCGCCGACGAGAACAATTGGTGCCCGCTGCGGTCGGCGACCACGATCGCGCCGTTCTTGCCGTACTGCTCGAGGAAGCCCATTGCGATCGGTCGGAAACGCTCGAAGTCACCGGTCTTCAGGGCATCGGTGAGCGCCAGGACCTGGACGCCGCCGGTCATGCGCTGCATTTCCGCATCGAGCGTCAGTCGGATGCTGCGCGCCGTCTCCAGCACGCGCTGCCGCGCGTCGCTGCGGTCCTGCATGTAGTTGTGGAAGACGATCCCGCCCGCGAACAAGATGAGCGGCAGCGTCGTCCCTGCGACCAGGAGAGCAAGCCGGACCGGCAGGGAGAGCTTTGGCACTGATGTCCCTTTGAGATGCGTTTCTTGATCCCTGCGCACCGTGCCGGGCCGGGCGAGGGAATGTGCAGGAGGGCAGCGTCGACCGTCTGCGGCCGGAGCATAGCAGGCGCGCGCGGCGGCGTCCGCAACGGCGCTGCGGTTGCAGCCGTTCACATCACTGTCAGCATAGGAGAACGGCGCGCGTGCGCCAAGCGCATGGTGCGCCGGGTCCGGTTCCCTGATCGGCTTCGCCGCCCGCGCGGCGCCTACACGTTGCTCTCGGTGATGGCCGCATACACCATCGTGCGCAGCTCGCGCCGGATCGGATAGGCGCTCGACGGCAGCACCTGGGTCATGAAGATCGTGATCAGGTCCTCGGCCGGGTCGATCCAGAACGCGGTGGAGGCCGCGCCGCCCCAGGCATATTCCCCGGCGCTGCCGGCAATCAGCGTCTTCGCGGGATCCATGGTCACCGAGAAGCCGAGGCCGAAACCGATCCCGTTATAGGCCGCTTCGGCGAACATCGAGCGCGACAGCGTGGGCAGATCGACACCGCCGGGAAGGTGGTTCGACGTCATCAGCTTCAGCGTCTTGGGACCGAGCAGCCTGACGCCGCCGAGCTCGCCGCCATTGAGCAGCGCGCGGCAGAACGTCAGATAGTCCGCCGTGGTCGCGCACAGGCCGCCGCCCCCGGAGACGAAGGCGGGCGGGCTCAGGAACGAACTGGTGGCGGGATCGTCCTGCAGGGTCAGGCCACCCTTGCGATCGGCAGCGTGGAACGACAGGGCGCCACCGGGGTCGGCCGAGTAGCAGGCCGCCAGCCGGTGCGCCTTCGCTGCGGGGACGTGGAAGCCGGTGTCGGTCATGCCGAGCGGATCGAGGATACGCTCCTTGAGGAATTGCTCGAACGGCATGTCGGCGATCTTGCCGACGAGATAGCCGATCACGTCGGTCGAGACCGAGTAGTTCCAGGCCTCGCCCGGTGAGAACTCCAGCGGAATCCGCGCGAGATCATCGATCATCGACTGCAGCGTGCCGGCCTTCTCGACCGCGCCGATCTTGGCGTCGCGATAGGCGGCGTCGACATTCGAGCGCTGCTGAAAGCCATAAGTGAGGCCGGAGGTGTGGCGCAGGAGGTCGACGATCAGCATCGGCCGCGCCGGCGGCCGGGTCATGAAAGCGGGTGCCGTGCCGGCGACGAACACGCCGAGGTTCTTCCATTCCGGGATGTATTTCGCGACCGGCTCGTCGAGCGCGATCTTGCCTTCCTCGACCAGCATCATGAAGGCGACCGACGTGAGCGGCTTGGTCATCGAATAGATGCGGTAGATCGTGTCGTCCGCGACCGGCACCTTGCGTTCGACGTCCGCATAGCCCTGCGAGCTCGCATGCACGATCTTGCCGCGGCGATAGATCAGCAGCTGCGTGCCGGGAAAGCGGCCGGCCTCGACATAGCGCTGCTTCAGATGGGCATCGATGCGGTCGAGCGCGGCTTTCGACATGCCGACGGTCTCGGGCGAGGCGGGAGTGGGGGCGAGCATCGGCGTCTCCGCTGTCGTTCGGTTTTCGTGGCCGCGCGCGGAGGGCTTGCGCGCAAGGCGGGGGAGTTCGGTGATAGCGGAAAATTGCCCCGCTTCCAATGGCAGCGCCCGCCGGGCTGATGTAGCCTCGGCCGCAGGAGGACTGCCCATGACGCAATTCAACGAAGCCGAGCTCACGGACGCCGTCATCAAGAGCTTCGATGGGACACCCGACCCACGGGTTAAATTCCTCATGCAGGAATTGGTGGCCTCGCTGCACGACTATGTCCGCAAGACCAATCTCACGTTCGACGAATGGGGCGCGGCCATCGACTTCCTGACCCGCACCGGCCAGACCTGCACCGCAAGCCGGCAGGAGTTCATCCTGCTGTCCGACGTGCTCGGCGTCTCGATGCTGGTCGACGCCGTCAATCACCGGGAGCGTGCAGGGGCCACGGAGACCACAGTGCTCGGTCCGTTCTATGTCGGCGAGCACAGGGTGACGCCACATGGCACCGACATTTCGGCCGATCTCAAGGGCGAGAAGATGTTCGTCCAGGGGCGGGTGACGGACCTGTCCGGCGCACCGCTTGCAGGCGCGGCTGTCGACGTCTGGCACGCCGACGACGAAGGCTTCTATGATTCACAGCGGCCCTCCTACGCAAGCGATGGTCCGTCGTCCCGGGCGCGCTTCCTCACCGATGCCGATGGGCGTTTCTTCTTCCGCACCATCCTGCCGTGCAGCTATCCGATCCCGACGGACGGTCCCGTCGGCCAGATGATCGTGAGCACCAAGCGCCATCCGATGCGGCCGGCTCACGTGCATTTCCTGGTGGACGCCAAGGGCCACGAGCCGCTGATCACCCACGTCTTCGTCGGCGGCGACGCATACCTCGACAGCGACGTGGTCTTCGGCGTCAAGGACGAGCTCGTCGCCCAGGTGGAACCGCGCAGCGATGCGGTGATGCCGGACGGCAAGCTGGCCGTCGGACCGTGGCACCTGATGACCTATGATTTCCGCATGAAGCCGGGCGCTGGCGTGGCGCCGAAGCCGCTCGGCGCGGTCACGCCTGAACCCGCCTGATCCTGGGGCGGCAGGTCCTTGGGCGGCAGGTCCTTGGGCGGCAGGCTCGCCTACCAGCCGCCGTGGCGCGCCGCGAGCAGGATGACGACTGCGATCGCGAGCAGCGCAGTCGTGGCTTTCCAGAACAACAGCGGATTCCGCTCGATCAGCGGCGTCTGGCCGCCGCCGGCATAGGCGGGATTGGGGTGCCGAAGGTCGAAGACGAATTCGGAGAGGCTCTCGTAGCGTTTGGCGGCAACGGGATGGACGGCGCGCCGGAGTGCGCCATCGATCCAGAGGGGGATTGCCTGGTCATCGCCGGAGGCCGGCAGATAGCGGACCTTGCGAAACTGCGCCCGGGTTCTTGCGCGCGCCATCTGCGCGCCGTACGGCAGTCGCCCCGTCAGCATCTGGTAGGTGATCACGCCGAGCGAGAACTGATCGGACCATTCGGTGCCGCCTTCGCCGAGAAAATATTCCGGCGCGGTATACTGCTGGGTGCCGAGGATGCTGTCGTGGTCGGCGGCCGGGTCGGCCTCGACCACGCCGCTGACACGCACCGATCCGAAATCGATGATCTTCACGGTCCCAGTCCGGTCGATCATGATGTTCTGCGGCCGCAGATCCTGGTGCAGCATTTCCTTCCGATGCAGCGCCTGCAGCCCCCGAGCGATCTGCTCGATGATGTCGCGGACAACATCGAGATCGGGTTTGGGATGGTCGACCATCCATTGTGCCAAGGTCTGGCCTTCGACGAATTCGGTGACGACGTAGAGATGATCGCGGCGACGCGGCGATGACATCGCCTTCAGCACGTGCGGGTTGTCGATGCGCCGCGCGATCCATTCCTCCATCAGGAAACGCTTCAAATAGGCCGGATCGCCACGCAGGTCGATCGACGGCACCTTGATGGCCACAGTGAGCTCCGTATCGACGTCGACGGCCAGATAGATGTGGCTGCGGCTGCTGGCATGGATCTCGCGCACGATCCGGTAGCCCTCGAAGATCATCCGCGCGTCCAGCAGCGGCGCCGTCGGCAGCTGCTCGGCCTGGACGGGGATCTCGGCGGCAGCGCCGGCGCCGAGCTCGTCGATCCGTACGATCTGGATCGTGAGATTGTCCGCGCTGCCCTGCGCCAGCGCCTCGGCGACGATGATGCGGGCCGCCTCATCGAGGTCGTGCGAATTCTCTTTCAACACGTTGGCGATGAAGCGCTTGCCGACATGCTCGTGAACGCCGTCGGTCGCGAGCACGAAGATGTCGCCGCGCTCGATCCTGACAGCCTGATAATCGATTTCGACCTGCGGATTGACCCCGAGCGCGCGCCCGAGATAGCTCTGCTGCGACGAGATGACGATGCGATGATCGTCGGTGAGCTGCTCGAGCGAATGCCCGGCGAGGCGTGAGATCCGACAATCGCCGATATGGAAGAGATGCGCGGTGGCCGCCTTGATCACGATGGCGCTGAGCGTACAGACATAGCCCTTGTCGCGATCATAGGCATATTGGCTGGCCCTGGTCTGGGCGTAAAGCCATGAGTTGGCCGCCGTGATCACGCGTTGCGCCGAGGTCTTCACAGACCACGCATCCGGCGTGCAATAATAGTCGGTCAGGAAGCTCTTGACCGCCGACTCGCTCGCGATGTGGCTGACCTCGCTGCTGCTGATGCCATCGGCGATGGCGATCGCGATGCCTTTCAGGCTGAGCGCCGGCTCATCGGGAATCAGAGCGCCGTGGAAGTCCTGGTTGCCCGGCTTCTGCCCTTTGTCGGAATGCGCTCCGATGGTGATCCGCAATGGCATCTGGGCTGTGGGGCGAAGTGAGGGAGCCCGACCTTATCGGCGACGGGCTCCCGAGGGGAAACGAAATCAGGCGGCGGCGCGAGCGGCGATCTTGGCATCGCGCTTCGGCTGCGTCCTGATGTGGGTGGCATACAGCGTCAGGCCGGTGAAGGAGAGGCCGCCAACGAGATTGCCGAGCACGGTCGGGATCTCGTTCCAGACCAGGTAGTCCATGATCGAGAACTTCGCATGCAGCATCAGCCCCGACGGGAACAGGAACATGTTCACCACCGAATGCTCGAACACCATGTAGAAGAAGACCAGGATCGGCATCCACATCGCCAGCACCTTGCCCGGCACGGTCGTCGAGATCATCGCGCCGACCACACCGGTGGAGACCATCCAGTTGCACAGCATGCCGCGGATGAACAGCGTCGCCATGCCGGCGGCGCCGTGTGCCGCGTAGCCCAGCGTACGGCCTTCACCGATGTTGCCGATGACGGCGCCGACCTTGTCCGGCTCCTGCGTGAAGCCGAACGTGGTCACGAATGCCATCATGAAGGCTACGGTCAGCGCCCCCGCGAAGTTACCGATGAAGACGAGGCCCCAATTGCGCAGCACGCCTGCGAGAGTCACGCCGGGACGTTTGTCGATCAGCGCCAGCGGCGACAGCACGAACACGCCGGTCAGGAGATCGAAACCGAGCAGATAGAGCATGCAGAAGCCGACCGGAAACAGCAGCGCGCCGATGATCGGCTGGCCGGTGTTGACGTTGATGGTGACGGCGAACCAGGCGGCGAGCGCCAGGATCGCGCCCGCCATGTAGGCGCGGATGACGGTGTCGCGAGTGGACATGAAGATCTTGGACTCGCCTGCGTCCACCATCTTGGTCACGAATTCTGAAGGCGCGAGATACGACATTCAAACGTCCTTTGCTTGCTCTCGGGAATAGATTGCGCGCTGCCTTGCGAGAGGTCTGGCTCTCAAGGGACATCGCCACGGGCAGGCGGATCGGATGTCGAATGCGGGAAGGGCGTCACGACGTTAGCGCCGAGAAACCTCGGTCGCTTGCGCGCGTCCGTCCCGGAGATCAGGCGCCATCGGCGTCGACAGTCCGGCGAACCGCAGTCATCGTTGACTTGCAAGGCTTAGAAGCAACGCCTGTGCCAAAATTTGACGCCAACAAGAATCCTAGAGAATTCAAGTTGTTGCGTCGGAGTGTCGCCGCCGCAGCTGCATCGACGGGCTGTTTGGGCGGTCTGATGCCCATGGAACGACCGCGGCATGCCCACTTTGTGTGCGCCGCACAAAAAGTGGGCGAATCGCAAATTTTGGATGCGGCCTCCGGCCTCTGATCGATTGTTATGCATCCACTAAGCGATTGAACTAGCCTGAAAATTCCAAATTGGTGCGTTGGCACGAAGCTTGAAAGACCTTGGGCGACGCCATCGATGCCGTCCGTGTACCCACATCCGAATCGTGACGCTGCCCCTTCCGAGGCTTCCTCGGAACACGCCCTCCTGTGCGTGGTGCAGCGACCCGCAACGGACGGCCATTTCACCCATCGAGCGCTCTTCACACAAAGGACGACAGCACTCATGACGAAGACTGCCAATCCTGCTCGCCGCAACGGCCTCAGCCGTCGTCAGCTTCTCAAGGCCGGCGCAGGCACGGCTGCGCTGCTTGCAGCCGCGAAGCTGAACTTGCCGGGCGGAGCCTTCGCCCAGGGGGCAGGGCCGGAAGTCACCAGCGCCAAGCTCGGCTTCATCGCGCTCAGCGATGCCGGCCCGCTGTTCGTCGCCAAGGACAAGGGCATCTTCGCCAAATACGGCATGCCCGACGTCGACGTGCAGAAGCAAGCCTCGTGGGGCACCACGCGCGACAACCTCGTGCTCGGCTCCGAAGGCAACGGCATCGACGGCGCGCACATCCTGACCCCGATGCCGTATCTGATCTCCTCGGGCAAGGTGACGCAGAACAACCAGCCGACGCCGATGTACATCCTGGCGCGGCTCAATCTCGACGCGCAGTGCATCTCGGTCGGCAAGGAATATGCGGACCTGAAGCTCGGCCTCGATACCGCGCCGTTCAAGGCTGCGCTGGAGAAGAAGAAGGCGGCCGGCAAATCGGTGAAGGCGGCGATGACCTTCCCGGGCGGCACCCACGATCTCTGGCTGCGCTACTGGCTCGCGGCCGGCGGCATCGATCCGGACAAGGACATCGAGACCATCGTGGTGCCGCCGCCGCAGATGGTGGCCAACATGAAGGTCGGCACGATGGATTGCTTCTGCGTCGGCGAGCCGTGGAATGCGCAGCTCGTCAACCAGGGCATCGGCTATACCGCCGTCACCACGGGCGAGATCTGGAACAAGCATCCCGAAAAGTCCTTCGCGATGCGGTCAGCCTATGTCGACAAATATCCAAAGGCCGCGAAGGCGCTGACCATGGCGATCATGGAGGCCCAGCAGTGGTGCGACAAGATGGAGAACAAGCAGGAGCTTGCGACCATCATGGCCAAGCGGCAGTGGATGAACTGCCCGGTCGAGGACGTCGCCGGGCGCACCGCCGGCAAGTTCGACTACGGCACCGGCAAGGTGGTCGAGAACTCGCCGCACATCATGAAGTACTGGCGCGACTTCGCCTCCTATCCGTTCCAGAGCCACGACCTCTGGTTCATCACCGAGGACATCCGCTGGGGCAAATATGAAGCGGGCTTCGATGCCAAATCGCTGATCGCCAAGGTCAACCGCGAGGACATCTGGCGCGAGGCCGCCAAGGAGCTGAGCGTGGCCGCCGCTGAGATCCCGACCGCCAAGTCGCGCGGCAAGGAGACGTTCTTCGATGGCAAGGTATTCGATCCGGAAGATCCGGCCGCCTATCTGAAGTCGCTGTCGATCAAGCGCGTCGACGTCTGATCAGGATTCTCGCCGCGCGCGGAGGAGCGCGCGGCCCCTCTCATTGCACGGAGAAAACTTTCCGATGTCCATGCCAGCGTTGACCAATGATCGCGCCCCCAACGTCGTGCCGACGGCGTCCACGTCTGCGTCCGTCACGTCTGCGTCCGTCGTGACGATGACGCCGAAGCAGCCGCCGCGTGCCGAGCGCTATGTGAAGATGGCCCGCGAGGTCGCGGTACGCGTCGTGCCGCCGCTGATCGTGCTGGCGCTGTTCCTGATCGTCTGGGAGCTGCTCTGCCGCCGCGCCGGCTCGGCGCTGCCGCCGCCGTCGCGCGTGTTCATGGACACCCGCGAGTTGATCCTCGATCCGTTCTTCGACCATGGCGGCATCGACAAGGGGCTGTTCTGGCACCTGGAGGCCAGCCTGCGCCGTGTCGCGATCGGCTACGCGATCGCCGCAATCGTCGGCGTCGCGGTCGGCACCTTGATCGGCCAGTCGGTGTGGGCGATGCGCGGTCTCGATCCGATCTTCCAGGTGCTGCGCACGATCCCGCCGCTGGCCTGGCTGCCGCTGTCGCTCGCCGCGTTCCGCGACGGCCAGCCGTCGGCGATCTTCGTGATCTTCATCACCTCGGTGTGGCCGATCATCATCAACACCGCCGTCGGCATCCGTAACATCCCGCAGGACTACCGCAACGTTGCGGCTGTCGTGCAGCTCAATCCGCTGGAGTTCTTCGCCAAGATCATGATCCCGGCGGCCGCGCCCTACATCTTCACGGGCCTGCGCATCGGCATCGGCCTGTCATGGCTCGCGATCGTCGCGGCCGAGATGCTGATCGGCGGCGTCGGCATCGGCTTCTTCATCTGGGATGCGTGGAATTCCTCGCATATCAGCGAGATCATCCTGGCGCTGTTCTATGTCGGCATCATCGGCTTCGTGCTCGACCGCCTGATTGCCTTCGTTGGCAAGGTCGTCACCCGCGGCACCGCAACGAACTGAGAGGGACAAGATCATGGCCTATCTGAAGCTCGACCATGTCGACAAGACTTTTACCCGCGGCACTGCCACCACGGAGGTGCTGAAGGACATCAATCTCTCGATCGCAAAGGGGGAGTACGTCTCGATCATCGGTCATTCCGGTTGCGGCAAGTCGACGATGCTCAACATCGTCGCCGGACTCACCACCGCGACGACCGGCGGCGTGCTGCTGGAGGAGCGCGAGGTCAATTCGCCGGGGCCCGACCGTGCCGTCGTGTTCCAGAACCACAGCCTGCTGCCCTGGCTCACCGTCTACGAGAACGTGCGGCTCGGCGTCGACAAGGTGTTCAGCAAGACCAAGACTCGGGCCGAGCGCGACGCCTGGACCATGCACAATCTCAATCTCGTTCAGATGGGCCATGCCAAGGACAAGCGGCCCAACGAGATCTCCGGCGGCATGAAGCAGCGCGTCGGCATCGCGCGTGCGCTGGCGATGGAGCCGAAAGTGCTGCTGCTCGACGAGCCGTTCGGCGCGCTCGACGCGCTGACGCGGGCCCATCTGCAGGACTCGGTGATGGCGCTGCATCAGAAGCTCGGCAACACCATCCTGATGATCACGCACGACGTCGACGAGGCCGTGCTGCTGTCCGACCGCATCGTGATGATGACCAATGGTCCGAGTGCGCATATCGGCGAGGTGCTCGAGGTTGCGCTGCCGCGTCCACGCAAGCGGCTCGAGCTCGCGACCAACGCCACCTACGTCAAGTGCCGCCAGCGCGTGCTGGAATTCCTTTATGAGCGGCATCGCTTCGTCGAGGCGGCGTGACGATTTCGGAAGGCCGAGGACGAATCGAACCGTCCTCCGCCCCGGGCGACTAACGGGTTCTCGTTTCCAACCTAAGGATTTCCGATGACGCCGTCTCAGATCGAATTGGTTCAGGATAGCTTCGCCAAGGTCGCGCCGATCTCCGATCAGGCCGCGACGATCTTTTACGATCGCCTGTTCGAGGTCGCGCCGCAGGTCCGCGCAATGTTTCCCGACGATCTCACCGAGCAGCGCAAGAAGCTGATGGCGACCTTGGCGGTCGTCGTGAACGGGTTGACCAATTTGCCGGCGATCCTGCCGGCGGCGAGCGCGCTCGCCAAGCGTCATGTCGGCTACGGCGCCAAGCCGGAGCATTATCCCGTCGTGGGGTCCGCGCTGCTATGGACGCTGGAGAAGGGGCTCGGTGACGCATGGACCGATGACGTTGCACAGGCCTGGACGGCCGCCTACGGCACGCTGTCCGGCTACATGATTTCAGAAGCCTACGGCAAGGCGCAGGCGGCGGAGTAGATCCTTGAGCGAACCACTCGTCATCGTCGGCAATGGAATGGCCGCTGCAAAGCTGGTCGAGGAGCTGTCGCAGACCGCGCTCGGCCGCTATGCGATCGCCGTCATTGGCGAAGAGCCGCGGCTCGCTTACAACCGCGTGCTGCTGTCATCGGTGCTGGCCGGCGAGGCCGAATCACACGAGATCGAGCTCAAGCCGGCGTCCTGGTGGCGCGAGCGCGGCGTGACGTTGAAGTACGGCGCGCGCGCGACCGGCCTCGATGTCGGCCGCCGCGAGCTCCAGATCGAGAACGACGAGAACGTGGCGTTCTCGCGCCTGGTCCTGGCCACCGGTTCGCTGCCCCTGCGGCTTCCGGTGCCGGGCGCGGATCTGCCGGGCGTGCACACGTTCCGCGACAGCCGCGATACCGACGTGCTTCTGGCGCTGGCGGCGAAGAAAGGCCGCGTGGTGGTGGTCGGCGGCGGGCTGCTCGGGCTGGAAGCGGCCTATGGTCTGGCGCGTGCCGGCGCCAAGGTGACGTTGTTGCACCTGATGGACCGCCTGATGGAACGCCAGCTCGATGCGCCGGCCGCCGCGTTGCTGAAGTCGCTGGTGGCGCGCAAGGGGATCGAGGTTCTGCTCAATGCCAGCACGGCTTCCATCCACGGCGAAGGCCGCGTCGAGGGCGTCGAGCTGGCCGACGGGCGGCGCCTCGCCGCGGACGCGGTGATCTTCGCTGCCGGCATCCGGCCGAACGTGACCTTGGCGAAGGAGGCGGGGCTTGCCGTCAACCGTGGCATCGTCGTCGACGATGCGATGCAGACCTCGGCGCCGGGCATCTTCGCGCTCGGTGAATGCGCCGAGCATCGCGGCACCTGCTATGGCCTGGTGGAGCCGGCCTATGAGCAGGCGCGGGTGCTGGCGCGGCATCTGGCCGGTCGCAAGGCGGCCTATGGCGGCAGCGTCGTCTCGACCAATCTCAAGGTCTCGGGCGTGTCGGTGTTCTCGGCCGGTGATTTCATGGGGGCCGAGGGCAGCGAGGCGATGGTGCTGAACGATGCCAGGCGCGGCATCTACAAAAAGCTCGTCGTCGCCGACGGCCGCCTCACCGGCGCCGTGCTGATCGGGGAGACTCAGGACGCGCTGTGGTATCGCGACCTGATCCGCAACCGCGAGCCGATTGCATCGATCCGGACGGCGATGATGTTTGGCCGCGCAGCAGCGCGGCCGCAGGCAGCGTGAGAAGGGGCCGCGCACGACGATGACGACAGTCGATACGAAGCTGCGCACGGTGCGCACGGCCTGTCCTTACTGCGGCGTCGGTTGCGGCGTGCTGGCCACGCCCGACGGCAGCGGCGGCGCCGCGATCTCCGGAGATCCGTCGCATCCGGCCAATCTCGGCCGGCTCTGCTCGAAGGGCTCGGCGCTCGGCGAGACGCTGGGGCTCGAGAGCCGGCTGCTCTATCCGATGATCCGCTGCAAGGGCGGCATGCAGCGGGTGGCGTGGAGCGATGCGCTCGACCACGTCGCGACCCGGCTGAAGCATATCGTCGCCCGCGACGGCGAGGACGCGGTCGCGTTCTATCTCTCGGGCCAGATGCTGACCGAGGACTACTACGTCGCCAACAAGCTGATGAAGGGCTTTCTCGGCTCGGCCAATGTCGACACCAATTCGCGGCTGTGCATGGCCTCGTCGGTCGCCGGCCACCGCCGCGCCTTCGGCGCCGACACGGTGCCCGGCACCTATGAGGATCTCGACCAGGCCGATCTTCTCGTCTTCGTCGGCAGCAACGCGGCCTGGTGCCACCCGGTGCTGTACCAGCGCATGCTGGCCAACAAGCAGACCCGTGGGGCCAAGTTCGTCGTCATCGATCCGCGCCGCACCGACACCTCGAGCGAAGCCGATCTGTTCCTGGGATTGAAGCCGGGCACCGATGCGGCGCTGTTCTCCGGCCTGCTGGTGCACCTCGCCGACAGCGGCGCGCTCGATGGCGACTACATTGCGCGCCACACGGCGGGCTTTGACGAGACCCTCGCACGCGCCCGCAGCCTTGCCGGCAGCACCGCAGCGACCGCGCTCGCCACCGGCCTGTCCGAGCCTGACGTCGCCGCCTTCTTCAAGCTGTTCCGCGACACGCCCAAGGTCGTCACGCTGTATTCGCAGGGGGTCAACCAGTCGGCGCAGGGCACCGACAAGGTCAATGCGATCCTCAATTGCCACCTCGCCACCGCGCGCATCGGCAAGCCCGGCATGGGGCCATTCTCGCTGACCGGCCAGCCCAACGCGATGGGCGGCCGCGAGGTCGGCGGCCTCGCCAACCAGCTCGCCGCCCATATGGGCTTCACGCCGCCGGACATCGATCGTGTCCGCCGCTTCTGGAAGGCGCCCGACATCGCCACCCATGAGGGGCTGAAGGCGGTCGCGATGTTCGAGGCGATCGCGCGCGGCGAGATCAAGGCGCTGTGGGTGATCGGCACCAATCCGGCGGTGTCGCTGCCGGACGCCGATCTGGTCCGCTCTGCCTTGAAGAAGCTCGAGCTGCTGGTCGTCTCCGAGAACGTCCGCTCCAACGACACCGTCGATGCCGGCGTCCACGTGCTGCTGCCGGCGCAGGCCTGGGGCGAGAAGTCGGGCACCGTGACCAATTCCGAGCGGCGCATCTCGCGCCAGCGCGCCTTCCTGGCGCCGGCCGGCGAGGCCATGCCGGACTGGTGGATCGTCAGCCAGGTCGGCAAGCGGCTCGGCCACACTGCGGCTTTCGACTACATGTCTGCGGCCGACGTGTTCCGCGAGCATGCGGCGCTGTCGGCGTTCGAGAACGACGGCAGCCGCGACTTCGACATCGGCGCGCTGGCGACGCTCAGCGACGATGAATATGACTCTCTGGCGCCGGTGCAGTGGCCGGCGCCTGCGGGCAAGCCGCCGTCACCACGCTTCTTCGCCGATGGCGCCTTCTTCACCAACGATCGCAAGGCGCGCTTCGTCGCCCCCGAGGTGCCGGCGCTGCGCGACGAGACCACCGCCGCGCGCCCGTTGCGCCTGAACACCGGGCGCATCCGCGACCAGTGGCACACGATGACCCGCACGGGCCTGAGCCCGCGGCTCGGGGCACATCTGCCGGAGCCGTTCGTCGAGGTGCATCCGGACGATGCGCTGAAATACGGCCTGATGCATGACGGCTTCGCCAAGGTGATCACCGATCACGGCCAGTGCATCCTCAAGGTCGTGGTCAGCGAGCGGCAGCAGCGCGGCATGCTGTTCGCGCCGATCCATTGGAACGAGAGCAATGCCTCGCATGGCCGTGTCGGCGCGCTGGTCGCCTCCCACACCGATCCGTTCTCCGGCCAACCCGAGGCCAAGGCGACGCCGGCCGCGATCAGCCCCTACGAGTACGTGTTCCGCGGCTTCATCCTGTCGCGCACCGAGCTCGCGCTGCCGTCCAATCTGTGGTGGGTGCGCGCCACGGTTTCGGGCGGCTTCGGCTATCTGTTCGCCGACAATGGCGACCTCATGCGCTGGCCGGCCTGGCTGAAGGCCCACGCCACCGACGACGTCGCCGACTACATGGATGTCGGCGGCGGCGTCTATCGCGCCGCGTCGTTCGCCGGCGACCGCATCGCGACCTGTGTCTTCGTCGGACCGGGCCACGATGCCGGCGACTGGAACGTCGTGAAGACGATGTTTTCCGCCGATCGCCTCGACGACGAGCAGCGCCGCATGCTGCTGTCCGGCCGCGCGCCCGATGGCGTCGGCGGCGGCCCGATCGTCTGCGCCTGCTTCGGCGTCGGCCGCGACACGATCTGCGACGCGATCGCGGCCGGCGCGCGCACGCCGGCCGCGATCGGTGCGCAGCTCAAGGCCGGCACCAATTGCGGCTCGTGCATTCCCGAGATGAAGCGGCTGATCGCGCAGGTGCCGGCGCAGGACGCAGGCTCCGTGAAGGTGGCGAGCTGAAGCAAAGCGCTGCGGCGGTCGGACGAGGGCGCAGCCCTCGTCATTGCGAGCGAAGCGACGCAATCCAGGGTCCCGCGACGACTCTGGATTGCTTCGTCGCCTGCGGCTCCTCGCAATGACGGCGTGGGGTGATCGACGACGCGCGCCCCATCCTCTATGCTCGCCCGCATGAAGCACAAGACATTCGGAACCGGCGGGGCTGGCGTCTCCGTTATCGGGCAGGGCACCTGGTATCTCGACCACGCCGATCGCAGCCGCGCCATTGCCACGTTGCGGCGTGGGCTCGATCTCGGCATGAGCCACATCGACACTGCGGAGATGTATGGCGATGCCGAGCTGGTCATCGCCGAGGCGATCGCCGGGCGGCGCGACGAGGTGTTCCTGGTGTCGAAAGTGCTGCCGAGCAACGCCTCGCGCAAGGGCACCATCACCGCCTGCGAGCGTTCGCTGAAGCGGCTCAAGACCGACCGCCTCGACTGCTATCTGCTGCATTGGCCGGGCTCCCATCCGCTGGAGGAGACGGTGGCAGCGTTCGAGGAGCTGAAGGCCGCCGGCAAGATCGCGTCCTGGGGCGTCAGCAATTTCGACGTCGACGATCTCGAAGAACTGCTCGACGTCGCGGGCGAGGGCAAGATCGCCTGCAACCAGGTGCTCTACCATCTGCAGGAGCGCGCCATCGAGCATGCGGTCATCCCGTGGTGCGGCCAGCACGGCGTCGCCGTGGTCGCCTATTCGCCGTTCGGCCATGACGACTTTCCGGAACGCCGCAGCACCGGCGGCGAGGTACTGCAAGGGATCGCCGAACAGCACGGCGCAACGCCGCGCCAGGTCGCGCTCGCTTTCCTGACGCGGGCGTCGTCGCTGCTCGCGATCCCCAAAGCGTCGCGGCCGGAGCATGCCGAGCAGAACGCCGCGGCCGGTGACATCGATCTCACCGCAGCCGAGATCGCCGCGATCGACCGCGCCTTTCCGCGCGGGCCCAAGCCGCGCGGCCTGCCCATGCTGTAGTGCAGCATCACGGAAAATTACGGATGTTTGCTACTCCGGCGCGTAGCCAGCGCATATCGGCTGCCCGCTTTCCATGGGTTGTCGCGACGCCGTGATTGGCGTTTTGTCGCCACTCACCGAATCGTCCTGTCTCCTCAACTTCGAGTTCGACCGTGACCCCGCCACCGAGTGCGGCTGCCGCCGCGCGCCTCGACGACGTGCCCACGTCCGTGCAGGAGAAGCCGCGAGATCAGCGCAAGCGCGCGCCCGCCCGCGCCGACCGGCCGTTCCGCGGCATCGCGCTGATCCTGCTGTCGACCGTGTTCCTCGGCACCTCGGACGTGACGGCAAAATATCTGTCGAAGACGCTGCCCTCGATCGAGATCACCTGGATCCGCTTCGTCGTATTCGCGCTGATCATGGTGCCGGCGATGATCCCGGGCTCGCCGCTGTTTGCGATGCGCACCGGACAGCTCAAGTTCCAGTTGCTGCGCGGCGTTGCGCTGTTGGGGTCCTCGGTCTTCTTCATCACCGGCCTGCGCTATCTGCCGATTGCCGAAGCTTCCGCCACCGGTTTCGTCGCGCCGCTGTTCGTCACCGCGCTGTCGATCATCTTCCTCAGCGAGAAGGTCGGCCTGCGGCGCTGGATCGCGACCGCGGTCGGCCTGTGCGGCGTTCTCGTCATCCTTCGACCCGGCACCGGCGCGTTCCATCTTGCCGCGCTGTTTCCGATCGTCTCGGCCTTCGCCTGGGCCTGCACCTTGATCATGACGCGCATGATGAGCGGGCGCGAGCACGCGATCACGATCATGTCCTATTCGTCGATCGCCGGCGTCTGCCTGCTCTCGGCGATGGTGCCGTTCGTGTGGACCACGCCGTCCTGGCAGGACATCGCCTTCGGCGTGCTGGTCGGGGTCGCCTCGACCATGGGGCAGTGGATCGTGGTGCTGGCGTTCCGCTATGCGGACGCCTCGGTGCTGGCGCCGTTCTCCTACACCCAGCTGCTGTGGGTCAGCATCCTCGGCTTCCTGGTGTTCGGCGAGGTGCCCGACGTCTGGACCATCGTCGGCGCCGCCTTCATCGTCTCCAGCGGCCTCTACACCGCCCATCGCGAGCGCGTCCGCCGCTCGCAACTGCTGCAGGTCGCCGGCGAGAGCTCGCCGAATCCCTGAGCGGCGCTCCGTCGCTCCGCTCCGCCCAGAATGAGACTGTGCGTGGCTTGGAGCCGGCCAGCGCCGATGCTAGGTGTGCCCTGAGCAACAAGAACAACAGGGGAGCACGCCGTCATGATTAATCTCACGCCCGAATCCGTATTGCCCGATGACGGCACCAGCGGAACGCTTGTCGGCCGGGTCTGGCGGCCCGACGTCGATGGTCCGGCCGTCGTGGCCGTCCGCGATGATGGCGTCTATGACGTCACCTCGGCTTTCCCGACGGTCAGCGCGCTGTGCGAGCAGGACGATCCTGCCAGCGCGCTCCGCGGCATGGGCGGACAGCGCATCGGCGATCTCGCCGACATTCTCGCCAACACCCCGCCCGACCGCCGCGATCCCGCCAAACCCTGGCTGCTGGCGCCGGTCGACCTGCAGGTGCTGAAGGCCGCCGGCGTCACCTTCGCGATCTCGATGCTGGAGCGCGTCATCGAGGAGCGCGCGCGCGGCAATCCGGCCTCCGCCGAGGCGATCCGCACCGAGGTGGTGCGTCTCGTCGGCGACGATTTCTCCAAGCTGAAGCCTGGCTCCGACCAGGCGATGCACCTCAAGCAGGTGCTGATCGAGCAGAACGCCTGGAGCCAGTATCTCGAGGTCGGCATCGGCCCCGATGCCGAGGTCTTCACCAAGGCGCCCACCTTGTCGTCGGTCGGCACCGGCATGGATGCGGGACTGCATCCGAAATCGACCTGGAACAACCCGGAGCCGGAGGTCGTGCTGGCGGTGTCGAGCCGCGGCAGGATCGTCGGCGCCATGCTCGGCAACGACGTGAACTTGCGCGACTTCGAGGGCCGCTCGGCGCTGCTGCTGTCCAAGGCCAAGGACAACAACGCCTCCTGCGCCATCGGCGCCTTGCTGCGCCTGTTCGACAAGAGTTTTACGCTCGACGACGTCAGGAAGATGGACGTTGCGCTGAACGTCACCGGCAGCGACGGCTTCGTGCTCGACGGCCATTCCTCGATTTCGAAGATCAGCCGCGATCCGACCGACCTCGTCGCCCAGACCATCGGCGCCGTGCATCAATATCCCGACGGCTTTGCGCTGTTCCTCGGCACCATGTTCGCGCCGGTGAAGGACCGCGACGCACCGGGGCAGGGCTTCACCCACAAGCGCGACGACATCGTCACCATTTCAGCCCCGCAGCTCGGCCGCCTCGTCAACCGCATGCGCAACAGCGACGAATGCGAGCCGTGGACCTTCGGGGTCGGCGCGCTGATGCGCAGCCTGGCACGGCGCAAGCTGATTTGAAATTTGAGCCCACGACGCATCCACATACGCCGTCATTCCGGGGCGCGCGCAGCGCGAGCCCGGAATCCGTACGCCGCAGCGGTCGTGAGTGATACGAACTGAGCGACGATCGTGCCTCGTCACTTCCTTTCGTGGCTATGGACTCCGGGCTCGCTCGCTGACGCGAGCGCCCCGGAGTGACGGCGGGGATGGGGCAGGCGCTTCCTCACACATGCCCCGACGCCATCTCGCCCGCGCGGCGTGTCCTCTCCTGCAGCCGCGCGGGATCGCCGCGCGCGGCGCGCTCGTGGACCAGCGATAGCGCATGGTCGCGCTCGGCGGCTGTGCTGCGGCGTGGCTCGGGGCGGCGCAGGCCGAGATCGTCATCGATCGGATCCTTCGGCACCAGCGACAGCGCGCGCTCGAACGGATCGAGCGAGGCCTCGCGGCCCTTGCCGCTGTCGCGGCTCGGCTCCGGCTCGGCCGGCCGTCGCGCCACCAGCGTCTTGATGCGTCCGATCAGGCCGGACGGCGCTTCCGGCGGCGCGGAGTCGAACGGGTCGGCATAGAAGGTCGCGCCGGCCTTCTCGACCATGCCGGCGAGCGCGCTGACCATGCGCGGCGAGCCGCAGGCATAGACGACGTCGGAGGCTGTCAGTGTCGGCATGTGCGGCTCGATGCGCCCGGTGCGGATCGAGGGATGATCGATCGGGCCTTCCTCGACGGTCGGAATGATCGTCACGTTCGGCAGCCGCGCCAATTGCGCCAGGATCGGCGTCATGTAGAGCTGTTGCAGCTTCTTGGCGCCGGCGATGATCACCATCGGCCGGCTGCGGTTCTCGCGCAGCGCCATCGCCGCGATCGCCCAGATCGGTGCGAAGCCGGTGCCGCTGCCGACGAGGATCAGCCGGCCGGTGCCGCCCGGACGAAGAAACGCGTGGCCGTACGGACCCTGGATGCGCAGCCGATGCCCGGGACGAATGCCGCTGCCGAGCGCAGTCGTGACACGCCCGCCGCGCACCTTCTTGATGTTGAGATGGATGACGCGGCCGCCGATGCGGCCGTCGAACGACGCCGTCGGGCTGTAGGCGCGTGCCGGATAGCCGTTGAAGGTGAACTTGAAATACTGCCCCGGCAGATAGCTGATGCTCTTCTCAGGGGCGATCATCAGCTCCATGATGTCGGGCGCGACCTCGCGCAGGCCGACGAGCCGCGCCTTGCTGGTATCGATCTCGGGCACGTCCTCCATCTCGACATCGAGATCGGACACCACGCGTGCCTGGCACGCATAGATCATGCCTTGCGTGTGCGTCTCGCCGCACACCGTCTGGCCCTTGGAGACATGAACCATGCAGGTGCCGCAGGTGCCGGCGCGGCAGTCGAACGGGATCTCGACGCCGTTGGCGAGCGCGCCATCGAGCAGCACGTCGCCCGCGCGGACGCGGAACTGGCGGCCCTTGACGGTGACGGTCCTGAAGTTCGACATGATCAACTCCCCGATCGGATACGCTGTGACTGTGATTGCTGAGAGGATGCTGCGGGATCACGCCTTGCCGGGCGTGACGCGGATCAGGTTCTTGTTGGCGGTGGTCTCGAACCGGCTCGACCAGTAGTTCGACGCCATCACCGGCCGCTTCAGCCAGCTCACCTTCGGGCTGCGCAGCACCAGGAACCAGAAGAAGAACGGTGTCGTGACGAGGTGCGAGACCAGCGGAAACCAGTCCGGCAGCAATGATGCCGGGCCGGGCAGGCGATACCAGTAGTAGGTGCTGATCGCGGCTGCGGCGAAGATGCGATGCATCTTGGTGCGGGTGGCCGGCTTGTAGCGCAGCAGGTGCTCGCCGAACCTGAAGATGACGTAGCTGATGACCGCGGCGCCAAACGGCCAGACATAGGCGGTGATGATTGCAGCCTGGTCGACCTGCTGCGGCGGATAATCCGGCACCTGGAACCAGCCCCAGACGAAGCCCGGAAAGCTGCCGATCAGGAAGTTGCCGAGGAACTGCTGCACCTTGGTGGGCACGCCCGCGGTCGGCGTCAGCTCCGGCGTGGAGTCGGGGCAAGGATTGCTGCAGGCCTCGCAGATGTTGCAGCGGGCGTTCTTGAAGGTCAGCGCCGGATTGGTGCCGTAGAGCCGCTCGACCGGGTGGATCGGGCACAGCGAGGTGCACCAGCCCGAGCGCATCTCGAACACCGAGCCCATCGCGAACGCCATGAACGCGGCGGAGAGCAGCATCAACGCGGTCAGCGGGCCGTCGACATTGAGTCCGATGCGCCGCATCGGCACGACGATGAAGAGCAGCGTCACGCCGATCACGGCCAAGGTCGCCGCACCCCATTCCGGCATCCGGATGTTCTGCGAGATGCCCATCTTGTTCGGCAGCAGATGAAAGGTCGCCATCGGGCAGATGTTGCGCCACAGGCCCGGCGAGATCGTCACCAGCGCCGGCGCGATCGGAATCAGCAGATTCCACATCAGCGCGATGCCGACGGGAGGAAAGAACAGCAGCAGGTTCACCAGCAGCACGCCGACGACCAGCATCACGGTCTGCATCGTCAGCCAGAACCGCCGCTCGGCCCGCCCGGTGCTGCGGCTGCCGGGCTGCGCCGCCGGCTGATATCGGGCGGGAGACACGTTCACCGCCACGTGGGTGAGGGGCCGTGCCTGCCGTTGGTGCGAAGCGTAGTGGTGTTGGGCCGAACGTTGAGCGCTGTTGTTTCGCATTGCTTTCCAGGACGCTGGTTTCTCTGTACGGCCGCGCTGGTGTGACGACGACGGGCCGGACTGTTCCGCCAAGCCTGTTAGTTCGCGTCATCAGCGCATGCTGTATCGCGGAATCTGACGGCGAGATGTGGCGCTTTTTGACGGCCAATATGGACGTCCCTGGGCCATGCTGCGGTCGGCCTGCGGCCGTTTGATCTGGATCAAATCGAGGAACTTCAAGGATTTGATCCGGATCGAGAGATGTTTTCGAGAGTACTTGATCTGGATCAATGACGGCCTCGGCTGTGACACAGCGTGGGCCTGATCAAGGCGCCGCGCGTGCAGATTCTATTGGTGCGCTCATGCTTCGAGACGGCGCTGCGCGCCTCCTCACCTGAGGGGCGCACCCGAAAGCAGAGCTGTCTTCAAGCATGAGCGTTGCCCTCACGAAGAGTACGCGAACGCCGTGCTGGCCCACTGACGTCTCAGGTCTCGCGGCAAGCCTCCTCTCCTCGCCCTGAGGAGCCCGCCGAAGGCGGGCGTCTCGAAGGGCGAGGCCCCAGCTCGGGCCTCATGGTTCGAGACGCGCCTTCGGCGCTCCTCACCATGAGGAACCGCAACTCTCCGTTTCCGTTACGGACCGCGGCGGCGTTTGGCTGCACGTCGGGCAAATCAGGTCGCGTGCGAAAATCCTGTCCAGCCCTCCGCTGAAAAATAAACCGCTTGCCAGTTTCGTAAAATCAGCATTAGAGTCCGGCCCGTTCCGTTGCGTCGGAGGGGACGTATCGCGGTCGTCATGGACGTCGGCAGCGGAATGCGATGGGCGTGTATCGTTGCAGCGTGATCATTCGCGCGGACGAACAATGATGCACGCACGGTCAAGTCGCGCGGTCCTGGCACCCCGATGCTGGTGTCAAGCGAGTGATGATGCTTGACCGCATCGCGCTCGTGATGGTGGCCAACAAGCCCGGCGCACCAGGGAGAACGCGAAGCAGCCGTCAAAACCATCGCGCAGGGAGGGCCGGGCGTGTTCGGCCAGACCTGTGGTACCTGCCGCCTGCATTTTTTTCGCAGGCGGGCCACGGGCGCGGCCAGCGCCCGGCCTTCCCTGCGCCCTCTGTTTGAGGAGGGCGATGCTGGATCAAAGCTCGGACGCAACACGCGCCGCGAGATCGCGGAGGTGTATTCGCATGGATCAGCAAGTGCTGTCGGACACTGTGAGCATTGAAAGAGACCACGGGCGTCATTGCGAGCGCAGCGAAGCAATCCAGACTTTTGGTGCAATCCCGGCCGTTCGTATGGCTCTGGATCGCTTCGCTGCGCTCGCGATGACGGAAAATGTCGCCTAGCCCTCCGCTGTCGTCCCGGACAAACGTGCGCCCGGCAACGCGTAGCGTTGTCCGGCAGCACGCGCAGATCCGGGATCAACCACACGGAGGTGTTGTTGCGTGCGATGCCGGACCAGTCTTGTTTCGCCACAGCCGCCGCCGCGCATGGGCCGCTGCGTTCGCAGGGGCGACGGCGATGGGTTGCGAGGCGACGTGCCTTACACCGGCAGTGCAATCGAGTACTTCACCTGGCTCAGCGCGAAGCTCGACTCGATCGAGGCGATGCCGTCGAGCCGCGTCAGCTTGGTTTTCAGGAACGCCTCATAGGAGGAGAGATCGGCCGCGACCACGCGCAGCAGGTAGTCGCGATTGCCGGTCATCAGATAGCACTCCAGCACCTCGGGCCAGGCCGAGATCGCTTTTTCGAACCGCTTCAGGTCCTCCTCCTTCTGCCGCGCCAGCTTGATGGAGATGAAGACGGAGACGTGCAGTCCCAGCGCCTTCTGGTCGACGCTCGCGATGTAGCGGGTGATGACGCCGCGTTCCTCCAGCAGTTTGACGCGGCGATGGCAGGGCGACACCGAGAGCCCGACCTTGCCGGCGAGCTCCTGCATGGTGATGCGGCCGTCGGCCTGGAGATGGCCGAGGATCTTGCGGTCGATGGCGTCGAGGTCGGACATTGGGAGAGTATCCCTGAAGGAGGCGATTGGACGGGAAAATATCCCAATAATACCCCGCCGCGCGCGAAAATTTGAGAATTATGGCCGCGCCGACAGGATTAAAATTCCAGGATCTAACGAATCCCCCGGAGAGCAGCGCCATGGCCTCGCCATCGTCAGACCGTCTCGACATCCTGAACGCGCTGACCCGCAAGGCGCTGTGGCTGTCGTCCTGGACCATCCACCACGCCAACCACATCAGGCCGAACACCGATGGGCTGAAGGTCGGCGGCCACCAGGCCTCGTCCGCCTCGCTCGCGACCATCATGTCGGCGCTGTACTTCTCGGTGCTGCGCCCCGAGGACCGGGTCGCGGTGAAGCCGCATGCGAGCCCGGTGTTCCACGCGATCCAGTATCTGTTCGGCCGGCAGACTCGCGAGAAGCTGGAGAATTTCCGCGGCTTCAAGGGCGCGCAGTCCTATCCGTCGCGCACCAAGGACGTCGATGACGTCGACTTCTCGACCGGCTCGGTCGGCCTCGGCGTCGCGCAGACATTGTTCTCCTCGCTGGTGCAGGACTACGTGCACGCGCATGGCTGGATGAAGGACCGCCGCGAAGGTCGCATGATCGCGCTGGTCGGCGATGCCGAGATGGACGAGGGCAACATCTTCGAGGCCCTCGCCGAGGGTTGGAAGCACGGCCTGCGCAACACCTGGTGGATCGTCGACTACAACCGCCAGAGTCTGGACGCCGTCGTGCGCGAAGGCCTGTGGGAGAAGTTCGAGACCATGTTCCGCAATTTCGGCTGGGACGTGGTGATCGTCAAATACGGCCGGCTGATGCGCGAGGCCTTTGCCGAACCCGGCGGCGAGGCGTTGCGCCGCTGGATCGACAACTGCCCGAACCAGCTCTACGCCGCGCTGTGCTTCCAGGGCGGCGCGGCGTTCCGTAAGCACATTCAGGACGACATCGGTGACCAGGGCGACGTGACCCGGCTGCTCGACAAGCGCAGCGACGACGATCTGCTGGCGCTGATGTCAAATCTCGGCGGCCACGACATGGCGAGCATGCTGGAGGCGTTCGAGTCGATCGATCATGACCGTCCGGTCTGCTTCATCGCCTACACAATCAAAGGCGTCGGCCTGCCATTCCAGGGCCACAAGGACAATCACGCCGGGCTGATGACCGTTGCCCAGATGGAGAAGTGGCGCGCGCAGCAGAACATCCGCCCCGGTCACGAGTGGGACAAGTTCGAGGGACTGAAGCAGGACGAAGCAAAGCTGGAGTCGTTCCTCGCCTCCGTGCCGTTCAATCGTGACGGCCGCCGGCTCGATGATGCCGTGTTCGACGTGCCGGAGCGGCTGACCTTCACCGCTGCCGCGCAGATGTCGACGCAGCAGGGGTTCGGCCTGGTCCTCAATGATCTCGCTCGCAGCGACACGCTGCTGGCGTCGCGCATCGTGACTTCGTCGCCTGATGTCACCGTCTCGACCAATCTCGGCGCCTGGGTCAACCGCCGCGGTCTGTTCGCGCGCGCCGAGAAGGCTGACCTGTTCCGCAGCGAGAAGATCCCGTCGACCTTCAACTGGGCGGCCTCGCCGAAGGGACAGCACATCGAGCTGGGGATCGCCGAGATGAACCTGTTCATCATGGCCTCGGCGCTCGGCCTGTCGCATTCCATCAACGGCGCCCGGCTGCTGCCGATCGTGACCTTGTACGATCCCTTCATCGAGCGCGGCCTCGATGCGCTGAACTATGCCTGCTACCAGGACGCGCGCTTCATGGTGGCGGCGACGCCGTCGGGCGTGACGCTCGCGCCCGAAGGCGGCGCCCATCAGTCGATCGCGACGCCGCTGATCGGCATGGCGCAGGACGGGCTGTCGTCGTTCGAGCCGGCTTTCGTCGACGAGCTCGCGGCGATCATGAAATGGGGCTTTGCCCACATGCAAGCCGCGGCCGGCGAGGGCGGCTCGCTGTATCTGCGGCTGTCGACGCGCACGATCGACCAGCCGCAGCGGATCATCACGCCTGAGCTGGAGTCCGACATCGCGGCGGGCGCCTATTGGCTGCGCAAGCCTGGGCCGAATGCGGAGGTGATCGTCGCCTATACCGGTGCGGTCGCGCCGGAGGCGATCGAGGCGACCGGGCTGATCGGAGAGTCTCGGCGTGACGTCGGCCTGCTCGCGATCACATCGGCCGACCGACTGCATGCCGGGTGGACGGCAGCGCGCAGCCTGCGGCGACATCGCCGTGGCGTGCAGCATCTCAGCCATATCGAGCAGCTGCTGGCGCCGCTGCCGCGCGACTGCGGCATCGTGACCGTGATCGATGGCCACCCGGCGACGCTCGGCTGGCTCGGTTCGGTGCGCGGCCATCGCGTCGAGGCGCTGGGGGTCGAGAAGTTCGGCCAGACCGGCACGATCGACGATCTCTATCGCCACAATGGCATGGACGCGAACGCGATCATCGACGCGGCCGAGAGCCTCACCGGCGCACCGGTGCGGCATCGGAAAATGGCGGTGTAAGGGTGGAGGATGGCGCGGCCCCAAAAAGCTGCGCCGTCTCCCCCACCTGGATGAAGGAGACGGCGTCGCAACTTGGATCAAAAGGCTACGTGCTGAAAAACATACCCAGTAAAGACGGACGAAATCGTTCGTTATCAAATATTTTCCAGCGTCCTTTCGAGATACTGGAGCAGCCACGCAAGGCACACTAACCGGGTCGACCGGGCCACGCTGTGAAGCAGTTCACATCTCCGAAATGAATCTGCAGGAGTGGGAATTCTGCCGTCCGGAATGATCGAGTTGTGGAAATGGAAAGGGAGGTGTCACGATTGCTGCGATGCAAAATGGAGCGACGACGAAACGCAGGCCCGTCGGCTTGCGCCGGTCGCGGGCTTGATCCTATATCCCAAGCGCAACCCCGGACCCCGCATGTGGCGGGTTCAACCCCCGGATCGTTCGTGCCAGGATGCCGGCCCGCGCGCTGCCGCCCCCTCCATATGCTTCCACGTGAAGAGGTTTTCCGATGGTCAATCGCCTGCAATTCTACATCGACGGCGCCTGGGTCGATCCGGTCGTCAAGAAGTCCACGCCGGTCGTGAATCCGGCGACTGAAGAGGCGATGTACGAGGTTGCGCTAGGCTCGAAGGCCGATGTCGACAAGGCCGTCGCCGCCGCCAAGCGCGCCTTCGAGACCTTTTCGCAGACCTCGCGCGAGGAGCGCGTTGCGCTGCTCGAAAAGATCATCGCCGTCTACAAGGGCCGCATGAAGGAAATCGGCGCCGCCGTCTCCGACGAGATGGGCGCGCCGCTGCCGATGGCGGAGAAGCTGCAGGCCGGCGCCGGTCTCGGCCACCTGATGTCGACGCTCGATGTGCTGAAGAAATATGAGTTCGAGGAGACGCTGCCGGCGTCCGTGGTGGTGCGCGAGCCGGTTGGCGTGGTCGGCATGATCACGCCGTGGAATTGGCCGCTCAACCAGATCGCCTGCAAGGTGGCGCCTGCGCTCGCCGCGGGCTGCACCATGATCCTGAAGCCCTCGGAGTTCACGCCGACGTCGGCCTTGATCTTCGCCGAGATCCTGCATGAAGCGGGCGTGCCGAAGGGTGTGTTCAACCTGATCAACGGCCTCGGGCCGGAGGTCGGCGCCGCCATGAGCGAGCATCCGGACATCGACATGATCTCGTTCACCGGCTCGACCCGCGCCGGGATCGACGTTGCCAAGCGCGCCGCGCCGACCGTCAAGCGCGTCAGCCAGGAGCTCGGCGGCAAGTCGCCGAACGTGATCCTGGAGGGGGCCGACCTGGTCAAGGCGGTGACCGGCGGCGTCATGCACATGTTCAACAACTCCGGCCAGTCCTGCAACGCGCCGTCGCGCATGATCGTGCCGGCTTCGAAGATGAAAGAAGTCGCTGCGATCGCGAAGGGCGTCGCCGACAAAACCAAGGCCGGCGATCCCCGCGGCGAGGGCACCACCATCGGTCCGGTCGTCAATCGCGGCCAGTGGGACAAGATCCAGGCCCTCATCAACAAGGGCATCGAGGAGGGCGCCACCCTCGTCGCCGGCGGTCCCGGCCTGCCGGAGGGCGTCAACAAGGGCTTCTATGTCCGCCCGACCGTCTTCGCCGACGTCAAGCCTGACATGACGATCTCGCGCGAGGAGATCTTCGGCCCGGTGCTGGTGATCATCGGCGCGCAGGACGAGTCCGAGGCGGTCAAGATCGCCAACGACACGCCCTATGGTCTCGCCGGTTACGTCTCGGCCGGCACGATCGAGAAGGCCCGCGAGGTCGGCCGCAAGATCCGCGCCGGCAACGTCAACCTGCAGGGCGTCCCGAACGACCGCACCGCGCCGTTCGGCGGCTACAAGCAGTCCGGCAACGGCCGCGAGTGGGGCAAGTTCGGCCTCGAGGAGTATCTCGAGGTCAAGGCCGTCGCGGGCTACAACGCGGCTTGATCGGTCCCCGTCATTGCGAGCGCAGCGAAGCAATCCAGGGCCAAAAAGGAAGTCTGGATTGCTTCGTCGCGGAGCCTGCCCTCGGGCTCGCCAGAGGCGAGACCCGGGGGCTCCTCGCAATGACGGCCAATCAGCCCCCCAACGCGCCCTGCGTGTTCACGTAGAGCGCGTAGATCGACTGGCTGGCGGCCATGAACAGGCGGTTGCGCTTGAGGCCGCCGAAGCAGAGGTTGGCGCAGCGCTCGGGCAGAGCGATGCGCCCGATCGGCGCGCCGTCGGGCGCGAACACCATGACGCCGTCGAGCTCGGGGCTGCCCATGCCCCAGCCGCACCAGAGATTGCCGTCGATGTCGCAGCGCATGCCGTCTGGCGTGCCCGGACCGGCATCGATGTGAACACGCTTGTTGGACAGCCTGGTGCCATCCGCGGACACGTCATAAGCGAGGATCTTGCGGGTCGGCACGCCCCTGGATTCGACGACGTAGAGGATGGATTCATCGGGCGAGAAGCACAGCCCGTTCGGGCCCAGCACGCCCTCGGCGACGATGGTCGCCTGGCCGGTGGCACCGTCGATCCGGTACACGTGGGTGTCGATCTCCGGCTCGGCCTTGTAGCCCTCGTAATTGCCGAGCAGGCCGAAGGTCGGATCGGTGAACCAGATCGATCCGTCAGATTTGACGACCACATCGTTCGGCGAGTTCAACCGCTTGCCCTCGAAGGAGTCCATCAGCACCGTGATCGACCCGTCATACTCGGTGCGGGTGACGCGGCGGCCGCCATGCTCGCAGGTGACGAGCCGGCCCTGGCGATCCCTAGTATTGCCGTTGGCGAAATTCGACGGCTTGCGGAACACCGAGACGGCCCCGGTCTCCTCCTCCCATTTGAGGATGCGCTGGTTGGGGATGTCGCTGCACAGCAGGTAGCGCCCGTCGCCGAACCACACCGGACCCTCGGCCCACCGCAGTCCCGTCGCCAGCCGTTCGACGGCCGACAGTTTGAGCCAGTACTTTTCGAAGCGCGGGTCGAGCGCCTGGATCGCCGGATCGGGGTAGAAGGTGGCAGGATGAAAGCCTTGAGCGTTTCCGTCGGGCATTTTGCTGGTCCCGTTATTGCGCGTTTGCGATCTCTGCTATCATTGGAGCTCAACGACCGCAAACCTGCGGGCCGAACACGAGGGATGAAATGCCACGTATCTTGATGACCGGTGCGAGCGGTGGGATCGGCACTTCCTTGCGGAAGCTGCTGCCGCCAATCTATCCGGACCTGCTGCTCAGCGACCTCAGGGCGCCGGCGGATCTGTCCAGCCAGGAGACGTTCAAGGCGGCCGATCTTGCCGACCTCGCCCAGGTGGAGGCGCTGTGCGAGGGCGTCGACGGCATCATCCATTTCGGCGGCTATTCGGTCGAGGGCTCGTGGAACGACATCCTGCAGGCCAACATCATCGGCGGGTACAACCTTTTTGAGGCGGCCCGCCGCAAGCGCGTCAAGCGCATCGTGTTCGCATCGTCGAACCATGCGGTGGGTTTTTATCCGCGCCACCGCAAGATCGACAACGACGTGCAGCCGCGCCCCGACGGCCGCTACGGCGTCAGCAAGGTGTTCGGCGAGGCCCTCGGCTCGCTCTATGCCGACAAGCACGGGCTGAAGGTGACGTGCATCCGCATCGGCAATTTCGGCGACAAGCCGCTCGATCGGCGTCGGCTGTCGATCTGGCTGAAGCCGGAGGATCTGGTGCAGCTTTGCCGTATCGGGCTGGAGCATCCGGACATTTACTTCGAGGTGCTGTACGGAGCCTCGCTGAACGAGCGCGCCTGGTGGGACAACCAGCGTGCCTACGATCTCGGCTACCGCCCGACGGGCCGCGCCGAGGATTTCCGCGAGCACGCCTTCGCCGAGCAGGCCAAGCTGCCTGCCGATCCGATCGGCGACTACTTCCAGGGTGGTGCGTTCTGCAGCACCGAATTCGACGGCGACACCAGCCGGATCATCGACTGGGGTTGATGCGGAGGTCGTCATTCCGGGGCGCGTCCGCAGGACGCGAACCCGGAATCTCGACATTGAGAGAGTAAGACACTTCTGGATTCCGGGTTCGCGCTTTCGCGCGCCCCGGAATGACCAAGAGATAAATGAAAGACAAGAACGACCATGACCGACGGCTTGCGCAAGGGACTGACCGCTTACGGCGATGCCGGATTTTCGCTGTTCCTGCGCAAGGCCTTCATCAAGGCGGCCGGCTATTCCGACGACGCGCTCGACCGCCCGATCGTCGGAATCACCAACACCTACAGCGACTACAATCCCTGCCACGGCAACGTGCCGCAGATCCTGGAGGCAGTGAAGCGCGGCGTCATGCTGTCGGGCGCGATGCCGTTCGTGTTTCCGACCATCTCGATCGCCGAGAGCTTTGCGCATCCGACCTCGATGTATCTGCGCAACCTGATGGCGATGGAAACCGAGGAAATGATCCGGGCGCAGCCGATGGATGCCGTGGTTGTCATCGGCGGCTGTGACAAGACCTTGCCGGCGCAGATCATGGCAGCAGTGTCGGCCGATCTGCCGACGGTCGTCATTCCCGTGGGCCCCATGGTGGTCGGGCATCACAAAGGCGAGGTGCTCGGCGCCTGTACCGACTGTCGCAGGCTGTGGGCGAAGTATCGCGCCGGCGAGATGGACGATAGCGAGATCGAGGCGGTCAACGGCCGGCTGGCGCCGTCGGTCGGCACCTGTATGGTGATGGGAACGGCCTCGACGATGGCCTGCATCACCGAGGCGCTCGGCCTGTCGCTGCCGATGAGTGCGACGATCCCCGCGCCGCATGCGGAGCGTTTCCGCTCGGCCGAAGCGAGCGGCCGGGTGGCGGCCGAAATGGCCAACGCGAAAGGGCCGAAGCCAAGCGAGCTGTTGACGCCGGCCGCGTTCCGCAATGCGCAGGTGGTGCTGCAGGCGATCGGCGGCTCGACCAATGGTCTCGTTCACCTCACCGCGATCGCCGGACGTACGCCGCATGCGATCGACCTCGATGCCTTCGACGAGATCGGTCGTGAGGTGCCGGTGCTCGTCGACCTCAAGCCGTCCGGCGATCACTACATGGAGCATTTCCACCATGCCGGCGGCGTGCCGAAGTTGATGAAGCAACTCGGCGATCTCATCGACCTCGACTGCCGGTCGATCACCGGCCAGTCGCTGCGCGAGATCGTGGCCGCAGCCGAGGACGTGCCGGGCCAGGACGTGATCCGCGCGCGCAAGGACGCGATCAAGCCCGAAGGCGGGCTCGCGGTGCTTCGGGGCAATCTCGCTCCACGCGGCGCCGTCATCAAGCACTCGGCTGCGAGCCCCAAGCTGCTGCAGCACACCGGCCGCGCCGTCGTGTTCGAGTCGATCGAGGACATGACCTTGCGGGTCGATGATCCCGATCTCGACGTCTCCGCCGACGACGTCCTGGTGCTGCGCAATGCTGGCCCGAAGGGCGCGCCGGGCATGCCGGAAGCAGGTTATCTGCCGATCCCGAAGAAGCTCGCTCGCGGCGGCACCAAGGACATGGTGCGCATCTCTGATGCGCGGATGAGCGGCACGGCGTTCGGCACGATCGTTCTGCACATCACCCCTGAGTCAGCGGTCGGCGGCCCGCTCGCGCTGGTGCGGACCGGAGACATGATCCGGCTCGATGTCGCCAAACGCAGTATCGATCTGCTGGTGGACGACGCTGAGCTGGCGAAACGCCGTGCCGCGCTGCAACAGCAGCCGACGCCGGAATGGGCCGAGCGCGGCTACGCCCATCTGTTTCATGAGACCATTCTGCAGGCTGATGACGGCTGCGATTTCGACTTCATGCGCCGCAGGGGCAAGGGCTGAGCTACTTACCCATCATCGGTAGCGATGGGCGGCGCCGCGAGTGGCGGGGCGTCCTCAATTGACAATCCGACGCGGCCGGTGGGATGATCCCCGAAAATCATAACTCGGGGAGGGGCTCGTGAGAGGTCGTAGCAAGCTCATTAGTGCGTGGGCGTTCGCAGTTGCGATCGCTTCTGCCGCAGCTGCGAGCGCGCAGGACGTCAAGCATTATCGCTTCGCCTACGATCAACCCCGGAACACCGGCTATTCCATCGCCGGAGACCTGTTTGCCGACAAGCTCAAGGAGCTGAGCAAGGGCAGCATGCTCATCGACCAGTATCCGGGCGCGCAGCTCGGGCAGGAGCCGCAGATCCTGCAACTGGTCAAGGCAGGCGATGTCGACTTCGCGATCGTCTCCTCCGCCAACACAGCGACGATTTCGCCCCAGGCGGGCGTGATGTCGCTGCACTTCCTGTTCCGCAATGAAGCTCATGTGATCAAGGGGCTGGCCGATCCGCAGGTGTTCGAGGCGATCAGGACCATGATCGACGAGACCACGCAGGGCCTTCACGTGATCGGCACGGGCTCTCAGGGCGTACGCCACATCTACAGCAAGAAGGAGATCCACAAGGTCGACGATATCAAGGCCATGAAGATCCGCGTCCAGGCCACCGCGACCGAGGACACGATGTTCCCGGCCTATGGCGCACAGACCGTGCATATGCCGTTCGGCAGCGTCTACACTTCGCTGCAGACCGGCGTGGTCGAGGCTGCGGAAAACAGCATCAATGTCTATCTCGTCAACAAACACTACGAGGTGGCGCCGGTGCTGTCGCTTACGGAGCATGAGGCCAACAATGCCCTGGTCTTCATCAGCGACAAGCTCTGGCAGAGCCTGTCGGCCGAGCAGCGGCAATGGGTGCTGGCGGCGGCTGCCGAAATCAGCGCGAAGGAGCCGGCGAAGGCATTCGAGCTGGAACGAACGGCGGCCACCAAGCTCAAATCGCTCGGCGTCAAGATCGTCGAGGACGTCGACAAGAAGAGCTTCACCACGATCGCCGATCCCTATCTCGACAAGCTTGCGAAGGAGCTCGGCCCGCACGCCGAAAAGATCAAGAACCTGATCCGTGCGATCAATTGAGCCATTGCAACGAGAAGCTCCGCAGTTTGGCTCCCGGCGTCTGCGAAGACGAGGGAGCGTGATCGGGAACGACGAGTAAGCCGATGTCCATCGCCGACAAGCTCGTGCTGCAACGGCAGCGTCATCTGAAGTGGCGCCAGCTCGACCCGCTCGAGCTGGTGCTGATGATGCTGTGCGGCGCGCTGTGCTTCGGCTTCTCGATGTCGGTAACCGCCGACATCGTCACGCGCACCATCGGCCATCCCTGGCTGTGGCTGCAGGAGGTCACGTCCAGCCTGTTCGTCTATGCGATCTTCGTCGGCGCTGCGGTTGCGACGCGCCGCAACGATCACCTGTACCTGACCGCGATCGCCGAATCCATGCATGGCATGCCGCGCCTCGTCGTCGAGATCGTGTTGCGTCTCGTCGTGCTCGGGGTCGCGCTGTGCCTGGTCTGGTACGGGTACCTGAACTTTCTCCGTGGCTTCGGCAGCTTTCGGCTGCCCTCGGGTACGCCGATCGCCTCGCTCTACATCATCATTCCGCTTTCCGGCGTGCTGATCGCGCTCTTTGCCGTTGAGCAGCTGGTCAATGGCATCGCCAATGGCTTCGATCATCCGGAGTTACCGGAACACGAGGCTGTGATTCCGCCGCCGCACACCAGCGCTGGTCGGAGCGATCGGACGTGAGCCCTCCAATCATCCTCGCGCTGATGTCCATCTGCTTCCTGTCGTTCGGCTATCTCGGCGTGCCCGTGCCGTTTTCGCTGCTGGCAGGCGTGTTCGTCGGCGCCTTCCTCGCCGACGTCTCGCTCGCAGCGATCGTGCAGAAGATCTTCGATGGCGTGGATTCTGAGGCGCTGCTTGCGATCCCGTTCTTTCTGCTGGTCGGCGAGCTCATGAGCTCCGCCAATGTCGTGGTTCGGATCGCCAACCTGTCGGTGTCGCTGGTCGGGCATATCCGGGGTGGGCTGTCGCAGGTCGTCGTCGTGTTCAGCATGTTCTTCTCGGAAATGTCGGGATCGACCACCGCCGATGTCGCGGTCATGAGTCGCGCGCTCGGCGGACCGATGCGGCGGGAAGGGTATGAGCCGGCGTTCATCGCAGCCATCATTGCGGCCGCCTCGACCATTGCGGCGCTGGTGCCGCCGAGCATCACCGCGGTCGTCTACGGCGCCGTGGGCAATGTCTCGATCGCCGGTCTGTTCATGGCCGGCGTGGTGCCGGGCTTCATGATCGGCTTCGGACTGATGATCTATTGCTACTTCTTCGGTCCCTCCGGGCTGCGCAAGCCGCGCGCGCCGCTCCGGCAAGTAATGTTCGCGGGCGCAGATGCGGCGCTGCCGCTGATGATCCCGGTGATCCTGCTCGGCGGCATCCTGACCGGCTGGTTTACGCCGACCGAGGCCGGCGTGGTCGCGGTGGCCTGGATCATCCTGGTTGTCATCCCGGCGCTCAACCGCGGTCACCTCAAGAAGATCCCTTACGATTTCTGCTTGGCGGGACTGATCTTCTCGCTGCCGCTGATCACCATCGGCGCCGCCAATGCGTTCGGCTGGATGCTGGCCTATCTGCGCGGTGCGATCTTCATCACCGACTGGATCACCTCGATCGCCGGCAATGATCCGCACCTGATCATGCTGTTGATGGTGCTGCTGTTCACCGTGATCGGCGATTTCATCGAGCCGGTGCCGACCATCATCATCTTCATGCCGCTGGTCAACGCGCTGACGCAGGCCGGCGATATCAACGGCGTGCACATGGGCGTGGTGCTGATCGCCACGCTCGCGTTCGGCCTGATCACGCCGCCCTATGGGCTGGTGCTGTTGATGGCGTCGAAATTCGTCGGCGTCAGTTTCGGCAAGGCATTGCGTGCGGCGCTGCCGATCTATGTCGTGTTCCTGATCACCATCACCTTCACGATCTATTTCCCCAGCGTCGTGCTGTGGCTGCCCAAGCACGTCATTCCGGAGTCGGTCGGCTGCTTCAAGTCGCCAGCCGGGACCGGTTACATTTGCCCGAATTGAGTGAGGCAAATCCTCTATCTGTCCTTGCGGGTGAACTTCCGTGTCGCGGTCACGAATTCGTCGGTATGCATGCAATTGATGATCGCGTCGCGTTCGGCCGCGAGCTGATCCTCGACCGAGCTGGTCGGGGCGCGATGGATCAGCGCCTTGGTTGCGGAGATCCCGGCCGGCATGTTCTGCGCCAAACGCTGCGCGAGCGTCTGGGTGGCCGCGGCAAGCTCGGAGGCGGGGACGACCTTGGTGACGAGGCCCCATTCATAGGCCTGCGCGGCCGTAAAGCTGTCCTCGGCCAGAAAGATCTGCAGTGCGCGCCTGACGCCGACGCTGGCGACCACTCCGATCGTACCACCGCCATCCGGCGAGACACCAAGCTTGGAATAGGCCGGCGTGAATCGCGCTTCCTCGGCGGCGATACAGAGGTCGGCGGCGAAGGCCAGCGACAGGCCGGCGCCGGCGGCGGAGCCGTGCACGCTGGCCAGCACGATCTTGGGCATGCGCCGCAGGCGCGCGATGAAGGCGTGATAGTGGTGCAGCAGCTCGCTGACCACGGGAGTGATGGTGCCGGCTTCGGCCGCAGCGCCGATCGTCTGCAGATCGCCGCCGGCGCAGAACGCGCGGCCTTCGCCCTTCAGGATCAGCACCCGGATGGTCTCGTCGGCTTCGACCTGGGCGGCGAGCTGCTCCAGCCGCTTGGCGATGGCGAGGTCGATGGCATTGAACGCCGCCGGACGGTGGAGCGTGATGGTCGCGATCGGACCGTCAATGCCCAGACGGGCAGGTTCCGCTGTTGCGTCCGACATTCATTCCTCCCGGGATGTGGTTGTTGCCGCATTTAAACTGCACACCGGGACCGGTGACAATGCCGGGGAAGTCTGCCACAACCCGGTTCCGCTGCATGGACAAATGACAGAATGGGGCAGGGAGCAGTGACGAAGGGACCGGTTGTGATCGTTGGTGCGGGGCATGCGGGCTTTCAGCTCGCCGCCTCGCTGCGTCAGGCAGGCTTTGCCGATCCCATCCATCTGATCAACGACGAGTCGCATCTGCCGTACCAGCGTCCGCCGCTGTCGAAGGCGTATCTGAAGGGCACCGGCGGTCCCGAGACCTTGATGTTCCGGCCGCAGAAATTCTATGCCGACCAGAGCATTGACCTCGTCTACGACCGTGTCATCTCGGTTCAGCGCGACGCGCGCAAGGTGCTGCTCGCCTCCGGCAAGGCACTCGACTATGGGCACCTCGTGCTCGCGACCGGTGCCCGCAATCGCCTGCTCGACATTCCCAACGCCAGTCTCCCCGCCGTCCGTTACTTGCGCATCCTCGACGACAGCGAAGCGCTCAGGACCCTGCTCGGCGATGCCAGGCGCGTGGTCGTGATCGGCGCCGGCTTCATCGGGCTCGAATTCGCGGCCACCGCGCGCATCAAGGGCCTCGAGGTCGACGTGCTCGAGCTCGGCACGCGGGTGATGGCGCGGGCGGTGACGGCCGAGATTTCCGACTACTTCCAGAAGCAGCATGCCGATGCCGGCGTGCGCATCCATCTCGGCGTGCAGGCGACCAGCATCGAGGCCGACGGCAACAAGGTCACCGGCGTCAGCCTGAGCGACGGCCGGCACATCCCGGCAGATCTGATCGTGGTCGGCGTCGGCGTGCTGCCGAATGTCGAGCTTGCGGCCGAGGCTGGATTGCAGGTCGGCGCGGGCATCGTCGTCGACGAATATCTGCTGACCGGCGATCCGCACATCTCGGCGATCGGCGACTGCGCGCTGTTTTCCAGCCAGCGCTTCGGCGGCACCTTGCGGCTGGAATCGGTGCAGAACGCCACCGACCACGCCCGCTGCGTCGCGGCGCGCCTCACCGGCGACGCCAAGCCTTATGACGGCCAGCCGTGGTTCTGGAGCGATCAGGCCAACGACAAGCTCCAGATTGCGGGGCTCACCACGGGCTATGACCAGGTCGTGCTGCGCGGTGACCCGGCGCAAAAGGCGTTCTCCGCATTCTGTTACAAGGAGGGCCGGCTGGTCGGCATCGAATCCGTCAACAAGGCCGGCGACCACATGTTCGGCCGCAAGCTGCTCGGGGCGGGCGGCACGATCGACGCAGACAAGGCCGCTGATCCGAGCTTCGATCTGAAGAGCGCTCTCGCCTAGAGCAGCGCGCGCACCTCCTCGGCCGAAGGCATCGACGGGCCGGCGCCCATCCGCTGCACCGAGATCGAGGCGGCCAGATTGGCATAGCCGATCGCCTCGGCCATCGGCGCGCCCTGCGACAGCCTTGCGGCGAGCGCGCCGACGAAGCAGTCGCCGGCGCCGGTGGTGTCGACGGCCTTGACGGCGCGGCCTTCGACCAGCCTGGCCTCGCCATCGCTGACGGCAACCGCGCCGCGCGCGCCGAGTGTGACGCAGACCGTCTGGTCGGAATTGGGCTTGAGCGCCCGAACCGCGTCCTTCACCTGCTGCAGCGAGGGGGCATCGCCGAGCTCGATGTCGGCCAGAAAGCCGAGCTCGGTCTCGTTGAGCACGAGGACGTCGATCAGCGCAAACAGCCCGCTGTCGAACGCGCTGGCAGGGGCCGGGTTGAGAATCGTGGTCGCGCCGACGGCCTTCGCGCGTTGGAAGAACGCCGCGATCGTCGCTTGCGGAATCTCGAACTGGCTGACGGCCACGTCTCCCGCTGCCAGGGCAACCTGCGCCAAATCCTCGGCGCCCAGCTCGGCATTGGCGCCCGGGATCACCACGATGGTGTTGTCGGCCTTCGCCAGCGTAATGATCGCCGTCCCGGTTGATGCGCTGGTGCTCTCTTTTACGGCAGCGAGATCGATGCCCTGATCGGCGAGGAAGGCCCGCAACTGCGCGCCGAATCCGTCACGGCCGAGCCGGCCGATCAGCGCTGTCGGCACGCCCAGCTTGGCCGCTGATACCGCCTGGTTGGCACCCTTGCCGCCCGGGAAGTACATCACCGACTGCCCGGCGACGGTCTCGCCGATGCGCGGATGCCGCTCGGCCGTCGCCACCACATCCATGTTGATGCTGCCGGCGACGATGACACGGCCCATATGACGTCTCCCTCACGCGCCGCTAGACGCGGGCCTCGAATTCCTGCCTCACCAGATCGATGTCGGCGAGCGTCGGCAGGCCGGCCTCGTTGCCGAGCTTCTGGATCTTGAACGTCGAGGCCGCGCGCGCGAACTCGAAATGCTCCTTCCAGCTCTTCGCGGGATTGGCGAGGTAGGAATAGACATAGGCGCCGTGGAAGACGTCGCCGGCGCCGTTGGTGTCGATCACACGCTCGCGCGGGATCGGATAGGCCGGCAGCGTATGCACCGCGCCGAGCTCATCGTACCACAGCAGGCCCTTCTCGCCCTGGGTGACGCCGCCGATGCGGCAGCCGCGGCTCTTGAGGTAGTCGAGCATCTTCTCCGGCGTCAGGTCCATCTGCTCGCAGAGGCGCTCGGCGACGATCGCGACGTCGATGTATTCCAGGAGATCGTGCGTATTGGTGCGCAGGCCGCCGCCGTCGAGCGAGGTCAGGATGCCGGCCTCGCGGCACAGCTTGGCATAATGGATTGCGGCGTCGGGCTGGTGGCCGTCGACATGAAGCGCCCGGCAATTTCCGAGGTTGAGCAGCGGGAACGGGTGGATATGCGCATCGTCGCGGCAGCGCACGATGGCGCGCTTGCCATCCTTCGGCATGATGAAGGACAGCGACGAAGCATTGACCTTCCGGGGATGCACGGAGATGCCGTACTTCGCCGTCATGTCCTGGAACATGCGGCCAAGCCAGTCGTTCGCGATCGTCGCGATCAGGTCCGGCACGATGCCGAGCTTGGCGCAGCAAAATGCCGCAGTCACCGCATTGCCGCCGAACGAGACGGCGTAGTCGGATGCGACGTGCTTCTCATCCCCGGTCGGCATGTGGTCGGTGATGAACGTGACGTCGATGTAGGTCTGTCCGATGAAAAGGGCCTGCATGGGTATTTCTATCTCACTAAGGGGTGATCGCGGCCCCGGCACCGCAGATTAGCAAGCGGTCGAGGCGGATCAACGCTGAAATTCTTCGTAAAATCGTCACCATGGTGGTTGAGATCGGCCCGGTGCAACCGCCAGCCCCCTGCCGCCGCCTCTTCGGTCGCGCTATGGTTGCCGGCCTGCAGGAGCAGATTCGGGAGTGGAAGATGACTGTCTATGCGGGTCCGGTGTTCGAAATGGCCGCCAACCAATTCAATGTGATCGCCGATCATCTTGGTATCCCAGGCGACGAACGCGACCGTTTGCTCCTGCCCAAGCGGGCGATCACCGTCTCGTGTCCGATCCATCGCGACGACGGTACGATTGCGGTTTACGAAGGCTACCGGGTTCAGCATCTGCTGACGATGGGGCCGACCAAGGGCGGCACGCGCTTCGCGCCGACGGTCGACATCGGCGAGGTCGCGGCGCTCGCGATCTGGATGAGCTGGAAGTGCGCCCTGGTGGGCCTGCCCTATGGCGGCGCCAAGGGCGGCATCAACGTCGATCTGTCCAAACTGTCCCGGCGCGAGCTCGAATCGCTGTCGCGGCGCTACATGCAGGAAATGATTCCCTTCGTCGGCCCGCACACCGACGTGATGGCGCCCGACATGGGCACCAACGAGCAGGTCATGGCGTGGTTCATGGATACGTATTCCATGTACCAGGGCCAGACGGTGATGGAGATCGTCACCGGCAAGCCGGTGTTCTCCGGGGGCACGCTCGGCCGCCGCGAGGCGACCGGACGCGGCGTTGCCCACGTCTCGCGCCGGGTCATGGACGAGCTCGGGATCGACCCGACCAAGTCCACGGCCGTGGTGCAGGGCTTCGGCAATGTCGGCTCCTACGCCGCGCTGGGCTTCCACCAGATGGGCATGAAGGTGATTGCGGTCAGCGATCATACTGGCGCGCTCCACGATCCCCGTGGCCTCGATATCCCGGCGCTGATGGAGCACGCGACCAGGACCGGCAGCATTGCCGGCTTCTCCACCGAGCTCGCCTTCGATCCGCACCAGATCCTGACCTTGGCCTGCGACATCCTGGTGCCTGCGGCGGTCGAGCGTGTGATCGATGCCAAGGTGGCCGCGCATCTGAAGTGCCGCGTCATTGCCGAGGCCGCCAACGGCCCGACCACGCCGGATGCCGACCTGGTGCTCGACCAGCGCCGCAAGGAGATCTTTCTCATTCCCGACATTCTCTGCAACTCCGGTGGCGTCGTCGTCAGCTACTTCGAATGGGTGCAGGACCTGCAGCAGCTGTTCTGGGAAGAAGAGGAGGTGATGCGGCGCGAGTACCAGATCCTCGATCGCGCCTTCGAGCGGATGGTGACGCGCGCCAAGGCCGACGACATCTCGCACCGGACCGCGGCGATGGCGATCGGGGTGGAAAAGGTGCGCGCCGCCAAGAACTCGCGGGGGCTGTTTCCGTGATCACCGGGCTCGACCACGTCGTCGTCCTGATCGAGGACGTCGCCGCAGGCACCGCCGCCTTCGAGGCGCTGCTCGCGCGCAAGCCGTCCTGGCAGAATTCGGGGGAGGGCGCCGACCGCGTCCTCTTCACGCTGGACAACATGACCCTGGAGCTAATGGCCCCGGCCGGCGCCAGCCCCGCTGCCGACCGTATCCGCAACGTCATCAAGATCTGGGGCGAGGGGCTCGCCAGCATCTGCTTCGCCACCAACGATATCGCCAGGATGCATCGTAGGCTGGAGCGCGTGGCGCTGAAGCCGGACCCGATCACCGAGGTCGAGAACACCGATCGTGTTTCGGGCCGGACGCTGCACTGGAAGCGTACGCGCGCCATGACCGACCTGACCCGTGGCGTGCGCATGTTCTTCCTGGAGCTGGCCGAGCGGCGCCCGCCTTCCGAAAAGACCGCCGACTCCGCCGTTCTTGGCCTCGACCACGTCGTTGTCTCCACCGAAGATCCGGAACGCGCGGCCGCGCTCTATGGCGCACGGCTCGGCCTCGACATGGCGCTCGACCGCACCCATCAGGAATGGGGGCAGCTGATGTTCTTCCGCTGCGGCGACCTGATCGTCGAAGTGGTGAAGCGTCCGGTCGCCGGCAACGACAAGGCGCACGACAAGCTCTGGGGCCTGAGCTGGCGGGTGGCCGACATCGATGCGACGCGCGCACGGTTGCTGGCCGCCGGCCTGCAGGTGTCCGAGCCCCGCGCCGGCCGCAAGCCGGGCACGCGGGTGATGAGCCTCTATAGCGGCACCTGCGGTATCCACACGTTGATCCTGGAGAAGACCCCGCGCGCGGCGGAGTGAGCCGGTGCGATGATGTCGCCACTTGACTCTGCCGCCGCCGTGCGTCGTCCCCGCCGCGTCTTCATGCTCGGTGCGACAGGAACCATTGGCCGTGCCACAGCTCGTGCACTGGTCGCGTGCGGGCACGAGGTGGTCTGCTTCGGTCGGCCACGCCATGACGCTGTGAAGGTCCCGCATGTGACCATCAGGACGGGTGACGTCACCGATCCCACCTCGCTCGCGCGCGACGGCTTTTGCGACGAGCATTTCGACGCCGTCATGTCCTGCATGGCCTCGCGGACCGGGGTGCCCAGGGATGCCCAGGCGATCGACTACCAGGCCCACGTGAACGTGCTCGAGGCGGCGCGAAATGCCGGAGTGAGTCATTTCGTCTTGCTCTCCGCCATCTGCGTGCAGAAGCCGCTGCTCGCCTTTCAACAGGCCAAGCTGGCGTTCGAGGCGCAGCTGATTGCGGCAGGCTTGACCTATTCCATCATCCGGCCCACGGCGTTCTTCAAATCGCTGTCGGGGCAGGTCGAGCGCGTCAGGCAAGGCCGACCATTTCTCGTGTTCGGCAACGGCCGCCTGACGGCGTGCAAGCCGATCAGCGACGACGATCTCGGCGGCTATCTGGCCGGGTGCCTCGATGATGAAAGCCGCTGGAATAAGGTGCTGCCGATCGGCGGTCCAGGGCCGGCCATTACGCCGATCGAACAGGGCGAGCATCTGTTCGCGCTGCTGGGACGCAAGCCGCAATTCCGGCACGTCCCGGTGGCGCTGCTCGACGCCATCATCGGCGGGCTCGATCTGGCCAGGCGGATCGTGCCCTCGCTCGCCGACAAGGCGGAGCTCGCCCGCATCGGCCGCTACTACGCCATCGAATCCATGCTGGTGCTCAACCCCGCCACCGGCCGCTACGATGCCGACGCCACGCCGTCGACGGGCTCGGAGACGCTGTTCGACTACTACGCCAAGCTGATCCGCGGCGAGGCGGAGGCGGAGCGCGGTGACCACGCGGTGTTTTGAGTCCCGGTCTCTCCCCGTCATTGCGAGGAGCGAAGCGACGAAGCAATCCAGAGTCGCGGGCGCGGCCCTGGATTGCTTCGCTTCGCTCGCAATGACGATGGTGAGGGTTGTGTTGAGGCGGTAAGACTTTTGCTGATGCCGGTGAGACATGCGGTCACCATCTCGCGGCGCGTTTCGCGTCCGAGCTTTTCCGATGGACCTGCCCTCTCTGAGCAGAGGGCACGGGGAATGCCGGGCGCTGGCCGCACCCATGGCCCGCCTGCGAAAAAAATGCAGGCGGCAGGAACCACAGGTTCAGCCGAAAACACCCGGCATTCCCCGTGCGATGGTTTTCACGGCTGCTTCGCGATCTCCCCGGTGCGCCGGGCTTTCTGGCCACCGTTGCCTGCGCGACGCGCGAGCGTCGACGCAAACGTAACACCAGCGTCGGGGTGTCAGGACCACGCGACTTGACCGTGCGCATCGATGCCGTTCGTCGGCGCGGAACAACCACGCTGCGACACCAACACGCCCACCGCATCCCGCCTCAACGTTCGTGACGACCGCGAAGCGCCCCTCTTATCGAGACGGGACGGCGATATCCAACCATGATTTCTGGAAAAAAGAAAGAGGAATTATTCGCGGGAAGTACTGGATGCGGTATCTGTCTGGGCCGGCTTATGAAATTAGTTTTTCGACGCGGGCGATTCAGACGGAGACGTTTGTGAAGCGCTGGCCGATCGTGCATTCTGCCTCGAACGTAGCGCGGACGAGCCGCCCGTCGATCGGTATGGTGACGAGACGCGAGCTGAATTCGAAGGCGAAGGAGTGGTGATGCTCGAGTTCTGCTCAAATTCGGATTCCTCGTCCTTCATCTGGAAAACCTGGGCCAGCGAGAGGGTCTTAGCCGCCCGGGAAAGAAGGAAGTGCTGTGCCATATGATGCCCCTCTCGTCTATGAGGCCTGTCATATGTGATAGGTTGCGGACTTGTCACAGCAGCCTATCAGATATGATAGCCTCTGGAATGGAGGCGCCATGAATATCAAGTCGGAAGAGGCATGGGCCGAGCGCGCTGCAGCATTCCTAAAACATAAGTGGAAAGATGCCGAGGTCACCTATGCCGATCTGGCGAGGCGACTTCGGAAGCATGGGCTGAAGGAAACCGAGGCCTCGATCACGAATAAACTGGCGCGGGGAACATTCCCGGCGACATTCTTCCTTGCGTGTATTGCGGCATTGGAACTCGAAGGAGTAGCTTTGGAGGAGATTTAGCGGCGAGGCTCTAGGTATGAGGCGGTCACCTGATTTAGCAGTTGGTTTCGTGCTTGGCTTTGCGGTGATGCTGCTAATTTTCTTATTTAGCTCAGATTTTACGGCGCATTACGAGATATGCGAGCCAGCAAATACCGGCGCAAAAGACTGCGCCTCCTACAATATGCTGTCTTACGCGTTCCATAAAATAGGAACTACACTCGATGCTTTGAACGGTGCCATCACGGCTATAGCGACGGCATTCATCGCGTGGTTCACCCTCTCTCTGCGGCAATCTACTGACAAGCTCTGGGAGGCCGGCGAAAGACAAATCGCGATAGCCAATGTGAGTGCCGAGACTGCACAACGGGCCGCCGTCACTGCTGAGCGTGCTTTGACTGTCGTGGAGAGAGCCTTCATAATGATCAGCGATATAAGTATAGTAACGATATCGCAGTATCATACGATCATAGTGCACAGAATAAACGTCAACGTGCTCAATTCCGGAAGAACTCCAGCCCGCAACTACGTTAGCTGCGTAAACTTGGTTGTCGTCGATGATTTGCCCCATGATTTCCGTTTTGCCGACAGGACCCATGATGGATTGGTTGCCGGTGTCATAGGACCGCAGTCCCGCACTTATTTTCAAGTCGACGTATTCATTCAAGACGCTCTCGCTACCCACGAAGGAAGAAAAAAGACCTTCATTTATGGGTGGATGGAATACGACGACATCTTTCCCGATAGTGCGAGGCATAGGACTGAATTTTGCGTGTCGGTCGAGGTATTCACCGACCCCAGAGTGATGCCCGAAGTAATATCCGGCCATCCCGCCTCGGTTCTGACAGTGCGCCCATATGGGCGGTATAATGCATATGATGAGGACTGCCTGTATCGTCCCGGCCAAACTCCGATAGCGGAAGAAGGTGAACTTCCTGTCCCAACCGAGCCGCTCGTTATCTCGCCGCCGCCCGGATTTCAGCAGCCACCACGAATGAACGTGCAATTTCAGTACGCCCCAACAAAGGGCGAATAGGCGCTTGTGGCGTTTGCGCCGTAATACCCGGTCTTTCAACAGCATCCGGCCGTGTCACCGGCGGATTACGCTGCGCTAATCCGCCCTACAGAGCACGGACTGACGTGCTCCGATCACTCCGCGCAACGCGATCTTCGCCTCACCCCTCGACCACGCACGGCACGCTCGCAAAGCCGCGAAACCGCACCCGCCCGCCGCGGACCGGGGAGCCGTCGAGCTGGTAGTTCGGAAACCGTGAGAGAAAGCGCGCAATCGCGACCGCGCCTTCCAGCCGGGCCAGCGCCATCCCCGCGCATTGGTGCGCGCCGGTGCCGAAGGCGAGGTGGCGGTTGGCGGGGCGGGCGATGTCGAAGCGCTCGGGATCGTCGAACTGGGCGGGATCGCGGTTGGCGGCGCCGATGCATAGTGTGATGGAGGTGCCGGCCTCCAGCCTGACGCCGCTGAGCTCGACAGCTTCTGTCGTCATGCGGTTGCCGAGCTGGTTGGAGCTTTCGTAACGCAGGATCTCCTCGACGGCGGTGCGGATCAGGCCGGGCTCCTCGATCAGCCGCTGTCGCTCGGCCGGATGCTGGCACAGCAGAACGAGGCCGTTGCCGATCAGATTGGTCGTGGTCTCGTGGCCGGCATTCAGCAGGAAGATGCAATTGTGCAGCAGCTCCGTCTCGCTCAGCCGCTCGCCATCGGCTTCGCCCAGGATCAGCCGCGTCAGCACGTCGCGTTCGGGATTGCCCGGCGTCGTGCGCCGCCGCGCCACCAGACCTCTTAGATAGGTCAGGAAATCTCCGACGGCCTGGTTGCCGCGGGCCAGCTGCTCCGCCGACAGCACCGGCTCCAGCGCGCCGAGAATCGCCAGCGACCAGTCGCGCAGCGGCGCGCGCTCGTCATGCGGAACGCCGAGCAGATTGCCGATCACCTCGATCGGAATGGCGGAGGCGAAATCGTCGATCAGCTCGAACCGGTCCTTCGCTGCGATCCGGTCCAGCAGCCCGTCGACCAGCGCGATCAAGGCCGGCTCCATCTCGGCGATCGCGCGCGGCGACAGCGCGCCCATGATCAGGCGGCGCACCCTTGTGTGTGCCGGGGGATCGTTGAAGACGAGGCTCGTGGTGTGATGCTCGTACAGCAACGAGGCGCCGTATTTGGGCGCGAACTCGCGCTTCTTGTCGGACGAGAACGTCTTCGTCGCCTTGTAGGCGGTGACGAGATCGTCGTAGCGGGTCAGGAAGTAGGAGCCGTTGCGCAGCCGCTTGACCGGCGCATGCTGCCGCAGCGCGCGATAGGTCGGGTAGGGATCGGCATAGAACTCCGGCGTCAGGCGCTCGAGATCGAATTGGCTGGCGAGCGCGGCGTCGTCGGTCATCTCTGGTCCTCCCGGCCGATTCTTGGTCTTATCGGCGCGACCGTCGCACGGCCGGGGTCAGAAGAAAATCCGCCGGGCAGGGGCGCTCCGTCGAGGCCTCATCTGCGTGCGCGGGCCGTGCCGCAGATCCGCCTTGTTGAGCGGTATATTATTGCCATCGACGACGGAGCGTCCTTCCCAGCGATTTCAAGGACTTGGCCACCGGTCGCTGCTGCGTTGCGGCATGTTTCTTGACATAGATCAAGTGAGTATTTACTCACAGGCGATGTCCACTTTGCGCATGACAAGCGATCTCCGGCGGCAGCTGATCCTCGGTGCAGCCAAGCGTTGCTTCGCGCGTCACGGCTATGCCGGGACGACGACCAAGAGCGTGGCTGCCGCGGCGGCGATCTCGGAAGCGCTGCTGTTCAAGCACTTCCCGTCCAAGGCGGCGCTCTATGCCGACATCCTCGCCGAGGAGTGCGAGGCCGATCCCGACTTCGAGCTGCTTCTTGGACAGGAACCTTCGACCGCCACCTTGGTCAAGCTGATGGCCGGCATGGTCCGGCATTTCCTGGGCATCGCCGACGGCCTCAACGACGAGGAAGAGCAGCGGCTGCGACTGATGGTCACGAGCCATCTCGAGGATGGCGAGTTTGCCCGGTTTCTCTATACGAAGATCGACGATCTGATTGGCGCCAAATTCGTCCAATGCCTGGAAGGCGCTGTCACCTCCGGCGAAGCGGTGCGATCGGCGGCGGCCCCTCGCGATCTGTTCTGGTTTGCCCATCACACCGTGTTGATGGCGGCATTGACGCGGCTTCCATCGACCCCGTGTGTGCCCTATGGAACCGCAGCGAGCCTGGAGCGCCAGCTCAGTGAGTTCATCCTGCGCGGCATCGGACTGACCGACGCCGCGATTGCGTGCTATCTCGACCACGAATTGTCGCAACCTCCGGCCCGGCCGGCGACGGCAGAAAGTGCATGACATGAACATTGCGACCGAACCCAAGCTCTCCGGAAAGCCGATCGACGACAAGCCGCGCAAGCGCACCCGCCCGGTGCTGTGGTTCATCGTCGTGGGCTGCCTGCTCGCGGCGCTGGTTGGCGGCTTCGTGTGGTTCAACATGTTCCGCGACAAGATGATCGCGCAGTTCTTCGCCAACAACAAACCGCCGCCGATCAACGTCAGCGCCGCGACGGCGACCCCGGAGACGGTGCCGAACCTCCTGATGGCCGTCGGCGATCTCGCCGCCGTGCATCAGGTCAACGTGACCTCCGATGTCAGCGGCCGCATCACCGAGATCATGTTCACCCCGGGCACGACCGTGAAGCAGGGCGCGCCGCTGGTGCAGCTCTATGATGCGCCTGATCAGGGCGATCTCGCCAACTACAAGGCCCAGGTGACGGTGGCGCAGCTGTCGCTCGACCGCGCCAAGCAGCTGGCGTCGCGCCAGTTCGGCCCGCAGGCGACCGTCGATCAGGCCCAGGCCGCCTATGACCAGGCGCAGGCCGGCATCGCCAAGACCGAGGCCCTGATCGCGCAGAAGCTGGTGCGCGCGCCGTTCGACGGCGAACTCGGCGTCCGCAAGGTGGAGGTCGGCCAGTATCTCAGCGCCGGCACCCAGATCGTATCGCTGACCGATCTGTCGGAGCTGTGGGTCAACTTCACCGTGACCGAGAAGGACTCGGGCCAGCTCAAGGTCGGCCAGATCGTGCGCGTCGGCGTCGATGCCTATCCGGGCAGGACGTTCGAGGGCAAGATCACGACGATCGAGCCGCAGATCGCGACCGACACCCGCAACATCCGGGTGCAGGCGACGATCGCCAATCCGGAGCGCATCCTGAAGCCGGGCATGTTCGCGACCGCCACCGTGGTGCTGCCGGAGAAGCCGCCGGTGCTGACGGTGCCGGAGACGGCGGTGGACTACACGCTCTATGGCGACTCGGTGTTCGTCATCAACGAGAAGAAGACCGACGACGGCAAGACCACGCTGACGGCCGATCGCACCTATGTGCAGACCGGCGACCGCATCAACGGCCGCGCGGTCATCATCAAGGGCGTCAAGGAGGGCGACCGTGTCGTCGCCGTCGGTCAGCTCAAGATCCAGTCCGGCGCCGCGGTCTCGATCTCGACCGATCCGCCGCCGCCGATGCCGGCCAAGCCGCCGCGCTACTAAGCGTTGCGCTGATCCAAGGACGGGCCGCCATGACGAGGCGGCTCGTTGACCCCCGAAGCTGCCTCCTGCTGACGAGATTGCCGCGATGCGTTTCACCGATATCTTCATCAAGCGCCCGGTGCTGTCGGTCGTGGTCAGCCTGCTGATCCTGCTGCTCGGCCTGCGCGCCGCGACCGTGCTGCCGATCCGGCAATATCCGAAACTGTCGAACACGGTCGTGAACGTCACGACCGTCTATCCCGGCGCATCGGCCGACCTGATCCAGGGCTTCATCACCACGCCGCTGGAGCAGGCGGTGGCGTCGGCCGAAGGCGTCGACTACATCACCTCGTCGTCGGTGCAGGGCACCAGCACGATCCAGGTCTACATCAAGCTGAACTTCGATCCGAACCAGGCGCTCACCGAGGTGCTCGCCAAGGTCAACTCGGTCCGCTATCTGATTCCGAAGGAATCCAACGACCCGATCGTGACCAAGACCACCGGCCAGACCACGTCGGTGATGTATATCGGCTTCTCCAGCGAGGAGCTGACGGGATCGGCGATCTCGGACTATCTGACCCGCGTGGTGCAGCCGGTGCTGTCCACGGTCGACGGCGTCGCGTCCGCCACCATCCTGGGCGGCCAGACCTTCGCGATGCGGCTCTGGCTCAATCCGGAAAAGATGGCCGGACGCAACGTGTCGCCGGCCGATGTCGCGGCCGCGATCGCCGCCAACAATTTCCAGTCCGCCGCCGGCCAGGCCAAGGGCTACTTCACCGTCTCCAACATCTCGACCAATACCGGCCTGACCGACGTCAACCAGTTCAAGCGGATGATCGTCAAGGCCAAGGACGGCGGCTTCGTCCGCATGGAGGACGTCGCGACCGTCGAGCTCGCGGCGCAGAGCACCGATGCGAGCGTCGCCTTCAATGGCGAGCGCGCCATCTTCATCGGCGTCGATGCGACGCCGCAGGGCAATCCGCTCAACATCGTCAAGGGCGTGCGCGCGCTGTTCCCCGACCTCGAGCGCAACCTGCCGCCGTCGATGAAGATGAAGGTGGCCTATGACTCCACCAAGTTCATTCAGTCGTCGATCGACGAGGTCGAGCACACGCTCGGCGAAGCCGTCCTCATCGTCATCGTCGTGATCTTCCTGTTCCTGGCGTCGCTGCGTTCGGTCATCATCCCCGTGGTCACGATCCCGCTGTCGCTGATCGGCGTCTGCACGATGATGCTCGCGCTCGGCTTCAGCATCAACCTGCTGACCCTGCTCGCCATGGTGCTCGCGATCGGCCTCGTCGTCGACGACGCCATCGTGGTGGTGGAGAACATCCATCGGCATCTGGAGGAGGGCAAGGCGCCGGTCCAGGCGGCGCTGCAGGGCGCCCGCGAGATCGTAGGCCCTGTCGTCTCGATGACCATCACGCTGGCTGCGGTGTACGCGCCGATCGGCTTCCTCGGCGGCCTCACCGGCTCGCTGTTCCGCGAGTTCGCTTTCACGCTCGCCGGCTCCGTCATCGTCTCCGGCGTGATCGCATTGACGCTGTCGCCGATGATGTGCTCGGTGCTGCTGCGCAGCGCGGAGGAGGGCCGCTTCGCGCGTCTCGTCAACCGGGTGTTCGGCGCGATGACGCGCTGGTACGGCCGCCAGCTCGACCGTTCGCTCGACTACCGGCCGGTCACGGGACTGTTCGCGCTGACGATCCTCGGCCTGGTCGGCTTCCTCTACATGCACACCTCCAAGGAACTGGCGCCGGAGGAGGATCAGGGCATCGTATTCTCGGTCACCAAGGCGCCGAAATACGCCAACATCGACTACATCAATTTCTACAGCGACAAGCTCGACAAGGCGTTCGCCAAGTTCCCGGAGACCGACCTGCGGTTCGCGCTGAACGGCATCAACGGTCCGCAGGGCGGCTTTGCCGGCATGCTGCTGAAGCCGTGGGACGAGCGGACGCGCTCCTCGATCAAGCTGAAGCCGCTGGTGCAGGCGGAGCTGTCGAAGATCGAAGGCGTCCAGGCTTTCGCCTTCAACCTGCCGGCGCTGCCGGGCGGCCCGGGTGGCCTGCCGGTACAGATGGTGATCAGCTCGACCAACGGTTTCCAGGCCGTCTATGAGCAGATGGCGAAGCTGAAGGACGCCGCGCGCAAGAGCGGCATGTTCATCGTCTCCGACAGCGACCTCGAGTTCAACCAGCCGGTGGTGCGGGTCTGGATCAACCGCAGCAAGGCCAGTGATCTCGGCATCAACATGCAGGCGATCGGCAACACGCTCGCCGTGCTGCTCGGCGGCAACTACATCAACCGCTTCAACCTCGAGGGCCGCTCCTACCAGGTGATCCCGCAGGTGCCGCGCGACAAGCGGCTGTCACCGGAATCGCTGTCCGGCTATTACGTTGCGACCGCGGCCGGCCAGCAGGTGCCGCTGTCGACGGTCGTGAGCATCGAGACCGGGACCGACCCGAACTCGCTGACGCATTTCAACCAGCTCAACTCGGCGACTTTCTCGGCCGTGCCGATGCCGGGCGTCACCGTTGGCCAGGCCGTGGATTTCCTGGAGAAGGAGGCCAAGAACCTGCCGTCGGGCTTCAGCCACGACTACCTCGCTGATGCCCGCCAATACGTCCAGGAGGGCAATCAGCTCGCCATCACCTTCGGCTTCGCGCTGATCATCATCTTCCTGGTGCTGGCGGCGCAGTTCGAGAGCCTGCGCGATCCCTTGGTCATCATGATCAGCGTGCCCATGGCGATCGTCGGCGCGCTGATCCCGCTGTTCTTCGGCATGGCGACGATGAACATCTACACCCAGGTCGGCCTGCTGACCCTGGTCGGGCTGATCACCAAGCACGGCATCCTGATGGTGGAGTTCGCCAACGAGCTGCAGCTGAACGAGGGGATGGATCGCCGCAGGGCGATCGAAACCTCGGCGCGCATTCGCCTGCGGCCGATCCTGATGACCACGGCGGCGATGGTCACCGGCCTGATCCCGCTGTTGACCGCGACCGGTGCCGGCGCCGCCAGCCGCTTCTCGATCGGCCTCGTCGTCGTCGCCGGCATGTCGATCGGCACGCTGTTCACGCTGTTCGTGCTGCCGGCGGTCTACACGGTGATCGCCACCAACCACCAGGCCGCCGCCAAGTCCCAGCGCGCCCGGGAGATCGCCCAGTTCGACGCCGAGACCGACCACGCGCTGAAGGCGACCTGAGCCGTCACGCGCGCTCATCGAGATCAACGGCGGCTGCCCCTGCAGCCGCCGTTTTGTTTTGGTAGGTTCTCTCGATGCTCTCCACTATCGTCCCGGGCCAGCGCCGACGCGCGCGACGCGTCCGAGCTGTGCTCGTCATCGTCGACCCAAGCCCGGCCAAGACGACACGAGTGACGCAGCTCAGCGTTTACGGGAGATCACTTCTCCTGCTGCGGATCGAGCGCGTCGCGCAGGCCGTCGCCCAGGAGGTTCAGCGACAGCACGACGAGGAAGATCGCGAGCCCCGGCCAGATCGCCATCCATGGCGCGTTGGTGAGGAAGCGCTGGGCGGCGTTGAGCATACTGCCCCAGGACGGGTTCGGCGGCTGCTGGCCGAGGCCCAGGAAGGAAAGCGCCGCTTCGGCGATGATCGCGGCGGCGACCGACAGCGTCGCCTGCACCAAGAGCGCCGGCATGATGTTAGGCAGGATGTGCTTGACCGCGATCTTCCAATCGGAGTCGCCGACGCTGCGCGCCGCCTCGACATATTCCTCGACCTTGACGCTCATGACCTCGCCGCGGGTCAGCCGCACGAAGATCGGCGTCGCGGTGATGCCGATCGCGATCATGGCATTGCCGAGGCTCGGCCCCAGGAATGCCGCCAGCGCGATCGCGAGGATCAGGAACGGGCAGGCCAGCATCGCATCGGTGATGCGGCTGATCAGGGCATCGACGAAGCCGCCGCGGTAGCCTGAGAGCATGCCGATGGGAACGCCGATCGACAGCGCGATGACGACCGAGATCGCGCCGGCCATCAGCGAGGCGCGCGCGCCGTAGATGACACGGGCGAGCACGTCGCGGCCGAGATCGTCGGTGCCGAACCAATGCGCGGCCGTAGGCGCCTTGCGGACCAGCGACCAGCTCGTGGCCACGGGATCGTAGGGCGCGACCAGCGGGGCAAACACCGCGAGCACGATGAAGATCACGATGAGGCCGAGCCCGATCATTGCGCCCTTGCGCTTGACGACGCGGCGCAACGCGCGCTGCACCGGGCGTTCGAGCGGGGCGAGGCCGTGTGACACAGATGGGGCTGTCAGGATGGTTTCGGCCATGTCAGCTCCTCAGCCGCGGATTGACGAGGACATAGGCGATGTCGGCGATCAGGTTCAGCGTGATGTAGACGGTCGCGGTGACCAGGACGACGCCCTGCACCACGGCATAGTCGCGGTTGAAGACGGCGTCGACGATCAGCTTGCCGAAGCCGGGAATGGAGAAGATCTGCTCGGTCAGAACGGCGCCGGAGAGCAGCGTGCCGAGCTCGAGCGCACCGAGCGTGATGACGGGTGTCAAGGCATTGCGCAGCGCGTGGCCAAGGATGACCTGGCGCTCGGAGATGCCCTTGGCGCGCGCGGTGCGGATGTAGTCGCTGTGCAGCACCTGCAGCATCGCGCTCCGGGTGTGGCGCATCAGGATCGCCGATATTGCGTTGCCGAGCACGAAGGCCGGCATGATGGTGGCGGCGAGGCTCGCCCGCCAATCCTCCGTCAGCGGCACGTAGCCGGAGGCGGGCAGCCAGCCGAGCTTGATCGAGAACAGGAAGATCAGCATGATGCCGAGCCAGAAATTCGGCGTCGAGATGCCCCACAGCGCGAACAGATTGGCACCGTAGTCCCAGGCCGTGCCCTGCTTCACCGCCGAGATGATGCCGGCAGGAATGCCGATCAGGAAGGCGATCACGATCGCCATCAGGCCGAGCTGCAAGGTCACCGGCAGCTTCTGCACGATGAGGTCGCGCACCGGCACCTTCACGCGCAGCGACTCGCCGAAATCGCCGGTGAGGACGCCCTTGGCCCAATAGGCGTATTGGACCGGGATCGGCTGGTCGAGCCGGTACTGCTTGCGGATCTGCTCGATCACGGCCGGGTCGCGCTCCTCGCCCGCCATGACGAGCGCGGGGTCGCCGGGCAGCAATTGCTGCAGCGAAAAGATCAGGATCGACACGAAGAACAGCGTCGGGACGATCTGCGCAAGGCGGTTGGCGAGGAAGGTCAGCATGATGAGAGTCTCGCGCTGCGATGAACAGACCTGCGACGAGAGGCAGGCGGCTCCGTCAGCGTTCCCTCCCCCCTTGTGGGGGAGGGACAGGGAGGGGGGTGCCCCACGGGGATTCGGAGTGCGTGGCACCCCCCACCCCAGCCCTCCCCCACAAGGGGGGAGGGAGCAGACCTCGCGCGAGGCGCTGGCACAGGTGAGACGCCCACTTCGGCTCCAGCCTGAATGATCACGTCAGCCTCGGTCCGGATGCTCACTTCAGCTTCAGTCCGATCACGCGCACGAGGCCGTCGGGCAGCTGCTTGTAGCCTTCGAGCTTCTTGGTGTGGGCGAACAGCAGCTTGCGGTGAAACAGATAGATGATCGGCTCGTCGTTCAGCACGACCTTGGTCAGCTTCTCATAGAGCGCGCTGCGCTGCGCCGGATCGGCGATGGCGCGGGCTTCTTCCATGACCTTGTCGGCCTCCGGATTGGAATAGCCGCCGTCGTTCTGCGGCGCGCCGCTGTGCAGGAATACGTAGGAATTGCCGTCGGGATCGATGCGGCCGCTCCAGTTGATCTGGAAGATCTGGAATTCGCCGGCCTGCGCCTGCTTGAAGGTCGTGGCGAATTCGACGACGCGAATCTTGATGTCGAAGCCGGCCTCGGCGGCCATCGACTGCACGACCTGCGCGATCGCCTCGTATTCCGCGCCCTTGGGGATCATGTAGTCGACGCTGATGGGGGGGGTGACGCCGGCCTCCTTCAGCAGCGCCTTCGCCTTGGCGACGTCGCGCGGCCGGACGGGAAAGGCTTTCTGATAGTAAGGGTGCAATGGCGGCACCCACTGGTTGCCGGCGGTGAACTCGCCGTTGAACACGACCTGGTTCAGCGCCTCGCGATCGATCGACAGGTCGAGCGCCTGGCGCACCTTCTCCGACTGGCTGAGCGGACCCTTGGCCTTGTCTCTGCCGACATTGATGGTGAGGCCGAGATAGCCGAGCTCCGGCGCGGTGGCGAGCACGAGGTTCTTGTCGTCGCGCACATCCTTGATGTCGGTGGCGAGCACGCGGTCGACGAGGTCGAGCCCGCCGGATTTCAGGTTGGCGAGCCGCACCGTTGCATCGACGATCGGCTGGTAGACGATCTTGTCGATGAAGACATTGTCCTTGTTCCAGTAGTCGGCGAACTTCTCGAACACCATGCGGTCCTGCTGCACGCGCTCGACGAACTTGTACGGTCCGGCGCAGACCGGATGCAGGCCGAACTTGTCGCCTTCCTCCCTCACCGCCTTGGGCGACATGATCATGCCCGAGCGGTCGGTGAGCTGGGACAGCAGCGGCGCGAACGGCGTCTTCAGCACCAGCCGGATGGTCAGGGGATCGACGACCTCGACATGATCGACGCTGGCGAGTTCCGATTTTCGGAACGAGCCGGGCATGTTCATGTGACGCTCGATCGAGAATTTCGCGGCTTCGGCGTCGAGCGGTTCGCCATCGTGGAACTTGACGCCGGGGCGCAGCTTGATCGTCATCGCCTTGCCGTCGGCCGAGGTCTCATGCGACAGCGCGAGCTGCGGCACGACGTTCAGCTTCTCGTCGATGTCGAACAGCTTGTCGCAGAAGGCCGAGAACACGATGCGGCCGACATAGGTGCGTCCCAGCGAGGGATCGAGCATGTCGGGGTCTTCGGCCAGTCCGACGCGCAGCGTCGTCTGCGCGTGCGCGACCGCGCCGAACGAGACCGTGAAAGCGGCCGCAACCAGGGCCGAGCGCCAATTCCTCATCATATGATTTCCCTCATGCGAATGCGGCCTTCGTCTGTCGCCTGCGCGATTGCACCGCGCCTTTGAGCTGCGTCGGTGCACTATCCATACCAACCCCGAGCTCATGCTGTCCTTCCGCGTGGCTCAGCCTGCTGCGGCTGCGACGAGCGTCACGACGGGTGCAGATGTCGTGTCGAAAAAGGCGGCGATGCGTTGCCTCAAGCGTGGGCATTCGATTGCGAACGGTCGCCTGCGGCCGGTCATGTTTGACCGGCAGCGGCGGCGACGGCGGCATTGATGACGGCGCGATCGGTGACGCCGCCGGGATTGTCACGCGTCGGCATGAACTGCCTGAAGACGGCCCAGTGGGTGCGGCTGACGCACTCCAGGCGTTCCAGCTCGGCGAGCGGATCAGCATGGTCGTCGATGCGCAGGTCGAGCTCGGCCCATTCGTCCTTGCCGTGGACGAGGAGCGCCGCCGATTGCTTGCCGCGCTTGTCGCCGCCGGCGGCTTCGCCGGCCTTCATCGCCGCGATCAGCCGCTGCGCGAAGGGCAGGGCGCTGTTCGTGAGATAGCCGCTCGCGGTCTCGTCCAGCACCTGCGCGCCGGCCAGCATGTTGCCGGCGATCGAGAAGCCTTCCCCTTGAAGATGGCCACACCAGTCGATGCAGTCGCGGCCGGTATGGGCTGCGATCTGGCCGTCGCAATCGAGGATGTGAATCTGCCGGCTCTCGCGGCCTGGATCGGCCGCTGTCAGCAGCTGCACGATCTCGCGCGGATGCCGGCCATCGCGCAGCAACGCCGCGCCGTCGATGCCGTAATAGGGATTGACCAGCGCCTGGGTGGCGATGCCGCCGCGCCCTGCGACGATGAAGGGGACGCGGGCGCCCACCGCAAAGAAGCGCGTGGCGACGGCGATGCCGATCTGGCCGGTCAGGTCGTCCTTGGCAATGATCGACCAGGTCATCGTCAGCGCCCTCTATCGTCCGGCAGCGTAGCCCTGCATGCCCCGCGGATTGGCCGCGGCGCGGCGGCGCCGTCCGACGCGCGAGGCGGCGGTGAGACGCCCCTCCGACCAGTCGGGGCCGATTTCGACGACATGGCCGCGGCGGCGCAGCTCCTCGACGGTGGCCTTGGGCACCCGGTTCTCGACCACGAGCACGCCGGGGCGCGCGGTGCGCGGCCAGAACGAGATCGGGAAATGCTCGGAGTGCCACGCCGGGGCGTCGATCGACTCTTGCAGATTCATGCCGGCATGGACGTGGCGCAGGAAGAACTGCGTGTTCCACTGGTCCTGCTGATCGCCACCCGGCGAGCCCCAGGCGACGTAAGGCTCGCCGTCGCGCAGCGCCATGCTCGGGGACAGCGTGGTGCGCGGCCGCTTGCCCGGCACCAGCGCGGCCGGATGATCCTCCTCGAGCCAGAACATCTGCGCGCGCGTGCCGAGGCAGAAGCCGAGCTCAGGGATTACAGGCGAGGATTGCAGCCAGCCGCCCGACGGCGTCGCCGAGATCATGTTGCCGTCGCGGTCGATGATGTCGAAATGCACGGTGTCGCCGCGCACCTCGCCAAAACGGCCGACGGTCGGCTCGCCCGAGCCCATCGCGCCGACGGCCTCGCGATTTCCCTCGGCCTGGCGCAGCTTCACCTCGGCGCCGTAGCCTTCGAGCGTGCCGGGCCGCAGCTCCAGCGAGGCCTTGTCGGAGATCAGCTTGCGCCGTTCGTCGTTGTAGGCATCGGACAGCAGCGTCGCGATCGGGATGTCGGCGAAAGCGGGATCGCCGTAGAACGCCTCGCGGTCGGCAAACGCAAGCTTGGCGGCTTCGATCTGCCAATGGATGAAATCGGGGCCGGTCGGATCGAGGCCGTCGAGCGCAAAGCCCTTGAGCAGCGCAAGCTGCTGCAGCAGCACCGGGCCCTGGCTCCAGACGCCGGCCTTGCACACGGTGTAGCGGCCGTACTCGTAAGTGAGCGGTGCCTCGATGGTTGGCTGCCAGCGCGCCATGTCGTCGGCCGTCAGCACGCCTTTGTGGCGCGCGCCGGAGACGTCCATGACCTCCTGGGTCCGGCAGAAGCGGTCGATTGCCTCGGCGACGAAACCCTGCGACCACGCCTTGCGGGCACGCTCGATCTGCGCATCGCGATCGCCGCCGGCGCTCTCGCCTTCGCTCAGGATGCGCGCGTAGGTCTCGGCGAGCTTGGGATTGGTGAACAGTGTGCCGGGCCGCGGCACCTCGCCGTTCGGCAGGTAGAGCGCGGCCGACGTCGGCCAATGCGTCTTGAACAGCTGCTCCACGGTCTGGATCGTCGCCGAGACGCGCTCGACCAGCGGATAGCCGTCGCGCGCATAGGCGATCGCAGGCTCCAGCACGTCGCGCAGCCGCATCGTGCCGTAGTCGCGCAACAAGAGCATCCAGGACTCGAACGTGCCGGGCACGCAGGCTGCCAGGAGCCCGGTGCCGGGCACCATGTCGAGGCCTTCGCTCTTGTAGTGCGCGATGGTGGCGCCGGCGGGCGCCGGGCCCTGGCCGCAGATCACCTCGGTTTTTCCCCGCCTGGCGTCGTGCAGGATGATCGGCACGTCGCCGCCCGGGCCGTTGAGATGCGGCTCGACCACCTGCAGGGTGAAGGCCGCCGCGACGCCGGCATCGAAGGCGTTGCCGCCGCGCTCCAGCATCGCCATGCCGACGGCAGTGGCGAGCCAGTGCGTCGAGGTGACGACACCGAAGGTGCCGTCGATTTCCGGGCGGGTCGTGAAGGGATCGGGATTGATGAAGCTCATTGGTGGCCTTGACCTATCCTAAGTACTCGCCGTCATTGCGAGCGATAGCGAAGCAATCCAGGGTTCCGGCGGGACTCTGGATGGCTTCGTCCCTTCGCTCCTCGCAATGACGACTTCATTCAAATTCCGTCTCGCCGCTTCACACGACTCATGCAGGAACGGCCATTGCGGCCGGCTGGTTCACTGCATGGCAGGCAACGCCGCCAATCAGTTCGGGCGGCTCTCGCCGGCACAGGTCGAACGCCAGCGGACAGCGCGGATTGAACGTGCATCCGGGTGGCGGATTGATCGGGTTCGGGATCTCGCCCTTCACCGGAATGCGCTGGCGGCCGGACATCGACAGGTCCGGCACCGCGCCGAGCAGCATCTTGGTGTAGGGCATGCGCGGATCGCTGAACAGCGTGCGCCCGTCGGCGATCTCGACGATGCGGCCGAGATACATCACGCCGATGCGGCTCGCCATGTGGCGGACGACCGCGAGGTTGTGGCTGATGAACAGATAGGTCAGGCCGAACTTGTCCTGCAGATCGCGCATCAGATTGAGGATCTGCGCCTGCACGGAGACGTCGAGCGCCGAGGTCGGCTCGTCGCAGACGATGAACTCGGCCTCGGAGGCGAGCGCGCGCGCGATCGCGATGCGCTGGCGCTGGCCGCCTGAGAATTCGTGCGGAAATTTCTGGCCGTCGTCCGGATGCAGGCCCACCAGCGTCAGCAGCTCGCCGACACGATCCTTGATCTGGCGCTCGCCCTCGATGATGTCAAAGGCCCGGATCGGCTCTGCGATGATGCTGTCCACCCGGAAGCGGGGGTTGAGGCTGGCGTAGGGATCCTGAAACACCATCTGGATGCGGCGGCGCAGCTTGCGCCGGACCTGGGCCTGGCGCGCTTCGCTCATCGACACGCCATCGATGATGACCTCCCCCGAGGTCGGCGCCAGCAGCCCGACCACCATGCGCGCGACCGTGGTCTTGCCGGAGCCGGATTCGCCGACGAGGGCAAACGTCTCGCCCTTCCGGATGCCGAAGCTGACGCCGTCGACCGCCTTCAAGAACTCCTGCGGCTGGCGCTCGATCACGCGATTGAGCCAGGGTTTCGAGACGTCGAACACCCGGCGCAGATCCTTGACCTCGACGAAATCGCTCATGCCGCGGTCTCCGTCGCGCGATCATACAGATGACAGGCGACCGCCTGCGTGCCGTGTCGCAGCGGTTCCGGCCGGTCGACGCGGCAGCGCTCGAAGGCTGCGCTGCAGCGCGGATTGAACGAGCAGCCCGCGGGGATCGCCGACAGCCGCGGCATCGAGCCGGGAATCTGCACCAGCCGCTTGTCCTCGCCGGCCAAGGTCGGAATCGCGCCCATCAAGCCCTTGGCGTAGGGGTGCAGCGGATTCTGGATGACCTCCTGCACCGGGCCGATCTCGGCGACGCGGCCGGCATACATCACGGCGACGCGGTCGCAGGTCTCGGCGATCACGCCCATGTCGTGGGTCACCAGCATCACGGCGGTGCCGTGGTCGCGGCCGAGCCGCTTGATCAGCGAGATGATCTGGGCCTGCACGGAGACGTCGAGCGCGGTGGTCGGCTCGTCGGCGATGATCAGCTCCGGCTCGGCGCACAGCGCGAGCGCGATCACGACGCGCTGGCGCATGCCGCCGGAGAATTCATGCGGGTAGCCGTCGATGCGCTTCTCGGGCGCTGATATGCCGACCTCCGCGAGCAGGTCGATGGCGCGCTTGCGCGCCTGCTGGTCGGTGAGATTGGTGTGGGTCTTGATGGTCTCGATGATCTGGTCGCCGACGCGGTACAGCGGATTGAGCGAGGTCAGCGGATCCTGGAAGATCATGCCGATGCGCTTGCCGCGGACTTGGCGCATCTCCTCTGGCGGCAGATTGTCGATGCGCAGGCCGGAGAGCAGGATCTCGCCGCCGGAGATGCGGCCGGGAGGATCGATCAGCCCGATCACGGCAAGGCCGGTGACGGACTTGCCGGCGCCGGATTCGCCGACGACGCCCAGCACCTCGCCCTTGGCGATGTCGAAGGAGACGCCGTCGATCGCACGCAAGGTCCCGCGCCTGCTCGTAAACTCGACCTGTAGATTGCGCACGGACAGAACGGGGGCGGTCATGAGGTCGAGGCCTTCATACGCATGAACGGAATCATCGCAGTTTCGGGTTGAGGGCGTCGCGCAGCCAGTCGCCGAGCAGGTTGATCGAGAGGATCAGCCCGGCCAGCGCGAGGCCGGGGAAGGCGACGATCCACCATTCGCCGGCGAACAGATAGTTGTTGCCGATCCGGATCAGCGTTCCGAGCGAGGGCATCGTCTCCGGCATGCCGGAGCCGAGAAACGACAAGGTCGCCTCGGTGATGATCGCGAGCGCCAGGTTGATGGTCGCGATGACCAGCACCGGGCCCGTGGTATTCGGCAGCACGTGGCGCAGCATGATGACGGGCGCCGGCAGGCCGATCAGCTGGGCCGCGGCGACGTAGTCCTTGTTCTTCTCGACCAGGACCGAGCTGCGCACCGTGCGCGCATATTGCACCCAGAAGGAGAGGCCGATCGCCAGCACCAGCACGGCCAGCATGCTCAGCCATTCCAGATGATTGCCGGACACCGACTTGGCGACGCCATTGACCAGCAGCGCGATCAGGATCGGCGGGAAGGTGAGCTGCACGTCGGCGATGCGCATGATCACGGTGTCGACGCGGCCGCCGAAATAGCCGGCGATCAGGCCGAGGCCGATGCCGAGCGCGCCGGAAAACACCACGCCGAGAATGCCGACCAGCAGCGAGATGCGCAGGCCGTAGAGGATGGCCGAGAGCACGTCGCGCCCCTGTTCGTCGGTGCCGAGCAGGAACGGGCTCTGACCATCGGCGGTCCACAGCGGCGAGATCCGCGAATTCAACAGCTGCAGCTGCGCCGGATCGAACGGGTTCTGCGGCGACAGCAGCGGCGCGAAGATCGCCAGCAGGAAGAACAGCAGCGTGACCACGGCCGCGACGACCGTCAGCTTGGAGCGGCGGAACGAGTAGAACAGATCGCTCGCGAGCGCGCGTTTCAGCCAACCTTCAGTGGCGCGCGGCGCTTCGGCGGGTGTCGGGTGGGGCAGGGCTGCATCGCTCATGATCAGGCCGGACGGCTGATGGTCGCGCGCAGGCGCGGATCGACCACGGTGTAGAGGATATCAACCACGAGATTGATGGTGACGAAGATCAGCGAGACCATGATGAGGTAGGCCGCCATGATCGGGATATCGACGTTCTGCACGGCCTGCACGAACAGCAGGCCCATGCCCGGCCATTGGAACACCTGCTCGGTGATGATCGAGAACGCGATCACCGAGCCGAACTGCAGGCCGACCACGGTGATGACCGGCACCAGCGTGTTGCGCAGCGCGTGGCCGAAATGGATCGCACGCGTCGTCAGCCCGCGGGCGCGGGCGAAACGGATGTAGTCGGTACGCAGCACTTCGAGCATCTCGGCGCGGACCAGCCGCATGATCAGGGTCATCTGGAACAGGCCGAGCGTGATCGAGGGCATGATCAGCGCCTTCCATCCGGACACCGTGAACAGGCCCGACGTCCACCAGCCGAGCTTCACGACATCGCCGCGACCGAACGACGGCAGCCAGCCCAGCGTCACCGAGAACAGATAGATCAGCAGGATGCCGATCAGGAAGGTCGGCAGGGAGATGCCGATCAGCGACACCATCTGGAACAGCTTCGCCATCAGGGAGTCGCGGCGCAACGCCGAGAACACGCCCATGATGATGCCGAAGACCAGCGCAAGAATCGTCGCGCAGACCGCGAGCTCCAGGGTGGCCGGCATGCGCTCCTTGAGGAGATCGGAGACCGGCTGCCGGAACTGATAGGAGACGCCGAACTTGAACTGCGCTGCGTCGAACAGATAGCGGCCGAACTGCACGATGAACGGATCGTCGAGACCCAGCGATTCGCGGATGCTGGCGCGCTCCGCGGCCGACGCGTCGATCGGCACGAGCTGACTCACCGGATCGCCGGCGAAACGGAACATGGCGAACGAGATGATTCCGACGGCGATCATGACGCCGATGGCCTGGATCGCTCGGCGAAGCGCGAAGGCGAGCATCTGATCCTTTCAGGTCGTTCGAGGTGCGGCGGCGGGTAGCACCTGCCGCGTGAAATGAAAAGTCCCGAAAAGCAGTTCTGCTTTCCGGGACTTGTCTGGGCGTGCGGCTACTCGGACTTGGTGGCCAGGAACAGCATCACCTCGTTGTCGGCGCGCAGCGGGATCTTCACCTTCTTCGAGACGCCCCAGGCCACGGCCTGCTGATGCAGCGGGATGTAGCCGTAGTCCTTGATGCCGATCTCGAACGCCTGCTTGATCAGCTGATTGCGCTTGGCCGTGTCGGTCTCGACCAGGACCTTGTCGGTCAGGGCGTCGAACTCCTTGTTGCAGTAGTTGCCGAGATTGGCCTCGCCCCGGGTCGGGTCCTTGGCGTCGTCACGGCAGCCCATGATGTCGTGCAGCACGTTGTGGGAGTCCATCGAGGACGGCGTCCAGCCGAGCAGGAAGAACGAGGTGTTGTAGCCGCCGGGCTTCAGCACCTTGGCGAAATACTGCGCCTTGGGCTGCGCGTTCAGGTTCACCTTGACGCCGATGCGGGCGAGCATGCCGACCACGGCCTGGCAGATCGCGGCGTCGTTGACGTAGCGATCGTTCGGGCAGTCCATCCCGACCTCGAATCCGTCGGGATAGCCGGCCTCGGTCAGGAGCTTCTTGGCGGCGTCCGGATCGTATTTCGGCCGCGTGAACTCCTTCGAGAGCGAGAACAGCTCCGGCGCGATCATCAGCGCCGACGGCGTCGACAGGCCGCGCATGACGCGGGTCTTGATCAGCTCGACGTCAACAGCCTTGTAGAAGGCTTCGCGGACGCGCACGTCCTTGAACGGGTTCTTGCCCTTCACGTTCGAGTAGAGCAGTTCGTCGCGCGACTCGTCCATGCCGAGGAAGATCGTGCGCAGCTCGGGTCCTTTCAGGACCTGCGCGTTCGGGCTGGAATCGACGCGGCCGATGTCCTGCACCGGCACCGGCTCGATGATGTCGACCTCGCCGGACAGCAGCGCCGCCACGCGCGTGGCGTCGGAGGAGATGGTGGTGAACACGATCTCCTTGAGATTGTGCTCGGGCTTCTTCCACCAGCCTGCGAACGGCTTGAACACCGTCTTCACGCCGGGCTGATGGCTCTCGATGATGAAGGGGCCGGTGCCGTTCTCATGCAGCGCGGCGTAGCTCGGGGTGGTTGCCGAGACCGGCGTCGGCGCGACCGAGTTGTTGTCCTCGCACCACTTCTTGCTCATGATGTACCACGTATCCCACTGCGAGATCAGGATGGGATTGGGAGCATCGAGCTTCACGTCGACGGTGTAGTCGTCGACCTTGACGAATTTTGCGTCCGGCGGAACGTTGGAGAGGAAGTTGGAGCCGGTGGCGCGGACACGGTCGGCGGAGAAGATCACGTCGTCGGCGGTGAAGGGTTCGCCATTGTGGAACTTGACGCCCTTGCGCAGGTGAAAGCGCCAGCGGGTCGGCTCGGGCGTTTCCCAGCTCTCGGCCAGCGCGGGGATGATCTTCAGATCCTTGTCGCGCGCGGTCAGCCCTTCATAGACATGGGCGTGGTGCGCAATCGTGGTCGATTCCTTGAACGTATAAGGATCGAGCGACTTCAGGGTGCCCTGGTTGGCATAGCGCAGGCTCTGGGCCGAGGCCGGCAGCGCCGCGAGGCCAAAGGCGATGACGCCTGCGATGAGCAGGGATTTGCGTCCCGACATATGTTCAAATTCTCCGCGTTTGACGCTTGTTTTATCGGCAGGCGCGATTGTGTCCGGCCCGCTTTGCTTCGAAGTTCGTGATGTCTGCAGCGCCTCTTGCACGAACCTCAAGAAGCAACAAGACGCCGGGCGATGTGCTTGCAAGTCTGATGCCGCGCCGGAATGCGATCATCCCGATGCTCTGGCTGACGATGCGCCGTAAGGACCCGCGGCACGTCGATCCGAATATGTTGCCAGAGTTCAGCGGCGGCACACAAGTGCAGTTTGTTTAAGCCTAAACGATATGGTTATCCCCGGCCGTCGCTGTGCAGCGCACGCGGCGGCTTCGAAGTCGCGCCGGAGGTCCGAGGCGCCGGGATTGACCATGTCCTGGGAATTGCGCACCTGCAGCAACGCGCCGCTTGCTAGAGGGGGGGCGGGGCGGTGATACTGTGCTGCTCGCCACCCGGCTTCGGACGGGCGTCCCGTGGTCTCGGGACCCGACTGGAGGCGAGGTGGGCACGGTTCGAACAGCGCTGGAGCGGACATGAAAGTCAATATCGAGATCGATTGCACCCCGCTCGAGGCGCGGCAGTTCTTCGGACTTCCCGACGTCGGTCCGATGCAGTCCGCGGTCATGGACCGGCTGCAGCATCAGATGACCAGCAACATCGACAAGCTGACCCCCGAAGCCATCATGCAGAGCTGGTTCACCTTCGATCCCCGCTTGGCCGAGCGGTTCCAGGACATGATGCTGACGATGACCGGGCTCGGCGGCAGTCGTTCCAGCGACAAGAAGTCGGCCTGACCGGGCACGCCGCCTCGCGACCATCCGGACTTCCGGTCCGCCTGCCAGGATGGGCTTGCCGCGACCGGGTCCAATCTGCACGATAGGCGACATGGATCGCCGGCGGGCCTCGCAAGCGCCTGCGGCAGGGAGGACGGATGAGCGCGATGAACATGCCGCCGCTGCAGTTCGCGACGACCAACGGCATTCGCATGGGCTACTACGAGGCCGGCCCTGCGACCGACCAGCCGCCGATGATCCTCTGTCACGGCTGGCCCGAGCTGGCGTTCTCATGGCGGCATCAGATCAAGGCGCTGGCCGACGCCGGCATCCGCGTCATCGCGCCCGACCAGCGCGGCTATGGTGCCACCGACCGGCCGGAGCCGGTCGAGGCCTATGACCTCGAACATCTCACGGCCGATCTCGTCGGGCTGCTCGATCATCTCAGAATCGACAAGGCGATCTTCGTCGGTCACGACTGGGGCGGCTTCGTCGTCTGGCAGATGCCGCTGCGCTATCCGCAGCGCGTTGCCGGCGTGGTCGGTATCAACACGCCGCACCTGCCGCGTGCACCGGCCGATCCGATCGCGATCATGCGCAAGCGCTTCGGCGACATGATGTACATCGTGCAGTTCCAGAATCCCGCGCGCGAGCCGGATCGCATCTTCGCTGCCCGCGTCGAGCAGACCTTCGACGCGTTCATGCGCAAGCCGTTGCCGCGCACCGATGCGCCGCCCCCGGAGCCTCCCGTTGCAGGCATCGCGGCATCGAGCTCGCTCAACCTTGCCTTCCCGCAGATGATCGCAGCCTACGACGCCGCGAAGGATGCACGGCAGCGGATCCTGTCGGACGAGGAGAAGCGGGTGTTCGTCGAGACGTTCACGCGCACCGGCTTTACCGGCGGCATCAACTGGTACCGCAACATGACGCGCAACTGGCAGCGTGCGGAGAATCTCGATCATACCGTGCGCGTGCCGTCGCTGATGATCATGGCGGAGAACGACGCCGTGCTGCCGCCCTCAGCCGCGGACGGCATGGAGAAGCTGATACCGGATCTCGAGAAATATCTCGTCCGCGACAGCGGCCACTGGACGCAGCAGGAGCAGCCTGAAGAGGTCAGCGCCAAGCTGATCGAGTGGCGGCGAAGAAGGTTCGGTTGAAGAGCGCGGCGGTTCGGTTGAACGGCCGAGGCAGATGACACGGCAAGCGAGAGGCAACGGCCGAGCCAAACGACAGCTGTCGTCCCGGACAAGCCTGCCGACGCAACGCGTCGGCGGGCGCCGATCCGGGATCCATAACCACCGCATTCAATGAGGTGCGTGGAACGTGCCGCCTGCCCATTTCAGACATCACGCGGTATGGATCCCGGCGCCGCGTGCGCAATTGCGCACTAGGCCGGGATGACAGCTGTGGGCGGGGCAGCCAGATCGATCAACTGAGCGCTCTTCTCCTAAGCTGCCTGCGCATTCGCGCCATGTGCGTGCTCGGCGATCGCGTCGATGATCTGCGGCCAGGTCGGGATCGGGATGGCGTGGCCCATGCCGTCGATCATCAGGAGCTTGGCATTCGGAATCGACTCGGCGGTGTCCTTGCCGGCCGTGGGATGGACCAGCGGGTCGACCTTGCCGTGGATCACCAGCGTGGGCGCCGTCACCAGATGCAGCCGCGGCTTGCGGCTGCCCGAGGCCAGGATCGCCCGCAACTGGCGGCCGACTCCCGCGGGGTTGAGCCCGCGCGCAAAACAGCGCTCGGCAAGGGCCACGTCGCGGGCCTCGTCCTCCGGGAAGGAGCCGACGCGCAGGGCTTTCCAGGTCTTCTGGAAGCGCTTGATGTACTCGTCCCTGGTCTTCGGCGGCGGCGCCATCAGCAGCATCGCGACCTCGCGCGTCGGCGGCGGAATGCGCGGATTGCCGGTGGTCGACATGATCGAGGTGAGCGAATGCACACGGTGCGGAAACGAGAGCGCGATCTCCTGCGCGATCATGCCGCCCATCGAAGCGCCGACCAGATGCGCCGACTTGATGTCGAGCGCATCCATCAGGCCGACCGTGTCCTTGGCCATGTCCAGCAGCCTGTAGGGTGCCGCGACGGGAATTTGGAAGAAGCGCAGCTTGAGCAGCTCGAACGGCGTCAGCCGGCGGCCACCATGCAGCTTGCTCGACTGGCCGATGTCGCGATTGTCGAAGCGGATGACGCGGAAGCCGCGCGCCGCCAATCGCTCGCAGAACTCGTCGTCCCAGATGACCATCTGCGCGCCCAGGCCCATGATCAGCAGGAGAGGGGGCGCGGTGGGATCGCCGAAGATTTCATAGCAGATGTCGATACCGTTCGCGCGCGCGATCTGCGGCAACTGATGGGCGGTTGCAGTCACGGGGATCCCTCTTTCAACGCCAACCGTTCCTCTATGGCATGGTTCCGCAGCGTGAGAGAAGCGGCCGCATGATGCTGCCGCATCGCAGCGAGAGCGTGCTATGATAGGTTGTGTTTGAGTCTTGTGTTGGTCTGAAGGAGCGTGCCGATGGTGAACAAGTCCGGCGACCCGATCGCGTTCTGGCAGCAAATGGTCGGTGAGATGCAGAAGAGCTTCACGGCCTTCACACGCCTGCGCCCGATGGGTGCGACAACCCGTCCATCCTCCGATGATTCCGCAACTGGTTCTGGAAACGGACAGAAGCCCATGGTCGATCTGATGGAAAACTACTTCGCCGGCATGAACGTGCCGAGTCGCGGTCAGCTCACCGCCTTGAACGAGCGGCTGGCGTCGATCGAAGGCGAGCTGGCGGAGACGCGGGCGGTGCTGAAGGAGCTGCTGGGCGCCGCAAAGGTGCCGCTGCCGGCGTCGAAGCCGCCGGCCGATCTTGCTCCGCAGTTGAACGAAATCAAGAGCTTGCTCGACGCGCTTGTCGCCGCATCCAAGGTCCCGCCGCCGGTTGCGGCCCCTCAGGTCGACGTCACGCCCGCACTGAGCGAAATCAAGGCCTTGCTGAACGAGCTTGTTGCCGCGTCCAAGGTTCCGCAACCTCAGACCAAACCGCCGGCCGATGTCTCGCCCCAGTTGAGCGAGATCAAAGCGCTGCTCGACCAGATGCTGAATACAGCCAAGGCTGCTGATCCCTCCGGGATCGAGGCTGAGCTGCGTGAGATCCGGACGGCGCTCGATTCGTTGTTGAAGCCTTCTACCGCGGCCGAAGCCCAGCCCGAGCCCGTCGATGTCGCTCCCAAGGCTGCCGACGCCGGGCAGCGTCCGGGAAAATCCCGGAATAAGAAGCCGCAGACCGGCGGCGGGCCGCAGAATTCTGGTGAGAGCCCATCGAGGGCCTGACCGATCCCTCCCTCACACGGCAATCTTTCAATGGTGCGTTGCAACATTAATGTTGCAACGCACCATTAATGTTGATATAGCTGAGTCACTCCGGTTTCATGAGGGACGGAGTGAGCCCATAGCTCAGAAAAATTGAGGATGGAGACAGCCATGACCACCGAGACCAACACCGTGTTCGACACCGTCAAGGATGCCTTTGCGCCGGTGACCGACGCGTTCAAGAATCTGCCGACGATGGAAGTTCCGGAGTCCGCGCGGGAGTTCGTCAAGAAGACCGCGTCCACTGCCAAGGAACGCGCCGCGGAGGCCCTCGCAGGCTCCGAGAAGGTGACCTCGGCGATCGAGACCGCCGTGTTCGACGGCGTGACCGAAGCCGGCAAGATCAGCCGCAACTTCCAGCAGGCGCTCTATCAGGATACCGAAGCGTTCTTCGACGGCATCGACAGACTGGCGTCCGCCAAGTCGATCAGCGAAGCGGTTCAGATCCAGGGTGAGCTGGCCCGTGCCCGCGGCGAGGCGCTCGTCGCCCGCGCCAAGTCGACCAGCGAGTATGTCAGCAAGCTCGTCACCGAGGGTGCCAAGGTCGCCCAGGAGAACCTGGCCAAGGCCTACAACAAGACCGCCTGATCGCCTCCAGCGTCAGTCGATCCATCTGCAAGGCCCGCTTCAGGCGGGCCTTTTCTTTTGTGATCAGGCGAAACCGGCTAAAGCGGGCGCCATGCCGCAGCCACTGTCCCGCATCGTCGACCAGCTCAAGAGCGAGCCATCGCGCACCGGGTCGCTGATCATCACGGTGTTCGGCGACGCCATCGTGCCGCGCGGCGGCAGCGTCTGGCTGGGCACCTTGCTCGCCTTCTTCGAAGGGCTCGCGATCGACGGCAGCGTCGTGCGCACGGCAATGTCGCGGCTGACGGCGGAGGGCTGGTTCGAGCGGACCAAGAGCGGCCGCAACAGCTTCTACCGCCTGACCCGGCGCGGCGAGCAGACCTTTGCCGGCGCCACCCGCCACATCTACGATTCGCCGCCGGCTGAATGGAACGGCAGCTTCGAGCTGCTGCTGATCGGCAGCGCCGAAGATCGCGAGCAGGCGCGGACCGTGTTGCGCGACGCCGGCTTCGGCAGCCCGCTGCCCGGCGTGTTCGTGGCGCCCTCGAGCATTGCCGTGCCGGACGCGGTGGAGGGAGCAATCCGCCTGCAGGCGTCAGCCGGTTCCGAGATGGCGCGGCGGCTGGTCGCCGAGAGCTGGGCGCTGGAACGCACGGCCGACGCCTATCGCAAGTTCAGCGCCTCCTTTGCGCCGCTCGAGGCCAGCATCGGACGCGGCGAGGCGCTGTCCGACGCCCAGGCCTTCACCGCCCGGATCCTGCTCATCCATCACTATCGCCGGATCGTGTTGCGCGATCCGCTGCTGCCGGCCGAGCTGTTGCCGCGGGATTGGCCGGGGCAGCAGGCGCGCATTCTATGCGGCGCGATCTACCGGCTGTTGCTGCCCGGTTCCGAGCGCTGGCTCGATGCCCACGCGACCAATGAGGAAGGGCCCTTGCCGGCAGCTGGGGCGGCGCTGCTGCGGCGGTTCGCCGACGCGCATGAGGCGCCTTGATATATTACAAAATTCGATTGCAAAGATAGATTCTCGTTATATATTGCTGCCAACCAAGTCCTGGGAGGACGCCGCCTCATGTACACGCAGGCGCTTAATTCGCCCGAGGAGGGCACCCTCGTCGAGGACGCCGCGCGCGCCCAACGATTCCAGGCGCGCATCGATGCCGAGGAGCGCATCGAGCCCAACGACTGGATGCCGTCGGCCTATCGCAAGACGCTGGTCCGGCAGATTTCCCAGCACGCCCATTCCGAGATCGTCGGCATGCTGCCCGAGGGCAACTGGATCACGCGTGCGCCGAGCCTGCGCCGCAAGGCGGCGCTGCTCGCCAAGGTCCAGGACGAATGTGGCCACGGATTGTATCTCTACGCCGCCGCCGAGACTCTCGGCGCCTCGCGCGAGGAGTTGGTCGATGCGATGCTGGCCGGCAAGGCGAAGTATTCCTCGATCTTCAACTACCCGACTTTGACGTGGGCAGACATCGGCGTGATCGGCTGGCTGGTCGACGGCGCCGCGATCATGAACCAGATCCCGCTGTGCCGTTGCTCCTATGGTCCCTATGCGCGTGCGATGATCCGCGTCTGCAAGGAAGAGTCGTTCCACCAGCGCCAGGGCTACGAGATCATGCTGACCTTGTGCCACGGCTCGGCCGAGCAGAAGGCGATGGCGCAAGAGGCGCTGAACCGGTGGTGGTGGCCGGTGCTGATGATGTTCGGCCCGCCCGACCAGGCGAGCCAGCACAGCGACACCTCGACCAAGTGGAAGATCAAGCGCTTCTCGAACGACGAGCTGCGCCAGAAGTTCATCGATGCCACCGTACCGCAGGCGCAGTATCTCGGCCTCATCATTCCTGATCCCCGGATGAAGCAGGACGAGCAGGGGCACTGGGTGCACGGTCCGATCGACTGGAGCGAGTTCAAGCAGGTGTTGGCCGGCAACGGCCCGTGCAACCGCGATCGGCTGGCGGCGCGCCGCAAGGCGCATGCCGATGGCGCCTGGGTGCGCGAGGCTGCGGCGGCCTATGCCGAGAAGCGCGCGCGGCGCCAGATGGCGCAGGCCGCCGAATAGCAGGGGAGATCAGTGATGGCGACGCCGAACACGCCGTTGTGGGAAGTCTTCATCCGCAGCCGCAACGGGCTCGCGCACAAGCATTGCGGCTCGCTGCATGCGCCCGACGCGACCATGGCGCTGCAGGCCGCGCGCGACCTCTACACCCGCCGCGGCGAGGGCCTGTCGATCTGGGTGGTGCCGTCGAGCGCCATCACCGCGTCCGATCCCGCCGACAGGGGCATGATGTTCGAGCCGGCGGAATCCAAGATCTACCGTCACCCGACGTTCTACGAGGTCCCCGAGGAAGTCGGGCATATGTGATCGTGCACGGCTCTTAGCCGTCGTCATTGCGAGCGCAGCGAAGCAATCCAGACTGCCTGCTCGGATGTATCACTGGATTGCTTTGCTGCGCTCGCAATGACGGAGTTCGTAGCGAGCTGATCGGACCATAACCATGACTGCTCCTTCGATCACGGTCTCCGAAACGCCGCTGGTGTTGTACACGTTGCGCCGCGCCGACGATGCGCTGATCCTCGGCCATCGGCTGTCGGAATGGTGTGGCCATGCGCCCATGCTCGAAGAGGACATGGCGCTGTCCAACATGGCGCTCGACCTGATCGGCCAGGCGCGGGAGCTGTATGGTTACGCCGCCAAGATCGAGGGCCGCGGCCATGACGAGGACAAGCTCGCTTACCTCCGTGATGTCAGGCAGTACCGCAATCTGCTGCTGGTCGAGCGCCCCAATGGCGACTTCGCGCACACGATGGTGCGGCAGCTGTTCTATGCGGCGTTTGCCGATCTCTATTGGCGCGGCATGATGGGATCGACCGATGCGACCCTGGCGGCGATCGCGGCCAAGTCGGAGAAGGAATGCGCCTATCACCTGCGTCATGCCAGCGAATGGGTGATCCGGCTCGGCGACGGCACCGAGGAGAGCCACGCCCGCGCGCAAGCCGCGATCGATGACCTCTGGGCCTTTACCGGCGAGATGTTCGGTGTCGACGACAGTGAGCGTGAGCTCATCGAGTCCGGCGTCGCGATCGATCCGACGATGCTGCTGCCGGAATGGCTGTCGCTCGCGTCGCGTGTCGCCCGCGAGGCGACGTTGGTGCTGCCGGAGAACGACTGGATGCAGCAGGGCGGCCGCGACGGCCGCCACAGCGAGCATCTCGGCCATCTCCTGAGTGAGCTGCAATACATGCAGCGCAGCTTCCCCGGTGCGACATGGTAGTCGCGGACACCAGCCCTGCAGAGTTGCGCCAACGCGCGTGGGAGGCGGCCGCAGCGGTGGCCGATCCGGAAATCCCGGTGCTGACGATCGACGATCTCGGCGTGCTGCGCGAGGTGGAGGTGGTGGGCGACCGTGTCGAGGTCGCGATCACGCCGACCTATTCCGGCTGTCCGGCGATGAACATGATTGCATTGGAGATCGAGCTTGCGCTGGAGCGTGCGGGGTTTGCCGGCAGCCGCGTGCGCACCGTGCTGTCGCCGGCCTGGACCACGGACTGGATGAGCGAGGAGGGGCGGCGCAAGCTGCGGGAGTACGGCATCGCCCCGCCGCAACCTGCAGGCGGCCGCCGCGCGCTGTTCGGCGTCGCCGAGGTCGCGTGTCCGCAATGCGGCTCCGTCGACACCGAGCAACTCGCCGAGTTCGGCTCGACCGCATGCAAGTCGTTGTGGCGCTGCAGATCGTGCCGCGAACCGTTCGATTATTTCAAGTGCCACTGATGCGACAACCGTCATCGCGAGCGCCGCGACGCGATCCAGAGCCGAGCGCGCGGCTCTGGATTGCTTCGCTGCGCGCGCAATGACGCGGAGACAGGTTCGATGTCGACACCACCACGTTTTCACCGTCTCGCCGTCCGTGACCTGCGCCGCGAGGCGCCGGACGCGGTGTCGCTGACCTTTGTCATTCCGAACGAGCTGGCGGCGGACTATCGGTTCGCGCCAGGGCAATATCTCACGCTGAAGACGACGCTCGGCGGCGAGGAGATCAGGCGCTCCTATTCGATCTGCTCCGGCCCTGACGACAACGAGATCCGCATCGCCGTGAAGCGCGTCGATGGCGGCGCGTTCTCCAGCTTCGTCACCGACGAATTGAAGCGCGGCGACGAGGTCGATGTGATGACGCCGACGGGACGTTTCGGCGTGGCGCTCGATCCAGCGGCTGCGCGGACGCACGTTGGCTTTGCCGCCGGCTCGGGGATCACGCCGATCCTGTCGATCGTGAAGGCGGTGCTCGCGCGCGAGCCCGACAGCCGCTTCTTCCTGTTCTACGGCAACCGCACCACGGCCGGCATGCTGTTCCGCGAGCAACTCGAGGAACTGAAGGATCGCTTCCTCGATCGCTTCTCGGTGTTTCATGTCATCTCCGGCGAGGAGCAGGATCTGCCGATCCTGCACGGCCGCCTCGACGGCGGGAAGGTGCGCCTGCTGCTGCGCTCGCTGGTGCCGGCCGAAAGCGTCGATCACGTCTTCATCTGCGGCCCCACGGGCATGAGCGAGGACATCGAAGCCACGTGTCGCGCGCTCGGCATCGCCGATGAGCGTGTCCATGTCGAGCGCTTCGTCTCCGGTGCCGGCGGCACCCCGCGGCCCAAGGCCATCGTGCCGGATTCGGCACCGCCAAAGGCGATCGCCGCGCTCATCATCGACGGCAAGCGCCGCGAGGTGCCGGTCGCCGAAGACGAGGCCATCCTCGACGCCGCGCTCCGCGCCGGCGTCGACCTGCCATTCGCCTGCAAAGGCGGCATGTGCTCCACCTGCCGGGCCAAGCTGGTCGAGGGCAAGGCCGAGATGGAGCTGAACTACTCGCTGGAGCCGTGGGAGCTGCAGGCCGGCTTCGTGCTGACGTGCCAGGCCAAGCCGGTGACGGAGCGCGTGGTGGTGGACTACGACCATATGTGAGGACGTTTTCTGGTCGTCATTGCGAGGAGCGAAGCGACGAAGCAATCCAGAATTCCATCCACAGTCCTGGATTGCTTCGCTTCGCTTCGCTCGCAATGACGAACCGCCGGGCCATTTGCTGTAGCTCACACCTCACAACTCCAACGCCTAGTCCACCGGCCTCTTGTCCTTGATGCGCTTCGCCTTGCCAGCCGAGCGCTCGAGCGTATCCGGCGCCACCACTTTCACCTTTGCCGTGAGGCCGATGGTGTTCTTGATGTGGATAGAGATGCGTTCGGCATGCTCGCCGAGGCCGCTGTCGTCCCAGTGCTCCGCGCGGGACTCCGCGTAGATCGTCAGCTCGTCCATGCGGCCCTCGCGCGTGAGCTCCAGCATGAAATGGCCGCCGCACCATTCGGTCGACAGCAGGATCTCCTCGATCTGCGACGGGAACAAATTGACGCCGCGCAGGATGATCATGTCGTCGGAGCGGCCCGTCACCTTCTCCATGCGCCGCATGCCCGGCCGCGCCGTGCCCGGCAGCAGCCGCGTCAGATCGCGGGTGCGATAGCGGATGACCGGAAACGCTTCCTTGGTCAGTGAGGTGAACACCAGCTCGCCCATCTCGCCGTCGGGCAGCACACGGCCGGTGTCGGGATCCACGATCTCCGGATAGAAATGATCCTCCCAGATATGCAGCCCGTCCTTTGTCTCCAGGCATTCCTGGGCGACGCCCGGACCCATCACCTCGGACAGGCCGTAGATGTCGGTGGCGTCCATCGCAAACGTGTCCTCGATCTCGGCGCGCATCGCGTTGGTCCAGGGCTCGGCGCCGAAGATGCCGATCTTGAGCGAGCTCTGCCTGGGGTCGAGCCCCTGGCGCTTGAACTCGTCGAGGATCGCCAGCATGTAGCTCGGCGTCACCGTGATGATGTCGGGCCTGAAATCATTGATCAGCTGCACCTGGCGCTCGGTCATGCCGCCGGAGATCGGCACCACGGTGCAGCCGAGCTGTTCGGCGCCGTAGTGGACGCCAAGGCCGCCGGTGAACAGGCCATAGCCATAGGCGTTGTGGATGATCATGCCGCTGCGGCCGCCGGCGGCGCGGATCGAGCGCGCCATCACGTGCGACCAGGTGGCGATATCGCTTCTGGTATAGCCGACGACGATCGGCTTGCCCGTGGTGCCCGACGACGCATGCACCCGTACCAGCTGCTCGCGCGGCACGGCGAACATGTTGAATGGGTAGTTGTCGCGCAGATCCGTCTTCACCGTGAACGGGAATTTGGCGAGATCGGCGAGTTCGCGAAAGTCGGACGGATGCACGCCGGCCTTGTCGAAGGCGCGGCGGTAATGGGCAACGTTGTCGTAGGCATGCTTGAGCGACCAGGCGAGGCGCTTGGTCTGCAGCGCCATGATCTCGTCGCGCGAGGCGCGCTCGGTCTCGTCCATCTCGGGCACGTAAGCGCCGGCGGATTGAAGCTTCGTCATTGTCAGGTCCTCCGGCGATGGCGCGGGGCGTAAGGGAAGGGCTCAGCTGGTGGCGCCGGTCGGCACCAGTGTGCCGCCGATGCTGCGGGAATGGCCGCGGAATTCAGCGATGACGGTATCGCCGGCGCTGACGCGGACGTCGTAGATGCCCGAGCGGCCGCTGCGCGAGACTTCGTTCGCGCGCGCCACCAGGACATCGCCGAGCTTGCCCGGGCGGATGAAGCTGATGCTGCCCTGCGCGGCCACCGTGCGGTCGTTGTGCGAGTTGCAGGCGAATGCGAACGCGGAATCGGCCAGCGTGAAGATGAAGCCGCCATGGGCGATGCCATGGCCGTTGACCATGTGCGGCTGGATGGTCATCTGCAACGTGGCGCAGCCGGGGCCGATCTCGACAATCTGCATGCCGAGCCCCTGGCTCGCGCGGTCATCCTGCCACATGGCATCGGCGCAGGCGCGGGCAAGCGCATCGGGTGAGAGCGCGGTTTCGCCGCTCACCGCCCGGCCTCCACACACGCACGGGCAATCGGCCACCCAGAAGGTTGGGCTTGTGAAACCACGGCGTTCTCTCCCGTTGATGCTTGTTGGAACAAGCATTCTGAACTAGTTAAGCTCGATATCGTGGCGAATATTCCTCGCGCGTCAAGCGAAAGCGATGCTTGCGCGGCCTGTGTTTCGCCGCATCTTTTCCGCAACCAGAAGGACACCGGAATTGCCCGAAGCAGCCAATCTGGCCGTGATGGCCGGTCTCGCGATCGGCCTGGTCTATGGCATGGTCGGCCTGCTCAGCGGCTTCTGCATGATGAGCAGCCTGCGCGGCTGGTGGGCTGAGGGCGATGGCCGTCTGGCTCGGACTTACGCGCTCGCGATGGGGATCGCGATCGTTGCGACGCAGGTCCTCGCGGCCAGCGGCGGCGTCGATCTCGGCAAGTCGATCTATCTGCAGCCGAGCTTCTCCGTGCCGCTGATGTTCGCCGGCGGCGTCCTTTTCGGCTACGGCATGGTACTGGCGAACGGTTGCGGCTCGCGCGCGCTGGTGCTGCTCGGCCGCGGCAATCTGCGCTCCTTCGTGGTGGTGATGGTGCTCGCGATCGCCGCCGAGATGACCTTGAAGGGCCTGGTCGCGCCGCTGCGGATCGCGCTGACCCAGGTCTCGCAGACCATGGCGACCGCCACCTCGCTGCCGGCGTTGTTGTCGATCGGCGGCCTGCATGGAACGCCGGCGCGGCTGTTGCCGGCGCTCGCGCTCGGTGGTGGTCTGATCGCCTTTGCCTTCGTGCATGCGCCGTTTCGGCGCGCCCCGGGGCAGGTGCTCGCAGGCCTCATCGTTGGCCTGTTGATCGCGGCGGGCTGGTTTGCGACAGGCACTCTCGGCGCCGATGATTTCAATCCGGTGCCGGTGGCGTCGCTGACCTTCGTCGCGCCGATCGCCGATGGCTTGCAATATGTGATGCTCTCGACCGGTTCGACGGTGAGCTTCGGGATCGCGACCGTGGCCGGAGTGCTCGCCGGCAGCCTCATCACGGCAGTCGTCACGCGCCGCTTCAAGCTCGAAGGTTTTCATTCGCCGTATCACATGCTGCGTTCGGCCGGCGGCGCCGCGCTGATGGGCGTCGGCGGCGTCATGGCTCTGGGCTGCTCGGTCGGGCAGGGCCTGACCGGATTGTCGACCCTGGCGCTGCCGTCGTTCATCGCTATCGCCGGCATTTTCATCGGCACCGCGGCCGGCCTGCGCGGCGCGTTGCGCGTGCGGCCGCTGAAGATCGAGCCACAGGCGGCGCACTAAATCGCGATGCGTTTCAGTTGAACGAAGACATAGCTTGCGGCTGGCTCGGTGCACCTCGCCCCGCTGTCGCTGTGAGAACTTGCGTCGAGCTCTGGAGATGCGTGAACTCGTAGCCCCATGGAAGAAGTGGGATTGCGAGTGACGCGCCAATCCAACCTCATGCATCAAGCTGTGGTTGTCAGTCACTCCACGGCGCGCGTGACGATGCGGATCTCCGACGTCAGGGTTCGGTGCACCGGGCACTTGTCGGCGATTTCCATCAACTTCTTGCGCTGTTCGTCGTCGAGTGCGCCGTCCATGTCGATGTCGCGTTCGAGCTGATCGATCAGGCCGACCTTGGTCTCGCACTCCGCGCAGTCCTCGGCGTGGATCTTGCTGTGGCGCAAGGTGACGGTCACACGGTCGAGCGGCAGCATCTTGCGATCAGCATAGAGCCGCATCGTCATCGAGGTGCAGGCGCCGAGCGCTGCCAGCAGCAGGTCGTAAGGCCCCGGGCCGGTATCCTGGCCGCCGACCGCGACCGGCTCGTCGGCGGTCAGATGGTGCGGGCCGAGCGCGATGCTCTGCTGCAGCTTGCTCGTCCGCGTCTCGCGCACGACGACCGCGCGCGGTCCGTCCTCGGCCGCCGCGCCAGCCGGAAAGGGCGCGCGCGTCCCAAGGTAGCGACCGACCCAACTGGCGATCACCTCGGCGATGTAGGCCGCGTCGTCCTTGTTGCTGATGAGATGATCGGCATGGTCGAGCGAGACGAAGCTCTTCGAATGCTTGGCCGTCACGAAGATGCGGGTGGCGTTGTCGATGCCGACGGTGTCGTCGACGGGCGAATGCATCACCAGCAGTGCCTTGTGCAGATGCGCGATCTTGTCGAGCAGCCGCTGCTCGGCGACGTCGTCGAGGAAGGAGCTCTTGATCCGGAATGGGCGCCCGGCCAGCGAGACCTCGGCCGAGCCGTCGCGGCGGATGGCGTCGAGGCTGTCCTTGAACAGGCCGGTGACGTGAGCGGGATCGGAGGGGGCGGCGATCGTCACGACGGCTTTGGCATCTGAAATCTCGGATGCTGCCGCGAGCACCGCGGCGCCACCGAGGCTGTGGCCGATCAGCAGCGCCGGTGCCCGCCGCGTCTCGCGCAGATGATCAGCGGCGCGGACGAGATCGGCGACGTTCGAGGAGAACGTCGTGTTGGCGAAGTCGCCTTCGCTGGAGCCCAATCCGGTGAAGTCGAAACGGAGCACGGCAATGCCGTGCGCCGTCAGCGCCATCGCAATGCGTCGCGCCGCGTGGGTGTCCTTGCCGCAGGAGAAGCAATGCGCGAACAGCGCGTAAGCACGCGGCTCGCCATCGGGCAGGTCGAGCGCAGCCGCAAGCTGCTCGCCGCCTGCGCCTTCAAACTGGAAACGTTCGGTCGACATGATGTGGTCCCCAATCGTTGCGTCTTCACTGCCGCGCGAGGCGATGACAGCGCATCGTCTCACATTGTCATACAACAGATAGGGCCACCACGCAGATATGATGACGCCGTCTCGCGGCCTGCACGGCCCGAGCTTTGCGGATATCTCGCGCCTCTCGCCATCGAGAGGGCGCAGGGAAGGTCGGGAGCCTGCCGCCCCCATGGCCCGCCTGCGGAAAAAATGCAGGCGGCAGAACCACAGGTACGGCTGAGGACATCCCGGCCTTCCCTGCGCAATGGTTGGAACGGCTTATACGTGCTCTCTCCGGGGAACGGCTGTCTTGCCCCCGTCACCGCGATGCGCGTCAACAGCACCGCGATTTGACGCCAGCGCCGCGGCGTCAAGACCACACGATTTCGCCGTGCGCACCGGATCGTTCGTCCGCATGGAAGACCACGCTGCGACCCGTTGCGCCCACCGCATCCCGCGCTCCACGTCCGTGACGATCGCGATCCGTCCCTCTGCAACGAGGCGGGATGGCGGAGAATAAATCACGATTTTCAGAAAATAGCAAGAGGAATGTTTTGGCCGGCCCGGCAGCCGCTTGGCCCGACCAGGCCATGATCATTCTCGCGGGGGCAGCAGCTCGATCTCCTGTTCACCGCGCCGGATCGCCGTCGGCAGGTCTTGCGCGACAAGATCGGAAATCCATCGGACGAGCGCCGGCAGCGCTTCGTCCTTCGCCTGCCGGCGAAGTGGGGGCAAGTCGCGCTCGTGCGCTGTGCCCACTTTGATGTTGAGACGCTCATAAGGAATGTCGCCGTCCGGCGGCCGATATCGCGCATCGAACAGACGCCTGCCGTGGCTGCGAACGAGGTGGATGCGGATGCCGCCGAGATCTCTTGCGGTCAGTGCGGCGAGGATGACGCTCGGCTTGAGAAGATACCCATAGCCCTTGGGGATCTTGCCGGTTTCTGAGGTGAACTCCATGCTGCATCTCTGGCACGTTCGGACATCGCGGCGACCGCGTATTGGCGCTGAAGCCATAACATGCAGATCGTAGGGTGGGCAAAGCGAAGGGTGCCTACCGTTCTTTTCTTTTCGGCGAAAGACGGTGGGCACGACGGTTCGCGTCTTTGCCCGCCCTACCGCTTCGCGAGGCTTTCAACGGAGCCCGTCAGTCCGAATAGCGCTGCTCGGCCCAGGGATCGCCGCGGTTGTGATAGCCGCGCACCTCCCAATAGCCGGGCGCATCGTGATCGAGGAATTCGATCGCCTTCAGCCATTTCGCGCTCTTCCAGAAATACAGATGCGGCACCACGACGCGGGCCGGGCCGCCATGCTCCCGGGTGAGCGGCGCGCCGGACCAGCTATGTGCGAGCAGCGCATCTTCAGCGGCGAAATCCTCGAGCGCCAGATTGGTGGTGTAGCCGTCATAGGAATGCAGCACGACGAAATCAGCCGTGTCGCGCGGCCGGCAGGCGGCGAGCAGGTCGCGTGTGGCGAGCCCCTCCCATTGATTGTCGTAGCGCGACCAGGTCGTCACGCAATGGATGTCGGAGACGAACTGACGCTGCTCCTGGGCAAGGAAAGCCGGAAAATCCCAGAACAGCGGAGTCTCGACCGCGCCATAGACGTCGAGCCGCCAGCGCTCGCGCGAGATCTCCGGCGTCAGGCCGAGATCGAGCACTGGCCAGTCCCGGGTCAGGTGCTGGCCCGGCGGCAGGCGCTGGTCCTCGGGACGCACCACGCGGCCGGTCAGGAATTTGCCCTCGCGGGCCCAGCGCTCCTTGCTGCGGGTCAGCTTGCTCTCGGGCGGAAGCTCGGACTCGTCGGCCATCTCGGCACCTCGTTCATCGCGACCGCTCATTCATGCCGGTGCATTGCGGAGGCATGCTTGGTGTCGCGCATGGTCGCATAGATCAGCAGCGACAGGAAGATCACGCCGGTGAGATAGTAGTAGAACCAGCTCTCGTGACCAATGCTCTTGAAGTAGAGCGCGATCGCCGGCGCGGTGCCGCCGAACAGCGATACCGTGATCGCGTAAGGCAGGCCGACGCCGAGCGCGCGGACGTTGGTCGGAAACAGCTCAGCCTTCACGACGGCGTTGATGGAGGTGTAACCGGCCGTGAACAGCCAGGCGCCGCAGATCAGCAGGAACGCGACGAACGGCTCCTTGGTGCCCTTCAGCGCGCTCAGGATCGGGATCGTCGACAGCGTGCCGGCAACACCGAAGAAGATCAAGAGCGGCTTGCGGCCGATGCGGTCGGAGATCGCGCCGTACACGGGCTGCAGCACGCAGGCGAACAAGAGCGATCCGAAGATGACCATCGTGGTCTGGTCCTCGGTGAGGCCGACCGAGAGCTTGACGAAGGTCTGCATGTAGGTCGTGAAGGTGTAGAATGCCGCCGTGCCGCCGGCAGTGAGCCCGACCACGAGCAACAGCTCCCGCGGATATTTGAACAGCGCGGCGATCGACCCGGATGGGCCGACCGTCTTTTTCGCTTCGACGAAGGCTTCGGTCTCGTGCAGGTTGCGTCGCATGACAGCGGTGAAGATGGCGAGGCCGGCGCCGATCGCAAACGGAATGCGCCAGCCCCAGGCCTTCAGCTCGTCAGTGGTCAGGAACACTTTCTGCAGGAGCAGCAGCACGACGATCGCGGTGAGCTGGCCGCCGATCAGGGTGACGTATTGGAAGCTCGAATAGAAGCCGCGATGCTTGGCGTCGGCGACCTCCGACAGGTAGGTGGCACTGGCGCCGTACTCGCCGCCGAGGCTCAGGCCCTCGATGACGCGGGCGAGCGCGAGGATGATCGGCGCGGCTATTCCGATGGTGGCATAGGTCGGGGTGACCGCGATGATCAGCGAGCCGAAGCACATGCAGAGTACGGAGACCGTCAGCGACAGCCGGCGGCCGTATTGATCGGCGATATAGCCGAACAGCCAGCCGCCGAGCGGGCGCATCAGGAAAGTCGCGGCGAACACCACGGCGGCGTTGAGCTGCTCGACCACGGGGTCCTTGGACGGGAAGAACGCCGGCGCGAAATACAGCGCGAACGCCGTGTAGGCATAGAAATCGTACCACTCGACCAGGTTGCCGGCCGAACCGATCAGGATCGCCTTGATGCGGCGTTCGACGTCGGTGAACGTCATGGCGGGCTCTGCGGCAGGCTCGACCGCCTGGTTAGTCATCTCCGGTCTCCGGGCAAGCGTGATTTACGGCCGTTCTACGGCAGCCGGCGGAATTGCCAATATAGAACAACGGCAGGGGTCCCATGTTCCTGGAATGGGAACTTTGTGCTGCGCGACGCAGATCGGGGCCTCGCCCTTCGAGACGCTCGCCTTCGGCGAGCTGCTCAGGGTGAGGGGGAAGAATATGCCGAGAACGCCGAAACGCGTCGGTGAGCGATACTCTCAACCCTCATGGTGAGGAGCCCGCCCTACGGCGGGCGTCTCGAACCATGAGGCCCCACTCGGGCCTCACCCTTCGAGACGCCGCTGCGCGGCTCCTCAGGGTGAGGAGGACCGTTTCACCTCGGCGCGCGCGGATCGATCGGGGTCGAGTTGGCAATGCCGAGAACATCTTCCAGCACCTTGGCGCCGGCGAGCAGCCTGGCGTCGGCGCGCGGCGCCGCGATCATCTGCAATCCGACCGGCAGGCCAGTTTCCGTGAAGCCGCAGGGCAGCGACAGCGCCGGGCAGCAGGCCAAGGTGATCGCGTAGACGATGCCGAGCCACTGCACGTAGTTGTCGAACTTCCGCCCGGCGCATTCGGCGACGTAGCGGTTCTCGACCGGGAAGGGCGGCACGATGGTCGCGGGCGCCAGCAGCAGGTCATAGGTCTCGAAGAATTTCACGGCGCGCGCCGTGATCGCCACGCGCTGCGCTTCGGCGCGGGTGATCTGCGCGACGGTGAGCTTCAGCCCTTCCTCGACGTTCCAGATCACCTCGGGCTTCAACTGCTCGCGCTTGGTGCGCAACAGCTCGGCCTTGCTCATGGCGAAGTCGAGCGCGCGCAGCACGTGGAAGCATTCGTGCGCCTCGCTGAAATCCGGATGCGCCTCCTCGACGATCACCCCGAGCTCGGCAAAACGCTGCGCCGCCTTGCGGGTCACCGCGGCGACTTCGGGATCGACAGGCGTGATGCCGAGATCGGGCGAGTAGGCGACGCGGATTGGCTTCCTGCCGGAGCGGGCGGCCGCCAGAAACGAGATCGCGGGCGAGGGCAGCGAGATCGGATCGGCGGGATACTCACCGCTCATCGCGTCCAGCAGCAGCGCAAGGTCCTCGACGTTGCGGGCCATCGGGCCCTGGACGCCGAGGTTGCGGTCGACGGCCGTGGTCGGCGTCTGTGCGACGCGGCCGAAGCTCGGACGCAGGCCGACGATGCCGCAGAAGCTCGCGGGATTGCGCAGCGAGCCGCCCATGTCGGAGCCATGCGCGAGCCACGCCATGCCGGTCGCGAGCGCGACCGCCGCGCCACCCGATGAGCCAGCTGCCGAGCGGGACGTGTCCCAGGGATTGCGCGTCGCCCCGAACACCTCGTTGAAGGTGTTGGCGCCGGCGCCGAACTCCGGCGTGTTCGACTTGGCGTAGATCACGCCGCCATTGGCTTCGAGATGCTCCACCAGGAGATCGGAGCGTTCCGGAATCCGGTCCTTGAAGATCGGCGAGCCCTGCGTGGTCAGCACGCCGGCGACGTCGGTGAGATCCTTGATCGGGACGGGGAGGCCGGCGAGCAGCCCGCGCGCATTGGCCGGCTTGCTCATCAGCGCCTTGGCGTGATCGCGCGCGCGATCGAAGCACAGGGTCGGCAGCGCATTGACCTTGTCGTCGACGGCGTTGATGCGCACTTCCAGCGCATCCAGGCAATCGAGCGGCGTGACCTCGCCGGACTTCAACTTGTCGACGACGGTGCAGGCGGTCTCGCGGATCAATCCCTGGTCGGCCAAAGCTTGGTTCTCCTGATTGGAAGCATCCCGGCGAACCGCTGTAGACCATGTTTCGCCCGGCGTGGAAAGATCGCCGCTGTCAACCCCACCCTGCGCTGATGCCGCCATCGACGGTATAGATCACGCCCGACGTATAGCCGGCGCGGTCGGACGCCAGGAACGCCATCAGGTCGGCGATCTCCCTGACATGCGCGGGACGGCCGAGCGGCAGGCCTTTCTGGAATTCCGTGTAGCGGTTCTCGTCGCCGAACTGATGCTTGGCGCGGGTCTTGAGCAGGCTGACGTGGCGATCGGTGCCGACCGGGCCGGGATTGATGCCGACGACGCGGATGTTGTCGGCGAGGCTCTTGGAGCCGAGCGCGCGGGTGAAGGCCATCAGCGCCGCATTGCCGGCGCTGCCGCAGATGTAGTTGGCGTCGAACTTCTCGCCGGCGGCGCCGATGTCGTTGATGATGACGCCAGACCCGCGCGCCTTCATCTGTGCGTAGACCAGCCGCGTCAGGTTGACGAAGCCGAACACTTTCAAGTCCCAGGCGTGCCGCCAGGCCGCCTCGTCGATCTTGTCGATGGCGCCGCCGGGAATGTCGCCAGCATTGTTGACGAGGATGTCGATATCGGCGGCCTCCTGCGCGAGCCGCGTCACATCCTCGGACCTGCGAAGGTCCACCACATGCGCCGCCGCATCGATCTGATGCTTGGAGCGGAGCTGCTCGACCAGCGCTGAGAGCCGGTCGGCGCTGCGGGCGGCCAGCCTGACGTGGCAGCCTTCCTCGGCAAACGCTTCGGCCGCCGCGGCGCCGATGCCCTTGGAGGCGCCGGTGATGAGAACGCGCTTGCCGCGCAGGTGAAGATCCATGGGAAACTCTCGCTGAATTCTGGAGGAGACCGGATTGTCGGGCGCGTCAGCCATGCGGTCAATCTTGCACCGCAGCGTTGCGCTTCACTCTGGTTTGGTTCATTCAGACTGTTGAAAAGATCGGCCGGTTGACCGGCCCAATCAACTGAGGATCCGCTCGATGAGCAAGAAGCCCTATCGCATCGCAGTCATTCCCGGCGACGGCATCGGCAAGGAGGTCATGCCCGAGGGGCTGCGCGTGATCGAGACGGCCGCGAAGAAGCACGGCGTCGCGGTGCAGTTCGATCATTTCGACTTCTCGAGCTACGACTATTACGAGAAACACGGCCAGATGATGCCGGACGACTGGAAGGCGCAGATCGGCGGCCATGACGCGATCTATTTCGGTGCGGTCGGCTGGCCGGCGAAGATCGCCGACCACGTCTCGCTGTGGGGCTCGCTGATCAAGTTCCGCCGCGAGTTCGATCAGTACGTCAATCTGCGTCCTGTCAGGCTGATGCCGGGCGTGCCGTCGCCGCTGGCAAACCGCAAGCCCGGCGACATCGATTTCTGGGTGGTGCGCGAGAACACCGAAGGCGAGTATTCCTCCGTGGGCGGCCGCATGTTCCCGGACACCGATCGCGAGTTCGTCACGCAGCAGACGGTGATGACCCGCACCGGCGTCGATCGCATTTTGAAGTTCGCCTTCGAGCTCGCGCAGTCCCGGCCGAAGAAGCATCTGACGTCGGCCACCAAGTCCAACGGCATCTCGATCACGATGCCGTATTGGGACGAGCGCGTCGAGGCGATGGCGAAGAACTATCCGGGCGTGAAGTGGGACAAGTACCACATCGACATCCTCACCGCGAACTTCGTGCTGCATCCGGACTGGTTCGACGTCGTCGTCGGCTCCAATCTGTTCGGCGACATCCTGTCCGATCTCGGCCCCGCCTGCACCGGCACGATCGGCATCGCGCCGTCGGGCAACATCAATCCGGAGCGCAATTTCCCATCGGTGTTCGAGCCGGTGCACGGCTCGGCGCCCGACATCGCGGGGCAGGGCATTGCCAACCCGATCGGCATGATCTGGTCCGGCGCGATGATGCTGGAGCATCTCGGCGAGAAGGAAGCTGCGCAGGCAATCGTCGGGGCGATCGAGCGCACGCTCGGCGAACGCACGCTGCGAACGCGCGATCTCGGCGGCAATGCGGATACTACGGCCTGCGGCAAGGCGGTTGCCGACATGGTGGATTAGCCAGTAGGCGGGTTCGCCAGTACTGAGTAGGGCGGGTTAGCGGAGCGTAACCCGCCTTCCTGTTCGCCGTTGTACGATGGCGGATTACGCTCCGCTAATCCGCCCTACGCGTGCCACCGTCCGCTCTCGATGGACCACGCGGTATGGGTCCCGGCGTTCGCCGGGACGACAGTGGTGGTTGAGGCCACGGCTCCGGCAGAAACCGTCATTGCGAGGAGCGCAGCGACGAAGCAATCCAGAGTCGTCGCGGGACTCTGGATTGCTTCGCTTCGCTCGCAATGACGGAGGAGAGGGTTGTTAGGCTCCCGCCTCCCTGCGGCAGTGCTCCCACGCGGCGTGGATCAGGTTCTCGCTGGCTTCCGGCGTACGGAACGCCGAATGCGCCGACAGCGTCACGTTCGGGATCGTCGTGAGTACGTGGCCGGCCGGCAGCGGCTCGGTGTTGAAGACGTCGAGGCCGGCGTGGCGGATGTGGCCGGAGCGGAGCGCGTCGATCATGGCGGCCTCGTCGACGATGGCGGCGCGGGCGGTGTTGACGAAGATCACGCCGGGGCGCATCTGCGCGATGCGGTCGCGGGACAGGAAGCCGCGGGTCTCGTCGTTGAGCAGCAGATGCAGTGACACCACGTGGCTCTGCCTCAGCAGCGTATCGAGATCGACGAAGTCGACGCCCGGATGACTCTTTGGCGAGCGGTTCCAGGCGATCACCTTCATGCCGCTGCCCGACGCGATGCGCGCGACCTCGGCGGCGATGCCGCCGAAGCCGATCAGGCCGAGGGTCTTGCCGGTCAACTGCATGCCATCGTCGCGCAGCCAGTTGCCGGCGCGCATCTCGCGGTCCATCTGGGCGAGGCCGCGCGCCGACGCCCACATCAGCGCGATCGCGGCCTCCGCGATGGCCGTGTCGCCGTAGCCCTTGATCAGGTGGACGGTGATGCCGAGTTCGGCCAGTTCGTCGGGGTTCATGTAGCTGCGTGCGCCGGTGCCGAGGAACACGACGTGCTTGAGCCCCTTGCACTGCCTGGCGACATCGGTTGGCAACGCCGTGTGGTCGACGATGCCGATCTCGGCGCCATCGAGAATGGCGGGCCAGTCCTCCGGCTTGATGTCGGGATCGAGATGCACGCGCATCTCGGGATCGCCTGGTTGGCGCTGCCGCTCGAAGATCTCGGCAAGCGATGAGTTGGCGTCGATGAATACTCCGCGCACGGGATAGTCTCCTTTACGAAGGATGCGAAGTGGCTGCGCAGGCAAAGGTGCGCTCCCTCCCCCCTTGTGGGGGAGGGCTGGGGAGGGGGGCTCCGGGCGAGACTGCCCGTGTGGACCCCCACCCCCGACCCCTCCCCGCAAGGGGGAGGGGAGCTCAGTGTGCCCGCGCGATTGAGATCGGGGATGATAGCTGAAAGTAGGAACGAGCGAGAGCAGTCAGCCCACTACGACGCCACGCCCGCCAGCGACAGCACCGTGTGCAGCAGCACGTTGGTGCCCGCGGCGCAGTCGGATTGCGTGGCGTCCTCGAGCTCGTTGTGGCTGATACCGTCCTTGCAGGGCACGAACACCATCGCCGCCGGCATGATGGTGTTGAGGTTGCAGGCGTCGTGGCCGGCGCCGGAGGTGATGCGGCGGTGCGCGTAGCCGAGGGTGCCGGCGGCGCGTTCGACGGCGTCGACCAGCTTGGGGTCGAAATGCGTCGGTGGCTTGCGCCAGACCTGGTCGATCGCGATCTCGACGCGGCGCTTCTTTGAAATCTCGCCCGCAGCTGCGCGCAGGCTGGCATCGAGCGCGTCGAGCGTGTCGGCATTGGCGCTGCGGCAGTCGATGGTGAAGGCGATCTCGCCGGGAATCACGTTGCGCGAGGGATTGGCAATCACGGCCTCGCCGATGGTGGCGACCGCATTCGGCCCGAGCTTGATCGCGATCTGCTCCAGGGTGAGCGCGAACTCCGACAGCGCCAGCAGCGCGTCGCGCCGCAGCGGCATCGGCGTCGAGCCGGCATGGCTCTCGAAGCCCGTGACCTTGCCGTCGTACCAGAACACGCCCTGGCCGTGATCGACGACGCCGATGGTCTTGTTTTCGGCCTCCAGGATCGGGCCCTGCTCGATGTGCAGCTCGACGAAGCCGGAGAACTTCTGCGTGCCGACCTTGGTCTCGCCGCGATAGCCGATCCCGTCCAGCGCCGCGCCGACAGTCGTGCCTTCGGCGTCCTTGCGCGACAATATGTCGTCCACCGTGAAGTCGCCGACATAGGCGGCCGAGGCCATCATCGCCGGCGCAAAGCGCGAGCCCTCCTCGTTGGTCCAGTTGACGATGCAGAGCGGCGCGTCGGTCTCGATGCCGGCATCATTGAGCGTGCGGATCACCTCCAGCGCGCCGAGCGTGCCGAGGATGCCGTCGAACTTGCCGCCGGTCGGCTGGGTGTCGAGATGCGAGCCGAGCCCGACCGGAAGCTTCGACATGTCGCGTCCCTTGCGAACAGCGAACATCGAGCCAAGCGTGTCGACGTGAACCTCGAGCCCGGCGCCCTCGCACGCTTTCCGGAACCAGTCGCGGACCTGCTTGTCCTCCTGGCTCAGGGTCAGCCGGCGCACGCCGCCCTTCGGCGTGGCGCCGAATTTGGCGGTCTCGTGAATGCTGTCCCAGAGGCGGGTGGAATCGATCTGCAGATTGGTGACGGCGCGGCTCATGCTTGAAATCCCTGTACTCCGGCATCCTGTCCATCGCGCGCCACGGCAACGGCGTCAACCGATGCAGAGGGATGGCTGGCCGTCTGCGCCGTCCGGGCTGCGAGCTCCGCGACACGCTCGATCGCGACCATCTCCGGCGACGACAGCCAGCTTGCGGTGAAGGTCAGCGGCGGAATCCGCAAGTCCGTCTTCAGCTCCTGCAGCCGGCCGGTCGCGAGCTCATTGGCGACGATCGCGGCGGGGATGACGGCGACGCCCAGGCCCTCGATCGCCATGTGGATCACGGTCGCGAGCGAGGCGCTGGCGTGCAGCCGCATCGGCGGCAGATGCGGGCGGTTGAACAGCGAGCGCACGTTGTCATAGGGCTGCGTCTTGCGCGGAAAGGTGATGATCGGAAACCGCGCCATCTGCTCCGCCGTGACGATTCCCTTGCCGAAGCCCAGCGCGGGGCTGGCGAGAAAGCTGATCGGATAGTCGCACAGCACGCGGCTGCGGATGCCCGACTCGGTCGGCGAGCCCAGCGCGAAGGCGAGCTCGATCTCCTGTGCCAGCAGCCGCGCGTGCAGGTTCGGCGTAACGTCGACCTCGATCTCCAGCGACAGGTTCGGATAGCTCTCGTTGACGCTCTTGATCAGCCGCGGCAGCCAGTCGTGCACGATGGTCTCGGCAACGCCGAGCCGGAGCACGCCGCGCATCGCCGAGCGGTCGCCGACTTCCGCCAGCATCTCTGCGCGCAGGCCGATCAGCTTCTCAGCGTAGACCAGCATCTGCCGGCCGCTTGCGGTCGGCGATGCCACGCGGTGGTCGCGGTTGAGCAGCTTGACACCGAGCTCGCGCTCGAGCTGGGCGATGCGCTGGGAAATGGCCGGCTGCGTGGTGTTGAGGCGCTGCGCCGCGCCGCGGAAGCTGCCAAGCTTCACCACCCAGAGGAACGTTTCGATGGAACGGAAATCCAACATCGGCCCCGCCTTGGATCAATTTGTCTTATCGATCCTGATTAAAAATGAAGATTAGACTTTATAGCATGGCTGATATTCAGTGAGTTTGTCGAGATATTAGGCAGATGGCACAAATGACTGTTTCTGTGGCAGTGCAGCAATCAGCCGGCGAGGTCGGGCTTCTTCCCAGCCGTCAGGCCCGCCTGGACTATCGCGCCGGCAAGGGCTGGAGCACGGCGGGAGTTGCCAACGGCTTCGTGCAAGGCAACCTCGCGATCCTGCCGGAGCAATATGCCGGCGCCTTCCACCGCTTCTGCCAGCTCAATCCCAAGCCGTGCCCGATCATCGGCATGTCCGATCCCGGCAATCCGTATATTCCGGCGCTCGGTGCCGATCTCGACATCCGCACCGATGTGCCGCGCTATCGCGTCTGGCGCGACGGCGAGATGGTGGAGGAGCCGACCGACCTGATGGCGCATTGGCGCGACGATCTCGTCACCTTCGTGCTCGGCTGCTCGTTCTCGTTCGAAGAGGCGCTGATGGCCGACGGCCTGCCGATCCGCCATATCGAGCAGGGCTGCCGGGTGCCGATGTATCGCACCAGCATTGCCTGCACGCCGTCGGGTCCGTTTGCCGGTCCCATGGTGGTGTCGATGCGGCCGTTCAAGCCGGCGCAGGCGATCCGCGCCGTGCAGATCACGACGCGCTTTCCCGCGGTGCACGGCGCGCCGGTACATCTCGGTCATCCCGAGCAGATCGGGATCGCCGACATCGGCAAGCCGGACTATGGCGATCCGGTCCGCGTCGCGGCCGATGAAATTCCCGTATTCTGGGCCTGCGGTGTCACGCCGCAGGCGGTGATAGCAGCCGCCAGGCTGCCTTTTGCTATCACCCATGCGCCGGGGCTGATGCTGATCACCGATCTCAGGAACAAGGATCTCGCCGTTCTCTAATAGGCAGCTCGTGCCGCTTTTTGAGCCTTTACCGCCGAAGCCAACCGCTTCATCGATGCGCTTTCATCAGAGGATCTTGCAATGACCATCACGCGCCGTCACGTCCTGCTTGGAGCCACCGCTGCCGCTGCGCTCGGTCCGATCGCCGCCCGCGCGCAGACGTCCGAAGTGAAGATCGGCGTCATCTATCCTTTCTCCGGCGCCAGCGCCCAGATCGGCGTCGATGCGCAGCGTGCTTTCGAGACCGCTGCCGAGATCATCAACGGCAAGTATGATTTCGACCTGCCGCTCGCCCGCACCGAGGGCCTGCCGGGGCTCGGCGGCGCCAAGATCAAGCTGGTGTTCGCCGATCACCAGGCCGACCCGCAGAAGGGCCGCGCCGAGGCCGAGCGCTTGATCACGCAGGAGAAGGTGGTTGCCGTCATCGGCTCCTATCAGAGCGCCGTCGCGGTCACCGCGAGCCAGATCTGCGAGCGCTACCAGATCCCGTATCTGTCGGCCGACAACTCCTCGCCGAGCCTGCATCGCCGCGGCCTGAAATACTATTTCCGCGCCGCACCGCATGACGAGATGTTCTCGCAGGCGATGTTCGACTTCTTCGATGCGCTGAAGAAGAAGGGCACCAAGATCGAGACCCTGGCGCTGTTCCACGAGGATACGATCTTCGGCACGGATTCGAGCAACGCCCAGCTCAAGCTCGCCAACGAGCGCGGCTACAAGATCGTCGCCGACATCAAGTACCGCGCCAATTCGCCGTCGCTGTCGGCGGAGGTCCAGCAGCTCAAGGCCGCCAACGCCGACGTGCTGATGCCGTCGAGCTACACCACCGACGGCATCCTGCTGGTCAAGACCATGGCCGAGCTCGGCTACAAGCCGAACGCGATCGTGGCGCAGGACGCAGGCTTCTCCGAGAAGGCGCTGTATGACGCGGTCGGCGACAAGCTCGAAGGCGTGATCTCGCGCGGCTCGTTCTCGCTCGACCTCGCCGCCAAGCGGCCGATGGTCGGCAAGATCAACGACATGTTCAAGGCCAAGTCGGGCAAGGACTTCAACGACTACTCGTCGCGCCAGTTCATGGGCCTGATCGTGATGGCCGACGCCATCAACCGCGCCAAGTCGACCGACGGCGAGAAGATCCGCGACGCGCTCGCCGCGACCGACATGCCGGGCGATCAGACCATCATGCCCTGGAAGCGGGTGAAGTTCGACGAGAGCGGCCAGAACAACGATGCCGATCCGGTGCTGCTGCAATATGTCGGCGGCAAGTTCGTCACGATCTTCCCGACCCAGGCCGCGGTGGCGGAAGCCAGCTGGCCGATGAAGTAACAATTTCAGAGGGCGATGGGCGGCGTTCTTATCGATCCATGACGGAGCATCGGCTTTGCTCCGTCATTGCGAGGAGCGCAGCGACGAAGCAATCCAGGAGCCTAACAGAAGGTCTGGATTGCCTCGCTTCGCTCGCAATGACGGGGGAGCAATTGCAGTGACAGCAGAAACGATCATCCAAAGTCTCGCCAGCGGCCTCCTGATGGGCCTGCTCTACGGCCTGATCGCCGTGGGGCTTGCGCTCATCTTCGGCCTGATGGACGTCGTGAACTTCGCCCATGGCGAGTTCCTGATGATCGCGATGTATGCGAGCTTCTTCCTGTTCGCCTACTTCGCACTCGACCCGTTGCTGTCGGCGCCATTGGTGGCGGCTGCGTTGTTCGTGTTCGGCGCGGTGGTCTATCTGCTGGTCGTCCGATTTGCGGTCAGGGCCAAGGCCAATACCGGCATGGTGCAGATCTTCTCCACCTTCGGCCTCGCGGTGCTGATGCGCGGCGTCGCGCAGTATTTCTTCACGCCGGACTATCGCAGCATCCCGCACTCCTGGCTGGGCGGCAAGACGATCTCGATCGGCGGCATCTATCTGCCGCAGCCGCAGCTGGTCGGCGCGCTGATCGCGATCGCGGCCTTCGCCGGGCTGTATTTCTTCATCCACCGCACCGATTTCGGCCGTGCGCTGGAGGCGACGCGTGAGGATGCCGGTGCGGTGGCGCTGGTCGGCATCGACAAGAACAAGGTGTTCGCGCTCGGTTGGGGTCTCGGCGCTGCGCTGGTCGGCCTCGCCGGTGCCGTCATGTCGATCTTCTTCTACGTCTTCCCGGACGTCGGCGCCTCGTTCGCCACCATCGCCTACGTCACGGTGGCGCTCGGCGGCTTCGGCAGTGTGTTCGGCGCCTTTGCCGGCGGCATCGTCGTCGGTCTCGTCGAAGCCACCACCACACTCATCCTGCCGCCGTCATTGAAGACCGTCGGCATCTACGGCGTCTATCTCCTCGTCGTCTTCATCCGCCCGCGCGGCCTGTTCGGATCGATCTGATGGACCAGGCATTCATTCAACGTCGCCGGCGCGACCTCGTCATCGCCGCCTTCCTTGCGGCCATCGCTGCTGCCGTGCCGCTGTTCGTCAAGGACGTCTATGTCCAGAACATCATGGTGCTGACCCTGATGTATGCGGCGCTGTCGCAGAGCTGGAACATCCTGTCCGGTTATTGTGGTCAGATCTCGCTCGGACACGCACTGTATTTCGGGCTCGGCGCCTACACCACCGCGATCCTGTTCACCAAGTTCGGCGTGCTGCCGTGGTTCGGCATGATCGCCGGCGGGCTCATCTCCGCCGTGATTGCGATGGCGCTCGGCTATCCCTGCTTCCGGCTCGGCGGCCATTACTTCGTGATCGCGACCATCGTGATCGCCGAGATCACGCTGCTCCTGTTCCAGAACTGGGATTGGGCCGGGGCCGCGCTCGGCATCGACATTCCGGTGCGGCACGACTCCTGGCTGACCTTCCAGTTCACCCGTTCGAAGCTGCCATACTTCTACTTTGCGCTCACGCTTGCCTGCGTCGCCTGGTTCGTCACCTGGCGGCTGGAGGATTCCAAGTGGGGCTATTGGTGGCGCGCGGTGAAGGACAATCCCGTCGCCGCCGAAAGCCTCGGCGTCGACGTGTTCAACTCCAAGATGGGCGCCGCGGCCGTCTCCGCCTTCCTGGTCGCGATCGGCGGCAGCTTCTATGCGCAGTTCGTCTCCTACATCGACCCTGAGAGCGTGATGGGCTTCCAGTTCTCGCTCCTCATGGCGCTGCCCGCCGTGCTCGGCGGCATCGGCACCCTCTGGGGCCCGATGCTCGGCGCCGTCATCCTGATCCCGCTGACCGAACTGACGCGCTCCTATATCGGCGGCTCCGGCCGCGGCGTCGATCTGATCGTCTATGGCGGCCTGATCATTGCGATCTCGCTGGCGCGGCCGCAGGGGCTGGTCAGCCTGTTCTCCCGCAAGCGGAAGCCGGCAGCGCAGCCGGTGCGAGAGGCGGTGGCGTCATGACCGCATTGTTGGAAACCCGCAACATCACCCAGCGCTTCTCCGGCTTGACGGCGAACTCCGACGTCTCGATCTCGGTCGGGCGCGGCGAGATCGTCGGCCTGATCGGCCCGAACGGCGCCGGCAAGTCGACCTTGTTCAATTTGATCGCCGGCGCGTTCAAGCCGACCGAAGGCACGATCATCTTCGATGGTGAGGACGTCACGGCGCTGCCGGCCGCCGAGCGCTGCCAGCGCGGCATTGGCCGCACCTTTCAGGTCGTCAAGAGCTTCGAGAGCATGACGGTGATCGAGAACGTCATCGTGGGCGCGCTGGTGCGCACCACCAACATGCGCGATGCCCGGCGCAAGGCGCATGAGGTGCTGGCCTTCTGCGGGCTCGATGCCCGTGCCGACGTGCTGGCGAGCGACCTCGTGCCCTCGGAGAAGCGGCGGCTCGAAGTGGCGCGTGGGCTTGCGACCGAGCCGAAGCTGCTGCTGCTCGACGAGGTCCTGACCGGCCTGACCCCTGTCGAATCCCAGAAGGGTGTCGAGCTCGTGCGCCGCGTGCGCGACACCGGCATCACGGTGCTGATGGTCGAGCATGTCATGGAGATCGTGATGCCGCTGGTCGACCGCGCCATCGTGCTCGACCTCGGCAAGGTGCTGATCGAAGGCAAGCCTGCGGATGTCGTCCGCGATCCCAAAGTCATTTCCGCCTATCTCGGAGACCGCCATGCTGTCGGTGCGTGACGTCACGACCGCCTATCAGGGCCTGGTTGCGATCTCGAACGTTTCGATCGATGTCGAGAAGGGCGAAATCGTCTGCGTTGCTGGCGCCAATGGCGCCGGCAAGTCGACGCTGTTGAAGTCGATCGCCGGAGCCGAGCGGCCGCGGGCGGGCAGCGTGACCTTCGACGGCAACCGCATCGACGGCATGGCGCAGCATCTGATCACCGCGAAGGGTATCGCCTATGTGCCCGAGAACCGCCGGCTGTTTCCGCGGCTCTCGGTGCGCGACAACTTAAGGCTCGGCAGCTATCTCTATCGCAGCGAGCCCAATCGCGAGGAGCCGCTCGACTTCGTGTTCAAGCTGTTTCCGCGGCTGTCGGAGCGGCTCGAGCAGCGCGCCGAGACCTTGTCCGGCGGCGAGCAGCAGATGCTGGCGATCGGCCGCGCGCTGATGACGCGGCCACGCCTTTTGATGCTCGACGAGCCGTCGCAGGGCATCATGCCGAAACTGGTCGACGAGATCTTCCAGGCCGTGAAGCGCATCCGCGACGCCGGCATGACCGTGCTGATCGTGGAGCAGCGCATGGCCGAATGCCTGGAGATCGCGGACCGGGCGTACATCCTGCAGACGGGGCGTGTGCTGATGCAGGGCACGTCAGCGGAGATCAGCGGCAACAAGGACGTGAGAAGGGCGTATCTGGGGCTGTAGTCGGGGCGGACTGCGCTGCCGCTTCCGGCATCATCGCAGCGGAGCGAGGCGATTCAGAGCCTTTTCGCGGCCCCTGGATCGCGTCGCTGCGCTCGCGATGACGGAGTTCGTGGAGGGCGTGATGCCAATCACAACCGTCATTGCGAGCGCAGCGAAGCAATCCAGGAATGCCAGACCCGTAAACGGTCTTGCTGTCGTGCTTTCGCTGGCATCAGATCAAACTATCGTACAAGTCATTCCACTGCGGATTGATCGCCTCGATCAGAGCCAGTTTCTTGTTTCGGCTGCCCGCCTTGATCTGCTTCTCGCGTTCGATCGCAGCCATCATCGTCTCATGGACTTACCAGACGAGAAACTTGCATCCGTACTTCTTGGTAAATCCGGGTACGATTCCCTCACGATGTTGATGGGCGCGTTGAGGCAGATCGCTCGTCACGCCGACATAGAGCGCTCCATTGCGCCTGTTCGCCATGATGTAAACGCATGGTTGTTTCATCGGATCGACTGCGACGTCCAGGGCGACCCGCGTGGAGCGAAGTTATCCAGAGTCTTTTTTGCGGCCCCTGGATCGCTTCGCTGCGCTCGCGATGACGGAGTATGAGGCGCGTTCGGTGCTCACCACAAGCGTCATTGCGAGCGTAGCGAAGCAATCCAGGGATGCTAGCCAATTAGAAGGTCTGGATTACTTCAGCGCAAGACGCGACCTCGAAACAATCGAGGCCGAGTTATGATCCGTCGAGGCCTACAACATGCCCTTGCCGGCATCGGAGCCCTGGCGGCGTTGGCGGGCTTGCAGGACCAGGATGACCGACAGCGCGGCGAAGATCACGACGAACGACACTGCCGATGTCAGCGTGCCTAGCGCGTAGATATCCGGCTTGGTCACCGTCGTGGTCAGGCCCTGCAATTCCAATGGCAGCGTGTTGACCGAGCCGATCGCCTGGCTCGAACGGGCGAGTTCGTCCCAGGACAGGGTGAAGCCGAACAGGCCGATGCCGACCACGGAGGGCAGGATGATCGGCAGCACGACGTGGCGGAAGGTCTGCCAGGGCGTGGCGCCGAGGTCGCGCGCGGCTTCTTCGAGCCGGCCGTCGAAGCGGTTGAAGATCGCGAACATGATCAGGAGGCCGAACGGCAAGGTCCAGGTCAGATGCGCGCCCAAGCCGGAGCTGAACAGGCCCATGGCGGTGGTGTAGCCGTCGGCCAGCCAACCGAGCCCGACATCGGCGCCATGCTTGTTGACGAAGTCGTCGATCAGGCGGAATTCGAGGGCGATGCCGAGCGAGGTGATGATCGACGGCATGATCAGGCTGGCGATCGCCGTGTAGAACAGCATCGTGGCGCCGCGGAACGGTTTGCGGAACGCCATGCCGGCGGCGACCGAGAGCACCACCGTGATCACCATCACGACGAGCCCGAGCGCCAGCGAGCGCTTGAAGGCGGCGCCGATGTCGACGATGCCGCCGCCGGAGAACACCTTGCCGAACCAGGTCAGCGACACGCCGTTCATCGGGAACGTGAGGCCGCCGTCCGGCCCCTGGAACGACAGGATGTAGATCGCGATCATCGGCCCGTACAGGAACAGCACATAGGCCGAAAAGAACAAGGCGAGGATATAGAAGGAGCGCGGGCGCTTGTCTCCCATCGCTAGAGCTCCTTGCGGACGTCGACGATCCGCGTCAGCGCGGAGATGATCAGGACGGTGATGCCGAGCAGGATCACGGCATTGGCGGCGGCAGCGGGGAACTGCAGCGCCGACAGGCGGGACTCGATGATCTTGCCGGCCGAGGCGATCTGCTGGCCGCCCATCACGCCGATGGTGACGAAGTCGCCCATCACGATGGTGATGACGAAGATCGAGCCGATCACGATGCCGGGCTTGGCCAGGGGAATGATGATGTTGACCAGCGTCTGCCAGCCGCTTGCACCGGCATCATAGGCGGCCTCGATCAGCCGCTTGTCGATGCGGATCATGGAATTGAAGATCGGCACCACCATGAAGAATGTGAACAGGTGAACCAGCGCCAGCACCACCGAGAATTCGGAGAACAACAGCCACTCGACCGGCTTGTTGACCACGCCGGCGCCGATCAGGCCCTGGTTGACGAGGCCGTTGCGGCCGAGCAGCGGAATCCAGGCAATCATTCTGATGACGTTGGAGGTCCAGAACGGGATGGTGCACAACAGCGACAGCACGATCTGCCAGGTCTTGCTGCGGACGTGGAAGGCGAGGAAGTAGGCGACCCAGAACCCGATCAGCAGCGTCAGGCCCCAGGTCAACAGGCACAGCTTCAGCGTCTTGAGATAGGTCTTCAGGATCGTGCACAGCTCGGGCAGGTTGGCGACGCAGCCCTCGAACGTGTCGGTGTAGCCGCGGAAGCTGAACGCCGGGATCATCTCATATTCGTTGTAGTCCCAGACGCTGACGATGACGACGAGCACCAGCGGCAGCAGGAAGAACAGCGCGAACACCAGCATCATCGGACCGGCCTGCAGCCAGGCGATCGAACGCACGGCGATCTTGCGTAGGCCGCTCGCCGCCGGCGCCAGGGTGTCAGGCGTATTGTCGATCGTCACGGCCACGGGAAAGACCTGTCCTCCGGTGCGAATGGCTGGGGCGGCGGGGATAAGGGCTGCCGCGCCCACGACGTCACGGGCGCGGCAGCAATGGCGGTCACATCAGGCGGCGATGAACTCGTTCCACTTGCGCACCATGTAGTCGTTCTCGTCCATCACGGCGTTCCAGCAGACGACGCCGCCCATGCGGTCGTCGTAGGAGCCGCCGTCGCGCACCGCGCCGGCCTTCTCCATCAGGGTGCCGTCCGGCGCCTTGATGTCGCTCTTCGCCGGCTTGCCTTCCATCCAGTAGCCCCACTCGTCCTCGGTCATGTTGGCCTTGGCGGTGGAGAGCACGGCCGAGTAGTAGCCTTGGCGGTTCAGATAGGCGCCGGCCCAGCCGGACAGGTACCAGTTGACGAACTCATAGGCCCAGTCGAGCTTCGGGCTGCCGCCCACCGCCTTCGAGACGCAGAAGCCGGACGCCCAGGAGCGATAGCCTTCCTTGAGCGGCTGGAAGGTGCAGGCGATGCCCATCGAGCGCACCTTGGTGACGGCCGGCGACCACATCGACTGGATCACCGTCTCGCCCGAGGCCATCAGGTTGACGGACTCGTTGAAGTCCTTCCAGAACGCGCGGAACTGGCCGGCCTTCTTGGCCTCGGTCAGCACCTTCATGGTCAGGTCGATCTCGGCCTTGGTCATGTTGCCCTTGTCGGCATATTTGTACTGGCCGGTGGCTTCGACGACGAGGGCGGCGTCCATGATGCCGATCGAGGGAATGTTGAGGATCGAGGCCTTGCCCTTGAATTCGGGGTTGAGCAGCTCGGCCCAGGATGAGATCGGGCGCTTGATCAGGTCGGGACGGATGCCGAGCGTGTCGGCGTTGTACACGGTCGGGATCAGGGTCACATACTCGGTCGGCGTCGCCGAGAAGGTCTTGGAGTTAGCGCCCTCGAGATAGAGCACCTTCCACGGTGCCGTGCCCTGGCCACCGATCTTCTTGCCGTTCGGCAGCTCGCCCTTGGTGAAGACCGGCGTGATGTTGTCGAATTCCTTGATCTTGCGTGCATCGAGCGGGAAGATGTTGCCCGACGGCACCAGCTTCTTCAGCGAGAAATATTCGGTGTCGAGCACGTCGAAGGAGTTCGGCTGGGTGATGACGCGCTTGGTGACGTCGTCGGTGGTCGCCGTGATGTATTCGATCTTGATGCCGGTGTCGGCGAGGCACTTCTTGGAGATCTCGTCGCCCTCGTTCACGGCGGTGCCGAGATAGCGCAGCACCTTGGCATCGGCGGCGTGGACATAGGGCGCGCTGAGCAGCGTGCCCGAGCCGGCCGCGAAGCCGGCGACGCCGGCCGCGCCCTTGAGCAGCGTGCGGCGGCTGATGGTGGTCTTCTTCGATCGATCAGTCATGATCATCTCCTTGAGGACAAAACGAGCAGACGAAAATCAGGCGACCAGCTCCGCAGCCGGCGCGGCTGCGGCGGCAGGGCGGGGCGTCAGCGCATCGGCGAGCGCCGGATTCCAGGTCAGGACGACGCGCTCGCCGATATTGTGGGTCTCGGCATCGAACTGATCGTCGCTGAGCTGGGCCGAGACCTCCGGGCCGCCGTCGGTCGCCACCGCGACCAGCACATACGTGCCCTGGTATTCGATCTTGCTGATGGTGCCCGGCACCGCCGGCCCGTCGATCGCAGCATTCGGCGCCTTCAGCTGGATGCGGTCGACCCGCACGGCAAAGGTCTCGCCGTTCACAGGAATCACGTTATGGCCGCCGATGAAGCGTGCTGCGAATTCGGTGCGCGGATGGTTGAAGATCTCGCGCGGGCTGCCCTGCTGCTCGATGCGGCCGCCATTCATCAGCACCACGAGGTCGGACAGCGCCATGGCCTCGTCCTGGCCATGCGTGACGTGGACGAAGGTGAGGCCGAGCTCTCGCTGCAGCCGCTTCAACTCGGCGCGCATGCGCAAGCGCAGGAACGGATCGAGCGCCGACAGCGGCTCGTCGAGCAGCAGGATCTGCGGCGAGGTGATCAGCGCCCGCGCCAGCGCCACGCGCTGCTGCTGGCCGCCGGAGAGCTGCGCTGGTAGGCGGCCGGCATAGCTCTGCATGTCCACCAGATCGAGCAACTCGCGCGCCTTGGCGTGGCGCTCGGGCTTGGACACGCCTTTCATCTTCAACGCAAACGCGACGTTGTCGATGACCGAGAGATGCGGAAACAGCGCGTAGGACTGGAACATCATCGCCGTGCCGCGCCCGGCCGGCGGCAGCTCGGTGACGTTGCGCGCGCCGACGATGATGTCGCCCGATGTCGCGGACTCATGGCCTGCGATCATGCGCAGGGTGGAGGTCTTGCCACAGCCGGACGGACCGAGCAGGCAGCAATAGGAGCCGGCGGGAATCCGCAGATCGATCGCGTCGACGGCGGTGACGTGACCGTACATTTTCGTCACCTTCACCAGTTCCAAGCTCGCGCCCGCCGCCATCCGCCCTCCGTCGTCCTGTCCTGTGTCGGTCATGATCGCAGCCCGCGCCGCGGCGCGCCGGCGGTCCGACCCGTCACATGTCTGCAACGGGTATGCCAAGGATCGGCATGCGGTCGGCGCGGTGCGCGAAGATTGCGCGTTGGGTGAAATGCGCATGCAATGATGGACAGGGCAGTCCCCGGTCCTGGCGGCGGCCCGCTCAGATCTGGCGCCAATCCGGGCAAACAGCCGCGCCCACGCCGATGTGGAGGCATTTTGCCTGTCCTTTCCCTGCTTCGGCGTGCTGAACGGGTGAGGTCGCAATCGACGGTGGACGAGCTGGGTGCATCATCGCGCCGCACCAGCGCGGCGCTGTCGGTGCTTTCCTCGTCGTTCAGTCCGTCCCTGATTGCGGTCGCAGCCGTGCCTTGCCTCAATATTAGGCATCGTTGCCGTCCACACGCAAGGCAGCTTGATGAGCGACAAGGCGGCGCAGCGTCCGCCGCGTGCAGGGAAGCTTGGCCGCAAGCTAGACCCGTCGTGCCCACGATCTGGCCTGCGCGGCGGCCACCAGCATGCGCTCGGCGATGCCGCGCAGCTCGCTGACCGCGATCGGATCGGAGGCGGCGAACGCGTCATAGGAGTCGGTTGCGGTCGGAAACCAGCGATAGAAGCGGGCCTCCTCGTAGAGCACCCGGACGGCGGCATCGATCTCGGCTGGTGTCGTTGCGAAATAGTGCATGCCCATCCATCCGCCGGTGGGATCAGTGATGATCGCTGTGATCGGGCAGGGTGAGGCCGAAGACCTTGACCAGATCGTCCACCTGCTGCGGCGACAGATGCCGCGGGTTGAGCCCGCGCAGCAGCAGATACAGCTTTGCGGTCTCCTCGAGCTCCTCCATCGCGAACACGGCGGCCTCCAGCGTGTCACCGGACACGACGGGCCCGTGATTGGCCAGCAGCACCGAGGCGTATTTTCCGGCCAGCCCCTTGATCGCATCGGCGACTGCGGGATCGCCCGGCCGATGATAGGGCACCAGCGCGGTCTGGCCGCAGCGCATCAAATAATAAGGTGTCAGCGGCGGCAGCGCCATCAGCGGATCGATCTCCGGCAGCATCGAGATCGCGACCGAATGGGTCGAGTGCAGATGCACCACCGCGCGCGCCGCATCGCGGGTCTGGTACAGCGCCGTGTGCAGCGGCACCTCCTTGGTCGGCGCATCGCCCGAGACCAGCGTGCCCTGGGCATCGAGCCGCGACAGCCTGGCCGGATCGAGGAAGCCGAGCGAGGCGTTGGTCGGCGTCACCAGCCAGCCGCCGTCGTCGAGCCGCACGCTGATGTTGCCGGACGAGCCCGGCGTCAGTCCGCGCTCGAACAGCGAGCGGCCGAACCGGCAGATGGCTTCGCGAATCGCAGTGTCCGCCACGGGTCTTTCCTCGCACGTCGCTGTTTTGCCGCTTTGTCTCACGCTTTGGCAACGCGGCCAAGCCGTGATACCCAGGCCATAGTCCGGGCCAACCGGACGCCATCGGGAAACGCTTCAGGGATCTGCCGCATGCCGTCGCCATCGCAATTGAAAGTCGCCGTGATCGGGCTTGGCTCGATGGGATTCGGCATGGCGACCTCGCTCAAGCGCGCAGGGTTCGAGGTGACCGGATGCGACGTCTCGGCCGATAGCGTGGCGCGTTTCGTGGCCGATGGCGGCAAGGGGGCAAACAGCCCTGCCGAGGCGGCCCGAGAGGCCGACATCGTGGTCAGCGTCGTCGTCAATGCGGCGCAGACGGAAGCCATTCTTTTTGGTCCCGGCGGCGCGGCTGAGACCATGCCGAAGGAGGCCGTGTTCGTCTCCTCCGCGACCATGGATCCCGACGTGGCGCGCCGCCTGGCCAAGCAGCTCGAAGCCACCGGCCGGCACTATCTCGACGCGCCGATCTCCGGCGGTGCGCAGCGCGCAGCACAGGGCGAGCTGACCATTCTCGCCTCGGGCAGCCCGGCTGCGTTTGCCAAGGCGCGTCCGGCGCTGGATGCGATGGCGGCCAAGCTCTACGAGCTCGGCGATGCGGCCGGCGAGGGCGCCGCGTTCAAGATGATCAACCAGCTGCTCGCCGGCGTGCACATCGCGGCCGCGAGCGAAGCCATCGCCTTCGCCGCCAAGCAGGGGCTCGACATCCGCAAGGTCTATGAGGTCATCACCGCGTCGGCCGGCAATTCCTGGATGTTCGAGAACCGCATGCCGCATGTGCTCGACGGCGACTACACGCCGCGCAGCGCAGTCGAGATCTTCGTCAAGGACCTCGGCATCATCCAGGACATGGCGCGCAGCCACCGCTTTCCGGTGCCGGTCTCGGCCGCAGCGCTGCAGATGTTCCTGATGACATCGGCCGCCGGGATGGGGCGTGACGACGACGCGTCGGTAGCGCGGATGTATGCGCAGGTCACCGGCACGAAATTGCCGGACTCCTCCAAGTAACAAGACGACGAGTTCTCACGCCATGCCCCGCTTTGCCGCCAATCTCTCGATGATGTTCACAGAGCATCCGTTCCTCGACCGCTTTGCGGCCGCCGCCAAGGCCGGCTTCACCGCGGTGGAATTCCTGTTTCCCTATGATCATCCGGCCGAGGAAGTCGGCAGGCGGCTTGATGACAACGGCCTCATCCAGGCGCTGTTCAACCTGCCGCCCGGCAATTGGGACGCTGGGGAGAAGGGCTTTGCGGCGCTGCCGGAGCGGTTCGACGATCTCAAGGCGAGCCTGAAGACGGCGCTGCCTTTTGCCAAGGCCACCGGTGTGAAACGGCTGCATCTGATGGCGGGCATCGCCGATCGCCATGATGCGAAAGCAGTGGAGGCCTATTATAAGTCGGTGGCCTGGGCGGCGGAGTTCTTTGCGCCGCATGGTCTCGACGTCGTGATCGAGCCGATCAATCCGCGCAACGTGCCGGGATACTTCCTCAATGATTTCGGCTTCGCCCGCGATCTGATCCGCGAACTCAAGATTCCGAACCTGAAGCTGCAGTTCGACATCTATCACTGCCAGATCATCCATGGCGACGTCACGATGCGGCTGCGCGAGATGAGCGACATCACCGGACACGTCCAGATCGCCAGCATCCCCTCGCGCAACGAGCCTGACGGCGAGGAACTGAACTATCCGTTCCTGTTCGAAGAGCTCGATCGGCTCGGCTATGGCGGCTTCGTCGGCTGCGAGTACAATCCGCGCGGCCGCACCGAGAACGGGCTCGGCTGGTTCGCACCTTACAAGGGAGTGAAGCCGTGACCCTGAAGCTCGGCTGCATCGCCGACGACTACACCGGCGCCTCCGACCTCGCCAACACCCTGACCCGCGCCGGCCTGCGCACGGTGCAGACGATCGGCGTGCCCGCCGCGGATCTCGCGCTGCCTGAGGTCGATGCCGTCGTGGTGTCGCTGAAGAGCCGCTCGATCGAGGCTTCGCTCGCGGTCACTCGTTCGCGCGAGGCCGACAAATGGCTGCGCGCGCGCGGCGCGCGCCATGTCTTGTTCAAGATCTGCTCGACCTTCGATTCGACCGATGCCGGCAACATCGGCCCGGTCATGGACGCGCTCGCCGGCGATGCTGGCGACGCGATCGTGCTGGTGACCCCGGCCTTCCCGGAAACGAAGCGGACCGTCTATCAGGGCAATCTGTTCGTCGGCGCCGTGCCGCTCAATGAAAGTCCGCTGAAGGATCATCCGCTCAACCCGATGCACGATGCCAATCTGGTCCGCGTGCTGGCGCGCCAGAGCCATAGGAAGATCGGGCTCGTCGATCTCGCCACGGTCGTGCATGGCCCAGAGGCGATCGGCCACCGGCTGCAAGAGCTGGCCGGGCAGGGCACTGGTGCTGCCATCGTCGATGCCGTGTTCGATGCCGATCTGACCGCGATCGGTGCGGCTGCCCTGAAGAGCCGCGTCTCGGTCGGCGCCTCCGGCATCGGGCTCGGGCTGGCGCGCGCGCTGGTCGAGGCCGGTCATGTGCACTCCCACGCCTTCGCGCATCATGCCGACGCGCCGGTTGGCGGGGCGGCCGCCTGCCTCGCCGGCAGCTGCTCGCAGGCGACCCTGCAGCAGATCGCGGAGGCGGAGCGCGTCATGCCGGTGCTGCGGCTCGACGCCGAGGCTCTGCTCGGCGGTCGCGATGAGACCCAGCGCGCGCTCGGCTGGGCGCTCGAGCGTCTGGCCCAGGGACCGGTGCTGATCGCGTCCAGCGCCACGCCGGATCAGGTCGGCGTGCTGCAGGCGAGGCACGGCAGAGAGGCCGCGGGGCATGCCGTCGAGCAGGCGATGGCCGATGTTGCGGAGGGATTGATCCGGGCCGGCGTCCGGCGACTGATTGTCGCGGGGGGCGAGACGTCCGGGGCGGTCGTCGACCGCTTGACGATCCCGGGCTTCCTGGTCGGTCCGGAGATTGCGGCCGGCGTACCCGTGCTGCGCGCGATCGGCGCAGGCGGCGGGATGCTGCTGGCGCTGAAATCCGGCAATTTCGGCGGGCCACAATTCTTTGCCGATGCGCTGGAGCTGATGCGGTAGCAGCGCTTCAGCCTGCTGCGTGAATGCGTTCCGGATTTCGGAACGCCCCGCACGCCGCCCGATTCCGAATGCATCATCTGCATAGTTTGTGAGCCGCGGCGGCACGGCTGTGCTGCCATAATCGCCGAGACGCACACCGAAAAAGCAGAAGTTTTTCGCGTGTATTGCGCGATGACTCCCGTAAATTAACGGTCTCTAGGGACCTCACCGCTATACCTCCTACACGGACCGTCGCGTGACGCGTCCTTCTGTGGGTGGGGCAATGAAACTGAATCGGATCGGCTACAAACTCGGGCTTGCTGGCGCTATCGGCGCATCTCTCGCGGTCGGCATGATCGCCAACCAGATGATGGCGGAGAGAGCAGTCAGCCAGGCAAACCAGCAGGCCGAGCGCGCGCGGCGCGTGGTCGAGAGCGTCCTGTCGGCAAGCATCAGCATGCAGCAGACCCAGCTCGGCGGCCGCTCGGCGCGGCTGGCGCGGGCGCCGGCCGAGGCAGAGAAGGCCGCCGCCGACATTCAGCAGTTCTCGACCGCGATGGTGACCGACATCGACGCCGCGCTCGCCAACGTATCGACCGCCGACAATCGCGCCCGGCTGACCCGGATCAAGGAGCTGATGACAAGCTATGCCACGGGAGCAGTCGATCTCGCCGAGGCGCAGAAGAAGTTGCTGACGCAGATCGAGAAGCGCAGCGCCGTCTCTAACGATTGGAACACCAGCCTGAAGGCGCTGCTCGCCTCGCCGTCGCTGCCGAACCTCGCCTTCCGCGAGCGCGTCGAGCGCCAGCTTCACGCCGCCGATGCCAAGTTGAACTACATGCGGTCGCAGGCCTGGCGGTTCGGCATGACTGGCGATGCCGCGACCATCCTGACCGTGAAGCAGACGGTGCCGGGGCTGAAGAGCTCGCTGACCGACGCCCGCATGCTCGCCGACGATCGCGAGATCCAGGCCACGATCACCAAGCTCAATGGCCTCGCGTCGGACTTCGTCGCCGCGAACGACGAGGTGGTGAAGACCGAGGGGATCAAGGAAGCCGTGCTGCGCGACCGCACGCTCATCTATCTCGGCGAGGCCGGCGAGCTGATGTCCTCTGCGATTCAGGACGCGCGCGCGCGCAACGCGAGCGCTCGGTTCGAAGCCGACCAGGTCGCCGCGCAGGCGAGCTATATCACGCTGTTCGTCGGACTGGCGGTTTTGTTGTCGGTGATCGGTTCGGTCGTGTTCTCGTTCCTGGGCATCGCGCGGCCGTTGACGCGGCTGAACACGGCGCTCGGCGACATGGCGCGCGGCCGTCTCGACATCGTCATTCCCGGCGCATCGCGCGGCGATGAAATCGGCGATCTCGCCAAGACCGTGACCGTCATCCAGAGCAATGCCGAGGAGAAGGCGCGGGCCGAGGCGGAAACCAAGAATGCGCAGGATGCAATGGCCCAACGCCAGCGCAAGGCCGACATGCAGCGGCTGGCCGAGCAGTTCGAGGCGGCGGTCGGCGAGATCGTCAATACCGTCTCGTCGGCGTCGAGCCAGCTCGAGCAGTCGGCGACCACGCTGACCCAGGCTGCCACGCGTTCGCAGGGCCTGACGACGGCCGTCGCCTCCGCGTCTGAAGAGGCCACCACCAATGTGCAGTCGGTGGCGTCTGCGACCGAGCAGATGGCTTCCTCGGTGACCGAGATCAGCCGTCAGGTGCAGGAATCCGCGCGCATCGCCAATGATGCCGTCGGCCAGGCCCGCACCACGACCGGGCGCGTCAGCGAACTGTCCAAGGCCGCCACCCGCATCGGCGACGTCGTCGAGCTCATCAACACCATTGCGGGCCAGACCAACCTGCTGGCGCTCAATGCCACCATCGAGGCCGCGCGCGCCGGTGACGCCGGCCGCGGCTTCGCCGTGGTCGCCTCCGAGGTCAAGGCGCTGGCGGAGCAGACCGCGAAGGCCACCGGCGAGATCGGCCAGCAGATCTCGAGCATCCAGGTCGCGACCCAGGAGTCCGTCTCCGCCATCAGGGAGATCTCCTCCACGATCGAACGCCTGTCGGAAATCTCGTCGACGATCGCCGCGGCGGTCGAAGAACAGGGCGCGGCAACGCAGGAGATCTCCCGCAACGTGCAGCAGGCGGCACATGGCACGCAGCAGGTCTCGGCCAACATCGCCGACGTCGAGCGCGGCGCTGCGGCAACCGGCTCGGCCTCCACGCAGGTGCTCTCGGCGGCGCAGGCCCTGTCGGGTGACAGCAGCCGCCTGAAGCAGGAGGTCGCGAGCTTCCTGGGCTCGGTGCGGGCGGCGTGAGGCGGGCCCCTGGCAGCACCATCCCAGTGTTGATCTGACTGAAGGCCGGGGCATCGACCCCGGCCTTGGCGCGAGAGGGATCGACGAAACGGGAGCCGCGGCGTTCTCCAAAGTTCAGCTTTGCCAACGGGCCGCCGCGCAGGCCAGGCGGTGCCGCGTTAAAGGGCAGCGAATCCGTACTACTACGGTGTGCGATTTTAACGCGGTTCCATGATCGGTTTCGCAAAATGCAAGCTCTGCTTAACCATCAAGTCGGTTAGCGCACTCGCCGGTCCTGGCCGAAGGGCGCCGATCCCAGGGGATACTTTCATGTTCGCCAGCATGTCCATTCGCGCGAAGATCATTTCGGTCGTCGCGCTGCTTCTTGTCGCTCTTACCGCCATGGGCCTGCTCGCGGTCTCGAGCATGCGCACAATGAATGCCAACACCGTCGACATCACGACCAACTGGCTGCCGAGCGTGCGCGTTCTTGGTGACCTCCGGGCCGCGACGATCACCTATCGCAACGTGATCCGCGAGCACATGCTAGCGGAGACGCTCGACGACAAGATGGCACAGGAGAAGACGGCAGCAACCACGAACGACGTCGTCAACAAGACGATCAAGCTCTACGAGCCGATGATCTCTTCGGCCGAGGAGCGGGCGATCTATCAGGACTGGAAGACCACCTGGGACAGATATCTGGCGGGCACCGAAAAGGTGATGGAGCTGTCGCGCAAGGCGGCCGGCCAGATCCCGCACGACGCGCACGAGCTGAACCAGAACACCGTCAACAAGATCGGGCTGCAGGCCGACGAGTTCCTGAGGAAGGATATCGACCTCAACAACAGCGGTGCGGACAAGGCATCGGCCGATGCGGCTTCGACCTATTCGACGTCCTTTGCCACGCTCGCCGTGATCGTTGGCGTGATGCTGATGATCGGCGCGCTTGTCAGCTACCTCATGGTGCGGAGTGTCTCGCAGGGGATCACGTCGATCGTGGAGCCGATGCAGGCCCTCGGCGAGGGCGATCTCTCCGCCGAGATTCCGCATCGGGGCGAGAAGACCGAGATGGGCGCGATGGCCAATGCGCTGCAGATCTTCAAGGACGCATTGATCGCCAAGAAGGCGGCCGACGAGGCGGCAGCCAAGGACGCCGAAGCGAAGATCGAGCGCGGCCGCCGGGTCGACGCCGTCACGCGTGAGTTCGAGGCCGTCGTCGGCGACATCGTCAACACCGTGTTCTCCGCATCGAGCCAGCTGGAGGCCTCGGCCGGCACACTGACGTCGACGGCCGACCGCTCGCAACGGTTGGCCACGACGGTCGCCTCCGCCTCGGAGGAAGCCTCGACCAACGTGCAGTCGGTCGCCTCTGCCACGGAAGAGCTGTCGTCATCGGTGACCGAGATCAGCCGCCAGGTGCAGGAGTCGGCGCGCATGGCGAGCGAGGCGGTCACCCAGGCGCGCACCACCAACGATCAGGTGGGTGAGCTGTCCAAGGCCGCGGCCCGCATCGGCGACGTCGTCGAGCTGATCAATACCATCGCCGGCCAGACCAATCTGCTCGCGCTCAACGCCACCATCGAGGCGGCGCGCGCCGGCGAAGCGGGCAAGGGCTTCGCCGTCGTCGCCACCGAAGTCAAGGCGCTGGCCGAACAGACCTCCAAGGCGACCGGCGAGATCGGCCAGCAGATCTCCGGCATCCAGGCGGCGACACAGGAATCGGTGAACGCGATCCGGACCATCTCGGGCACGATCGAACGGCTGTCCGAGATCGCCTCCGCCATCGCCGCGGCCGTGGAGGAGCAGGGCGCGGCAACCCAGGAAATCTCGCGCAACGTGCAGCAGGCGGCGCAGGGCACCCAGCAGGTCTCGGCCAACATCGCCGACGTGCAGCGCGGCGCAAGCGAGACCGGATCGGCGTCGTCCCTGGTCCTGACGGCGGCCAAATCATTGTCGACCGACAGCAACCGTCTGAAGACCGAGGTCAGCCGTTTCCTGGAGACCGTCCGCGCCGCCTAGCTGTTGCGAGAGTTCGGCGTCCTCGATCGCGATCGGGAGCGGGATCATCAGTCAGCCGCAGGCCGCAGGGCCTGCGGCCTTTTCGTCCCAGCGCCACTTCGCCCGAGACGACTCCGTCGCGGGCGCGAGAGACAGGGATCGGGACCCGTCCGATTAACCTGCGTGTTCAACCTGCGTATTTAACTTGCATTAAGAGTCGGCGGGCATAGTGGTGCCGTTCGCAAACTGGCGCGGCCGAGCTCCACGGGCAAAAGGCGCTTTCCTCGTCAGCCTCGAACCACATGAGACAACGCGCCGCACGGCAGAGCCGGAGCGCGTTACCGATCTGGGCCGAGTGACAACCGATTCCGGTTGCCGCTCCGTATTTGCACGGACATCGCGTTAACCAGACCTAATACCGTGTTTCATACGGTTCCACGCATGGGCTGTCGGGCCTGTTTGCGTGCATGCGAGGGCGAGCCCAGGCCCATCGACACGATCTGTTCCCCGAGCGCCCAACAACCACAGTCGCGCCCGTGGAGACTGACATGTCGCTTGCACCACCCTCTCGCCTCAAGCTCACGATCGGCATCAAGATCTATGCCTTGATCGGACTGAGCTTCATTGGCCTGATCGGCCTTGCCGCCTTCAATTCCCGTGAGCTCGCCGCCGGCCTCAAGCAGCAGAAGCAGCTCGAGCTCCGGCATCTGACCGAGCTCGCGCTCGGCATCTTCGCCGAAGAGCATGCCGCCGCACAGAAGGGAACGATCTCGGTGGCCGAGGCCCAGAAGCGCGCCCTGGAGCGCGCCTCGATGCTGCGCTACGGCGGTTCTGAGTATTTCTTCGTCACCGACATGACGGCGCGAATGCTGATGCATCCGATCTCGACCAAGCTGGTCGGCCAGGATGTCTCCGACATGAAGGATCCGAACGGCAAGAAGCTGTTCATCGAAATGGTCGACGTCGTCCGGCAGCACGGTAGCGGCTTCGTCGACTATGACTGGCCGAAGCCGGGCTCCGAGACCCCGCAGCCCAAGCTCACGCATGTTGCGGGCTTCGCGCCCTGGAATTGGCTCGTCGGCACCGGCGTCTACATCGACGACCTGTCGGCGCAGGCCTGGGCGTCGACCCGGCAGTCCTTGATGGCGGCCGGGCTCGTTCTTCTGGTCCTGCTCGTCGTCTCGACGATCGTCGGACGCGGCATCACCGGCCCGCTGCATCGGATGACGGCGGCCATGAAGAGCCTGGCCGGCGGCCGCCTCGACGTCGAGGTGCCCGGGATCGGCCGCGGCGACGAGATCGGCGAGATGGCAGGTGCGGTCGAAGTGTTCAAGAGCAATGCGGTCGCACGTCACGCGCTGGAGGCCGAGCAGAAGGAAGCCGAGCAGCGGGCGCTGGCCCGCCGCAAGGCCGACATGCACAAGATGGCCGACGACTTCGAGGGCGCGGTCGGCGAGATCGTCGACACCGTGTCCTCGGCCTCGTCCAAGCTGGAAGTGTCCGCGGACACGCTGAGCAAGACGGCGGTGCGGGCCGGCGAGCTTGCGACAGTAGTGGCGGCCGCTTCCGAGGAAGCCTCCACCAACGTGCAGTCGGTCGCCTCCGCCACCGAGGAAATGACGTCCTCGGTCACCGAGATCGGTCGTCAGGTGCAGGAGTCGGCGCGCATGGCCAATGAAGCCGTCGAGCAGGCGAAGCGGACGAACGAACGGGTGAGCGAGCTCTCCCGCGCGGCGAGCCGCATCGGTGACGTGGTCGAACTGATCAACAGCATCGCCGGTCAGACCAACCTGCTGGCGCTGAACGCCACCATCGAAGCGGCGCGCGCCGGCGAGGCCGGGCGGGGCTTTGCGGTGGTCGCCGCCGAAGTGAAGGCGCTGGCCGAGCAGACCGCCAAGGCGACCGACGAGATTGGCCAGCAGGTGACGGGCATCCAGGCGGCGACGCAGGAATCGGTGAATGCGATCAGGCTGATTTCCGGGAGCATCGAGCGGCTGTCGGAAGTCTCATCGACGATCGCCGCTGCGGTGGAGGAGCAGAACGCAGCGACGCGTGAGATTTCGCGCAACGTGCAGCAGGCCGCGCACGGCACCCAGCAGGTGTCCCTCAACATCACCGACGTGCAGCGCGGTGCCACCGAGACGGGCTCGGCTTCGACCGAGGTGCTGGAAGCCGCCCAGGGGCTGTCGACCGACAGCAACCGCTTGAAGCGCGAGGTCAGCCGCTTCCTGCAATCGGTCCGGGCCGCCTGACGGATCTGCAACGACCTCACGGGCTGAATGAACTCCCAGGCCAACACGTCTCAATGGGTTTGAATTCCTGTCATGATCACCTTCCTTGACTTCCGGCCTCGCAACGCTGTCGTGAACCCTACGAAATCATTTGCGAGTTGTTCGGCGATTGTGCTCGCGCTCATGGTCGCCACTCCAAGCCATGCCGCGCCTGGCGAGAACCTGACCGTCGTGCGTGACCTCAGCGGTAAAATCGGTCCCGTCATCGGGTCGGCGCTTGCCTGCAACGACATTCCGCGTCCACGTATCCAGGCCGTCATCGGCAAGTTCCAGGCCGTCATCCGGGAGGCGTCGAACAACGACGCCGATCGTGGCGAGCTGACGCGGCTGTTCGATCGCCACATCGCCGACGGTCGCGCCGCGGTGGCGAGCGGGCGCCAGGACTGCCGACGCGCCGAGCTCCAGCTCGGAGACCTCGAACGGTCGATCGGTGCACCGGCGGCAGGTGCGACGCCCGACGCCACGGTCGGACAGCTCTCCGTCGCGGCAACCGGGGCGACGGGCGCGACGACAACCTCGCCGGTTCGCGGCGTCACGGACCGTGAGATCATCTTCGGCAGCGTGGTGCCGATGTCGGGCGCGAACAAGGAATCCGGTCGCCTGCTCAAGGTCGGTATCGAAGCGGCCTTCAACCGCGTCAATGAATCCGGCGGCGTCAATGGCCGCATGCTCAAGCTCATGGTCGCCGACGACGGCTATGATCCGAACCGCACGCTCGACGCGATGAAGCAGCTCTATGAGAAGGAGCAGGTGTTCGGCTTCATCGGCAATTTCGGGACCGCCACGGCCGCCGTCGCGATCCCTTATTCACTCGAGCGCCGGGTGCTGTTCTTCAGCCCCTACACCGGAGCGAACGTCACGCGCCACGATCCTCCGGACCGCTATGTCTTCAACTATCGGCCGAGCTATTCGGAAGAAGCCGACGCGCTGGTGCGCTATCTGGTGAAGCTGCGCCGGATCCAGCCGCGCCAGATTGCGCTGTTCGCGCAGGACGATACCTTCGGTGATGCAGGGTTTGCCGGGGTGGCGAAGGCGTATCGCGCCCTCGGCCTCAACGACGCCGCGATCCTGCGCGCCAACTACGCCCGCAACACTGTGGATGTGGAGCCTGCGATCAACCAGCTCAAGGCTCAGAAGGTGCCCGTCCGCGCGGTGATCATGGTCGCGACCTCGCGCGCGGCGGCGAAGTTCATCGAAAAGGCGCACGACGCGCTCCCCGGCGTCATCTTCGTCAACGTGTCGGCAGTCGGCGCCTCGGCGCTTGCCAACGAGCTGATGCTGCTCGGCCCGCGCTACGCGGCGGGGGTCGTCGTGACCCAGGCCGTCCCCGCCGTCTCCGGCTATTCGAGCCTGGTGCTCGACTACAAGGTCGCGCTGGCGAAGCATTTCCCCGGCGAGCCGCCGGACTACACCTCGCTCGAAGGCTACATCGAGGCGAGCATCCTCGTTCAAGCCCTGAAGAAGGCCGGCCCGCAGCTCGACACCGAGCGCTTGATCGATACGCTCGAGTCCATGCGCAACATCGATCTCGGCCTTGGAGCCTTGCTCAACTTCGCCCCCGCCGAGCACCAGGCCTCGCACAAGATCTGGGGTACGGCGCTCGACGAGACCGGCGCCTATCAGGCGATCGAGCTGGAATGAACCGCGCAACATCCAGCAGGCGTCGATCGGGACCCAGTAGGTCTCGTCCAACATCGCCGAGGTGCAGCACGGCGCCAGCGAGACCGGCACCGCCTCATCCCAGGTGCTCTATGCGGCGCAGATGCTGTCGCGTGACAGCAACCGGCTTAAGATCGAAGTGTCGCGCTTTCTGGAGAAGGCGCGCGCAGCTTGGCGCAGCCCTTCATGGCTCGAGACGCGCGGGTTCTGTCCGGCCGCGCGTCGGATGCGCGTCCGGTGCAGCCCGGCCGGAATCTTACGGTTCCGAAAATTAATCTATCTTTCGATTCAACAGAGAAAGTTCCATCTGTCCAACATTGTACAGATGGGGCAAAGATGTCTCTCTTCAGCATCAATGGCGAAGCAGAGCCTTCATCCGTGCCTCCCTTTAGGTCCGAATGAGGTAATCGATGTCGTTTCTCTCCCGCTTTCGTGTGCTGACTAAAATCCTTGCAATCGTCGTGCTGATGGCCGCCGTGGCTGTCACGATCAGCTGGTTCGCCATCAGCGCGCTGGGGATCGTGGCGGAAGATTCCAGCAAGATGGCCATGGCCGCCAATCGGGCGCTTCACGCTGCCCGGGCCAACCAGAACGTCATCGCAATGAACCGCGCTGAATTCCGCGCCGCACTCGACCCGCACGCGGAGAACCGCGATGCCGCCCTGAAAGTCGCACAGGAGCAGCGCAAGTTGTTCACCGAGCATCTTGCCGAAGTTGCGAAGACCAATGACGATCAGGCCAAGGCGATGATCCCCGACGTTCGTGCCGCCTATGCGGAGTACGAGAAGGGGATCGATGAAACGTTTCGGATCATCGGGACGGTCAAGGACGTACAACTGAACGAGCAGACCGAACGCATGCGCGACGCCGCGATGAAGAGCCGCGCCGACGCCGAAAAGCTTCAGGCGCGGGTGAAGGATGTCGCCGACCGTCTGAACGCGCGGGTCGAGAATCTCGCCAAAGATGCCGAGGAGCAATATGAGAAGACCTCGCGCATGCTGATTACCGTGGCCGGCTTCGGGATCGTGCTCGGGCTGTCGCTCGGCTTCGTGATCGGACAATACGGCATCGCCAAGCCGATGCGTGCGCTGGTCGCCGTGCTGCAGCGGATGGCGAAGGGCGAAGACGTCGCGGTGTCGGGCGAAGGACGCGGCGACGAGATCGGCGAAACCGCCGAGGCCGTTGGCGGCATCAAGGTGATGCTGGCCGAGAAGGCGCAGCAGGAGGCCGAGGCCAAGATCGCGATGGACAAGCTGATGGCCGAGAAGCGCCGCGCCGAGATGCACAAGATGGCCGACGGCTTCGAGTCCGCCGTGGGCGAGATCGTGCACACCGTGTCGTCGGCGTCGACCGAGCTGGAAGCGTCGGCGACCACCCTGACATCGACGGCCAGCCGCTCGCAGACGCTCGCGACTACGGTCGCCGCCGCCTCCGAGGAAGCCTCGACCAACGTGCAGTCGGTGGCGTCCGCGACCGAAGAGATGGCGTCCTCGGTCACCGAGATCAGCCGTCAGGTGCAGGAGTCCGCGCGCATGGCCGGCGAGGCGGTCGACCAGGCGCGGCGGACCAACGACCGGGTCGGCGAATTGTCGAAGGCTGCGACCCGCATCGGCGACGTCGTCGAGCTGATCAACACCATTGCCGGCCAGACCAATCTGCTGGCGCTCAACGCGACCATCGAGGCGGCGCGCGCCGGGGAGGCGGGTCGCGGCTTTGCTGTGGTCGCCTCGGAGGTGAAGGCGCTCGCCGAGCAGACCGCCAAGGCCACCGGCGAGATCGGCCAGCAGATCGGCAGCATCCAGTCGGCGACCCAGGAGTCGGTCGGCGCCATTCGCGAGATCTCCGGCACCATCGAGAAGCTGTCGGAAATCTCCTCGGCCATCGCGGCCGCCGTCGAGGAGCAGGGCGCGGCGACCCAGGAAATCTCGCGCAACATCCAGCAGGCGTCGATCGGTACCCAGCAGGTGTCATCCAATATCGCCGAGGTGCAGCGTGGCGCCAGCGAGACCGGCTCGGCCTCGTCCCAGGTGCTCTCGGCGGCGCAGATGCTGTCGGGTGACAGCAACCGGCTGAAGATCGAGGTCGGACGTTTCCTGGACACCGTCCGCGCCGCCTGATCGCAGAGCGCGGCTGCCGGCGAGATCAGGGCGTGGCCGAGAGGCCGCGCCCTTTTTGCTTGCGCCGGATACTCTCCCAAGGAGCGGGTGCGCCAGTACCCCGGGAAACTACGACCACAATTCTTAACACATGTTTTAACGCATCAAGGCGAATTGTCACTATCGCCTGTCAACTCGCCGCCTGCCACTGCAGGGGCCGCAATTCTCCAGAGGGCTCCACATGCTGTCGTTTTTGATGAACATGAAGACGTCGCGCAAGATCGCGGCCGCCTTCCTGCTGACGATGGTGGTGTCTGCCATCGCCAGCGTGGTCACGTGGCAGAATCTGTCCACGCTGGCCCAGAACAACGGCTGGACCGTCCATACCTATCAGGTGATGGACCAGGCCAAGGCGCTGGTCTCTGCGATGGTGGATGCCGAAACCGGTGTGCGCGGCTTCCTCATCGGCGGCACCGACAACTTCCTGGAGCCCTACAAGAATTCTGATGCAGCTTTCAAGAAGGCGCTGGCCGAGGTGAAGCAACTGACGTCTGACAACCCGGCCCAGCAGCGCCGCTTCGAGCAGATCGAGAAGGCCGCTTCCGGCTGGCGGCAGGACGTGGCGGAGAAGGAAATCGCGCTGATGCGCAATCCGCAGACGGTAGCGGAGGCTCACAAGATCATGTCCTCCGGCGCCGGCAAGAAGTACATGGATGCTCTGCGCGGTCTGACGAAGGAGGTGGTCGATGCCGAAGCGTCGCTGCTGCAGACCCGGGCCGACGCTGCGGACGCCGCGCTTGCCTCGTCGAAGACGGCGATCTTGGCGGGTGGCATCACGATGGCCGTCATCGCGCTGCTCGCGCTGCTCGTGCTGAACTCCGCGGTCACCCGGGGCATCACCAGCATGACCGCGGCGATGGGGCGGCTTGCCGCCAACGATCTGAGCGTCACGATTCCCTATTCCGATCGCCTTGACGAAGTCGGCGACATGGCCAAGGCCGTGCAGATCTTCAAGGACAACGCCATCCGCGTCCAGGCGCTCGAGGCCGAGCAGAAGGAGACGGAGCGCCGACAGGCCGAGCATCGCCGTCGCGACATGATGGATCTTGCCGGCCGCTTCGAGCAGACCGTCGGCGACATCGTCAACGCCGTCTCCAGTGCCTCGGGGCGTCTGGAGACGTCGGCCAATTCGCTGAGCCGCTCCGCCGAACGCGCACAGGAGATCACCACCACGGTTGCGTCGGCCTCCGAGCTGGCCTCGACCAACGTGCAATCGGTCGCCTCCGCTACCGAAGAGCTTTCGTCATCGGTGACCGAGATCAGCCGCCAAGTGCAGGAATCGGCCCGCATGGCGGGTGAGGCCGTCACCCAGGCACGGCGGACCAACGAGCAGGTGAGCGAGCTGTCCAAGGCTGCCGCCCGGATCGGCGATGTCGTCGAGCTCATCAACACCATCGCCGGCCAGACCAACCTGCTGGCGCTCAATGCCACGATCGAGGCGGCGCGTGCCGGTGAGGCTGGCCGCGGCTTCGCGGTGGTTGCGACCGAGGTCAAGGCGCTGGCCGAGCAGACCTCGAAGGCGACCGGTGAGATCGGTCAGCAGATTTCGGGGATCCAGAGCGCGACCCAGGAATCGGTCGGAGCCATCAGGGAGATTTCGGGGACCATCGAGAGGCTCTCGGAAATCGCTTCAACGATCGCCGCGGCCGTCGAGGAGCAGGGCGCGGCAACGCAGGAGATTTCGCGTAACGTCCAGCACGCCTCGCAGGGCACCAAGGATGTCTCGACCAACATCGTCGAGGTGCAGCGCGGGGCCAACGAAACCGGTTCGGCTTCGTCGGAAGTGTTGTCCGCAGCCCAGGCGCTGTCGTCTGACAGCAACCGGCTGAAAGTCGAAGTGAGCCGCTTCCTGGAGACGGTGCGCGCCGCCTGATCCTCCCCTGCGCGGCCGTAGGACCTTTCGAAACGACGGCGGCAACAGGGTTGCCGCCGTTTTTTCGTGCGGTTCATGCCGATGTCGGGTGCGCACCGCCTTGCGCGATGGTGCAACTCCAAATCACAAGCATCCCACGCCGTACTTTCCCGGTTGCGCCAACTTTATCTTAGGTTAATCGGCGTCGACAATAATCGACGTCATCCGCCGCAACCGTCGCCATGCCAAAGGAAGGCATGGCCTCCCCACCATTATCGTCGATCGAGAGCCGCGCCATGCGCAAGAACCTGCCCGTCACCGCCGTCGAATATCCGGTCACGGATGACACCCTGATCGTGTCGAAGACCGATGCCAAGGGCAAGCTGACCTTCTTCAACCGCGACTTCGTCAACGCGGCCGGCTTCACCGAAGCCGAGCTGATGGGGCAGCCGCACAACATCGTGCGCCATCCCGACATGCCGCCGGAGGCGTTCGAGAATCTCTGGACCACCCTCAAGGCGGGCCGCCCCTGGGTCGGCGCCGTCAAGAACCGCCGCAAGAATGGTGACTACTATTGGGTGCTGGCGACGGCCTCGCCGATCCTCAAGGACGGCCAGTTGGTCGGTTATACGTCGGTACGCACCAAGCTGCCGTCCGACCAGCGCGCAGAAGCCGAGCAGGTCTATGCCGCGATCCGCGAAAAGAAGCCGCACGGCTACAAGATCGAGGACGGCATCGTCCGCCGCCGCTCGGTGTTCGACCACCTCGCGATGTTCACCGGCACGATCGCAGCAAGGCTGCGGACGCTGGTCGGCCTGCAGGCGCTGTTTCTGATCGTGCTCGGCGTGATCTCCTTTGGCGAGGGCGGGCTCGGCGGCATGACCGGCGCAGGGATTGCGGCGGCCGGTGTCGTGCTCTGCGGCCTGATCGGCTTGCGCACGATGAAGGTGATCGCGGGGCCGCTCGATCATCTGAACGAGACGATGGAGAGCATCACCCAGGGCAAGCTCGACACCCGCATGCACATCGAGCGCGACGACGAGATCGGCCGCGCCTTGCGCAACCTGCAGACCGTGCAGACGATGGTGCGCTTCAATGCCAGGGAGCTCCTGGAGCAGGAACAGCGCGCGGCCGTTTCGCGCAAGCAGGAGATGTCGACGCTCGCCGACAATTTCGAGGGCGCGATCGGCAAGATCGTCGAGACCGTCTCCTCGGCGTCGGGCGAGCTGGAGAGTTCGGCCAACTCGCTGTCGAGCACCGCCGTGCGCGGGCAGGAGCTCTCGACCACTGTTGCAGCGGCGTCTGAAGAGGCCTCGGCGAACGTTCAGGCGGTAGCGTCCGCGACCGAAGAGCTGACCTCTTCGGTCAGGGAGATCAGCCGCCAGGTGCAGGAATCGGCGCGCATCGCCTCCGATGCCGTCGAGCAGGCCCGCCGTACCAATGACCGCGTCGGGGAGCTGTCCAAGGCCGCCACCCGGATCGGCGACGTCGTCGAGCTGATCAACACGATCGCCGGCCAGACCAACCTGCTGGCGCTCAATGCCACCATCGAGGCCGCGCGGGCCGGCGAAGCGGGCCGAGGCTTCGCGGTCGTGGCGTCCGAGGTCAAGGCGCTGGCCGAGCAGACCGCCAAGGCGACCGGCGAGATTGGCCAGCAGATCTCCGGCATCCAGGGAGCCACGCAGGAATCGGTCGGCGCCATCAGGGAGATCTCGACGACGATCGAACGCCTTTCGGAGATCGCAGCGACCGTGGCGGCCGCGGTCGAGGAGCAGGGCGCAGCGACCTCCGAGATCTCGCGCAACATCCAGCACGCTGCGATGGGCACGCAGCAGGTGTCCGCCAACATCTCGGACGTCCAGCGCGGCGCCAGCGAGACCGGCGACACCTCGAGCCAGGTGCTCACCGCCGCACGCCAGCTTTCGGGCGACAGCAATCGCCTCAAACAGGAGGTCAGCCGCTTCCTGCAATCGGTTCGCGCTGCCTGATCCCGACGGCGACCGAGCGAGTGACCGCGGTTGAGATGGGCCGCGGTCACGTCCGATAGCCGAACGGTGCGGCGCGGCCGGCTGCCGTTGCTGCCTTACAACTCCGATCCGACCGACCGCAACCGACATGAGATCCGCCTCGTCGTGGATGCGCATGTTTGCGCCGTTCGGCGCAGCTCGGTGGTGCTTCGAGCGACCTAATCAGCACCGCACCGTTGCAAACTCCACACACATGACACCCCCTGCCAGAAAGGCCCCCGTCACGCCTTAATCCCGCTAAGGTGCAGAGATTTACTTGCATTCGATATTTGTTCAACCGGCGGTACATTTTAGTGGCGGGCAATTCGATTGCGGGTGGACTTTCGCGAAGGAGCCTGGTGCTGTCGGCGGCCACCGCCGCGGCCGCCCTCGGTCTCGATGCGAGTCTTGCCGTCGTTGCCGCCAAGCCGCGTCGTCGCACGACGGACCCGGAGCGCGGCTATTACCGGATCACGGTCGGCGATGCCGAGGTGACCGCGCTCTACGATGGGATGTGGGAGAAGCCGCACGAAGCGGGTTTCTTCAGCAATGCCAGCATCAGCGACGTCAAGGATGCGCTGCGCGCAGCAGGCTTCAACTCCGCCTTCGTCCCCGTGCCGATCTCCACCTTCGTGGTGCGGCTCAAGGGCAAGACCGTGCTGTGTGACGCCGGTGGCGGCGGCCAGGTGCAGGGCTACAATTCCGACTCCATCTTCATTTCGGGCCGGATGCTGGACAATCTCAAAGCGGCCGGCATCCATCGGCACGAGATCGACACCATCCTCATCTCGCATTTCCATCCCGATCACATATTTGGGCTGCTCGGCGAGGACACCGATGCGCCGGTGTTTCCCAATGCCGAGATCATCGTGGCAGCGGCTGAATACACATTCTGGACCGATCCTTCGCTGACCAGCCGCCTGCCGCCCTGGCGGCAATCGCTGGCCCGCCGCATCCAGGGCGTGATCCCGAGCTGGAAGAACGTGCTGCCGGTCGAGGGCGAGGACGAGGTCGTGCCCGGCATTCGTTTCGTCAGCGTCCCCGGCCACACGCCGGGCCATACCGCGTTTCATCTCAGCTCCGGTCCGGAGCAGCTGATGATCTCCGGCGACACCGCCTACGTGCCGGCGTTCTGCCTGAGCCATCCCGAATGGCACGGCGCCTATGACCAGGACGGCCCTGCCGCCGAGGTCAGCCGGCGCAGATTGCTCGATCGTGTGCTTGCAGAAAGGATGTTGATCTGCGGTTCGCATTTTCCATGGCCCGGGTTTGGCCGGCTCGTTCGCGATGGCGCCCATTATGCGCTCGACATGCTTCCCGCGTGATCCCGAACGGAGCGGGGGAGCGGGCCGCGAGGCTGAATTATGAAAACGCATTACGAGGTGCTCGGTGTTTCGCCGCGCGCCGATCTCGATACGATCAAGCGGGCCTTTCGACAGGCTGCAAAGGCGCACCATCCAGATCTCAGAGGGGGTGGCGATGCGGCGTCGGAGCATCAGCTCAAGATGATCATCGTCGCCTACAAGGTGCTGCGCGACCCTGACCTGCGTACCGAGTACGACGACCATCTCGCCTTCGAGCGCAACCGCGTCCGGCGTGAACGCTGGGACGCGATCCTGCAGTTCACCGCGGCGACCGCCGTGCTCAGCGCCATCCTGATCGGGCTCGAGATCCTGTTGCTGCCGTCGCTTGGTGATTGGACGAGCAAGCCGCCGCCGACGCGCTCGGTCACCCTGCAGCCGTCGCCGCAGCCGCGATCCGAGCCGCAACGCGAGGCGGCCGCGCCGCCGCCCGTGCAGGACACCGCCAACGCCATGCGTCCGGCATCACCGCCACCGGCGATCGGCGCTGCCGCTCAGCCGCCCGCCGCCGACGCCAGAGCCGTAGCGCCGGTGGGGCCGACGACGGCTGCGGCTTTCCTCAGGCGCGCGCTGGAACGCAGTCAGCAGGGCGATCTGGAGCACGCCGTCGCCGACTTCGACGAGGCGGTCCGGCTCGCGCCCCGGATTGCCGACATCTACCGCTACCGTGCCCGGGACCTCGGCCGCATGGGACGCTGGGACCGCGCGCTGGCCGACTACGAGCGGGCGATCAGGTTGGATTCGAACAACCCCGCGCTGTTTCATGATCGCGCCCTTGCGTTTCAGCAGAAGGGTGAGCTCGACGAGGCCCTGGTCGATCTCGATCGCGCGGTGCGCATGAGCTTCAGCGATCCCGAATTGTACAGCGACCGTGGCGCAGTCTGGCTGGCAAAGGGGAGCTACGATCGCGCGCTCGCCGATTTCAATCAGGCGCTCAAGCTCAGTCCTGGCCTGGCGATCGCCGCCGCCCGCCGCGACGAGGCGCTCGAGCGCAAGCGCGAGCAGCAACTCGCGGGCGACAGCCACGCGTCTCCGGCGGCTGCGGAGACCACGGGTGCGCTGCCTGAGAATGCGCCGTCCAGGCGCGATGGGCGCTGAAGCGGCTCGCTGGGCTCGTTGCGCCGTCTGACATCCAGGATGCGCCGAGCAGCGTTGTGCTCACAGCTGTCCGTGCGGCCGATGGAGCTGCGTGGCGGTCCGCGATCCCAGGAGCGCGCCATGAACGTGTATGTTTCCGTCACCGGCTTCCGTCCGCATCGCGGCATCACCCGCCTGGTGCGGTTCTGGTGGCACACGCTGCGCGCCGTGCGACAAGCGCGTGCGGCGTCCGGCAATCTGCGCGTCGCGCTCCGCCCGGTAAATGGCATCTACCACACCCTGACGGTCTGGACCGACGAAGCCAGCATGCGCGCCTATGTCAAAAGCGGCGCGCACCGCCGCGCCATGATCGGCTTCCGCGATCTCGGTGCCGGCAAGACGCTCGGCTTCGTGTCCGACGCTGAGCCCAGCTGGGACATTGCCTATGCGCGCTGGCAGCGCGAGGCGCGAGACGTGTGAGGTGACGGAGGCTGAGCTAATTCCCCCGCCACTCCGGTACCCCGTCGGCGGTCATCGTGATGGTGCCGAGTGCGCCGACCGGCGTCCTGTCCTGATCCATCAGCCGCGCCAGCGTGGCTGTGTCCTGCGCCGGCACGCGCGCCAGCGTGCGCGTGTTCTGCTCGGTGCGAAGCATCACCACGCCATGCTCGACATCGCCGTTGCGATCGAATAGCGCGGTGAAGCTCTCGACCCGGCCGTTGCCGCTGGCCTCGCTGACGAAGGCCGGTGCAGCGGCGCGATGGCGATCGGCTTCCGCCTGCACGCTCACCTCCTGTGACAGCGATGGCGGCGGCTCGCGTGAGATCACCAGCGCATGATGCTTGGTGACGAAGCCGCCCTGGCCATAGAGCAGGCCCCGCCTGGCGCCGCCGCCGCGCAGCCTGCGCACCATCGCGCAGGCGGCGTGCGTCATGTAGGTGTTGAGCGGCGCGCCGAAGAAGGTCAGTCCGCCGGTCACGGTCGGTTCGACATCGGCGCCGAGGCAAAGGGTTCGCCGTGCCATCTTCGGCACGCAGGGGAAGCAGCTGTAGAGCTCGATCACGTCGAACGCCGTCCCCTTGCCGCCGACCAGATTCATCGCGGCCCGCAGCACCGCATTCTGCGGATGGCTCTCGGCGAACTGATCACGCGTGAGATAGTCGCGCGGATCCTCCGCCGACGCGCCGCCGAGCGGATAGATCATGCGGCTCTCGGCAACGCCCGCCGCGCGCGCCTTCGCCAGGCTGGTCAGGATCAGCGCCGCGCCCATGTTGACCATGGGATTGGCGACCATCAGCTTGGTGTAGGGCCAGGCGATCGGGCGGTTGTCGGTGGAGGGCGTCGTGATCTCGTCAGGCGCAAAATGCCGCGTCAGCCAGGCATTGGGGTTGTAGGCGGCGACCGCGGAAAAGCGCGACCACAGCTCGCCGGATTCGGCGAGCGCCTGGCGCGGTGTCTGGCCCCATTTGGCGGCGCTCGCGACCTCGTAGAACGGATATACCGAAACCGGGCGGAACACGCCGAGCTTCACCGCGAGCGGCTTCTGAAACGCGGCGCCGCGTTTCGGCTCTTCGACGTCATGGGCGAAAGGCGTCCACGGCAAGGTCACGCCGGCGCGCTCGGCCTTGGTCGCGGTCGATTGCGCTTCGGCGCCGCAGACCACGGCGACCTCGCATTCGCCGCGTGCGATGCGCAAGGCAGCCTCGTGCAGATAGCGGATCGGGCTCTCGCCGCCGACCGGACCATAATAGCAATGCGCCGGGGTCACGCCGAGCCGCTGGGCCAGCAGTTGCTCGGGATCGCGATAGCGCCAGCTCAGGAAGTTGACGACGTCGAGCGAGCCGGTGTCATGGATGAGCTTTGCGCCCGCATCATTTTCCGCCCGGCGGATCGCCTGTTCGAGCAGCGCCAGCGGCTCGAGACCGTCGCCGATATCCTTGGGGCGATCGACGATCTCGCCCACGCCGACGATCACGGGAATGCGTTCCGGGGGCAGGGCACTTGCAGTCATCGGCGTTTCCAAGGGACGGGCCGTCATTGTTGTCTTGTCTCCGTTCTGTCATCGCAGGTTCGACCGCGCAATGCAGAAAATGTGGGCGCCGTCCGCGCGCAGCATGGCTTCCGCTTCACGGCATATGCGCCTAAAATCTTCGCTCCTTTTGCCGCTCACGCCGGAGTTTCTCGTGTCCGAACAGAACAGCTACGTGCCGCCCAAGGTCTGGACCTGGAACAAGGCGAGCGGCGGCCGCTTCGCCAACATCAACCGGCCGATCGCGGGACCGATCTCTGAGAAGGAATTGCCTGTCGGGCGTCATCCCTTGCAACTCTATTCTCTGGGGACGCCGAATGGCGTCAAGGTCACGGTGATGCTGGAGGAGCTGCTGGCGCTCGGTCATTCAGGCGCCGAATATGACGCCTGGCTCATCCGCATCGGCGAGGGCGATCAGTTCGGCTCGGGCTTCGTCGCGATCAACCCGAACTCCAAGATCCCGGCGCTGCTGGACCGCAGCGGGCCAGAGCCCATCCGCGTGTTCGAGTCGGGGGCGATCCTGGTCCATCTCGCCGAGAAGTTCGGTGCCTTCCTGCCGACCGAGCCGGCCAAGCGCGCCGAATGCCTGTCCTGGCTGTTCTGGCAGATGGGCGCCGCACCCTATCTCGGCGGCGGCTTCGGTCACTTCTATGCCTATGCGCCGACCAAGATCGAATACGCCATCGACCGCTTCGCGATGGAGGTGAAGCGCCAGCTCGACGTGCTCGACCGCCGTCTCGCCGAGAGCGAATATCTCGCCGGCCCCGACTACACCATCGCCGACATCGCGGTCTGGCCGTGGTACGGTGCGCTCGCCAAGGGCCTGCTCTATGAGGGCGGGGAATTCCTCTCGGTGCAGGACTACAAGAACGTCCAGCGCTGGACTGACCAGATTGCGCAGCGCACGCCGGTGAAGCGCGGCCGCATGGTCAACCGCGTCTCCGGCGATCCAAAAAGCCAGCTCCACGAGCGCCACGACGCCAGCGATTTCGATACCAAGACGCAGGACAAGGTCGGGCAGGCGACTTAGAGCTGCGCTCGGGCCTAAAACTCTGCTGTCATGCCCCGCCACCGGGTCTCGCCTATGGCGAGCCCGATGACCGGCTCAGGCGGGACATCCAGTACGCCGCGGCCTCTCCGTCTATTACGACTGTCTCTGGAATACTGGATCACCCGCCTTCGCGGGTGATGACAGCTGAGATGCAATCGCGTGCTGCACAGCGCGTAGGTGGGCAAAGGCGCGCCGAGGTCATCGCGGCATGCGATGGCTGTCCAGCGCCGTGCCCACCTTGGTCCCTTGCCGGCACCGTCGGTGGGCACGCGCCGCCTGACGGCGGCGCTTTGCCCACCCTGCGAGTTCCAGGAGCGCGGCGGGACGGACGTTTGCACCTCTCCTCACGGCGGGAGAATCGTGCAACCATCATCCGGAACGGTGGCCGGTGCCGGAAGCCGACACCATCGACTGAGCTGGACCTGCGGTGATGACCGCAGGCCGGAACGACAACTCCGGAGGGAGTACCATGATCGACAGACGCGACCTGCTCAAGCGAGCGGGGCTCGCTGCGTTGCTGGGCGGCTTTGGCGGGACCAGCGCACTGGCCGGGGACGTCGTGACACTGCCCTTCGCCAATGGCGAACGGCCGCTGGTGAAGTATCCGCAGAAACGGCCCATGATCGGCCTGACCAGCCGGCCGCCGCAACTTGAAACGCCGTTCGCGGTGTTCAATGACGGTCCGATCACGCCGAACAACGCGTTCTTCGTCCGCTATCATCTGGCGGGCCTACCCTACGATCTCGATCCGGACAAGTTCACGCTCGAGATCAAGGGCAAGGTCGACAAGCCGCTCAAGCTGTCGCTCAAGGACATCCGGAAGATGAAGGCGACCGAGATCGTCGCCGTCAACCAATGCTCCGGCAACAGCCGCGGCTTTTTCGAGCCGCGTGTCGCTGGCGGCCAACTCGGCAACGGCGCCATGGGCAATGCGCGGTGGCGCGGCGTGCCGCTGAAGAGCGTGCTGGAGATGGCAGGCGTGCAGGCCGGCGCCAGGCAGGTCACCTTCGGCGGCATGGACGGGCCGATCGTCGACAAGACGCCGGATTTCGTCAAGGCGCTCGACCTCGATCATGCCATGAGCGGCGAGGTGATGCTGGCCTACGGCATGAACGGCGAGGACCTGCCGTTCCTCAACGGCTTTCCGCTGCGCCTGATCGTGCCCGGTTATTACGGTACCTACTGGGTGAAGCACCTGAACGAGATCACCGTGATCGACAGCGTGTTCGACGGCTTCTGGATGAAGTCGGCGTACCGGATTCCGGATACGCCGAACAATGCGGTCGAGCCCGGCACCACGCCGAAAGCAACGATCCCGATCAACCGCTTCACCGTGCGCTCGTTCATCACCAGCGTCGCCGACGGCGCCAAGCTGAAGACCGGCCGCACCACGCTTCGGGGCATGGCATTCGACGGCGGGGCAGGCATCAAGGAGGTCGCGGTCTCGACCGACGGCGGCAAGACCTGGACCAACGCCAAGCTCGGCAAGGACCTCGGCAAATATTCGTTCCGCGAATGGAAACTGCCGGTGAAGCTCGCCTCAGGCGCTCACGAACTCAAGGTCCGGGCGACCAGCAATTCCGGTGAGACGCAGCCGGACGCGCCGCGCTGGAATCCGGCTGGCTATTTGCGCAACGTCGTCGAAACCGTGCGCGTCGCGGTGGCCTAGGGAGCATGACCATGCAACGGACATCTCTCATCGCCATCGTCATGAGTTGCGGCCTGTGCTGGCTTGCGAGCGGCCCAGCCTCGGTCACCGCAGCTCCGGTCAACTATCAGATTCCGCAGGAAGTGGCCGTCTTCAAGCCGGGACCGAATCTGGAGGTCGTGCAGGGCAACTGCACGGCCTGTCATTCGGCGGATTACATCAACACGCAACCGCCGATGAAGAACAAGAAGGACTTCTGGCAGGCGGAGGTCACCAAGATGATCAAGGTCTATGCCGCGCCGATCGACGAAGCCGACGTCGGCAAGATCGTCGATTATCTCGCCGCGGCCTACTGAGGCTCGGCCAGCAGAGGCCGTGGTGCGGCGGTGAGAGAGGTCACCCCGCGCCTTTGGCCGGCGGGAAATCCATCCGGTCGTTGGTGCGGCAGTAGCGGTCGGCGAACATGCGGCCGATGGGGTGGAACAGCTCCATCGCGACCCGCATCTTCTCGGTGTCCCACAATTCGTCGCGGATGTGGAAGGCAAGGCCCTCGCCGAGCACCAGCACGCGATCGCCGTTGACGTCGATCAGCTGCCAGGTCTTGCACTCCATCGCGAACGGCGCGTCCGCCAGCCGCGGCACCGCGATCATGCGCGACGGCGCGAGCCTGAGCCCGAGATGATCGGGCTCGCTGATCTCAGGTGGAAAGTCGCCGCCGGTCTCGTGCATCGCCTCTGCCAGCGGCTCGTCGGTGATGTGGACCACGAACTCGCCGGCGCGGCGGATGTTGACCAGCGTGTCCTTCACCCGGCCGTCCGGACGCAGGTTGATGGCGAACACGCAGAGCGGCGGGTCCTCGCCGAGCACGTTGAAGAACGAGAAGGGGGCTGCGTTGACGATCCCCGTCCCGCTCGTTGTCGTCACCCAGGCGATCGGTCGCGGCAGCACGAACGAGGTCAGGATCTTGTAGCGCTCGCGCGGGCTGAGATCGGTCGAGAGGTATTGCATGGCGGCCTCTGGGTGCGGTGAGTCGTCGGAGGGTAGTTGGCGGTGGTGCAATGCGGAAGCCGATAAAGCGGGCAGCGGCTGCGCATCACCGCTGCAGCGGCGCTTTCTGAATCTGGTGTTCCGGGGAACGGCTGCGGCGGCGCCACGTTCGAACAGCACAGCAACTACAAAATGGAGGTCACGCCAATGAAACCAATCGTCAGCTTGATTGCGTGTGCGTTCGTCGTCTCGGCCAGCTCAGCCCTGGCACAGGGCGGGCAGCAGCAGACCACGCCGCCGCCGAGCGCGCAGAATTCCGGAGCGGGCATCCAGGGCGCGCCCGGCAACAAGAACGGACTCTCGGCGACGGAAACCGGCACCGTGGGTTCGTCCTCCACGATCAACCGGCAAAACCCGGACGTGAGCGCGCAGGATCCGTCGAACGTCAAGGGCATGCCGGGCAACAAGAGCGGCCCGCCGGTCAAGAAGCCGCAGCAGTAATTCTCGTCGGGCAGCGCATGGCGGCCGCGCGATATGCGGGGCTGCCCTGCGTTGTCTGCCCGTCGCGCCGGTTTGTCGCACGCAACGAGGCTTGTGCCGGATGAGGCCATCACCCGGCATTATTCCCCGCGCCATCGTTTCGCTTCGAGGAGACCGACCAGCAAAGCTCGGGCGCGCATCGCGCCCGAGATGGCGCTGCCGTGTATTTCGCCTTCAGTTAGCCACGTTCAGCTGGCGTCAGGGCAGCGCGGCTGCCGCATTGTTGACGATCAGGTTGTCCGTATCGGCCGGTGCCAGCTCGCTGGTCGCGTCACCGCCGAGATATTTGTCGAGCGTCGCCTGGATCCGTTCCCGCGCCGTGTAAGGGCCCCGGTCGCTCATCCAGGTGTGCTGGAATTCGGTCTTGATGATGTCGATGCCGCTCTTCTTGCCGACCTGCGAAGGAAGCACGCCGGGATCGGTCTTGAACTGGGGATCGTCGGAACGGAAGGAGAGAATCTTCAGCTTGTCCCTGATCACGAACGGGACACGGAGATTGTCCAGCGTCACCACCTGGCTGACGATGTTCGGATGCTCCTTGGCGAAATACATCGCGGTGTCGCCGCCATTGGAATGGCCGACGAGTGTCAGGTGTGCGTAGTCGGCGTTCGGATGCCGCTTCTTCATCTCGTTCAGCACGCAAAGGATGTTGGCCTCGCCCTTCTTGTAGACGCCGAGCCGGCCGACATAGGGCTGGCCGACATCGGTGACGAGCGGCGGGTCGGTCGGCAGATCCTGCTGGACGCTGGCAACCAGATAGCCGCGGGCGGCAAACACGTTCGCCAGGAACGAGTACTCGGTGTTCTTCACCGTGTTGCCGTTGCTGATGATGGCGACCGGCAGCCGCCACAGCCCGGCATTGGCCTTCATCTCGTAGTCCTGGCGCACTGCGACGTCGACCGTGATCGGCCGCTGCCGCTCGGCATCGAAGAACTCTCGGCTCTCGTGCTGGATACCCCATTTGGCCATCGCAAAGTAGCCGGCTACAGCCAGGGCAGACACACAGGCCAAAACCGTCACACCGCGCTTCATGGCATCCTTCCCTGTCAACTCTCATCGCTATGTGATGATGGACAACGCCGAGGTCACGGGGGCGTGGCACCGTCAGGCACATTAAATTTCCGAAATCTGGGCATAAAGCGCCGGAACCTTTCGCAAGGAAGCGAAAGGACGGTCCGGCTCACCTCCGCTCGGGCGGGGTCAGAAGGCGGTATAGCCGCCGTCGATGACGAAGCAATCGGCGGTATGGTAGGACGAGGCCTTGCTCATCAGATACACCGCGATGCCGCCGAAATCCGACGGCTCGCCGAACCGGCGCACCGGAATCCGCGGCATGACGTTGGCGACGAACTTGTCGTTGGCCATGATGCCAGCCGTCATGTCGCTCTTGATCCAGCCGGGCAGGATCGCATTCGCGGTCACGCCGTGGCGTGCGAGCTCGACGGCAAGCGCGCGGCACAGCGCGTTCAGCGCAGCCTTGGTTGCCGCATAGTGCTCGTTGCGGGCGGTGCCGAACAGCGAGGCGAGGCTGGACGTGGCAACCAGCCGGCCGAACGGGTCGCCGGCTTCCGCGCGCGCCGTCATGTGCCGCGCGGCGGCCTGGAAGGCGTGGAACACGCCGTCGAGATTGGTCGCGAACATCGTGCGCCATTCCTCCTCGCTGCGCTCGATGAAGGGCTTGCGGCCGCCGCCGCCGATGCCGGCATTGGCGAAGCAGCCGTCGACGCGGCCGAAGGTGTCGAGCGTCGCCTTCATCGCCTCGGCGACGGAGGCGACGCTGGTCACGTCGCAAACCCGCGTGTCGACCTTGCCTGGGCCTGAGGCCATCGACGCCGCGGCGGCCTTGTTCTTCTCGGCGTTGCGGCCCCAGATCGAGACATTGCAGCCACTGGACGCAAGTGCCTGGGCGATACCGAGGCCTATGCCTCCATTGCCGCCGGTGACGACGGCCACACGGCCGGTGAGATCGAACATGGTCATGGGTGCTCTCTTGGGCGTTTCCGCGATGATGTGAGCGCGCTGTGCGCGGCTTGCGTTTATTTGGATGATGCAACCATGGACAAGCGAAGCGCAAAAATCAAATATGCCGCACGAACCGGGCTGTGCTTCGTATTTCCGCCGCGAAGAATGCAGCCATCGAAAAGCTCTTGAGAGGAAACCATGCAGTTCAAGCACGTCACGCTCGATTTCGACGGGCCCGTCGCCATCCTCACGCTCGACCACCAGGAGGTGATGAACGCGGTCTCCATCGACATGCTCGGCGGACTCGCCGAGGCGCTCGACGAGATCGAGGAGCGGAAAGCGGAGGTGCGCTGCCTGGTCGTGACCGGTGCCGGGCGTGCGTTCTGCACCGGCGCCAATCTGCAGGGTCGCAATGCGCAGGCCAAGCCGGGCCGCAGCAATGCCGGCGCCGCGCTCGAGACCGCCTTTCATCCGTTCCTGCGCCGTCTGCGCAATCTGCATTGCCCGATCGTGACATCGGTGAATGGCCCCGCCGCCGGCGCCGGCATGAGCTTCGCGCTGATGGGCGACATGATCCTGTGCGCCAAATCCGCATACTTCCTGCAGGCCTTCCGCCGCATCGGCCTGGTGCCGGATTGCGGCTCGACCTGGCTGCTGCCGCGCCTCGTCGGCAAGGCGCGCGCGATCGAGCTGTCGCTGCTCGGCGAGAAGCTGCCGGCCGAGACGGCGCTGCAATGGGGGCTCGTCAATCGCGTCTATGACGATGCGGCTCTGAAAGAGGAGACGATGAAGCTCGCGCACGATCTCGCCAATGGTCCGACGGTGGCGCTGGCGCAGATCCGCAAGCTGTATTGGGACAGTCCGGAGAATTCGTTCGAGGAGCAGTTGAACGAGGAATTCCAGTCACAGCGCATCGCCGGCAGCGCTGCCGATTTCAAGGAAGGTGTCACCGCGTTCCTCGAGAAGCGGCCGGCCAAGTTCAAGGGCCAATGATCGAGGCCGAACTGTCCCGCTGCGTCGCCGCTTTCATGCCGGGAGCGACCGGCGTGAGCGGTGCCGCAAAACTCTCCGGCGGCGCCAGCCAGGAGACGTGGCGCTTCGACATTGTCCACCCCGAGGGCGATATCGGCGCGATCCTGCGCCGCTCGCCCAGGGGGTACGGGGCCGCGCCCGGACGCGCCGCCGGCCTCGACAACGAGGCGGTCTTGATGCGGCTCGCCTATGCGGCCGGCGTGCCGTCGCCCGAGGTGCTTTGCGTGCTGCGGCCTGCGGACGATCTCGGCACCGGCTTCATCATGCGCCGCGTCGAGGGCGAGACCATCGCCCGCAAGATCTTGCGCGATGTCGACTATGCGGAAGCGCGTCCGCGCCTCGCGCGGCAACTCGGCGGCATCGCGGCGCGCATTCACGGCATCGCGCGGGATGCGCTGCCGGACTTGCGCGAGATGAACGCGACGACGGAGATCGCTGAGATCGCGCGCGAGTATCGCAGCTTCGATTGGCCGCGGCCGGTATTCGATTTGGCGCTGCGCTGGCTGTCTCAGAACGATCCGGGACCTTCGGCCGAGGTGACGCTGGTACATGGCGATTTCCGCAACGGCAATCTGATCATCGGTCCCGACGGCGTGCGCGCCGTGCTCGACTGGGAGCTCGCCCATCTCGGCGATCCCATGGAGGATCTCGGCTGGATCTGCGTCAACTCCTGGCGCTTCGGCGAGATCGACAAGCCTGTCGGCGGCTTCGGCTCGCGCGAAGAGCTGTTCGGCGGCTACGAAGCTGCGGGACGCAAGGTCGATGCTGTCAGGGTGAAATTCTGGGAAGTCATGGGCACCTTGCGCTGGGGCGTGATGTGCTGCGGCATGATGCAGCGTTTTCGTATTGGTCCTGATCATTCGATGGAGCGCGCGATGATCGGCCGCCGCGCGTCGGAGACCGAGATCGATCTGCTGCGGCTGCTTGCGCCGCGAGGAGAAGGCTGATGCAGGATGAACCGACACCGACTGAGCTGGTGCAGGCGGTCGCCGACTTCCTGCGCAACGACATCGCGCCGTTGATCTCGGGCCATCAGGCCTTCAAGCTGCGGGTCGGCATCAACGCGCTCGACCTCGTCGTACGGCAGCTGATGCAGGCCTCGGCGGCGGAGGCTGTGGAGCTTGCGCGGCTGAAGGAGTTGCTGGGAAAGCACGGCACATTGCTCGATCTCAACCGAGCCCTTGCCGAGCAGATCGCGAGCGGCACCGTCGATCTCGCGACGCCGGGCGTCAGGGAGCACCTCTGGCAGACCACCCTCGACAAGCTCGCAGTCGATCAGCCGAACTACGCGTCCTACAAGCGCGAGGCGGGGAGGGGCCGGGATGACGCCTAGCACTCCGCCGTCATTGCGAGGAGCGTCAGCGACGAAACAATCCAGACTGTCCCCGCGGTGGAAGTCTGGATTGCTTCCGCCTACGCGCTACGAGCTTCGGCGGACACGTCGCTCCGCTCGCAATGACGGCGGAGAGAGCGGGGCAGGCGTATTTACGACCTCAGCCGTCATTCCGGGGCGCGACGCAGTCGCGAGCCCGGAATCCATACTCCCGATCGTGGCTATGGATTCCGGGCCTGCGCCTGGCGGCGCATCCCGGAATGACGAACTTGCCTGGCGCTCAACGCCCCAGCCAATTCGGCGGCCGCTTCTCGGAGAACGCCTTCGGCCCCTCGATGTAATCCTGCGAATGGATCATCGCCTGCACTGCCGGATAGTCGCGCTGCTCGGTGATGGCCTGCTCCAGCGACACCGCAAGACCCTTCTCGATCGCCTGCTTGGAAGCGCGGATCGACATCGGCGAGTTCCTGGCGATGGTCTCGGCCCAGCGCTCCGCCGCCGCCAGCGCCTCGCCCTGCGGCACCACCTCGTTGACGAAGCCGAGCTCATGACCCTCGCGCGCGCCGACATGGCGTCCGGTCAGGATCATGCCCATCGCCCGCTTCATGCCGATCTGGCGCGGCAGACGCTGCAGCCCGCCGGCGAGTGCGGCGAGGCCGACGCGCGGCTCGGGCAAAGCGAAGGTCGCATTCTCCGAGGCGATGATCAGATCGCAGGCCAGCGCGATCTCGAAGCCGCCGCCCATGGCGACGCCGTTGACGGCTGCGATGATCGGCTTGTCGCAGTCGAAGCGCGAGGTGAGGCCGGCGAAACCGCTTCTGCCCCAGCCGCGCTTGCCGCCGGCCGCCTGCCATTTCAGATCGTTGCCGGCGCAGAACGCCTTGTCGCCCTCGCCGGTGACGATCGCGACCCATTGTTCGGGATCGGCGGCGAAGCCGTCGAACACCGCCTCGAGTTCGTAATGCGCGTCGGTGTGCAGCGCGTTGTAGACTTCGGGACGCGCCAGCGTGACGATCGTCACCGGGCCCTTGCGCGCCACTCTCGAGAATTTCAGCTCCATCGGCCGTTCCTTCTGATTGCTGATGATTGGCGGGCCTGTGTGAGCTTAGCGCCTGCACGGACCTTGCGCCCATCCAAATACGCAACTGCGCTGCGCGTCACAAGCACGCGGTGGGCGCAGGCGGAAACAGCGCCGGCCAAAACAAAGAACAACAACGAAACGCACAGGGAGACACGCCATGGACTTTTCCTTGCCGAGGGAGCTCGTCGCCTATCTCGACGAATTGGACCGCTTCATCGAAGCCGAGATCGAGCCGCTGGAGGAGGCCGACGACAACATCCGCTTCTTCGATCATCGCCGCGAATGGGCACGGACCGATTTCGAGAATGGCGGGCTGCCGCGGCATGACTGGGAAGTTCTGCTGCGCAAGGCCAAGGACCGCGCCGACGCCGCCGGCCATCTGCGTTTCGCCATTCCCAAGCGCTATGGCGGCAAGGACGGCTCCAATCTGTGGATGGCCGTGATCCGCGAGCATTTTGCGTCGAAGGGCCTCGGCCTGCACAACGACCTGCAGAACGAGCACTCGATCGTCGGCAATCTGCCGATCGTGACCATGCTCGACCGCTACGGCCGCGACGACCAGAAGGCGATGATCGACGGCTCGATCACCGGCAAGTACCGCATCACCTTCGGCCTGACCGAGCCGCATCACGGCTCGGACGCGACGCATATGGAAACCAGGGCCGAGCCCGCGACCCGCGACAACGTCAAGGGCTGGCTGATCAATGGCGAGAAGATGTGGACCACCGGCATGCATGTCGCCACCCACTGCGCGCTGTTCGCGCGCACGTCCGGCAATGACGGCGACGCGCGCGGCATCACCTGCTTCCTGGTGCCGGCGAAGACCGACGGCGTCAAAGTCGAGGAATATCTCTGGACCTTCAACATGCCGACAGACCATCCGCGCGTCAGCTTCACCGACGTGTTCGTACCGGAGGATGCGCTGTTCGGCGAGGTCGGGCGCGGGCTGTCGCTGGCGCAATGCTTCGTGCACGAGAACCGCATCCGGCAGGCGGCAAGCTCGCTCGGTGCGGCCGTGTTCTGCATCAACGAGAGTGTGAAGTATGCGCGCGAGCGCAAGCCGTTCGGCAAGGCGCTGGCCGAGAACCAGGCCATCCAGTGGCCGCTGGTGGAGCTGGCCACGCAAGCCGAGATGCTCCGGCTCCTGATCCGCAAGACGGCGTGGGAGATGGATCAGCTGACGCAGGCGCAGGTGGAGCACACGCTGTCGGACAAGGTCTCGATGTGCAACTACTGGGCTAACCGGCTGTGCTGCGAGGCGGCCGACCGCGCCATCCAGGTCCATGGCGGCATGGGCTATTCGCGCCACAAGCCGTTCGAGCACATCTACCGCCATCACCGCCGCTATCGCATCACCGAAGGCAGCGAGGAGATCCAGATGCGCAAGGTGGCGGGCTTCCTGTTCGGGTATATGGGGGCGAACAAGAGGTGAGGGAGTCTTGACTGGCGCATCGTCATCGCGAGCTTCGCTCGCAACGACGAGGAGAGTGCGTAGGGTGGGCAAAGGCGCGCATACGCCGCCGCTTTTATGCCGTGTTCTCGCGCGCGCCGTGCCCACCATGGGCTTGCGAGGATTCCGAGAGACGGTGGGCACGCGCCGCCGGGGGCGGCGCTTTGCCCACCCTACGAACGGATCGCGTGGCAACGCGGTGCTCATCGATAGGCGTCATCACGAGCGCAAGGCATGCGCGGCCTCGAGCGAGCGGCAGATAGTGCTGCGTCCACTCAATTCACCTGCCGGTCCTTGCCCGCCCAATACGGGTCGCGCAGATTCCGCCGCAGGATCTTGCCGGAGGGATTGCGCGGCAAAGCGTCGAGGAAGTCGACGCTCTTCGGCGTCTTGAAGCCGGCGATGCGGGTGCGGGTGAAGTTGATGATGTCGGTCTCGGTCGCGCGCTTGCCGGGCTTCATCACGACGATCGCCTTGACCGCCTCGCCCCATTTGTCGTCGGGAATACCGATCACGGCGGCCTCGGCGACATCCGGGTGGTCGCAGAGCGCGCTCTCGACTTCGGCCGGATAGATGTTCTCGCCGCCGGAGATGATCATGTCCTTGATGCGGTCGTGGATGTAGACGTAGCCGTCCTCATCCATGTAGCCGGCGTCACCAGTGCGCAGCCAGCCGTCCTTGCCGAGCGTGCGCGCGGTCGCCTCCGGCAGATTCCAGTAGCCGGTCATGTTGGAGCCGGAGCGGGTGGCGATTTCGCCGACCTGACGCGGCGGCAGCGGCCTGCCGTCGACATCAATGATCGCGACCTCGATCCCCGGCAGCGGCTTGCCGGCCGAGCGCATCCGCTCCAGCCCCTCGATATGATCCTCGGGCGGCAACGCGATGATGGTGCCGGTGGTCTCGGTCATGCCGTACATCTGCACGAAGCCGCATTTGAAGACGTCGATGCATTCCTTCAGCAGCGCGGCCGGGATCGGCGATGCGCCGTAGAGCATGTATTTCAGCCGCGAGAAATCGACCTGCCGCGCCCGCGGCTGGCGCACGACGAACTGCATCGCGGCGGGCACCATGAACAGCTTGGTGATCCCGGACTGCTCGAAGAAGTCGAGGATCTTCGTCGGGTCGAACTCGCGTGCGACGACACCGCGGGCGCCGTGATAGAGGCTCATCAGGCCCCAGCCGGAGCCGCCGATGTGGAAGATCGGCATCGCAATCAACGAGACGTCGTCGGTCGACCATTTGTTCCAGTCCGGCTTCTCATCCGGATTGCCGGTGTTGACGAGGTTCAGGAAGTTCGCGTGCGACAGCATCGCGCCCTTCGGCTTGCCCGTCGTGCCGGAGGTGTAGAGCTGCAGCGCGATGTCCTGCGGCGTGATCGCCACGCCGGGATCGTCCGCGCTCTGCGCGTCGCGCCAGGCGGTGTAGTCCTGCCACTCCGGCGCGCCGCCCTCGGTCGTGATGATGTGCCGCACGCTCGGCAGCTGGTCGCGGATGTCACGGATCATCGTGATGAACTCGGGCCCGACGAACAGCGCGGGAGCCCTGCAGTCCTCGACGATGAAGGCGACCTCGGGACCGGCGAGCCGCCAGTTGACCGGCGCCATCACCACATTGGCCTTCATGGCGCCAACCAGGAGCTCGAAATAGCTGTCGCTGTTCTTGCCAAAATAGGCGATGCGCTCATGCGGCTTGAGGCCAAGCGCTCTAAGCGCGTTCGCAACCTGGTCGGTCTTGCGGTCGAACTCTGCGAAGCTGGTGACACGCCCTTCGAACTCATAGGCGGTGGCGGAGCCCAGCGTTTGCGCTCTGTCGCGCACGACGTCGACGAGCGTCGACGCGGCCGTCGAGACGGACATGTTTCCCCTCCGATGTATCTTTTTCTTCGTTTTCTGTCTTGTCTTCCTGGCTCCGGATCGCGCCGGAGCGAGGATCGTTCGATCAGTCTACAGGGCGCGCGTCGCCGATCAACAGGGCGCTTGCGTCATCAGCTCGTGCGCGTCGCGCGGTCCTTCTCGTTCTGTGCCTTGATCGATTCCTTGGCCTTGGTCCAGTCGTCGTCGCTCCAGTCGCGCAGCTGATAGAAGTTGCCGCCCATCGCCAGCGCCTGCGCGCCGTCCATCGCGATGGTCTCGCCGTTGATCCAGTTGCAGCCGCCGGAGATCAGGAATACCGCCAAGTTCTGCAATTCCTCCATGGTGCCGACGCGGCCCATCGGGTTCATCGCCTTGGTGCGCGCGCCGGCCTCGTCACCGGGCTTGATGCGCTTGCTCATGCCTTCGGTCGGAATCTCGCCGGGTGCGATGGTGTTGAGGCGGATGCCGTAGCGGCCCCATTCGGTCGCGAGCGACATCGTCATCGCGTGAATGGCCGACTTGCTCATCGCCGATGGCACGACATAGGGCGAGCCGTTGCGCACCCAGGTCACCGTGATCGACACGACGTTGCCCGGCTGCTTCGCAGCGATCCAGCGTTTGCCGACCGCCTGCGTCACGTAGAACGTGCCGTGCATGACGATGTTGGCGACGGCGTCGAAGCCGCGCGGGCTCAATTCCTCAGTGCGGGAAATGAAGTTGCCGGCGGCATTGTTGATGAGGTCGGTCAGGCCGCCTTCCTGGAAAATAGCCTCGATCATTTCCTCCACGGCCATGGCGTTGCGAATGTCGACGCCGTGGCTGGTCACGCGCCCGCCAAAGAGGTCCATCAGCTCGGTCGCGGTCTCGTCGCAGACGATTTTCCGCCGGCCGCAAATATGCACTTCCGCGCCGAGCTGGAGAAAGCGTCCGGCCATCGACTTGCCAAGTCCGGTGCCGCCGCCCGTCACCAGAATGCGCCGACCTTCGAGGAGATTGTCCTTGAACATGGGAGTTTCCGCCTGACATGTTGTGAGTTAATTGGTCGATTGACTAAATCGCTCGAACAGCCTTCTGTAAAGTCACAAAGACATCCGAGAGGACAACCGCATCATGGAAAACCGGGTCGCGATCGAGATTACCGGCGGCGTCGCTGACGTCCGTCTGGTCCGCGCCGACAAGATGAATGCGCTCGACATCGGCATGTTCGAGGCGCTGGTCGGGGCCACCGAACGGCTCTCGAAGGAGAAGGGCCTGCGGGCGGTGGTGCTGTCCGGAGAGGGCCGCGCCTTCTGCGCCGGGCTCGACATGGGCCGCTTCGCGGCGATGAAGGAAACGGGGGGCAACGGCATCGCGGGAGGTGAGAAGCGCGACCTCACCATTCGCACCCACGGCCAGGCCAATTTCGCGCAGCAGGCGGTGTGGGGCTGGCGCCAGCTGCCTGTGCCGGTGATTGCTGCGGTGCATGGCGTGGCCTATGGCGGCGGTTTCCAGCTCGCGCTCGGCGCCGACATGCGCTACGTCGCGCCGGATACCAAGATGTCGATCATGGAGATCAAATGGGGCCTCGTGCCGGACATGGCGGGCACGCCGATCCTGGCCAGCCTTATGCGTGACGACATCTTGCGTGAGCTGACTTACACCGGTCGCGTGTTCTCGCCGGAGGAGGGGCAGGCCTACGGCCTTGTCACGCGCATCTGCGCCGATCCGCGCGCGGCCGCGCTGGAGACGGCGCGTGAGATCGCGGGTAAGAACCCGGATGCGATCCGCGCCGCCAAGCGGATGCTGAACAATCTCTCCGTCGATCCCGGCCCGGCGCTGCTTGCCGAATCGGTCGAGCAGCAGAAGCTGATCGGCAGCCCCAACCAGCTCGAATCGGTGCGCGCCAACATCGAGAAGCGCGCGCCGAAGTTTGCTGATTAGCGCCGTCATTCCGGGATGCTCCGAAGGAGCAGACCCGGAATCTCGAGATTCTCTGGTGCGCAAGTGCGCACCTGAGTTCGATGCTCCGCATCGCCCCGGAATGACAACGACACTCGAACCGACGCCAGATCGGACAAGGCAATAAGAATGGAAACGTCCTCCCTGTTCTGCGGCATCATCTCCGGCGATCGCCGCCGCACTCATGCCGACATCGCCGATCATGCCGCGCGGATCGCCAGTGGCCTCGCGCAACTCGGCGTGCGCCAGGGCGATTGCGTCTGCATGCTGATGCGCAACGACATCGCCTTCATCGAGGCGGCCTATGGCGCGATGCGGCTCGGCGCCTATGGCGTGCCGGTCAATTGGCACTTCAAGCCGGAGGAGATCGACTACATCCTCAAGGATTCTGCGACGCGTGTGCTGATCGGCCACGCCGATCTGTTGCACCAGCTTCGTGGACTCATCCCATCTGGTGTTACCGTGATCAGCGTCCCGACGCCGCCGGAGATCTTGTCCAACTACAGGATCGACGCCGAGCTGCTCGCAACGCCCGACTTTGCCATCGCGTTGGACGGCTGGCTTGCTCGGCAGAGCCCCTACACCGGGCCGCAGGTGCCGCAACCGCAGAACATGATCTACACGTCGGGGACGACCGGTCATCCCAAGGGTGTCCGCCGCGCCGCGCCGACGATCGAGCAAGCGACATCGGCCGAGCGCATGCGGGCGCTGATCTATGGCCTGAAGCCGGGGGCGCGCGCGCTGCTGCCGGGGCCGCTGTACCATTCGGCGCCGAATGCCTTCGGCCTGCGCGCAGGCCGCCTCGGCGGCGCGCTGGTGCTCATGCCGCGCTTCGAGCCGGAGGAGTTTCTCCGCATCATCCAGGCCGAGCGGATCGATACCATCTTCATGGTGCCGACGATGTTCATCCGGTTGATGAAGCTGCCGGACGAGGTCCGCCGCCGCTACGACGTCTCGTCGCTGCGCCACGTCATCCATGCCGCCGCGCCGTGTCCGGCCGACGTCAAGCGCGCGATGATCGAATGGTGGGGGCCCGTGATCTACGAGTTCTACGGTTCGACCGAATCGGGCGCCGTGACCTTCGCGACCTCCGAGGATGCGCTGAACAAGCCCGGCACCGTCGGCAAGGTCTCGCCGGGGGCCGAGCTGCGCTTTCTCGGCGAGGACGGCCGCATCCTGCCGCAGGGTGAGATCGGCGAGATCTATTCGCGCATCGCCGCCAATCCGGATTTCACCTATCACAACAAGCCGGAGAAGCGGGCCGAGATCGACCGCGACGGCTTCATCACCTCGGGCGACGTCGGCTACATCGATCCCGATGGCTACGTCTTTCTGTGCGACCGCAAGCGCGACATGGTGATTTCGGGCGGCGTCAACATCTATCCGGCCGAGATCGAGGCCGTGCTGCACGCCGTGCCCGGCGTCCACGATTGCGCCGTGTTCGGCATTCCCAATGCCGAGTTCGGCGAAGCCCTGATGGCGGTGGTCGAGCCGCAGTCCGGTGTCATGCTCGACACCAGCGAGATCAAGATCCGGCTGAGGGCGTCGCTGGCCGATTACAAGGTGCCCAAGCACATCGAAATCCACGACAAATTGCCGCGCGAGGATTCCGGCAAGATCTTCAAGCGGCGGTTGCGCGATCCCTATTGGGAGAATGCCGGCCGGAAGATTTGATCGAGCGGTGCCGCTCGGCGACCAAAAGAGCCGGGGACCGCATCGAATGAGGCAAGCGACGCCTCTTTCTTGATCTTGCGCTGCGGTACAGATACGGCAGACTGACCCGTAAATAGGCAGCTGCTGGAGAGCGCATCCATGTCGCCGCAAATCATGCCATCCGAGGATACACGACCCAATCGCGCTGCTGAAGCGCAGGCGATGGAGGAGGATGCGAGGCTCCGGGATGACATCCGGCTGCTCGGCCGAATCCTCGGCGACACCGTCCGCGACCAGGAGGGCGCCGATGTGTTCGACCTCGTCGAGCGCATCCGCCAGACCTCGGTGCGTTTCCATCGCGACGAAGATCGCCAGGCGCGGCATGAGCTGGAGCACATCCTCGACGGCATGACGACCGCGGAGACAGTCCGCATCGTCCGCGCCTTCAGCTATTTTTCGCACCTCGCCAACATCGCCGAGGACCAGAACAACATCCGCCGCATGCGCGCCAAGAGCGACGCCAATGGCGGCGCCGGCATGCTGGCCTCGACGCTGGCCCACGCCAAGTCGGCGGGATTCGAGGCGGCCGACCTGCGCAAGTTCTTCTCCACCGCGCTGGTCAGTCCCGTCCTCACCGCGCATCCGACCGAGGTGCGGCGCAAGAGCACGATGGACCGCGAGATGGAGGTCGCGATGCTGCTCGACCGCCGCGAGCGGATGCAGCTCACGCCGGACGAGCGCGAGGCCAATGACGAGGCGCTGCGCCGCGCCGTGCTGACCCTGTGGCAGACCAACCTGCTGCGCCGGACCAAGCTGACCGTGCTCGACGAGGTCACCAACGGCCTGTCGTTCTACGACTACACGTTCCTGCGCGAGGTGCCTCGGCTGCTGTGCGCGCTGGAGGACCGCCTGAACGACGGCGCCGAGGTTGCGGGTGACCTCGCCTCCTTCCTGCGCATGGGCAGCTGGATCGGCGGCGACCGCGACGGCAATCCGTTCGTCACCGCCGAGGTGATGCGTGGAACGCTCAAGCTGCAATCCAGCCTCGCGCTGCATTACTACCTCGAAGAGCTGCATCTGCTCGGCGGCGAATTGTCCATGGCGGCCCATCTCGCCGACGTGTCGGAAGAACTGCGCGCGCTGGCCGAACGCTCGCCCGACACTTCGCCGCATCGTATCGGGGAGCCGTATCGTCTGGCCGTGTCCGGCATCTATGCCCGGCTGGCGGCGACTGCGAAGAAGCTCGGCATCCAGATCAGCCGCCTGCCGGTGGGGGCGGTCGCGCCCTATGACAGCGTCAAGGAGTTCCAGGACGATCTCGACGTGCTGCATCGCTCGCTGATCGCCAACAATGCCGAGGTGATCGCGCGCGGGCGGCTGCGGCTGCTGCGGCGCGCCATTGATTGTTTCGGCTTTCACCTGGCGCGGCTCGACATCCGGCAGAACTCGGCCGTGCACGAGCGCACGGTCGCCGAGCTGATCGATACGGCGATGCCCGGAATGTCCTATCTCGCGCTCAGCGAGGATGCGCGGGTCGGCCTGCTCGTCAGCGAGCTGCGCAACACGCGGCCGCTGGTGTCGCAATTCATCAAGTACAGCGACGAGACGGTCGGTGAGCTCGCGCTGTTCCGCGCCGCCGCCGACGCGCACGCCACCTTCGGCGCCGACGTGATTTCCCAATGCATCATCTCGATGTGCAAGGGCATGTCCGACATGCTCGAGGTCGCGCTGCTCCTGAAGGAGGTCGGACTGATCGATCCCTCCGGCCGCTGCGGCGTCAACATCGTGCCGCTGTTCGAGACCATCGAGGATCTGCAGGCCTCCAGCGGCATCATGGACCGGATGCTGGCGCTGCACGATTATCGCCGCCTGGTCGACAGCCGCGGTGCCGTGCAGGAGGTCATGCTCGGCTACTCCGACAGCAACAAGGACGGTGGCTTCGTCACCTCGGGCTGGGAGCTCTACAAGGCCGAGATCGGGCTGGTCGACATCTTCGAGCGCCATGGCGTGCGGCTGCGTCTGTTCCACGGCCGCGGCGGCTCGGTCGGCCGCGGCGGCGGCCCGAGCTACGACGCCATCATCGCCCAGCCCGGCGGCGCCGTGAACGGCCAGATCCGCATCACCGAGCAGGGCGAGATCATCTCCAGCAAATATTCCAACGCGGAGGTCGGGCGCAACAACCTGGATATTCTTGCTGCGGCGACCTTGGAAGCGAGCCTGCTGCATCCGCGCCAGCCGGCGCCGAAGCGCGAATACCTCACCGCGATGGACCGGCTCTCCGAGCTCGCTTTCAAGGCCTATCGCGGCCTGGTCTACGAGACCGATGGCTTCGTCGAGTATTTCTGGTCCTCCACCGTCATCAACGAGATCGCCACGCTCAACATCGGCAGCCGTCCGGCGTCGCGCAAGAAGACCCGTGCGATCGAGGATCTGCGCGCCATTCCCTGGGTGTTCTCCTGGGCGCAGTGCCGGCTGATGCTGCCGGGCTGGTACGGCTTCGGCAGCGCGGTGGAAAGTTGGATCGCGGAAAATCCGGAGCAGGGCATGCCGTTCCTGCGCGAGCTGTATCGCGAATGGCCGTTCTTCCGCATGCTGCTGTCGAACATGGACATGGTGCTGGCCAAGAGCTCGATCGCCATCGCCTCGCGCTATGCCGAGCTGGTGCCGGATGAAGCGTTGCGGGAAAAGATTTTCGGCCGTATCCGCCGCGAATGGAATCTGGTGATCGAGACGCTGCTCGACATCATGGGCCAGGAGCGATTGCTGCAGGGCAACCCGCTGCTGGAGCGCTCGGTGCGCAACCGCTTTCCCTATCTCGATCCGCTCAACCATGTGCAGGTCGAGCTTCTGAAGGAGCATCGCGCGCAGAACCCGGACGAGCAGGTTTTGCGCGGGATTCAGCTGACGATCAACGGCATCTCGGCGGGGCTGAGGAATACGGGGTAGTCTCGGACCGCGGCCACAAACTCCCTGTCGTCCCGGCGAACGCCCGGATCCATACCCCCAGGGAGCGGTTTGAGGCGCGCTGGTCATTGGCTTTTTGCTCATCACGACCGCCGCGGAGTATGGATCCCGGATCGGCGCCCGCCAACGCTGCGCGTCGTCGGGCTTGTCCGGGACGACGCGTGGAAAGAGACTGCTTCATATCTCGAACAGCAGGTCAGGCAGCAAGGCGCATGCACTGACGGTCTCGCGGCACATCATGCCCGAGCTTTGCGATCAGTTCGTCCCTCACGAGAGTGCAAGGGCGCGGGGAATGCCGGGTGAAGGCCTCACCCATGGCCCGCCTGCAGAAAAGAAAGCAGGCGGCAGTCACCACAGGTTCAGCCGATCACCGGCATTCCCCGCGCGATGTCTTCACGCTTATACGCGATCTCCCCGGTGTGCCGGCTCGTAGACACCGTCGCCCGTGCGATGCACTGGGCATCACCACGGACTTGACGCCTGCATCGGGGCGCCAGGACCACGCGATTTCACGTCCGCAACAAGGCCGTTCGTCCGCGCATCCCTTCGGACACGCTGCGACTCCATCGCGGCCATCGCATCCCCGCCTCGCGTGTCGTGACGATCGCGCGCTACGCCCCTTGCATGAGGCGGGATGGCGAGAGGTAATCATGATTTCCGAAAAAGCGCAATAGTTTTCTTTTTATCGGACGATGGCCATTCCCGCGGCGTCACCACCATCGTCGTTCCGGCTCAAGGCCGCGACGACAGCCGAGTTCTTGGCGGGACCGTGCCTGACCAATGGTGTCGTCCCCGCGAACGCGGGGACCCATACGCCGTGGCTTCTCGATAGGGCAGAGCGTCTGAGACCTTCTGCGACAACGACGGCCGGTGGTTATGGGTCCCCGCGTTCGCGGGGACGACTCGTGGTGAGAGTGCCGGTTCAAACTAGCAGATATGCGCGCCCTGCGTTTCGACATAGACCGCATAGAGTGACTGGCTCGCGGTCATGAACAGGCGATTGCGCTTCTTGCCGCCGAAGCAGACATTGGCGCAGATCTCCGGAAGCTTGATCTGGCCGATGCGCTGGCCGTCCGGCGCGAAGATGTGGACGCCGTCATAGCCTTCGCCGACCCAGCCGGCCCCGACCCAGATGTTGCCGTCGGTGTCGACCCGCAGCCCGTCCGGAAAGCCCGACTTGCCGTCCAGCGTCATGTCGATGAAGACCTTGCCGTTGGAGAGCTTGTCGCCGTTGATGTCGTACTGCCAGATCACGTTCTTGGCGTTCGGATAATGCGTGATGCCGGTGTCGCAGACATAGAGCTTCTTGTAGTCCTGGCTGAAGGCGATGCCGTTCGGCTTGAACGGCTCGTCGGCGACCTTGGTGACGGCGCCGGATTGTGCATCCACCCGGTACACCGCTTCCTTCTGAAACGGCTGGTTCGAGCCGTTGTGCGCGTTCTGGCCTTCATAGAGGTTGATCGAGCCGTAGCCGGGATCGGTGAACCAAATCGACTTGTCGCTGGGGTTGACGACCATGTCGTTGGGGCCGTTGAGCGGCTTGTCGTTGGCCTTCTCGGCGAGAACCGTCACCGTTCCATTGTGCTCGAAGCGGACCAGGCGGGTGCGCTCGGCCGTGATCTGCCGCCCCTCATAGTCGAAGGTGTTGCCGTTGGATTCGTTCGACGGCTTGCGGAACTGCTGCGAGATATGGCCGTCGTCGTCGAGATAGCGCAGCTGCCGGTTGTTCGGGATGTCGCTCCAGACGAGGTACTGGCCTTGTGTGTTCCACGCCGGCCCCTCGGCCCACAGGCAGCCGGTGAACAGGCGCTTGATCGTGGTGTTGCCGACCTTGGCCTTGAAGCGCTTCTCGTCGATCACGACGATGTCGGGATCGGGATAGCGCTGTGGTTCCGCATGCGGACCGTAATCGCGCGCAAGCGCGGGCGAGACGGCCGCCGCCGCGGCGGCAAAGCCTGCGACGCCTTTGAGGAGCGTGCGCCGGTCGAAGCCGTCAGCTCCGACCGGCGAATCCTGCGCCGTATTCTGCCGTGAATTCGTCATGTGTGTCCTCCCAGTTTCTTGTTGGGAGGCGAGCATACGACGAAATCGTGGCTTTCAGCGGGTTGTTCAAATAAAAAACAACTTGAGATGGTGTGCGCTGCAAGCTGATTTTTCGCGCTGCAAATCTCAGATCGGATCCCAGCCGAACACATCGGCCGAGCGATCGAGCTTGTAGAACGACGGTTTGAGCGCCGGCATCGCATGTTCGGCGATCGTCTGCGGTGTCCAGCCTTCGCCGCGGTGCACCGAACGCAGCGGCCGTGACTGGCCCATCAGGAAGATCTCGTTCATGCGCACCGCGAAGATCTGGCCCGTGACATCTTTCGAGGCATCGCTCAGCAGATAGGCGACGACGGGCGCGATCTTCTCCGGTCCCATCCGCTTCATCCGCTCGACACGTTCCTTCTCGGCTTCGGTCTCGGCGGGAATGGTGCCGATCATGCGACTCCAGGCGAAAGGCGAGACGCAGTTGGAACGGACATTGAAGCGGCCCATGTCGAGGGCGATCGACTTCGACAGCCCGACGATGCCGAGTTTGGCCGCGGCGTAGTTGGCTTGGCCATAATTGCCGATCAGGCCCGAGGTCGAGGTGAAGTGCACGAAAGCGCCGCTCTCCTGCTCGCGGAACAGCCGTGCGGCGGAGTGGGCCACGTAGAACGAGCCCATCAAATGGACCTTGATGACCTGCTCGAACGCGTCGATGCTCATCTTGTGGAAGATCATGTCGCGCAGGATGCCGGCATTGTTGACCACGCCGTCGAGCTTGCCGAAATGGTCGGTCGCGGCCTTCACGATCTTGCTGGCGGGGATCGCCTCGGACACGCTCTCGAAATTCGCGACCGCGGTGCCGCCGCGTTTCTTGATCTCCTCGACGACCTCCTCGGCCGGCGCAGCGCTGGTGCCGGAGCCGTCGGAGGCGACGCCGGGATCATTGACGACGACCTTGGCGCCTTCGGCGGCGCACAGCAGCGCGATCTCACGGCCGATGCCGCGGCCGGCGCCGGTGACGATGATGACTTTGTCCTGAAGCGATTTGGTCATGATGGGTTCCTTGGCTTGATGTGTGACCCTACCTCGTCCCGCCGGCGACGGAGAGGCTCGAATGTTTATCGGACAGTCGGGGCCTCACGGTTCGAGACGCGCCAAGAGGCGCTTCTCACCATGAGGGTTGACATCTCTCGGCCAAATCCGCCCTCGTCCTGAGGAGCCCGCCGCAGGCGGGCGTCTCGAAGGACGTTGGAGGCCCCGCTGCCGCTCCAAACGATCGTCAGTTGCGGTAACTGCGCCCGCAAGGGCAGGGAGATGAGATCGCCACGAAGATGACGAGCGTCGTTACCTCTCGTTCGTAAAAATGATCGTCCCTGACGCTGCGAACATGCCGCCGACGCCGTGGCAGACCGAGATCTTCGCATTCGGCACCTGTGCCGGCGCGATGCCGCGCATCTGGCGCACGCTCTCCTGCAGCGCATACATGCCGTACATGCCCGAATGCATGTAGGACAGGCCGCCGCCATTGGTGTTGAGCGGCAGCTTGCCGCCCGGCCGCGTGTGGCCGGCCGCAATGAACGGGCCGGTCTCCTCATGCGGCATGAAGCCGAGATCGCCGAGCCCGAACAGCGGCAGGTGCGCAAATGCGTCGTAGATCATGAGATGGTCGACATCGGCGTGCGTGATGCCGGCCTCCTTGAAGGCGAGCGGACCCGCGACCTTGAAGGCACGCGACGAATCGAACGTCTCCATCTGGCTGACCATCGGCGTCTCCACGCTCTCGCCGGTGCCGAGAATGTACACCGGCTTTTGCGGAAAATCCTTGGCGCGGTCGGCCGAGGTCATGATCAGCGCGCCGCCGCCATCGGTGACGAGGCAGCATTGCAAGAGGCGGAACGGGTAGGCGATCATGCGCGAGTTCAGCACGTCGTCGACCGTGATCGGGTCCTTCATCATCGCGCGCGGATTCTTCGCCGCCCATTCCCGCTGCACCACCGCCACCATGGCGAGCTGCTCATGAGTGATGCCGTAGGTCTTCATGTAGCGCAGCACGGGAATGGGAAACATGCTCGGCGGCCCGAACACGCCGAACGGCGCCTCGAACTGGCCCTGCAGGCTGTCAGGCGGAATCGAGCGCGGCTGCTTGCCGATCATCGACTTGCCGCTCTCGGCATGCGTGATCAGCACGGTCTTGCACAGGCCGGCCTCGATGGCTGCCGCCGCGTGCCGCACATGGAGCATGAAGGAGCAGCCGCCGACCGAGGTGCCGTCGACCCAGGTCGGAGTGATGCCGAGATAATGGCACATCTGCTGCGGCGTCTCGACCGCAGTGGCGAAGCCGTCGATGTCGGACAGCTTCAGACCGGCATCGGCGATCGCGTTGAGCGCAGCATCCGCATGCAGCTGGATCTGCGACATGCTCGGGATGATGCCGAGCTCGGTGGTCTCGGCCGCGCCGACGACGGCAACCTGGTTTCTGCGCATCGCCTCAGCCTTTCGCCGGCCGGAACAGGGGCAGGGTGATCTGTTCGTCGAGCGGCTCGAACGTCACTTCGAGCGCCATGTCGAGCTGCAGCGCCTCAGGCGTCTGCGCGCAGCCGGTGATGTTGCTCATCATGCGCGGGCCTTCTTCGAGCGCAACGACGGCGATCGCGTAAGGCGGCGTGAAGCCCGGGGCGGCGGGACGATGATTGATGACGTAGCTGTAGAGCGTGCCTTTGCCCGTAGCCTTGAAGACGCTGACTTCGCGGCTGGCGCAGGACGGGCAGAACGGGCGCGGCGGAAAATAGACATGCGCGCAGGCGTCGCAGCGCTGCAGAAGCAGCTCACCGGCTCTGGTGCCGTCCCAGAAATGCTGTGTCTCGGGTGTCGGCTTGGGACGTGCGCGCATTGCCTCGGCCATCCGGATTGTCCTCCCCTGGCAGGCTCCGTCGCCCGCTCGTTTGTCGGATGTGATGCGCCATTTGACGCAGACGCGTCAACGGTCCATCACGTCACGCATGCGGCCCTCCGGCGTGCGCAGAGGTGCCCAAGAGCAGAGGTGGCAAGATCAGCAGGCAGGCCGCAATTGCCGCCCGACGAAAATTGGTCTTTGATGCGTATCGCATGATCGGAGCCGAGATGAAGCTGCGTGATATCGCCCATTCCAGGACCGGCGACAAAGGCGATACGTCGAACATCTCGGTCATCGCCTACGATCCGAAGCACTATCCGCTGTTGCTCGCACAGGTGACGGCGGAGCGGGTCAAGGCGCACTTCGCCGGCATTGTCCAGGGCGAGGTGGTCCGCTATGAGCTGCCCAACATTGCGGCGCTGAATTTCGTGATGAGCCGGGCGCTCGGCGGCGGGGTCACCCGCTCGCTGGCGCTGGATGCGCACGGCAAATCGCTGAGCTCGGCGCTGCTCGATCTGGACATCGCGGCCGATGCCGCCGACCACACCCGATAGGACGCCATGACCGCTTCAAATCCGACCCTTGCCGCGCTGGCCGACGATCTCGCCGCCGGCCGCATCACCTCGCGCAAACTGGTCGAGGACTGTCTGGCCCGGATCGCCGATCCGGCCGGAGAAGGCCAGCGCGCCTTCATCCACGTCGACAAGGAGGCGGCGCTGGCGGCTGCCGACGGCATGGACGCGCTGCGCAAGGCCAATGCGGCGCCGTCGCCTTTCGCCGGCATTCCGGTCTCGGTCAAGGATCTGTTCGACATCAAGGGTCAGGTGACCCGGGCCGGCTCGCGCGCCCTGGAGGATTCGGCGCCGGCGGACGCCGATGCGCCGGTCGTGGCGCGGCTGCGACGGGCGGGTTTCGTCGTGATCGGCCGCACCAACATGACGGAGTTCGCCTATTCCGGCATCGGCATCAATCCGCATTACGGCACGCCGAAGAGCGCGTGGAAGCGCGACATCGGCCATGTCCCCGGCGGCTCGTCCTCGGGCGCTGCCGTCTCGGTGGTGGACCGCATGGCCTATGGCGCGCTCGGCACCGACACCGGCGGCTCCTGCCGCATCCCGGCCGCCTTCAACGGCATCGTCGGCTACAAGCCGACGCAGGCCCGCGTGCCGCTCGACGGCGGCGTGCCGCTGTCGACCACGCTCGACAGTTTTGGTCCGCTCGCCAATACGGTCGCGTGCTGCGCGGTGCTCGATTCCGTGCTGGCCGACGAGCCGATCCGGCCGCTGGCGCGGAGGCCGGTCAAGGGCCTGCGGCTCGCGGTGCCCACCACCGTCGTGCTCGACGAGCTCGATGCCGAGGTGGCCGAGACCTTCGAGCGCGCGCTGGACACCCTGGCGCGGCAGGGCGCGCTGATCGAGCGGATCGCATTCCCTGAGTTTCTCGATGTCGGCATCATCGGCATGAAGGGCGGCTTTGCCGCCGCCGAGAGCTATGCCTGGCACCGCTTCCTGCTTGCCAGCAAGGGCGATGTCTACGATCCGCGCGTCTCGGTGCGCATCGCGCGCGGCGAGGCGATCACCGTGCCCGACTACATCGAGATGCTGAACGGCCGCCGTTCGCTGGTGACACGCGCCGCCGCGCGGATCGCGCCCTACGATGCGCTGGTGATGCCGACCACGGCGAACGCGGCGCCTGTCATCGCCGACCTCGCCGACGACCAGGTCTTCGCCCGCGAGAATATCCGGAGCTTACGCAACTGCACCTTCATCAACATGATCGACGGCTGCGCGATCTCGCTGCCGGCGCATCGCCATGGCGAGGTGCCGGTCGGCCTGATGCTGGCGCAGTCCGGCGGCAACGACCGCAAGCTGCTGGAGATCGCGGCCGGGGTCGAGGGCGTGGTGCGGGGCTGACGGCGGCCGCGAGCGCTCAGGGTTTGCGGAGCGGGCCAGCGATCAAGGACAGTGGTGCGGCCTTGGCGGCGGTCGCCTGGGCCTGGTCGATGAGACCGGCCGCCAGCATCCTGTCGAGCATGAGATTGCGCCACTCGCTGTCGTGCCGAGAGGTCATCGGCATTCGGAAACGCGTGAGGAGCAGGGCGATCTCGTCGATGTCGAGGCTCGCAAGCGATTTGCCGAAATAGGCGGTGGCCGCGTCGGCAGCGCCATAGGCGCCGCGGCCGAGATAGGCATTGTTCAGATAGGCTTCCAGGATGCGATCGCGCGTGAACGTGCGCTCGATACGGCCCGTGAAGACCTGTGTGCCGAACTGCCATTCGAGGTTCGGTCCCTTGCAGCATTCCGGAACCAGCGTCCAAAGACATTGCCGGCTGACCGCGTGGATAATGCTCGAATTGCCCGGCCGGCGGCCGGCCACAATGTTGGATGCGAGCCGGGCCAGAGGGCCGATCGACGTCCGCTCGTAGAAATCACGATCTTCGGACGCCACGACGGCCTTCCGGACCAGAGGTGGAATCTCGGAGAGCGGCACATAGGAGCTGCCCGGGTTCGCCGCACACAGCGGACCTGTGGTCGGCAGAGCCGCAAGCTGGCTCTCGGTGGGGAGGCCGAGGCCGTATTCGAAGTACCAGATCACATAGCCTTCGGCGTAGAGCACCAGGACGACAGCGAGCGAGAGCACGGCCAGGATCGACCTGCCGAACAGGATGAAGAGGCGTTTGGTGCGTGGACGTTGCATCGTCAGAAGATTGGTTCCGCCGAAAGCGTTCCGGTTCATTGGGGCGCTCCGGCACCATGATGCCAAAACGTCCAGGAAACGGGTGGCGGCCGCTGCCCTTTCTGTCACACCATCGTCATTCCGGGATGCGCGCCCTTGCGCGCAGGCCCGGAATCCATAACCACGATCGTGAGGATGGAGTCCGGGCTCGTCGCTTCGCGCCGCCCCGGAATGACAGCTGGGATGAATCGCATGGCCAGACTCAAGCAGGTAGCTCCCGACATCGATTCTGCCGCCGCGACCGGGGTCGACACGATCGACTGGGCGGTGGTCGAACGCGACCTCGATGCCGGCGGCTGCGCTGTGTTGGCGCAGCTACTTTCACCCGATGAATGCCGGGCGCTGGCGTCGCTCTATCCGGATGACAACCACTTCCGCAGTCGTGTCGTCATGGCGCGGCACGGTTTTGGGCGCGGCGAGTACAAATATTTCAGCTATCCGCTGCCGGATCCGATCGCGCGGCTGCGGCCGCTGCTCTATGCGCATCTCGTCCCGGTCGCCAATCGCTGGAATGCGACCATGGGCACCGATATCCGATACCCGAGCAAGCACGACGATTTCCTCGCCCGCTGCCATGAGGCCGGCCAGACACGGTCGACGCCGCTGCTGCTGCAATATGTCGAGGGCGACTACAACTGCCTGCACCAGGATCTCTATGGCGAGCACGTGTTTCCGCTGCAGGTCGCAATCCTGCTGTCCGAGCCGGGGCGCGATTTCGCGGGCGGCGAGTTCGTGCTGACCGAGCAGCGGCCGCGCATGCAGTCGCGGGCCGAGGTCGTGCCGCTGCGGCAAGGCGATGCCGTGGTGTTCGCGGTCCACAATCGCCCGGTGCAGGGCACGCGCGGCAGCTATAGGGTCAACATGCGCCATGGCGTCAGCCGGCTGCGCTCCGGCCGCCGGCATACGCTGGGCGTGATCTTTCACGATGCGAAGTGAGGGGCATGACGGCTGATCTGTTCGACGGACTCGACGATGTCGGACCGGCGCGCGAGCCGCTCGGGCCGGGTGCGATGCTGCTGCGCGGCTTTGCGCGGCCGCACGAGACGGAGCTGATCGCCGCGATCGAGGCGATCATCACGCAGGCGCCGTTCCGCCAGATGGTCACTCCGGGCGGCCACCAGATGTCGGTGGCGATGACCAATTGCGGCTCGTTCGGCTGGGTGACGGACCGCAGCGGCTACCGCTACGATCCGGTCGACCCCGAGAGCGGCAAGCCCTGGCCAGCGATGCCGCCGCTGTTTCGCAAGCTTGCGGAACAGGCGGCGCGTGAGGCAGGCTTTCCCGGCTTCGCGCCGGATGCCTGCCTGATCAATCGCTATGAGCCGGGCGCCAAGATGTCGCTGCATCAGGACCGCGACGAGCGCGATATCGGCGCGCCGATCGTCTCGGTGTCGCTGGGACTGCCCGCGACCTTCCTGTTCGGCGGCCTCAAACGCACCGACAAGGCGCAACGTTATCGGTTGCTACACGGCGACGTCGTCGTCTGGGGCGGCCCGGCGCGGCTCGCCTTTCACGGCGTGGCGCCGCTGGCCGACGGCGAGCATGGCCTGCTTGGCCGCCGGCGCATCAACCTGACCTTCCGTCGCGCGCGATAGCCCTCCGCGATCCGCTCATTTGCAATGGGCATCCCCGGCTCTATGCTAAGGCTGGGAGAGGGCCATGAGCACGATCGAACATGTGGACGCGCGCGCGCCGACGGCGACGCGATTGGGACTTCATCTCGCGCTGTTGCAGCTGGTGTTCACCTTGCTGTGGACCACCTACGTGATCTATCTGCCCAAGCTCGCAGCCCAGGCCGGCATCGCTCCCTCCGCCGTCATTTTGATCCTGATGCTGGACCAGGCCATCTTCACCCTGTCCGACACGGCGATGGGAATCGCCGCGGATCGCATCGGGCCGATCGCCGTGCGGTTCGGCTTGTTCGTCGGCGTGTTGACGGCGATCTCCTGCGGCGCCTTCGTGGCGTTGCCCTTCGTGGCGAGCTCGGCCAGGCCGGCCCTGTTCATCGGACTGATCGTGATCTGGGCGATCAGTTCGTCGGTGCTGCGGGCGCCGCCTTTGACCCTGCTCGGGCGCCACGCGGCACGGCCGACGATTCCGTTTCTCGCGGCGCTGGTCATGCTTGGCTATGGCGTGGCCGGTGCGGTGTCGCCCTATCTCGGCGTGATCCTGCGCGACTACGATCCGCGGCTGCCTTTCATCATCTCATCAGTCGTGCTGCTGCTGACGGCGCTCGGCCTGTCGCGGGTTGCGCAGGACGCTGGTCCGGCGACAAGGCAGGCACCCGCCAGGGCTGAGCCCAAGCCGCTGCGGGGATTGCCGCTGCTGTTCATCGGCGCGATGGTGATCCTCGCGCTCGGCTATCAGCTGCATTTCAGCATCAACAGCTCGACCCTCTACCTCCGCTTTGCCAAGCCGGATGACCTGCAATGGCTGATGCCGGTGTTCTGGATCGGCTTCAATCTCGTGCTGTTCCCGGCGAGCGTGATCGTGAAGCATCGCGGCGGACTCATCGTGATGGGAATAGCCGGTCTGCTCGGTGCGATCGCGATCGTGATCGCAGAGCTTGCGGGCGCGTTGAACATGCTGATCGCGGCGCAGTTCGTCGCCGGTGCGGCCTGGGGCTGCATGATGATGAGCGCGATCTCGGCTGCGCTCGCGATCGGCACTGATGGCGCCGAGGGCAAGGTCACCGGGCTCGTGTTCTCCGCATTGGCGCTTGCGACATTGGCGCGGATGGCTGCGGTCGCCGGCGGCCTGCAGAAGCTGCCGGATTATGCGCCGCTGGTGCAATGGGCACCGGTCGCGTGCTGGCTCGTCGCGGGCGCCGGCCTGCTGGTGATGGCCGCGGCCGGATTGCAGGCGCGGCGGGCGTCCTCGTCATGACCTCCGCCGGTCACCCTCCGCCGCGCCCTTCGGCTTACGGCTTCGGCGGATGGATGAAGGCCCATGGCGACACCTCGGAATCGCGCGGCACTTCGACATCGATCAGGTAAGGCCCGCCATGGGCGAGCGCCTTCTCAAGTGCAGATTTGAACTGATCCGGCGCGGTCACCCGGCTCGCGGCGACACCAAAGGAGTCCGCAAGCTTGACGAAATCCGGATTGACGAGGTCGGAGGCAACGACGCGGCCGTCGAAGCGCTCGCGCTGGTCGCGCCGGACATTGCCGTAAGAGTTGTTGTTGAACACCAGCGTGACGACGCCGATATTATACTGCACGGCCGTGGCCAGCTCCTGCACGGCGAACATGAAGCCGCCATCGCCGGTGATCGCGACCACCGGCTTGTCCGGATGAGCGACCTTGGCGCCGAGCGCGGTCGGGAAGCCCGAGCCGAGCGTGCCCTGATAGCCCGAGGTGATGAAGGTGCGCGGCTCGTAGACCGGGAAGCCATACCAGGAGGCGAAGCCGACCTGGGACAGTTCGTCGGTGACGATGGCGTCGTGCGGCAGCACCTCGCGCAGCACGTTCAGATGGGCCATCTGCGGCTGTACCTTCTGGATCTCCTGCAGCGTCGCAGCTGTCGCCTCGCGGATCGCTGTGCGGCGTCCCGAAATCTTGCGATAGCCGACTTTGCTCACGGCAGCGGCCAGCGCGGCCGTGCCCGCCTTCGCATCGGCGACGATGCCCGCGTCGACCACGAGGCGCCGCATCTCCGCGGGATCGATGTCGATGCGGATCGACTTCAATCCATCCGGCTTGAACGGCCAGCGGAACGAGGCCGGCAGCTCCATGCGGGAGCCGATGCCGATCATCAGGTCCGTGGTCGGCCAGAGCTTGTAGGCCGCGGCCATGGTGAGCCCGAGCTCATGCGCATTGGAGACGATGCCGCGCCCGGAGCGGAAGGCGACCACCGGCGCATCGATCATCTCGGCCAGTTCGAGGATCTCCTCGCGCGCGTCGATCGCGCCGGCGCCGACGAAGATCATCGGCGTCCTTGCGCCCGCGATCAGCGCGGCGGCTTTGGCGATACGGTCGGGATCCGGCTGCGGCGGCGCGAACGGCGGCAGCGCCTTCGCTGCGGCTGTCTCGGCCTTCTGCGTGAAGACGTCCCACGGCATTTCCAGCGCCGCGGGGCCGCGCCGCCCTGACATCATTTCCTGGAATGCGCGCGACACAAGTGTCGGCCCACTGTCGGGATATTCGATCCGCTCGGCCCATTTCACGAAGGTGCGCAAGGTCGCGAGCTGGTCGGGCATCTCGTGCAGATGGCCGCGGCCACGGCCGAGATAATCGGTCGGCACCTGTCCCGTGAGGCACAGCACCGGCTCGTTGCAGCCGAACGCGGTCAGCAGCGCCGCGCCGGCATTGAGCACGCCGGGGCCGGGCACGACGCTGAACACGCCGGGCTTGCCGCTGGCGCGGGCATAGCCGAACGCCATGTAGCCGCAGGCCTGCTCGTGGCGGGCGCCGACGACCTTCAACTGCGCCTGGTGGAAGGCATCGAACAGGCCGTAGACCTGCGCGCCGGGCAGGCCGAACACGGTGTCGACGCCGTGGGCGACGAGCCCGCTGACGATGGCTTCGCCGCCGGTCATGGTGGTCATGCTGACATTCCGTTTCTGACTTTACAGAGCTTCGTCGACGACGCCGTTGCGCAATGTGCCGACGCCTTCGGCGGCAATCTCGATGACATCGCCGGGCTTGAGATAGCGCGGCGGATCGAACCGCGCACCGGCGCCGGTCGGCGTGCCCGTCACGATCACGTCACCGGGCACCAGCGTCGTGAAGGTCGAGATGTAGTTGATGAGATAGCGGAAGCCGAACATCAGCCGCGACGTCCGGTCGTCCTGGCGCAATTCGCCATTGACGTGCGTCGTCAGCCGGATATCGGCGATCTGGCTTTCGTCGTTGTACGGCACGATCCACGGCCCGAGGCTGCCGGTGGAATCGAAATTCTTGCCCTGGGTGACATTGAACTTGGCGTGCCGCACCCAGTCGCGGATGGTGCCCTCGTTGCACAGCGTCAGTGCCGCGATGTGATCCAGCGCGGCGCTCTCCGGAATATGACGTCCGGCCTTGCCGATGATCAGCACCAGCTCACCTTCATAGTCGAGCTGCGAAGAGGCGCGCGGGCGCACCAGCGGCGCCTCGTGGCCGACGAACGAGCGCGGCGTGCGCATGAACATCGACGGATATTTCGGCGCCTCCTGGCCGTCCTTGTACTCGGCGTTGCGGTCCGGATAGTTGACGCCGATGCAGATGATCTTCTCGGGCGACGGGATCGGCGGCAGCCAAGTGATGGCGTCGAGACCGTGATCGGGCGAAAGCTTGGAGGCGGCATCGATCAGCCGGGGCAGAGCCCCGGCTGCGATCACCTCGCGCAGGGTCGGAAAATCCCTGGCGAAACGCGCGGAGAGATCGACGAGGCCGTTGTCGGTGGCAAGCCCGTAGCGGACCGAGCCGTCGACGGCATAGGTGGCGAGGCGAGGGGAGGTCATGGGCTGTTCTCCTTAGACGCCGAGCCGCTGGATCTTGTGGGTGCCGCGCGCGAGCGAGACGTGCTTGGTCTCCATGTAGAAGTCGAACGAATAGTCGCCGCCGTCGCGGCCGATGCCGGACGCCTTCATGCCGCCGAACGGCGTCGGCAGATGGCGGACATTCTCCGAGTTCAGCCAGATCATGCCGGCCTCCAGCGCGTCGGCGACGCGTAGCGCACGGCCCATGTCGCTGGTCCAGACATAGCCGGTGAGGCCATATTGCACGTCGTTGGCGATCTCGATCGCATCCGTCTCGTCGCGGAACGGGATCACCGTCAGGAATGGGCCGAACACTTCTTCCTGCGCGACGCGCATGGTCTGGTTTGCGCCCGTCACCAGCGTCGGCTCGACATAGTGTCCGCCGCCCGGTCCTGCATAAGGCTTGCCGCCGACGGCGATGATCGCGCCGTCCTGTCGTGCGATGTCGGCATAGGAGCAGACCTTGGCGAGATGCCGCTCATGAATCAGCGGCCCGATCTCCGTCGCCGGATCGAGCGGGTGCCCGACCTTCAGCGCGCGCACGCGCGCGGCGAGCTTGGCCGTGAAGGTCTCGGCGATACTCTGTTGCACCAGCAGGCGGCTGGACGAGGTGCAGCGCTCGCCATTGAGCGAGTAGATCATGAACACGACGGCATCGAGCGCGCGGTCGAGATCGGCATCGTCGAACACGATCACCGGGTTCTTGCCGCCAAGCTCGAAATGCACGCGCTTCAGGGTCGGCGCGCCCTGGGCCATGATCGCAGATCCCGTCGAGCTCTCGCCGACGAAGCCGATCGCCTTGATCGCGGGGTGTTGGGTGAGCGCCTTGCCGGCGTCCTCGCCAAAACCATGCACCGTGTTCAACACGCCATCGGGAATACCGGCTTCCTTGGCGAGCTTGGCGAGCCATTGCGCCGTGATCGGCGACCACTCCGCCGGCTTGTGCACGACGGTGCAACCGGCCGCGAGCGCGGGCGCGATCTTCCAGGTCGACAGCATGAACGGCGTATTCCACGGCGTGATCACGCCCACAGGCCCGATCGGCACCCGGGTCGAGATGTTCCAGTGCTCGTCGCTCGGCGTGCTCTGGCCGTCGCGCGCCTCGGTGCATTTGTCGGCGAAGAACCGAAAGTTCTCGGCGGCGCGGAGCGCGGCCTTGGCCATGAAGCGGTAGGCCTGCCCGGTGTCGACGCATTCGAGGACGGCGATGTCGTCGGCATTGGCTTCAATCGCGTCGGCCAGGCGATGCAACAATTTGCGCCGCATCGCCGGCGCCATGTCGCGCCAGGACTTGAAGGCCAGCGATGCCGCCGTCGCGGCGCGGTCGATGTCCTCGGCATTGCCGCGCGCGACCGTGGCCAGTACGGCGCCGTCGATCGGAGACGTCGTCTCGAACGTCGCGCCCGAGATCGCCGGCACCACCTTGCCGTCGATGAAATGGCCGATGCCCTCGTCCTTGATCTTGGCGAGCAGGGGAGCGGCACGGTCGAGATTGGCCTTGTAGATGTCGGCTTTGGGAGTGGCCTTATCCATGGGATGCCTCCGCTTTCAGGGCGTCGTGAATGTTGTTGCGCTTCCAGCTGGTCGCGGCGTCGTTGATCTGCATGTCGAAGGACAGCGCGAACTTGCTGTTCGCAAAGACCGGATCGAGATGGGCCGAGAGAGCCTTGAAGACGTGCTCGCCGGCTTTTTGCCGCGCAGGGAGGTCGCGGCCTTCGCCAAGCCGCAGCAGCATCGCCAGGAAGCCGTAGTCAATCTTGCCGTCGGCAATCGCATAGTGCTCGCAGCGGATGGCGCGAACGCGAATGCCGCCGACCGGAAAGATGCCGGTTTCGCTGGCGGCCTTGCGCACGATCTCACAAACCGCGTTCATATCGAGACGCGAATCGAGATTGGCTGAGTATTCGATGCTGAAATGCGGCATGACAGATCACTCCGACGGTGTATCAGGCGAAATAACAGCTCACTGTCCCGCAGGGACCATAATCGGCCTGGATCGTATCGCCCTTGCGGGCCTCGATCGGCCGGATGAAGGAGCCCGCCAGCACCACCTGTCCCGGTTCCAGCGCGAGCCTCTGTGCGGCGATCTTGTTGGCGAGCCATGCCACGGCGGTTGCCGGGTTGTTGAGGACGCCGGCCGCCAACCCGGTCTCTTCCAGCTGCCCGTTCTTATAACAGAGAGCGCCGATCCAGCGCAGGTCGGCGTCGAGCGGCCGCAGCGGCCGGCCGCCGAGCACGATGCCGGCATTCGCCGCGTTGTCGGCGATGGTGTCGAAGATCTTGCGCGTCGCCTTGGTCACGGGATCGACGCGCTCGATGCGCGTGTCCAGGATTTCGAGGGCAGGCACCACAAAGTCGGTCGCGTTGAGCACGTCGAACATCGTGCAGTCCGGTCCCGAAAGACGGTGCTTCATGACGAAGGCAAGCTCGGCCTCGATCCGCGTCGCGATGAAGCGGTCGGAGGGGACGAGACCCCCATCGGCAAAGAACATGTCGTCGAGCAGCACGCCAGAATCCGGCTCGTCGATGTTGAGCGCACTCTGCATCGCCTTGGATGTCAGCCCGATCTTGTGCCCCTTGATGATCCGGGCTTCGGCCACCTTGATGTCGATCCATGCCTTCTGGATCGCATAGGCGTCGGCTATCGTGATGTCCGGATACTCCTGAGAGAGTTGCCGGATCTGACGGCGTGCCTTTTCGGCCTGATCCAGGCGCAGGGCGCAGCTGTGAATCTGGTCGCTCGACAGGGGCATGCGTCATCCCTCGCAAGACAGGTGGTGGCATATGATTAACATGTTAAGTTTTGTCAGGCAAACCGAAATGATGTCTGCTGCAGTGCAAACCTTGGGGTGGGCGAGGGTGGTGAGATGAGCGAGACCAGGGCGAAGGCTGCGAAAGCCGCAGCGAAGGAGGCCCGCAAGCTGCCGATGCGCGATTTCTCGCAGTCGTTGCCAATGGCCTTGCTGCGGGCACGCGAGGCCGTGATGCGGCAGTTTCGCCCGAGCCTGCGGCGCCACGGCCTCACGGAGCAGCAATGGCGGATCCTGCGTGCGCTGGCGGCCGTCGATGCGATCGAGGTCACGGAGCTGGCGCGGGTTGCGTTCCTGCTCGGTCCGAGCCTGTCCCGCATCGTCCGCGACCTGGAGGCGCGCGGCCTGATCGAGCGGGAGGTCGACGCGCGTGACCTGCGGCGTGGGCTGCTGTCGATCTCTTCGAAGGGTCTGAAGCTGATCGCCGAGGTCGCGCCGAACTCGGAGGCGGTCTATGCCTCGATTGCGCGGCGCTATGGCGCACGTAAGCTTGCCGCGTTGCACAAAATGCTGGGCGAGCTCGAGCAGAGCATGGGCGGCGACGTCGATCTCGATGAGGACGCCGATGACTGACGTCGTGCCGAGATGCTCCAATTTTATCCGTCCTCAGGCCTCCTGCTTGGCAGGGTCTCCAACAGTTTGATAAGAAGCGATGCAGTCGAGCGGAGAGGGCGTGCGTCGCAGGCATGGCAAACCATGCTAACTCTGTTTTCGCATGCTGATCGAACCCGCGAGTTGTCATGGTCACTATCAAGGTTGCGCGCCTCATCGATTTCGTTGCTGACGTCTTCGAACACGCCAGTTCTTCGCCGGAGGAGGCCCGCCGGATCGCGACCTATCTGACGACGGCCAACCTGACCGGGCATGACAGCCACGGCGTGATCCGCGTGCCCGTTTACATCCGCTGGCAGAAGATGGGATCGATCGTCCCCAACCAGACCGCGGAGGTCGTGGTCGATACCCCGTCCCTGGTCGTGGTCGACGGCAAGTTCGGCTACGGCCAGACCGTGACGCCGCAGGCCGTGAAGATCGGTATCGCGCGCTGCAAGGCGAGCGGCCTTGCCGCACTGGCGCTGCGCAATTCAGGCCATCTCGGCCGTGTCGGCGACTGGGCCGAAATGGCGGCGGCCGAAGGGCTCGTGTCGATTCATTTCGTGACCGCGGCGGGCTCGCTGCTGGTTGCCCCCTATGGCGGCGTCGAGAAGCGGTTCTCCACGGCGCCGTATTGCGTCGGTATTCCGCGCCACGGGCAGGATCCGATCGTGCTGGATTTCGCGACCTCCATCGTCGCCGAAGGCAAGGTGCTGGTGGCGAGTCGTGGCGGCAAGAAGCTGCCCAAGGGCGCGCTGATCGATGCCGACGGCACGCTGAGCGAGGATCCCGCGGTGCTGTATGGGCCCTATGAGGCGGAAGGGACGCGCGATCACACCAAGGGGACGGGGGCGATCCGCGCCTTCGGCGAGCACAAGGGATCGGGACTCGCCTTTATTTGCGAGCTGCTCGGCGGCGCCTTGACCGGCACCGGTGCGACGTCGGCGAACCGGCGCTTCGCCAACGGCATGCTCGCGATCTACATCGACCCGAAGGTGGTCGATCCCGCCGACTTCTTCGATGGCGAGATTGCGCGCTACACGGATTTCATCCGGACGACCAAGCCCGTGTCAGGCGTCGATCAGGTGCTGGTGCCGGGTGACACCGAGCGCAAGATGCGGGCGGAGCGCACGGCCAATGGTGTGCCCTTGCCCGATGACACCTGGGCGGCAATAGTGAACACGGCGCGCGAAGTGGGTGTCAGCGAGGCGAGCATTCAGCGGGCGACATCGTGATATCGGTGTGATCGCGGGGATCGCGACACAAAGCGGAACAAAGATGACGGTATCACGCCTCGCGGCGCCATTGGCGAGAACGATAAGGTCAACTAGACGGTTCGATTGAACAACAACAAGGGAAGGAAACGAAGTCGTGGCGAACAACAAGGTCAAGCAGCTCTGGGCCGAAGGCAAGACGGTGGTGAATGCCTGGCTCGCGATCCCCTCGGGCTTTTCCGCGGAGGTCGTGGCTCAGTGTGGCTTCGACAGCGTCACCGTGGACATGCAGCACGGGGTGCAGGACTATCTCTCGATGGTGCAGTGTTTCCAGGCCATGCACGGCCATCCGGTGACCCCGATGGTGCGCGTGCCGTGGAACGAGCCTGGTGTCATCGGCAAGGTGCTCGATGGCGGCGCCTATGGCGTGATCTGCCCGATGGTGAACACACCGCAGGAGGCCCGCAACCTCGTTTCCTACGCCAAATATCCGCCGAAGGGCGTCCGCTCGAACGGCCCGATCCGCTCGGGCATGTATGGGAGCGCCGGCGAGTATCAGAAGACGGCCAATGACGAGATCGTGCTGCTGCCGATGATGGAGACCAAGACCGCGGTCGAGAACATGGAAGCCATTCTCGACGTCGAAGGCATCGATGGCGTCTATATCGGTCCGTCCGATCTCGGTTTCTCCTATGGCCTGGTGCCGAAGCTCGATCGCGACGAGCCGGAGATCCTCAAGATCTATGAGAAGATCGTGAAGGAATGCGGCAAGCGCGGCCTCAATCCCGGCATCCATTGCAGCGGCGCCGAAGGCGCCGTCCGTGCCATCAACATGGGCTTCAAGCTGGTGACCCTGTCGAACGAGGTCGGGCTGATGCAGGTCTACGCCCGCCAGCAGGTGGCGCAGACCCGGAAAGAGTCCGGCGGCAAGGCGTAAGAGATAGAGGCGAATGGCGAGGAGGGAGTAGCGAGCAGGGTCTTTCCACTCGCTTCTCCCAACCGCCGTTCGCTCGCCTCGCTTCGTTCGCGTATTAATAGAGAGATCGTGCCATGGCTCCGACCCCCGTCATCCGCCTTCATCCCGAGGACAGCGTTCTGATCGCTCGTGCGAGCCTGCCTCCGGGATTGGCGGTCGCCGAAGGCGTCACGACGATGGATCGGATCCCGGCGGGGCATAAGGTCGCAGTGCGTCCGATCGCTTTGGGCGAGCCGATCCGGCGCTACGGCCAGATCATCGGCTTCGCCACCGCGCCGATCGCGCCTGGTCAGCACGTTCATACACAGAACTGCGGCATGGGCGACTTTGCCAAGGACTACGCCTATGGCGTCGACGTCAAGCCGACGCCGAACTTCGATCTTCCGGCGACCTTCGAAGGCATCCGCCGCCCCGATGGTCGGGTGGCGACCCGCAACTACATCGGGCTTCTGACTTCGGTGAATTGCAGCGCGCATGTCGCGAGCCTGGTCGCCGACGTCTTCAAGAGAAATCCGTTTACCGGCGACGATCCGCTCGCCGACTATCCCCATGTCGATGGTGTCGTGGCCCTGACGCACAAGACCGGCTGCGGCATGACGCTCGACGAGCCGCTGAAGCTGTTGCGCCGAACGCTCGGCGGCTACGCGCGGCACGCGAATTTTTCTGCGGTGATCGTACTTGGCCTGGGCTGCGAGGCCAACCAGATCGGTGGCTTGATGGAGGAGCAGAAGCTCGCCGGCCGCCTGCGCGCGATGGACATTCAGGAAGTCGGCGGCACCCGCAAGACCGTCGAGGCCGGCATCGCCTTCGTGAAGGAAGCGCTGACCGACGCCAACAAGGTGAGGCGCGAGACGGTTCCGGCGAGCGAGCTGACGGTCGCTCTGCAATGTGGCGGCTCGGACGGCTATTCCGGCATCTCGGCCAATCCCGCGCTCGGTGCCGCCAGTGATCTGCTGGTGCGGCATGGTGGCACGGTCATCCTGTCGGAAACACCCGAGACCTATGGCGCCGAACATCTGTTGACCCGACGTGCTGTCAGTCGCGAGGTCGGCGAGAAACTGGTCTCATTGATGCGCTGGTGGGAGGAGTATACGGCGCGCGAAGGCGCGGAGATGAACGCCAATCCCAGCCCGGGCAACAAGGCTGGCGGCCTCACCACCATCCTCGAGAAGTCGCTCGGCGCGATGGCGAAGGCCGGCAGCACCAATCTGGTGGACGTGCTGCATTATGCCGAGGCCGTCACCAAGAAGGGCTTCGTGTTCATGGACACGCCCGGCTACGACCCGGTCGCAGCGACGGGGCAGGTGGCTGGAGGCGCCAATCTCGTCTGCTTCACCACCGGACGTGGCAGCGTGTTCGGCTGCAAGCCGGCGCCATCCATCAAGCTCGCGACCAATACGCCGATGTACAAGCGGATGGAAGACGACATGGACGTCAACTGCGGCACCATCCTCGAGGGCGAGGAGACGGTGCAGGAGTGCGGACAGCGCATCTTCGAGCTGATGCTGAAGACCGCCTCGGGGCAGCCGACCAAGAGCGAGAGCTTCGATTTCGGCGGGGCCGAGTTCGCGCCGTGGGTGCTCGGGGCGACGATGTAGCCGGGCCAACTCAGCTATTCAGCTGTCGAGATTCTGTTGCCGGCCATTTCTGTGCCGGCATCTGATCGCAGCTGAGATCGCCACTTAGCTGAGATTTGATCGCAACTGAGATCAGATGTCGGGTGAGAAGCGCCGCCGCAGGCTGGCCGTGCTGACGCTCGCGCGACAGCGGCGCCGAACAATTTACCGCTGGTGGCCCAGGCCGATCCCGAGCGCCAGAGCCTTCTGACGGAGCGAGCCTTCGGTCCGCTTCATCGCCTTGGCGATCTTGGCCACCGGGGTCTTCGACTTGGAGTGCTGCTTCAGCAGCTTGATGTCGGCGGGCGTGTAGGGTTTCCGCGCCAACTTCTTGGTAGCTGCCTTCTTAGCTGTCTTCGCCACTTGATTCTCCTTTTGACAATGGGGGTCCTAAATAGCACGTGTAGTCGAGCTATCAAGCGATTGCGGCGGGTGCAACGCTATTAGTTCTTGTTAGTTCATCACGAGGGGTTAACCCGAACTATGGCGAATTGGTCAATCTTCCGTGAGTAAAATCAGACTTGGCTGTGGACAACTCACAGGGAACACGCTCATTCGGCTTGTTTGTTCTTCTCCCGTTCCTCATCGCCGGCCGTTATCGGCACTCGTTGCCGGCGAAAAAGCGGCCGGTGCGTGCAACTGAGACGTCCGATCCGGGCCGGATGAGGGTTCGAAGCCATCCTGAATGCCGCGTAGGGGGCGTAGGATAGTTCAATAGGCAGCTCTGCCCTTTGTTAGTGCTTGATCCCTGAGCATAGCAATGTTCTGCTCAAAAAAGTTGCTGGAGCGCCGAACCCACGTGTCAATCTACGTCGCATTACATCACGTCACCCATTATAAGTATGATCGTCCGGTCGATCTGGGTCCCCAGACCATCCGTCTCCGTCCTGCACCCCATACCAGGACGCCCGTGCTGAGCTATTCGCTCAAGATCACGCCGCCGAACCATTTCGTGAACTGGCAGCAGGATCCGCAGGGAAACTGGCTGGCGCGCTACGTTTTTCCGGAGAAGGTGAACGAACTGAAAATCGAGGTCGATTTCACGGCACAGATGACCGTGATCAACCCGTTCGATTTCTTCGTCGAGCCCTACGCGGACAGTTTCCCGTTCGCATATCCGGATGGGCTGAAGGCGGAGCTGGCGCCCTATCTCGAAACGATCGAGCCGGGGCCGCTGTTCGCGGAATACTTGAAGTCGATTCCCCGCGAGGCCGACAACACCGTCAACTATCTCGTCGAACTCAATGCACAGTTGCAGAAAAAGATTCGTTATATCATTCGGATGGAGGCCGGCGTTCAGACGCCGGAGGAGACGCTGTCGTCGGCTGCGGGCTCCTGTCGCGATTCCGCGTGGCTGCTGATTCAGACGTTGCGGCATCTCGGGCTCGCCGCCCGCTTCGTATCCGGCTATTTGATCCAGCTGCGTCCCGACATCGATCCGGTCGAAGGCCCGGTAGAGGTCGAGAACGATTTCACCGATCTGCACGCCTGGGCTGAGGTCTATCTGCCCGGTGCTGGGTGGATCGGCTTCGACGTGACCTCCGGCATGCTCGCCGGCGAGGGCCACATTCCGGTTGCAGCGACGCCGCACTACCGATCGGCCGCGCCCATCACCGGCGGAGCCAGCTTTGCCGAGGTCGAATTCGGCTTCGACATGAGCGTGAAGCGGATCCGCGAAGCGCCGCGGATCACACGTCCATTCTCGGATGATGCGTGGGCGAAGCTCGATCAGCTCGGCGAGGCCGTCGATGCCGATCTCGCGGCCCACGATGTCCGCCTGACGATGGGCGGTGAGCCGACCTTCGTGTCGATCGACGACATGGAATCGGCGGAGTGGAACACGGCCGCGGTCGGTCCGGCCAAGCGTGGATTGGCGGACAGCCTGATCAGGCGTCTGCGATCGCGCTTTGCGCCGGGTGGTCTGCTGCACTATGGCCAGGGCAAATGGTATCCTGGCGAAAGCCTGCCGCGCTGGGCGTTCGGGCTCTACTGGCGCAAGGACGGCGAGCCGATCTGGCGCAATCCGGACCTGATCGCGAGCATCGACGGACCACGCGCGGCCACGATCGCGGACGCGCAGCGCTTCCTCGACACGACGGCGGAGACGCTCGGGCTCGAGCCGGACTACGTCATGCCGGCGTTCGAGGATCCGGCGCATTGGCTGCAGAAGGAAGCTGCCCTGCCTGAGAACGTCGATGCGCTGGACTCCAAGCTTGCCGACCCGGAAGAGCGCGCGCGCATGGCGCGCGTGTTCGACGAGGGGCTGCATATTCCGCGCGGCTTCGTGCTGCCGGTTCAGCGCTGGAATGCGCAATCCAAACGCTGGCGCAGCGAGCGCTGGGGTCTCAGGCGCAAGCGGCTGTTCCTGATCCCGGGCGACTCCCCGCTCGGCCTGCGACTGCCGATCGGCTCGCTGGTCTACATTCCGCCGGAGGACTTCCCGTATATCCACGAGCAGGACCCGATGGAGGCGCGCGGCCCGCTGCCGGTGTTCGCGCAGGGGCGTCCGGTGATCGTGCCGCAGGTGCCGCCGCTGCAGAAGCTCGATCGCGCGCCGCAACCGCAGCAGGACGTCCAGTATCAGTATTCGAGCGTGTTGGGCGTGCGTACCGCGATCTCGGTCGAGATCCGCGACGGCATTCTCTGCGTGTTCATGCCGCCGGTCGAAAAAATCGAGGACTACCTCGAACTGGTCGCGACGGTCGAAGCGACCGCCGAGGCGATGCGGGTCAAGGTTCACGTGGAAGGTTATGCGCCGCCATTCGATCCGCGCATCGAGGTGATCAAGGTGACGCCCGATCCCGGCGTCATCGAGGTCAACATTCAGCCCGCCTCGAGCTGGCGCCAGTCGGTGGACATCACCTTCGGCCTCTATGAGGACGCCGCCAAGGTGCGGCTCGGCGCCAATCGCTTCCTGATCGACGGCCGTCATACCGGCACCGGTGGAGGCAACCATGTCGTGGTCGGCGGCAGCTCGCCGCCGGATTCGCCGTTCCTGCGCCGCCCAGATCTGCTGAAGAGCCTCGTCCTGTACTGGCAGCGGCATCCATCGCTGTCTTATTTGTTCTCCGGCATGTTCATCGGGCCGACCAGCCAGGCTCCGCGCATCGATGAGGCGCGGCACGACAGCCTTTATGAGCTGGAGATCGCGCTCGCCAACGTGCCGCAAGTCGGGCAGAGCGTGCCGCTGTGGCTGGTCGACCGGCTGTTCAGGCATCTGCTTGTCGACATCACCGGCAATACCCACCGCTCGGAGATCTGCATCGACAAGCTCTACTCGCCGGAGGGACCGACGGGTCGCCTCGGCCTCGTGGAGTTTCGCGCGTTGGAAATGCCGCCGGATCCGCGCATGTCGCTGGCGCAGCAGCTCCTGATCCGCGCACTGATCGCGAAATTGTGGCGCGAACCGCAGGAGGGCAGGTTCGTGCGCTGGGGCACCGCGCTGCATGACCGCTTCATGCTGCCTCACATCATCTGGGACGACTTTCTTGATGTGCTGGATGAGCTGAGGTCGTCCGGGTACGACTTCTCGCCGGAGTGGTACCAGGCACAGCTCGAGTTCCGTTTTCCGACCTTCGGTCGCGTCCAGCACGGCGGCGTGACGCTCGAGCTGCGGCAGGCGCTGGAGCCCTGGCACGTGCTCGGCGAGGAGGGGGCGGCGGGCGGCACCGTTCGCTATGTCGATTCCTCGGTCGAGCGACTTCAAGTCAAGGCTGAAGGTTTCGTCGAGGGCCGGCATCTCGTCACCTGCAATGGTAGGAGAATGCCGATGACCCTCACCGGTCGTTCGGCCGAAGCCGTGGCCGCGGTGCGCTTCAAGGCGTGGCAGCCGGCCTCCGGCCTGCACCCGTCGATTCCCGTGCATTCGCCGCTGACCTTCGACCTGATCGACACCTGGAATGGCCGCTCGCTCGGCGGCTGCGTCTATCACGTGGCCCATCCCGGCGGCCGCAGCTACGACACCAAGCCGATCAACTCCTACGAGGCGGAGGCGCGGCGGCTCGCCCGCTTCCAGGATCACGGCCACACTCCGGGACGAATCGCGTTGCCGCCCGAGGAACGCACAAATGAATTCCCGATGACCCTCGACTTGCGCAGGCCGCTCCTGCATTGATGGAACGGAGTTGGTGCGGAGGACCAGGGTATGGACGGCTCGAGCGGCCAGGACCAGGGAGCGAGCCCCGCCGCCGGTCGGCCGGCGGCACGTCCGGTCCTGCGTCGCGCCGCGCAATGGGCCCGCGACTACACCAGGCTGCCCGGGATTCCCGATGAGTTCATCGGTGCCGATGGCCAGCCGCGGCCGGTCTGGACCCGCTTCGCCGATACCTTCGCAGCACTCGCGCCCACCGATATCGAACGCCGGTTCGCCTCGGCCGATCGTCACTTGCGCGAGGCGGGCGTCACCTATCGGTCGCCGGGTGACAATGCCGAGCGATCGTGGCCGCTGAGCCACCTGCCGCTGCTGATCGACGAGGCCGAGTGGACGCAACTGTCTCAGGGCATCATTCAGCGCGCCGAGCTGCTCGAACGCGTGCTGCAGGACATCTATGGCGAGGGACGGCTGCTCGCGAGCGGCGCGCTGCCTGCGGCTGCCGTCGCCGGCTCCAGCGAATATCTGCGTCCGGTCTGCGGCATCAAACCGCCGGGCGGACGTTTCCTCAGCATCTATGCCGCCGACATCGGCCGCGGTCCCGACGGGCGCTGGTGGGTGCTGAGCGACCGGACCCAGGCGCCGTCCGGCATGGGCTATGCGCTGGAAAATCGGCTGGTACTGTCGCGCGCGTTCTCCTCGATCTACAAATCGATGAACGTCGAGCGTCTGGCGCCGTTCTTCGAGGCGTTCCGCGACGCGCTGCGTGCCAGCGCCGATCGGGACGAGCCGCGCATCGGCGTGTTGACGCCGGGCACCTTCAGCGAGACCTATTTCGAGCACGCGACGCTCGCGCGTTATCTCGGCTTCCTGCTCGTCGAAGGCGACGATCTCGCCGTCAGCGGCGACCGCGTGCATATCCGCACCGTGGCCGGCCTCAAGCGTCTCGACGTATTGCTGCGGCGGCTCGATTCCAACTCGCTCGATCCGCTCGAGCTCGACGCGGCCTCGCGGCTCGGCGTTGCCGGACTGATGGACGTCGTGCGCAAGGGCGGCGTCGTGCTCGCCAACATGCCGGGCTCCGGCGTGCTTGAGGCGCGCGCGCTGCTCGGCTTCGTGCCGAGCCTGTGCCGCCGCGTGCTCGGCGAGGATCTCAAGATTCCGCATATCGCGACCTGGTGGTGCGGCCAGAAGTCGGCGCGCGACGAGGTGCTGTCGCGGCTCGACGAGTTCGCGATCGAAGGCGCCTATGGCCGCGCGGTGCCGGGCTTTGCAAACAGCGGTCCGGTGCTGGTCAGCGAGCTCTCGGTCGCCGAGCGCGAGCGGCTGCGCGCCGCGATCGCCCAGCGCGGCATCGACTATGTCGGCCAGGAGGTCGTGCGGCTGTCGACCACTCCGGTGTGGGAAGGCGGCCGGATCGCGCCGCGACCGTTCGTTTTGCGCGTGTTCGCGGCTGCGACCGCCGATGGCTGGACGGTGATGCCCGGCGGCTTCTGCCGGATCGCCGACGCGCTCGATGCGCGCGCAGTGTCGATGGGCGATGGCGCGCGCGCCGCCGACGTCTGGGTCGTCGCCGACAAGGCGGTGGCCGCGCACAGCCTGCTGCCGGGCTCCGACAACGTCCGCATCCGCCGCATCGCCGGCGTGTTGCCGAGCCGCGCCGCCGACAATCTGTTCTGGCTCGGACGTTATCTGGAGCGGGCCGAGGCGACGTTGCGGCTGATCCGCGCGCTCGCCGCCCAGCATCGCGATCCCGGCAAGGGCGCGCCGGCGCAGCTCAACGCCGCCGAGCGCATCCAGCGGCTGCTGCTGGCGTGGGGCGCCATCGCGCAGACCTCGCGCACCCAGGGACCGCGCGTGGCCGACGAGGCGCTGCAGGCCGAGGATCGGTTCGGCTCGGCGCTGTCGTTGCTGAAATCGGCGCAGCGCACCGCGGTCTCGCTGCGCGAGCGGCTGTCGCCGGACGCGTGGCAGGTCATCACCGAGATGTCCAACCGGCTCGCCGAGGATGTCGATGACGACGACGCCATCCTCAGCACGGCCGAGCTGCTGCTGGAAAAGCTCGCGAGCTTCGCCGGCCTCGCCCAGGAGAACATGAATCGTGCTGCCGGCTGGCGCTTCCTCGACATGGGACGCCGCGCCGAGCGCGCCATCAACACCGCGCGCTTCGCGCGCCAGTTCGGCTATGACGAGGCGACACCCGAGGACCTCGACATCCTGCTCACCCTGGTCGATTGCCAGATCACCTATCGCTCGCGCTATTTGATCGGCCCTTCGCTGGCGCCGATCCGCGATCTCGTCGTGCTCGATCTCTACAATCCGCGCTCGGTCGCGTTCCAGATCGAGGTGCTGAACGATCACATCGCGGGCCTGCCGGTGCTGAAGGAAAATGGCCTGATCGAGCGTCCGCAGCGCCTTGCAGTGTCGCTGCGGGCGCGGCTGACGGCGGCGGAAGCAGCTCATCTCGACGGCCGTACACTGTTTGCGCTGGAGCAGGACCTGCTCAGCCTGTCGGAGGCGATCGGACAGCATTATTTCCCGCACGGCCCGAACGCGTCGCGGCCGGAGAAGCTGACGGGTCTCGCGTGATCTACGACATCCGGCATGTCACGACCTACGAATATGAAAGCGCCGTCAGCTTCGCCCGCTGCTCGTTGCGGCTGGAGCCGGCAAGCGGCGACGGCCAGGAGCTGATCTCGCATAGCGTCGACATCCGGCCGCGCCCATCGGAGCGGACGTCGCGGCGCGATTTCTTCGGCACGCTGACCGAGAGCGTCATCATCGACACCCAGCACCGCCATCTGCGCATCGATTCGCGCTCGCGCGTGAAGCTGTCGCGCAGGCCCCCGGCGCGCGACGCGCCGAGCCGGGCCTGGGAGCATGTGCGCGACGACGCCTTCGAGGCCACCAGCCTGGGTCCGTCGTCGCCGATCGGCTACGTCTTCGCCAGCGCGCTGGTGCCGGTGCTCGAGCCGGTGACGGACTATGCATCCGCGAGCTTTCCGGCCGGCACCGGCATCGTGGCCGGCGCCGCCGATCTGATGCGGCGCATCCGCCAGGAGTTCAAGTACGATCCCAAAGCCACCGTGATCTCGACGCCGCTCCGCGAGGTGTTCGACAATCGCCACGGGGTCTGCCAGGATTTCGCTCACGTGATGATCGCAGGGCTGCGCGGGCTCGGTTTGCCGGCGGCCTATGTCAGTGGCTATCTGCGCACGATTCCGCCCGAAGGCGAGAAGCGGCTGCAGGGCGCAGACGCCACCCATGCCTGGGTGTCGCTGTGGTGCGGCGAGACGCTGGGATGGATCGGATTTGATCCGACCAATGATCTCGTGGTCGGCAATGATCACATCATCCTGGGCCAGGGCCGTGACTTCTCGGATGTTTCGCCGGTCGATGGCATCATCGTCGGCTCGCGCAAGCAGAAGCTCGGCGTCGCCGTCGACGTCGTCATGGTCGAGTAGCGCAGGTTCCCATTTGGGGGCCGCCGGAACATTTTTCTCGCATCGCACTTGATCCGCCGGAGGGGCCCGAACGGGGGCTGGCTGACCCTTTCGAGCGATGGAGTGATCGAGATGAAAAATGTTGCAATCGTCCTTGGCCTGCTCGGCGCCTGCGTCGCCGGCACCGCTTCGGCTCAGCCGAGCGCCAACCTCACCGGCACCTACCGCTGCATTCAGATGTGCCGCGACGGCATGATCGGCGCGCCGGCCTTCGTGACCCAGAACGGCGATGCCGTGAATCTCACCACCGAGACCGGCGAGTCCCTGCAGGCTTGGCCGGACTGGAATGCTCCCAACAGCCGGCTGTGGATCGATGCGCGTGACGAAAGCGCGGTCTATTCGCCCGACGGCATGCGCATCCAGTTCGACGACGGCCGCGTCTGGCAGCGCGACCTGCCGCCGCCTTTAATCGTTCGCGGCGCGCCGGTGGTGTACGGGCGGTAGTTCGACGTCATTGCGAGGAGCGATAGCGACGAAGCAATCCAGAGCCTCACGCGGGGCTCTGGATCGCTTCGCTGCGCCCGCGATGACGGGCGGTATGAGTTGATGTTCGACACATTTCATCCGTTGCGCATCCGCTGGCATCGTCCGCGAAGGTGGTCCGGTAGCTATTGGCAGCAAAGATGGAATCGAGGAGCCGCGGTGTACTGGATGCCCGCCTGCGCGGGCATGACGGTTGGGTATGTGACTGCGTCCTCGCGACACGATATGTCCGAGCCATGCTGGTTGTCTCGACCCTCCGATTAGCGAGAGGGCGCAGGGAATGCCGGGTGAGGGCCTCACCCATGGCCCGCCTGCGAAAAAATGCAGGCGGCAGGAACCACAGGCAAAGCCGGTCAACCGGCATTCCCTGCGCGATGGCTTTACGGCTTATACGTGGTCTCCCTGGTGCGCCGGGCTTTCTGGCCACCATCCCCAGCGCGATCGCATTGCGCCAGGTTGACACCAGCATCGGGGTGTCAGGACATCACGACTTCGCCGTGCGCATCATGCTGTTCGTCGGCGCGACTGATCACGCTGCAGCACCACACGCCCACCGCTCCCCAGGCTCCACGTTCGTGACGATCGCGATCCGCCCCTCTCACGAGCCCGGGATGGTCGGAAACATCGGTCTGATTTGCCCGACGGCGCAAGTGTTTTCCTTGCGACAAACTGGCACGACGGGCATCTTCGGTTTCTAAAGATTCGGATGGTCCGGCTCAGTCGATCAATCGTTCTACAGTGAGCGATCCGCGCTTGATGCCAAGGTTTAGCAATGAAGCGTGACCCCCGCGAGACTCGCAACAGTGCAAATGTAGGCCTCGCTCGGCCCTGCTGGATCCCAGGTAGATGGAAGAGATTACTCGGCGCTGCTCGCCGATACTCAATTCTTTAGGGTAGTCTTGAGCGTCAACATGAAGCAAGTGAACCACCTCGAATTGAAGTCCTGCAACATATTCAGGCATGCTGAATATTACCTTCTTTCCAGCATGTCGAAGATCCAAATTTGGTTCACGAGAATTTACATGGATTATTCGTCCCTCATATCGTTTTCTTGAAATATTATCGTAGTGGTCGAACAATTGGTCGTTTACGCATAGAATCGCAACCCGCTTTCCGCCTAGCCTACGTGCCTGATCGTGTGCTGTATCGAATACGCGGCGTAGCAATTCCGCTTCATCCTTGAATATGGACAATGAAGGAATGTCGCCGTCAGCGACCTCTGCCGTGATTGCGAATTTCTCCCACTCGCCGGCAAGATCGATTGCCGGAAAGGTGGCGTCGAGATCATACAAAAACTCCGCGATTTGCGGGGTGTACCTGAAAACCTTTGAAAGTTTTACGAGCTCAGATTTTTGAAGTTGAGTTGAGGCTGAGAAAAGTGTGCCGTCACCTTCGCCCACATATGTAAATGTGTCTCGGGGGCTTTGTTTGACATCGTAAGCCATAAAGATCGGCGGCCTTGTTGTTATGCCGTCACCTCCGATCGTGTTTCGGATAAGCTTGTGAAGTACCTGCCGCTCAATTGACGTAAACAAATGGAGTTCGTCGACAAAAATCGCATCGAACCCTTTTGTGCTCTTCAATCTGTCCCACGTATTGCTGTCTAGAAACGAGTTGAAGTCAGCGACCATTTGGTCGACACTAAGAGTGTTCATTTCGGTCAACAGCGATCGATACCGTCTGTGAATTTCGAGTACAAACCGGCGATCGCGCTCGGTTGGCAAGCTCATCAGCCAGACTGCTCGATATCCGATTTGGCCCTTTGCGTACTTTTCGCCTTTTTCTGTGCCAGCCCAAATCCCGTCTGCATCCAAGATGCTGGCAAACTCATTCATTAATTCAAGGACTAGGCGTTGGTGGGCGTCGCTAGATTTTTGTGCTGCCCACGACGCTTGGAGGTTGTCCGATATATCTCTAAATCGCGCGAGAGTGACATCGGATCGCATTTCGATAAGAATGCCAGAAATTAGTTCTGCTTGCATTTTTCGGCCGTCTCGGCCGTCCAGTGATAGGGGGGTTAAGTCATCTAGATCAAACTTGAGGTAATCATAGGCTAGGTCGTAAAGCGTTCTAATGTGGGTAATCACGTGCTTGCTTTGGCCGGTCAGTATCCCTCTTGAATCGAGCTCTAAGCATATTCCAGTGACCTGATCGACGGTGCCTGAACTGTGTGTCAAAAAGCATAGTCGTCTGCTTGTAGAGTTCCTATGAAACGCGAGGGCGTCTCTTACAAATTTGACGGCTAATGACAGTGTTTTTCCTGTACCGGCTGCCCCCCTTAGGCGCACTGGACCGTCGTATGACTTGTCGACAAATTCTCTTTGTTCTTCAGTAAGCTTTGTCTCGTACCATTGATCTAGTGTGGCTCCGCGAGAAAAAGACTCGGGAAGTCGCCGACTCAGGTTGATGCCTGTTACGTTCGCCGGGTTAATGCGTCTGGGAGGGGGGGATTTGATCGCCTCGTTAAGAAGGGATCTGGCGCTCAGATAAACGTCGTCGGCAGTGTGGAGCTTGCTGAATTCAATTGGCGCGTCCACGCGGGAGAAAAACAAGAGATCTTTGTTGCCTGCTGGATTTGAGTCGAAGTGAATTCGGGAGCCGCCGCCGATGTTTTTGTTTGCGGCGTAGACGGACTGCAGTGATCCCTGTCCGTGAGAGTGCCAATTGAAAGGGATTGAAACGCTGTTGGTTAATATGGCGCGGCCAACGGTTGATAGGCGGTCTAGGACGTAGCGATCCACGCGATCTTTTCGGAAAATGGGGTATGGTTCGGTAAGGTCGATGACTATGATCGGCTTCGTTTCATCGTTCAGGGCGATGTCCAGGAAAAAAACGAGGTCGCCGCACGGTATTCTCTTCACAGAATGAAGCGCGGTAGGAATTTCGTAGTGTTCGAACCAATCATCGTCGATCTCGCACTGAAGAACAGAGAAGAATGAGCTTGGGTCGAAGACGAGACCTTTAATCATGAGTTGGTTCCTATTTCTAGTGCGGCGGCCTCCGCAGCAATTTCGTTCAATCTGGTGATCTCATCCGGAAGTCCAATGCGAGAGAATTGATATGAGAAAAGTTGGGCCATCTTAAAACGATAAAGGTTTGAAAGCTTCGCGATTCGTACGGCGTGCAGGCTGGTGTGCTTTCCTGGCGACGTGATCGAGGGAGGAGAGGGATGGACGTGCTCTGCGTCGATTCCGTATATCCGTCGCATTCGGATTACGAAGCCGATTTGGTCTAATCCAGCTATCTCGTTAATAAAGAAATTGCCGTCACCGAGGTTCTTCAGAGCTCGGCGAGCTAGCTTCGCAAAGGCATCCTTTTTCTCGAGGTGTTGTTCTTCGAAGATGCGCTCAAGTAGTCGCGCGTCGAAAGTGTTTGATCGCTCAATGAGCGAGAGTTCTGCAATTTTCGGAGCAATTGTATTTGGTCTGACCGAGTATGTCTTGGAAAGGTTCTCAATAACAATGTTTGCGGCGTCGTCGCGAAGCCAGTTTGTAAGCGCGTCGTAATTGTCTGTCTGAAGAGCGCATATCTGAGTCACTTGATTTAGCAGTTCTAGGCGCCTTGCCTCGATGTAGGTGGGTATCCAAAACTTTTCGAAATAGCGCGAGAATGAATAGACTGGGAAGTATGACACAAAGCCGTCGATCTTACAGTTGACTAGGTCGCAATCCGCATTGATGATAACACCTAGAGCTGGATCGGGCCGCTCACTCTCGGGCAATAGTCGGATAATGTCACCTTGCAAGAAAGGTGCGGTGGATTGAGTCACTTCAGTTTCGATTAGTTGCAGTGTAGGAACCATGGATCTGTTCTCGGTCCGACGCGGGAATTATTTAATGTTGCAACCTTTCGGAGATGTCGACAAGTCTAATTACGCGGTCCAGCCGCCGCGCCGGTTGTGAGGGTAAGGGGGTGCGGCTTGGTGATTATTTTCCTAAGCCGGTGATTAGCACCTTCGCATCTGCAAACAATGTTCTCGCCCTTCCACATCGGTGCGAAACGACTCGATGAAGCCGCCTTGGCGCTGGGTGACGAACACGGTCTTTCCGTCGCTGCCACCGAAGGCCAGGTTGGTCGGTTCCTTGGCTTTGAGGGCTATCTCGCGGACGGCGCGGCCGTCAGGGGCCAGCACGGCGATGGTCCCTTTGAGGATGCGGGCGACGAACAGCCGGCCGCTGGTGTCGGTGCGCAGGCCGTCGATCGTGTTCGGCTCGAGGGTCTTGATCAGCTTGGGCCGCGTCAGCGTGTCGCCTTCGATGGCGTAGGACCAGATCTCGCCGCTGTTGGACTCGCCGACATAGAGCGTACGGCCGTCGGGGCTGAGGTCGATGCCGTTGGCGGTGCCCATGGCGCGCGGCGGCGTCATGGCCGTGCCCTGCAGCGATCCGTCGGCGGACTTGGCGATGCGCCAGATACGGCCGCTGCGCGCCTTCCAGTTGGGGTCGCTCGCATAGATCGTGCCGTCGCGCGCCAGCGTGATGTCGTTGGGCTGGCTCATGTCGTCGGCATGAAAGACGAGGCCGGGCTCGGTCGTGCCGGGCGCGATGGCGAAGATGTTGTGACGCTTGTAGTCGGCGACGTACATGATTCCGGCCGCGTCGATGCGGATCGCATTGCCGACGCTGCCTTCGGGCAGCTCGGTGAATTTTTCGGAGACGGTCGCCTCCGGCGCCAGCTTGCCGATCGTGCCCGGCTTGCCGAAATTCACAACGAACAGGTTGCCGTCCCGGTCGGCGGCGGGTCCCTCGATGCCAAAGGTGTATTCACCTGATGGCGTGAGCTGCGCGCTCTCGAACAGCTTCGAGGCGGCGAGGGCAGGGACGGTCGCGAAGGCGAGCATGACGAATGTCGCCAAGTGCGAGATGCGTAGCGTGGGCAAAGCGATCGCCGCAGGCGGCGCGTGCCCACCGGCCACGCGCACCGGCGGCCGTGACGGTGGGCACGGCGCGCTCGAGACCGCGTTTGGGCGGAGGAAGCCTCGTCTTGCGCCTTTGCCCACCCTACGAAAGACGATCTTGTCGTCAGAGCGGCACCAGGAATTGCTGTTGGATGTAATAGCCATCGTCGTCCGTGCAGGTGCCATTGAGATGCGTGTCGGCCGGCCGGAAGAAACGGCTGAAGCCGGGCTTATTGACGGCAGACCTCTCTGTCACCACGACGACCTTGCCGAACGGAATGTCGCCGCATTCGCGGCCGTCTGCCGCGAAGAACTTGCGATGCGGCGGACCGCCCGGTTTGACCCGCATCCGGGCTCCCGGGATCATGCGGGCGACGAGCGCGTCGGCGACATCAAGCAGCTTGGCGTAACCTGGTTCCGTCTTGATCAGGTTGCCGCCCGGCGGCATCTGCCGCTCGGCCCCCAACCCGCGCAATCGCTGCCGGAGCCGGCCGGCTGTGGGGTCGCCGGGATAGATCCAGCCGTCCTGCGCCAGCATGAAGCGCAACACGGCCCGGTCCTTGTCGGCATCGGACTGCCCGGCCTTGAGGCCGAAATCGGCGTGGCAGCCGCTGCAATGTGTCTCGATCACGCCTTTACGCAGAGTCGTCAGCCGCGCGCGGCTCGCTGCGTCCTCCATGACCATGGCCGTCAGCCGATCGATCAGCTGATCGCTCCTTATGTCACAGGTCAGCGGCTCGGGTGCGGCTTCGCCGGTGCGATCGATGCGGATCACGGTCTGGTTCTTGTCTTCGACGAGCCAGATTGTGCCGTCGCTGGCTGTGGTCATGCCGACCGGCGCGCCCTGCGGGCGGATGCCATTGACGCGATGCCAGCCGGAGATGATCTCGTCGAAGGCGGCCGCCGGCACCTCGCCTGCAGCGGTTTGGAAGGCGCGCGTCGGCTCGGCGGCGCAGCTGACATGATAGCGCACCGGCGCCGGGCTGACTTTGGGGAAACCGCGCTCGTCCACCTCATAGGCGAGCAGCCGGCTGCCGGTCGGGCGGTAGCCATGCAGGCCGACCAAAAGCTTGCCCTTCAATTCGTCGAAGCGATCGGCCGTGTAGTAGAGCATGCCGAGCGGCGCGCCGTGCGGCGGCAGCAGCGACCAGGGCTTTCTGTACGCGGCTGAACTGCAGAAATCCTTGAAGCTGCCGGACTGCAGCAGGCGCCTGAACTCGGGGCTCGGCGTCCCGAGATCGTAGCAATACGGCCAGCCATAGTGGCGGCCTTGCTCGATCGCGTTGATCTCCTCGTTGGGCGCGAAGAGATCCTGCAGGTCGCGCGCGTTCTCGCCCTGCAGGAAGGCGGTGCCGGGCTCGGGAAAGCGCGGATGCAGCGCCAGCGCCATCGAATTGCGCAGGCCACGCGCGTAGACGTCGTGCGGCGGGCTCGGATCGCCGGATCTCAGCGCCGGAAAGATGCCGCCCGCAGGCGGCGTGAACAGCCAGATCGCAGCCAGCGGTGACGCGCCTTCACCGGCCGCGCAGCGGCCCGGCGCCGATGACAGGCAGTTGTCGCTGTGGGAGCCGACATTGACGAACAGCCGCCCGGTGCGGTCGAAGACGAACGCCTTCAGCGGATGTGCGCTTTCGGCGATGCTGACGCCGTCGGGCAGGGTGAGGCGGCGTCCAGGCAGGTCGCGGATGATGGTCTCGATCGTCGCCTTCGGATCGGCGACAAGCGGATCGAAGCGGAGGATCGCGGTGTCGCTCGAGGCGTAGATTTTTCCGTCGGGGCCGGCGGCAAGGCCGAACGGATAGGACAGCCGGGTGATCGTCTCGCGGATGCGCTGGCCTGCGGGCGCGGAGGGATCGAGGATCAGCAGCCGGCCGTCGTCATGGCCCCAGCCCCCCATGTCCGCGACCACGAACAGCTGATGGCCGGGGATCTGCACGATGCCGCGCGGAAATCTCAGGCCGTCGTCGCGGCTGGCGACGAGACCGGCGCAGAAGCCGGCCTTCATGTCGATCTGCAGGCGCGGGAAGGCGAGGGGAGCGTCGCCGCAAGTCGCGGCGCCGAGCGCGTAGCCGCTGCGGCTCGTCGCGTCGCCGGCGCGGCCGTCTGCGATGCTGATCAGCAGGGCGGTCGCGACGGCTGCAAGGATCTGCCACGACCATTTCATGAAACGTCGTCCGCTCAGTGAATCAAATTGTACTGGATGATGTAGGCCGCGGCGCCCGCGAAATAGCCGAGCAGAGCGATGCCGCTGATGCGGCGCACGTACCAGAAGAAGTGGATGTTCTCGAGCCCCATCGCGGCGACGCCGGCCGCCGAGCCGATGATCAGGATCGAGCCGCCGGTGCCGGCGCAATAGGCGACGAACTCCCAGAGAAAACTGTCCGGCGGAAACTGGCTCAGGCTGTACATGCCCATGGATGCCGCGACCAGCGGCACGTTGTCGATCACGGCGCTGGCGAGCCCGAGCACGATCACGATCAGGTCGAGCCGGCCGACTGATCGGTCGAGCCATTGCGCCAGCGCCTGCAGGATGTGGGTGTGCTCCAGTGCGGCGACCGCCAGGAGGATGCCGATGAAGAACACGATCGAGGGCATGTCGATCCGGGTCAGCGCATGCACCAGCGTCAGGCGCTGCTTCTGCTCCGAGGCCTTCGCGCGATGGATGATCTCGCCGACCATCCAGAGCAGGCCGAGGCCGAACAGGATGCCCATGAACGGCGGCAGGTGCGTCACCGCCTTGAACAGCGGCACCGCGACCAGGATGCCCAGGCCCATGAAGAACATCAAATTGCGTTCGAATGGCAGGATCGGGCTGATCGAGGCGAGGCCGGCGCTTGCCGGTGGCACGAGCTGCTTGCCGCGCAAGGTGAAGCCGACGACCGCAAGCGGCACCAGCAGGTTCAGCAACGACGGGATGAAGACCGCCTTCATGATCGCGAGCGGCGTGATCTGGCCGCCGATCCACAGCATGGTCGTGGTGACGTCGCCGATCGCCGACCAGGCACCGCCGGCATTGGCGGCGATGACGATGATCGCCGCGAACACCAGCCGGTCCTCGTCGCGGCCGGACAGCTTCTTCATCAGCGACACCATCACGATCGCCGTGGTGAGGTTGTCGAGCATGGCGCTGAGGAAGAAGGTGACGAAGCCGACCAGCCAGACCAGCGTGACCTGATTGCGGGTGCCGATCAGCGAGGTCACGACCTCGAAGCCGTTATGGGCGTCGATGACCTCGACGATGGTCATCGCGCCGATCAGGAAGAAGATGATCTGGGCAGTTGACGCCACGGAGTCGTTGAGCTCTGACGCAACCTCCGATGCGGTCGCCCCCATCACGGCGTAGATCGTCCACATCAGCCCGGCGCCGACCAGGGCGGTGGCCGCCTTGTTGATCCGGAACGGGTGCTCCAGCGCCACCACGGCATAGGCGAGCGTGAAGACGGCGACGATGGCGGCGGTCATGGGCGGGGCATTCCGGGGCTGGGATCGGCTGGCGGGAAGGAACTGCCCAAGATATGACCGATCGGCCGCCCGCCAGCAAGCCGTGCCGCCTCGCAGGGAATTAGACGAGGGAGGCGGTAATCGCGTCGGCGTGGCTGCGGATGGCGCGGATCTCCGCTGCGCTGCGGCGGTCCAGGTTGACGTACTGGTTGCGCATCCGGCCGTTGCCGGCGAAGCGGCGGCGGTGCTTGGCGAGGAAGCTCCAATACAGCGTCGTGAACGGGCAGGCTCTGTCGCCGGTCGCCTGCTTTGGATCGTAGCGGCAATTGCGGCAATGATCGCTCATGCGGTCGATGTAGTGGCCCGACGCCGCATAGGGCTTGGTGCCGACCACGCCGCCATCGCCATGCTGGCTCATGCCGAGGGTGTTGGGCAGCGACACCCAGTCGACGGCGTCGTGGAACATCGACATGTGCCAGAGGTGCACGTCGTAGGGGCGTACTCCGAGCAGCATCGCGAACAGGCCGAGCACCATCAGCCGCTCGATGTGATGCGCATAAGCGTGGTCGATGGTATGGCCGATCGCCTGCGCCAGGCAGCGCATGTCGGTTTCGCCGGTCCAGTAGAAGCGCGGCATCGGCAGATTGGCGTCGAGCGCGTTCTCTTCGGCGTAGTGTGGCATGCGCTGCCAGTAGACGCCGCGCACGAACTCGCGCCAGCCGATGATCTGGCGCACGAAACCTTCCAGCGCGTTCAGGGGCGCGTTGCGGTTGGCAAGCGCGGCCTTCACCACCTCGCGCGGATCGAGCATGTGCAGGTTCAGCGCGCCCGACAGCCGGGAATGATAGAGGAAGGGTTCATCGGTCAGCATCGCGTCCTGATACGTGCCGAACAGCGACAGTCGCCAGGCGACGAAGTTCGACAATTCGGTCAGCGCGTCGACACGTGAGACCGGGAGGTCGAACCGGTCGAGCTTGCCCGGGCTGTTCGAGAAGCGCGACGCGACCAGCGTGATGACATCGCGCGTGATCGCGTCGGGCGGATAGGACCGCGCGACGGGGATCGGCGGCCGGCTCTTGCCAAAGCCCTTGCGGTTCTCGGCATCGTAATTCCAGCTGCCGCCGATCGGACGGCCGCTGTCGTCGATCAGGAGCCCGGTCTTGCGCCGCATCGCGCGATAGAACGTCTCCATGATCGGGCGGGGATGACGCTCCGTGAACGCGTCGAACTCGTCCGCCGTGCACAGGAAGTGGCGGTCGGCGCGGAATTCGGCCCGTTGCGGCAGTTTGCGCAAGGCCTCGCGCACGCGCCAGTCGCCGGGCTCCAGCACGATCGTCGCCTGTGGCCGTAGCGCAGCCTGATGGCGCGCGATCTCGCTGTCGAGCGCGCCGGTGTTGGCGGGGTCGTCGAGCCGGACGTAATGGACGATGCGGCCGCGCGCTTCGAGATCGGCATGAAAGTGACGCATCGCCGCGAAGAAGAAGGCGATGCGCATCTTGTGCTGCGGCACATAGGTCGCCTCATCCGCGACCTCCATCTGCAGCACGGCATCCTGCTGCGGGTCGAAGCCGTCGAACGCGGCGGAGTCGGCGTCGAGCTGATCGCCGAGCACCACGACGAGATGTCTCACGGCACGTGTCCTGGTCATCACATCATGCCGCAGATCAGGCCGCCGCGGCCGTAACGGTGTGGGCGCGTCCGAGGCAGTCCTTGCGCACCGCGACCAGGCTGCGATGCAGCCAGGTCTTGATGGTGCCGACCGGCACGCCAAACCGTTCCGACAGCCGCGTCCGGCTTTCGCCTTCGAGATAAGCGAGTGCCAGCAGTCGCCGACGCTCCTCCGGGAGCCGCTCAAGCGCTTCACGGGCGATCGGTTCCGCCGACGTGTAGTCGAACTCATCGGCGGCGCTGCCGGCGGGATCAGGAATGGTCAGCGCCTCGTCGAGCTCCGAGGTCGGGACGCGCGTCGTCCGCAGCGCGTCGATCGCGGTGTTGCGCATGATGGTGCACATCCAGGTGATGGGCGAGGCGCGCGACGGATCGAAGCTCGCCGCATGCCGCCATATCTTCAGGTAACCGTCCTGCAGGATGTCATCGAGATCGGCCGGAGAGGACAGCAGGGCGCGGACGGTCTTGCGCATCTTCACGACAGTCAACGCATGGAGCTCGGCGAAGGCTTGTGCATCGTCGCGTCCGGCGCGTCCCAGCAGATGGCCGAGATGCGCGACGTAACCTTGCTGCTTCGCGCCTGCTGGCCGCATCATTGCTCCTCCGTTCGCTTCTTGAACGGAAACGAGCCGCGTTGCGATACGGATCACCCGCGGCCTTGCGCAACGTCGGATGGAGGACGTTCAGAGCCGGACGAACGGGCTGATGATGCGGCCGAGCAGGCCGTGCATGCGCAGATCGCCGGTCATGGCCACGAGACACAGGCAGGGGCCTTCATCGCCGACCACCGGGCGGTGATCGACCTCGTCGTCGCCATAGTCGAAGTCGCCGGGGCCGTAATAGCCGCCGAGATGGCTGAAGCTGCCCTTGAGCACGCAGGTCAGCTCGTTGCCGGAATGCGAGTGCTCCAGCATGCGCGCGCCCGGCTCGGAGCGCAGCAGGAAGGCGCGCGACTTGCCGTTGCCGGAGAGCAGGATCGGACGCATGCTGATGCCCGGCGCGACGCGGCGGCGCTTGCCGATCTTGCAGCGCTTGACCATCTCCGGCAGGCCGGCAAGCTCCGGATCGTGCGCGGCGACCTCGCTCACGCGCGGCGCGGCCTGCGGCCTGCGGTCGATGCGCGCCATCACGGCGTCGAACGCGTCCGCTCCCATCGCGACCGGCTCGGCGGCATCGAGCGATGCGCCGGCGAGCTTCTCGATGGTGCGCACGAAGCGGCGGCACCGCGCGCAGTCGGCGACGTGGACGCCGACGACGAGCTGCTCGGCCTCGTCGAGCGCACCGGTGGCATAGTCGGCCAGCAGGTCTTCCGGCGGGTGATGGCTGATCGTCATGTCGCGTCGTCCAAAAGATCTCTCAGGCGGTTCATCGCCAGCCTGATTCGTGATTTCACCGTACCAAGCGGCAGTCCGAGCACGGCCGCGATTTCCGAATGGGGTCGTTCCTCGATGAACGACAGGCGGATCACGGTGGATTGCTCCACCGACAATCTTTCGATCGCAGCCGCGACCCGTGTGGCATCCTCGACACGCGACACGATCTGGTCGGCGGCGAGCGTCGGATCGGCCTCGTCGTCGACACCCACCGCCTGGCTCAGCCGGCCCTCGCGGGAGGCCTTGCGCGCGACGTCGATCCGCTGGTTGCGCGCAATGGTGAAGATCCAGGCGGCCGCTCCCGCCGTCGACGGGTCGAACTGGCCGGCCTTGGTCCACACCGCCACCATGGTGGATTGCGCGATTTCCTCGGCCTCGTCGGCATTGCAGCCGGTCTTGATCAGGAAGCCTTTGATGCGGGGCGCGAAATGCGCGAACAGGGCCTTGAACGCCTCACGGTCGCCGCTGATGGCAACGCGTCCGATCAATTCCGCCCAATCCACAGTTGCCTTCGGCCCTCTGCTCACATTCATCCTGGCACGGCCACCGGATGCCCGTGCAAATTGATGCCGGGAAGATGCCACGTTCCATGGCGCTAATCTAGCCGCTCTCAATCGCGTGGTCATGGTCCCCGGCACGCCTGTTCGATATTGGGGAACGCTGGCGATGACCGGCTGGATCACATCGGGCGGCGATTTTTCGTTGCCGTCAATCCTTGAGGTCGGCATTCACCATTGCCAGGAACTCCTGCCGGCTCATCGGATCGGTGCGAAAGCAGCCGAGCATCCGGCTGGTGGTGAGGTCGACCCCGTGCTTCTTGACGCCCCGGGAGCTGATGCAGTGATGCGCCGCCTTGATCACCACCGCCACGCCCTGCGGCTGCAGCACCTCGTCGATGATGTTGGCGATCTCGGCCGTCATCCGCTCCTGGATCTGCAGCCGGCTGGCATAGGCCTCGACGACCCGGGCGAGCTTGGAGATGCCGACGACCCGGCTGCGCGGCACGTAGCCGACCCAGGCGCGGCCGATGATCGGCGCCATGTGATGCTCGCAATGGCTCTGGAACGGGATGTTGCGCAGCAGCACCATCTCGTCATAGCCGGCGGTCTCCTCGAACGTCTTGCGCAGATAATCTTCAGGGTTCTGCGCGTAGCCGGCGAAGTAGCTCTTGTAGGCGCGGGCGACGCGGGCCGGCGTCTCCGAGAGGCCCTCGCGCGACGGGTCCTCGCCGATCCAGGTCAGGATGGTGCGGATGGCGTCCTCGACGTCGTCCTGGGTGACACGGACCGGGTCACAGGCAAACGGCAGTGTCTTGGCTGTCTCGCGCACGGGGGCTCTCCGAAAGCCAGGAAACGGAACCCGACGTGTCCTGGATCACCGTGGCGGTGTTTTGCACGAACACCGTCCGCCGTCGGGGCCCATGCTGGCCGCCGGCCGTCGGCGCTCAGCTCGCCTTGCGCAGCTGCGTCTCGGCCGATGGGCCGGAGCGCAGGTTCTGGAAGAACTTTTCGACCTCGTGGGCGAGCGTCTGCGCTGTCGCGTTGAGGTCGCCTGAGGCCGACAGCACCGAGGCCGCGGCCGTCGAGGTCTCGCCGATCGCGTCGCGCAGCGAGCCGATGTTCATGACCAGCGTCTGGTTGCCCTGGGCCGTCGACTGGGCGTTGACCGAGATCTCGCGGGTGGCCTGATCCTGCTGCTGGATGGCGTTGGAGATGTTGGAGGTGATCTCGTTGATGCCGCGCACGGCGTCGCCGATCTCGCGCACGGCATCGACCGCCGTCTTGGTCGAGGCCTGGATCAGGCCGACGTTCTGGCTGATCTCCTCGGTCGCCTTGGCGGTCTGGCCGGCCAGCGCCTTGACCTCGTGGGCGACGACGGCAAAGCCGCGGCCGGCATCGCCGGCCCGCGCCGCTTCGATGGTGGCGTTCAGCGCCAGCAGGTTGGTCTGCTCGGCAATGGTCTGGATCAGGGTCAGCACGCCGTCGATGCGCTGCGTGGCGGCGGCGAGGCCCTCGATCTCGGTGATCGATTTCACGGTGCGCTGGCCGGTCTGCTCGACCGCGCCGGCGGATTGCCGGATCTGGCGGCCGATCTCCTCCACGGACGTCGAAAGCTCCTCGGCCGCGCTCGCGACGGCCGAGACGTTGGTCGAAGCCTGCGACGTGGCGCCGGCGGCGGTCACGGCGCGTTCGTTGGCGTTCCCCGTCAGCCGTGTGATCGTCTCGGCGGTGGTACGCATCGCTGCGGCGTTCTCGGTGACCGTCCGCATCACGCCGCCGATGGCGGTGCGAAACTCCTCGACAGCGGTCTCGATATGACGCGCGCGGGCCTCGCGGATCTTCGAGTCCTGCGAGACCTGGGCATTGAGATCGCGGTTGTGGGCCATGGCCTGCTGGAACACGCCGATGGCGCGCGCGAGCTCGCCGATTTCGTCGGCCCGTCCGGCATGCGGCACCTCGACGTTCTCGGTGCCGGTCGCAACCTTGCGGATCGTCTCCGTGATCTGCGACAGCGGGCGCGCAACCGAGCGGGCGATGATGACGACACCGGCGACGACCAGCAGCAACATCACGCCGCCGAGGCCGGTCAGGACCAGCGAGAGCTTCCGGTTGATTTCGGTGTCCTCACCGATCTTGCGGCCACGCTCGAGATAGACCTTCGAGAGCTCGTCGAGATCCTTGTTGAGGGCCGAGCGGACCGACCGGTTGGCGTCGTTGTCGCCCCATTCACGCCCCGCCGCCGGGCTGATCTCGTTGGCGCGGCGGACCAGCTCCTTGCGGAAATCGACGAACTGCTCGATGCGCTTCTTGAAGGTCGCGAACTGCTGGGCGTCGTCGGCCTGCACGATCGCCTGCCACTTGTCGACGACCTTGAGGATCTCGGCATTGAACTTGAGCAGCCCCTCGCCATAGCGCTTCACGACCGCCGGTTCGGTCGACATGTAGACGCCGCGGGACTCCATCACGACCGCGTAGACCAGGCCGTTGACCAGCTGCACGTTGAGCGCTGCGAGGTTCGCCGTCTCGATCGCCTTGGTGAGCTCGGCCGCGCGCCGCGAGTTGTAGTCCGACAGCCAGGTGATCGCGGCGGTCAGCAGCGCGAACAGCGCGAAGATCGCGTAGAGCTTGGCCGCGATGGAATGGCGGGTCGCCGTCGACGTCTGACGTGAGGTCATGAGGTGGATTACCGCCGGTTGGGCTGCAAGGCAGAGATGCTGGATTGTTAATAGTTATGCAAAAGCTTCATGGAGAAAGCGTTAAGTGGACACCGTCAGTACGATACAACCCCTGCGTACTTTGCGTTGTTTTTCAATCGATTAGCTGCGGCTTGGATGCGGGGATAAGGCGCTGCGATATCCGCTTGACTACGGATGTCGAGAACCGTCGGCCGGCGCCTGCTCCCTTGCAAATGCATTGCAAACAGGTCCGTCCCGGCGCGCTTCGCACCGCGTTCGCCTGTCGCTGTCACGGACGCAGAACGTCGTCGGCATCGGCGCGGCCCGAGCGAGTGCGGCGGTCTGTCCGAGGCGCGACCTGATCGGAACTTCGGACTGCCGAGATGATTTTCGTCGTGTGGACTTGGTAGCTTCTGCGCCGCGCGCTGCGGCCGTCATGCTGCACAAAGCGGGCAAGTCCGGCATGGCAGCCCACATCCTTGCGCATGAAATGGCGGGGCGCTTGCTGCAGGATTTGCGGACGCCGCATGCGGCTCAACTTTTCCGGAAGGGGTGGCGCAGTCGAGCTCATCGCCCTATGGTGTTTCCGGGGTACAAGTGATCGCGAGGGCAGTCGATGAGGTTCGAGGGCATCGAGACGGTACGTCGCATTCTCTGCGTGTTTCCGCGCTACACCTCGTCGTTCGGAACCTTCGAATACGCCTATCCGCTGACCGACGGCATTCAGGCCTTCATGCCGCCGCAGGGACTGCTGCTGATCGCGGCCTATCTGCCGCGCTCCTGGCAGGTGCGGTTCATCGACGAGAACATTCATCCTGCGTCAGCCGACGATTTTGCCTGGGCCGAGGTCGTGTTCGTCAGCGGCATGCACATCCAGCGCCAGCAGATGAACGACATCTGCCAGCGGGCGCATGCGTTCGACCTGCCGGTCGCGCTCGGCGGCCCGTCGGTCAGCGCCTGTCCCGATTATTATCCAAGCTTCGACTATCTCCACGTCGGCGAGCTCGGCGATGCGACGGATGACCTGATCGCGCGACTGGCGCGCGACCCGTCACGGCCCGCGCAGCAGGTGGTGCTCCAGACCAAGGAGCGCGTGGCAATGACCGATTTCCCGGTCCCGGCCTATGAGCTCGCGGAGGTGAGGAAATATTTCCTCGGTAGTATCCAGTATTCCAGCGGCTGTCCCTATCAGTGCGAATTCTGCGACATCCCCGGCCTGTATGGTCGCAATCCCCGGATCAAGACGCCGCAGCAGATCATCGCCGAGCTCGACAAGCTCAGGGAATGCGGCGTCACCGGCTCGGTGTATTTCGTCGACGACAATTTCATCGGCAACCGCAAGGCTGCCATGGATCTACTGCCGCATCTGATCGAATGGCAGAAGCGGACCGGCTACGTGATGCGGCTGGCCTGCGAGGCCACGCTCAACATCGCCAAGCGTCCCGAGATCCTGGAGAAGATGCGGGAGGCCTATTTCATCACGATCTTCTGCGGCATCGAGACGCCCGATCCCGACGCGCTGACCGCGATGCAGAAGGACCACAACATGATGGTGCCGATCCTTGAGGGGATCAGGACCATCAACAGCTACGGCATGGAGGTCGTCTCCGGCATCATCATGGGACTGGACACCGACACGCCGCAGACCGCGGACGCGCTGCTGCAATTCGTCGACGAGAGCCGGATTCCGCTGCTCACGATCAATCTGCTGCAGGCGCTGCCGAAGACGCCGCTGTGGGATCGCCTCGAGCGCGAGGGCAGGCTGATTCACGACGACAGCCGCGATTCGAACGTCAATTTCCTGATGCCCTATGACGAGGTGGTGTCCGCGTGGCGGCGCTGCATGGCCGTGGCCTATGAGCCCGAGCGGCTCTATGAACGCTATCAGCATCAATGCGACCATACCTACTCCAAACGGATCAAGGTGCCGGTCAGCGACGAGATGAAGAGCTGGCCCAACATCCGGCGCGGCCTCGTCATGATGGGCAAGATCATCTGGAAGGTCGGCGTCCTCGGCGACTACAAGCGTCCGTTCTGGCGCTTCGCCTGGGGCCAGCTCAGGCGGGGCGAGATCGAGAACTTCATCGCGGTGACGATGATCGCCCACCATCTGATCATGTTCGCGCGCGCGGCCTCGCGCGGTCATCAGAACGCGTCGAACTACTCGATCCGGCTGCGCGAGGCCGCCGTTCCCGCCGGATGAGGGCGGCCTCGGTTTCGACCTGCGGCTTGCAGGCTGCGAGGCCTGGCAGCGGTGCAGGCGGAGAGCCGCATCATACCGGTCGTTGAGTCCGTCAGGTATCCGTGCCGCCGCGCTGTGGCTTGGGCCGCGCGAGCCTTTTCAAGCGTGCCAGAATCGTGGCGTGATCCCAAGCGGAGCTCGCTCGCCGTGTTGTGTGGCCTGGCACGGTTGCGGCCGGGGAGTGAACCCTGCTAGACCTCGGCCGGACGAATTTTCACGTGTTTTCAAGGATTAGCTCCGGCTGCGGGCCACAATCCCGTCATTTCTGCTTCGTTGAGCGGCCTTAATTCTGCCCTATGCGCTCGAGCCTCCCGAATGGGGCCGCGCCCTAACCACTGGACACCGCATGCTGGAAGTCAGGCACGACAACGAAGTCCATGTCGAGAAGGTCGAGCACCGGCCGGCCGACAGCATCGCCTTCGGTATCGAACGCCTCGGCCTGCTCGCCGTCAAGGTGCCGATCCTCTCCTGCGTCGTCCTGGTCCTCCTGATCGTTGCCGCCGTCTTCGGCATCAAGCGCATCCAGATCGATGACTCGCTCAGCCAGCTGTTCCGCTCCGACAGCAAGGAATTCCATCAGTACGAGGAGGTCACGAAGAAGTTTCCGGCCGAGGAATTCGACGTGCTCGTCGTGGTCGAGGGCAAGACGCTGCTCGCCCGGCAGAACCTCGAGAAGCTCCGCGACTTCGTCACCGACCTGCAGCTGGTCGAGGGCACGCGCGGCCTGGTGTCGCTGTTCTCGGCCCGCCAGGCGCCGGCGCCCGGCAAGCTGCCGGCGGCGCTGTTTCCGTCGGATCTGCCCGAGGGCGAGGCCTACGACAAGTTCATCGAGACGGTGAAGTCCAACGAGATCATTCGCGGCAAGCTGCTGTCCGAGGATGGCACGTTGGCGCTGGTCGTGCTCTCGCTCGAGCCCAAGGTGGTCGCGTCGAACGACCTCGGCAAGGTGATCGGCGAGATCAGAAAGCTGATGACCGACGACCTCGCCGACACCGGCCTCAACGTCCAATTGTCCGGCGTGCCCGTCATGCAGCTCGAAATCCGCAATGCGGTGGAGCGTGACGGACTGACCTACAACGTGCTCGGCATTCTCGCCGGCTGCATCATCGCCATCATCTTCTTCCGCAAGGTCTCCTTCATGATCGCGGCGGCGTTTCCGCCGCTGATCGCGATCCTGCTTGCGCTCGGCGCGCTCGGCTGGGCCAATTTCAATCTCAACATGTTCCTGAACGTGATGACGCCGCTCATCATGGTCATCAGCTTCTCGGACTCGATGCAGCTCACCTTCGCCGCGCGTGACCGGCTGATTGCGGGGCAGGACAAGGTGACGGCGTTCAAGAACGCCGTGCTGGTCGTGGGCCCTGCCTGCGTGCTGACCCACGCCACCGCCGGCATTTCCTTCATCGCCCTGCAGTTCTCCGACAGCGACCTGATCCGCAAGTTCGGCGAGGCGGGGCTCGCCGCCACCGTCATCGCGCTGATCGCGGTGCTGTCGCTGGTGCCGGTGTTCGGCGTGCTGCTGGTGCGCAATGAGAAGACGTTCGCGGTCAAGTTCCAGGGGGCCGATGCCGGCGTCCAGGCGCTGCGTAATTTCTGCTACTGGATTGCGGTGCGCATGGTCGGCCGCCCCGGCCTGTTCAGCCTGATCGCGGTGGTGTTCGTCGGCTCGCTCGCGGTGGTGTATTCGACCCTGGAGCCGCGCTATCGCCTTGCCGACCAGGTGCCGGACAAGCAACAGGCGGTTGCGGCGAGCAACCGGCTCGATGCCAAGTTGACCGGCGCCAACCCGGTCAACGTGCTCATCCAGTTTCCGAAGGGCGCCTCGCTCTATGCGCCGGAGACGCTGCAGACGATCGCCGACGTCCACGCCACGGTCGAAAAGACCGCGGGTGTCGGCAATGTCTGGTCGGTCGAGACGCTCCGGCGCTGGCTCGCCGAGAAGGCGGGCTCATCCGATACCGCGACCCTGCAGGAATATGTCAGCCTGATCCCCGAGCACCTCGTGCGCCGCTTCATCGACAAGGAGCAGGATGCGGTGGTGGTCGCCGGCCGTGTGCCCGACCTCGATTCCAGCCAGCTGCTGCCGGTGGTCGACAAGCTCGATCGCGAGCTCGATGCGGTGAGAAAGAAGCATCCCGGCTATGAAGTCGCCGTCACCGGTCTGGCCGCCATCGCTGCGCGCAACTCCGCCGGCATGATCGAAAAGCTCAACCACGGGCTGACCATCGAGTTCGCGCTGGTGGCGATGTTCATTGGCTTGGCGTTCCGCTCCTGGGTGGTCATGCTCGCCTGCATCCTGCCCGGCATCTTCCCCGTCGTGATGTCCGGCACCGTGCTGTGGGCTATGGGGGAGGGGCTGCAATTCGCCAGCGTGGTCGCGCTCACGGTCTCCTTCGGCCTCGGCCTGTCCGCTACCATCCACTTCCTCAACCGGCTGCGGATGGAGAGCGCCCCCGGCGTCAGTGCGGCGATCGCCGTGGAGCGGGCCACGGTGCTGGTCGGACCTGCGCTGATCCTGACCACGGTGGTGCTGGCCTGCGGCCTCGTCGTCACCGTGTTCTCGGACCTGCCGTCGCTGCGGCTGTTCGGCTGGCTCAGCGCCTTCTCGATGGTGGCGGCGCTGTTCGCCGATCTCTTCATCCTCCGCCCGACCGCGATGTTCCTGATCAACCTGTCGCAGAAGCTGAAGCGCAAGCCGGTGTGAGGTCCGGTGTAGGGTGAGTCGCTTGGTCTAAGCCCAGCACACAGCTGTCATCGCCCGGCTTGACCGGGCGATCCAGTACGCCGCGGCCTGTCGATTCTATCACGACCGCCTCTGGAATACTGGATCGCCCGGTCAAGCCGGGCGATGACAGCGGTGATGGAATCTGGGACCAGAATGCCCTGGAGGCACCGCAAACAAAGCGGCCCTGACATGGTCAGGGCCGCTTGCTTATTCAGAAGCTGATAGATCAGTTCAGGTCTTCGACATCGTGATGTTGACGCCGCGGATCTCGCCCTTCGACGAGATCTGCACGACCTGCTTGTTGCCGCTGGTCCGTAAGGTGATGCTGGCGGCGAAGCCGGCGGCCTGCACGAACACGTCGATCTGGCCGTTGCCGGCGGTGCCCTGCAGCTCGCCGTTCACGTTGCGGCTCGATTCGCTCCAATTGCCGGAGATGCGGTCGCCCTGGCTGACGACGTCGCTGGAGAGGAGGAACTTGTAGCTGTCGCTGGCGCATTGCAGACTCTGCTTCAGAGTGGCGCCGGCCACCTTGTAGCTGGCCTTGCAGCGGATGCGCTCGGTGGTGCCGTCGGACAGAGCGACGGTGCCGTTGCCCGACCACGAGCCGTCGAAGCCGGCGAACGGGCCCGACTGAGCCTGAACTGCCGTCGCCGCCATGAACAAAGCTGCTCCGAGGCCGGCGGCCTTGACGACACGGCCGGAGAAAGGTGAGCCGAACAGTTTCATATCGAGTTTCCCATCCAAAATGACACCGTTGTGCCGGCGTATAACGCCGCTTCGAACACTTTGGTGTTCTCGCCTAAGGTTAGGTTCAAATGACGGCCGGTCGGGCGCTGCGACCGGATGTCGTGATGTCATCATGTCTGCCGGCACGTGCGATGGATCAGACCAGCGTCCTTCGTCGCAAAACCGCTGCAAGTCGGCAGCTCCGGCGGCGCTGCATCTAACGGTGGCCGCGGCATGCTTGCAACAGCCAAATGCGAAAAACGTGTTCCGAAAATAATGCCCTAGTATCAAAGCCTTGTTTATGCCAAAGCTGTGATGCCCAAGCTTGATGCGCTTGGGAGCATAGGGCGTAAATTTGGCCGCATTTGGCAGCGTACCTCCGGCGCTGGGGGGCTTGCGGTCCTTGCCAAACCAAACAGGTGTTTCCCGGGCAGCATCGGCGACCCCGGGAGGTCTCCTCTGCTGTCAAAATGAAGGAACACGATGCGTAAGATTTTCCTGGCACTTTCCCTGCTGTCGCTGACGGCTTCCACCGGTGCCTTCGCGCAAGGCGCGCGTGGGACCGCCGAGGAGCAGGCGGCTTGCACGCGCGACGTTCAGAAGTTCTGCCGTGCCGTCATCGATCAGGGTGACTTCACCATCCTGGCGTGCCTCAAGGAGAACCGCCCCAAGATCAGCCCGGCCTGTGATCAGGTGCTGAAGACCCACAACCAGTAAGCGGTTGCCGCTCGTCACGGGTTGTTTTCGGACCCGTCTTGGTTAACGGCCGCTGGCCCGCCCTTCAGGCGCGGACGGCGGCCCGGGCGCATTGGCTGCTCCGATATCGATTGCATTGGTTTTGGCTGGATCTTCGCCTATATGGAGGCCAGCAATCCGTTCGCATGAGCGAAGCGGCGGGCATTGTTTTCGGTAGCGCCCTTTCAACCTGATAGCTGTTTCGTCATGACCACCGCGAGCGATTTGCGATCCGGCAAGACACACCGGGACGAGAACTTTCCGGTGGCCTCGTGGATCATCCGTCCCGAGCATCGGGCCCTGATCCTCGCCTTCTACAATTTCGTCCGCACCGCCGACGACATCGCCGATCATCCGGAACTGCCGGGTGAAGAGAAGCTGCGGCTGCTCGATCTGCTCGAGGCCGAATTGACCGGAACGGGCGAGACCCAGGACGTCGCCGTCAGCCTGCGCCGGGCACTCGCGGAACGCGGCATGCCGCCGCGTCATGCGCTCGATCTGCTGGTCGCCTTCCGCATGGACGTGACCAAGCTGCGCTACGAGAATTGGGACGAGGTCATTCACTACTGCCGCTATTCGGCAATGCCGGTCGGACGCTTCATGCTCGACGTGCACGGCGAGTCCACCTCGACCTGGCCCGCGTCGGATGCCATCTGCGCCGGGCTGCAGATCAACAACCACCTCCAGGATTGCGGCAAGGACTACAAGGCGCTCAACCGCGTCTATCTGCCGCGCGACGCGCTGGCGGAAGCTGGCGCCACCGTCGAGATGCTCGGCCAAGCCAAGGCGCCGCCGCAGTTGCTGTCCTGCCTGCAGAAGCTCGCGGTGCGCAATGCGGCCCTGCTCGAGGAGGGCAGGGACCTCAACAGCGGCGTCAAGGATTTCCGCTTCGGGCTGGAGATCGCGGTGATCCAGGGCTTCGCCGATCGGATCGTGGCGTTGCTCAAGGTGCGCGATCCCCTCAGCGAGCGGGTCCATCTTTCGCCGACCGGCATGCTTGGCCTCACCTTTACCTCTGTGATGGGCGAGATCATCCGCCGTGTGGCCGGACGTCATCCCGTCACCAAATCGGCAGCCGGCGCATGACCCTCGAGGCGACCGCAGACAACGTCGATCACGGCACGGCGGCCTCCGGCAGCTCGTTCTATGCCGCCATGCGCATCCTGCCGCGCGCCCAGCGCGATGCGATGTTCCAGGTCTACAGCTTCTGCCGCGAGGTCGACGACATCGCCGATTCCGACGGGCCGCGGCCCGAACGGCTGGCGGCGCTGCAGAAATGGCGCGACGACATCGACGCGCTCTATCGCGGCAATCCGCCACCGCGCCTGCACGACTACGTGGCGTCGGTGAAGGCGTTCGGGCTGAAGCGGGAGGATTTCCTGGCCATCATCGATGGCATGGAGATGGACGTGCCGCAGGAGATCCGCGCGCCTGATCTGGCCACCCTCGACCTCTATTGTGACCGGGTGGCGAGCGCCGTCGGCCGTCTCTCGGTGCGCATCTTCGGCATGCCCGAGGAGGATGGCATCCTGCTCGCCCACCATCTCGGCCGAGCGCTGCAGCTCACAAACATCCTGCGCGACATCGACGAGGATGCCGGCATCGGCCGGCTCTATCTGCCGCGCGAGGCGCTGCTGTTCGCCGGCATCACCGGCGACGATCCCGTCAAGGTGATGCAGGAGCGCGCGCTGCCCAAGGTCTGCAACTCCGTTGCGGTCAGGGCGAAGACGCATTTCGAGAAGGCCGACGAGATCATGCGGCGCAATCGCCGGCGTGCCGTTCGCGCGCCGCGGATCATGTCGAAATACTACCGCGCCGTGTTCGATCTGCTGCTCGAGCGTGGCTTCGCGCTGCCGCGCGAGCCGGTGCGTGTGAGCAAGCTCACGAAAATCGGCATCATCCTCCGTTACGCTCTCATCTGATGACCAAGACCGCTCACATCATCGGCGCCGGCGTGTCCGGCCTTTCCGCCGGCGTGCGGCTCGCCAATGCGGGCTACATTGTCCATGTCCACGAGGCGACGCAGCAGCTCGGCGGCCGCTGCCGCTCCTATTACGACGCCGCGACCGATCTGGTGATCGACAACGGCAACCATTTGCTGCTCTCGGCCAATCACCACGTGCTGTCCTATGCCCGCACGATCGGCTCCGAGGCGGGTCTGGTCGGGCCGAAGGACGCGCAATTCGCCTTCGTCGACATCCGGACCGGGCAGCGCTGGCTGCTCGATCTCGGCAATGGCCGGCTGCCGCTGTGGGTGTTCGACGAGAGCCGCCGCGTGCCCGATACGAGCCTGAGCGACTATCTCGCGCTGTCGCCGCTGATCTGGGCGAGCACGTCGAAGACGATCGGCGCCACCATTGCCTGCAAGGGCACGCTGTATGATCGCCTGGTGCAGCCGCTGCTGCTGGCGGCGCTGAATTGCGATCCGCCGGAAGGCTCGGCGGGGCTCGCTGGCGCCATCGTCCGCGAGACGCTGTTGGCCGGCGGCCAGGCCTGCCGCCCCCTGATCGCGCGTGATGGGTTGTCGGGCGTGCTGATCGATCCGGCGGTGAAATTCCTGGAAGGGAAGGGTGGCAGCGTCCGGATCGGCCGCGAGCTTCGCGGCCTCGACCAGGCCGGTGGCCGGGTGACGGGGCTGCGCTTCGGGGGTGACGAGACCGTCGCACTCGGGCCGTCCGACGTCGTCGTGCTGGCGGTGCCGCCACGGCCCGCGATGGCCCTGCTGCCGGGCCTGACGGGGCCGACCAATTACCGCGCCATCGTCAATGCTCATTTCCGCATCACGCCGCCGAAGGACGCGCCGGCGCTGCTCGGCGTGGTCGGGGGCCTGGTCGAATGGCTGTTCGCCTTCCCAGAGCGGCTCTCGGTGACCATCAGCAACGGCGATCGCCTGGTCGACATGCCGCGCGAGGAGCTGGCCAGTGCGATCTGGGCCGACGTCTGCAAGGCCGCGGGCATTTCGGCCGAGCTGCCCCCGTGGCAGATCGTGCGCGAGCGCCGTGCCACCTTCGAGGCCACTCCGGAACAGAACGCGCTGCGGCCGGGCACCAAGACGGCCTTCGGCAATCTGGCCCTGGCCGGGGATTGGACCGACACCGGCCTGCCGGCGACCATCGAGGGCTCGGTGCGCTCCGGCGACCGTGCTGCGGAGCTGCTGCTCGGGCGGGGCTGATCAGCGACACGAGTCTCACATTTTCGTGGCGTAGTTTTTGCTTAAAGTTCCGTGAGCGGTGTGGCCGCGCGGACTCTGTTCCGAGTTGGAACGGCAGTCGGCGGGACCAAATGGCAACACCGGGCAAAAAACGCATCGTGTGCGGGTGCAGTGCGGCGCAAACGGGGTTTCCTCGCGGATTTTTTCTGCGTAATCCTCGGTTTGTTAAGGTCTTTCCGTTCTGGCGCCGCCGCGGTCGAGGCTTTTGAACAAGAGACGAAGCGACGTCGGCAAGCGATGTCGGATAAGGTGTCAGGGGTCGGATTGTGAAGTTGGGGATGGGGGACGATACGTCCGCGGATCGCCCGATTGATCCGCGGCCGGTCTTGGTCGTGACGGGACTGGTGCAGGAGGCCCGCATTGCCGCCGGGCCCGGCATGATGGTCATCTGCAGCTCGAGCGATCCCAAGCAATTGCGCTCGCTGCTCACCGTGTTCGATCCGACCTCGATCCGCGGCGTCGTCAGCTTCGGCGTGGCGGGTGGTCTCGATCCGAGCCTGAAGGCCGGCGACATCGTCGTCGCCACCGAGGTGACGGCGGGCGATGCACGCTGGCTGTCCGGACTGTCGCTGCGCGAGGAGCAGATCGCCCGCGCCGCCCTGAAGAAGAACCGCGTCGTGCGCGGTGTGCTCGCAGGCGCCGAAGAGGTGGTGGTGGCGCAGGCCCGCAAGGCCGCGCTGCGCATGAAGACCGGCGCCGCCGCTGTCGACATGGAGAGCCACATCGCAGCCGCCTATGCCGCCGAATACGGGCTTCCCTTCGCCGCGCTGCGCGTGATCTCCGATCCCGCCCATCGCACCTTGCCGTCGCTGGCCAAGGACGCGATCAAGCCGAATGGCGACATCGATCTGCCGATGATCCTGCGCGGCGTCGCCCGCAACCCGGCCGTGCTGCGCGGCCTGGTGTCGACCGGCATCGAGTTCAACCGCGCTCTACGCTCGCTGCGCGGCGCCCGCGACCTGTTGCTGAGCGGCCTGCTGGCTGCCGAGCATTTCCTCGAGACGGAAACGCTGGCCGCCGCCGAGGCGTGAAGCCCGACTCGCGAGCGCTCTCCTATTTTGGAGACGAGATTTCTCCGCTCATTCAGCCTGCTCCGTCATTGCGAGCGCAGCGAAGCAATCCAGGGTGGTGTGCGGGACTCTGGATTGCTTCGCTGCGCTCGCAATGACGCGTGGAGAGAGCTTTGCGCCGAGGCGTGGACGCCTGAACCCGCTGTGCTCCCGGATATGACCCCAACGAAAAAAGCCGCCGATTGCTCGGCGGCCTTTTTACTGTCTGTCGACGTGGCTGCGGATCAGGCCGCCGTGGACGCCTTCTGCTGCGCCTCCACCGCCTCGTCCTTGCGGATGTCGGACAGGCGCTTCTGCACCTCGGACGAGAACACGTACTGTGCCGGACGCTGCTTGGAGAGGTCGATCTCCGGCGCCATCGGGCCCTCGGTCTTGATGCCGCGCAGCGACACGAACATCGCCTTGATCGGGTTGGTCAGCGCCGCGTTGGCCGCGGTGGCCTCGTAGCCGCAATGCGCCATGCAGTCGGCGCACTTCTCGTACTTGCCGGTGCCGTAGGAGTCCCACTCGGTGGTTTCCATCAGCTCCTTGAAGGTCTTGGTGTAGCCTTCGCCGAGCAGATAGCACGGCTTCTGCCAGCCGAAGATGTTGCGCGCGGGCATGCCCCAGGGCGTGCACTCGAACTCCTGATTGCCGGCCAGGAAGTCGAGGAACAGGCCGGAATGCATGAAATTCCACTTCTTGCCCTTGCCGAGCGCAAAGACGTCGCGGAACAGCTGCTTGGTCTTGGTGCGGTTCAGGAAGTGCGCCTGGTCCGGGGCGCGCTCATAGGCATAGCCGGGCGACATGGTGACGCCGACGCCGAGCTCGGTGGTGAAGTCCAGGAATTTCGCGATCTCCTCGGCCGGATGATTGTCGAAGATGGTCGCGTTGACGTTGACGGTGAAGCCGCGGGCCTTGGCCGCCTTGATCGCGGACACGGCGCGGTCGAACACGCCCTTCTGCGACACCGCGTGGTCATGGTGCTCGCGCAGGCCGTCGAGATGCACCGAGAAGAACAAATAGGGCGAGGGCTCGAACAGATCGAGCTTCTTCTCGAGCAGCAGCGCGTTGGTGCAGAGCGAGACGAACTTCTTGCGCGCCACCAGGCCGCGCACGATCTCGCCGATCTCCTTGTGGATCAGCGGCTCGCCGCCGGGGATCGCCACCATCGGCGCACCGCATTCGTCGGCGGCGTCCCAGCACTCCTGCGCCGACATGCGGCGGTTGAGGATCGCGTCGGGATAGTCGATCTTTCCGCAGCCGGCGCAGGCCAGGTTGCAGCGAAACAGCGGCTCCAGCATCAGCACGAGCGGATAGCGTTTGCGGCCGAGAAGCTTCTGCTTCATCAGATAGGCCCCGATACGCAGTTCCTTATGGAAGGGGATTGCCATTACGTCTCTTCTTTCTGGACCAAACGAGGTGTGATCAGCCCGCGACCAGCTCGGCCGGCAGGCGGAATTCGATGTTTTCTTCCCGACCCGGGACCACCGCGACCTCGACCGGTCCGATGCGCCGCAGGGCCTGTATCACGTCGTCGACGAGGACTTCGGGAGCCGAGGCGCCGGCAGTGATGCCGACGGCCTTGGCGTCCTTCAGCCAAACCGGATCAAGTTCGCTGCCATCGGCGATCAGATAGCTCGCGACCCCGGCCTCGGTGCCGATCTCGCGCAATCTGTTCGAGTTGGAGCTGTTGGCGGCGCCTACCACCAGGATGACGTCCACCAGCTTGCCTAAGTCCCTTACCGCAGATTGCCGGTTTTGTGTCGCATAGCAGATATCCCGGATATCGGGACCTTGAAGGTCTGTAAAGCGGGCTTCGAGGGCGGAAATGATGTCCTTGGTGTCGTCCACGCTGAGGGTGGTCTGGGTAATATAGGCCATCGGGGTATCCAGCGGCAGGGGCAGGGCGGCCACATCGGTCACGTTCTGGACCAGATGCACCGGTCCAGGAACCTGGCCCATGGTTCCCTCGACCTCGGGATGGCCAGAATGCCCGATCAATACCAGAGTACGGCCTCTGGACATATAACGCTTGCCCTGGTTGTGGACCTTGGTGACCAGCGGGCAGGTGGCATTGAGCACCGGAAGGCCGCGGGCGGCTGCCTCGTCCTCGACCGTCCGTGCCACGCCATGGGCGCTGAACACGGTCACGGCCCGCGGCGGCACCTCCGAGAGGTCTTCGACGAAGACCGCCCCCTTGGCCTTCAGGCTCTCGACCACGTATTTGTTGTGCACGATCTCATGACGCACATAGACGGGCGGCCCATGCTTCTCCAGCGCGCGCTCGACGATCTCGATCGCGCGTACGACTCCAGCACAAAAACCGCGCGGTTGCGCGAGATACACCTGCATTGGACGTCCAGCCACGTTGCCTCGCTTTCGACCCGTCACCTCCGTGCGTGCGATGGGGCTGCAATATCCGCACCAAGCGAATGCCCCATTTGCGCGCTGATCACGATGGAAGCGCAGGCTTTGTGTCAAAAATGGAGCCAAGAGGAAAGCCGGTCTGCAAACGTCTCGCATGTGACCGGCGGCACACAGTGCGTAAACTTCGGAAGGTATTAAAATACTTACAAATTAAGCGAGTTTACTGAGTTACTTATGCTCTCACTCGTTCGTCACTTTACCGCCGAGAACAGCCGCTATATCAGCCGCCCCGACGGTTCCGTGCATCGTTCGACCTGATCCGCCGTCCAGGGACCATCCTCGTCTCCATGGCTGGGCACTACCCGCCATTGGGGCTTGCTCCGAGCTTGGCGCTGGCCAGGGAACTCCGCCATGAAGCGGACGTTTCCGCCCAGCTCTTTGAACATTAGAAAGTTGAGAAGTGCTGACAACGTTTGTCGTCTCGATCGTCAAGGCCTGCACCCGGTTTGCGTGGCCGACATTGATTGCTGGCCTCCTCTTGTCGGTGGGCGCAGGCGTCTACACGGCGCGCCATTTCGCCATCAATACCGACATCAACAAGCTCATCTCGCCGGAGCTCGATTGGCGCAAGCGCGACCAGCAGTACGAGCAGGCGTTCGATCGCGATCGGATGATCCTGGCGGTGGTCGAGGCGGCGACGCCGGAGATGACGGGCGTGGCGGCCGATGCGCTCGCCAGCAAGCTCAAGGGCGACACCACGAACTTCTCCTCGGTCGAGATGCTGGGCGGCGGCGAGTTCTTCGCCCGGAACGGCCTCTTGTTTCTGCCGACCGACGAGGTCAAGCAGCTCACCGATCAGTTCGCCGCGGCCGCCCCCCTGATCGAGATCATGGCCGGCGACCCCTCGATCCGCGGCCTGACCGGCGCGCTGGAGACAGGCTTGGCCGGCGTCAAGCGCGGCCAGGTCAAGCTCGACAGCGCCGCGCGACCGTTCGACTACATCTCGCAGACCGTCGAGACCGTGCTCGACAAGGGCGACGCGACCTTCTCCTGGCGCCAGCTGATCTCCGACAAGCCGCTCGCCGACAGCGACAAGCGCGCCTTCATCCAGTTCAAGCCGATCCTCGACTACGAGGCGCTCGAGCCCGGCAAGGCCGCGACCGATGCGATCCGGCAGGCCGCCGCCGAGCTCGATTTCCCGAACAAGTTTCATGCGCGTGTCAGGCTGACCGGACCGGTGCCGATCGCCAACGAGGAATACGCCACCGTCCAGGAAGGCGCCGTGACGAATGGCATCGGCACCGTCGTCGTCGTGCTCGTCATCCTGTGGCTGGCGCTGCATTCGGCCAAGATCATCTCGGCCGTATTCATCAACCTGTTCATCGGCCTCGCCCTCACCACGGCGGTCGGCCTGATGATGGTCGGCTCGCTCAATTTGCTGTCAGTCGCGTTCGCCGTGCTGTTCATCGGCCTCGGCGTCGATTTCGGCATCCAGTTCAGCGTCCGCTACCGGTCCGAGCGGTTCAAGAACGACGACCTGCCCGAGGCGCTCGCCGAGGCCGCGCGGCGCTCGGCGGTGCCGCTGTCGCTCGCGGCGATGGCAACCGCTGCCGGTTTCCTGTGCTTCCTGCCGACCGACTACAAGGGCATCTCCGAGCTCGGCGCCATCGCCGGCGCCGGCATGATCATCGCCTTCCTGTCCTCGATCACGGTGCTGCCGGCACTGCTGAAGATCCTCAACCCGCCCGGCGAGAAGGAGCCGGTCGGCTACGCCTTCCTGGCGCCGGTCGACGAGTTTCTGGAGAAGCACCGCGTGCCGATCATCGTCGGCACGCTCGGCCTGGTCATCGCCGGCCTGCCGCTGCTCTATTACATGAAGTTCGACTTCAACCCGATGAACCTGCGCAATCCGCACGCCGAATCGATCGCGACCTATCTCGACTTGCGAAAGGATCCGAACACGGGCGCCAATGCCATCGACGTGCTGACCCGTTCGGAGACCGAGGCCAAGGCGATCGAGGCCAAGCTGGAGAAGCTGCCCGAAGTGGCGCGCGTGATGTCGCTCGACAGCTTCGTGCCCGAGGACCAGCCGGCCAAGCTGAAGCTGATCGCGCAGGGCGCCAAGGTGCTCGGGCCTGCGCTCAATCCGGATCAGGTCGATGCGGCGCCAAGCGACAAGGAGAATGTCGATGCGCTGAACTCGACCGTCGACAATCTCCGCCGCACGGCGGGTGAGGGCAACGGCCCCGGCGCAGTGGCGTCACGGCGCCTGGCGGATGCGCTCGCCAAGCTCGCAGGCGCCAGCGAGGCGGTGCGCAACAAGGCGCAGGCGGTGTTCGTCGAGCCGTGGAAGATCACGCTGGCGCAGCTCAGCGCCACGCTGCAGGCGCAGCCGGTCACCTTGGCCAATCTGCCGCCCGAACTGGTGTCGCAGTGGAAGAGCAAGGACGGGCTGATTCGTGTCGAGGCGCAGCCCAAGGGCGATCCGAACGACAACGACAATCTCCGGCGGTTCGCCAATGCGGTGCTGACGGCCGAGCCCAACGCGATCGGCGGCCCGGTCTCGATCCTGAAGTCGGGTGACACGATCGTGAAGGCGTTCATTCACGCCGGCATCTATTCGCTGGTCGTGATCAGCCTGCTGCTGTGGGTCACCTTGAAGCGGTTCTCCGACGTGCTGATGACGCTGGTGCCGCTGCTGGTGGCCGGTGCCGTCACGCTCGAGATCTGCGTGTTGATCAAGCTGCCGCTGAATTTCGCCAACATCGTCGCGCTGCCGCTATTGCTCGGCATCGGTGTGGCATTCAAGATCTACTACGTGGTGGCGTGGCGCGGCGGCCGCACCAATCTGCTGCAGACCAGCCTGACCCGGGCGATCTTCTTCAGCGCGCTGACCACTGCGACCGCGTTCGGCAGCCTGTGGCTGTCGAGCCACCCCGGCACCTCCAGCATGGGCAAGCTGCTGGCGCTGTCGCTGGTCACGACGCTCGCCGCCGTGCTGCTGTTCCAGCCGGCCCTGATGGGCAAGCCGCGCGAGGTCCACGAATAGGCTGCAGGCGGCCGAAAAGAAAAAAGCGGCCGATGCACTCGGCCGCCTTTTTTTATTGATGGGTGGAAGGCTGTCAGCGGGCCCGCGCAATGTCCGGGAGCAGGCAGATGTCGCCGACCTGATCGGCGGGCTTCTGGCCCGGCTTGGCGGCCATCGCCACCGCGCCGGTCGTGGCCTTCGGAGCCTGGGCGGGGGCCGGCGCGATTGGTCTCTGTGTACCTTTGGCCATGCTGTTCACGGGGCTCGACGGGATCGGCGGGGCGACCCGCGTCCAGGTTTCGCCCCCGCACAGGAAGCCGAGCACACAGCCCTTGATTTCCAGGTGATCGGGATCGGTCGGGGTGATGGTCGAGCTGTAGAGCTGGCCGTCCTTGGCATTGTAGACTTGGCCCTCCCACGCCTCGGCGCCGGCCTTCTTCTTCATGTCGATCAGGATCGGCATGCCGAGCGTCGGCCGGCTCTGCCGGGCCGGATCGGGGTTGTTGCTGTCCCGCCCGCCCGGGGTCTTTTCCCAGGCCACCACGCCCCACATGCTGCCATTGCATTGTGCGACTCGGATATTGGCCACACCGTCGGCCACCCGCCAGTCGCCGGTCGGGTCGGCGGCCACAGCAGAAGAAATTCCTGCTGCGAACAACACTGCAGAGTATGTTATCGTTGTCGACATGAGATATCTAAGGCGATGCAACATTGGCAGAAACCCGTGCTTGCTTTGATGGTGCGAATGAGGGCAAAACGCCGCATTGCGCGTTTTCAGTTGACGTCACGTCCATCAACCGAAGTATGTAGCCGATGCTAAAACCCAATCTAGACGTTTCCGAGATGTTTGTGGAGCGCCAAGCGCAGCGCAGCACGATGCACTCTCGGCATCTGAACGAGCAGCTTGTCCGCGTTCTAAAGACGATTGGATATGATGTTGGGTTCCAGAAGGGGCAAGGGCAATATCTCTACGATCGCGATGGAGCCCGCTATCTCGACCTGCTGAGTGGTTTTGGCGTCTTTGCAATCGGTCGCAATCATCCCACCTTGCGGGACGCTCTGAAGAGCGTCCTCGATAGCGATCTTCCGAATCTCGTGCAGCTCGACGTCTCGACCCTGGCGGGCATTCTCGCCGAGCGGCTGCTGGAATATGTCCCGTATCTGGACAAGGTGTTCTTCGCCAATTCCGGCGCCGAGACCGTCGAGGCCGCGATCAAATTCGCGCGCGGCGCGACCGGCCGGCCGGGCATCGTCTATTGCGGGCACTCCTATCACGGCCTCACCTACGGCGCGCTGTCTCTGACGGAAGATTCGAACTTCCGCACCGGCTTCGAGCCGCTGCTGCCGGGCTGCACCGCCGTTCCGTTCAACGACCTCGCCGCCCTCGAGCAGGCGCTGTCCTCGCGCGAGATCGCGGCCTTCATCGTCGAACCGATCCAGGGCAAGGGCGTGAACATGCCCTCCGACGAGTTCCTGCCCGGCGCCGCTGCGCTGTGCAAGAAATACGGCTCGTTGTTCATCGCCGACGAGATCCAGACCGGCATGGGCCGCACCGGGCGGTTCCTCGCCGTGGAACACTGGAACGTCGAGCCCGACATGGTGCTGCTCTCGAAGGCACTGTCGGGCGGCCATGTGCCGGTCGGCGCGCTGCTCACGCGCAAGCAGATCTTCGACAAGATCTTCAACCGCATGGACCGCGCTGTCGTGCACGGCTCGACCTTCGCCAAGAACGACCTTGCGATGGCTGCGGGCATCGCGACGCTCGAGGTGATGAAGACCGAGAAGCTGGTCGAGGCCGCCGCCAAGCGCGGCGCCGAGCTGCGCCTGGCGCTGACGCGGATGGTGCCAGGTTATGAGCTGCTCAAGGAAGTGCGCGGCAAGGGCCTGATGATCGGCATCGAGTTCGGTCCGCCGAAATCACTCCGCCTCAAGGCGTCGTGGAACGTGCTCGAAAGCGCCAACAAGGGCCTGTTCTGCCAGCTGATCACGGTCCCGCTGTTCAAGGATCACAAAGTTCTGACCCAGGTCGCGGGCCACGGCCTGCACACGATCAAGCTCCTTCCACCCCTCACCATCACGGAAGAGGACTGCGCCTGGATCGAGCGCGCCTTCGACGACGTGATCGCCCAGAGCCACAAGGTGCCCGGCGCGATCTGGTCGCTGGGCAAGACCCTGGTCGACAACGCGATCCGCAAATCGGCGTGATGAGCGTGCAGGGTGGGCAAAGGCGCAAAGCTCGCGTCGCTTAGAACGAAGTCGCTCAGCTCCGCGCTGTGCATTACAGCGCCCTCGCCCCTTGCGGGAGAGGGCATGTAGGAGAGGGCGGCAAACGCGGTTGGGTGAGGGGTATCTCTCCTCGTGCGCCGCTCGCGGAGAGATACCCCTCACCCAACCTCCATGCGTGGATGGGCCGGAGATGCCCTCTCGCAAGGGGAGAGGGCGCACTCACTTGCATCGCGATTCGTCTCCAATGTTCACATAACGCAGGTACAAGCTACTCGAAAGCTCGTCTCAGCTGCTCGTGCTGATCGCCAGCTCGAACCGCTCGCCGAACTCCTGGAGCTCGTCGGCGCCGATATCGCTGATCGCCCAATAGCTGAGGCCGCGGTCGCGCCAACTGCGGATGTTGAAGCCCTGGATGGTGTCCATCCGCGCTGCGCGCCGCTCGAGCCCTGCGGTCTGCGCCACGAACAGATTGATGACGTGCTGGCGGCGGCGATAGACCACCGCGCCGATCGGGCGGGCGTCGACATAGTCGAGCCGTCCGCCGATCAGGGTGAATCCCTGAGCGGTGAGGTCTATCACCGGTGGCGCGACGTCGAGCCGGCCGTTGAACCAGGGCTTGACGGTGTGCTGGTCGGTCGAGATGACGTCGGTCAGGTGGCCGGCCTGCAGCGAGCGCAGATGCGCCGAGACGATCTCGGCCTCGATCCGCTGCTGGTCGTCATTGCGCAGCACGATCGCGACGAGGCCGGTGGCAGCCAGCGCCGACACGGCCGAGCCCATCGCAAAGCCCTTCAGCAGCGAGCGGCGGCTCGGCCGGACGGGGAGCGGCGTCACGACAGCCGGCTCAGCCGCCGGCAATGCGGCCTCGATGCGTTGGCGCAAGGCGGAGGGCGCCTTGTAGCTGAGGTCGGTGCTTGCGAGCATCTGCTTCATCTGCCTGATGGCGGCAAGCTCCGCGGCGCAGCGCGGGCAGGCAGCAACATGGGCTTCGACCTCCAGAGCGTGGCCGGCATCGAGCTCGCCGTCGGCCAGCGCATGGATCAGGATCTCGGCTTCATCGCAAGTCATGGCTGTGGCTCCTCCTGCGCGAGCCAGGCGGTGCGCAGCATCGCGCGGGCGCGGGCGAGGCGCGACATCACGGTGCCGACCGGTACGCCCGCGGCCTCCGCGATCTCGCGGTAGGACAGATTGTTGATCTCGCGCAGCACGAAGGTCTGGCGAAACGGCTCGGCCAGCGCGTCGATCATTCGCCGGATCGCCGACGCATCACGCTCGCGCAACACGGCGCCTTCCGGTGTCTCCGCGCTCTCCTGCCAGAGCGGCTGCTGCTCGGCTGTCTCCGGCGCATCGTCGAGCGCCTTGACCGGCGCGCCGGCACGGCGCGCGAATTCGGCGTGACAGACATTGCGCAGGATCGCGAACAGCCATGGCTTCATCGCAGGGCCGCGGTAGGTGTCGAAATGCTTCAGCGCGCGCAAATAGCATTCCTGCACGGCATCCTCGGCATCGGCTGGGTTGCGCAGCAGATAGCGCGCCAACGTGTAAACGTCGTCGAGATAGGGCAGCGCCGCGTCGCGGAAACGTCGCGCCTTGTCGGGATCGTCGCTCGTCGTTGTCACCGGTGGGGTCTCCGGCTCGGTTCGCGGTCGCACGGACCGGCCGTCGGCGCGCCGCCGACCGGTCCATGCGACGATGCTCATGCCCTGGTTCGAGATGCTACTCAACCTTGACCACCCCCGTCATGTGCGGATGCAGCGAGCAGAAATATTTGTAATCTCCGGCGGCTGCGAACGTGAAGGAGAAGCTGTCGTCGGTGTCGAGCGCTTTCGATCGGTATTTTCCGGCGGAGACCACCGTATGCGGGATATCGTCGTGATTGGTCCAGGTCACGGTGTCCCCGACCTTCACCGTCACTTGGGCCGGGGTGAAGGTGAAGTTGTCGATGGTGACCTTGATGGTCTCTGCACGCAGCGGCGTGGCGCCGAGAAGCAGCACGGCGACCAGGCCGGCGCCGCGAAGAACAGACTGGATCATCGCGTGTTCGTCCCTCAGCCCGCAAGCGGCGTGTCGATGATGGCGAGCCGTTCGGCGCCGACCTTGAAGTCGATGCTGGCAATGCCGAGCAGGCTGCGCAGCTTGGCGTCCTCGACCTTCATCGGGCCGGGCGAGGCAGCTGTGCCGGGTGCCGGCTGCGGGAACGCGGTCGAGCGCGCTGTGTGGAAGGTGACGTTGCCCTCGACCTTCTGCATCACCTGGTGGATGTGCCCGTTCAGCACCGTCACCGAGCCAAAGCCCTTCAGGGCGTCCAGCGCGCGGCCGCCATCCTCGGTGCCCCAGCCCCATTCCGGATACACCGTCCACAGCGGGATGTGCGCGAACACCACGATCGGGGTCGATTTCGAGCGGCCCTTGAGGTCCTGCTCCAGCCAGGCGAGCTGCTCGGCGCCGAGATTGCCGAGCCCGCCGGCCTTGAGATCGACGACGTTGACGAGGCCGATAAAGTGCACGCCATTGGCGTCGAACGAATACCAGCCGGCGCCGCGGCTGCCCTTGCCGTAGCGTTCCTTGTAGAGCTTGACGTCCTCGTCGAGGAAATCGTGCTCGCCCGGCACGTAATGCACGTCCAGCCGGGTCTGCGAGATGATGCGGTCGGCATCGTCGAACTCGGCCGCCTTCGACAGGTGCGAGATGTCGCCGGTGTGAATCATGAAGGAGGGCTTCACCGGCATCGCCTTGATCCGGTTCACGGCCTCCTCCAGCGTGCCGATCGCGTTGGGATTGGCCGGCTTGTCGAAACCGACATGGCTGTCGCTGATCTGCAGGAAGGTGAGGCCGGAGGCCTGTTGCTCGGCGGCCCGCGCTGCGTCGACGAGGCCGAGCGAGCGCGGCACGCCGCCGGAGAGGGTCCAGAGCACGCCGGTGCCGGCCCAGGTCATGCATTCCAACACTCTGCGGCGGCTGACGCCGTTCTCGTCTTGATCACCAAGGCTCATCATACTCTCCCGTTGCCCGTCATCGGGCTTGCGGGTGAGGAGAGTGGAGTCGGGGCGGCTTTATTCCCGACGTCCGTGGCCGATCTTGCGATGACGCGTTCGTGATCATGCCCCAGGGGCGCGCGGCTCTCCTTCTCAAGCAGGATATCGGCGAAGCGCCGCGCGAAATATATTGAGGTTCGGTGCCGCATGGCGGCGTCTGATGGACCGGAAGCATTTCGATGCATGACCGCGTGATCCCGAACCTCCAACAGGCCGATATGATGGCCGGCCGCATCGTCGGGCTCGACCGCGCCAGGACCTTCATCACGCTCTCGGTCGTGCTCTATCACTCCGCGATCAACTACACCTATTTCGGCCAGGGCGGCGACCGCATGCACTGGCTCGGCTTCGATCTGGTGGCGCTGTTCAACGACAGCTACTTCATGTCGTGCATGTTCTTCCTTTCCGGCCTGTTCGTGCCGGCGAGCTTGGCCAAGCGTGGCGCTTCTGATTATGTTGGGCGCCGCGTGCTTCGGCTCGGCGTGCCCTACATCGTCTCGATCTTCGTCATCATGCCGATCGCCTATTATCGCTACTATGTGGCCGAGGATCAGTTCACCACGGTGTGGTGGCGCATGATCAGTGAAGGTCCGTGGCCGTCGGGCTCGGCCTGGTTTCTCGGCGTGCTGCTGGTGTTCGACGTCGTCGCGGTGCTCGCATGGCTGGCGGCGCCGCGGGCATTCGGTACGCTCGGCAGGTTGGCGGAGGCGTTGCAGCGCCGGCCGATCGCCGGCTTCCTGATCTTCCTGCTGATCGCGAACGCCGCCTATCTACCGCCGCATCTCTGGTTCGGCGACGGCGTATGGTTCATGCCGGGGCATTTCCCGCTGCCGCTGCAGGCGAGCCGGTCGCTGCTTTATCCGGTCTTCTTCATTGCCGGTGTGGCGATGGGGGCGGCTGGACTGACGACCGGGCCGTTCGCCGCTCAGGGCGCGCTGGTGCGGCGCTGGTTGGTCTGGTTCGCTCTGTCCTATGGCTGCTACGGCATGATCCTGTTCCTGGCCTACGCGCATCACAACTGGATCGCCGATTTCGATACCCCGCCGCTGTGGTGGCGTGCCGCCTACGGCAGCGCGGTCGCGAGCTTCTGCGCATCAATGGCGTTCGGCGTGCCGGCCTTCTTCCTGCGCTGGGCGCGCGCGCCGCTGACGCTGATGGACCGCATGCAGCCCTCCGCCTACGGCATCTACCTGCTGCACTTCCTGCCGCTGCTCTGGCTGCAATATCTGGTGTTTGACCCGGCCTGGCCTGCGGCCGTGAAGTTTGCGATCGTGCTGATCGGTACGCTGTCGGTGAGCTGGTTCGCAGCAACGCTGTTGCGGCGAACTCCGCTGGTGGCGCGGATCATCTAGGCCAACGTGCGGCGGCAGCTATCGTCGAACTCCTTACCGTGACACTCAGAGTCAATAAGACGAGGCTCGGTGCGAGTGAATGTGCCCTCTCCCCTTGTGGGAGAGGGCATGTAGGACGGTGCAGCAAGCTCGGTTGGGTGAGGGGTATGCCTCAACGAGCGTCGCTCGCGGAGAGATACCCCTCACCCAACCGCGGGCGTGGATAGGCCGGAGATGCCCTCTCCCACAAGGGGAGAGGGCGCTGTATCGCACAGCGCCGTCTGTCAAAATTATCGGAGGCGGATGGAGGCACAGCGCCCAAAAACTCAGCGCAACGCGGGCTGCATCGCATGCGTGGCTTTTTGCTCACCCCTACGATTCCGGCACGACCGTCAGCGCCCATCCTCTAAAATCATCATCGCCGCCTTTTCCGCGATCATCGCCGTGGGCGTGTTGGTGTTGCCCGACGTAATCGTCGGCATGATCGAGGCGTCGGCGATGCGCAGGCGGTCGATGCCGTAGAACCGCAGCCGTTCGTCGACCACCGCCATCGGATCGTCCGCCGTGCCCATCTTCGCCGTGCCCACAGGGTGAAAGATCGTGGTGCCGATGTCGCCGGCGGCCTTGGCGAGCGCGGCGTCGTCGTCGCCCACGGACGGGCCCGGCAGATATTCCTCCGGCTGATACGGCGCGAGCGCGCTCTGTTTCATCAGCCGGCGCGTGACGCGGATGGCATCGGCTGCGACCTGGCGGTCGTCTTCCGTGGCCAGATAGTTCGGCGCGATCGAGGGCGCTTCGTCGATCCCGGCGGAGCGGATACGCACGGTCCCGCGCGAGGTCGGACGCAGGTTGCAGGCGCTGACGGTGATCGCCGGGAAACGATGCAGGGGATCGCCGAATTTGTCGAGCGACAGCGGCTGCACGTGGAATTGGATGTTGGCGCGATCGCGCCTCGGATCCGAGCGCGTGAAGATGCCGAGCTGTGACGGCGCCATGGTCAGAGGCCCGCGGCGGCGGAAGGCGTAGTCGAGCCCCATCAGGCCGCGACGGAGCAGCGAGTAGTAGGTCTCGTTCAGCGTCTTCACGCCCGACACCTTGTAGATCGCGCGCTGCTGCAGATGGTCCTGCAGATTGCGGCCGACGCCGGGCTTGTCAATGACGACATCGATGCCGAGCTCCGAGAGCCAATCCGCCGGTCCGATGCCCGAGCGCTGCAGCACCTGCACCGAGCCGATCGAGCCCGCGCTCAGGATCACCTCGCCCTTGGTGCGGGCCTCGATCGTCTCGCCGTTCTGCTGGAAGCGCACGCCGACGGCGCGGCCCTTCTCGATGATCAGACGATCCACCAGCACCTGCGTTTCCAGCCGCAGGTTCGATCTGTTCAGCGCCGGCTTGAGAAAACCTCGCGCGGAGGACCAGCGCCGGCCGCGCTTCTGGTTGACGTGGAAGTAGCTGATGCCTTCATTGTCGCCGGTATTGAAATCCGGGATGCGGCGGATGCCCATCTGCTCGGCGGCGTCGCCGACTGCGTCGAGCACCGCCCAGGAGAGCCGCGGCGCCTCGATGCGCCAGCCGCCGCCGGCGCCATGGTGCTCGCTCTCGCCGAGGAAGTGGTCCTCCAGCCGCCGGAACACCGGCAGCACGTCGGAATAGGACCAGCCGGAGAGACCCAGCTGCCGCCAATGGTCGTAGTCGGCGGCCTGGCCGCGCATCGAGATCATGGCGTTGATCGCCGAGCAGCCGCCGATCACCTTGCCGCGGGGATAGGCCAGCGAACGGCCGTTCAGGCCCGGCTCGGCCTCGGTGCGAAACATCCAGTCGGAGCGCGGATTGCCAATCGCGAAGAGGTAGCCGACCGGAATATGGAACCAGATCCAATTGTCGTTGCCGCCGGCCTCCAGGATCAGGACGCGGGTGTTCGGATCGGCCGACAGGCGGTTGGCGAGGATGCAGCCGGCGGTGCCGGCGCCCACCACGATATGGTCGTAATCCCCCGTGAGCTGTCTCGGCATCGGCATTCCCTTCCCATCGTTGGGAGGCTTTTAGTCAGCCGGGGCCGCGCCGGACAAGCGCCACGTTCATGGCTGGTTGACCCAGCCATGAGACAGGCGCAGCCTGAATGTTGGGCGGTGCGAGTTTTGCATGCTAAAACGGCGCAAATATCCCTTTGGAGTTACGAGATTCCCCATGCCCATCGTCAACCGCGTCGCCGATCTGCAGCCCGATATCCAGGCCTGGAGGCGGGATATCCATTCGCATCCCGAGCTGCTGTACGACGTGCACCGGACCGCCTCCTTCGTGGCCGATCGGCTGCGCGAGTTCGGCTGTGACGAGGTCGCGACGGGACTCGGCAAGACCGGCGTGGTCGGCGTCATCAAGGGCCGGAAGCCCGGCGCTGGCGACGTCAAGGTGCTCGGCCTGCGCGCCGACATGGATGCGCTGCCGATCGAGGAGATCACGGGGCTGCCTTACGCGTCGAAGACCCCGGGCAAGATGCATGCCTGCGGCCATGACGGCCACACCGCGATGCTCTTGGGCGCCGCGCGCTATCTCGCCGAGACCCGCAACTTCGCCGGCGAGGTCGCCGTCATTTTCCAGCCCGCCGAGGAGGGCGGCGCCGGCGCCGATGCGATGATCAAGGACGGCCTGATCGAGCGCTTCAAGATCGACCAGGTCTACGGCATGCACAACGGACCGGGGCTGCCGATCGGCGCCTTCGCGATCCGCCAGGGCGCGCTGATGGCCTCGACCGACTCGGTCGACATCACCATCGAGGGCCATGGCGGCCATGCCGCCAAGCCGCACAATTGCATCGACTCGCTCATGGTCGGAGCCCAGCTCGTCACGGCGCTGCAGCAGATCGTGGCGCGCAACGTCGACCCGCTCGAGGCGGCCGTGCTTTCGATCTGCGAGTTTCACGCCGGCAATGCCCGCAACGTGATCCCGCACAGCGCGGTGCTGCGCGGCACCGTACGGACGCTGACGCCGAAGGTGCGGGAGCTGATGGAAAAGCGTGTCCGCGAGGTCGTCACCGGCGTCGCCCAGATGACCGGCGCCAGGATCAATCTGGACTACACGCGCGGCTATCCCGTGGTCGTCAATCATCCCGAGCAGACCGAGATCGCCATCCGAGCCGCCAAGGAGGTCGCGGGCGATGCCAACGTGCATGAGATGCCGCCGATGATGGGCGGCGAGGATTTCGCCTACATGCTCGAAGCCCGCCCCGGCGCCTTCATCTTCGTCGGCAACGGCGATAGCGCCGGCCTGCATCACCCCGCCTACAATTTCAACGACGAGGCGATCGTCTACGGCACCTCGTTCTTCATCAAGGTGGTGGAGAACACGCTGGCGGCGTGAGCTGTTCGCACCTGCTTGCTTGTCATGGCCGGGCTTGTCCCGCCTGCGGGGCCGAAGCCCCTCCGGCGCGGCGCAGGCCCGGCCATTTGCGTTTCAGCCGGGCGTCACGCCGCGTGCGCGCGCTTGAGCGCGGCGGCGGCGACCTTCAGGTCCTTGACGAAGAGCTCATACTCCCGCGCCTTGGCCTCGGCGTCGGGCAGCCGCAAGAGATACGACGGGTGCACCGTGATCATCGCCTGGGGACCGTCGGGCAGGTCGACGATCTGGCCGCGGTTCTTGGTGACCTGCGTGATCTTGCCGAACACCGACTGCGCGGCGGTCGCGCCCATCGCCACGACCAGGGCGGGGCGGACGGCGGCGAGCTCGCGCTCGTACCACGGGCGGCAGGCCTTGATCTCTGGCGTCGCCGGCTTCTGGTGCAGCCGGATCTTGCCTCTGGCTACGAACTTGAAATGCTTCACCGCATTGGTGACGTAGACCTTGCTCCGGTCGATGCCGGCCTCTTCCAGCGCGCGGTCGAGCATCTGGCCGGCCGGGCCGACGAAGGGGTGGCCGGCGAGGTCCTCCTTGTCGCCGGGCTGCTCGCCGACCAGCATCAGCGGCGCATGCGCCGGGCCCTCGCCGAACACGGTCTGCGTGGCGTCCTTCCACAGCGGGCAGGCGCGGCAGCCGGCGGCCTCTTCACGCAACGTCTGAAGATCGGTCGGCTCGACATCATGTGAGGTCTGAGCAGCAGCATGCGCGTGGGCTTTAGGCGTGCGGGTCATCGCGGTCTCCTCGACGCGTTTCTGCGGCTTGTGCGGTTCGGTGCCAGGCTCGGCGATCATCGCGGATGTGCGCCTGGACGCGGCTGCGATCAGCGGCTGGATCAGCTTGGCTTCAGGCAGGTTCTGCCAGTATTTCTTCGGCATCTCCTTTTCCATCGCCTTCACTTTCAGCCGTGCCGGATTGAAAATGCTGGCGTAATAGCGCAGCCAGACCTCTTCGAGCCGGTCTTCAGTGGGTGCTTCGGCCTTGCTAACACCTGACGTGAACGAGACGCGGCTGCCGTCCCAATGCGCTGAGAGTTCGGGCGTCAGGATCGACCAGGGCATATCGGCGAAGCGGCTGGCGAAGAACGGCGCGGCGCGCTCGACGATGTGGTGCTCCGGCTCGAACCAGGCCACGTAGCGGGCCTCGCGCTCGCGGCCGACCTCGCGGAAGCGGACGAAGGCATGCATCTTGTGAACGTCGCGGCGCACGGCGCGCGCCAGCGCGTTGGCCTGCGCGACATCGGGATCGGTCGCGATCTCCATCAGGTCGTGGTTGGTGCGCAGACGCCACAGCAGGCGATAGAGCAGGGTGAAGCGGGTGGGATCGCTGTGCAGGATCGCGCTCTCGGCCAGCTCCATGAAGCTGGCCGGCACCGAGAACGCGCCCTTGGGCACCTCGGGCAGCTGCGTCTCGGCCTCATCGTCGAACAGATCGGGCGCTGCGCCCTTGACGCGCCAGGTCACATCCGCCGGCCTGACATCGTTCATCGCCAGCGCCCGGGCGGCCTTGCGCCAGCCGTCGAAATCGGTGTCGCTGTCGAGGGTTACGACGTGCATCTCACCTCTCTCGTCATTGCGAGGAGCGAAGCGACGAAGCAATCCAGACGTCTCGTGCGGCCCCTGGATCGCGTCGCTGCGCTCGCGATGACGGCTTCTCCTAGAATCCAAATCCCAGCTGCTGCGGTTTCGGCCGCAGCCGGGCTCTGAGGCCGGCACCGTCGAGCAAAGACGGTGACGGCCGGTGATCGGAGAGAACGATGAACGGCAGCGCCTTGTTCCTGACAACGTTGAGCTGGGCGAGATCCGCAAAGCGGATCGTGGTGGTGCGGCGTGTGGCGAGGATGCGCTGCACGGTGCGGGTGCCGAATCCTGGCACGCGCAACAGCTCCTCGCGGCTGGCTTTGTTGATGTCGAGCGGGAAGCGGTCGCGGTGGCGCAACGCCCAGGCGAGCTTGGGGTCGATGTCGAGCGGCAGCATGCCTTCGTTCTCCTCGACGATCTCGTCGGCATCGAAGCCGTAGAACCGCATCAGCCAGTCGGCCTGGTAGAGCCGATGCTCGCGCACCAGAGGTGGCGCCTGCAGCGGCAGCGCGCGGCTGGCATCGGGGATCGGGCTGAAGGCCGAGTAATAGACGCGCTTGAGCTTATAGGCGCCGTAGAGATTGGCCGAGGTCGACAGGATGACGCGGTCGTTGGCCTCGTCGGCGCCGACGATCATCTGCGTGCTCTGGCCGGCCGGCGCAAAGCGCGGCGGCTTCGCCCGGCGCACCGTCTTCTTGGCCTCCGCCGTCTCGTCGAGCTTAAGCCGGAGACGGCCCATGGTGCGGCGGATCGCGCGCTGGTCCTTCTCGGGCGCGAGCTGCGTCAGGCTCTCTTCCAGCGGCGTCTCGATGTTGATGCTGAGCCGGTCGGCATATCTACCGGCCTCGGCGATCAGCGCCTCGTCGGCCTCCGGAATCGTCTTCAGATGGATGTAGCCACGGAAGCGATGCTCCTCGCGCAATTTGCGCGCGACGGAGACGACCTGCTCCATCGTGTAGTCGGGACTGCGGATGATGCCCGACGACAGGAACAGCCCCTCGATGTAGTTGCGGCGATAGAAGTCGATGGTGAGCTTCACCACCTCGTCGACCGTGAAGCGCGCGCGGGCGACATTGGAGGAGGCGCGGTTGACGCAATACAGGCAGTCGAAGTTGCAGGCGTTGGTCAGCAGAACCTTGAGCAGCGAGATGCAGCGCCCGTCCGGCGCATAGGAATGGCAGATGCCCATGCCGGGCGCGGTCGAGCCGAGCCCCTTGCCGTCGCGCGAGTCCCGCATCTCAGTACCGCTGGAGGCGCAGGACGCGTCATACTTGGCGGCATCGGCCAGGATCTCGAGTTTGCGCAGCAGCTCCATGGCTTTGAATCCCTTTGATTCCATTCGTTGAATCAGATCCGGGGCAATCCCGATTGACTCTCTCGAAGGCGTTAGCTTTATATTAGAACGTATCATGAACAAAGAGGGTCGTCGCGGGTTCACTGCCTGCTCACAGAAAGAACGGCAGCACCCGCACGATGGATTGAAAAGGAGCGGCGACGAATGACCGGCGCACGCATGGATACGCTCGCGCGCCTGCGCGGCCGCATTGCCCGTCTCGAGGCGGCCGATGGCGCACAGGACATGCGCCGGGTCGCGCTCGGCCATGACGAGGCGGATGCGGTGCTGCAGGGCGGCCTCGCCACCGGCGCGCTGCACGAGGTGTTCGCCGAGACCGGCCGCCAGGCCGCAGCCGCGACCGGCTTCCTGTGCGGGCTGGCCGCGCGTGCCGCCGCGCGCCGGCCACTGATCTGGATCCGGCAGGATTTCGCCGAACGCGAGATGGGCGCGCTGTCGATGAGCGGGCTCGCCGAGCTCGGGCTCGATCCGCGCCGTCTCGTCATCGTGCGCGCGCCCGATCTCGATCATGCGCTTCGCACCGCCGCCGACGCGCTCGCCTGCGATGCGCTGGGAAGTGTGATGCTGGAGGTGTGGGGCGAGACGCAAAAGCTCGATCTCGTCGCCAGCCGCAAGCTGACCCTGGCGGCGCAGGAGTCCGGCGTCACCGCGCTCATGCTGCGCATTGCAGCTACGCCCGAACCCTCGACCGCCGAGACGCGCTGGATCGTCCGCACCGCGCCGTCGCTGCCCTCGGCGCCCTGGATGGCGTGGGGCGCGCCGCGCCTCGATGCCGAGCTCATTCGCAACCGTCACGGCCAGACCGGACGATGGATCATGGAGTGGACCCCCGATGCGTGCCGTTTCAGCGAACCGGCGGCGGATCCTCAGCCTGTGGCTGCCGCGCCTGCCCATCGATCGCATCAAGCGTCAGCAGGCCCTCACAGGCGCTCCGCCTGAGGCCAAGCCGCAGGTCGTCGTCATCAAGGACGCCAATGCGCTGTTGATTCATTCGCTGGACGAGGTCGCCGTGCGCCATGGCGTCAGCCTTGGCCAGCCGCTGGCGAACGCCCGCGCGGTCTGTCCCGACCTCGTCGCGCATGAGGCCGATCTTACCGCCGATGCTCAGATGCTGGAGAGCATCGCCGACTGGTGCGACCGGTTCACGCCGCTGGTGGCGCTCGACCCGCCGCATGGGCTTTCGCTCGACATCACCGGCTGCGTGCATCTGTTCGGCGGCGAAGCCAGACTGATGCAGTCGGTCTGCGACGCGCTGACCGCGCACGGCTTCACTGTGTCGGCGGCGATCGCCTCCAACGCCGTGTGTGCGCGTACCCTGAACCGGCAGGTGCATGGCCGCATCGTGCCTGACGGCGAGGAGGCGGCCGCGGTCGCGCCGCTGCCGGTGGCTGCGCTGGGCGGCAGCGAGGCGATCACGCTCGGTCTGCGCCGCGCTGGCCTGAAGACCATCGGCGATGTCGCCACGCGTGGCCGCAACGAGATCACCGCGCGCTTCGGCGCCGCCTTCACCCGCGTGCTCGCCCAGGCGCTTGGCGACGCCGATGCGCCGATCAGCCCGCGCAAAGTCCCGCCGGACTACATCGTCGACAAGCGCTTCGCCGAGCCGGTCGCGACCGACACGGTGATCGCGGCCAGCCTGTCCAGCCTGGCGGCGATGCTCGTGGCGGCGATGGCGCAGCAGGGCAAGGGCGCGCGGCGGCTGGAGGCCTGCTTCTTCCGCACCGATGGAATGGTGCGCGTCATCGCGGTCGACACCGGCCAGCCGGTCACCGAAGCCGCTGTCATCGATCGTCTGTTTCGCGAGCGGCTCGAGGCGCTGAACGATCCGCTCGATCCCGGCTTCGGCTTCGACATGATGCGGCTGTCGGCGAGCCGCAGCGAGATCGTGGCGCAGCAGCAGCGCGATCTCGACGCCCATGTGCATGACAATGACGAACTGTCGGCCTTGATCGACCGTATCGCCGCGCGCATCGGGGGAAAACGCGTGGTCGTGCATCTGCCGGTGGACACGCATATTCCGGAACGTGCGGCGCTGCCGCTGCCGGCGCAGCAAAATCTCCCAGCTTCGAGTGCGGCCGACTGGCCCGAGCGTGTTGAAGGCGAGCCGCCGCTGCGACCCTTGCGGCTGTTCGAGCGCCCCGAGGCGATTCAAGTGATCGCCGGCGTGCCCGACGGCCCGCCTGCACGCTTCGTCTGGCGCCGCGCCGCCCATGCGGTGGTCCGTGCCGAAGGCCCGGAGCGCGTCGCGATGGAATGGTGGCGGCCGGACGGGCAGGGCCTCACGCGGGACTATTTCCGCGTCGAGGACGAACACGGCCTGCGCTTCTGGCTCTACCGCGACGGTTTGTATGACCGCGAGCTCGAGCCGCAGCAGGGCGTGCCGGTGCAGCCCGCCTGGTACATGCACGGGCTGTTCGCATGAGGAGCAGGGCGGTCGCACTCATCTCGCGGCAAGCTCGCTGCTCACCCTCCCCTGGAGGGGGAGGGTCGGCTCGCATGCGCGCATGCGAGCCGGGGTGGGGTGACAGCTCATCCGCGTTCGCGGTGCTGATTTTCGCAGGAGCCGAGACGTTCACAATCCTGACTTGTCGACGTCGTGACGACCATTTGCTGGGCTCACCCCACCCCGCCGCGCGCTCTGCGCGCGTCGACCCTCCCCCTCCAGGGGAGGGTGGGCAGCTGCGCAAGCCGCCTTGTGAAGGGCCGTCTTCTGCATCGCATGGGCAGCGCGCCGCCCCAGCCTCCGCGGTCACGCCATGACCCCTATCCCCTATGCCGAGATCGGCATCACCACCAATTTCTCGTTCCTGCACGGCGGCTCGCATCCGCAGGGCTATGTGCACCAGGCCGCCGCGTACGGCCTCCATGCCATCGGCATCGCCGACCACAACACGCTCGCCGGCATCGTGCGCGCCTATAGCGAGTTGAGCAGCGACCGCCTGAGCTACAAGCCGAAGCTCCTCTACGGCGCACGTCTCGTCTTCACCTGCGGCACGCCGGACATCCTGGTCTATCCGCGCGACCGCGCGGCCTATGGCCGGCTGTGCCAGCTGCTCACCCGCGGCAAGCGCGGCAGCGATCTCGACAAGGTTGCCAAGGGCGACTGCCGCCTGAGCTTCGATGATCTCCTCGAATCCATCGAAGGCCAACTCCTGGTGCTGATGCCGCCGCATCGCTTCGACGAGGCCGTCCTCGACAAAATCCTTGCGCGCCTCAAGGACAGCCCCGCCGAAGGCGTGTGGCTCGCCGGCAGCCTGCTGTACCGCGGCGACGATCGCCGCCGGCTGGCGCGGCTGGCGCGTCTCGCCGCATCGGCCAAAGTGCCGCTGATCGCCACCAATGACGTGCTCTATCACCACCCAAGCCAGCGCATGCTGCAGGACGTGCTGACCTGCATCCGCGAGAAGGCCTCGATCGAGACCATCGGCCGACGTCTGCAGGCCAACGCCGAGCGCCATCTCAAACCGGGTCACGAGATGGCGCGGCTGTTCCGCGATCATCCCGACGCCATCGCCGAGACCATCCGCTTCACCGACCGCATCGTCTTTTCGCTCGACCAGCTCAAATACCAATATCCGGACGAGCCGGTGCCGCCGGGCAAGACCGCGCAGGGACATTTGCAGGACCTGACCTGGGCCGGCGCCAAGACCTGCTTCGGCGACCATCTCGACGGCCGTCTGCGCGCCGTCCTCACCAAGGAGCTGGCGCTGATCGCCGAGCTCAACTACGCGCATTATTTCCTCACCGTCCACGACATCGTCCGCTACGCGCGCAGCGAAGGCATCCTGTGCCAGGGCCGCGGCTCGGCGGCGAATTCGGCAGTGTGCTATGTACTCGGCATCACCTCGGTCGATCCGACCAAGATCGATCTGCTGTTCGAGCGCTTCATCTCCAAGGAGCGGCTGGAGCCGCCTGATATCGACGTCGATTTCGAGCATTCGCGGCGCGAAGAGGTGATGCAGTATGTCTATCGCCGCTACGGCCGCCACCGCGCCGCGATCATTGCCACCGTCATCCATTATCGCCCGCGCAGCGCCATCCGCGACGTCGGCAAGGCGCTCGGCCTGACCGAGGACGTCACGTCGGTGCTCGCCGACACCGTGTGGGGCAGCTGGGGCGACGGCCTCTCCGACATGCAGGTGCGCCAGGCCGGCCTCGATCCTGACAATCCGATGATCCGCCGCGCCGTCGAACTCGCCGGGGAGCTGATCACCTTTCCGCGTCATCTGTCGCAGCATGTCGGCGGCTACGTGCTGACGCAGGACAGGCTTGATAGTTACGTGCCGATCGGCAACGCCGCGATGGATGACCGCACCTTCATCGAATGGGACAAGGACGACGTCGACGCGCTCAGCATGATGAAAGTCGACGTGCTCGCGCTGGGCATGCTGACCTGCATCCGCAAGAGCTTTGCGCTGATCGCGCAGCACAAGCACATTCATTACGATCTGGCGTCGGTGCCGCGCGAAGACCCCGAAGTCTACGACATGCTGTGCAAGGGCGAGTCGCTCGGCGTGTTTCAGGTCGAGAGCCGGGCGCAGATGAACATGCTGCCGCGCCTCAAGCCGCGCACCTTCTACGATCTCGTCATCGAGGTCGCGATCGTCCGGCCCGGGCCGATCCAGGGCGACATGGTGCATCCTTATCTTCGCCGCCGCAACGGTCTTGAGCAGGTCAGTTATCCGGCGCCAGCGAATGGCCCGGCCGACGAACTTCACAAGGTTTTGCACAAGACGCTCGGCGTGCCGCTGTTCCAGGAGCAGGCGATGCGGATCGCGATCGAAGCCGCAAAATTCTCGCCCGAGGAGGCCAACGGCCTGCGCCGCGCGATGGCGACGTTCCGCAACGTCGGCACCATCGGCTCCTACGAGGAGAAGATGGTCGGCAACATGATCGCGCGCGGCTACGATCCCGCCTTCGCCAAGAGCTGCTTCGACCAGATCAAGGGGTTCGGCTCCTACGGCTTTCCGGAAAGCCATGCCGCGAGCTTCGCCCAGCTCGTCTACGTCTCGTCCTGGCTGAAATGCTTCCATCCGGATGCGTTCTGTTGCGCGCTGTTGAATTCGCAGCCGATGGGTTTTTATGCGCCGGCGCAGATCGTCGGCGACGCCCACAAGAACAAGGTCGAAATTCGCGACATCGACGTGTCCTACAGTTTCGCCGACAACACGCTGGAGGAGACCGACGGCCAATACTGCGCCGTCCGCCTCGGCTTCCGCCAGATCGACGGCTTCCGCTGGATCGACCGCGACGAGGAGCGGATCAAGAAATTGTCGGAGAAGATGCGGAGGGAGACGCTGGCTGCTTCCGCACCATCGTTCTTGGATGAGCAAGCGACCTCTCCACCGTCATTCCGGGGCGCGCGTAGCGCGAGCCCGGAATCCATAACCCCGAGTCGTGATTATGGATTCCGGGCCTGCGCCCAAGGGGGCGCATCCCGGAATGACGGTGAGGAGACAGCGGCTGACTCACAAGCCCTTCATGCGTTTCGATCGCTCGACGCTGGCGCGTCGCCCCGGAATGACAACGACAAACAAATTCACACGCCGCTTCAAAATGACGACCACGAGGACGACTGGGCCGACCGCATCATCGAGGCCCGTGCCCGCGGTCCCTTCAGCTCGCTGGAGGATTTCGCCCGCGACACCGCCTTGCCCAAGCGTGCGCTCTTGTTACTTGCCGATGCCGATGCGTTCCGCTCGCTCGGGCTCGACCGCCGCGCAGCAATATGGGCCGTGCGGCGGTTGCCCGACGACGTGCCGCTGCCGCTGTTCGAAGCCGCCATCGCCCGTGAGCAGCCGGACGAGGGCGCCCAGCCGCTGCCGGAGATGCCGCTGCCCGAGCACGTCGTCGCGGACTATCAGACCATCCGCCTGTCGTTGAAGGGCCATCCGATGGAGTTCCTGCGCCGGCGTTTCGCTGCCGAAGGCGTGCTGGCCTGCCGCGACGTCAATCATGCCAACGATCGGCGCCGCGTCCGCTGCGCCGGCGTGGTGCTGGTGCGGCAGCGGCCCGGAAGCGCCAAGGGCGTGGTGTTCATGACCCTGGAGGACGAGACCGGGATCGCCAACATCGTGGTGTGGCCGAAGGTGATGGAGACCTTCCGCAAGGAGGTGATGGGCGCGCGCCTCGTGCTGGTCGAAGGCCGCATCCAGAGCAGCCCCGAGAAGGTGGTCCATCTCGTCGCCGAGCGCCTGGTCGACCGCAGCGCCGACCTCGCATTGCTGTCGGACGATCGCCTCGGCGCATCAGCCGTTCCACACGGCCCGATGCCGGCGGAGCCGCTGAACGACGACCGCCGCGATCACCCCGACCATCCCGCCCAGCGCGTCAGCCACCCCCGCAACGTCCGCATCCTGCCGCGGTCGCGGGACTTTCATTAGGGCGATGGGAGGCTCGGCGTGATCCTACGGTTCATCGCGAGTCCGTAGGGTGGGCAAAGGCACGGCGCGCATCGCGCATCGTGACGTGCTTGCCGGTTCCGGGCGTGAAATCACGATTATCGGGAGCGTCGTACGCAAGTTCACAAATTCAGAAAATTCGCGCCCACCCCAAAATTCCACTTTCATTTTTTCCGAAATCATGCTCTAGTCCGCCCATCCCGCTCCATGAAGAAGGGGCGTTGCGCGCGATCGTCACGACACGCGGGGCGGGGAGCGATGGCTGCGAGATGCCGCAGCGTGGGGCTAAGCCTTGCGCGGACGAACGGCAGCTTGCGGACGTGAAGGCGTGTGGTCCTGACGCCCCGATGCTGGCGTCAAGTTCGCGGGTGACGATGATCCCGCTGACGACGGTGGCTAACAAGCCGGACACCGGGGAGAGCACGCAGTAAACGTGAAAACCGTCGCGCAGGGAAGGCCGGGCGTTCTCGGCTGCACCTGTGGTACCTGCCGCCTGCATTTTTTTCGCAGGCGGGCCGCAGGCGTCAGCCGACGCCTGGCCTTCCCTGCGCCCTCTTCACGAGAGGGTGAAACCATCGGCAAGACTCGGACGCATCGGCGCCGCGAGACTGCGTCTTCATGTGCGCGTCACAGTGACCTGATCGAGGCCGCAATCGATGATCGCACGATGCACCGTCGCCAATCGCAGGGCCATGGAAACCATGACTCGATTTTGGGGGAAGCGCACGACGTTGCGATCCTGTTCGAGCCGGAACGCAAACCCGGAGCATGGACTTCAGGCCGGAGTAGGCGCGTACCCGCGGAGGTTGGCCTGTCGGCCGGCATCACCGTCACGGCGATCCATCGTGCCCGCAACGTGTTCATGGTGCGTCGCAGTGAACCCGCGATCGCCCAAAACGAGCTGAATGCAAGCTGAACGGCTGTCGTTCAACTTTCAAATTTTTAAAGCAAAACAGAGGCGAGTGGGGCGATTTTTAGGTTGTTTAAAGCTCCAGTTCCGCACTATTAGCGCAACGATGAGACCGCCAGAGCCGGAATCGTCGACAGATAAAGCGAGCCGATCTGACCAGCCATGGCGTCTGACATGAATCCATCCCCGCAGATGATCAGCACCAGGCGGCTGCTGATCGGCCTTGCCGCCCTGGCGATGGCCGGCGCGGGCGGCTATGGCTACATGCAATTCCAGTCGGGATCGGCTGCGAAAGACAATATCGAGCTCTCCAGCCAGTCCAAGCGCAACGGCACCACCTTTACGCCATCGGCTGCGGAATGGGCGACGCTGACGATCGAGCCGGTCTGCGACAAGATTTTCCGTGCCGAGCACGTCACCGAGGGCAAGGTTGCCGTCGACGAGGACCGCTCGACACCGGTGTTCTCCCCCTATGCCGGCCGCGTCACCAAGCTGCTTGCCCGCCCGGGCGACAACGTCAAGCAGGGCCAGCCGCTGTTCGTGATCGAGGCGGCCGACACCGTACAGGCCCAGAACGATTTCATCGCCGCCATCACCTCGATGAACAAGGCAAAGTCCGCGCTCGACCTCGCCGACATCCAGTACAAGCGCGCCAAGGACCTGTTCGAAGGCCGGGCGATTCCGCTGAAGGATTTTCAGCAGGCGGAGGCGACCTCCGTTCAGGCCCAGAATGACATGCGGTCGTCACAAACGGCGCTCGAGGCCGCGCGCAACAAGCTGCGCATCCTCGGCTTCACGGATGCCGCGATCACCGATTTCCAGAGCAAGGGCGTGATCGACCGCGAGATCACGATCTATTCGCCGATCGCCGGCACGGTCGTGCAGCGCAAGGTCGGCCCCGGGCAATACGTCAACTCCGGCGCGAGCGATCCGGTGTTCGTGATCGGCGATCTCTCCACCGTTTGGCTCACGGCGTTCGTCCGCGAGAGCGATGCGGCCCTGGTGAACGTCGGCGAGGAGATTCTCGTCAACGTGCTGGCGCTGCCCGGCCGGCCGCTCAAGGCCAGCATCAACTACGTCGCCGCTTCGATCGACCCGGCGAGCCGCAGGCTGCTCGTCCGCGCGACCATCGACAACAAGGATGGCCTGCTGAAGCCCGAGATGTTCGCCAATGTGACGATCTATTCGCCAGGCGAACAGCCCGCCGTCGCAGTGCCCCGACAGGCGCTGATCTACGAAGGCGACCAGGTCCGCGTCTGGGTCGCCCGTCCCGACAAGTCGATCGAGCTGCGCAAGATCAAGACCGGTTTGATCAATGGCGATCAGGTCGCGGTCGAAAACAATCTGAGCTCGGGCGAGCAGATCGTGACCAAGGGCAGCCTGTTCATCGATCGCGCAGCCTCGGGCAGCTGAGATGCGGTCTCCCTGCCTGCCTTCCTGAAAGTGCCGATCTGAATGGACCGCCTCGTCGCCATCGCCGTCCAGCGGCGCTTCCTCATGGTCGGAATGTTCGTCGCCATTCTGATCGGCGGCGTGATCGCCTTCCAGCAGCTGAACATCGAAGCCTATCCCGATCCGACCCCGCCGATGGTCGACATCGTGACGCAGAGCAACGGCCTGTCGGCAGAGGAGATCGAGCGCTACATCACGATCCCGATCGAGACCCAGGTCGCCGGCATCAAGAACCTGCGCACTATCAGAACGATTTCGCTGTACGGCCTGTCCGACGTCAAGCTGCAGTTCTCGTTCGACTACACCTATGACGAGGCGCTGCAGCAGGTGCTGAACCGGCTGTCGCAACTGTCGCCGCTGCCGGGCAACGTCACGCCGCAGATCTCGCCGTTGAGCGCGGTGGGCGAAATCTATCGTTACCGGCTGCGCGGCCCGCCCGGCTACAGCGTGCTCGACCTCAAGACCCTGCAGGACTGGGTGCTGCAGCGCCGCTTCCGCGCAGTGCCGGGCGTCGTCGACGTCACCGGCTGGGGCGGCAAGACCAAGACCTATGAGATCCAGGTCGATTTCAACAAGCTCGTCGCCAACGGCCTGACCCTGCCGCAACTGCTGCAGGCGGTCGGCAACTCCAACATCAATGTCGGCGGCAACACGGTCGAGATCGGCACGCAATCGGCGGTGGTGCGCGGCGTCGGCCTGATCCGCTCGATGGACGACCTTGCCAACACCATGGTGTCGCAGAGCGGCGGCAATCCGGTCCTGGTCAGGGATGTCGCCACCGTCACCATCGCGGAAAAGCAGCGGCTCGGCATCGCCGGCCTCAACAACAACGACGACATCGTCCAGGGCATCGTCCTGATGCGGCGCGGCGAGCAGAGTTCGCCGACCATCGCGCGGGTCGAGCAACTGGTCGACCAGATCAATCGCTCCACCATCCTGCCGCCGGGCGTGCGCATCGAGCGCATCTACGACCGCAAGGACCTGATCGACACCACGACGCACACCGTGCTCCACAACATGGTGGTCGGCATCGGCCTGATCGTGCTGCTGCAGTGGATATTCCTCGGGAATCTGCGCAGCGCGCTGATCGTCGGCGCCACCATTCCATTTGCGCTGTTCTTTGCCGTCATCATCCTGGTGCTGCGCGGCGAGTCCGCCAATCTGCTGTCGGTCGGCGCGATCGATTTCGGCCTGATCGTCGATGCCACGGTCATCATGGTCGAGGCGATCTTCCGCCGGCTGACGCAGACCACGCCTTTGTCCGCGGCCGAGGAGAGCCATATCTCGCCCGAGACGATGATGGGCATGAAGAGCCACGCGATCCTCTCGGCCGCAGCGGACGTGTCGCGTTCGATCTTCTTTGCCGCCGCCATCATCATCGCCGCGTTCCTGCCGCTGTTCACCCTGAGCGGCGTCGAAGGCAACATCTTCGGACCGATGGCGCGCACCTATGCTTATGCGCTGGCCGGCGGTCTGCTCGCGACCTTCACGGTGACGCCGGCGCTGAGCGCGATCATTCTTCCGACCCATGTCGAGGAGACTGAGACGCGCCTGATGCGGCTGCTGCACGCGATCTATGCGCCGGCGCTGCGCTGGGCGGTGGGCAACCGCAACCTGGTGATGACCGGCGCGGTCGGCCTCGTGCTGCTCACCGTGGTGGTCGGCCGGCTGCTTGGTCTCGAATTCCTGCCCAAGCTGGAAGAGGGCAACCTCTGGATCCGCGCGACCCTGCCACCGACGATCTCGCTGCAGGAGGGCAACGCCTCCGTCAACGAGATGCGCAAGATGATCCGCGCGCGGCCCGAAGTCGAGGCCGTGGTCTCGCAGCACGGCCGTCCCGACGACGGCACCGACGCCGCCGGCTTCTTCAATGCCGAGTTCTTCGCGCCGCTGAAGCCGGTGAAGGACTGGCCCGGCACCAAGGACAAGGATCAGCTCACCGCGGAGCTCTTGAAGCAGCTCGATGACCGCTTTCCCGGCGTCGAGTTCAACTTCTCGCAATATCTGCAGGACAACGTCTCGGAGGCGGTGTCCGGCGTGAAGGGCGAGAACTCGATCAAGCTCTATGGCAACGACCTCCAGGCGCTGACCGACACCGCCAACAAGATCAAGACGGTCCTGTCCACCGTGCAGGGCGTGACCGATCTCGCGGTGTTCACCTCGCTCGGCCAGCCGACGGTGCAGATCGACATCGATCGCGCCAAGGCGGCGCGCTATGGGCTGGCGCCGGGTGACATCAACGCCACGATCAAGGTTGCGATCGGCGGCGACACCGCGGGCGATCTGTACGAGCCGGGCTCCGACCGCCATTTCCCGATCATCGTTCGCCTGGCGCCGGAATATCGCAAGAGCGCGGAGAAAATCGAGAATTTGCGCATCGGCGCCCAGGGGCCGAACGGCATCACGCAGATTCCGCTGAGCGAGGTCGCGACCATCAAGCTGGTGTCGGGCGCCGCCTACATCTATCGCGAGCAGCAGGAGCGCTATCTGCCGATCAAGTTCTCGGTGCGCGAGCGCGATCTCGGCAGCGCGATCCAGGAGGCGCAGCAGAAGGTCGCAGACCAGGTGCAGCTGCCGGCCGGCTCGCGCGTCGAATGGGTCGGCGAATTCGGCAATCTGCAGGACGCGATCAAGCGGCTGTCGATCGTGGTGCCGATCAGCCTCGCTCTGATCGGCGTGCTGCTGTGGTTCAATTTCGGCTCGATGGCCGACACGTTGCTGGCCATGAGCGTGATCCCGATGGCGATCTTCGGCGGCGTCGTCGGCCTCGTATTGACCGGCATTCCGTTCAGCGTCTCGGCCGCGATCGGCTTCATCGCTTTGTTCGGCATCGCCGTGATGGACGGCATCATCATCCTGTCGCAGTTCAACCAGCTGATCGACGAAGGCGTCGACCGCATCGAGGCCGTCATCCGCACCGGCGAATTGCAGCTGCGCCCGGTGTTGATGACCTGCGTCGTCGCCGGCATCGGCCTGTTTCCGGCGGCGCTGTCGACTGGCATCGGCTCGCAGGTGCAGAAGCCGCTCGCGATCGTCGTGGTCACCGGCATGATGCTGGCGCCGGTGGTCATCCTGATCACGCTGCCGGTGCTGATCTCGCTGTTCTCGCGCCGGCGGCTTCGCTAGATCCGCATGTGCGCGTCGATGCGCGCGGCGGCATCGCCATCGACCGCGGCGGCATCGACGATCTCGCCGCGCTTGAAGACGAGGTAGCGGTCGCTGATCCCGAGCGCGAACGGCAGGTGCTGCTCGACCACGATCATCGAGGTGCCGATCTCGCGCCGGACCCGGACCAGCACCTCGGACAGGCGATCGACCACGGAGGGCTGCAGGCCCTCGGTGACCTCGTCGAGCAGCAGCACCTCGGGCTTCGCCATCAGCGCCCGCGCCACGATCAGCATCTTCTGCTCGCCGCCCGACAGCGTCCCGGCGCGCTGGTTCAGCCGCTTGGTAAGGACCGGAAACCAACTGCCGACCTGTTCGAACCGGGCGGGCATGTCGTCATCCGTGAGCACGCCGAGCCGGAGATTGTCGCGCACCGACAGGTCCTGGAACAGCGCATGCTCCTGCGGAACATAGACCAGCCCCATCTTCCGCTTCAGATGCGGCGCCACCCGCGTCACGTCCTTGCCTGCAAGCTGCACGCTGCCGCGCCACGCCGGCAGGAAGCCGGTGATGGCCTTGAGCAGCGAGGTCTTGCCCATGCCGTTCTTGCCGACGATGGCGAGCGTCTCGGCTTTTGCCAGTGCAAAGCCGACATTGCTGATCACCTCGGAGGAGCCATAGCCGCTGGCCAGCTCGTTGACCCCCAGCATCGTGCTCATGCTGGCACCTCCGCATGCGGCACGTGCTGGCCGGTGTAGATCTCGCGGACGAGCTCGCTGTTGACGACCTCGTCGACGGAGCCGTCGAGCGCGAGGCGGCCCTGGTGCAGCACGATGATGCGCGAGGAGATCTCGCGGACGAAATCGAGATCGTGCTCGACCAGCAGGATGCAGAGGCGGTCGCGGCGGGCGAGGGCGGTGAGGATGTCGGCAAAGCTCTGGCGCTCGGCGCGCGTCAGTCCGGCGGTCGGCTCGTCCAGCAGCAGCACGTCGGGCTCCAGCGAGAGCACCATCGCGAGCTCGAGGGCCTGCTTCAGCCCATGGCTGAGATTGCGCGCTTCCTCATCGAGCCGCTCGCTGAGCCCGGACCGTTCGACGACGGACATGGCTGCTGGCGGAAGCTCAAGCGTCGCGGAGCGCGACGTCAGGGCCGGCGGATCGGCGTGTGTCCGCGCCACACGCAGACACTCGGCCACCGTCAGCGTCTCGAATACGGACGCTGTCTGGAACTTGCGGCCGAGCCCAAAACGGACGACGCGATCCGGCGACAGCCGCGCAATGTCATGGCCGGCGATCCCGACGTCGCCCGTCGAGCGTTCGCGCCCATCGGAAAGGCAGCGGATCAAGGTGGTCTTGCCGGCCCCATTCGGACCAACCAGGCTCAGCAATTCGCCGCGATGCGCAGTGAACTCCACGCCGTCCAGCACCGAGAGGCTGCCGTAATGCTTGCCGAGCGCGCGGACTTCGATGGCGACGGCGTCCGGATTGTTGACCGCCGTGGCGGCAGCGGCTTGGCGCAGCATCGTCGCCGTGCCTCGCCCCGCACCGCCGCCACGCTTGAACAGGCGCATCACTGCGCCGAGCAGGCCATCGGGGAAGACGAGGATCACGACGATCAGCGCCAGTCCGACGATCAGCTCCCAGACGTAGGGCAGGCTATTGGCGAGATAGGCGCTCGCCACTTCCATGCACAGCGCGCCGATCACCGGGCCGATCACGGTGCCGCGGCCACCGAGCGCGACCATGATGACGAGATTGGTGCCGAAGGTGAAGCTGGCGTTTTCGGGCGCGGCGACGCCGCCAAAGCCCGCATAGAAGAAACCGGCGAGCGCGGAGACGACAGCAGACAGGACGAGGACGATGATGCGCAGCCGCGAGGTGTCGATGCCGAGATAGGTGCAGCGCGCGTCATTGTCGCGCAGCGCGGCCAGCAGGCGGCCGGTGTCGCTGCGCATCACGACGAGCGCGAGCACCGAGGTCGCAAGCAGCCCGAGACCGGCGAGTCGCAGCCAGGTTTCGATCTCGAGATCGAAGCTCTCGAAGCCGACGAGGCCACTGGAGGAGCCCGTGAAGGTGCCGCCGGAATAAAGGATCTGCACCAGCACGATTGGAACGACCAGCGAGATCACCGAGGCGTAGAGTGGCGTCGAGCCGGGATAGAACGACAGCCAGCCGGTGAAAGCGGCGACCGCCGCAGCGACGGCCATCGCCGCTGCGATCGCTGCGCACACTTGCCAAGTGCCGAAGCCGTATTCGGTGAACATGATCGCCAGCGCGTAGGCGCCGATGCCGAAGAATGCCGACTGGCCGAAGGTCAGCGTGCCGCAATAGCCCCACATGATGTCGACCGTAATGGCGGCGATGGCGACGAAGCAGGCGCGCACGAGGATGTTTACGAGGTAGTTATCGAGCAGCAGCGGCGCGACGACGATCACGCCGGCCGCCATCGCCACCATCAAGCCTGGGACGATCAGGCGCGGCATCGGACGGCGCGCCGGTGTGTCGGGCGAGGCGAGCGGACGCGCATCAGGCACGGGCAAAGCCCTCCGGCCGAATCCGCAGGACGATGGCGGCGCAGATCGCAATGGTCAGCCCGCCGAGGATCGGATTGACGAAGGTGGAGACCAGCACCTGCAACGTGCCGAGCACGAGACAGGAGCCTGCCAGCGCCAGCAGCGAACCGCCGGAGACCATGACCAGCATGAACGCGCCGATCAGCCAGGGCACGCCCATGTTCGGATCGACGCTGGACAGCGGCGTGATCAGCGCGCCCGACAGGGCCGCAAGACCGCTGCCGAGCGCGAAGGTGATGAGCCGTACGCGGGAAGAGTCCACACCGAGCCCCTGCGCCAGCATCTCGTTCATGATGACGGCCTTGGTCGACAGACCGAGCCGCGTGCCGTTGAGCAGACCGGCGAACAGCAGCGCGACGATCACGGCGGCGACGATCATCACCAGCCGGTAGGCCGAATAATCGGTACCGAGCAGATGCACCGTGCCCGAGATCGGGGCCTGCACGAACTGAACCTCGCGGCCGAACATCAGGGTGATGAGCTGGCCGAGCACGATGCCGAGCCCCCAGGTGGCGAGGATCGCATCGAGCGGACGCTTGTAGAGACGCCGCACGATCACGACCTCCGTGATCCCGCCGCAGACGGCGCCGGCCGCGAAGGCGAGTGGCAGCACCAGAAACCACGGCAGGTTCAGCTGGGCGCCGACCAGCGCGGCGTAGGCGCCGACTGTGAGGAAGGCGGCGTGGGCGAAATTGATGATCTTCATGACGCCGAACACGATCAGGAGTCCGGCGGCAATGATGAAGAGCATGGCGGCCGTCGTGACGGCATCGAGGGCGACGGTCAGCATGGTCACTTCCAGTCGAGAGGTTGCGAGGCGGACGCGCGTCCGCCCCGCAGGATTTTACGCGATCAGGACTTGCCCGGGCACTGCGCGCCGGGATCGACATTCGCAAAGCTCTGGATCACCTTGACGCTGCCGTCGGCCTGGACCTGGCCGAGATACATGGTCAGCGGCGCATGGCGCTGCTTGTCCATTTTGATGCTCCCGCGCGGACCGTCGACCGAAACCTCGGCCAGCGCCTTCAGCACCTTGTCCTGATCGGTGCTGCCGGCTTTCTCGACCGCGGCCTTGTAGGCATAGACCGCCTCATATTGCGGAACCGAAAGATCATTCGGGGTCTTCAGCTCGGCGCCGAACTTCTTGGCCATCGATGCGAGGAAGGTCTTGTTGGCGGGGGTGTCGATGCCGGTCACGTAGGAGGCAGACAGGAAGATGCCGGCCGCATCGGCACCCATGCCCTTGGCGGTGCCCTCGTCGACGGCGAGATTGCCGTAAGGCAGGTTCACGCCGGCGGCGCGCAGCTGCTTCGTCAGGGTGACGTTCGGCGCGCCGCCCGCGGTCGAGGTGATCAGCGCATCCGCGCCCGATGCCTTGAGCTTGGAGATGATCGAGGTCCAGTCGGAGCCGTCCATCGGCAGGTACTCCTCGCCGACCACTTTGCCTCCAGTCTTCTCAATATAAGCCTTGGTGAAGGCGAGCATGCCGCGGCCGAACGCGTAGTCGGAGCCGATCAGGAAGTAGCCCTTCGCCTTCTTCTCCTTGTTGAAGTAGTCGACGATCGGCGGCACCTGCTGATCCGGTACCCAGGCGTTGACGTAGAGGTAGGGGCTGCAGGACTTGCCCTCGTAGAACGAGGTGTAGATGAACGGCGTCTTGCCGCGGGCGACTATCGGCAGCCCGGCGTTGCGGGCGGCGCTGGTCTCCATCGAGATCAGGACGTTGACCTTCTTCTGGAAGATCAGGGCGTCGAACGCCTTCTGGGCGCCTGCCGCGCCCGACGCATCATCCGCGACCTCGAGCGCAAGCTTGCGGCCGAGCACGCCGCCCTTGGCGTTGATCTCCTCGACCGCAAGCTCGGCGGACTGCACCACCGAAGGGGCGACGACGGAGTTGGCGCCGGAGAGGCCGACGGGAACGCCGATCTTGATCGGATCGGCGGCCAGGGCAGGCGAGAGCGCCGTTCCCGCCACAAGGGCGAGCGCCAGCGAAGTAGTCAGCAAACGCGATGTCATCGATTGTCCTCCGTGAATGGTCGAAACAGAAGCTTGCGAAGTTGTCAGTACCAGCCGCGCTTGACGTCGCTGCCGAGCATCTCGTCATAAACGTCGGAGCGGCGGTCGCGCAGGACCTGGTTGAACGCATTCCAATTGCGGGCGCGGCGGGCCTCGCCCAGTGCTACATCCGCAATCACGATCTCCTCCTGGTCGCGGCTGGCAGGGCCGGCGACCGGCCAGCCGGTGTAGCTTACGATCAGGCTTTGGCCCTCGAACGGCTGGCCGCGCTCGACGCCGACGCGGTCGGCGCAGGCGATGAAGATCGAGTTGGAATGCGCGGCCGCCATCGCCAGGGTGTTGGCCATCGCTTCGCGGCCCTGAGCCTGGCCGGGGATCGGCACCCAGTTTGTCGGCACGCAGACGATGTCGGCGCCCTGCAGCGCATTGAGGCGGTAGCTCTCCGGGAACCAGCCATCGTAGCAGATCGCCATGCCGATGCGGCCGATCTCGGTGTGATAGACGGGAAAGCCGAGATTGCCGGGTTCGAAATACAGGTTCTCCTCGTTCCACAGATGCACCTTGCGGAAGGTGCCGATGTAGCCCTTCGGCCCGATCAGCACCGCGCTGTTGTAGAGTTTCGTCCCGTCGCGCTCGCAGATGCCGGCAACGAGGTGCAGCCCGTGCTTGGCCGCGATCTCGCTCCATGCGGTCACGGCCGGGCCACCGGGGATCGTCTCCGATGCGGCGAAGGCCTCCTCGCGCGATCTGAACACGTAGCCTGAGGAGGCGAGCTCGGGGAGCACCACGAGCCTGGCGCCTTGCGCCACCGCCTGTTGGATCAGATCGAGGCTGTGGGCGAGGTTGGTGGCCAACTCGCCGACCATCGGCTGCATCTGGATGCAGGCGATCCGCACTTTGCTGTCGTCATCCGTCGTCAAGGCACGAGTCTCCGTTGCGTTCGCGAGGGTCGCGCGCGCCAAACAAAAAGCCCCCGACTGCGCCTTGCGGCGCAATGCGAGGGCTACATAGCCTGATGTGAAATGGCCGACCGGCCATTGGCGGACATCCGATGTCCGCAACTGCCCCAAGTAACTCTCATGCGCGAAACGAAGTCAACGCCATCGCCTGCAAAAATTTCAGGCCTGCGCTGCCCAACGCATGAGCGCGGAAACACCCGCTCAGCGCGAGGCCGGGGCATCGAGCACCCCCAATCCGCCGAGCGTCTCCTGCGCATTGATGATCGAGATCGCGATGTCGGCCATCGCCACGCGCTTCTGCGTCGCCTGCGCGCGGATCAGCTCATAGGCCTCGACCTCGCCGACCTGCTTCAGCCCCATCAGGATCTTCACCGCCTTGTCGACGTCGCGCCGCGCCTTCAAGGTCTCCTCGAGCTTCTGCACCTTGCCTTCGAGCCTGCGCGTGTAGCCGCGCAGCGAGCGCGCCAGCACCAGCGAAGAGAGAATGCCGAATGAGCGGATCGGCTTGTTGACGACGCCATGCGCATTGCTGTCGAGCAGCCGCTTCAGGATGGTCGGATTCTCGTAGTCGACGATGGCGATGAAGGTGAGGGGATGCTCGCTGGTGCCTTCCGGAAAGATCATCTCCTCCGACGTCTCGATCAGCTGGAACACGGTGTCGATGTCGTGCGGAAGCGCGACCGGAGGCGGCCACACGCCGCGCACGTTGCAGCCGATGCGCTTGAGCTGGTCGATCAGCGCATCGCCTTCGGCATCGCGCGGATGGATCACCAGCACGCGCGCGCCGCGCAGATCCTCGATGAGGCGGCGCACGCCGGGTTTCATGCGGTCATCCGGCCTCATGCCGACAGCGCCTCTTCGCTCAGCCAGCGGCCGCCGATCGGCGACACCGAGAGGTAGGGATCCGGCTTGATCGGGCTCTTGCTCTCCCAGACAATGTCGAACTGCCCATCGGAGCGGACGCGGCCGATCCGCGGCGTCGTCCAGACGTGGTTGTTGTCGGGATCGATGCGGATCGGCCCCTCCGGCGCTTCGAGGCTGAGGCCGAGCGCGGCCTCGACCAGCTTCTGCGTGTCGAGGCTGCCGGCTTGCTCCAGCGCCCGCGCAAACAGCTTGATCTGCGCATAGGCCGACGCGCTCCACATGCTGACCGGCGTCTCCGCGCCGAAAGTTGCCGCAAACGCCGCCTTGAAGCGGTCGTTGCTGTCGCGCGCCAGCGTGCCGAAATAGCTCGCCGCGGTCAGGTGGCCGGCGCAGTATTCGGCGCCGATGGCGCGGACCTCGCCTTCGGCCATCGTGAGGCTGGCGATCGGCAGCCGCTTGGGATCGAAGCCTGAACGCGCATACATGCGGTAGAAGCGCTGCGCAGTGCGGCCGACGATGGTCGAGAACACGACGTCCGGCGCGGCATCCCTGATGGCGTCGAGGCTGCGCGTGAGTTCGGCGTCGGTTGCTTCCATCGTGACATATTGCTCGCCGACCACGCGGCCGGCATAGGACTCGACGAGGTCGCGCATGATGCGGTTGGATTCGCGCGGATAGATGTAGTCCGAGCCGATCAAATAGACCCGCGGGCCGTGCTTGCGCACGATGTATTCGGCAAGCTGGAACGCGTTCTGGTTCGGCGCCGGTCCGGTGTAGATCACGTTCGGCGAATATTCAAAACCCTCGTAGAGCGAGGGATACCAGAGCAGGCCGTTGCGCCGCTCGATCGCCGGCAGCACAGCCTTGCGCTCGGCCGAGGTCGAGCAGCCGAATACGACGGAGGCGCCGTCTTCGGTGAGCAGGCGGTCGGCGAGCTTGCGGAAGGTCTCGGGCTGCGATCCCGGATCATAGGCAATGACCTCGATCTCGCGGCCGAGCACGCCGCCCCCCTGGTTGATCTCCTGGATCGCCAATGCGGTGCCGAAGAAGTGCTCGGATTCCGTCACTTCCATCAGGCCGCTGCGCGAGAACAGCACGCCGACGCGCCAGGCATCCTTGTCGGATGATTTTGCGGTCGGTCTCGTCGTCATCATCATGCCTCCAGGTCGACGGGCCGGTCGGGCCGGCTCGGAAAGCGCGGACTATTGCGACTCGTTGGGCGGTTGGCAACGGGGCAGGGACTCCGGCGAGGTTCCTCGTCGCTGCGAGCGACCGCGTTGCCGCGACGCCCTGGGCGTCCGGATCATGCGGCAGGCGAGCCCTCGACGATGATGAGGGCGCAGGGAATGCCGGGCGCTGGCCGCACCCATGGCCCGCCTGCGAAAAAAATGCAGGCGGCAGGAACCACAGGTCAGCCGAGACATCCCGGCATTCCCTGCGCGGCGGTTTTAACGCTTATACGCGTTCTCCCCGGGGACCGGCTTGATTGACCCCGTCGATCGCAGAGCTCATCAGGACTCTGCAACCTTGGCCTCAGCACCGGGAGACCAGGACCGCGCGATTTCACGTCCGCGACAACATCGTTCGTCCGCACATGATGCGCGCCGATGCCCTCACGTCCACCGCATTGCCGGCCCAACGTCTCGTGACGACGCGTACGCCCCTCATCCGGACCGGAACGCGGATGTTATACGCATGATTTGCTGATTTTCGGAAGTCATTTATTTTTTGCGGAAGCTCTTGAAACCGGCTTTGTCCTTGATCGCGGGCGTCAAATTCGTGGTTTGGCGCAGGGCCTCGCTACTCGCTCAGTCGTCATTCCGGGGCAGCCGCGCCGGCAGCTGAGCCCGGAATCCATAACCACGAACGGCTGATGCGGCGCGAGGTGAGGCCACGCGCAGCTTGCTCCTCTTCGACGGTCGTGGCTATGGATTCCGGGCTCGCGCTGTGCGCGCCCCGGAATGACGTGGGGAGGGAGCGTGCGTTCCTGAGGTTGGACGTGTTACGAGCTGCGACGCCGCGGTGGATGCCGTACATCGTGCCGCATCGATCTCGCGATCAGATTGGAGCCCACATGGCGCGTTCCCGCGTTGACCGCTATTGAATTCGGCCTTGGCCGGCTCGCGATGCCCCGAAAGACCATGACGGTCGAGATGTCGCGGCCAGACGGAAAGTTGAAATGCGCAGTTTCGAAGACCGAGTGCTGTTGCTCCTGCTGATCGCGATCACGCTGACGCTCGGCTGGATCCTGCTGCCGTTCTATGGTGCCGTGCTGTGGGGCGTCGTCGGGGCGATCGTGTTCGCGCCGCTGCACAGGCAGTTGTCGCGGTCGATGCACGGCCGGGATGGTCTCGCGGCTGCCGTCGTCGTCCTGCTCGTCATCCTCATCGTCATCATTCCATTGTCGCTGATCGGCACGGCGTTGGCGCAGCAGGCGGCGGGTGTCTACGCCCAGGCACAGGCCGGGCAATTGGACATAGGTCAGTATTTTCAGAAAATGCTGGAGGCGCTTCCTGCATGGATCGTCGATCTGCTCAACCGGTTCGGGCTCGGCAGCCTCGCTGGCCTGAAGGACAGGCTGTCGGCCCTCCTGCTGAGGGGCAGCCAGGTGATTGCAGGCCAGGCGCTGAACATCGGTCAGGGCACGTTCGAGTTCTTCGTCAGCCTGTTCCTCATGCTCTATCTGCTGTTCTTCCTGCTGCGCGACGAAGAGACGTTGTCGAAGCGGATCGCGGACGCCATTCCGCTGCGCAACCAGCAACGCAACGCGCTGCTCGCGAAGTTCACCATCGTCATCCGTGCCACCGTGAAGGGCAATCTGGTCGTCGCCCTGGCGCAAGGTGCGCTCGGCGGATTGATCTTCTGGTTCCTCGGCATCACCGCGCCGCTGCTGTGGGCGGTGGTGATGGCGTTCATGTCACTGCTCCCGGCGGTGGGAGCAGGCATCGTGTGGTTTCCGGTCGCGCTCTATCTCTTGGCCACCGGCGCGATCTGGCACGGCGTGATCCTGATCGCCTATGGCGCGCTCGTGATCGGGCTCGTCGACAATCTGCTGCGTCCGATCCTGGTCGGGCAGGATACCAAGATGCCGGACTACGTGGTGTTGATCTCGACCTTGGGCGGCATCGAGGTGTTCGGCCTCAACGGCTTCATCCTCGGCCCGGTGATCGCGGCGATGTTCATCGCGATCTGGGACATGTTTACGGCCGTGCGGCGCGAGAGTGGGGCGGCGCCTGACGATCCGCGTCGGGCGGATTAGCGGAGGGTGATCCGCCGCAATGTAGAGGAGAGTCTTGCGCTGCGAGTTGCGCTCCGGCAACCCGCCCTACGATCTGATCAGTTCCTCGCCCGAGCACGCGAGCCATCTCGCCCGTTTATCGCGGGCGGCCGACGTGATAGTCTCGGGTCGCCTCATCAACCCGGAGGTCGCATGCCGACCCAGCTTCTGCGAATGGTCGTGATCGTCGTCGCTTTTTCGGCTGGAGCTGCGGCCGCCGCCGAACGGCATCGCGACCCTGCAATCGGCTATAAGGCCGACCGTCTTTCGTCATCGCGTGGAGAGACGATCCTCGACACTCCCGGGCAGACCACGGTGCTGACGCGGCAGGTTCTCGATGACATGAAGGCGACGAGCCTCAGGGATGCCTTGCGTTCGACCGCGGGCGTGACGATCGGACGCTAGCGCGCAGGCCGGATCAGCTAAGCGTCGTTGGTCGCGCGGACTGGCGCAGCGTAGTCCGCCGTCGCGCAGCGTCGAGTCGTCCGGCGGGTTACGCTGCGCTGACCCGCCCTACGTCCTGACACCGACTATGAGGCTGATGCGATGAAGTAGCCCGGGCAAGCGAAGCGACCCCGGGTTCTCCAGCACAGCGCGTGTGAACCCGCATGTCGCTGCGCTCATGCGGGCTACCGCAGCGTCATCGCGGCCACGGTTGCGTCATGCCGATCAATCCTCAGAACCCGTACAGCCTCGCCGGATTGTCGACCAGAATCTTCTTTCTGATCGCGGCATCCGGCGCCCAGACCGTGAGCTGGTTCATCAGGCGGCCGTCGTCGATCTGATACAGGGGCGCGATGTCGGTGGGCTTGCGGTCGGGACGGATCGTGGAGTCCGGATGCGGCCAGTCGGTGCCCCAGACGATGCGGTCGGGATTGGCTTCGATCAGCGCCTTCGCAAACGGGATCACGTCGGGATAGTCGGGCGCGCGCGTCGAGGCGCGGTAGGCGCCGGAGATCTTCACATAGGCCTTGCCGCTGCGGACCAGTTCGACGAGATCGGCAAAGCCCGGCTGCTCGAGGCCGAGCGCGGCCTGAGCGCCGCCGAAATGATCGAACACCGCCGGCACCGGTGATTGCAGCACGAGATCCTTGATCGCCGCGATCATCGGCGTGTTGGTGTAGAGCTGGACATGCCAGCCGCGCGCCTTCATGCGCTCGACCGCCGTCTGGAAGCGGGCGCGGCCGACGGAGGGATCATTGATGCCGCCAGTCGCGAGATTGAGGCGGATGCCGCGGAAGCCGTCGGCATTCATGGCATCGAGTTGCGCCTCCGTGGTCTTGTCGTCGATGACGGCGACGCCACGGGCATCGTTGCCGCGCGCCTTCATGCCGAACAGCGTTGCCGAATTGTCGGTGCCGTAGACGCTCGGCGTCACGATCACCACGCGCTGGATGTGCAGCGCCTTGTGCAGCGCCGCCATCTCCTCCGGCGAGGCCGGCTCCGGCGTGTAGACGCGGCCGGCGAAGAACGGAAATTTTTCCGGGTCGCCGTGAATGTGGGTGTGGCAGTCGCAGGCGTCGGCGGGAACGTCGAAATCGACCGGCGTCGCGGGCTGCGCCGCCTTGGCGCGGACGGCTGTGGTGTTCATCGTCACTCCGGCGGCGAGCGAAGCCAGCAACAGGCTGCGGCGGTTGAGCATGTGATCCTCCCGGATGTCGCGCGTGCGTTGAGCGTGACGCGCGTGTTGTCGAGAGAGGAGCGTGAACCGGCGCGGAGCAGGGGGCAAGAGCGAACAGCGTCGCAAAAACTCGGTGTCATCCCCGCGCACGCGGGGATCCATAACCACAGGAGGTCGTGTGGCGGCACACGCGTGGCTCCGATCTCGTTCCACGACATCGTCCTGGGGGTATGGATCCCGGGTCGGCGCCTCCACGGCGCTGGCGCGCCGTTCCGGCTTGCCCGGGACGACAGCTGAGGGTGAGGCCGCGCTCTGCCATCTCTCCGCCATCGTCAGGAGACCCGTGGTGCTCGCCCGTCTGGGGCGAGGCTCATAATCGTGAAGGGTCCTACTGCCCCGACGGCGTGCGCAGGCCGTGCCAGGCGTCGCGGACCTGCTGGTAGTGAACCTCGGGCAGATAGTCCGGCGTGTTCAGATTGAGGTTCTTGACGTCGAGGCGGCCGACGGCGCTGAGCAGCGTGTAGGAGGCGATGACGCGGTCGCGCTGGGCGCCGATCAGCCGCGCCTTGGCCTGGATCAAATCGGCCTGCGAGTTGAGCACGTCGACGGTGGTGCGCTGGCCACCCTGCGCCTCGCGCGAAACGCCCTGTAGCGCCACTGTGGCGGCCTTCACCTCAGCCTCCGAGGCGCTGACGGCGACCTTGGCGCCTTCATTGGCGACCCAGGCGCTGACCACGGCGGTGCGGGCTTGGTTGCGAACCTGATCGAGCACCAGGCGGCTCTGCGCCGCGACCTCCTTGGCCTGGCGGGTCTGCGAGGCCGCGGTGCCGCCGTCATAGATCGGCGCGGTGACGCTGCCGACGATCGAGGCCTGGTCGGTGCCGAAGGTGCCGAGCGTCTGATCCGAATCGCGGCTGCGGCTGACATTGCCCTGCAAGGTCACGCTCGGCAGCAATGCGCCCTCGGCGATGTGAATCGAGGTCGACGCGACGTCGACGTCGAAACTGGCGGCGGCCACCGCCGGGTTTTCCTTGCTGGCGAGCGCGGTCGCATCCTCGCGGCTGCGCGGCAGCAGGCGGTCGATCGGGTCGGCGGCGCGGAGCTGGCTCGGCGTCATGCCGATCACCTGCGCATAGGTGGCCTGGCTGATGGCGAGGTTGACCTCGGCGGCGTTGAGGTCGGACAGCCCGCGCGACAGCCGCGCCTCGGCCTGCGACGCGTCGGTCGGCGTGACGTCGCCCGCGTTGAGGCGGCGCTGCGTGACCGACAGCGTCTCGCGCAGGAAAGCGACGTTGGAGCGCTGCGCCTCGACCAGCGACTGGTTGGCGAGCACGTTGGTGTAGGCGGTGACGGCATCGAGCAGCACGCCCTGGCCGACATTGCGCAGCGCCTCGCGGCCCGACTGCACCTGCAGCTCGGCCATGCGCACGCTGTTGGCGGTGCGGAAGCCGTTGAACAGCGTCTGCGTGACGGTCACGCCGATGGTCCACGGCTTCAAGGTCGCGGTCTGGATCGTATTGGTGGGGAGCAGGTTGCGCACCGCCTGCAGGCCGGCGCCGAGGCTCGCGATCAGTTGCGGGCGATAGCCGGCCAGCGCCTGCGGCACGTTCTCATCGGTGGCGCGCTGGCGGGCGCGCTCGGCATTGAGGGTCGGATTGGTCTGATACGCCTTGGCGAGCGCGGCCGCGAGATCCTCGGCACGCGCGGGCGAGCAGATTGCGACAAGGCCGGCGGTCAGGATCAGGCCCAGGATCAGGCCGAAGCCCATCCGCCGCGCATGCACCCTGCCGACGCCAAATTCTTTGGCTCGACCCACCATCCGACTCCGCCGCGTCTCAATGTCTTAACCAGTCGTTTACCTGTTTAAGGCTGACGGCAGCCACACACAAACCGTGGATGTGGAATCTGGCAGGCTTTTCCATGGTTTGTTGTGGCGCTCTCGCCACAGACCAATCGTCGCAGGTGCTGGCGAAAGGGCTGCGCGGTAGGTGGGTGAGTACGCAGGCGAGGGAGGTTGCAAGTACTCGGCGCGAATCGCGTCAGTGCGAATCGCGTCAGTGATGTGCGAGCGATTGGCAACTTGCTCGGTGCACCTCGCCCCGCGAGGGCGAAGCGAAGCTTCGCTAGGGCGGGGAGAGGTCGGATTGCATCGAAAGATGCAATCCGGGTGAGGGGGTACAGGTCTAACAATACGCTTCATTGGGTGTGGCTGCCCCTCACCCCAACCCTCTCCCCGTAAGAACGGGGCGAGGGAGCGCACCGTGAACGCGGTGAGAGCTCGAACTCAATCTTAGGAGACTCGATCCGACTGAACTGCGTTCCGACACGTCACCTGTTCTTGTTCACCGGCTTGCGCTTCTCGATGAAGGCGGCCATGCCTTCGGCGCGGTCTTCGAGGGCGAAGGTGGCGTGGAAGAGGTTGCGTTCGACGTTCATGCCTTCGGACAGCGGGGTCTCGAAGGCCCGGTTGACGGCCTCCTTGGCCATCGCGGCTGCCGGGCGCGACATCGCGGCGATCTTCTCGGCCGCGGCCATTACTTCGTCCATCAATTTGTCGGCCGGCACGATGCGGCTGACGAGGCCGGCGCGCTCGGCTTCCGCCGCGTCCATCATGCGGCCGGTGAGGCAGAGATCCATGGCCTTGGCCTTGCCGATGGCGCGCGTCAGGCGCTGGGTGCCGCCGATGCCGGGGATGGTGCCGAGCGTGATCTCGGGCTGGCCGAACCTGGCAGTGTCGGAGCAGATGATGAAGTCGCACATCATCGCCAGCTCGCAGCCGCCGCCGAGCGCATAGCCCGAAACCGCAGCGATGGTCGGCTTGCGGCAGCGCGCGACGCGGTCGCCGCCGATGGCGGTGAAGTCGCTCGAGAACATGTCGATGAAGCTCTTGGGCTGCATCTCCTTGATGTCGGCCCCGGCGGCAAACGCCTTCTCGCTGCCGGTGATCACGATGCAGCCGATGGCGTCGTCCGCCTCGAGGTCGTCGACCGCCGCGGCGATCTCGCGGAAGACGCCGAACGACAGCGCATTGAGCATCTTCGGCCGGTTCAAGGTGATGACGCCGACCGCGCCTTTGCCCTCGACGATGATGTGCTCGTAAACGCTCATTTTCCCACCCCGCAAATCAAAACAGCGGCCAATGTGCCCGCTGCAGGGGTGCGCATCAAGTAGGAGAGGCGCCGCGCGGCCCCTCAGATCATGAACATCCGGGCGGCCGAGCCCAAAGTGAGCAGGGTGCCGCAGGCAATGAAGATCTTGCCGATGATCGAGGCCTTGTCCCAGCCGGAGCTGTCGTCATTGCTCACGGTGACGAGGTTCACGGTGGCATTCTCGGTGGGCGCCGATTCGCTCGATGCCGCGTCCGTCGATGGCGCGGCGGGCGCCGCCTGCGCCTCGACCGCCATCGGCGCCGGAAACACGTCCTGCTTCGCAGCCGGAGCGCTGTCGGACCCGAGCGGCAGGAACGGACTGTAGGTCTGCGTTTCGGCCGCGCGTGCCAATCCAGTGCCGGTGAGCCCAAGCACGAACGCGGCGGCAATGATCAATGCTGAACGTCCACTGGCTTGGATCGTCATCGTCAGTCTTCTCCCCGTCCCGCCAGCCCAAGCGGGAGTGAGACCCCGACAGATGTCGAGAACGGGGCAGAAAATGGGTATCTTCCTGCCGCTCAGGGCAAAAGCTGGGCGGCGCCCGACTTTTGCGACGCCCTCTACAAACTCGATCCTGCAACGCGCGATTCGGTGCTATGCAGCGGTTCCGAGACTTGCCCGGCGGCGTGCTCGCGATGTGGCGTAACTCGGATGGTTCCGAGGCCAAGCCCTTGATCACGAACTAGTGATCAGCTGCATCGCGAAGTAACAATCTGAAAGTTCGGGCGAATTGATGGGTGGGAGCGCAGGTGCGCGAACGTGACGACGAGTGGACGGGCTGGATGCGTCAGGCCGTCGCCGGAGACGACGAGGCCTATCATCGTCTGCTGAAGGCGATCACGCCCGTGTTGCGCGCAGCATCACGGCGCGGTCTGGCGCGCGCCGGCCAGCCCCCGGATCAGGCCGAGGATATCGTGCAGGAAATTCTGTTGGCGGTTCACCTCAAGCGGCACACCTGGGACGTGAACGCGCCGTTCGCGCCCTGGCTGTTCGCGATCGCGCGCAACAAGTTGATCGACATGCTGCGCCGGCGCGGCCGGCGGGTGTTCGTCGACATCGACGATTTCTCGGAGATTCTGGCTGACGAGCCTGCGGCGCCGACCGTCTCGGCCAGCGAGGTCGAAGCGCAGCTGAAGACGTTGCCGCAGCGCCAGCGCGACGTGCTGCAGTCGATTGCGGTGGAAGCGGCTTCGATCAAGCAGACCGCGCAGAGATTTTCGATGAGCGAGGGCGCGGTTCGGGTGGCGCTGCACCGGGCGCTCTCCAGCCTCACGGCGAAGCTACGGGACAATTGATCATGGACACCGATCAGCTCATCCGCTCACTCGCAGCCGACAATGCGCAGCGCGCGCAGCCGGTCGGCATCATCATGGCGCTGGCCTTGATGGCGGCGACGCCGGTGTCGACCGCGATGCTGCTCGTCGGCCTCGGCGTCCGGCCCGACATCTGGCTCGCGGTGCGCAATCCGTTCTTCGACCTTAAATTCATCGTCACCACGGCGCTGGCCATCCCGGCGCTGATCATCAGCCTGCATCTGTCGCGCCCCGAGGCGTCGCTGCACGGCTGGGGCTGGCTGTTGATCGCGCCCATCGTCATCCTGATCGGCGGCATCGCCACCGAGATGATGCTGCCGCAGCGGGCGCCGATGATGACGCGGCTGGTCGGCCACAATTCGATGCTGTGCATGAGCGCGATCCCGGTGCTGTCGCTGCCGCTCCTGGGCGCCGCGCTGTTCGGCCTGCGCCACGGCGCGCCGTCGCGCCCGGCCATGGCCGGGGCGATCGCCGGGCTGATTTCGGCGGGCGTTGCCGCGACGCTCTATGCCGCGCATTGCAACGACGATTCGCCGCTGTTCGTCGCCACCTGGTACACCTTGGCGGCGCTCATCGTCGCCGGGCTCGGCGCCCTGATCGGCGCGCGGGTGCTGCGCTATTGAGATTGCGAAACCGGCGCGCTCACGCCTGCATCAGCGTCGCGGCATCCTGCACGCGATGGAAGCGCAGCACCTGCTGCGCGGTCGAGCGCCGCAGCCGCGCATAGGTGGCCTTGCAGGCGACGAGGTCGGTCGGCGCCGCCCCGGCCAGCCCGTCGCGCATCAGGATGATCGATTCGACCGCCGGCCATGACAGGCCGGCGACCTTGGCGAGGATCATGACGCCCTCGGCGCGGCTCTCGATCATGATGCTCTCGGCGACCGCGACCGGCACGTTGGCCATGGCGGCAACGGCGGCGTTGGCTTCGTCGAACTTGCGCTGCTCGGTGAATTGAACCACGAGGCCGTCGTCGAGCCGGCCATCGGCATGCAGCGAGCGGACCAGCGCATGCGCGATCTCGGTCTGGCTGGTCAACGCCACCGCGCTCGATCGCGCGCGCCGCGTCACCGTGCGCACCGCCGAGGAGACCTGCGGCGCCAGGCTGGGATTGGCGGCTTCGAGCCGCGCGCGGACCGTGGTGGAGGCCTTGGCGACGAGCTTCAGATAAAGGTGGCGGGGCAGGTCGGGCCGCATCGCGAGGCACGCGGCCAGATTCTCGTCCAGCGCGGCGCGGTCGAGCAGCGTGTCGAAACTGCGGTCCGACAGGTCGGCGCCGGGATTGCTGACGGTGCTGTGAACGACTTCGTCGTTGCCGCGCCGGAGCAGGATGTCGGTGACCGCGCGGCTCAGCACGCGGCGGATCGAGATCGCCAGCAGGTGCGCCTGGCTCTTGCTCTCGGCGGTGCGGATCAGCGCGGCCTCGTCGAGCCGTTCGGATTTCGACAGCACGGGACCGGCGACCTCGATGGCATCGTCATCGGCCAGCCGGTGCAGCGTGCGCGGCGGCGCGCAATCGAGCGGCGCCAGCCGGCGAGCGAGCAGGATCCGGGCGGAGGTTTCGATGTGGTCGATCAGGCATTCGAAGACGTCGTCGAACAGCGCGATCTGGTCGTCGGCGAAGTCGACGGCGCCATCGACGAACAGGTCGGTCACCTTGCGCAGGGTCTCGACCCGGCGCGCCACGGTGCCGTGCGCAAGCGTGTCCTCGAGCTCGTCGAGCAGGCTCTCGTTGGGCGCGGGTTTCGGGTTCATGCGAGGATGGCTCAGGCGGTGGTGACGCGATTGCGCCCGTGCGCCTTCGATTCGTAGAGCGCATGATCGGCCCGGGCGAGCAGGGAATCGGCGGTCTCGTCGCCGCGCGGCGCCGCCACGCCGGCAGAGAACGTGACCTGCAGGCCGGTCGAGAACGCGCTCCAATCCAGGCCCGCGATGATCTGGCGCAGCCGTTCGGCAAGCCGCACCGCGGCGTCCGCCGGCGCGCCGGGCAGGACCAGCAGGAACTCCTCGCCGCCATAGCGGCCGAAACGATCACCGCCGCGGATGTTGGCGAACATCGTGATGGCGAAGGTGCGCAGCACGTCGTCGCCGGTCGGATGACCATGGGTGTCGTTGATGCGCTTGAACCAGTCGAGATCGATCAGCACGATCGAGCAGGGCTTGCCGCCCTGTCGTGATCGCGCCAGCTCCTCGTCCAGTACATCCATGATGGAGCGCCGGTTCAGCGCCCCCGTCAATTCGTCGATCTCGGCCAGCTCCTCGATGCGGCGATAGGCCTCCGTCAGCTTCACCCCGCGCTGATACAGCGTCTCGCGCAGGGCACTGGAGAAGATGCCGAGCGACATGCAGCCGGCGATGGTGAGGAGGAATACCAGCAGGGTCGCGAGCCGTTCCAGGCCACTGTCATGCGGCATGCCGAGCGGCTTGTCGGTGAGCAGGAACAATCCGGCCAGCCCCATCGCAAGGAATGTCCAGCAGATCGCGCTCTGGCGCGGCGTCGCCCGCAGCGAGGCAAAGGCGACGACGATGTAAAGCGTGCACAGGAAGAGGATGCTGACTTCCGGCGCGATGTAGCAGAACGTCACCGTGAGCATCATGCTGGCGAGCGATTGCGGCACCACGAGATAGTGGTCGCGGAAGCGGTCGTTGAATCCGCTCTCCGAAAGCGCCGTCCACAGCGCGACGATGAGAATGCCGATCGCGGCGTAGGACGGAGCGATCGTGACCGGCACGGTGCCGGCCTGGGCGTAGATCAGCAGGATGACGGCGTCGATCAGGTAGCATCCCGCGGTCATCGCCAGCATCTGCCGGCGCCGGCCGGCGCGACGGGCGCGCAGGTCGCTCGACGGCGGCGACGTCGAGCCGCCCGTCTCGGCAACGAGCGGGATCGAAAGAGGCGGTGCCATGATGCCCATCTGTTCGCAAATCGGACGCTGCCCAAAAATCTACGTGGGAAAGCCTTTAGCTTTGGTATCTATGGGAACTGGGCGAGGCGCCCCCGGAACTCTGGCGTGACGGGCGAGCCAGCGTATGGGCGCGGTGAGAATGGGACGGAACATGGGGGACGCGAACCCGCCGGTCGAGATCGGCCGAGCCGCACCGGAATTACCAAGGAAATTGCCAAGTCTGTGTGCCAGGTCACACGCGGAGACGTATCTTTCCGGTATTTTCAAGAATTTTGCGGTTGTATTCGAACCGCGGGCGCATTCTTCCCGACCAACTTTGCGAGACGGCCATTGAGCGTGACAGCAGCGGCGTCAGACGAAACCCTGATGACCCGGATCGCTCAAGGCGACCGGCTCGCCATGCAGGTGCTGTACGGACGGCACCATGTCAGGGTGTACCGTTTCGGGCTCCGGCTCGTGCGGGACGAACAGGTCGCGGAAGATCTCATCAGCGAGGTTTTTCTCGACGTGTGGCGCCAGGCCGGCAAGTTCGAGGGCCGTTCCGCGGTCTCCACCTGGCTCCTGGCGATTACGCGATTCAAGGCGCTGTCGGCACTTCGGCGCCGCAAGGACGTTGAGCTGGAAGACGAGGCGGCGAATGCGATCGAGGACACGTCCGACGATCCGGAAGTGGCGGTTCAGAAGAAGAATACCGGGGAAGCCTTGCGCAAGTGCCTGACGGCGCTTTCGCCTGACCACCGGGAGATCGTCGATCTCGTCTACTACCACGAGAAATCCGTGGAGGAGGTGGCCGAGATCGTCGGAATTCCGGAAAACACCGTCAAGACGCGCCTGTTCTATGCGCGCAAGAAATTGGCCGAACTCCTGAAGGCGGCCGGCATTGAGCGAGGCTGGCCATGATGGCTTTGAGCAGGAAGATGCTGGAGCAAGAGCCCAGTGAAATCGAGTTGCTGTTGCCGTGGTACGCGGCCGGCACGCTGAACGCACGCGACATGCGCCGCGTCGAGGAGGCGCTCGCCACCGACGCCGGTCTCGCCCGTCAATATGCCGAAATCCAGAGCGAGTACGCCGAGACCATCGCGCTCAACGAAACCCTCGGCGCGCCGTCGATGCGCGCGATGCAGAAGCTGTTCGCCGCGATCGAGGCCGAGCCGGAGCAGGCACCGAAGCCGTCGCCCGGCTTCGGCGCGCGGATCATGGCGTTCTTCGAGAGCCTGTCGCCGCGGACGCTGGTGTGGACGGTGAGCCTCGGTGCGCTGCTGGTGCTGGCGCAGGCCGGCATCATCGGAGCCGTCCTGATGCGCTCGCAGACGGCGACCTATCAGACCGCCTCGGTCAGCGCGGACTCCGCGAGCCAGGACGCCGTCAGCCAGGACAAGGCCATCGCCCACGAGCCGGTGGGCAGCCCCAGAGCTGCGGCCAGCGGCGCCGCCGAACCCAGGCCCGCCGCGCCGCCGCCGCCGAGCGCCGCCGCTCCCGCGGAGCGGGCGCCCGAGAGCATGGCGCGTTCGCGCGTGGCCGAAGCCCCGGCGCCCGCCGCGCCCTTGATCCGTGGTCTCGGACCGCAGGTCGCCGCATCGGCCGCGCCCGTCTACGCCCTGGTGCGGTTTGCTCCGGATGCGCGCATGGCCGACATCACGGCCTTGCTGGACAGCTATCAGGCCTCGATCGTCGAAGGCGCCAAGGGCGGCCTGTTCAGGCTGCAGCTCGGCGACCGGTCGTTGTCGAAGGCCGAGGCCGACGCCCTGATCGGCCGTCTGGCGCGAGAGAAGATCGTCAGCCTCGCGGTGGCCGCGCAATAGCCGGTGCCGTCCGTGACGTGATCCGGAGGCTCCCATGTCGCTCAACAAGTCCTCCAGCGCCGTGCTGAGATTCGCAAGATATCTCGCCGTGCTGAGCGCCGTCGCGGCGCTGGCGTTGGGGAGCGGAGACCTGCGCGCGTCGGCGCAGGCGATGATGCGTTCACCGACCATCAACATCCAGAGCCGCGTGCCGAGCATGGCTCCCGGCGCAGCATTGCGGACGCCGGCCCCAAATCTCTCCGGCATGGCCATGCGTCCGGCGCTGCCGAACGTGCGCTATTCGCCGAACCTGCAGGCGTCCTGCAGCCCCGCCGATCGCAGCGCGTCGGGTGAATGCATCGAGCTGCGGCGAACCGGTGGCGATGCCGGCCAGAGCGGAGCGGCCGCAGCCGAGGGCAGGGCGGGCAAAGGAAAATCGGCCAAGGCTTCGCAACGGCGCGAGCCCACGGCCGCCGCGGCCGGCGATCCCCGCATCATCGCCAACGAGCTGGTCGCCGAAATCGACGGCAGCCTCTCGACCGACCAGGCCGATGCTCTGGCGCGCCGTCACGGCCTGCAGCGCATCAGCTCGCAGAGTTTTCAGTTGATCGGCGCCACCATCGGCCTGTTCCGGATCACCGACCGCCGCTCGGTGGAAACGGTCAGTCGCCTGCTCGCTGCGGACCGCAGCGTCCGCTCGGTGCAGCCGAACTATCGCTACATGCTGCAGCAGAGCGCAGCCGTCGTGGAGGGCGATCCGGCGCAATATGCGCTGGCGAAGCTGCGGCTGCCCGAAGCGCACAAACTGGCGCAGGGCTCCAACGTCACCATCGCGGTGATCGATTCCGGGGTCGATCTCAAGCATCCGGAATTCGCCGATGCGGCGTTCGATGCGTTCGACGCGCTGGGTGGCGACGAAGGGCCGCATGTCCACGGCACCGGCATCGCCGGCGTGATCGTGTCGCATGCGCGGCTGATGGGCAGCGCGCCCTATGCGCGGATCATCGCCATCCGCGCGTTCGGCGCGCCCAAGAAGGGCGGCGGGCCGGAGAGCAGCTCGTATGTGATCCTGAAGGCGCTGGACTACGCGGAGCTGCACGGCGCGCAGATCGTCAATATGAGCTTCGCCGGGCCCAAGGATGCGGTGATCGAGCGTGCGATCGCAGCCGTCGCGGCCAAGGATGTCGTGATGGTCGCGGCCGCTGGCAATGCCGGCGCAAAATCGCCGCCGCTCTATCCCGCCGCCAATCCGAACGTCATTGCCGTCAGCGCGACCGACACCCGGGACCAGCTGCTGACGGCGTCGAACCGGGGCAACTACATCGCGCTGGCTGCGCCCGGCGCCGACATCTTCCTGCCGGCACCCGACGGCAAGTATCAGATCATCTCGGGAACGTCGTTCTCGGCTGCCTATGTCAGCGGGCTCGCGGCGCTGGTGCTGGAACGCAATCCGGCGCTGAAGCCGGAGACGGTCCGTATTGTGCTGACCAGGACCGCGCGCGATCTCGGTTCGCCCGGACGAGACGATCTGTTCGGGGCAGGCGAGGCGGACGCCTTTGCGGCCGTGCAGGCGGTGATGCAGCCGCAGGACGCGCCGGCCGTCTCGGCTGCCCCGCCCGCAGGGCTGGCGCGCGATACGGGACAGGATCCGACCCCCGCGCGCGAACTGCGCCCGGCATCGGCCGCGGCGATGGCGCCGCAGGCATCTCCGGCCGGCGATGCGTTTCGCCCTGCGCAGCAATAGGGATCAACGTTTTCGTGAATGTTGGAAAATTCCCGTCTCGCTTTTGAACGTACTGCGGGGCGATCTCGACAGAAGGTATGTGGGAGCGGTGATCCCCTCCCCAAGGCTATATACGGCGCGAGCGCCCATCCACCCCAAGCGCCCATATGGCTCGACCCGTCCGGTTGTCCCCCCGGACGGGTCTTTCGTTTGCGGCGCTGCTGAAGCCAGAACGGCGTCTCATTCGGCTGTTGTGCGGCCCACCGTCGCGACACCCTGGGGTTGTCAGGGGTGACAGGCGGTCGCGCCGGCGTTGTCGAAAATCGCCGCGGCCCGCAAAAACGCGGGCGAATTTTCCGCATGACTACGGTTTGGCTGCCAAAGAAGATGGCGTTAGCTAGACTTTGTTAACCTTTTCCACAAAATATTCACGTCACGTTGCGTTGATTCGTGCCCAGTGCGTCCGTCCCCCTCTAGCGGGCTCCCCTATGACACATCGACCGGACGTGGCTTGCAGCCGCGAACTGGCTGCGCGCTGGTGCGCGCTTGCCGAACGGCGCCTCGACCATCTCACCGAGCTGTTCCAGAGTGGCCGCTGGCGCCGCTACTACACCGAGCAATCGCTGCTGGATGACATCCGGCACGCCAAGGCCGCCGTACAGACCTGGAAGGCGCTGTCCGTCGAGCCCGAGGCTGTCAGCATCGTGCCCAGCCAGACGCCGGTCGTGACATCGACGACGCGGTCCGCGCGCCCCGCGCCGGCGCCCGTGCGCCTCACGAAGCCGGAGCCGATCGAGCTGCGTCCCATTGAGACTCATCCCGTCGCGCATCGTTCGATCGAGGTGCCGCGTTCGCTCGAAGCCATCCTCGCGGAGTCCGAGATCATCATCGAGTCCGAGATCGAGCTGGCCGGGGATGACTTCGACCTGGAGGACGTCGTCGAGGTGGTCGAAGAGGACATCGCGCCGGAGCCGGCCGGAGCTGCGCCGCGCATCGACATGTCCGCGCTGGAGCGCGCCTTGAGCATCGGCATCCAGTCCGACGCGGAGTATGACGAACCGGTCGTCGATCTCGATGCCATCGAGCGCCGCTATCCGGCACTGGCGGTGGCATTCTAGGCGACGCGCCTTGGACGCCGCCTTTTCGGGGGCGTCGCTTCAGGGCGCACCATTCATCTCCGGCGAGATCGCAGCGCGGGAGCTGCTTGCCATTTAAGGACCAATCGGTCTATATATGGTCAATGAGCCACCAACCCCCGACGCAGCTGCAACGTGGCCGGCCGCGAAGTTTCGACGTGGATGCCGCTGTCGAACGAGCCATGGGTGTGTTCTGGTCGCGCGGCTACCACGCCACCGCGCTCCCGGACCTTCTTCGCGCAACGAAGCTCTCTCGCGGCAGCCTTTACGCCGCTTTCGGTGATAAGCACTCGCTATTCCTGCTCGCACTAGACCGCTACATCGCCGAAGCCCTGACACGGATGGAGAGCGAACTCGACGATGGCAGAGACCCTGTCGAGAGCCTGCGGGTCTACCTGACCGGCTATGTCGAACGCACACGCGGCGCCAATGGCCGGCGCGGCTGCCTGCTGGTGGCCACGGCCATGGAGCTTGCCGGCCAGGATGCCGAAGCCGGCCGACGCATCGCAGGCTTTTTCAAAGCCATGGAAGTCAAGGTGGCGGATGCATTGTCTCGTGCGAAGGCGGCGGGCAGGCTGGCCGATGGCGTCGAGCCTTCAAGCGCCGCGCGCATCCTCGTTTGTTTCGTCGAGGGGCTGCGCGTGGTCGCCAAACCGGGTCCGACATCCATCACGTCGCAGGCCACCGTCGACGCTCTGATCGATCGTTTCATCAGCTAGATCACAGATCGAGGGCTCGGCAATGGTGCATCAATATCTGGACTGATCGGTCTTGAAAGGAAGAATTCCATGTCTGCCATCCAGATCGTCTGCGCCGTGGCCGTTCCTTTGCTCTGGGGTTATCAGTTCGTGGTCATCAAGGTCGGCGTGACGGAATTTCCGCCGCTGTTCTTCCTCGCGCTTCGCTTTCTGGCGATCGCGCTGCTGCTCGTCCCGTTCGTCAAGACGCCCACGCGTCGACAGCTCGGTCATATCGCAGCGATTTCCCTCTTTCTCGGCGGACTGAATTTCGGGCTGTTCTATGTCGGCCTTGGGCTCGGCTCGGGCAGCATGTCGGCCGTTGCGTATCAACTCGCGACGCCCTTCACCGTTCTGCTGGCGTGGCCGCTGCTCGCGGAGAGGCCGTCTCCCACCACGTCCGCTGGAGTCGCGCTTGCCTTCGTCGGCGTGGTCGTGTTGGCCGCAGGGCCGGGCCTGTCGGCAAACGTGCTTCCGCTGCTTCTGGTGGTTGGAGCAGCCTTCGCATTCGCGGTGTCCAACGTTCTGACCAAACGCCACGGCCCTTTTGACCCTCTGATGCTGACGGGATGGTCGTCGCTGCTCACGGTGCCGCAGGTGATGCTGACGTCGTTGCTCGTTGAACATGGGCAACTGGGCAGCCTTGTCGCGGCGGATGGGCGCGGCTGGCTGGCGCTCGCCTACACGATATTCATTGGAGGAATTGTCGGGTTTGGCCTTTGGTTCTGGTTGATCGCACGCTGCTCGATGAGCCGCGTGGCGCCTTTTGGCCTGTTGCTTCCAGTGTTCGCCGTCACTTCGAGCGTTCTATTCCTTGGCGACCTCGTGACCCCGCAGTTGATTGCGGGTGGGCTGCTCGCAATCATCGGCGTCGCCCTGACGCAAGTCAGGCCTGGCCTTCGACCGATACGCGCCTGAGCGGAGGCCAGGCTCAGCTTCGGCGCACGGCGTTGCCGCCGATCACAAGCTGCGCAAATCGCTGCGCACCTTCCTGCGTGAGGTCGGACGTGACCGGCTTGATGTGATCGAGCCCGATTACGGCGCCACCGGGCGTGCCCGACATCATGTTGTTGCTGACGACGGCTGCACCGGCGCCCGGGACGACGGAAACGCCGACGCCCGCGAGCGCATTGCGGATCACGTTGCCGGAGATGACGACGTCGCGCAGATAGCGGCCCCAGCCGGCGACGATGCCGTAGGACGGGGCATTCTCGACGACGTTGCCGGTGACCGACGAGTCGGCCTCGACATAGATGCCGATGCCGGCATCGTCGTCGGGCGCCGTTCCGATCGGCCGCTTCGGGATCAGGTTGCGGATGATGTTGCCCTGGACGACTGCGATGCGGCCGCCTTCGTTGAAGTTGCAGACGGAGACGCCGAACGCGGCGCCATCCACCGTGTTGCCTGAGATCACGGCGCCCTCGAACGAGAACTCGGAGTACAGCGCGACCTCGCGCACGTCGGTGACACCGTTGCCGACGATCTGGATGTTGGAGGCGGAGTTGCCGCGCACCGCCGAGTAGTCGCAATTCCTGATGCGGTTGCCTCTGACGATGACGTTGCCGGCGCGAAACGCGTTGATGGCGTTGCCGTACTGGCCGGAGCCGCCGGGGCCGGCCTTGATGTCCTCGATGCTGTTATCGAGCACCATGGTGCCGTCGTCCCCGATCGCGGTGCGCAGGATCTCGATGCCGTTGTCGCGCGTGCCCTTGATGGTGTTGCGCGACACGATCAGGCCGAGCGCATCAAACGACACGATCGCGGTGACGGCGATGTCGGTGAGGATGTTGCCGCTGATATCGCCCGAAACCTGCTCGAGCCAGATGCCGCTGCCGCCGGAGCGGGTGATCTCGCAATCGGCGATACGGGTGTCGCGGCTTGCTGCCACATGCAGCAGGCCGCGGCGTTGGGGCAGGGCGATCGTGCCGCCGTCGAGCGACAGGCCGGTGATGTCGAGGCCATCTGCGCCTTCTGCCGACAGCAGCGACGGGCCGCCGCCGGTGAATACGAGCTTCGTAGCACCCCTGACGCCGACGAGTTGGCTGCCCTTGGCGAGCCGCAGCATCGAGGTTCGGTAGGTGCCGGGCCGCAGCGCCAGGGGCGCCTGAACGCGCGTCGCTTCGTCGATCGCGCGCTGCAAAGCGCGGGTCTGGTCGTCGGGACTGTTGGGCTTGACGCCGTACTGCGTGGCGTCGCGGCCGAGCGTGGAGATCAAGGGGGTGGCCTGTGCGGCATCCGGCGGCCAGCTCAAGGCTCCGGCAGCACCGGCAGCCGATCCGGCCAGAATGCGGCGGCGATTGACATCCATGGTCAGCGTCTCGCGCAAAAGATGACGTGCTGCCAGGACTTAAACTGAAAGCCTCAATGCTGATGCTGAGGATGAGTGCGGACGCATGGGATAGTTGCAGGTAGGGTTAAAGCTTCCCATCGGATCGCCGCTGACATTGGTTGCAGATCGGCCTCTCCCCGAGGGAACCAACGGGACTCGCGGACATTGTTCCCGCAATGGATCGACGAGGAGAGGGTCATGCATCTGTCCAATGAGAGTCTACTGGTTATTCTGTTCGTCGGCATCGTCGCCGGGTGGCTCGCGGGCCGCGTCATGGACGGCGGTGGTTTCGGCCTGATCGGCGATCTGGTCGTCGGCCTCGTCGGCGCCTTCATCGGCAATTGGCTGTTGCCGCAGCTCGGAATTCATCTGGGTGTCGGACTGGTCGCCGCGATCATCAACGCCTTCATCGGCGCCGTGGTTCTGCTGCTCATCCTGCGCCTGATCGGCGGGGGATTTGGCGGTCGGCGCCGCTGGAGCGTCTGATAACCGGCGCTGACGGTCAGCGGTCGTACCACTATCGACGTCAGCTCGTGCGACAGGATGCCTGTCGCACGAGCTTGATCAGCTCCATCAACATCGCTTCGCCGGCGTCGACGAGCGCCTCCAGCGTGATGCGCGAGCTGCCGTGCGGCAACGCCGTGCCGGCTCGTGGCAACGGAGGAATGTGGATGAAGGCGGCGAGCCGCGGGCCATCGGCGGCTCTGGTCGCCTCGATCGCGCGCCAGCTCAGATAGTTGCAGAGATAGCTGCCGGCATCACGCGACGGGCGGGCATCGATGCCCGTGGCGCGTGCCGCGCGCAGCAACCGCGCCACGTGCGGACCGAACGGCATCGGATGCGCACCCGGCACGATCGTGCCCTTGCGCGCAACGTGACGATCGGCATCGGGGAAGCTGGTGGTGACCGCGTTCCGGGCGCGGGTCTCGATACGAAGATAACGCGTTCGTCCGGCGAGACCGAACATCAACAGCGCATGCGGGTGCCGTTCGGCAATCAGCGCGGGCAGCTCGCGATCCACCGTGCTGTAGGTCACGTGAAAGATGTGGCTGCTGATGTCTACGTCATCGAGCGCCGGCCGCCGCAGCTCCGACAGGCGCTTCACCAGCGGCATGGTCGGGTTGGACGGCGCGCCGGGAAACGGGCCGAAACCGGTGATGAGGATGCGCAGCCGCTCGCTCAATTCAGCAGCTCCGCAAGCTGCTCGGCCGCCAGCGCCGGTGTGACGCGCCCCTCCGCAACCTCGGTCTCGAGCTTCTTCACCTTGGTGCGAATCGACGGGTCGGTGCGCAGCCGCGCCATCAGCCGCTGCTCCAGCATGGTCCACATCCACTTCACCTGCTGCTCGCGCCGGCGGCTCGCAAACTCGCCGGAGGCGATCATCGCCTTGCGATGGTCGAGGACCTTCTGCCATAGCTCGGCGATCCCGGTGCCTGATATCGCCGAATAGGTCACGACCGGCGGATGCCAATGCTCGGAGCGGGGACTGAGCAGATGCAGCGCGCCGCGATAGTCGGCCGCAGTGATGTTGGCGCGCTTGATATTGTCGCCGTCGGCCTTGTTGATCGCGATCATGTCGGCGAGCTCGACCAGGCCCTTCTTGATGCCCTGCAGCTCGTCGCCGCCGCCCGGCAGCATCAGCGCGAGGAAGAAGTCGGTCATGTCGCAGACCGCGGTCTCGGACTGGCCGATGCCGACCGTCTCGACCAGGATCACGTCGAAGCCGGTGGCTTCACACAGCAGCATCGCCTCCCGCGTCTTGGCGGCGACGCCGCCGAGCGTGCCTGAGGATGGCGAGGGGCGGATGAAGGCCTGCTCGCAATGCGACAGCCGCGCCATCCGCGTCTTGTCGCCCAGGATGGAACCACCGGTGCGCGCGGAGGAGGGATCCACCGCGAGCACCGCGACCTTGTGGCCCTGTCCGACCAGGTACATGCCGAGCGCGTCGATCGTGGTGGACTTGCCGACCCCGGGCGAGCCGGTAATACCGACGCGGATCGCGCTTCCGGTCTGCGGCAGCAGCGCCTGCACCAGCTCGCGCGCCGCCGCCTGATGGTCGGCGCGGCGGCTTTCGACCAGCGTGATTGCGCGCGCCAGCGCCGCGCGGCTGCCGGCGCGCAAGGCGTTGGCTAATGAGGTGGTGTCGGTGCGCTGCGAGATCATTCTATTTCAAGTCGGCCAGCTTGCCGCTGATGAACATCTTCAAGGCCGGCAGTTCGCCGACGACGACGTCCCAAACGACGGCGACGTCGGTGGTATGATAGGCATGCCGCAGCAGGTTTCCGAAGTCGATCATTTTCCGCCAGTGGATCGTCGGACTCTCGCTCTTGATGCTGTCTGGAATGCTGCGGGAGGCCTCGCAAATGATCTCAAGCAGACGCTCGGTCGCAAGGCGCAACAGACGGTCTGAGCTGAAGGCCGCGAGATCGGCGCCGGCGACAAGCTGTTCGATTTCTGTAATGGCTTCGGCAATGTCCCGCAGCCGGTCTTCGACGGTCGGAGGCACCTCAAAACACCTCGATCAGGTCATCCGCAATTCGGTCGGCGATCCGCCGCTTCAACAGCGCCCGCTGCGTGATCTGGACGCGCAGTCCGATGTCGTCCTCGATGAGGTGTTGAACCTTGAAGTGATCGAATGCGGGAAGGAGGCCGGGGGCCGTGGTTTCCACGAGCACGTCGAGGTCGCTGTCAGGACGAGCATCGCCGCGCGCGCGCGAACCGAACAGCGACAGCCGCGTGATGCCAGCGCTCCGCAGGGCCGGTGCAAGAGCCTGCAGCCGGCCGATGATCGTCATGAGGGGAATGTCAGCGACGTCGTTCATGAGAACAATCTAGCATATCCGGCCAACGGCTGCACGGCTGCCCGCCGGCTTCACTGCTCTTCCGCGTCCTGCCTCGGCCGGCTGCCGCCGAAAATCGCTTGGCCCTCAGGGCTCAGATATGGCCTCAGCGTCTCCCACGGCACGAAGGCGACGTACTGGCCTTCGGCGTAGGGGCCGACGGCGTAGGGCGGGTAGTGGAAGGTCAGGCCGGAGCTTTTTCCGGCTGCTGTAGAAGGCGCGAGCGTCACCGCGCCGATCTTCAAGAGCTTCGGCTCCAGCCCCTTGAACCATTCGGCGGAGGCCGTTTCGGTGGCACCGCGCTTCTTCTTCTCGGCCTTCAGCGACGTGATGACCGCATTCAGCATCGCCTTCATCGTGGGGCCGTTGTCGGCGGTCTCGGTGAAGAACGGACGGATGCTGATCGGCTTGGCCTCGGCCTTGTCCCAGAGGATGGTGTTGACGTCGCTGTTGGGATGCGCGCCGCGCGTGTCCATGTAGTCGTCCCTGACGATGCTGACATAGCGGTCGGCGACATCAGAGCGCAGCGAATATTTGCGCTCGAACGACCATTTGCCGTCGCTGAAGGCTTGCGGATCCTCCTTGCGCTCCTTGGCGGCATCGCCGGCATTCTTGTCGATCCACTTCCTGCCGTCGGCGAGGCAATACGCGGCCAGCGGCGCGTCCGCCTTGATCTGCGCATCGAGCGTGACGTTGGCCTCGATCGCCTTGGTGGTGATGGTCGCGTCCGGCTTGGGCTCGGCCGCGAAAGCGGGCGACAGCCACAGCAGGCTGAACAGGGGGGCGGCGAACAGGTGCAGTCGGGTCATCGATGAAAACCTTGAAGAACTCTCTTTGCGTATCGCCGGCCAGTCCGCAGGTTCATGGCGGCAAGCGTGATCCGCGCGCGATCGACGGACCGCGCGCAGGCAAGCGACATGTGAAATCTGAAACCTACTCCGCCGCCTGACTGTGGCCGAGCCGCGTGTTGAGCTTGCGGATCAGCTCCTCGGCCGCATCGGCGATCACGGTGCCCGGCGGGAAGATCGCCTCGGCACCGGCCTTGTAGAGGGCGTCGTAATCCTGCGGCGGCACCACGCCGCCGATGATGATCATGATGTCCTCGCGGCCCTGTTTCTTCAGCGCGGCCTTCAGCTCCGGCACGGCGGTGAGATGCGCGGCTGCGAGCGACGACACGCCGAGAATGTGCACGTCGTTCTCGACCGCCTGGCGCGCCGCCTCGTCGGCGGTCGCGAACAACGGCCCGATGTCGACGTCGAAGCCGAGATCGGCGAAGGCTGACGCAATCACCTTCTGGCCGCGGTCGTGGCCGTCCTGGCCGATCTTGGCGACCAGGATGCGTGGCCGTCGCCCTTCCGCCTCTTCGAACGCCTCGATCAGTGCCTGCAGCTTCTCGGCTTTGCCGGACATGGCGGCGACCTCCCGCTTGTAGACGCCGGTGATGGACTTGATCTCGGCGCGGTGGCGGCCGAACACTTTTTCCAGCGCGTCGGAGATTTCGCCAACGGTCGCCTTGGCGCGGCCGGCCTCGATGGCGAGCGCCAGCAGGTTGCCATTGCCTTCGCCGGCCGAGCGCGTCAGCGCTGACAGCGCCGCATCGACGTCCGCCTGCTTGCGCTCGGATTTCAGCCGAGAGAGCTTGTCGATCTGCAGCCGGCGCACGGTGGAATTGTCGACCTTGAGCACGTCGAGCGGCGGCTCGTCCGTGGGCTTGAACTTGTTGACGCCGATCACCGACTGGCGGCCGGTGTCGATGCGCGCCTGGGTCTTGGCCGAAGCCTCCTCGATGCGCAGCTTCGGCACGCCGGCCTCGATCGCCTTGGCCATGCCGCCGAGCTCCTCGACCTCCTGGATGTGGCCCCAGGCCTTGGCGGCGAGATCGCGGGTGAGCCGCTCGACGTAGTATGAGCCGCCCCAGGGATCGATGATGCGGGTGGTGCCGCTTTCCTGCTGCAGGAACAGCTGGGTGTTGCGGGCGATGCGGGCGGAGAAGTCGGTCGGCAGCGCCAGGGCTTCGTCGAGCGCGTTGGTGTGCAGCGACTGTGTATGCCCTTGCGTCGCCGCCATCGCCTCGACCGCGGTGCGCACGACGTTGTTGTAGACGTCCTGCGCGGTCAGCGACCAGCCCGAGGTCTGGCTGTGGGTGCGCAGCGACAGCGAGCGCGCGTCCTTCGGATTGAACGGCTTCAGCAGCTTGGCCCACAACAGCCGTGCGGCTCGGAGCTTGGCGACCTCCATGAAGAAGTTCATGCCGATCGCCCAGAAGAACGACAGCCGCGGGGCGAAGCGATCCACGTCCAGGCCGGCCGCGATGCCGGCGCGCAGATATTCGACGCCGTCGGCGAGCGTGTAGGCGAGCTCGAGATCCTGCGTCGCGCCGGCCTCCTGCATGTGATAGCCGGAAATCGAGATCGAGTTGAATTTCGGCATCTTCTGCGAGGTGAAGGCGAAGATGTCGGAGATGATCCGCATCGAGGGCGACGGCGGATAGATGTAGGTGTTGCGCACCATGAACTCTTTCAGAATGTCGTTCTGAATGGTGCCCGACAGCTTTTCCGGCGGCACGCCCTGCTCTTCGGCGGCGACGACGAACAGCGCGAGGATCGGCAGTACCGCGCCGTTCATGGTCATCGACACGCTCATCTGGTCGAGCGGGATGCCGGCGAACAGCGTGCGCATGTCGTAGATGGAATCGATCGCGACGCCGGCCATGCCGACATCGCCGCCGACGCGCGGATGATCGGAATCATAGCCGCGATGGGTGGCGAGATCGAACGCGACCGAAAGGCCCTTCTGGCCGGCGGCGAGGTTGCGGCGATAGAACGCGTTGGAATCCTCCGCCGTGGAGAAGCCGGCATATTGCCGGACCGTCCAGGGCTGGTTGACATACATCGTCGGGTAGGGGCCGCGCAGATACGGCGCGATGCCCGGCCAGGTGTCGAGGAAATCGATGCCGGCGAGATCGGCCTCGCCATAGGCGGGCTTCACGGGGATGCCCTCGGGCGTCAGCCATGGCTCGGCATGGCCTGCGGGAGCGGGCGCTGCAGTCGGCTCGAACGCGATGGCGCTGAAATCAGGAATGCGGCCCATTGCCTCGTGTCCTCATCTCTCAATCATGATCCGGATGCTGATGGCTCGATATGGTCGCCATCTTGTCCGGTCCGTAGTTCTGCTGCGTGGTCTGGCTCGGCAAATTGGCGATCGCGACCACCCAGCCGAGCCGGGATTCCGAGCCATATTGCCGCGTCGGCGCCATCAGGTCCGGCCGATCGAAGGTGCCGGTCATGATCTCGATCCGCGGCCCGTCGATGCGGCCGAAGCCGAGCGGTGTGCCGCAGGCGGCACAGAAGTAGCGATCGGCGATCGAGGAGGAGCGAAACGTTCCCGGCTGGCCGCGCGTCCAGGCGAAACTCTCGCGATCGATCTCCGCGAACGATGCGAATGGCGCGCCGGATGCCTTCTGGCACATCCGGCAATGGCAGATGCTCACCTTGCTCGGCGCCGCCATCAGCGCGTAGCGGATCGCGCCGCATTGGCAGCCGCCGGTGAGGACGGGTTTGCTTTCGTCGGTCATGCTGACTCCAGATGCGCGTAGGCGTCCGCGAGCGTCTTCAATGCGTCGCCGCCGGCAAACACGAAGCTGCCGACGCCGGCGTCGCGCAGCGCGGCTTCGTGCTCGCCGCCGCGGCCTGCCAGATAGATATGTCGCGCGCCGGCCGCCTGAAGGGCCCTGGCCGCCGGAACCGCGGCCTCGGCGTAGACCTTGTCGGAGGAGCAGAGGCAGACGATGGCGGCCCCGGAGGCAGCGAAGGCCTGCGCCAGCGCGGCCGGATCGGAGGCGCCTTGGCCATCCACTTGGCCCTCGACGGCTGCGATGCCGCCGGCCTCGAAAAAGCTGCGGGCGAAGGTGGCGCGGGCGGTGAAGTCGGCGGCGGTGCCGAGATTGGCGAGGAAGACGGAGGGGCGCTGGCCCTTGCGCTTCAGCAGGCCGTCTGAGCGGTCACGCAACTGCTCGAAGCCGTCCGCGAGGCGGATGGGCGCGAGAGGCGCGAAGGTGAGCGCGGCGTTCGCGATCGCCGGTGCCGCGAGCGGCGCGACCGCTTCCACCGCGACCTCGGCCTCGCCAAGATTGGGAAACTCGCTGGCCCCGGTCAGCACGTCGCGCCGCCTGGCGATGTTGGCGTCGCGCGCCTGTCTGACGGCTGCGACCTTGGACTGGATCAGTCCGGCCTGCAGCGCGGCCACGATGCCACCGGCTTTCTCGATCTCCTGGAACAGCGCCCAGGCGCTGGTGCACAGCGCGCTCGTCAGCGCCTCGAGGCCGCCGGCACCCGCCGCGGGATCGGCCACGCGCGCGAGATTGCTCTCTTCGAGCAGCACCAACTGCGTGTTGCGGGCTACACGTCGCGCGAACGTATCGGGCAGGCCGAGCGCAGCCGTGTGCGGCAGCACGGTGACGGCGTTGGCGCCGCCGAGCCCGGCCGCAAACGTCGCGATGGTGGCGCGCAGCATGTTCACATAGGGATCGCGCCGGGTGAGCATGCGCCACGCCGTCTCGCCGGAGATGAAGAGCGGCTTTGGCGCCAGGCCGCAGGCCTCTTCGACGCGCGCCCACAGTCGGCGAAGGCTGCGGAATTTCGCCAAACTCAGGAACTGATCGGTGTCGGCGGCGAGCCGCGCATAGATCAGCTCGCGCGCGGTGTCCAGCGCGATGCTGCTCGCTTCGAGCGCACGCAGATAGGCGACGGCGGAGGCGAGCACGAAGGCGAGCTCCTGCGCTTCCGACCCGCCGGAATCGTGCACGACGCGACCGTCAGCGGCCAGGAACGGGCCTTTGAAGCCGGCACCGTGCAGTTGCTTCACCAGCGCGCCCGAGTTGCCACCGAGCGTCGAGGCGTCATGCGCGCTCGCGCCGCGGCTGGCGGCGTCCCCGATCGGATCGAGGCCGAAACGAATGTCGCAGGCTGATGGCTTGAAGCCGCGCTGCCGGACGTCGTCGGCGAGCAGCGAAGCGGCCGCCACGGAGGACTCACCGAGCTGCAATTCGATCGCAATCGCAGCGTCGAGATGCACGCCGTCGAGCGCGCGCGCCAGCGCGTCCTTGTCAGCTGCAAGGCCAAATCCGTGCGCCGCATTCGATCCGGCGAATACCAGCGTCAGGCCGGTCGCGCCATTCTCGAGATCGAGCAGCGCCTGCGTGTTGGCCTTGGCCGGATCGGGATGATCGACGCGCTGCATCACCTGCCAAGCCGCTGCCGGTGCGCGGCCGGCGACCGGCGCGGCATCCTTGGCGCGCGGATAGATCGGCTGGATCTCGAGCCCGTCATAGGTCTTGCCGACCAGTCTCTCGAACGCCGCGCCCTTCAACACGCCATCGACCAGCTTGCGCCAGTCCGCCTCGCTGGCCGGAGCAAAATCGGCGGCAAATCGCAGATTGTCGGTCTCGGTCGTCATGTCGGCTCGCGTCTCCCGGGCGTCTGTTATCGCGATTGTTGTGGCGCAAAATGCCACGTCGCGACCGCCAAGCCAAACGGTTGTTTCGCCGTGCCTCTCGGCTATTCGGCGGAGGGCAGCGGCCGGATTCCGTCGCGCGAAACGCGTGTCACCGCCTCGTCGACGCGGCGCCCGGCAATCCGGCGCTCGGGCACGATCTCCGCCAGCGGTACCAGCACGAAGCCACGCTCGAACAGCCGCGGATGCGGCAGCGTGAGATCAGGCGTGTCGAGGGTTACGTCGTCATAGGCGATCAAATCGAGGTCGAGGGTGCGCGGACCCCATCGCGTCTCCTGCGCACGATTGCGACCGAACATGCGCTCGACATCGTGCAGAATGGCGAGCAGTGCACGCGGCGCGATCGCGGTGTCAATCGCGATGCACGCGTTGACGAATGGCGGCTGCTGCTCTTCGCCCCAGGGCGGGGTGGCGTAGTCGGAGGAGCGCGCGGCCAGCGTGGCCTGCGCGCGCCGGCAGATCTCTGCAATGGCCAGCCGAAAGGTCGCTCGGACGTCGCCGACATTGCCACCGAGAGCAATCAGCGCGCTGGCCATCGCGGTCACGGATGGCGCGAGCGCGTCAACACCACGCCGACATCCTCGAAGATGGCGGCGATCGGCGCATGCGGCTTGTGCACCGTGACCTTCACGGCGCGAATACGCGCGAAGGTCGACAGGATGGCATCGGCCACGGCGCCGGCGGCACGTTCGAGCAGGCGGTAGTTGGTGTCCTTGAAGGCCGCGGTCGCGGTCTCCACCACGTTGGAGTAGGACACCGTGTCGGCGAGGCGGTCGCTGCGCGAGGAGTCCGACAGGTCCGTGTAGAGCTCGAGATCGATCACAAAGCGCTGCCCGACCTCGCTCTCATGCTCCAGCACGCCGTGACGCGCATGGATCAGGACGCCCTTGATGAAGATCGTATCGGTCATCCCAGTGCCTCGATGCTTGCTGCCACGCGCACGGCCTGAACCGTCTCGGCGACGTCGTGCGCCCGGATGATCGCAGCGCCGCGCTGAGCCGCGATGAGATGCGCCGCGATCGATCCGCCGAGCCGTTGCTGCGGTTCCGACGTCACCACCGAATTGATGAAGCGCTTGCGCGAGGCGCCGACCAGCAGCGGCAGCCCGAAGCGCGCAAACTCACCCAGGCGCGCCAGCGCGATCATGCTCTGCTCCGCCGTCTTGCCGAAGCCGATGCCGGGATCGAGCACGATATTCCCAGCGGGAATGCCGGCCTTGGCGGCGATGTCGAGCGAGCGCGCGAAGAAGCCGAGCATGTCGGCGATGATGTCGATCCCAGGATCCACATCCGCACGGTTGTGCATGACGACGATCGGCGCGCCATGCGCGGCGACGATTTCGGCCATCGCGGGGTCGCGCTGCAGGCCCCAGACGTCGTTTGCGATCGCCGCGCCCTGTTCCAGCGCGAAGTCGGCAACTCGGGATTTCATGCTGTCGATCGACACGGGCACACCGAGTGCGACGATCGCGGGCAGGACGGGCTTCAGGCGCGCGAGCTCCTCCTCGGCCGTCACCGGCTCCGCGCCCGTGTAGGGCCGGGTCGATTCGGCGCCGATGTCGATGATGTCGGCGCCGGCTGCGATCATGCCCCTCGCCTGTTCGATGGCGCGGTCCGGCGCATTGAAACGGCCGCCATCGGAGAACGAATCCGGCGTGACGTTGAGGATGCCCATCACCGCGGGGTAGGGACGCGCCAGCCACGGCCGCAGCAGCGGGTGGCTCGACGCGAGGTCCGAGGCGGCGTGCGGCGAAAGGGCGCTCATGCGCGCCGCTTTGCGCGGTTGCCACGGTCAAGTCAAGGTGTGGCGCTGCACAAGCGGGCCAATCTGGGGCCTGGTCAGTAGCTGATCTTCGGCTCCAGCCGGCGCGCCTTTTCGATCAGCTGCCCGACCGACTTCTCCGACGGCAGGATGCGAACCAGCCGCCGCCGCGTGTTCACTTCCTTGATGTTCTGCGCCAGGCGGGCGGGGTTGCGATGCGCCAGCTCGCGGACGGTCGGAACGCCGGCGGCGCGGACCAGGCAAACCTTGGCCTTGCCCATGCCGGGAATGCGCATGTAATCGGCGACGTTTGCCCAATCGAGCAGCTGCTGCTCGCTGATCCCGGTCTTGGCGGCGAGCGCCTTGCGTCCCTTCACGGTGCGGGCCGCTTCGAGAAATGCATCGGTGGTCCGGATGCCCAAAGCTTTCAGCTTCGAGGCATAGAAGGACGTCATGCCTTCGAATTCGGTGATCGAATATGTCATGATACTCAGGCGCGCAAAAGGTGCTTCAGGCGGAGTGGCTCGGGCTGGATGGGCGTGCCGCCATCGGGGCCGTTGCGATTATGTCGCGGCCGAGCTCGGAAAGTTCACGCGTGAACAGTCGCAGCGGCTGTTGGTGCGATCGATTGCTGCGAAGGACGTCAAGCAAAACGCAGGTCGGCTGTTCGATGGACCTTTTAGGCACGGCTCCATCGATGCCGGCCATTCTAGCCAGCGGCTCAATCGGCTCGTTCATGTGAACCCCGTCTTCATCCGGTCCCCCAAGACCGGACGTCCTCGCTGAGTTCATCTTGATCGGACGATCCGTGAATTACAAGCGACGAGCAGGTCCGGTCCGCGAATCGATTCGCGATCGATCTTGAACTGTTGCAGCGATGCAAGACCCGATGTTGAATCTACCGACGAAGATACGCGTTGTCCCGGTTCACGTGGTATTGGAAGCGGCTGTCGAAGAAGTGAGACACCCGGCCTCTGGTTCCAAGCTACGAAACTAAACTATGTTACCGCACGCGATGCTACGCACCACGTGCGATGCGAAACGATCAATCTCGAAAGACGCACCATCATGGCACCATCCGGAAAGTCACTGGCCGATACTGAGGACAAGATTCTCGTGGGTGCTGGCGAGCAGCCGGCCTGGTTGACGCTCGCGTTTGCCAATCGCCATGGACTCGTCACCGGCGCCACGGGCACCGGCAAGACCGTTTCGCTGCAGGTGATGGCCGAAGGTTTTGCACGCGCCGGTGTTCCGGTCTTTGCCGCCGACATCAAGGGCGATCTCTCCGGAATCTCACGGCCGGGAGAAGCAAAGGATTTCATCCTCAAGCGCGCGAGTGACCTCGGCCTGACCTATCAGGCCGATGAATTCGCGACGGTATTTTGGGATGTGTTCGGCGAGCAGGGACATCCCGTGCGTGCGACGGTCACCGAGATGGGCCCGCTGCTGCTCGCGCGAATGCTCGATCTGAACGACGTCCAGGAAGGCGTGCTGAACGTCGCATTCCGCGTCGCCGACGAGAACGGCCTCGCTCTGATCGACATGAAGGATCTGCGCGCGCTGCTCGATGCCATCATTCCGGAGGCAGGCAAGAAGGGCGCGGACGCGGCAGCCGATCCGCTGGCGCCGATCCGCAAGGCGGCGCAGTCGTTCGGCAACGTCACCCGCGCCACCGTCGGCACGATCCAGCGTCAGCTGCTCGTGCTCGAGAACCAGGGCGGCACGAAGTTCTTCGGCGAGCCGGCGCTGGCGCTGAAGGACTTCATGAAGACCGACCGCGACGGCCGCGGCATGATCAACATCCTCGTCGCCGACAAGCTGCTGCAGAATCCACGGCTCTACGCGACGTTCCTGCTGTGGATGCTGTCGGAGCTGTTCGAGGAATTGCCCGAGGTCGGCGATCTCGCCAAGCCCAAGCTCGTGTTCTTCTTCGACGAGGCGCATCTGTTGTTCAACGACGCGCCGAAGGCGCTGATGGACAAGATCGAACAGGTGGTGCGCCTGATCCGGTCCAAAGGCGTGGGCGTCTATTTCGTCACGCAGAACCCGCTCGACGTCCCCGATCGCGTGCTCGGGCAATTGGGCAACCGGGTGCAGCATGCGCTGCGAGCCTTCACGCCGCGTGATCAGAAGGCGGTGGCCGCGGCCGCCGAGACGTTCCGCCCCAATCCGAAGCTCGACACCGGCAAGGTGATCATGGAGCTCGGCAAGGGCGAGGCGCTGGTGTCGTTCCTGGAGGGCAACGGCACGCCTGCGATGGTCGAGCGTGTCCTGATCCGGCCGCCGTCCGCTCGGATCGGGCCGATCACGCCGGAAGAACGCAAGGCGATCATGGACGCAAGCCCGGTCAAGGGCAAATACGACACCGAGATCGACGCCGAGTCCGCCTATGAGGTGTTGCAGAACAGGATTGCCGGAACCGCGGCCACGGCGGAAGCCTCGTCCGGCGGCGTGCTCGGCAAGCTCGGCGACATTGCCGCGACGATCTTCGGCACCAACGTCAAGCGCGGCCAGTTGTCGACCACGCAGGTGATCGCGCGCAACGTCGCGCGCTCCGTGACCGACAAGGTCGTGGGCGGGATTGCCGCCGATCTCGGCAAGCAGGTCGGTGGCTCGCTGGGCAGCTCGATCGGCCGCACCTTGGTCCGCGGCGCGCTCGGGGGATTGCTGCGGCGATGAGCGTTGCTTCGTTCGCCGCCGGCGTGATGTCCTGATGCCTCACAAGTCGCGTGTATTGAAATGGCCGTCACTGCTCGTGCCGGTCGACATCCTGTTCCTTCTCTGCAGCATTCTGCTCGCGGCTGACGTGCTGGTCCCGGAGCTCTTGGGCAGCGGCAAGACGAAGGACTACCCGCTGTGGTATTGGGCCGGACAGCAGGTGCTGCAGGGCAACGACCTCTATCCGAAGAATCTGGGCGACTATTTTGACTTTCTCTATCCGCCGCTGCCCGCCGTGCTGCTCGCCGTCCCGGCGTGGTTCGGCAAGGTCGCACTGTACGCCTGCCTGTCGCTGCTGAACGTCATCGCATGGTGGATGACAGGGCAGTTCTCGCACACGATGACCGGATCGGGCCGGGTGCCCGCTCCGTGGCTGTATTTCCTGCCGGCCTTCGTCACCATCAGTTTCGTGTTCGACATGTTCGATCTCGGACAGCCAAACCTGATGTTGCTGGCGCTGATGCTGTATGGATTCTGGCTCATGCAGCAGGCGCGCCCCTGGTTCGCCGGCAGCATGTTTGCGCTCGCGACGGCCATCAAGGTGTTTCCGGTCGCGGTATTGCCGTATCTCGTCTGGCGGCGGCAATGGGCGGCGGCCGCCAGCATGATCGCGTTTACGCTGGTGCTCCTGTTCGTGGTGCCCGCACCGGTGCGCGGTCTGCAGCACAACGCTGCGGAACTGAAGACCTGGTACCAGGCGATGGTCGGCGCGAGCTCCGAGAAAGGTTTTGGCCAGCGCGACGAGCAGAACTGGTCCTGGGTCAACCAATCGATCATCGCGATGACCCACCGGCTGACGCGTCCGGTCAACTACAATCAGGACGATCCGTCCCGTCCAGTCCGCACGATGAACGTGGTCGACATCTCCTTCTCGGCCGCCAACCTCGTCGTGCTCGTGGTCTGTGCGGTGCTCGGCCTTGCCTTCGTGCTCGTCATCCCCGCCGAGAAGCGGCGAACCGCGCGCTCTGACGCCGAGGAACTTGGCCTCCTGTTCTGTCTCATGACGGTCGCCTCGCCGCTGGCGCGGGAATACTACTTCATATGGTTGTTCTTTCCGATCACCGTGCTGATGCACCGGGCGGCGTTCGACCCGCGGCCGGCGGTGAGAATGGCGACATGGCTCTCGCTCGGGGGAGCGGGCATCCTGATGTTGCTGGCGCTGCCGCTGTTCCCGAGGGACTTCCAGGCCTGGGGCAACAATCTCGCTGCGACGTTCTTGATCGCCGGCGCGCTGGCCTGGCACATGCGGCATCCGCTCGCGCCGCAGGAGGCTGGCCCGGACCGCGCAACGGAGCTACAAGCGAGCCAATAGACGTCAAATTGCGAAGGATCCCGTGGCCATGGCCAATGCGCAGCTTCAATCCGTTCTCGATCACATCGATGCCGATTTCGACAACAGCCTGGAGCGGCTGTTTGCGCTGATCCGCATCAAGTCGATCTCGGCCGATCCGGCATTCGCGGCAGACTGCAAGGCTGCGGCCGACCACCTCGCCAAGGATCTCACGACGGTCGGTTTCGCCACCGAGGTGCGCCCGACGGCGGGCCATCCGGCCATCGTCGGCAAGAGCAACGGCCACGGCGCAGCCAAGCCGCATGTGCTGTTCTACGGCCATTATGACGTGCAGCCGGTCGATCCGCTCGAGCTCTGGCATCGTCCGCCGTTCGAGCCCGTGGTCGCCGACCATGCCGATGGCCGCAAGATCATCGTCGCGCGCGGTGCCGAGGACGACAAGGGCCAGCTGATGACCTTCGTCGAGGCCTGCCGGGCCTGGAAGAAGGTGACGGGGTCGCTGCCGCTCGACGTCACCGTGCTGATCGAAGGCGAGGAGGAGGTCGGCTCGAAGAACTTCGTGCCGTTCCTCGAGGAGAACAAGGACGAGTTCAAGGCCGACTTCGCCCTGGTCTGCGACACCGGCATGTGGGACCCGAACACGCCGGCGATCACGACCTCGCTGCGTGGGCTCCTTTACGAAGAAGTGAAGATCAAGGCCGCCAATCGCGACCTGCATTCGGGCGTGTTCGGCGGCGGCGCGCGCAATCCGATCCGAGTGCTGACCGAGGTTCTCGGTGGCCTGTTCGATGCCGATGGCCGCATCACCATCCCCGGCTTCTACGACGGCGTGAAGGACGTGCCGCCCGAGGTTCTGGAGCAGTGGAAGAAGCTGAACCTTACGCCCGAGAGCTTCCTCAAGCCGATCGGGCTGTCGATCCCCGCCGGAGAGAAGGACCGCCTGCTGATCGAGCAGATCTCGTCGCGGCCGACCTGCGACATCAACGGCATCTGGGGCGGCTATATCGGCGAGGGCTCGAAGACGGTGATCCCGTCGCTGGCCCATGCGAAGGTCTCGTTCCGCCTGGTCGAGGGCCAGGACCCGCTGAAGATCCGCAAGGCGTTCCGCGACTATGTGTCGGCGCGAATTCCCGCCGACTGCTCGGTCGAGTTCGGCGATCATTCAGCGGGAGCTGCGATCGCGCTCGATTGGACCATGAAGCCGCTCGCCGCCGCCAAGCAGGCGCTGACCGAGGAGTGGGGCAAGGAAACCATCCTGATGGGCTCGGGCGCCTCGATCCCGATCGTCACCGACTTCAAGAAGACGCTCGGTCTCGACTCGCTCTTGGTCGGCTTCGGTCTCGACGACGACAACATCCATTCGCCGAACGAGAAGTACGACCTCAAGAGCTACCACAAGGGCATCCGCTCCTGGGCCCGCATCCTCGCGGCGCTTGCGGAGATGCCGCGGTAGCCTGAACACCCTTCGTCATTCCGGGGCGCGCGAAGCGCGAGCTACGATGCGCAATTGCGCATCGTAGCTCGCGCTGCTCTAAAATGGCTTCGCCATTTGCGCGCGAATGCCCTGGAATGACGGGGGAGAGAGTCGTACTTGGCTCAGGCAGTCGTCCGTAGCACGGATGAGCGCCAGCCGGCGGGCGCAAGCGCGTCGGCGACAGCGACATCCGGGGTCTCACGCGCGGTCGCCATGAACCCGGATGTCGCTTCCGCCTCACGCCCTGCGGGCGCGCGGCGTCCGCTCAGCCGGGCTACGACTGCGTCGGTCGTTGCACGAGGCCGATCTCAAGCTGCGCTGGCGACTGACTTTGCTGTCGGGTCGTTGCCCGCGATCTTGCGCAAGGCTGCGAGATTGGCCTCGGCGGAGGCCAGCCGCCAGCACGACTTGCCGTTCGACTTGGCTTCGTAAAGCGCGGCATCCGCAGCAAACAACAAGGATTCGGGATCTGCGCCGTGATCGGGCGACGTGGCGATGCCGACGCTCACGCCGATGTTGATTCGGGCGCCGCCCGGCAGCGTCATCGGCGCCGTCATCACCTCGATGATGCGCTCGCCGAGCGCCAAGGCGTGATCGATCGCCGGATCATCGGCAAGCACGACGAACTCGTCGCCGCCGATGCGGGCGATGACGTCGGCCGGAGAGACGATTTCGCGCAGCGTCGCGGCGACGATCTTCAGCAGCTCGTCGCCTGCGGCATGGCCGAACGTGTCGTTGACGGGCTTGAAGCCGTCGAGATCGAGATAGAGGACGGCGAAGTTCCGCTGTCCGCCGGTCGTGCTCGCGAGGCGGCTCTGCAGCGCGTCGATCAGGCCGGTGCGGTTGTTCAGGCCCGTGAGCGGATCGAGCCGCGCCCGCTCGTCGCTTTCACGTTTGGCATGCATGACCGCCACCAGCATCTTGTTGAGGCGGAAGGCTGCGCCGGTCATCGCCAGGAAGTACACCGGCATCTGCAGATACATCGCAAACAGCAGCGGCTCGTGCGAGATGGCGACGCCGGGGAGCACCGGGCCGATGCTGCACAGGATCATCGTGCCGGCGACGCGCGGCGCACTGAAATTGCGGAAGCAGATGCCGCCGACCATGGCTGCCGCGGAAATGCAGGCGAGCGAAGCTGCGACCCAGTCGGCGGACGCCAGGCTGACGCCGACGCCAAGGCCGACGCTGGCGCTCCACGCGACCGCAAGCACGATATGCAGATCGGTAGGAGTCGAGCGCTGCTCACGCGCCCGCCGATAGGCCGTCATCATCACCATCAGCCGTGACAGGCAGATCACGACTTCCAGGATGAACCATCCGATGAAGGGAGCGGTCGGCGTGCGGAGCGCGAGCGCTGCAGCGACCGCGATGGTGTTGATGGCGCCCCCCGCAAAAACCGACCAGCAGCCATAGAGCTCGCCGATCAACGCAAGACGAACGTCGTGCGACACCGGATATCCCGGGTCTGCCAGCCAGCGCACGACGCGCCAGCGTGGCAAACTGAAAGCCAGACCATCACCCCGCATTTCAATACCTCCGCGGGGTTGCAATAAGCGGCAGGGCACTTAACAGGCCTTTAGGGAGGTATCCGCGTCTCGCTGCATGCTTGATGCGCGGTAAAAATTTACTACACGTCGAGTGCACCGTCCGTCACGGACTGAAGGTTGAATGTGCCGGTCTCAGCCCGAGCTACGCACACGCGCGCGCTCCTCCGCCACCGGCGCGACCTCCACGGTCGCATTGCCGAGCGCGCGGTCGCGCTCGAACACCAGACGAACGCGCTGGCCGACCGGCGTCAGGCCGATGAGGTTGCGGACCTGGGTGGCGCTGCGCACGGGCATGTCATTTGCCTTCACGATGATGTCGCCCTTGCGCAGGCCGGCGCGCTCGGCGGGCGAGCCGGCGCTGACGTCCGCAACGCGCGCGCCTTGAACGCGGCCGTCGCTCGGTGAGTCCAGGTCGAGCAGGGTGACGCCGATGCGGCCGCGGTCCACGCGCCCGCTCTGCACCAGCTGCTCCATGACACGGCGCGCCATGTTGATCGGCACGGCAAAGCCGATGCCGACATTACCGCCGCCAGGCGAGATGATCGCGGTGTTGATGCCGATCAGCTCGCCGCGCAGACTGATCAGCGCGCCGCCGGAATTGCCGGGGTTGATGGCGGCGTCGGTCTGGATGAAATCCTCATAGCCCTGTTTGCCGAGTCCCGTACGTCCGAGCGCGCTGACGAGGCCCGAGGTGACGGTCTGGCCGAGGCCGAACGGATTGCCGACTGCGATCACGAAGTCGCCGACTTCGAGCGCGTCGCTGTTGCCGAGCGCGATGGCCCTGAGATCGGTCGGATCGTCGATCTGCAGCAGCGCGATGTCGGTTGCGGGATCACGCCCGACGAGGCGCGCGGCGAATTTGCGGCCGTCCTTGGTCCTGATCTGCGCCACGTCGGCATGTTCGACGACGTGGTTGGCCGTCATGACATAGCCGCGCTGGGCATCGACGATCACGCCCGAGCCGGTGGCGCTGACCTGCCTTTCGACCTGCTTGGGGACGTCGGCGAAGTCGCGGGATCGCGGGTTCTGGTAGAGCGGATTGTCCTGTCGGATCTTGCCCTCGACCGAGATGTTGACGACCGCCGGGGTGACCTCCTTGACCAGTGGCGCGAGTGTCGGGACGCGGCCGAGCTTGAGGTCGGGAATCTGGGCCAGGGTCGGGCCGATCGCCAGGCAAAACAGGAAGGCCGGCCCCAGCAGGATGGGCCGGAGAGAGGGCAGCAGCTGCATCATGGTCCACCAACGCGTGTGATGAGGATTTTTGGCGCTGCTGGGGAAAGGCTCCAGGGCATGTCGAGATCTGCCCCGGCGGCCGTTGCCGGCGAGCGCCAAGAATTTTCGGCATCCTCTTGAACGAAAAGTTCGGCTTTCCTGGGTCGTTGCTCGCCCCCCTGAGGGCCTGACGGGATGCGGGCTACAGGACGTCGCATCGGACCGCGACGGGTCATGAGGCGGAAGCTCATCGCGGCTCGACACGGAGGACGGTAGCTAACAAAATCAGCTTCTGCCGCTGCTGCGGCCGTGGATCGGCCACAACGCGCAGCTATCAATCGGGACGACGACCGCAATCCGTCCAGAACTGGCCACAATTTCGCGAGGCCGGGCTATCGACGAAACGACGGTCGACGGGAGGTGCGGCCGCGCTCTCGCGCCGCCCGGATCTGGGCGCAGCGCGCGTTGCAGGGGCGATCATGCCTGCCTGGCAGTACAATCATCCGCCGCCCAACCCGGCGTCCGTCATGGGGGTTGCCGACCCCAGGCGGCTGACGCGGTTTCTCATCGAGAGTGAGCAACGCGTCGTCGCGCATTGCCAGGTCGTGCTGTCGCGCGGCGATATCGATCCGCGCGAGCGCGATCGGCTGGTGAGCGTGCTGCGCGAGGCGACGATGCGGCTGCAACGGCTGTCCGCCGCGGCCGCCTGACGCCCTGCGGAAACCGGGCATAAAAAATCTCGGGAGGGGCTTGAAACCAGCCAGGGTTTTTCTAAGTCGTCTGCTGCCGCTTCGGCGGCGCCGGGTGCCTCGCGGGCCCGGCTGAACTCTGGGCGCTGACCGGTTGTCTGGTCCTCGAGTAGTCCTGCATCGGCCGGCGCTCCTTCGTATCCATCTTGCTCTTTGGAGGACTTGGCTATGAGGACCTACGACTTCACCCCGCTGTGGCGTTCGACCGTCGGCTTCGATCGGCTGTTCGACATGCTCGACGAGACGCAGCGCGCAGTCGAGGACAACTACCCCCCTTGCAACATCGAGCGGATCGGCGACGACCGCTACCAGATTTCGCTGGCGCTCGCCGGCTTCGCGCCGGACGAACTGGCGATCACGGCCGAGCACAACGTGCTCACGGTGGAAGGCCGCAAGGCCGACAAGGAGGCCCGTGAATACCTGTACCAGGGCATCTCGTCGCGGCCTTTCAAGCGGCAGTTCAATCTGGCCGACTACGTGCAGGTGACGAAGGCCTCGTTCGACAACGGCCTGCTGCGGATCGAACTGGTGCGCGAGATCCCCGAGGCCATGAAGCCGCGCCGCATTGCGATCGGCACGGCGCCGCTCGAGCAGATCGCGACGCAGAAGGCCGCCTGAAGGCCTTTTCTCACGAGCGGCGCGGGCGCGCTGTCGCCTGCGCCCATGAAGCATCAGTCTCTTGTGAAAGGAGAGTAGGAGAGACGCCATGAGCGAACGCAGTGTTTCGATCACCGCGGGCGGTGCCGGGTTTCATCCGGTTTCACATTACGAATCCCCGGCCGACCTGCTGAATGACACCAGGCTGTCGCTGGCCGAAAAGCGGCTGATCCTGTCGTCCTGGGCATCGGACATGTATGCGGTCGAGTCGCAGCCCGGCCTGCGCAAGGTCCCCGGGATCGCCCGCCCACTGCATCTGGCCGACGTGCTCGGCGCGCTGCGGCAGCTCGACCGCGAGGATCAGCCACCACGGCCGCGGGGCGGGGCCGCCATGCGCGTCGTTCCCCGCATCGATGTCGACGTTGACGGCGCCGCGTCGGACGCTCCGTCCGGTGTCGCCGCGCGAATGAGGACGGCTGCCCGTTTGCGTTTTTCGCGCGAAGCCAATGTGCGGCGCTATCGCAAGCTGCTCGCCACCCGGCTCGCCGACCATGAGCGTCGCTTCGTCGAGCGCCGGCTGGCGGAGGAGCTGCAGCAACTGCACGGTCTGCCGGAACGGCGAAGCTTCGTACAGCAAGGCTTCGTACAGCAAGGCTCGGCCCGCGCAGGGCGGTGCTGAAGGGCGACGCCGCATCCGACCAAAAAAACGCCGCCCGGAATTGGGCGGCGTTTCATTCCAACACGTGTAGAGGGTGATGGCTCTTATTAGCCGATCAACCCGCAGAAATCAATTCCGGTAGCCGGGGTTGACGCGATCGAGCTTGCGCAGGAGCGGCGGCCAGACCAGCTGATTGGAGCGCAGCTCGACGCGATCCTGGTTGTCGAACAGCTTCGCGTTCTTGTCGACGACCTCGTCGCGGACCGGATAGGCGGTGGGTCCCAGCGTGCGGGTGCGGACCTGGATCGAGCAGGCGCGCTCCAGGTGATACATGCGCTCGAAGGCGGAGGCGACCGAGCGTCCGACGGTCAGCGTGCCGTGATTGCGCAGCAGCATGTGGTTCTTGGTACCGAGGTCGTGCTGCAGCCGCGGCCGCTCGTCATGGTCCAGCGCTACGCCTTCGTAGTCGTGATAGGCGAGGTCGTGGGTGACGTATTGCGCGATCTGGTTCAGCGGCAGCAGGCCATCGGCGCAGCTCGACACGGCGACGCCGTCGATGGTGTGGAGATGGATGACGCAGCCGGCATCCTCGCGCACCTCGTGGATCGCAGAATGGATGGTGAAGCCGGCGGGATTGATGCTGTACTCGCTCTCGGACAGCTGGTTGCCGTACAGGTCGACCTTGATCAGGCTCGAAGCCGTGATCTCCTCGAACAGCAGGCCGTAGGGGTTGATCAGGAAATGGTGCTCGGGGCCGGGCACGCGGGCCGAGATATGGGTGTCGACCAGATCGTCCCAGCCGAACATCGCCACCAGGCGATAGGCGGCGGCGAGGTTGACCCGCTGCGACCATTCCGCTTCCGTCATGTTCGACGGCACTTCCTTCAGGCGGGCTTCCGCTGGCGACATGGCGCTCTCCGATTTCCGAGGGTTGATCGGAGCCTAGGCGGCCCACCGCCGCGCCACAAGGCGCGGGGGCAGGGGAGCAGTCATGTCGTTTGGCCGAGTCGGCGCCTCAGGGCGCCGGGATCGACAGCAGGCTGGAAATGCTGCGGCCGCGGATGTCGTAGACGCGGGCGAACACGACGTCGTCGCGCTTGATCTCGACCATCACCGGGGCGGTCAGTCCCTTGCAGTAGAACTCGCCGAGCGTCATCGCGAAGTCGGCGGCATGGCTGTCCCAGCCGATCGTGAAGTCGGGGCCGAGCGCGACCTGGGCCGGCCGCTGCGGACCGCAGACCGCGACCTTCCATTTGTGTCCGATCGGCGGGACCTCCTGGCGCTCGTCGAGCTGTTCCTTGAGTCCGTCCGAGGCCTGCTTCAGCGCCAGCCCCCAATAATCCAGCATGAAGCGCGTATCGGCTTCGCGCACGGTGCCGGCGATGTAGTTGAAGTGGGTGTATTGATAGGGGTGCAGCCGGATCATCTCGGCCAGCGGCAGCAGCAGGCCGAAGCCGAACGCGGCGATGGCGACCGGCTGCCAGCTGCGGCGTTCGTCGGCATTGAGCCACGACAGCAGCCAGGAGAACGCGACGCCGCCGAGCACCGCCATCGGCGGGATCACGAACACGAAATGCCGGATGCCGTTGTAGAGCGCAGGGCGTTTGACGATCGCAATCAGGATCGGCAGCGTGGCTGCCAGCGTCAGCATCAGGAGGATGCTCTTCTGTCGCGCCGGCATGTCGGGCCGCGACAGCGACATCAGTGACGCCACCGCGCCGGCCGCGAAGAGGGCGATCATCAGCTCCGGCAGCTGCAGCGCGAACAAAGTGGGCAGATAGGACCACGGCATGTCCGGCACCGAGACCAGCGCACCGTCGAACATCTCCTTCCAGGGCTTCTCGAAGAAGTGCGAGAAATAGGTCAGGGCCCGGAACGGGTTGGCCGGTTCGATGATCGACCACGGCCAGATCAGGCCCATGATCAGGTAGCCGAGGATCAGGCCCGGGATGAGCATGTAGAGCACTTGGGCAAAGCGGCGGATCGCCTCGCGGGGCCCTTGCTTGCGGTATTCCTCCATGAACAGCGGCATAAAGCCGACCATCGCATAGACGACGGCCATGCCGCCCAGGATGCGCGAGCCGATTGCAAACCCGGCCCCGAGGCCGAGGATCAGGATCGTGCGCGGCGACGGGTAGGGATATTCGTCGGCGAGCCGGACGAGCCCCATCAGCAGCACCACCATGGCGACCGCGAAGGGCGCATCCTTCGGGTTCATGAACATGTGGCCGTAGAAGATCGGGCACAGCGCCAGGAGCAGCAGGGCTGCGACACCGGCCACGGCGCCGCCGATTCGGCGCGCCAGGCGCCAGGTCACGGCGAGGCCGATCAGGCCGACGACCGCGCCGACCAGCCGGCGTGTCTCGAACAGTTCCAGCGGCAGGATCTTGTGCAGCAGGGCTGCAACCATGTCGAAGCCGCCGCCGTACATATAGAGGTTGGCGAACGAGAGCGCCGCCTGGTCCCTGAACCCGGAACCGTACATGCGCAGCAACAGATCGGCGTATTCGGCATGGGTGTAGTCGTCCCAGCCGAGGCCATAATCGCGGAACGTCAGTCCGGCCACCACCGCGACGGCGGCGAGCACGAACATGGCAAGATCGTCACAAGTCCGCTCGAGTGTCCGCCGTGTCGGCGTCTCGAGGACCGAAGTGGTTATCGATGTCATGGCTGATAGTGACCCGGCGTCCCCTAACGACCCCGCTTCCGCGCTTCAGGCCTGTTTTCCCCGCTTGCGTATAGCGCGTCCCGGTTTCCGAGGTGTTGGAAATATGAGCATCACGCTTCCATCGCAGTGCAGCAGGAGCCCGAATTTCGGCTGCTTGGCGCCATATTGGCACAGTGACATGAACGCGTCCTGAACCATGAGGCTCGGGACAAACCCGGAGGAACCCTAGCTGGTTCCGTGGGTTGCCGGGATCGATTGTGGCATGAGCGTGGCGCGTCCGGCTGCTCTGGCCGTGAGGGTAAGCGGTATGGTCGAACTTCTGCTGCAAATTGTCGCGGATTTCGACTAGAACCGGGATTCAAGGGACGCGGGCAACCGCAGCTAACTAGTGTGATACCGGTCGGGACCTCGTCCGGAACCGGCGCATTAGGGGATGGGTTCGAATGATGAGTGCTTTGTTGGCCGCTGGGGCCCTTGCCATGCTGGCCGGGCTTGGAGCGATCGCCTGGGGTATTCCGGTCAAGGAATTCAGCATGGGCAACACGCTGATCCTGTCGGGAACCCTCGGTGTCTGCAGCGGGCTCATCCTGTTCGGCTTGGCAGCCGTGCTCGGTGAGCTGAAGATCATCTCCCAACGGCTGCGGCAACGCACCGCATTGGAGGCGGACGTCAGGCCGCTCCAACTGCCGGGCGCCGGCAACAAGGCCGAGCTCGAGCCTCCCCCGGCGCCTCCGACGGAGGACGTCTGGCGCGAGGGCGGTTCGCCGCGGCCACGGCCGCGGATGCCCGACCTGTCATCGCCTTTGTCGTCGTCCCCTTTGCCGTCGTCGCCCTTGTCGTTGCCGTTGTCCGCTTCCTTGCGCGCGGCGGAGCCGGCGCAGGAGGCCGACGAGCCGTCGGCAGAGCCGGCCGAGCGGCCCCGGCGCAATCTGCTGTTCACATCCTCCTCGCGCCGCGAGCGGGAACGCGCGGAAAAGCGCGCCGGCGAGCCGATGCCGACGGATTTTCGGTCGCCGCCTCTCAGCGAGCCGCCGGCCGTGCCGCTCGACGAGCCCGCGGCTGCCGAGCCCGGCTCGCCGTTCGAGAACAGCTGGTCGCGGCCGGAGCGGGCGCGGACACCGGACGCGCCGCGGCCGCCATTCCCCCGGCGACTGGCGCGTGCCGCGCCGGCCTTCGTCGAGCCCGAGCCGGCCCCTGCTGCCGAACCACGGGACATGGACGCGCCCGCCGTGAGCATCGTGAAGTCCGGCGTCGTCGATGGGATGGCGTATTCGCTCTATTCGGACGGCTCGATCGAAGCGCAGATGCCCGAGGGCATGATGCGGTTCGCCTCCATCGACGAGCTGCGGACCCATCTGGAAGGCCGCACCTGACACGGATCAGGGCCGAATAAGGCGGGATACGGGACACAGTACTTGGGTGAGGAGAGTCTTCTCAAGAAGAAGTCCTCACCTTCTTGTCATTTCGCCAGTCATTTGCCCATATTGCTTGGAAAATCGTAAGACAAAGCGGCCGCTCGGCAGGGTGATACTTGCGAACGAAGTGGGCGCGCGGGAGCGGGGGTGAGTTTTCGATGACCGAAGCGGCCGGCAAGAGCTTTATCGATCTGACGGCCGACATCGTCTCGGCCTATCTCAGCAACAACCCGACTCCGGCGGCGGAGATTCCCTCGCTCATCAGCCAGGTGCATGCCGCGCTCACGCGCGTTGCGGCCGGGCGCAGCGAGCCGGCGCCCGAGCCGGCCCGGCCCGCCGTCCCGGTGAAGAAGTCGATCCATCCGGACTATCTGGTCTGTCTCGAAGACGGCAAGCGCTTCAAGTCGCTGCGGCGGCATCTGCGCACGCAGTACAACATGACCCCGGAGCAGTATCGCGACAAATGGAACCTGCCCGCGGACTATCCGATGGTGGCACCCAACTACGCGGTGACCCGGTCGCAGCTCGCCAAGAAAATGGGCCTGGGACAGCAGCGCCCGGAGCGTGAGAAGTAGCAGCCGGACCGATCAGGATGCCGCAGCGAGCGCTTCGCGAGCGTCCCGGCGGATGCGCTCCACCATCGAGCGCAGGCCATTGGAGCGCTGCGGCGTGAGGTGCTCGCGGAATCCGAGTTCCTCGAACACGGCGGGCGCATCGATGGTCATGATCTCCTGCGGCGTCCGTCCCGAATAGAGCGTCAGCAGGATCGCGATCAGGCCGCGGACGATGTGGGCATCGCTGTCGCCGAGATAGTTCAGCACCGGCACGGCGCGGCTGCCATCGACGTGCTTCGACAGCCAGACCTGGCTCGCGCAGCCCTGCACCTTGTTGGCGGCGGAGTGCTCGTCCTCGGGCATCGGCGCCAGGGTGCGGCCGAGCTCGATCACGTATCGGTAGCGGTCGTCCCAATCGTCCAGCAGGGCAAAATTGTCGCGGATATCGTCGATCGTCATGGTGCTCTTCGGTCCCGTCCAGACCCTGATATAGGCGTTCGGGAGGACGAAAGCGACACTCGGTTCCGCTGCAATCAGGGCGTCGTCGGCAGATGCCATTCGGCGGCGAGATCATCGGCGGAGAGCGTGTCGGCCGGAGCGTCGCTTGCGGGAACCTCCTCGACCGCCGGCGGATCGATCGAGCCGGTTTGATCGTTGGCGCGCCTGTTGAGACTGGCGGGCTTCACCGGGCCGATGAACTTGTCGGCGGCGGTCGGCTTCTCTGCGGTTTCGGGCTTGTCGGTGATGATCTGGTAGATCTTGCGCGCACCTTCCTGGGCGCGGTGACCGATCACGGTCGCCGCCTGGCCGCCGACCTCGCAGGCCTGCGGCTGGCGCTTGCAGAACTGGCTCATGTCCGAGACGGCCGCGGTCGCGGCCTGCACCGCCTCATGCGCATTGATCTGCGGCAGCTTGTCGGTGTCCGGGCTCTTCTCGCGCGGCAGCAGCACCAGCACGAGCCCGAGCCAGAATGCCATCCGAAGCAGAAAGAACATCACGCAACCCCGACCGGGCTGCTGATCTCGCGTCTGTCCTGACCGCGCCAGCGAGATCGCAGCTGCTTTGTTTTATGTCGCGACTGCTTGCATTGGGCTTAATTGGTTGAGAATTCGCGAAACCGGGCGCCGAACTTTTTTCGACGTAAATTTTCCGTTGGCACGCGCCGCGTGCGTCTTGCAACCGGCTGTAGATCGCGGCGCTTTCGCAACCGTCGCCGCGGCCGGAAACGATGCATTCACCATCCCGGCTGAATGGCCTCGCCACCGCAGCCGTGCCCTTAGCGTTCGCTTAATGCGAGTCTGACACGGTGACTTACGACGACAGGGGGCGTCCCGGCGCGTTCTCTCTTCTCGAGAACAAACCGACAGGCCGAGGCGCGAGAGCCGTGAGTGTGTTGAGTATCATCCGCGATTGTCTCGATGCGTTATTGCATCCATCGGCTCGAACTGATGCGATGACGCGCGCGCGCCATCGCGCCTTCATCGCGCCGCGCCTGCTTGGCAGCCTCGCCGTGTTCGCGGCGTTCCCGGCCTATCTCGCGATGCGCGGCGCGCCGAGCGCGTTGGAAGTCGGTGCCTTCGCGTGGCTGATCGCGCCGATCCTGCTGTCCTGGTATCTGTCGCGCACCGGTCGCTATGAGAGCGCCTGCGCGCTGTCGTCGCTGGCGCTGTCCGCACTGATCATGGCGGTGTCGATCAAGAGCGGCGGCATCGACTCCTTTGCAGCCGTGTGGCTGATCGTCATCCCCTTGGAGGCTGCGTTCTCGGCATCGCGCCGCGTCGTCGTGTTTTCCGCTGCGCTCGCACTGTCATGCGCGCTGCTGTTGATCTTCATCGGGCATTTCGGCTGGCTGCCGAAGCCCGAGACGAATCCGGAGTTGCGGAGCACGCTGCTCGCCTTCGGCGTCGCTTCCGCCACGCTCTACGCGGCCGTGCTCGCCTTCGCCGCCGACACGCTCGCGCGCACCAGCGTGACGCTGCTGTCGATGGAGGAGGAGCGCTATCGTCTGCTCGCCCGCAACATGAGCGACGTGATCTCGCGCCAACGCCGCAACGGAGCGGTCATGTTCATTTCGCCGGCGGTCGAGACGCTGCTCGGAGCGCCGGTGGCTCAGCTGCATGGGCATGGCCTGTTCGAGCGCGTCCACGTTGCCGACCGGCCGGCCTATCTCACGGCGCTGTCGGAAGCTGCCGGCGGCAGCGAAGCCTCGAGCGTCGAGTTCCGTCTGCGGCGTGATGCGCCGGGCGAGGGCCGTGGCGCGCATCAACCGGTCGATTTCATCTGGGTCGAGATGCGCTGCCGACCGCTCGATCGCGCCGGCCTGACGAAGGGACCGGAGCAGGAAGTGGTCGCCGTCATGCGCGACGTCACCGATCGCAAGCTGCAGGAGCAGGCGCTCGAGCTGGCACGCAGCGCGGCGGAGCGCGCCGACGCAGCCAAGACGCGGTTCCTCGCGACCATGAGCCACGAGCTGCGCACGCCGCTCAATGCCATCATCGGCTTCTCGGAGATGCTGATGCAGGAGCAGGCGCTGGTGCTGAACGCAGCCCGTCGCCGCGAATACGCGCAGCTGATCAACGATTCCGGCCAGCATCTGCTGTCGGTCGTGAACGGCATCCTCGATATGTCGAAGATGGAGTCCGGCAATTTCGAGATCACGCCGGAGCCGTTTGCGCCGCGCGCGGCCCTGATCAATTGCTGCAACCTGCTGGCACTGCGCGCGCGCGAAAACGGCGTCGATCTGTCGGCAGATGCGCCGCATGATCTGCCTGTCATCACCGGCGATCCGCGCGCCTTCAAGCAGATCGTGCTCAACCTCGTTTCCAACGCCATCAAGTTCACCGAGCGCGGCGGCCGGGTGGCGGTGTCCGCCGGTGTCGATGGCTCGCGCCTGCTGATGCGAATCACGGATACCGGCGTCGGCATAGCGGCCGACGATCTCAAGCGCATCGGCGATCCCTTTTTCCAGGCCGGCAAGACCTATCAGCGCCGTCACGAGGGAACCGGACTCGGTCTCTCGATCGTGAAGAGCCTCGTGAACTTGCACGGCGGCGAAATGTCGATAGAAAGCAAGCTCGACGAGGGGACGACGGTCACGATCGCCCTCCCGATCAATTTCGTCGCGGAGGCGACCATCGGCGCCACCATCACGCCGCTGCCACCTTCGCGCTCTGTCCAGACAGGGCAGGTGTTTCAGGTGAAGAAGAGTGCCTAGACGAGCTTCAGAGGATGATCCGGCGCCGCCGCGCCGTCGCAAGCGCGCCACTGCGGCCGCCGCCGTGGTCGAAGCTGCTGATGGTCGCGGCTGGCTGATGCGGGCCATGCTCTACAGTCCGAAGGATCTGTTTGCCGGCATGCTGGCCTGCGCCGCCGTCAGCGCGATCATCGTGAATGCCGTGTTCCTGCAATCGGGGCCGCATCCGGCGCCGATGTTCGGTTCCATTGTGACCATTCCGCCCGTGCTCGCCAGCTCCAACCCGTTGCCGCGGCCTCGGCCGATGGAAGCCGCGATCTCTCCCTTTGATCCGAAGGTGATCGAGACCCGTCCAGCCGAACAGAGGGCGGCCGATCAGCGAACGGCGGATGCGCGGTCGGATCAGAAATATGCCGACCCCCTGGCGGATCTCGTCAGGTCGGTCAGCGGCGGCCAGGGCAACACGCCGCGCCCGCAGCCCACGCAGCAGGGCGGCAATGCGCGCCGCGTCGCCGCCATTCAGCGTGCGCTGACCGAATATGGCTACGGTCAATTGAAGCCGACCGGGATGATCGGTTCCGATACCCAGACCGCGATCCAGAAGTTCGAGCGTGAGCGCAAGTTGCCGGTCACCGGCCAGGTCTCGGACCGCCTGGTGCGCGAGCTTGCAATTGTCATCGGTCACCCGATCGAATAGAGCAGGCCGTCGGCTGCGCATGGCAGCGCGCTTTCATTCTGGCTTGAATCATCATGCGCTTGAAAACGAGCATCTGGGTCAGCGCCTATCTCCGGCGCTGCCAGTCGGCCGGCGTGTTCGGCGCGGTCAGTCGCCGCGGCGCGGAGGAGGCGGGCGCCGTCTTCATCAAGGTCGCGTTGATGGATCGCACGGCTCAGCTCTACGTGCCGGCGCCGCAGACCGTCTATGACGATAGCCGGCCGTTCGAACGCCTTTTCGTGCCGGCGTCGCCGCAGCCGATGGCAGAGTTCGAGGTCGACGAGCGTCTCCGCAAGGAGCTGCGCTTCGACCCCGATGCCTGGATCGTCGAGACCGAGGACAAGCAGGGCCGCCATTTCCTCGATCTCGCGCGCGAACAACCGTAATCCGCTGTATCGGCAGCCGGGACGGCGCTCTGCCCGAAGGCCGCCTCGTCAGCGTTTGAAGCCTTCGGTTCCCGTGCGCACGATCGGCTTGGAAGGGCCATGCGTGCCGGTCCGCGCGGTGCTCGCGCGGACGTGCTGGCGCTCATCATCATAGAGCGCGGTGCGATGCTTGGCCCTGATCGCCGCCATGGCCGAGCCTCGCCATGCCGCCAGCATGATCAACGCCGCGCGCTCGCTGAGACGCCCGTAGAAGCGGGACAGCCTGAAAACGGTCTGGACCGACTGACCGATCTCCGGCTTGAGGAACAGCAGCACCCGCTCGAACACCGGTGCGGGCATGCCCAAGGCCTTCGCGGCGCAGGCGAGCGGCTCGCCGCTCGGATCATTCACGACCTCGAGGGTGATGCGTGCAGGCAGGATCAGGCTTTCGCCGAGCTCGGTCGTGAACGTTTCGACGTCGGCATTGAACGCCGCCATCTCCAGCGCCTCGATCGCGTGCGCCGCGCGGTGCTGCGGCGTCGGCGCGGCCGGCTTCAGCGGTGTCGTGGCGAGATTCTGCAGGATGGTGATGCGCTCGTTCGGCGCCGCGCGCATGAACATCTCGCTGAGCTCGGCGGCATCCTTCGGCTGCATCGACAGCCCCGGGGCGGCCGCGTCATCCCGCGTCGTCATCCTGGACGGCGGCGATCGCAGCGCTACGGGAAGGGGGCCTGCGAGCGACAGCGCCGTCTCGTCCTGCGCCGGGCGCAGCCCGAGCTTCTTGAGGATCTCGACCGGCGTCGCCGGATAGATGGCAAGGCGCGCCCGCACCGCCGCACGGGTGGCATCATCGACGTCGTCGACGAGCCGGGAGGCCAGCTCGACGAATTGCCGCTCCTCATCGGCGGAATGCGCGCTCGCCTGAACATAGAGGTCGGTCAGCACGCGCAGCAAGGTCGGCTTGATGTCGACTCCTTCGCGGCGCGAGAGCGTGAGCAGCCCGTCGAAGCCGGGGAACAGCGATGATCTTGTCATGTCGGGTACGCAACTTCGGCAATCGTTGCGCGGATTAGAGCCCAGTTGTTTTAATGGGCCGTTAAGGAAAATAATCGGTGAAGATGGGCCGAAATTGCCCGGTGAGACAAAGGCGCAACGCTGGCTCGCCATTTCCCCGGCCTCTGCACGCGATCCGTGTTCATCGTGTGCGCATTAAGAACCTCTTAACCACGTCCTGATCTTAATCGACCCGTTCGATGATCTCGCCTTGGCCTCGTCACGCGGCCGGCCTGATCTTCGCCGCGCCGGATGCCTCCTCGCTGCTTCATGAGCTCGGCATTCGTGATCGTCAGTTGTGCGTGCCCTCTTGCCTGCGAAGTTCGGGCGATGGGGAGGTTTTAGGGGGTAAGAACTTCGGGCACGAAAGAGAGTAGACATGGCGACCATCATTGAATTCCCGGCGGACGTTGCGCGCCGCGCGCGGCCTGCCGTGACCGGCGCGCCGCAGGAGGGCATGGGAACGATCCTGATTCTCCCCGTCGTTCGGATCGAGCGCGAGAGCACGACCGACGATCGCGGCCCCCGCGAGGGCACCGCTCCGAGCCGCCGCCGCCGTCGCCGCTGACCATCCGGGGGAATGGGAATGCCGGCCATGATGCTTCCGGTCCGGCGTGTAGCGCCGATCCTTGCAGTCCTTCTCGTTGGTGAGCTGCTCAGCGCCTGCAGCGGCGGTGACTTCGGCCGCACCCGCGCCGATATGCGCAACGACGACATGCATAAATGGATCGGGGCGGAAGCCACCGCCAGCGTCGGCGTCAAGCCCTCGCAATTCCAGCTGACCGACAATGAGCGGCAGCTGCGCGATCTCGCTTATCCGCTGATCGAGCCGCCGCATTCGCGTCCCGCCTGGAAGGCCGTGTTCGGCGACTATCAGCCGTCAGCGTCACCCTGGCGCCAGAAGGTGGTGTTCGACCGCACCGCCTATGGCCGCGCTTTGATCGACGAGCCGCACCGCTCGCATGCCTCGCGCTATCAGCAGCTGATCGACGACGTGCGCGACGACATCACGCGCTTCGAGCCGTTCTTCGCCTCAGCGATCCGCGTCATCGACCTCGACCGCAAGCGCGATGCCAGCATGAAATACATGACCGAGCTGTCGCCGCGCGAGAAGGCGGATGCGGTCGCGCGCATGCAGGAGAATTCGCTGATCGTGCAATGGGTGCAGATCAGCCTGGAACAGCGAGTCTCATCCTATCGCTGGGCGCTGGAGCGGCTGGTGCTGCAGGCACCCGACGGCATGGCCGCCGACGCCGATCGCCTCATCAATGAGCTGGCCGCCCAGACCGCCAATCCGCCGGTCGCCGCGCGGCCCCTCATCGAGCGGCCGCTGACCACGCGCGGCTGACTAAGCCGACGGCACTTTGACCCGGCGCCGTTCCGGCTTGGCCGGCACCCGCTTTTGACGCCTTGCTGCCGCCCGCTGCTTTTGCGGCGCTGTCGCCCGCAACGTCGCGATCAGCGTCTTGAGCGCCTCGGACGGTGCGTGCGACGCCGGATAGGCCAATCCCACCTGACGCTTCAACGTCAGCTCGATCTCGCGGACGGCGACGTCGTTTCTGTTGTGGACGACGCCTTCGGGCACGATCGCAACGCCGACGCCGGCGGCAACGAGAGCCAGGGCCCAATCCTCGGTTTCAGCAATGGCGGCAATCTCCCGTGGCTTGCCGCCGCGCCCGGCCAGCGCGCTGTGCTCGCAATGACAACGGTCGATCATCGCGATGTCGGCGAGATCGGCCGCCCGCAGGCGCGGCTTCAAGGTGAGCGGATGGGCAAGCGGGAGGGCCGCAACATAGCGCTCACTCCACATCGACAGGAAATGCTCGCCATCGCCGACGAGGCTCTTTGCGACAATGCGCGCGTCGGCCGGCTCGGTCGGAGCGACGATGTGAAGCTTGAGATCCCGGCGCGCCGTGAGCGGCTTGAGCAGCGCCGTCACGCGCCGTCCGTCGAGGGTGCGCATCAGGCCGAGTTTGAGCACCTGCTTCGGGGCGCCGTGCCGGAACAGGTTGCGGGCTGCATCGGCCTCATCGACGATGCGGCGGGCGATCGGCTGCAGGCGCTCGGCTGCCTCGAGCGGCACGACGCCCTTGCGATGGCGAAGGAACAGCTCTGCGCCGAGCTCCGCCTCGAGATTGGCGATCGCCAGCGAAATCGACGGCTGGGATACGAAGCAGCGCGCCGCGGCCTTCGTCAGGCTTCGTTCCTCGAACACGGCGGAGAAATAGCGGAGCTCGCGGATATCCATAGGAGAAGCCTATGATTGGTATCATTCAACAATATTTTACTTATCGCACGGCGATCCGCAAGGATGCGCAGGATTTCAAAGGACAAAGCCTGGGAGGAGATCGATGCGCGTCCACCACATCAATGCGGGGACGATGTGCCCACGCGGAGGCCGGCTGGTCAGCGGCAGCGGACGCCTGTTCGCGCGCGCCCGCCTCGTCTGCCACTGCCTGCTGATCGAGAGTGACGACGGCCTGGTCCTGGTCGACACCGGCATCGGTGCTGCCGACATCGCCGAGCCCGCACGATTGGGGCGGCGCTGGGTAAGGCAGGCCGCGCCGCGGCTGGATCCATCCGAGACGGCGCTGCAGCAGGTGAAGGCGTTGGGCTTCTCGCCCGGTGAGGTCAGGCACATCCTGCTCACCCATCTCGACCGTGACCACGCCGGCGGCATCGGCGACTTTCCCAGAGCGAAGGTGCACGTTCATCGCAAGGAGCATGCAATGGCCGTCGAGGGGGCGCCGTCGCCGCCGCGCGGCCGCTATGTCGCCGGGCAATGGCGCCATCGGCCCGACTGGCAGTTCTACGGCGACGACGGCGAGGACTGGTTCGGCTTTCGCGGCGTTCGCGCGGCCGTCGATCGCAGCGGCGATATCCTGATCATCCCGTTGCCGGGCCATACGCCCGGGCATTGCGGCGTGGCCGTGCGTCGCGGCGACAAATGGCTGTTGCACGCCGGCGATGCGTATTTCTTTCACGGACAGCTCGACGCACGGCCGCGCATGCCGCTGCTGCTCGGGCTGTTTCAGCGCAAGGGTGATCTGGACCGCGCCACGCGCGTCGCCAACCAGGAGCGGCTGCGGCGCCTCAAATGCGATCATGGCGACAGGATCACGATTGTGAACAGTCACGATCCCGTCGACTACGAATCATGCGGCTGTGCTGACCGGCCGCGCCGCTCACTCGGGCCTGAGAAGACGGAATGATTCGTCCAGCAGATGCGGCGTATGCTTGCCGGCGGAATCGCGGCAGGCACGTTCGAAGTAGTCCAGCAGCGCCGGCTGGAAGCGCGGATGCGCGGTCTTTTCGATGATGATGCGGGCGCGCTGTTTCGGCGACAGGCCGCGCAAATCGGCGAGGCCGCGCTCGGTGACCAGGATCTGCACGTCGTGCTCGGTGTGGTCGACATGGGTGACCATCGGCACGATGCAGGAGATGGTGCCGTTCTTGGCGGTCGACGGCGTCATGAAGATCGACAGATAGGCGTTGCGGGCGAAGTCGCCGGAGCCGCCGATGCCGTTCATGATGCTGCTGCCGCGGACATGGGTCGAATTGACGTTGCCGTAGATGTCGGCCTCGATCATGCCGTTCATCGCGATGACGCCGAGCCGGCGGATCACCTCGGGATGGTTGGAGATCTCCTGCGGCCGCAGCACGATGCGGTCGCGCAGGAACTCGATCTCGCGGTTGAACTCGATCGCAGCTTCCGAGCTCAGCGACAGCGCGGTCGCCGACGCCAGATCCATGCGGCCCGAACGGATCAAATTGAGCATGCCGTCCTGCAGCACCTCGGTGTAGGCGGTCAGATGCGGAAAGGGGCCGTCATCGAGCCCGGCCATCACGGCGTTCGCGACATTGCCGACGCCGGACTGCAGCGGCAGCAGGTTGCGCGGCAGGCGGCCCTGCTTCACCTCGTGTTCGAAGAACTCCAGGATGTGGCCGGCAATGGCACCGGAGACATCGTCCGGCGCTGCAAAGCTGGTGTTGCGGTCCGGTGCATGGGTCTCGACGACGGCGATGACCTTGTCCGGATTGCAGCGATAGGTGGTTTCGCCGATGCGGTCGCCGGGCGCCACGATCGGGATCGGCTTGCGATGCGGCGGCAGCCGGGTGCCGTAATAGATGTCGTGCATGCCGAGCAGCGCCGGGTTCATCCACGAATTGACCTCGATGATGACGCGGTCGGCCAGATCGAGCCAGGTCTTGTTGTTGCCGATCGAGGTCGAGGGGATCAGCCGCCCGTCCGGGAGAATGCCGGCGCATTCGATCACGGCGACGTCGAGATGGCCGAGAAAGCCGAACCACACGAACTGCGCGACATGGCTGAGATGCAGATCGATGTAGTCGATGCTGCCGGCGTTGATCCGCTGCCGCGTCGCCGGGTCGGACTGATAGGGCAGGCGCAGGTCGATGCCGTCAGCCCTGGCGAGCGCACCATCGAGTTCGGGTGCGGTGGAGGCTCCGGTCCAAACGCCGATGCGGAATGGCTCGCCGCGCGCATGTGCCGCTTCGATCCGGCGCGCCAGCGCGAGCGGCACCGCCTTGGGATAACCGGAGCCGGTGAAGCCGCTCATGCCGACATGGCTGCCGGGCTCGACCAGCGCGGCGGCATCCTCCGCCGACATGACCTTGGCGCGCAGCGCCTGCGACATCACCTGCGATGAACTCATCGTGCCAACTCCGTGCGCGATCGTTCGGACCGCCAAAACCCGCGCTGTTTAGGATGTGCAATTCGCGGGTGACTTGATACGGGTCAATCGGCGGCGGGTCGTCCGCGCATCACTGGCTTGCAAGGCACGCGCGTCGGAGCTCCCGGACCTTTGCCGCGCGCAAACGCTCGGTCAGCATGTTGGCCTTGCTGTAGCGCGGATCGCCGGTCACTTCCTCACCGATCCAGTCCGGAAGCTTCACGACCGTTGTTTCGGTCGGCAGCTCGATTTCGGCGATGATCGTGCCCTCGAGCGCCTCGTGATAGACGTCGACTTCCCAGATGCCGCTTTCGCCGGGCACGTAGTGACGCGTCTTCTCCAGGATGCGCCCCTCGCAATGGGCGAAGATCGCCTCGGCGTGATCACGCGGGATGTCGTATTCGAATTCCTCCCGTGACAGCCCGCGCCGGCCACTCTTGACGCAGAGCGTCGTCCGATTGCCGTAGCAGCGGACGCGAACCTTGAGGCCGTCCTGACGTGCGACGAGACCATCGCGAAGACGCTCGCTATGTGTCGCCTGGTCCCGCCATGCGTCGGACTTGACGAGAAACTTCCGTTCGATTTCGAGTGGCATGACCTACTTTTTGAGCGAAGCTCCGCCGTCCTGGTGCGTCATAGCAGCGGCGAGCGACAACGACTATGCCACGAAGGATGAAGAGAGCGTTGTCCTGCTGATCCAACCTGCTGATCCCAGGCCGTCGTAGCGTCTTACCGCTTGCCGCGCGGCTTCTCCGATTTCGCCGGCGGCTCGGCCTGGGTGCCGCAGCTGGCCGCTGCAAGGGAGGCCTGCGCCTGCGGCATGAGGCCTGGTTCGGCGGCCAGCGCCTTCAGCACGATCAGGCCGGTCGCGCTCGGCGAATCGATGATGAGCCGGTCAGCGGCGGTGATCTCTTCGTCCTCGGGCAGGTCTTCGTGCTGGGCCTCAGTCATCAAGTCCAACTCGATCACGCGCTTGCCCGCCGAGCGGTCGTTGATCGCGTAATAGGCGATCTCGTTGCGCGTGTAGAACGACACCGACGTGTAGGCCTGGCTCACGGGAACCGTGAGCTTGAGCGGGCCTTCGGACAGATCATAGCGGCAGATTGCCATCGCGAACGCCGGGTCCATGAACGGCATCGGCGAGTTGCCGGGATCGGCGAGCGGCAGCGGCGTGACGGCGTTCAGCTTGGTCATCGGCGTCAGCCGCGAATAGGCGTCCTGCGTCGAGATCCGCGGCAGCGCCAGCACGCTGACGAGATGCACGACGCCGCCGAGCAGCACACCAACGACAACGGTGAACAGCAGCCGGATCATGAGGGGCAGCCCACGGTCGTGATCGCAGGCATCGGCGCGTCACGCTGCGTGCGCGTCGCCACGCCCACCGGGGTGTCGTAGAGCCGCAGCATCAGCGCATAGCGTTCGATGCCGCCGGTCGGCAGCCAGTTGCCGGAGCGCGAGCGCGCGGCCACGCGGATCTCGAACGAGCCGTCGGCGCCGCGCACCAGCTCCTGGCTGGTGAAGCCGTAGCGCTGCAGCGTGTTGGCGACGAGATGGCCTTTGCGGTCGTACAGCGTGAGCGTCCAGAAGCGGGCGGGCGGCGTCACGCCGCTGACGAGGATGTCGCAGCGGCCGTCGAGCGGCTTCTTCTTGTCGTCAGCGGTGGCGGTGAAGGCGACGCCGTCGCCGGTGCCGATCGGCAGCTCGCCATTGCGGGTGATGGTGGCGCGCGCATAGGGGTCGACGTCGGCCGTGCCGGTCTTCGGGCGTGCCGTCCAGGCGCCGATCGTGAGCGTGCCGAACTCGGTGCCGCGCGTCGTGGTCATCCAGGTCGCGCCGATGCCGACGCCGGTGGCGATCAGGAGCGCAATCGAGGTGATGAAAAGCAGCCGCACGGGAATCGCTGTCGTCAGTTCTTGCGCAGGGCAGGGGTGGTCACGCCGTCAGCGGTGGCCGCGGCGTAGTTTTCAGGAAAGGCGAGCGCGCTCGACGACACCGGCTTGCCGGGCTTGCGCGGGTCGGCGGGCACCGCCTTCTCGGCGACGCGTGCCGCATCGTCGAGCATCTTCTCTACCTGGACCAGGACCTCCGCGCCGCGTCGGGTCAGCACCGGTGGTGGGCCCGGCTTGATCTCGAGCGTCTTCGGCTGGCCGGCCTGCGCCATCGCCGCGTTCACCGGCTGCGGCAGCTTCTCGCCCATGCCGACGCCGGGCAGTTCCTTGACCTCGACGCCCTGATGCGCCGCGACCATTATGTCGTGCCAGGTCTGCGCCGGCAGCGAGCCGCCGGTCATGCGGTTGGTCGGCGAATAGTCGTCATTGCCGTACCAGACCGCGCAGGTGAAGTTGCCGGTGTAGCCGACGAACCAGGCGTCGCGGTAGGCGTTGGTGGTGCCGGTCTTGCCGGCGGTCGGGATGCCGTCGAGCGCGGCGCGGCGCGCGGTGCCTTCGCTGACGACGTGGCTCATCATGCCCGCCATGTCGGCGGCGACCGAGGCCGGGATCGCCTGCTTCGGTTTCGGACCGTCGCGGTCCCAGCGCCAGACCAGGTCGCCGGCGCCGGTGCGGACCTCCAGCACCGAGTGAGGCGTCACCGCTCGGCCCTTGTTCGGGAAGGTGGCATAGGCGACCGCATGCTCGAGCACGGTCACCTCGTCGGAGCCGATCGGCATCGACGGCGTGTCGGGCAGCGGTGCCTTGAGTCCGAAGCGGCGGGCGACCTCGATGATCTTGGCGCGGCCGGCCTTGGGGCCCTCCTTGCCGCCGAGCGCGATCGACAGCTTGACTGGCACGACGTTGATGGAGCGGGTGATCGCCTGGGTCAGGGTCACCGAGCCGGAGTAAGAGTGGCCATAATTCTGCGGGCACCAGTTGCCGATGCAGACCGGGCCGTCGACCACGATGGAGGTCGGCTTGAAGCCGTTCAGCAGCGCGGTCGTATAGACATAAGGCTTGAACGACGAGCCCGGCTGCCGGTAGGCATCGGTGGCACGGTTGAACTGGCTGGCGCCATAATCCCGGCCGCCGACCATGGCGCGGATGCCGCCATCGAGGTCGGAGACGACCGTCGCCGCCTGCGTCGCGTGGTAGTCGCGGCCGAACTGGCGCAGCTGGTTCTCGATCGCCTCGTCAGCCGCGTGCTGCACGTTCATGTCGATCGAGGTCCGCACCACGAACACGCGCTCGGTGTAGGATTTCGGGAACGTGTCGACCAGCTTGCGCATCTCGTCGAAGGCATAGTCGAGATAGTAGTTGGGCGAGCTCTCGTCGCGGCGGTCGACCGCGAAGGCAGGATTGCGGCGGGCGCCGAACACCTGGCCCTCGGTCATGAAGCCGGCATCGACCAGGTTGTCGAGCACGACGTTGGCGCGGGCGCGCGCGGCCGGCAGGTTGATGTGCGGGGCGAACTTGGTCGGCGCCTTGAACAGGCCGGCCAGCATCGCCGCTTCCGACAGGTTGATGTCGCGCACCGACTTGTTGAAGTAGAAATGCGCCGCGCCGTCGACGCCGAAGGTGCCGCCGCCCATATAGGCGCGGTCGAGATAGAGCTTGAGGATCTCGTTCTTGGTCAGTCGGGTTTCGAGCCAGATCGCCAGGAATGCCTCGTTGACCTTGCGCTCGATGGTGCGCTCGTTCGACAGGAACAGGTTCTTGGCGAGCTGCTGGCTGATCGAGGAGCCACCCTGGCGGACGCCGCCGGCCTGGGCGTTGGTCACGAGCGCGCGCGCGGTGCCGGCGATGTCGATGCCGAAATGGTCGTAGAAGCGGCGATCCTCGGTGGCGAGCGTCGCCTTGATCAGATTGTCCGGGAAGTCTTCGAGCGGAATCGAGTCGTTGTGCTTGATGCCGCGGCTGCCGATCGGGCTGCCGTAGCGGTCGAGGAAGGTGACCGCGAGGTCGGATTTCTTCAGCCAGTCCTCGTCAGCGGTTTCCCGGAAAGCGGGGATCGCCAATGCGAGCATCAGGACCAGGCCGCCGAGACCGATCGTGGCCGCTTCCGACAGTGGCTCGACGAACACCCAGCGCTTCCAGCCGCCGACATAGAATCGGTCCATGAACGCCGAATAGCGCTCGTAGAGTTCGCGGGTGCCGCGCAGGGAGGAGAACAGCGCCGAATCGAAGCGGGCGTCGAGATCCAGGCGGAAATTGTTGATCCGCTTCTTCCAATCGTCTGGAATGATCTGCCGCACGGGAACCCTGGTCGTTTCGAAAGCGTGTCAGCGGGCTTCGAAAGCACTCAGCACGGAGGCTGGGGCCATCGAAGGGTCTTGCGCGATTGTTGCGGCAAACCCAAGGCACTGCAAAGTTGGGCACCTCGACCGGAGGTCCCGCACCTAAGCCGCGTTGCCGGCGCCGCCGCCGGAGTGACTCACTATCCTATCTAGCCGAGCAGGGGGCACAAACCAATGGTTCCGCTCACAATTTGATGCACAAAGCTAACGTCGTGCCTGAACAGTCATGCCGCCCCTTGCGCGGCTCGGGGCTCGGCACCTAGATGGCGGCCACGCCGCCCTCCGCTTGGATTCGCCTTATGACCGCACCGCTCAAACGTCCCTCCGACCAGGAGGGATTGTTCTGGAAAACCAAGACCTTGGAAGAGATGTCCGAGGTGGAATGGGAAAGCCTGTGCGACGGCTGCGGGCGCTGCTGCCTGGAGAAGCTCGAGGACGAAGATACCGGCGACATCTATTTCACGCACATTTCCTGCAGGCTTCTGGATGCGGGGCTATGTGCCTGCAAGGACTACCCGAACCGGTCCGAACAGGTATCCGATTGCGTTCGCCTGACACCTGAGAACGTCCGCACCATCACCTGGCTGCCGCCGAGCTGCGGCTACCGCCTGGCCGCGGAGGGACGCGATCTCTACTGGTGGCACCCTTTGATTTCGGGCGATCCCCAGACGGTACATGAAGCGGGCGTCTCCGTGCGCGGCCGTGTCGAGGGCACCGAGGACAACGTGCCGGCCGACCAGCTCGAGGATCACATCGTGCAATGGCCGGTGCTGCTGCCAAAGCGCGCCAAGCTGAAGCGCCGGCCGAAATAGACCCTTTCGGTTTCGATCACTTCGCGCTCGCAGCAATTCAATTCGCCGCGACCGTCATCGTGCGTCGGGATGCACCCATGCGCTGAAACCGCTGCCGCAAGGGAAAATTATGCCCTAAGTAGTTCGCTATCCAGTGAATCTGCGCGGCGTTTGTCGCGCCCGGCACAGCATTCATCCCATGAACAAGTTCGATCGGCAGAGCCATTATCCTGCCGCGTCCCAATCCTTGCCCGAAGAGATTGCCGCAGAGCTGCCGGCCATTCCGCCGCAGGTGCAGGCGATCGAGGATGCGCCGTCGCTGGCGCCCCCGGTGCCGCTGACCCCGGCCGAGGTCCGCACCATCCTGATGAGCCTGCTGCTGACGATGTTCCTGGCCGCGCTCGACCAGACCATCGTCGCGACAGCGCTGCCGACCATCGGCCGCGAGTTCCAGGACGTCACCAATCTGTCCTGGGTGATCACCGCGTATCTGCTGGCCTCGACCGCCGTGGCGCCGGTGTTCGGCACTTTGTGCGACATCTATGGCCGCCGTTCGATGATCGTCACGGCGCTCAGCCTCTTCGTGGTCGGCTCGGTCATGTGCGCGCTGGCGCCGAGCATGCCGGTGCTGATCGTCGCCCGCGGCCTGCAGGGACTCGGCGGTGGCGGCATCATGCCGGTGGTGCAGACCGTGATCTCCGACGTCGTCAGCCCGCGCGAGCGCGGCCAGTACCAGGCCTATTTCAGCGGCGTCTGGCTGCTTGCCGGCCTGCTGGGTCCGGTGATCGGCGGATTCTTCGCCGACCATCTGCACTGGTCGATGATCTTCTGGATCAACGTCCCGCTCGCGGTCGCCGCATTGGCGCTACTGCTGCCCAAGATGGGCCGGCTGCCGGTCTATCACCGGCTGCGCAAGGTCGACTGGGCGGGCGGCCTGCTGCTGATGGCCTCCGCCGTCGTCTTCATGCTGGTGTTGACCTGGGGCGGCCACAAGCTGGCCTGGCTTTCGCCGACCATTCTGGCGATGGTCGGCAGTGCCGTGGCGCTCGGGCTTGGCTTCGTCTGGCATTCAAAGCGGGCGGACGAGCCGTTCCTGCCGCTGCCTTTGATGGGCGGCACGGTCGTGCCCTACGGCTTGATGGCGAGCGGCTGCGCGCTGGGTGCGCTGATCGGGCTCACGGTCCACCTGCCGTTGTATTATGAGCTGGTCTATCATCTGACCCCGAGCGAAGCCGGCCTCGGCCTGATCCCGATCGCGGCGATCTCGACCTTTGGCGCTGCGATTGCCGGCCGCACCATGGCCCGGGTCAAGCACTACAAGCGTGTCGCCATCGTCGGAACCCTGATCGGGACCGTCGCAGCCGCGGTCATGACGGTCACGACGCCGTCACTCTGGGTGCTGATGGCGCTGCTGTCGGTCTTCGGCATCGGACTCGGCACGGCGTTCCCGATTTCGGTGGTGTCGCTGCAGAACGCGGTCGACCGCTCGCAGATCGGCACCATCACCGGCGCCATGAACTTCTTCCGCTCGATGATGTCGTCGTTCACGGTCGCGGCCTTCAGCGCCATCCTGCTGATGGTGCTCGGCGCCGACATCTCGCTCGCCGAGGGCGCGCATGGCGCCGTCAGCGGCATTGCCGAAGCCGACATGATCCACGCCTTCCGCTTCGTCTATGCGGCAGCGACCGCGATGTTGGCCTGCGCCTCCATCTGCATGATGCTGATGGAAGAGCGGCCGCTCGCCGGCCCGTCACGCAACGAGCCGGTCGAGATGGCAGAGTAGCATTGGCAAACATCGAAACCATTGCGGCAGTGCCTGAACGTCGGAAGATGTGCGTGGTGCTCATGATTGTGCCCTCTCCCCTTGTGGGAGAGGGCATGCACGAAAGTGCGGCAATGTCGGTCGGGTGAGGGGTATGTCTCCGCGCGCCTCACCCGCGGAGGGATACCCCTCACCCAATCCCGTGCGCGGATGGTCCGGAGATGCCTTCTCCCGCAAGGGGAGAGGGCGCTGCATCTAGCAGCATGCTAGGACTTCTCTGATCCGCCGTGCTATTCGCGCGGTTCGACGGCCTCGACATTGTCCTGGCCGCGCGAGCCGTCGTCGAGCGATGACTTCACCAGACCAGCTTCGACGCGTTTCGCAAATTCGGTCGTTCCGCCGCTCGCGAGCTCCTTGGCTTGCGGGACCCATTGTTCGCGCTCGATCCGACCCGCAAAGGCGAGATAGGAGCCGACCCATTTGGCGTGCTCGGCGGTCCAGGCCGCGATCTGATCGAAATGCCAGATGCCGAGGCCGTGCAGCCGCGCCTCGTTCTGCTTGCCGATGCCCTTGATCAGCTTGAGATCGTCGGCCTGACCGCCGCGCGGCGAAGCCAGCCCGAGCGGCCGGCTGCCGGCATGTGCCGCTTCGTTCTCGACCGACGGCATCAGTTCCGGCAATTGCGCGACCAGCGCGTTGGCCTCATCCTCGCTCAAGGGCGCATCGGCCTGCTCGTCGATCGTGATCGCGCCCGACTTCACCGCGCTGGAATGCGCGGTGTCGAGACCGGCCGCGAGCAGCTTCGCTTGGGCGATCCAATGCTCGCGCTCGATGCGGCCGGGGAAGGCCATGTGATGGCCGACCCAGCTTGCATGAGCCGGCGTCCACTCGGCGATCTGGCTGAAATGATGGACGCCGACGTCGTTGAGGATACGCTCGTTCTTGGGTCCGATGCCCTTGATGAGCTTGAGATCGTCGGCGGCGCCATCGGGGGCGGGCAGGGCCGGCGGCCTGCCATCGGTCGTTTCCGAAGTCTGCTCGGCGGCCACCGCTGCAACCTCGGCCGCCAGGCGATCAGCCTCGGCATTCGCTGCAGCCTCCGCAGCGAGGCGATCGGCCTCGGCTTTCGCTGCAGCTTCGGCGGCAAGGCGCTCGGCTTCGGCGTTTGCTGCGGCTTCGGCGGCGAGGCGCTCGGCCTCTGCGTTCGCCGCAGCTTCCGCGGCAGCGCGCTCGGCTTCGGCCGCAGCTTCAGCAGCGAGACGTTCGGATTCGGCTTTTGCTGCAGCTTCCGCGGCAACGCGATCAGCTTCGGCCTTCGCCGCGGCCTCTGCGGCGAGGCGCTCGGCCTCTGCGTTTGCCGCAGCTTCCGCGGCAACGCGATCGGCTTCCGCCTTCGCGGCGGCTTCAGCAGCGAGACGTTCGGCTTCGGCTTTCGCTGCGGCTTCCGCAGCGAGGCGGTCAGCCTCGGCTTTCGCCGCAGCTTCCGCCGCAAGGCGATCAGCTTCGGCCTTCGCGGCGGCTTCTGCGGCGAGACGCTCGGCTTCGGCCTTCGCCGCCGCTTCCGCAGCGAGGCGGTCGGCTTCGGCCTTTGCCGCGGCTTCGGCTGCGAGACGTTCGGCTTCGGCTTGCGCGGCGGCTTCGGCCGCACGCCGCTCCGCTTCCGCCTCAGCCGCAAGACGATCGGCCTCTGCCTTGGCCGCGGTCTCAGCCGCGGCGCGATCGGCCTCAACACTGGCCGCCGCCTGCGTAGCCGGTGATGGCGATTGTGGCGGGCTGTCGATCACGGGGCGCGCCCCGGCCGCCTGCGCGACGAAGGCAAGACTGTTTGCAGGGGCTGCCGGCGCCGACGCCCTCGCGGCATCGAGACCGAAGAAATCCTTCAGCTGTCCGCCGATCAGGCAGCCGAACACATAGGCACCGACCATCAGCAGCGCGAGCTCGAGCCACAGCCCGGCGCGTCCCGGCAACAGGCTCAGCATCGCAACGAGAACGCCGATCGCGAAGGCCAGCGTCGCCGGCAGCAGCCAGCTCCTCAGCCAGTCCGGTCGCTTCGCATCCGACCAGGTGCGCCAGCCGACGAATCCGCCGATGACCAGCGCAAGGAGGATCCAGAGAAAGAATGTCGCAAGGTCGTACATCATGATGTCAGCGCCTCACTTGACGACGAATTCGATGCGCCGGTTCTGCGCACGGCCCTCTGGCGTATCGTTGGAGGCGACCGGCTTGGTCTCGCCATAGCCTTCCGAGGTCATGCGTGACGTGTCGATGCCGGCATCGCCGATATAGCCGACCACCGCCGCCGCGCGCCGCTTGGACAGCTCCATGTTGTCCTCCGGTTCGCCGACGCTGTCGGTGTGGCCCTCGATCGAAATCTCGGCCTCCTTGCAGCGCTGTGCGATGTCGACCAGATGATCGAGCAGCGCCAGCGACTCGCGGCTGAGATCGGCGCTTCCGGTGTTGAAGCGGATACGGCCTTTCTCGAGCAGGCCGTTGAAGGCCGGCTGGCACGCGTCGACCGGAAGCGGCGGGCTCTCCGGCTTGAGCCCGATCTTGATGTCGGCGAGCTTGACCTCACCGCCGGCGGTCGCGTCGGCGAGCTCCTTGCGGACCTGCTCGGCCGACTTGTCGTAGATCGCATCGCCCTCGATGGTGATCGAGGCGTCCTTCGCCGCCAGCGTGGTCGACCACAGCCGGGCCAATGCCGGGAAGGTGGCCTTCAGCGACGTGACGAAATCCTTCGGCGCGCCGTCGGCGATCTTCAGGCCGTCCTCGACCGTCTCGGTGACGAAGCTCGACGTGGCGGCGCCGACGAGATCGCGCCGCGCGGCCTCGTCCGGCACGTAGCCGCTCAGCCGGACGCGGCCGTCCTGCTTCTGCAGCCCGAATGCGTAGGGCGAGACCGGGCCGTCGCGGACGTCGACCGATGCGATCGCAAATGGCGCGGGCAGGGTGCTGGCCAGCTGCTCGCGCACGGACGCGGCGGTGACGTTGGCAAGCCCGGCGCCGCTGATCGAGACCTGGGTCTCGTTGATCGCGGCGCTGCCCTGCGAGAGCCTGGCGAGTTGCTGCAGCAGGCTCCCGCCGGCCTTCGCCACGTCGCCGTCGGGAGCGCCGCGCGCGATGCCGATCTGGTTCTTGATGGGTTTGCCGTCGAACTGTCCGTTCGCCGAGCCGAGGATCGCCTCGCGCACGGCCGTGCTGGGGGCGAGACCCGCCAGGCTGAGGTGGGTGCCGTCGAACTCCGCCGACCAGCGATACGGCTTGACTTCGGGCGGCACGATCTCGGCCTTCGCCAGGGTCAGCCCGGCCGGCAGATTGCCGACACCTGCGATCGCCTCGTCATACGCCGCGCTGGAAGGCGCTTCGCCTGAGATCGCGTAGGTGGCGTCCGAGATGACGACGCGCCCGGTGCCGAGCCGTCCCAGTTCGGTCAGCGCGTAGCTCGTATAGGCATCGAAATCACCCGCGGGAGCGCCGCGCGCAATCTGCATGTGGTGCATCACGGACGTGCCCGGCCAGGCCTTGGCCGCGGCGGCTTCGAGCCCGCGCCGGATGTCGTCGGTCGGGACGACGCCGGACATCACCACCGTGTTGCCCTCGCGCACCGCGCTCCAGATGAACGGCTTCGCCTCCGGTGGCAGGATGGCCACATTGGTGAGCAGGGCGCCGCCCGGCAGCTGCTGCGTCGCGGCGATGGTCGCCTCATAGATGTCGGACGAGGCCGCCGTGCCGGCGATCGAATAGGCCTTGTCCGCAAGCGAGAACGTGCCGCCATTGAGCTTTCCGGCCTGCGCCACACCATGATTCGCGATGGCCGCGAATTCGGCCGGCGCCCCCAAGGCATAGCCGAGCCGATCGACGACCTCGCTGGCAGACGCGGAGCGGGCAGCATTGACGATGGCATTGCGGACCGCAGGTGTCGGCACGCCGCCTTCGAGCACCAGCTGCGAGCCGTTGCGCGCAGCGCGGAAGGCATAGGGCTTCGGTGTCGGGAGCTTGTCGTAACGGCCATCGACGAGCCGGACGCCCTCCACGGTCGCCGCGTCTTTCAGCCGGTCCGGCTGATCAGGGCTGAACTCCGGTCCCTCGATACGAACGTCGCGACCCGCAACCGAGACTTTCAGTGCCGCGGCGGTCGTGGGCGCAGACGCCGCGACGGCGGCCCGCGCCCGCGGCGCAATATCGTCTTCCACACTTGCTGTCTTGAAGACCATTGCCGCGAGCCAGAGCACCGCAACAGCAATCAGCCCCGCCCACCATTTCGATGGTTGATGCATGTGAGAGCCCCCGTTTCCCCACCTGCGCCGGGTTCACCCCGGATCGATCCGTCACCGTGAACCACGCCTTGAGCGTAGCAGAACCACCCTGGGAGGCCAGCCGTCTGCGCGTTGTGCCATTGGCTATGCACAAGCCAAGATGGATTTCCGGCAGCTTCGCTCCTCAGGCCTCGGTCGCTTCCTGGTCGATGATCGGACCAGTCGAGGTTGCGATCAAAGTGTGACCGTTCGACGACCGAGGCATCGGGAACAAACTCACGGCTCGAGCGCCCGGCGCAGACGACGGATGATGACGCCGCGGGCGCGGTCGTCGGCCGCCTGCTCGATGCGCTCATGGATATCGAGCAGCAGGCCTGACATGTCGTTGTGCCAGTCGAGCCGGGTCACGGCCTCCGGCGCCAGCCGCCGCCGGCGAGCGACGTCGAGCGGTGTCGGCACGGCGCTCGTGAGCTCGTAGACGTCGTCGAGCAGGGGCGAGAACACCTTCGCACCCGGCACGATGCGCTCGGCGACGCGCTCAGCCAGCGCCGCGATCGCGGCCTCCTCGCCGTGGGACAGGAACAGGCCGCGCGTAATCGGGCGGCGGGCCGCGATCCAGCGCGCGATCTCGGCGCCGTCGGCATGGCCGGAATAGTCGTCGATCATGCGGATGCGCGCGGCGACCTTGATCTCCTCGCCCTGGATCCGCACCGCCTTGACGCCGTCCTGCAGGAAGCGGCCGAGCGTGCCGTTGGCCTGATAGCCGACCAGCAGCACGGTGGCACGGTTATTCCACAGCCAGCGCTTCAGATGGTGCCGGATGCGGCCGGCGTCGCACATGCCGCTGGCGGCGATGATGATGTGGAAGCCGGTCAGCTTGGCGATCGCCTTGCTTTCGTCGACCGTCTCGGTGAATCGCAGATGCGGCGACGACAACAGGCGGCCGACATCGCTGCCGCCGTCGAGGCTCTCGGTGTGCGCACGAAACACCTCGGTGGCGTGGATCGCGAGCGGCGAGTCCAGGAAGATCGGCGCGGCCGGAATCTCGCCGCGCTCCATCAGGCCGACGAGATCGACGATCAGCTCCTGCGTCCGCTCGACCGCGAAGGCCGGGATCAGCAGCGCGCCTTTTGCGGAAGCCGCATCGCGCACCTCGCCGGCCAGACGATTTCTGCGCAGCTCCGGCGTGGTCGGCTCGCGGATGCGGTCGCCATAGGTCGCTTCCGAGATGACGTAGTCGAATCCTTCGGGCGCTGTCGGATCGGGCTGCAGCAGCTTGGCGTCCGGCCCGACATCGCCCGAGGCCAACAGCCGCAGCGGCGCGCCATCGGCGCCTTGGCCCTCGAACTCGATCTCGATCGAGGCCGAGCCCAACAGATGCCCGGCATTCCAGTAGCGGGCGCGAACGCCGGGAATGATGTCGGTCCAGGTCTCGTAGGCGACGGCTTGAAAGTATTGCAGCGCGGCGATCGCGTCGGCCTGGGTATAGATCGGGCTGACCTCGCCGCGGCCGCGCGCGATGTTGCGGCGGTTCAGCGCCAGCACCTCCTGCTCCTGGATATTGCCGGCATCGGGCAGCATCCACGAGCACAGATCGATGGTGCCGCGCGTGGCGAAGATCTTGCCGTCGAAGCCCAGGCGCACCAGCTTGGGCAACAGGCCGCTATGATCGATATGGGCGTGCGTCAGCAGCACCGCATCGATGTCGGCGGGACGGAACGGAAAGTCGCCGTAGTTGAGCTCCTTCAGCGTCTTCTGCCCCTGGAACAGGCCGCAGTCGATCAGGATCTGGCTCTTGCCGGTGCGGACCAGATAGCAGGACCCGGTTACGGTATGCGCGGCACCGCAGAAGCGAACGGTCACACTCATGCGGTGGTCTCCCAAAGACGATGGATCATGTTCAATGGCGGCTCATCAGGGGCGACCGTTCGCCCCGTCAGCGAAGGCATAACCGTGGTTGGCGCCGGCTGCCGCCGCGGCCAGATCATGCTCCGACGGGTCGCAGGTGAACACGCGATAAAGCGGCTCACCCTGGTCGACGCGATCGCCGATCTTCTTGAACAGCCTGATGCCGGCGCCCTTGTTTACAGGGGCGCCGGCGGTGCGCGCCAGCCTGTTCAGCCGCAGGCAGTCGATCGCGGAGACGACGCCGTCGCGCTCAGCCCGGACGTCGAAGGCGAGATCGCCGAGCTCGCTGCGGCACTCCGACGGCCCCTGCGCGTCGATGATCTTCAGCATCTGCTTCAGCGCCGCACCACTGTCGAGCAGCTCGCGTGCCCTATGATAGCCGGCGCCGCCGCGCAGCTTCGGATCATATTCCAGCAGATGCGCCGCAAGCCGCAGCGACTTCTCGCGCAGATCGGCCGGGGCTGATGGCTCATTGCCCAGCACCGCCATCACGTCGCGCGCTTCCAGCACCGGGCCGATGCCGTTGCCGATCGGCTGGCGGCCATCGGTCGTGATCACCTCGACCTTGAGTCCGAACCGGTCGCCGACGAATTCGAACAGTTTTCGCAGCCGCATCGCCTCGGCGCCGCTGGTGAGCTTGGCGGTCGGGCCGACCGGCAGATCGAGCAGGAGATGCGTCGAGCCGGCGGCGAGCTTCTTCGACAGGATCGAGGCGACCATCTGCTCGCGGGTGTCGAGGCTGAGCGGGCGTTCGACCGAGATCAGGACGTCGTCGGCCGGCGACAGGTTGACGTGGCCGCCCCAGATCACGCAGCCATTGCAGGCGGCGACGATCGATTTCATCTCCTCGGCGCCGACATTGACCCGCGCCAGCACTTCCATCGTATCGGCGGTGCCGGCCGGCGAGGTGATCGCGCGCGAGGAGGTCTTGGGGATGGTCAGGCCATGGGCGGCGACGATCGGCACCACCACCATCGAGGTGCGGTTGCCCGGAATGCCGCCGATGCAGTGCTTGTCGACCACGACGGGCTCGGGCCATTTCAACTGAGTGCCGGCATTCGCCATCGCGCGCGTCAGCGCCAGCAACTCGCCCGAGGTCATGAAGCTCGCCGAGCCGATCAGGAAGGCCGCGATCTCCATGTCGGAATAGCGGTAGTGGGCGAGATCGTCGATCACGGCCGCGATGGCCTGGTCGCTCAAGGTCTCGCCGCGGATCTTGGCGCGGACCGCCTCGAGGCTGTCGGGCGGGGCCGCGGGCGACACCGTCGCGAGCGTACCGGCCGGCTCGGCGAAGCGGCGCAGCGCCGGCTCCGACAGGCCGATCTCGTCGGGGCCGACGAGGGCGTCGTCGTCGGTGATCAGCAGGGTGGCGAGCAGCGTCCGCGAATTGCAACGCAGCTCGACCCGGCTGAACCCGCTGAAGACCTCGGGCCGCAGCGCCCGCGAGCGTCGCGAAATGACGACAACGTTCTCGCGGCCGGTGTCGAGCGCGACGCTGCGGATCTTGAGCTGGGGGCGGGCGGTGTCTGCTGTGGTCATGGTGGCCAGGATAGACATTATGTCGGTCGCCGCCATGACCGTTGACCCAGATCATGACGCGCCATCTGCCGGATAAGCCGAATTTTTTCTGAATATGTCAGCGGAGAATTCCGAACGGGCGGACCCGTCCGCACCCGCCGATCGGGATCCTCGATAAAAATAAAACGGAACAGATTCATGGGATTGCGATCCCTTTCGGCCGCGGCCGGTGAGCAGGAGGGGGCGCGCGAAATGATCCCCGGCATCGGAATCCGAGCTCGGGGGCTACCTGATCGGGTTAACCGATTGTTCAAGCCGATAATCGAGGGTTCCGCTGGGGCGTCCGTCCCGGCCTTTGCGCGTGCCGTTCCGGCGCGTCAGATGATCGAGCCCGACCGGAGTGGCAGATGCGGCAGTTGATTGCGAGCTTCCTGAAGAATCAGGCTGGCGCGACCTCGATCGAATACGCGATCATTGCCGGTGGGCTGAGCATCGTGATCCTGGCGGCGGTGAACGGCGTCGGCTCGACGCTGAGCAGCAAGTTCACCTCGATCAACACCTCCATCAAATAGCTGCCCGATCAAATGGCCGCCCGCTTGATCTAGACGACCGTTTCCAAAGTCCTGGCACATTGATCATGTAGACCCGGCTGTCATCGTCCGCGAAGGCGGACGATCCAGTACGCCGTGACGTCTCGGTTCATAATCTTCCGCCGCGGAGTACTGGATGCTCCGCCTTCGCGGAGCAGGACAGCAGTGGGGACGGCGAAAGCTCAACCCGGAAACTATCGCTGGTTCTAAGAAACGCTCGTCTAGTCAGTCGTCGCGACTTGTCTTCAAAAAAAGAGCTTCCGGCGGGGCATCGCCGGAAGCTCGTGGAGCACTTGGAGGTTCAACAGTCTCCTTTCCTACCAGTTGCGCTGAGCACGCAGCAGCATGCTCACCGTGTCCTGGTCCTTGAGCTCATAGATCGCGGCGGGCTTGGCCGTGCTGGCGATGGCCGGAGCAATCGCCGTGCCCGAGTATTTCTGGTCGAGGTGGCTGTAGGTCACATCGGCCGAGAAGGTCAGGCCCTTGACCGGCGTCCATCGGGTGATGAGGCCGATCTGTCCGAGATTGAAGTCGGGGTTGCACGTCGAGCCCGCCGTCAGCATCGCGGTCGCGGCGATGCCGGCACAGATCAGGCTCGATCCCGTCTGGCCATAGCGCACCTGGGCATAGGCGCCGTACACCGCAGTGTTCCAGCGCGGGTCCCAGTTGTGGGTGAAGGCGCCGCGCATGCCCCAGGTCTGTACGGTCGACAAGCCGCTGCCGTTGCTGAACACCGCGTCGGCGACGCCGGCAAAGCCGACGCTCTGATAGGCGCCGGTCACGCCACTGCTGCCGTACATCGTGTAGGATGTGTTCGCCAGGCTCTGGAAGTTGTAGCGGCTGGCACCGTCGGTATAGACCGCCTGCAGGTTGACGACGTCGCCCGGACCGGTCGGGATGTTCTTGATCGACAGCGCCAGCTGCGCGGCCCAGCCCCATTTGTCGGACGGATGACCGGAGGTCTCGCTCGCACCATAATAGGCGGTGTGATTGTCGTGCGCGGCGAACGAGGCCTGGAAGATGCCCCACGCCTGGTCGACGCGGACCATGCCGATGATATCGGGGGACACGGTGCCGCCGAAGCTGCTCGTGCCGTAGGCGCCGCCCAGCACGCCGGCGGCGGTGATCCCGGACGTGTTCCAGATGTTGGTGGTGAAGAACTGCGTCTGGTCCTCCAGCGAGACCGCGGCCGTGATGCCCTGGCCGAAATCGGCGGTGTAGGTGAACTGGTTGACGCCGTTGTTGGAGCCGCTGCCGCCGACGAGGCCGTCGAAATTGTTGCCGGGATAGTTGGTCCAGGGCGCGTCGAACGTGGAGACCGCCTTGCCCATCGTGAAGCCGGCGAACTGGATGAAGGCGTAGTAGACGCCGAGCGAGCCGCCGGAAATGCCGTCGCCCGTGTAGGACGTTGCACCAGCGCCGGCTCCTGCATTGGAGCCCGAGGTCCAGGTCAGGACCGCGTCGAAATAGGTGCGGACCACGCCATACTCGGTCGCCGTCCGCGTATCGATGTTGAGATCTTCGCGCGAGCGCATCTGATAGCGGTTGCTCAGGCGGTTGTCGGCGCCGGCCTGACCCGAATAGGCGCCACCATAGTTGCTGTTGGTCCACAGCGCGGTTTCGGCGCGCAGATAGCCACCAAGCTTGATGCAGGTGTCGGTGCCGGGAATGTAGTAGAAGCCCGTACCATAGAGCGAGCACACCTTCACATACTCGACGGCCTTGGCTTTGAGCGGAAGATCCGCGGCCTGAGCCGCCGCGGCGGACAATATCACTGCTCCCGTTCCGAGAAGCAGGCCCCTCAACGTCTTCATTTCCGTTTCTCCGGTTGATCGGCGATGCACACGGCCCCCGCGTGTCGCCTCTGGCTTCGCCAGATTGCTGCTCTCGCACCCGCGGTTCCTGCTCCGCCGATCGGCTCGACTAACGGAACGATTGAACAGGCGTGCATGAGCCAATTTCAGTTTGCTGACGTGCTCTGGTTTGCTCGTGATTGACTCGGTCGTCGTTGACACGCTGACCGCTCGCACCAGCTTCGACGCGGTCACGCGACGGTTTTGGCGTCGGGGTGTCAGTTTGTTAATGGTGATAATCGTGAATAGGGTAGGTGGGATTCCCGAACAATCGCAGCGTCACTAACAATCACCGTGCACGCGGTCGTGCGTGCACACCGTCGTTGACGGTGTGCAACGAATGTCCGGTTCTGAACGATGTCAGCGGCGGCCTGAGTCGATCTGCAGGGACGATCGATGTGACGTCGCCGCAACCAGCCCGTTTCCATCGTACTCGACGGCGGTCATGATCGCGTCCAGCGTGGCGCCGCTGCGCCACCGCTTGACGAAATCGAGAAACACCTGCAGCGGCATGGGTGGCTGCCGGCGGCTCGGATGGTAGAGATACAGGCCGGGCGTGGCGTAGTTCCAATCGGGCAGCAGCCGCACCAGCCGTCCTTCGGCCAGATGAGACTCGACCATGGGCTCGACCAGGTAAGCAACACCGACGCCGTTGAGCGCGGCATTCAGCGCAAGATCGAAATCGTTGACGATCAGCGAGCCGTCCACGGCAATTTCCGCATGCTGGCCACCGTTGTCGAACACCCATTGCTGCAGCGTATCGTCGGCGGGAAAGCGGTGCCGGATGCAATTATGGATTTGGAGATCATCCGGCACCGAGGGAGCCGGATGCGCTGCGAGGTACGCGGGAGAGGCAACCGCGATGAAACAGCAGTCGTCGAAGACGCGGATGACCTTCATGTCGCGCTCGACCCTGTGCCCGGACCGGATGCCGGCATCGAAGCGATTGCGCACGATGTCGCTGTTGGTGTCGTCGATCGCCAGTTCGAGCTGGATGTCGGGGTAGTAGGCGAGGAACGACCTGATCAAGGGCCCAAGCCCTCTCATCGCGAACACACGGGACACGGTCAATCGCAACGTCCCGACGGGCTTGTCGCGAAAAGCGTTGATGCTCTCGATGGCCTGATCGACGCGCTCGAGAATCGGCTGAATCTCCGCCAGCAACCGTTCGCCGGCCTCGGTGAGCGCCACGCTGCGCGTGGTGCGATTGAACAACCTGACGTCCAATTGCTCTTCGAGGCTCTTGATCGTCTGGCTGATGGTGGGCAAGGAGCAACCGATATGAGCGGCAGCCTTGGTGAAGCTCAAGGAATCCGCAACCGCCGCGAATGCTGAGAGCTCTGACAGCTGAACCCGTGCCATCGCTAGGCGCGCTGCGCCTGGCGTCGGTCCGCATCGTGCTGAAACATCCACATCCCCCTGATACGCCGCGTCGTGCAGCCAGGACGACTCCGCCACTGTCGGTCCTACCATCACCGACCGGGCACTCCTCTCTTCCGTCAGGAAGTCTTCATCAGGAAGAAGTCGCGCCGGATCATGACCCGCGCCGCAGAGCTAGGCGCGACGTGCTCATCGCGCAAGCAGTGAAGCGATGTCTCGGTGATCACAAATCCGCGCCTGATCGCCGGCGCTGCGTTGTCGGATCAACTCACCTGAGCCAGACAGATGTCGCGCCACGAATCGGGACACGACGTTGGATGCGGTGTGTCGTCGTCTGCGCCTGAACGCTGATGAGAGTTTATCGCTAACGGTGCCGCTCGCCATCGATGCCGACAGTGCAGTTGGAACGCAGGTGAAGCCGCGCAAGGCAGCTCACCTGCGGAGGTCCCGGATCTTCGAGGAGGCGTCGCGGGATCGATGCGTCAACTGGCCTTGCGCGAGCGCGCGGTCGTCCGGGCGGTCTTCTCGGACTTCTTCGGCTCCTCGACCTTCTTCGGCTCGTCCTTTGCCTGCGGCTCCCTGGCCTTCTTGCCGCTGATCGGCAGCAGCATCTCGCGCTGCCCTTCGACGCGCTTCTTCGGCTTCTTTGCCTTGGCCTTCGGAGCAGGGGCGGCCGCGGCGGGCGCCTTGTCGCCTTCGCTGGCGAGGCTTCGCTTCAGGGCGTCCATCAGGTTGATCACGTTGCCGCTCGATTTCGGCGCCGCCTTGGCGGCGATGGTCACGCCGCTACGCTTCTTGTTGATGAGATCGATCAGCGCGGCCTCGTAGTGATCCTCGAAATTCTCCGGCTCGAAGTCGGCCGATTTCTTCTCGACGATGTGCTTGGCGAGATCCAGCATGTCCTTCGTGATCTTCACGTCCTGGATGTCGTCGAAATACTCCTGCTCGTTGCGCACCTCGTAGGGATAGCGCAGCAGCGTTCCCATCAGGCCCTTGCCGAGCGGCTCGAGCGCGATGATGTGCTCGCGGTTGGTCAGCACCACGCGGCCGATGGCGACCTTGTCCATGCTGCGGATGGTCTCGCGGATCACGGCGAAGGCGTCGTGGCCGACCTTGCCGTCGGGCACGAGGTAATAGGGACGGATCAAATAGCGGCTGTCGATGTCGGTGTGCGGCACGAACTCGTCGATCTCGATCGTATGCGTCGACTCCAGCGCGATGTCGTCGAGTTCGTCCTTCGTCACCTCGATGTAGGTGTCGGTGTCGACCTTGTAGCCCTTGACGATGTCGTCATTGGCCACTTCCTCGCCGGTCTCGGCGTCGACCCGGCTGTATTTGATGCGGTGCCCGGTCTTGCGGTTGATCTGGTTGAACGAGACCTTCTCGGACTCCGATGTCGCCGGGTAGAGTGCGACCGGACAGGTCACGAGCGAGAGGCGCAGAAAACCCTTCCAATTGGCGCGCGGGGCCATGACTTACTCCAAACTGCAGGCTTGCTTGCGGACCGGGCTGCTGCGGACGTAGTTGTCGCGGCGTCCGCGAGGATAACATCCGACGCTGCGGATTCAACAAGGCGGCCTGCAGATTCTCGCATCGGCGTTAACCGGTCGCAGCCATCAGCGCGGCCGGAACCTCATCTGGCGCCCGACGTTGCCAAGGGGAGCGGAATGAGAGAACGCGCTACCGCGTTCGATTTGAATACCAGCGAGCTGAGGACGCCATGGCAATCAGACGACATCAGCGGATCGTCGAAACCCCCACCGAAGCGCGGCAGGGTGAACCGGGACCGTCGGTCCTGGCGATGCTCGCCATCTCCACCGGGCTGGCGCTGCTGGTGCTCGGCCTCGTCTGGTTCGTGTTCTTCCACACCTGAGGGCCTGCACGGAGCCGGGATCGTTCAGCTCGGCCTGAGCCGGGCAGGGATAACCCTTACCGGCGAGCGGCGCCCACCGTCTCAGAAGCTTCAGCCCGGCCGCACGGCCGGGCTTTTCATTGCCGCAGTCCAGAGCTTATATCCGCCCCAATTCTGTCGGCCCTTGCCGGCCAGCCACGTCGAGATGACCAAAAAGTAACGTCGTGGGTCGGGTTCCGTTCATGCGGGGTTCACGGCCTTCCGGTTCATCTTGAGGGCGGAAATCGTGCAGTTCAGCTCTGGAGGCAAGCGTGCGTCTGCTCGTTGTCGAGGACGACCCGGATCTCAATCGTCAGCTCACCACGGCGTTGAGTGACGCCGGCTACGTGGTCGACCGTGCCTTCGACGGCGAGGAGGGGCACTATCTCGGCGACAGCGAGCCCTACGACGCCGTCGTGCTCGATATCGGCCTGCCCAAGATGGACGGCATCTCGGTGCTGGAAGCGTGGCGGCGCAATGGCCGGGCGATGCCGGTGCTGATCCTGACCGCCAGGGATCGCTGGAGCGACAAGGTCCAGGGCTTCGATGCCGGCGCCGACGATTATGTCGCCAAGCCGTTCCATCTGGAGGAAGTGCTGGCGCGCATCCGCGCGCTGCTGCGCCGCTCCGCCGGGCATGCCCAGAGCGAGCTGACCTGCGGGCCGGTGACGTTGGACACCCGCACCGGCAAGGTCAGCGTGTCGGGCAACCCCGTCAAGATGACCTCACACGAATACCGCCTGCTGTCCTATCTGATGCACCATTCCGGCCGCGTGGTCTCGCGCAGCGAGCTGGTCGAGCATCTCTACGACCAGGACTTCGACCGCGACTCGAATACCATCGAGGTCTTCGTCGGCCGTATCCGCAAGAAGCTCGATTGCGACGTGATCCAGACCGTCCGCGGCCTCGGCTACCTGCTGACGCCGCCGCCGGCCGCCAGCGCCTGATCCGAGCGGCGTCCGCCATTCGAGGTGGCCGGGCGCCGGTCGTTTCGCTAATTTGCGATGATGCGCCAGAGTTCACTTGCCACCCGGTTGTTCCTGTCCGCGACCGCGTGGCTCGTGGTCATCCTCGCCATTACTGGCATCGTGCTGTCCTCGGTCTATCGCAACGCGACCGAGCGCGCCTTTGACCGGCGGCTCAACCTCTATCTGCGGACGCTGATCGCGGAGGTCGCGACCCCCGACGACCCGCCGGACCGCCAATTCCAGTCGCTCGGCGAACCCCTGTTCGAGCTGCCGCTGTCCGGCTGGTATTGGCAGATCACCCGCAGTGACACCGAGAAGCCGGAGGTGCGGGCCTCCCGCTCGTTGTGGGACAAGAAGCTGCCCAAGCTCGAGGAGCAGGGGATCGAGCTGACGGCGGCCGGCATCCGGATCGGTTACGTCGAGGGACCGGAGAACCAGGACCTGCGCATGGTCGAGCGCCCGGTCGATCTCGGCGCCGACGGCAAATTCCTAGTCAGCGTCGCCGGCGATGCCTCGGAGATCTTCGACGAGACCCGCAGCTTCGACTATTACCTCGGCGGCACCTTCACCGCGCTTGGTATCGTGCTGCTGCTCACGACCGTCTTCCAGGTCAATTACGGCCTCGCGCCGTTGAAGCGGATCTCGGAATCGATCGCCGACATCCGCTCCGGCCGGGCCGAGCGGCTGGAGGGCGAGTTTCCGGTCGAGATCGCGCCGCTGGCGCGCGAAACCAACGCGCTGATCGACGCCAATCGCGAGATCGTCGAGCGCGCGCGCACCCATGTCGGCAATCTCGCCCACGCCATCAAGACGCCGCTGTCGGTGATCGTCAACGAGGCGACCACCCACGCGGCCGATCCGTTTGCGGCCAAGGTCATGGAGCAGGCCGACGTGATGCGCGACCAGGTCGCCCATCATCTGGAGCGGGCGCGAATCGCCGCGCGCGTCACCATCGTCTCGACCGTCACCGAGGTGGCGCCGGCGATCGAGGCGCTGCGCCGCACCATGGAAAAGATCCATCGCGAGCGCGGCATCGTGGTCGAGGCGACGGTCGATCCCGCCGCCAGGTTTCGCGGCGAGCGCCAGGACCTGGAGGAGATGGCCGGCAATCTGGTCGACAATGCCTGCAAATGGGCCACGTCGCGGGTCTCGGTGGAGGTCACGGTCGAAACGCCGGCCAAGCCGGGGGCGGCGCCGATGCTGCGGATCGTGGTCGACGATGACGGGCGGGGCCTGTCGCCCGCTGAACGCGCCCAGGTCTCGCGCCGCGGCCAGCGCCTCGACGAATCCAAGCCGGGATCGGGGCTCGGGCTGTCGATCGTCAACGACCTCGCCGCGCTCTATGGCGGCCATCTGGCGCTCAGCGATGCGCCGATCGGCGGCCTGCGGGCCGAGCTGAGGCTGCCCGGCGTTTGACAGGGCGGCGAATCTCGCCATCCTAAAGGTGTTCTTAATACCGCGGGGGCTATGGTCCGGGCAGGGGTGCGCGATGTGCGCTCTCGCCGTGGAAATTTGCACGCCGGCGCATGGGTCAGACAGCTCACGAGCGATTGAGGGAATATCTCGGGCAGCTGCCGCCGAACGCGCAGTCGCTCCTGATGCGCGAATTCGAGCGCGCCATCGAGCGCGGCCAGGACGTGGCCGTGGCCACGCTGGTGCTCGGAGAGTTGCGCAAGGTGGCGCGTCCCGCGCCGCCGGCTCCGGCGCCTGCCGCCGAGCCGGTCCGGCCTCCGCCCGCCGTCGAGACCGTGCGGACCCAGCCGCGCGACGAGCGCCGCCAGAGCGGCGACGGACCGCGCCGGCTATTCCGGCCGCTCGAGCCGTTCCTCACCGATTCCACCGGACCGCTGCGACCCGGCCAGATCCGCCGCGCCTCGCTGCTGTCGGTATGGCAGTGGCTCGGCCGCGAAGGCGCGCCTGAGAGATACGCCGAGTTCGACGCCGCGATGTCGGCCTCCAGCGAGAGTTCGCGCGAGGTCGAGTTGGCCGCGCGCAAGCTGCAGCTTGCCGCCGCAGAGGCGCTGATGAAGCTGGTCGGCCCGAACGCGACTGGCGACCGCCAGCGCTTGCTTGCCCGCATCGGCGCCCCCAGCGTCATCGAGGATCTTTTGCCGATCGCGCTCGTGCTGCAGAACCGCGAGGCGCTCGACGGCCTGAATGGGCGATTGCCCGGCATCATCCGTGCGCTGGGCGATTCGCAGATCGCCTCGGTCACCGAGGCGATCAACGTGCCGTCGCTGCAGACGCCGCTGATGCTGCCGTTCGCGCTGTCGCTGGTGATGCAGCGGCTCGCCGCGCCCTGGCAGATCATCCGCCTGGCTACCAAGATTGCCGCCTCCGACGACGAGCTCCGGGTTGCGGCGACCCCGTTCGGCGTCGCCGTGACGATTGCGCTGAACGATCTCGCCGGCCTCGCCACGGTGCTGCGCGCCGACATCCGGCGCGGGCATTTCGCCAATCTCGGCGATACGCTGAAGACGCTGCATGATGGCGTCCGTGGCCTGCGCACCGAGCTCGACCTGCGCTCGGAATCGACTTGGGGCAAGCAGCTCACGGCGATCCGCGCCGACATTTCCAATGCGCTGCAATCGGAGATCGACAGTGTGCCGGGCCGCGCCCGCCGCATCCTGCGCCAGCGCGCCGACAAGGACATTCCGGCCGGTGCCGGCGTCGACGGCGGCGAGGTCGAGGAGGTGGCGGCGCTGATCGAGTTCGTCGCGGTGTGCCGCAATTATGCGAGCGAGCTTGCGATCAACGAGGTGACGCTGCGGACCTATTCCGACCTGCAGCAATATGTCGAGAAAGCGACCGAAGCCTTGGTGCAGTCGCTGCGCTCCGGCGACGCGCGGGCCCGGGCCTACCGGCAGTCGCAGGTCTCGGCGGCGATCCGCTTCTGCCACGTCCTGTTCGGCAACGACTACGCACAATTGATGAGCCGCGCGGCCGAAAATGCCTTGAGCGGCGAGCGAAAATCGTCGCGCGCCGGCTGATACATCTGCTATCATTCCATCGATTTCGATTTTGCAATTTTAGGTTGACCCCGGCCCGGGGCCACGCATAGGTTCCTTTCGTCAAGTCCAGCCTTTTTTCATCAAGACCATGATTTCCATCATCAACTTCGTCGAGGTCGAGAACCGCGTCGTGTGCGCGACCTATCGCAACCTCATGATCAAGGCCAAGGTCGTGCTCGTCGACAAGACGAGCGGGGCGCCACTCCCCGACCCCGTCACCACCATTGCTTCGCCGGTCCCGGTCGGATCGCTGCGGATCAAGCTCACCGAGCATGTCAGGCCGGGGACCTATTTCCTGGTGGCGCTGAACGGGCACGGCAGCTATCTCGCCAAGAGCGCCGAGTTCGAGGTCCCCTAATTACGTAATCTTCCTGAGTTTTTCAGCGCGGACGGCTGGGGTACCACGGCGGCAAATGTGAATTGCCGCCGGGAACGGTGCTGGTTAAAAGCGGCGCGAGGCGCGCCTGCCGGTTGGCGCTGACTGGAACCCTGTCCGATGACGCTTTGGTTCGTGTTCGCCGTGATGACGGCCGCGGCGATCTTCGCCGTCCTGCTGCCGCTCGGGCTCGGCGCGCGGGCCGCGTCGGGTGGTCGCGAGGTCGTCGTCTACAAGGACCAGCTGGCCGAGATCGAGCGCGACGTCGAAACCGGGCTGATCGGCAAGGTCGAGGCCGAGGCGGCGCGGGTCGAGATCAGCCGCCGCCTTTTGGCTGCCGCGGACCAGGACAGCGAGGCGGCGGTGACGCCGAGCCTCGGCCTGCGCCGGGCGGCGGCCGTGCTGGCGCTGATCGGGCTGCCGATCGTGGCGCTCGCCGTCTATCTGCCGCTCGGCTCGCCGCAATTGCCGGACTTTCCGCTGACCGCGCGCGCGGCGCCCGCCAACGGCACGCAGCCGCTGGAAACGCTGGTGTCGCAGGTCGAGCAGCATCTGCAGAAGAACCCGACCGACGGCCGCGGCTGGACCGTGCTCGCCCCGGTGTTGGCGCGGCTCGGCCGCACCGAGGACGCCATTCGCGCCTACCGCAACATGATCACCTATGCCGGCGACGGCGCGGCCAAGCGCGCCGATCTCGGCGAGATGATCACGGCCGCCGCCGGCGGCGTCGTCACCGCCGAGGCGAAGGCCGAGTTCGAGCGTGCTCATGCGCTCGAGGCCGACGAGCCGAAGTCGAACTACTATCTCGGCCTCGCCGCCGAGCAGGACGGCCGCAAGGACGATGCCGCCGGGATCTGGCGGGCGATGCTGGGCAAGGCCCCGGCGGATGCGCCGTGGCGGCCGCTGGTTGCCGCTGCGCTCGGCCGGGTCGGCGGCGGCGAGGTGCCGGCGCTGCCGAGCGAGGCGATGGCGGCCGCCAAGGACATGAGCGCCGACGACCGCGATACGATGATCCGCGGCATGGTCGAGCGGCTGGCGACGCGGCTGAAGCAGAATGGCGACGACGTCGAGGGCTGGCTGCGGCTGGTGCGCGCCTATGTCGTGATGGGTGATCTCGACAAGGCCAAAGGCGCGCTGTCGGATGCGCGGCAGGCGGTGTCGGGAGACGCTGAGCGGTTGCGGCAGCTCAACGAGGGCGTGAAGACTTTCGGGCTTGATGGATGAGCGGGACCAACGGGACACGGGCATGACACGCAAGCAGAGGCGTTTGACGATCATCGGCGGGGCGCTGTTCGTGCTCGCGGTCGCAGCCGGGCTGGTGCTCAATGCGCTGCGCGACTCCATCGTGTTCTTCTCGACGCCCACCATGGTCGCGGAGAAGCATGTCGCGCCCGGCAAGCGCTTCCGCCTGGGCGGCCTGGTGCAGCCGGGCTCGCTGAAGCGCGGCGACGATCTCGCCATCAGCTTCGAAGTGGCCGATGGCGGCGCCAAGCTGCCGGTCGCCTACAAGGGCATTTTGCCGGATCTGTTCCGCGAAGGGCAGGGCGTCGTCGCCGAGGGCGCGCTCGATGCTGAAGGCGTGTTCAAGGCCGATACCGTGCTCGCCAAGCACGACGAGACCTACATGCCGAAGGAAGTCGCCGACAGCCTGAAGAAGCAGGGCCATTGGAAGGACGATTACGGCAAGCCGCAAGCGGCCAAACCAGCCGGCGCAGCCAGTCCAGCCGGCGCAGCCAGTCCAAGTCCTGTGTCGATGCGCGAGGGCGCTGACAAGAGCACCGCGGGAGCGACGCAGTGATTGCAGAGAGCGGACATTATGCCCTGGTGCTGGCGCTCGCGCTGGCGCTGATCCAGTCGACCGTGCCGATGCTGGGCGCTGCCCAGCGCGACGTCGCGCTGATGAATGTCGGCCGTTCGGCGGCGCTGGCGCAATTGCTGTTCGCCGGCCTGTCGTTCATTGCGCTGATCACTCTGCACGTGACCTCGGACTTCTCCGTCGCCAACGTGTTCGAGAACTCGCACTCGATGAAGCCGCTGCTCTACAAGATCACCGGCGTCTGGGGTAACCACGAAGGCTCGATGCTCTTGTGGGTGTCGATCCTGGCGCTGTTCGGCGCCATGGTCGCGGCCTTCGGCAACAATCTGCCGCCGTCGCTGCGCGCCCGCGTGCTATCGGTGCAGGCCTGGGTCGCCAGCGCGTTCTATCTGTTCATCCTGACCACCTCGAATCCGTTCGCCCGCCTGGCCACGCCGCCGATCGAGGGCCGCGATCTCAATCCGGTGCTGCAGGACATCGGCCTCGCGGTGCATCCGCCGATGCTCTATCTCGGCTATGTCGGCTTCTCGATCTCGTTCTCGTTTGCAATCGCAGCCCTGCTCGAAGGCCGCATCGATGCGGCCTGGGCGCGCTGGGTGCGGCCGTGGACGCTGATGGCCTGGATCTTCCTGACGCTCGGCATCGCCATGGGCTCGTACTGGGCGTATTACGAGCTCGGCTGGGGCGGCTGGTGGTTCTGGGACCCGGTCGAGAACGCCTCGCTGATGCCCTGGCTCGCCGGCACCGCGCTGCTGCACTCCGCTGTCGTGATGGAGAAGCGCAACGCGCTCAAGGTCTGGACCATCCTGCTGTCGATCCTGACTTTCTCGCTATCCTTGCTCGGCACCTTCCTGGTGCGTTCCGGCGTCATCACCTCGGTGCACGCCTTCGCCAGCGATCCGACGCGCGGCGTCTTCATCCTCGGCATCCTCGTGCTGTTCATCGGCGGCAGCCTCACTTTGTTCGCCGGCCGCGCCACCGCGCTCAAACAGGGCGGCCTGTTCGCACCGATCTCGCGCGAGGGCGCGCTGGTCTTGAACAATCTGCTGCTCACCGTCTCCTGCGCCACCGTGCTGTTCGGCACGCTGTATCCGGTCATCATGGAGGCGCTCGACTTCAAGCTCTCGGTCGGCGCGCCCTTCTACAACCTCACCTTCGGCCCGTTGTTCGCACTGTTGCTGCTGATGGTGCCGTTCGGCCCGATGCTGGCGTGGAAGCGCGGCGATCTCGTCGCCGCCATGCAGCGGCTGCTCGCGGCCGGCGTCACCGCGCTGGTCGCGATCGCAATCGCCTGGGCCTGGGCGCGCGGCGGCAGCGCGCTGGCGCCGCTCGGCATCGGCCTCGGCGTGTTCGTCATATCAGGCGCCGTCGTCGACCTCGTCGAGCGCAGCGGCATCGCGCGTGTCCCCTTCAAGACCGCGCTGCATCGGACGCGCGGGCTGCCGCGCTCGGTGTGGGGCACGGCGTTCGCGCATGCCGGCCTCGGCGTCGCGCTGCTCGGCATCGTCTGCGAGACCACCTGGAATAGCGAGCTGATCAGCACCTTGCGTCCGGGCGACATCCGCAATCTCGCCGGCTACCAGATCAAGTTCGACGGCATGACCCAGCGCCAGGGCCCGAACTTCGCCGAGGTCGTCAGCACCTTCGTGATCAGCGAGAACGGCCGCCAGCTCGCCGTGATGACGCCGAGCAAGCGCAGCTTTGCGACCCGCGGCATGTCGACGACGGAGGCGGCGCTGATGACCCGCGGCGTCAGCCAGCTCTACGTCTCGCTCGGCGACACCACCGCCGATGGCGGCCTCGCCGTGCGCATCTATCACAAGCCGCTGGTGCTCTTGATCTGGTTCGGCCCGGTGCTGATGGCGTTCGGCGGACTTCTCTCGCTGTCGGACCGGCGGCTGCGTGTCGGCGCCCCGCAGCCGGCGCGCGGCCTGCGCGGCCTGCAGGCGGCGGAGTAGGGCGGATGCGAGGTATTCTCAGCTCGGCGCTGCTGGCGCTGGCTCTGCTCGGGGTCCCCGCCGCGCATGCCGTGCAGCCCGACGAGATCATGTCGGATGCGGCGAAGGAATCCCGCGCCCGCGAATTGTCGCGCGAGCTGCGCTGCATGGTCTGCCAGAACCAGTCGATCGACGATTCCGACGCGCCGCTGGCGCGCGACCTGCGCCTCTTGGTGCGCGAGCGCCTTGCTGCCGGTGACAGTGACAATCAGGTGCTGGACTTCCTGGTCGCGCGCTACGGCCAGTTCGTGCTGCTGAAGCCGCGCTTCGAGCGCCAGACCCTGCTGCTGTGGCTGCTGCCCCCGGTGCTCCTGCTCGGCGGCGGCCTCGCACTGTGGCTGCAGGTGCGCCGCCGCGGCCAGCGCGGCACGGAGGCCGCGCCGAAGCTGACGCCTGACGAAGAGGCGCGGCTCGCCGCGCTGATGGCAGCCGAGAAGCAGCCGCCGGCGTCCTGATCCGCAATTCTACGGGCTTCGGGCGAGGCCTCCGTAGTCGCAACGATCAGGAGCTTTCATCTTATTTTACCTTTGTCTGAAACTTTGGCGCGAACCTTCATGTGACGCGTCCAGGCAAAGCCAAATGTTCTCCAACAGCAATCTGACGATCCGCTTCCTCGTGGGGGGCGTCGTGGCCTCGCTTCTGATGCTGTTGGCGATCGGCGGCGGCACCGGCTTCATCGCGGTGCTGTATCTCAACAACCAGATCACCGGCCTGTCGTCGGATTTCGCCAATCTGAGCGGTCCGGCGCGCGATCATGCGATGCTGATCTATCAGCAGGCGCAGTCGGCGTTCTCCTACTTCATCACCGCCTGCGTCGCGATTGCCGTGTTCGCCAGCGCCGTCTGCCTGATGACCTATGCCGCCGTGCAGAACGGCATCCTGCGTCCGCTCGCCGCGATGGTCAGCGCCATGCGCGACGTCGCCGACCAGAAATTCGACACGCGCATTCCGGGTCTCGGCCTCACCAACGAGATCGGCCAGCTCGCCGGCGCGCTCGAAGTGTTCAAGACCAACGGCATCGAGCGCCAGCGCCTGACCGAGCGCGAGCTGCACGAGGCGCAGCGCCAGGGCGAGCGCTCGCGCTTTCTCGACGGCCGCATCCACAGCTTCAACGACCTCGTCGCCAGCGTCGTTGGCAGCGTGGCCGCGTCGGCGGTGCGGCTGAAGAGCAATGCGGAGACGCTGTCGCGCGCCGCCAATGACACCTCGTCCAAGGCCAATGCGGTCGAGGCCGCCGCCAACCACGCCAATCGTAGCGTGCAGACCGTGGCCGGATCGGCCGAGGAGATGACGAGCTCGATCGGCACCATCAGCCGCCGCGTCTCCGACGCCACCCAGCGTGCCGAAGGCGCGGCCTCGCAGGCCGAGAAGAGCAAGAACACCATCCATTCGCTGTCGGACGCCGCCGAGAAGATCGGCGCCGTGGTCCAGCTGGTGCAGGCGATCGCCTCGCAGACCAACCTCTTGGCACTGAACGCCACCATCGAGGCCGCGCGCGCCGGCGAGGCGGGCCGCGGCTTTTCGGTGGTCGCCTCCGAGGTCAAGAACCTCGCCAACCAGACCAGCAAGGCGACCGACGAGATCTCGGCGCATGTCGCCAGCATCCAGGGCATCACCGCCGAGACCCGCGGCGCCATCGACGGCATCTCGACGACCCTGAGCGAGATCAGCGCCATCATGTCCGGCATCGAGGTCGACACCTCGCAGCAGCGCAACGCCACCCAGGACATCTCCCGCAGCGTCCAGGAAGCCGCCCGCGGCACCCTCGAGGTCTCCAACCACATCGCCCAGATCACCTCCACCTCGGCCGAAACCGGCCGCCTCGCCACCGACGCCCGCGACGCCGCCGGCGACCTGTCACAGCAGGCCGAAACCCTGAAGCGCGAGGTCGATGCGTTCATCGTGAGCGTGAAGGCGAGCTGATCGCCGCGGGCACGACTCCCGTAGCCCGGATGAGCGAAGCGACATCCGGGGTCTCGCGCGCTGCCGATGTGAACCCGGATATCGCTCCGCTCATCCGGGCTACGCTTGTCGCCCGCCATGACGCGAAGCCGTCACCCAGCCCTCCACTGTCATCCCTGCGAACGCATGCGTTCGCGGGGACGACAGCGGATTTTGTCGAGGCCGCTCGCGTCACACCGGCAGTGTTGTAGCCCGGATGAGCGATAGCGACATCCGGGGTCTCGCGCGCTGCCGATGTGAACCCGGATATCGCTATCGCTCATCCGGGCTACGTAGCGCCCGCGCGGTACCCTCTAACCCGCTATTAGTAAATATCCCCCATCGTGCATAGGCACAGCTGTGAGTCGCCGGATCAGGTGGCCGCTGCAAGGCAGGCGCGGGGTGATGTCGGTTCGCCCGCCTGCCGCTCTTGGGGGGAGCGGACGGGGACATGATGAAATTGAAGATCAGAGGGCGCCTCTACGCCGGCTTCGCGGCGCTCGTGGCCGTCAGCGTGATCATGGCCGCAGTGGCGGTCTGGAACCTGTGGGCTATCCGCGACCAGGTCGCGAGCATGTCGGCGCTGTCGGACAGCACGGCGCGCATCCTGCAGATCTCCAATCATCTGCAGGCGATCCAGCGCGCCAATCTGCGCTACATCCACGACGCGAACGAGCCGGCCCTCAAGGAGGCCGCCGAGCGCGAAGCGGCTGCGACCGAGCTGCTGCAGGCGGCGGCGAAGGACCCGCTGTCCGCGGAGCGGCGCAAGCTCTATGGCGAGCTCCTCAATGACATCGCCCAGATGCAGACGCAGCGCGACGCGCTCAGCGCCGCCGTCAAGCAGATCAAGTCCGGCCGCGCCGCGCTGCTGCCGGGCGGCGAGGACCTTGCCGCCAAGACCGCAAAACTCTCGATCGCGGCGCGCATCAGCAAGGAGCCGGAGGTGATGACGGCGGTCGCCGACATCGATTCCCGCCTCCAGCTCGTGCGCATCGCGACCTGGCGCTTCCTGGCGCTGCGCGACACCAAGTCGGCCTCGGCCTTCCGCGCCGGCGTCGACAATGTCGAGCAGCGTCTCGCCACGCTGGAGGGCGCGACGCCGCCGGCGAGCGTCCTCGCCGCGATCGCGCCGGTGAAGGCCTCGCTGGAGCTGAACAAGACCGCGTTCGAGGCCACCGCCGCCGCGGCGCTCAAGTCCGAGGACGTCTATGCCAACGCCATCGAGCCGCTGATCGCCGGGAGCATCGACAAGCTCAAGGCCGCCGAGACAGGCGTGAATGCCGAATATCACGGCTCGCGCATGACGGCCGAGAGCGCGATCGCGCACACGACGTCGATGCAGATCATCGTCGGCATTGTTGCGGTGCTGTTCGGCTGCCTCGTCGCCTTCCTGATTGCCAGCGGCATCGTCGGCCCGCTGGCGGCGATGACGCGGGCGATGGGCCGGCTCGCGAGCGGCGATGTCGCCGTCGAGATTCCCGGTCGCGGCAACCGCGACGAGATCGGCGCCATGGCCAAGGCGATCCAGGTGTTCAAGGACAACATGGCCGAGACCGAGCGTCTGCGCGCCGAGCACAGCGACGCCGAGGCGCGGCAGGAGCAGCAGCGCAAGGCCGACATGGCCAGGCTCGCCCGCCAGTTCGAGCAGGCGGTCGGCGAGATCGTCGATGCCGTCTCGCATGCCTCGAGCGAGCTCGAAGCCTCCGCCGGCACCCTGACCAGCACGGCCACGCGCGGCCAGGACCTGTCGGCGGAAGTCGCGGCCGCCTCGCAGGAAGCCTCGTCCAACGTGCAGACCGTCGCCTCCGCCGCCGAGGAGCTGTCGTCCTCGGTCAGCGAAATCTCCCGCCAGGTGCAGGAATCCGCCCGCATCGCCGGCGAGGCGGTGGCGCAGGCCAACCGTACCAATGAGCGCGTCGGCACCCTGTCGAAGGCCGCCGCGCGCATCGGCGACGTGCTCGAGCTGATTAGCTCCATCGCCGGCCAGACCAATTTGCTGGCGCTCAACGCCACCATCGAGGCGGCGCGCGCGGGCGAGGCCGGCCGTGGCTTTGCGGTGGTCGCCGCCGAGGTCAAGGCGCTGGCCGAGCAGACCGCGAAAGCCACCGGCGAGATCGCCCAGCAGGTCTCCGGCATCCAGGCCGCCACCGAGGAGTCGGTCGGCTCGATCAAGGAGATCGGCAGCACCATCGGCCGCCTGTCGGAGATCGCAGCTGCCGTCTCCGCCGCCGTGGAAGAGCAGGGCGCCGCCACCCAGGAAATCTCCCGCAACGTCCAGCACGCCGCCAACGGCACCCAGCGCGTCTCCCGCAACATCGACGACGTCCAACGCGGCGCGTCGGAGACCGGCTCGGCATCGTCGCAGGTGCTGACGGCGGCACGCTCGCTGTCGGCGGAGAGCGGGCGGTTGAAGCGGGAGGTGAGCAGGTTCCTGCGGTCGTTGCAGGCGGCGTGATGTGGCACGAAGAGTCGCGTCGATCGCGGACGCGTAGGGCGGATTAGCGCAGCGTAATCCGCCATCCCCACCCAATAAACAGAGGCGGCTTACGCCTCCGGCTAACTAAGCCGCCCTACGCACTGCCGATCGGGCAAGCAGTCCCCGTAGCCCGGATGAGCGCAGCGACATCCGGGTTCACACGAGCCGTGGAGGTGACTCCGGACATCGCTGCGCTCATACGGGCTACGCTCACTGTACGACGCAACCACAAAGGTTCAGCTCCGGAGCTTGCCGCCTGGAATTTGGATGGGGTACAACTGTGTCCGCAACTTGTCTCATCTTTGAGGGCCGGACGGACCTGTCGGGCCGGCGATCAAACAATCTGTGCGCGAATCTGTTGTAACGGTCACTGTGGAAGTCGGAGATGAAGATTGTCCCGAGACGTTAGATGTCGAGATCGCGAAGCTCTGTGGTAACTTCCATATTCGCTTGTATTCGTCGGTAAGAGCTTTTTCAAACCGAGAAATTTCGGACTCCAGATTGGCATTGAGTTCGGCCCAAAGCTTCTCGCCAAGTTTTTCATTCAATACTTTTGTGCGTTTGCTTGTGAGGTGAGATATTTGATTGTTCACTTCCGTCAGAATGGTATCGCGAAGAAATCGCTTTTCGATTTGGTATGTAGACCGAGTAAACATTCTTGGGTCAAAGTCGCATGATGGCTTGTTCTTGAAGAACTCTATCAAATTTCGGCTTGAGTTGAGAAAGGCGACAATGAAAGAGTTGTGCTCGGCCCAAGGTTTGGGAATGAGCGCAAGTTTATAGGACTCGCGCATCAACGTAATTTCATAGGGCAGGTGCTCCTCCATGAATTCCTTCTTCTTAACCGGGAGAGGTTTTTTGGTCATGAGGGCTTCCACGTCAATCTATGAATTGGCCGTTGCGTGGGCCATATCGCTGCGCGCGTCTGGCTATGCTCGATTTATTGGACGATCTTCAGTTTTTCACTGGGGGCGAACTCTGAGAAATCCAACCCCTGCTGGCGCCTTTGCTCCCGAGCCCTTTCGAAGGCTTTCCGCTCTTGCCCATTCACTCCAGAGTCGTAGACCGTTCCCAAAAATGGTGCACCTAATTTTGGCAGATTATTCTGCCACGCCCAAGCATCCTTAAGAAGCGTGGGATCGAACGGGATTTTGAAATTTACATCATCGTCGTAGAACTTCGCGCCGCTCACATTGCAGTTCTCGAACGTGCACTCCGTAAATGTGCAGGTCCAAAACTCCGAATTGCTTAGGTTCGCACTTTCGAATTCAACTCCTCTGAAATCGCAGCTAAAGAGGTGGGCGCCGCGCATGTTGGCCTGAAGCAACGTGGAATACCGAAGCGTGGTATCACTCAGTGTGCTACCGTCAAACGTCGCGCCATGGCCACTCATCTGCGAGAACATGCAATTTCTAAACTCGAATCCTGAGAAATTGTGCCGAGGATTAAATCCGATGTTGTTGAAGGTGCATTTCGTAAAATCAATATCGACCTTCAATCCTGAGCGCGCAGAACAAAGAGCTTTTAGTGCATCGACAACGTCCGGCGGCGTGGGCTTATCAGTGAATCCTGTGTCGCTACCGAACTGTTCAAATCCCTCGGTGTTTCGAGAGCGAATAAAACTTGCAAGGAGCTCCACACACAAAGGCCGGTGGGTGGAGTCGCTAGCTGCCAACTCGCGAAGAAGATAGATGCCTGCCTGCCGAACCGCGGCTTTTTCGTTGTCAAGCATCTGTGCTGCGCGCGCATACCTGTCAAAGCGTTGCCCATTTTCGGCAATTTCAGCCTGCCGAATAGCCGTTTTGGATTGTTCAAGAGCAGCATTGGCCTGTCGATAGGCCGTGTGCGAGCGCCAGATCGCCAATCCAACTCCGATCACGGCCACAATAAACAGGCCAACCTGTTGAATGATCTTTAGACGGTCAATTTTCGTTTCGGTGATTGCGCCTTTTGCATCGTAGGTCTGCTCTGCCCAGAACGCCCAATCGAGAGCACTGAATAGAAAAAGAAGGACGCAAAAGGCAACTACGAATGTCAAGAAGACCCAGGACGCTCTCAGAAAAACGAGTATCTCTCTTCCACGCATCCTTAGGAAGTCAAGCGAGCGTGCACTCAAAACACTAAGACCACCATTAGCTTTTTCGTGTTTCATTGCGAGCTGGCGTCCTGATTGTCCTCGGAATTCCGATTCGAATAGCCGCTGAGATTTACGCTAAGCCGAAAGTGCGGCGTACCTTAGTCCTCATCTATCTAGATAAGACGTGCGGTCAATATGTTGTCGCGTTCAACGAATCTGTCTTAGATATCGAAGATACTCGCCAAGGAATGCAAAAACGAATCGGTGGGATTCTTGATGCAGGTCTTATGGGCTCTCAATGGTCAGATGAAGCGGACAGGTAGTGCCAAGCTCTGACGCTGACTGCCCGTCGCCCCAGCCGCCCAATGTTCAGAAACCCGTCGATCTATTCCGAAAATCAAAAATCCTCTTGCCTCCCACCCCAAATCACCCGTATCTTCCGCCCGTTCCGTACCACCGAGGGGGCGTATCGCGATCGTCACGGACGTCGGGATGGAATGCGATGGACGCGGGCTGCCGCAGCGGGGCTTTGGCCTTGCCGACGAACGGCGGACTGCGGACGTGAAATCGTGTGGTCCTGGTCGCCCGACGCTGCGGCCAAGCTGGCGGTGATGATCCGCTGGTGACGGGGGCAAGACAGCCGGTCCCCGGGGAGATCACGTATAAGCGTTAACACCATCGCGCAGGGAGGGCCGGGATGTCCCAGCCGAACCTGTGGTTCCTGCCCCGTGCTTTTTGTTCGCACGGGGGCCATGGGGGCGGCGAGCTCCCGGCCTTCCCTGCGCCCTCGCTGTGAGGGTGCGAGTTGACGGGCATGACTCGGGCGCGGACTGCGTCGCGAGGGCGATGATGCTTAGCTCCAAGGGCTGTTTGATAGTGTGGATCAGGATGCCTCCGCGTCATTGCGAGCGCAGCGAAGCAATCCAGAGTCCCGCCCACGACTCTGGATTGCTTCCGCCTTCGCCCGATGGGCTTCGGCGGACACGTCGCTGCGCTCGCAATGACGGAAATTGGGGCGAGCAGGGTGCCGCACACTCCGCTTCATCCTCCGCGGAGGCGGAGGATCAGTACGCCGAGGCGGTGATTGTCGAGCCGGGAGGCCGCGGCGTGCTGGATTCCCCGCTTCGCCGCGCTCGCAATGACGGAGATTGGGGTGGGCAGGGTGCCGCACACTCTGCTGTCATCCTCCGTTCCCGGGTCTCGCCTTCGGCGAGCCCGAGGACAGGCTCCAGCGGAGGATCCAGTACGCCGAGGCGGTGATTGTTGAGCCGGGAGGCCGCGGCGTGCTGGATTCCCCGCTTTCGCGGGGAATGACAGGTGAGGGCGGGGTGGGAGCTTGCGCGGCAGTGACGGACGCAGTGATCCCGCATGTCGCTTCGCTCATGCGGGCTACGGGGCCTGGACGCAGCCGGGATGGGGAGGGCGGAGTGGCGCAAGCGTCATCCGCCGTCTGGGCCGGGCGGCGGGGTGGCGGCGGGTTACGCAGCGGCTGACCCGCCCTGCGGAGTGACCGTGGGGCGCCGTACGACTTTGGTCGGGCAGGTCACACCAATGGCGCTCGTGCGGCTTGAGGTGTTTCGGCAAGCAACTGAGGCAAAAAGACTTTTCGTCCGCTTCCCACCATCTGCGCCATTCCGCCGCAGTCTTCGCCACCGTGCATTACAGAAGTTTAACGCCGCAGCCAGCACGCCGTAAGGCTTCAAGTCCCATCTTCACTTGCGAACGGGGCGCATAGCCCGGGACACAGAATTTAGCCCTTGACCAAAATCGCTTGCGGAGAAAACCGTATGACTGACCGTCCGACCGACCTGTCCTCCCTCCCATCCTATCGCCAGCCGCGGCGCGGGCTGTTCTCGGCGCGCAAGTTCGCGTTGATGGCCTCCGTCGTCGCGGGCCTCGGTGTCGCCACCTATGGCTTGGCGCCGTCGGGGACGCCGCTGAACCTGTTCTCTAGCCCGGCCAATGCGCAGGTCGCGAACGAGGTTAGCAAGGTCGCGCGCCCCGTCGGCTTTGCCGACATCGTGGAGCGGGTGAAGCCGTCGGTGATTTCGGTCAAGGTCAACATCGCCGAGAAGGTCGCCAAGAACGACAATGACGAGGACACGCCGTTCCAGCCGGGCTCGCCGATGGAGCGCTTCTTCCGCCGCTTCGGCGGTGAGAACGGCATTCCCGGCATGCCGGGCGGGCGCGGCGGCCGCGGCGGCCGGGCCGTCACCGGGCAGGGCTCCGGCTTCTTCATCTCCGCCGACGGCTATGCCGTGACCAACAACCACGTGGTCGACGGCGCTGACAAGGTCGAGGTCACGACCGACGACGGCAAGACCTACAGCGCCAAGGTGATCGGCACCGACCAGCGCACGGACCTCGCGCTGATCAAGGTCGAGGGCTCTTCGAGCTTCCCGTTCGCCAAGCTCGCCGACGGCAAGCCGCGGATCGGCGACTGGGTGCTGGCGGTCGGTAATCCCTTCGGCCTCGGCGGCACGGTCACGGCCGGCATCGTCTCGGCCGTGGGCCGCGACATCGGCAACGGCCCCTATGACGATTTCATCCAGATCGACGCGCCCGTGAACAAGGGCAATTCGGGTGGTCCGGCGTTCGATGTCGACGGCAACGTGGTCGGCGTCAACACCGCGATCTATTCGCCGTCCGGCGGCAGCGTCGGCATCGCGTTCTCGATTCCCGCCTCGACGGTCAAGAGCGTGATCGCGCAGCTGAAGGACTCTGGCTCGGTCAGCCGCGGCTGGATCGGCGTGCAGATCCAGCCGGTGACGCAGGACATCGCCGACAGCCTCGGCATGAAGAAGGCCGAGGGCGCGCTGGTCGCCGAGCCGCAGGCCAATGGTCCGGCGGCGAAGGCCGGCATCGAATCGGGTGACGTCATCACCTCGGTCAATGGCGAGGCGGTGAAGGACGCGCGCGAGCTCGCCCGCACCATCGGCGGCATCGCGCCGGGCGCCTCGGTCAAGCTCAACGTCCTGCACAAGGGCCAGGAGAAGACCATCAACCTGACGCTCGGCAAGCTGCCGAACACAATCGAGGCGAAGGCCGACACTGGCGGCAACGACAATTCGAGCCCGACCCGCGGCGCCGATGTGCCCAAGCTCGGCATGACCGTCGCTCCGGCTTCGAGCGTCGCCGGCGCCGGCAAGGATGGCGTCGTCGTCACCGAGGTCGATCCGAAGAGCGCGGCCGCCGATCGCGGCTTCAAGGAAGGCGACGTCATCCTCGAAGTCGCCGGCAAGTCGGTGACCTCGGCCGGCGACGTGCGCGAGGCGATCAATGCGGCGAAGGCCGACAACAAGAACAGCGTGCTGATGCGCGTGAAGAGCGGCGGCCAGTCGCGCTTCGTCGCAGTCCCGCTCGCCAAGGGCTGAAGGTTTCACGAGATGGAGGATCGCCGGCATGTGCCCCCGCGTCGGCGGTTCTTCCTGGGGGCGGGCGAAGTCCCGCTCCCGTCACACCTTCCGTAGGAAAACGCCCCCCTCCGTCGGAAGGAACTCCGGGCGGTGAGGTCCCCCAGCCTCGCCGCCCAACTTTCCCGTCTCGTTAACCCCCGGGCGCGCGCCGCCTTGCACGGAAACTGCGGCCGGGCCATGTAGATGGACATCGAACCGTGACTGCCCCCGTTTCCGCAATGCGCCTGCTGATCATCGAAGACGACCGCGAATCCGCCGACTATCTGGTCAAGGCGTTCCGCGAGGTCGGACATGTCGCCGACCTCGCCAGCGACGGCGAGGAGGGCCTCGCCATGGCCGAGAGCGGGGATTACGACGTGCTGGTGGTCGACCGGATGCTGCCGAAGCGCGACGGCCTGTCCGTGATCGGCGCGCTGCGCGACAAGGGCAACCGCGCCCCGGTCCTGATCCTGTCCGCGCTTGGCCAGGTCGACGACCGCATCAAGGGCCTGCGCGCCGGCGGCGACGATTACCTGCCCAAGCCCTACGCCTTCGCCGAGCTGCTCGCCCGCGTCGAAGTGCTGTCGCGCCGTCATGGCGGGCCGGCCGAGGAGACCACCTACAAGGTCGGCGATCTCGAGCTCGATCGGCTGTCGCATCGCGTTGCGCGCGGCAAGGACGAGCTGACCCTGCAGCCGCGCGAGTTCCGGCTGCTCGAATATCTGATGAAGCATGCCGGCCAGGTGGTGACGCGCACCATGCTGCTGGAGAACGTCTGGGACTATCATTTCGACCCGCAGACCAACGTGATCGACGTCCACATCTCGCGGCTGCGCTCCAAGATCGACAAGGGTTTCGAGCGGCCGCTGCTCCATACCATCCGCGGCGCGGGGTACATGATTCGTGACGGCCTTCGGTAAGCTGATCCGCACCACGGCGTTCCGGCTGACGCTGGTCTATCTGCTGTTGTTTGCGTTGTTCGCAGCCTCGCTGCTCGGCTATTTCGCCTGGAACACGCGCCGCATGATCACCGAGCAGATCTCGACCACGGTCACCGCCGAGATCAGCGAGATGACCGACATCTACACCCGCGGCGGCCTGCGCTGGACCGTCGGGGCCATCGAGAGTCGCGCGCTGCGACCTGGCGCCAATCTCTATCTCATCACCACCGCGACGGGCCAGATGATCGCCGGCAATGTCGGCTCGCTCGCGCCCGGCGTGATGGGCTCGTCCGGGTGGTCGGAAACCTTCTATCGCCGGCTCGATGACACCAGCGATCATAACCACCGCGCGCTGGTCTATGTCACGCAGCTGTCGAGCGGGTTTCGTCTCTTGATCGGCCGCGATCTCGAGGAGCGGCGGCGGCTGATCGGCATCGTCGCCAAGGCGGCGCAATGGTCGGTGCTCGTGGTCGTCGTGCTCGGCATCGGCGGCGGCATCTTCGTGGCGCGGCGGGTGCTTTACCGGATCGATGCGATGACCGGCACGACGCGGCGGATCATGGACGGCGACCTCTCGGGCCGGCTGCCGGTCGGGCGCAGCGGTGACGAGCTCGATCGTCTCGCCGAAAATCTCAACGCGATGCTGGAGCGCATCGAGGCGCTGATGACCAGCCTCAAGGAGGTCTCCGACAACATCGCGCACGATCTCAAGACTCCGCTGACGCGGCTGCGCAACCGCGCCGAGGAGGCGCTGGCGAAGTCGCGTTCGGAGGACGAATATCGCGGCGCGCTGGAGCGGACGATCGAGGAATCCGACGGCCTGATCCGCACCTTCAATGCGCTCCTGATGATCGCGCGCGCGGAGTCGGGGCAGGCACGCGGCGACATGGTCGAATTCGATGCGGCGGATGTCGCCGGCGGCATCCACGAGCTGTATGAGCCGCTCGCCGAAGACAACGAGATGACGTTGCGCGTCAAGGCCGCGGCCGCGCCGGTGCATGGCAATCGCGAGCTGATCAGCCAGGCGCTCGCCAATCTGGTCGAGAACGCGATCAAGTACGGCAAGCCGGCGGCGGTGCCGCTCGATACGGCGGCTGCGGCAAGTCGCCGCGAGATCCTGATCGAGGCGCGGCGCGAGGGCGGCCAGGTCCTGCTCAGCGTCACCGATCATGGCGAGGGCATCCCCGAGGCCGAGCGCAAGCACGCCGTCGAGCGCTTCGTGCGGCTGGAGGCGAGCCGCACCTTGCCCGGTTCCGGGCTCGGCTTGAGTCTCGCATCGGCGGTGGCGACCCTGCATGGCGGCGAGCTGCGGCTCGGCGATGCCCGGCCGGGGCTGGTCGCGACGCTGGTGCTGCCCGCAGGGACGGGCCTGTCCGCCAAGCTTGCGGCGCCGACGCAGGATGTGCCACAGAAGGCCGCATGATCTCATCCGCGCCGGGAAACGCGGACGGGCAGATCCTGGCCGAACGTTTCGTTGCCGGCCCGCATGTCCGTGCGCCCGCCAAAGCAGAGCAGCGTCTCGATGACTGGCTCGCCGAGCTCGAGCCGCCCTTGGCCGCATCGCTCCGCGCGCTGCTCGCCGGCGGCTGGGCCCGGACCATCCTGCTCGGCATCGCCGAGTGCTCGCCCTATCTGTTCGATCTCGCCCGCGCCGACGCCCGCCGCCTCGACCGCCTGCTGCGCTGCGAGCCGCAGGCGCATCTGATCGAGCTGATCACGCGCACCGGCCGCGAGGTGTTCGCCGCTTCCAGCGAAGCCGAGGTGATGAGCCTGCTGCGGCGGCTCAAGGCCGAGGCGGCGCTCCTGATCGCGCTGTGCGACATCGGCGGCGTCTGGCCTGTGATGCAGGTGACGGCGGCGCTGACCGACGTGGCGGTTTCCTCTGTGCAGATGGCGCTGCGGCATCTGCTCCGCCAGGAGGCCGCTCGCGGCCGGCTCTCGCCTGCGGATGCCGACGATCCGGAGCAGGGCAGCGGCCTGTTCGTGCTCGCGATGGGCAAGATGGGCGCCGGCGAGCTGAACTACTCCAGCGACATCGACCTCATCGTGTTCTTCGATCCCGAGGTCAATTCGCTGGCGCGCGACATCGAGCCGCAGCCGTTCTTCGTTCGCGTCACCCAGGCGCTGGCGCGGCTGCTGCAGAACCGCACCGGCGACGGCTACGTGTTCCGCGTCGACCTCCGGCTGCGACCCGATCCGGCCTCGACGCAAGTGGCGATGTCGACCGAGGCGGCGCTGCATTACTACGAGCGGGAAGGGCGCACCTGGGAGCGCGCCGCCATGATCAAGGCCCGCGTCTGCGCCGGCGATGTCACAGCGGGCGAGGCGATGCTGGCCGAGCTGTCGCCGTTCGTCTGGCGAAAGCATCTCGACTTCCAGGCGCTGACCGACGTCCATGACATGAAGCGGCAGATGCAGGTCTATCGCGGCCACAGCGAGATCGCGGTCGAGGGGCACAACGTCAAGGTCGGCCGCGGCGGCATCCGCGAGATCGAGTTCTTCGCCCAGACCCAGCAGCTGATCGCCGGCGGCCGCCACCCGGAGCTGCGGGTGCGCCCGACCTTGCAGGCGCTCGACGTGCTCACCGCCAGCAACTGGATCACCGAGCAGGCCCGCGACGAGCTCGGCATCGCTTATCAGTTCTTGCGCCGGGTCGAGCACCGGCTGCAGATGATGGCGGATGAGCAGATCCACAGCCTGCCCGACGACGTCGAGGGCGTCAGCCGGTTCGCGTGCTTTTTCGGCTATGAGAGCCGCGAGCGCTTTGCGGCCGATCTGCTGTTCGAGCTCAACGTCGTGCAGGGACACTACGCCCGGCTGTTCGAAGGCGATCCCACTGGCACCGTCAGCCTTCCCGCAGTGAACTACGGTGCCGGTCCGGACGAGCCGCGCCTGATGGAGCATCTCGCCGGACTGGGTTTTCGCGATCCGGTCATGGTCGCGAAGACCCTGCAGCAATGGCTCGCGGGCGAGTACCGCGTGTTTCGCGCCGAGGCGACCCGGACCGGCTTCACCGAGTTTCTCCCCGCGCTGATCGACGGCCTCGCCCACGCCGATGAGCCCGACCGTGCCGTCGTCGCCTTCGACCGCTTCCTGCAGGCGCTGCAGCTCGGCGGCCGGCTGATCACCTTGCTCGGACAGAACCGCGATCTGGTTGCGCTCGTTGCGCTGGTGCTGGGCGCCGCGCCACGGCTCGGCGACATGCTGGCGCGGCAGCCGCGGCTGATGGACGGCCTGATCGATCCGCGCTTCTTCGGCGCGATCCCGGACAAGCGCGAATTGTCGCAGCGTCTCGCCGCGACCCTGCAGGACGCCGGCACCTACGAGGAATTTCTCGATCGTCTGCGGCTGTTCGGCCAGGAGAGCCTGTTCCTGATCGGCACGCGCATCCTCTCCGGCACGGTCTCCGCGCAGCAGGCCGGCACGGCGTTTGCGGACGTCGCCGAGGGCATCGTGCACACCGTGCATGATCTCGTCACCGAGCGCTTCGCCGCCCAGCACGGCCGCATCAAGGGCCAGGAGACCGCGATCGTCGCCATGGGGCGGCTGGGCGCGCGCGAGATGACGGCGTCGTCGGATCTCGATTTGATCCTGCTGTATGATTTCGACGCCGACGCGCCCGACTCCGATGGCGAGCGCTCGCTGCAGGGTGCGCACTACTTCGCCCGCTTCACGCAGCGGCTGATCTCCGCCTTCACCTCGCGCACCAATTACGGCGTGCTCTACGACATCGACATGCGGCTGCGTCCCTCGGGACGCGCCGGCCCGCTGGCCTCGCACATCGATTCCTTCGCGCACTATCAGGAGCAGGAAGCGTGGACCTGGGAGCACATGGCGCTGACGCGCGCGCGGGTGATCTCGGCCTCGCCGGCGTTTCGTGCCCGCATCGAGGTGATCATCCAGGCCGCGCTCCGGCGCGCTCGCGATGCGTCCGCGATCGCGCGCGACGTCGCGGACATGCGCCGCGCGATCGCCGCCGAGAAGGGCGAGGCTGATCTGTGGGACCTCAAGCACGCCGCCGGCGGCATGGTCGACATCGACTTCGTCGCGCAATATCTGCAGCTCATCCACGCGGCGACGACGCCGGAGATCCTCGACGTCAGCTCGCTCGCGGTGCTCGACAGCGCCGAGCGGCTCGGCGTGATGCCGCGCGCGGAAGCCGTGATCCTGCGCCAGGCGGCGCGGCTCTATCACGACCTGACGCAGATTCTGCGGCTCTGCGTCAGCGACAAGTTCAAGCCGGACCAGGCCGGCGACGATCTGTTGCGGGTGATGGCGCGCGCCGGCGACGCGCCGGACTTCTCGGCGCTGGAGGCGCGCCTGCGCGAGACGCAGAGCGAGGTGCGCCGCGTGTTCACCGCGCTGCTCGAGGCGTGAGCGCACTCGCCGCTTGCTTGTCCGCGCGGGCGCCGGCGCATCTACGTGCTCCTGAGTTTGGCGCCTTCTTCGGGACGGACCCATGTCCCACCATTTCCGCACCACGGTATGTGACAACCATGCCACAGTTACGGTTATACCGACTCCCCGATATAATATGACTATTCAAAGGCACCTCGGCGCTTGCTAGGATCGCCTTCCAATCTCAGGTTGACGAATTCGCTCCTTGAATGAGCGGCGGCCGGGATTGAGCCGTGGGGAAGCGTGTCCGGAACGAAGGCTTTGGGCCGGACACGACAGAAAAACAGCCAGAGCCTGGGGACGCTGCGAGGAGCAGGAAAATGAGTGGGTTTGCGACGACCGCGCGCATGTGCGGCGTAGGGGTTGCTTTGTCTTGTTTGATGGGAAGTGGCGCAGTTGCGGCCGATCTGCCGACCAAGGCGCCGCCGATTCCCTATGCTGGCGTCGATGATTTCTGGACGCGGCCGTATCTGTTCGGCGATCTCGGCCGTACCAGATTGAAGGAGCAGGGCATCTCGCTCGCGCTCACGCTTGGTGACGAGGCCGTCACCAATCTGTCCGGTGGCTCCCGCAACACCTCGGCCAATGCCGGGCAATTGTGGTTCGAGGCCAAGTTCGACATGGCCAAGCTCGCCGGCATCCAGGGCGGCTTGATCGGTGTCACGCTGGTCGACCGCTTCGGCAAGAATCTCAACAGCGAGGCCGGCATTCCGGCGCTGCAGCTGACCAACGAGGTGTTCGGCCGCGGCAACATCCTGCGCCTGACCGAGTTCTACTATCAGCAGAAGCTGTTCGATGACCGCCTCGTGCTCAAGGGCGGCCGGCTGCCGGTCGGCTCGGACTTCTTCTTCGGCCAGTGCGAGTTCATCAACCTGACCTTCTGCGGCGGCCAGCCCGGCAACATCCAGGGCGGCTATATCTACAACTGGCCGGTGAGCCAGTGGGCCGGCGTCGTGCACTACAACTTCACCAAGGAGTGGAAGCTCTCCGTCGGTGTCTACGATGCCAATCCGAACTATCTGACGACGTCGGACGCCGGCGTCTATCTGGCGCCGGGCATTCCGCGCTCCACCCCCGCTTCGGGCGTGCTGGTGCCGGTGGAAGTGGTGTGGGAGCCGAGCGGTCCGCTGAACGGCACCTGGCGCTTCGGCGGCTGGTATGACAGCGCGTCGACGATCGATGGCGGCCTGCCCGGCATCATCGCCGTTGTCAACGGCGGCCCCGGCGTCGGCGATCAGAACCTCAGCAGCACGCGTGGCCGCTATGGCTTCTACGAATCGATCCTGCAGCGTCTGACGGTCGATGGTCCCAAGGCGCAGGGCTGGTACACCTTCTTCAACACCAGCGTTGCCGATCACCGCACGGCGTACCAGGACTACCAGATCTCCTGGGGCGTCAAGCACACCGGCACCTTCTCGTTTCGTCCCGAGGACGAAGTCGGCTTCGCTGTGGGCACGACGCATGTGAACTCGGCGGCGCTGACGCCGAATGCCGGCGGCAACGAGGTGCCGATCGAGGCCTGGTATGGCTGGCAGGCGACCGGCTGGATGAACCTGAAGTTCGACGCCCAGTATGTGATCAATCCGGGCGGACGCGGCTTCAACGGTGCGGGCTTGAAAACCAGCAACGCGGTGGTTCTTGGTATCCGTAGCGTGGTTCACTTCTGAGATCGCAGGATGATCGGACGGGCGGATGAGCAATCGAATCATCCGCCCAGGCCAGGTGCGGCGGCGTTCGTGGCTTGCGAATACCCCTAAGCGCTCCGTTGCCGAGGCTAACGGCGCCTGCCCATTCGGGCAGGCGGTGAGACATGACGTCGATTGACTCTTTCGCACTGCGATACGACATCTCCTGAACCGTCGCGCCGAGGCCAGGAGACCGCCATGACTGCATCAGAAGCCCCTCTCGCCCCGGGCCAGCGCTTGGGCGACGACGTCGTGGACTGGCTCACCAGCGGGACAAGTGACGAGCGCTTCATCGACAACATCTTCGCGCAGATGTGCATCCGCCTGCAGCGCGCGGGCATCCCGGTGAAGCGGGCCTCGCTGCACGTCCAGATCAACCATCCGCAGTGGCTCGGCGCCCGGATGCTGTGGAGCGACGGCATGCAGGGCGCCGACATCGCCCGCGTCGACTATGACGTCAGGGAGCGGTCGGAATACATCGGCAGCCCCGCCAGCGAGATCCATGACGGCGTTGAAGAAATCCGTGAGAACCTCGCGCGCGATCCGGAGCTCGGCCGCCAGCATGCGGTCTATGACGACATGCGGGCGCAGGGCCTGACCGACTATGTCGCCTGGCCGATCTACCACACGCTGGGCAAGCGCCACATCGTGACCTTCGCGACCGACCGCCGTGGCGGCTTCGAGCAGGCGCATATCGATGCGCTGCGGAGGCTCATGCCGATCCTGGCGCTGGTCAGCGAGATCCGCATCAAGAATCGTCTGGCGCGCACCCTGCTCGAAACCTATGTCGGACCGCACGCCGCCGAGATGGTCCTGGCCGGCGCCACGCGGCGCGGCAGCGGCACGACGGTGCGCGCGGCGATCATGATCTGCGACCTGCGCGATTTCACCCGAATCTCCGACAACTGGCCGCGCGACGACGTCATCGATCTGCTCAACGGCTATTTCGACGCGATGGTGGAGCCGATCACGCAGCATGGCGGCGAGATCCTGAAATTCATCGGCGACGGCCTGCTCGCGATCTTTCCGCTCAGCCAGCCGCAGGCCTGCGCCAATCTGCTGCACGCCGTGACCGACGCGCGCAAGGCGATGGCGGCGCTGAACGCGCGCAATGCCGAAACCGGGCGGGCGCCGCTCAATTATGGCATCGGCGTCCATCTCGGCGACGTCATGTACGGCAACATCGGCTCGGTCAGCCGGCTCGACTTCACGGTGATCGGCCCGGCCGTCAACATGGCCTCGCGCATGGAAGCGCTGACAAAGCAGGTCGGCCGCAACGTGCTGTTGTCGCGCGCCTTCGCCGAGCATCTCGAAGGCGAGTTCGCGCTGGAGCGCGTCGGCGAGTATCCGGTCCGCGGCTTCAGCGACCCGATCGAGCTGTTCTCGTATGAGGGGTAGGGCATCTTCGTAGTCGTAGGGTGGGCAAAGCCGCCGCCGCCAGGCGGCAGCGTGCCCACCGTCTTTCCGCGAACTCATCAGCAAGACGGTGGGCACGGCGCCACAGCGATCTCGCGTGCGGAGACAGCGCGGCTGCGCCTTTGCCACCCTACGCGGACTTGTCCGCCGTTTGCGCCTCATCCAGATACGGCGCCACCACCTCGCGCGTTTCCGCGCTCGTCACCACCGGCACGATCTCGAAGGTCATCCCGGTGTCGTGCGCGTTGGACAGGATCCACTGTTGCAGCAAGCGGGCGTCGTCGCATTCCATCAGCTGGAAGCAGCGGTCGAAATTCGGCTCGATCCAGCTGCCGAGATATTGCAGGCCGTCGGGAAACTTGACGCCGACGTCGCGCACGCGGCGGTAGACCGGAATCGGATCGCGGTCCTTGAAGCGTTCGATGACCATGAACAGCATGCCTGTCTCCGTCGTGCATTGTCCGGCGCATTGTGAGCCGGATTGGGGCAGGGGACCAGCCTGAGCCGGGCGGCAGCCCGGCAGGGGGTGCCCGGACTGGCGCGCCGGGCTCTCGAGGCGCGGCCTCCTTGGCCCAGTCCTTGCTTTCGTGAGGGAACTTGCATCAACGCGGAAGAGGACCGATGAAGAAGGCATGTCTTGTTGCGTACGCGGCCCTGGTTGCAACGGTGCTATCAGCACCTGCGTGTGCCGAGGAGCTCTCCGGCACCCTGCAGAAGATCAAGGAGACCGGCGCGATCACGATCGGCTATCGCGAAACCTCGCTGCCATTCTCCTATATCGACGACAGCCAGAAGCCGCTCGGCTTCGCGCTCGACATCTGCGGCAAGATCGTCGACGAGATCAAGGCGACGCTCAAGCTTGACAAGCTCGAGGTCAAGCTGACGCCGGTGTCGTCGGCGACGCGCATTCCGCTGATGACCAACGGCACCATCGACCTCGAATGCGCCTCGACCACCAACAACATCGAGCGCCAGCGGCTGGTGTCGTTCTCGCCGACTTACTTCCTCACCGCCAACCGCTTCGTCGCCAAGACGTCGAGCGGGCTCAAGACGATCGACGATCTGAAGGGCAAGACGGTGGCCTCGACATCGGGCACCAGCAACATCAAGCAGCTGTTCGAGGCCAACACCGCGCGCCAGCTCGGCATGAACATCCTGACCTCGAAGGACAATGCCGAGGGTTTCCTGATGGTCGAGAACGGCCGCGCCGACGCCTATGTCATGGACGACATCCTGCTCGCCGGCCTCGTGGCCAGCGCGAAGACGCCGTCGGACTTTGCGATCTCGACCGACCAGTTCTCGATGCCGGAGCCCTACGGCATCATGCTGCGCAAGGACGATCCCGCCTTCAAGGCCGTCGTCGACCGCGCCGCCACCAAACTCTATACGAGCCCGGAGATCGCGACGCTCTACGCGAAGTGGTTCATGACCCCGGTGCCGCCGAAGGGCGTGAATTTCAACTTCCCAATGACGCCGGTCCTGGCAAAAGCCTTCGCGCATCCGAACGACAGCGGGGACCCCAAGGCGTATTGATAGACGCCGCATGGGTTGGCGTGTGAATTCTATCAAGTGGTGAGACGTAATTAGTTGCTCCGCGAGCGGTGCGCTCCCTCGCCCCGTTCTTACGGGGAGAGGGTTGGGGTGAGGGGCAGCCGCACGGGAAGTGTCAGCGGCTAGACCTGTACCCCCTCACCCGGATTGCATCTGACGATGCAATCCGACCTCTCCCCGCAAGCGGGGCGAGGTACACCGAGCCAGCGGACAGAGCGGCGCGTCTCATGCGCCTCATTCACTTACTTCACGATCCGCACGGCGCCCTTGGCGGCGCTGGAGGCGAAGGCGGCGTAGGCTTTCAGCGCGGTCGAGACCTTGCGGGCGCGGGTCTTCGGCTTCCAGGCCTGGTCCCCCCGGGCCTCCATCGCGGCGCGGCGCTGGGCGAGCTCCGCATCCGACACCGCGAGATGGATGGCGCGGTTGGGGATGTCGATCTCGATGCGATCGCCGTCCTTGACAAGGCCGATCAGGCCGCCTTCGGCGGCTTCCGGCGAGACGTGGCCGATCGACAGCCCCGAGGTGCCGCCGGAGAAGCGGCCATCGGTGATCAGTGCGCACGCTTTGCCGAGGCCCTTCGATTTCAGATAGCTGGTCGGATACAGCATCTCCTGCATGCCGGGGCCGCCGCGCGGGCCTTCATAGATGATGACGACGACGTCGCCTTCCTTGATCTTGTTGGTGAGGATCGCTTCGACCGCAGCGTCCTGGCTCTCCATGACGCGCGCAGGGCCTGAGAATTTCAGGATCGAGGCGTCGACACCCGCGGTCTTCACGATACAGCCGTCGACGGCGATGTTGCCGGTCAGCACGGCAAGGCCGCCATCCTTGGAGTAGGCGTGCGCGACATCGCGGATGCAGCCTTTTTCGCGGTCGAGATCGAGTTCCTCGTAGCGGCGGTCTTGGCTGAATGCGACCTGCGTCGGCACGCCGCCGGGCGCGGCCATGTAGAAGGTCTTGACGCTCTCGCTCGCCGTGCGGCTGATGTCCCAGCGCTCCAGCGCAGCGCTGAGGGACGCCGAATGCACGCTCGGCAGGTCGGTATGGACGAGACCGGCGCGGGCGAGCTCGCCGAGGATCGCCATCACGCCGCCGGCGCGATGCACGTCCTCCATGTGCACGTCGGGCACGGATGGCGCGACCTTGCACAGCACCGGCACTTTCCGCGACAGGCGGTCGATGTCGGTCATGCCGAAGCCGATCTCGCCTTCATAGGCGGCGGCGAGCAGATGCAGCACGGTGTTGGTCGAGCCGCCCATCGCGATGTCCAGGCTCATTGCGTTCTCGAACGCCTTGAAGTTGGCGACGTTGCGCGGCAGCACGGACGCATCGTCCTGCTCGTAGTAGCGGCGGGCGAGATCGACAATCAGATGACCGGCCTCGACGAACAGGCCCTTGCGGTCGGCATGGGTCGCCAGCACCGAGCCGTTGCCGGGCAGCGACAGGCCGAGCGCCTCGGTCAGGCAGTTCATCGAGTTCGCGGTGAACATGCCCGAGCACGAGCCGCAGGTCGGGCACGCCGAGCGCTCCATCACCTCGACATCGGCGTCCGAGACCTTGTCGTCGGCGGCCGTGATCATCGCGTCGATCAGGTCGACCTTGCGCAGCTTGCCGCCGAGCGTGACCTTGCCGGCCTCCATCGGCCCGCCCGAGACGAACACGGCGGGGATGTTGAGGCGCATCGCGGCCATCAGCATGCCAGGGGTGATCTTGTCGCAATTGGAGATGCAGACCATGGCGTCGGCGCAATGCGCGTTGACCATGTATTCGGTGCTGTCGGCGATCAGCTCGCGCGAGGGCAGGCTGTAGAGCATGCCGTCATGGCCCATCGCGATGCCGTCATCGACCGCGATGGTGTTGAACTCCTTGGCGACGCCGCCGGCCTTCTCGATCTCGCGCGCGACCAGCTGGCCGAGGTCCTTGAGGTGGACGTGGCCCGGCACGAACTGGGTGAAGGAGTTGACGACCGCGATGATCGGCTTGCCGAAATCCTCATTGGTCATGCCGGTGGCGCGCCACAGGCCGCGGGCGCCGGCCATGTTGCGGCCATGGGTGGAGGTGCGGGAGCGATAGGCGGGCATGGCGGTTTCCTTAGGCGTTCCTCGAAAGGCAATGTTGGTCCGCGGGCCGGGCGGCAGGCCGAGCCGGACGGGCGGCAATGACGCGGCGAGGCATACAGCGAAGTGCTTGACGATTCGACCCTAAATTTCGCCGTCCGGGGATGCCGGGAGGGCAGGCCGGCTCGCATTCAGTGCAGCGCGTGCATGGCGATCCATGGCCCGGCGCCGGCCTGCGCGGGTCACGACTTTGTGGCTATTTACGGAACACGTGAGTACCGTACAATAGAACGAGGAAGTTCTTTTCCTGCGCTGCTCTCGTCCTCGGGAAGCCCGGCGCATGTCAGCCCGTCGTCGATTGATCCCATGCCGTCCGTCCCGCGATCCCGCCTCCTGTTGTCCCTCGCCGCGATGCTGCTGGTCCTTCCACACGGTGTCTTGGCGCACGCCGTTATCGTCTCCGCGCAGCCGGCGTCGGGGGCGACGATCGACACGTCGGCCGTCGCGATCCGGCTGCGCTTCAACAGCCGTATCGATCACGCCCGCTCGCGGCTGAAGCTGCGCGCGCCCGATGGCGCGGAGCAGGCGCTGACGCCCGCCACCGATACGCCGGCCGACGAGATCGACGCGCAGGCGAGGACACTCAGCCCCGGGGCGTGGCACCTGCAGTGGCAGGTGCTCAGCGTCGACGGCCACATCACCCGCGGCGACATTCCATTCAACGTACGTTAGCCTGCGGCCGTGGCGCTGTTTCTCGACATCTTCGGCTATGTGTCGGTCGTGCTGCGCGGGCTGACCTTGCTTGCGCAATCGTTCACGATCGGCGGCCTCGCCTTCCAGCTCCTGCTGCTGCGTCCGCTGCAGGACCGTCTTTCCGCCGACGCGATCGTGGTGGCTAAGAGGGGGCAGCGATTCCTGCGCCGCAGCGCCTTCGTCTGGTTCGTGGTCGTGCTGGCTTCGCTCGCGGTCAACGTGGCGGCGCTCACTGGCACGCTCGATCTCTCCTTGGGCGAGGCCGCAGGGGCCGATTTTGCGCGTTCCGGCATTGCGGTCGCTGTCTGTGCGCTTGGGATTGCGCTGCTGGCCAGGACGGGGACGTGGATCACCTGGCGCGCGGTGGCGCTGGTTGGGCTGGCCCTATCGGCGCTGGCGATGCAGCTCAATTTGACCCATGCGGCGAGCCGGCTCGACCTGCGCTGGCCGCTGCTTGCGGCCGACTTCCTGCACATGCTCGGCGCCGGCGTCTGGATCGGCGGCCTGCCGTATTTCCTGATGGCGCTGAACGGCTGCAAGACCGACGATGATCTTCGCCTGATCGGCCCGCGCTATTCACTGATGTCGATGGTTTCGGTAGCCGCGATCGTGCTCGGCGGCACGATCATGGCCGTCGCCTATCTCGGCTCGTTCGCGGCGATCTACGGCACCGCCTATGGCGTGATGGTTTCGGCCAAGGTCGCGATGCTGCTGATGCTGCTTGTGCTCGGCGCAGGCAACTACTTTGCGGTGGAACGGCTGCGCCGCCGCGATCCCACGGCACCGCTGTTGCGGATGAAGCGCTTCGTCGAGGTCGAGCTCGGCATCGGGCTCACGGTGCTTTTGACCGCGGGATCGCTGACCTCGCTGCCGCCCGGCATCGATCTCAGCCAGGACCGCCTCAGCTGGCCTGAGGTCGTCGAACGCGCCGCGCCGCAATGGCCGCGGCTGACGAGCCCGTCGGTCGACGAACTGACAATCTCGCAGCTGCAGGCCAGGATCGATGCCGCCGACGCCCAGCGCGTGACCGCGCCGCCGGCCTATGTGCCCGGCGAAGGCGTGATCCTGCCGCGCAGCGCCGCCGACATCGCCTGGTCGGAATACAACCACCATTGGGCCGGCATCTTCGTGGTGCTGATCGGCCTGCTCGCGCTGATCGAGCGCTTCTCCTGGGGCCGCTGGGCAAGACACTGGCCGCTGCTGTTTTTGTTGATGGCGGCGTTCCTGTTCCTGCGCGCCGACGAGATGGCCTGGCCGCTCGGCCCGATCGGCTTCTTCGCCTCGTTGCGCGATCCCGAAGTGGCGCAGCACCGGCTGTTCGTGGTGCTGATCATCCTGTTCGGCCTGTTCGAATGGCGCGTGCGGCTGCGCGGCAAGGCTGCGGGGCGGGCGGCGCTGGTGTTTCCGCTCACGGTCGCCGCCGGCGGCGCGCTGCTGATGACGCATTCGCACGCCATCGCCAACATCAAGGACCAGCTGCTGATCGAGATGAGCCACACGCCACTGGCGCTGTGCGGCATCATCGCGGGATGGGCGCGCTGGCTGGAGCTGCGCATGGACGGGCGGATCAGCCGCGCCGCCGCCTGGGTCTGGCCGGTGGCCTTCGTTCTGGTCGGTCTGATCCTGCTGGATTATCGCGAGGCGTAATCCGCTCAGGTCACGCAGTTCACCCACAGCACGACCGCCTTCGCATCACCGGCCGGATTGGAGAAGCGGTGCGGCCTGCGGCTGGCGAAGCGGAAGCTGTCGCCTTGCTTGAGCGACCAGGTCTCGGCATCGACCGTCAGTATCATCTCGCCTTCGAGAACGAGGCCGGCTTCCTCGCCGTCATGGGTGTAGAGCTCGTCGCCGGTCGAGCCACGGGGCTCCAGATGCACCAGGAATAGGTTGAGCTTGTTGTCGCCGCCGGCGGCGCTGAGCAGCTGTTTTGAAACTCCGGTACGCCACAGTTTCAGCTCCGGGCGCTGCTGGCCGCGTGTGACCACCGCGTCCGAGGCGGCATCGCCGCCCGGGCTTGCGCCGAATAGCGCCGCGATGCTGACGCCGAGCACGTCGGCGAGCGCGATCAGCACGCGCAGCGACGGTGATGACAGGCCGCGCTCGATCTGGCTGAGGAAGCCGATCGAGAGCGCGGTCCTGGCCGCGACGGTCTCGAGCGAGAGTTGTCTGTTGCGCCTGAGATCGCGGATGCGGCGGCCGACCGCGACATCCATCGCCGGTTCGACCGGCTTCGTGGCCGGCTTGGCCGCCGTCTTCGCCTTCCGCGAAGGCTTCGTTGCGCCTGGTTTGAGCATTCTCTTGCCGCCACTCACGTCAGACCGCTTCCTTCATGTGCATGAAAACCGCTTGCATGACCCGGAAAAGTGTGACCAAATTTTCATATTGGTGAAAATAGGCCGAAACAGCGAAGCCCGCAACGTTTGCCATCGCGCTTGTGAGACACGCCGTGATCGGTCGTACCCGAAGGGGAATGCGATGCCGTTGAAGCGTTTGGTCCAGGCCGCGGTGGCGGCGCTCGCGATGTTCGCCGTCGCGCCGGCATCGGCGCAGCAAGTGCTCAAGGTCGGCTCGACCCCGACGGGCATTCCCTTCACCTTCCTCGATACCAAGACCAATCAGATCCAGGGCGTCATGGTCGATCTCATGACCGAGATCGGCAAGGATGCGGGCTTCAACGTGCAGATCGAGCCGATGCCGTTCTCCGCGCTGATTCCGTCGTTGACCTCGAGCAAGATCGACATCATCGCGGCGGCGATGTTCATCACCGCGCCGCGCAAGGAGGTGATCGATTTCTCCGATCCGATCTACACCTACGGCGAGGGCCTGATCGTGCCGAAGTCCGACACCAAGGCCTACGCGTCGCAGGACGATCTCAAAGGCGAGGTGGTCGGCGCGCAAATCGGCACCGCCTTCGTCGATGCGCTAAAGAAATCCGGGCTGTTCTCCGACGTGAAGGCCTACGACACCATTCCCGACATCCTGCGCGACGTGAACACCGGCCGCCTCAAGGCGGGCTTCGCCGACTATCCGATCCTGGCCTACAACCTCAAGCAGGGCGGCTTCCCCGAAGCGCGCCTCGTCGCCGGCTACAAGCCCGTCACGGTCGGCTCGGTCGGCATCGGCGTGCGCAAGGGCGAGGCCGAGCTGCTCGGCAAGATCAACGCTTCGCTTTCCAAGCTGAAGGCGAACGGGACGGTGGACAAGATCCTCGACAAATGGGGCCTGAAGGGCTGACCGGCCGATGAAGGGCTTCTGGCACGACGCCGTCGAGTTCTTTCCGATCCTGCTCAACGGCGTCGCGCTGACGATCGTTGTCACCTTGGGATCGCTGCTGCTCTCGACCGTGCTCGGGCTCGTCTGGGCGATGATGCGGGTCTCGGGCATCGGTCTGCTGTCGGGCCTGAGCGCGAGCCTGATCAATTTGATCCGCGGCATCCCGATCATCGTGCTGCTGTTCTATCTCTACTTCGTCATGCCGGATCTCGGCGTGACCTTGTCGGCGCTGCAGGCCGCCATTCTCGGCCTCGGCATCGCCTATTCGGCCTATCAGGCGGAGAACTTTCGCGCCGGCATCGAGGCGATCGACAAGGGCCAGATCGAGGCGGCGCAATCAATCGGCATGGGCTGGTGGATGACGATGCGCCGCGTGGTGCTGCCGCAGGCGGTGCGCATCGTGTTGCCGCCCTACGGCAACGTCATGATCATGATGCTGAAGGACTCCTCACAGGCCTCGACCATCACGGTTGCCGAGCTGGCGTTGCAGGGCAAGCTGATCGCGTCCTCGACCTTCAAGAACTCCAGCGTCTTCACGCTGGTGGCGCTGATGTATCTCACCATGAGCATCCCGCTGATCCTCCTGGTCCGGCACGTCGAGAAGCGGGCGGGCAAGCGATGATCGAGCTGTCCGACGTCCACAAGAGCTTCGGCAAGGTCGAGGTGCTCAAGGGCATCACGGCGTCGGTCGACAAGGGTGAGGTGGTCTGCATCATCGGCCCCTCCGGCTCCGGCAAGTCGACAATCCTGCGCTGTATCAACGGGCTCGAAAGCTACGATCGCGGGACCATCAGCATCGAGGGCCTGCGCGTCAACCGCGATGCGCGGTCGATCGTGGCGATCCGCACCCAGGTCTCGATGGTGTTCCAGCGCTTCAACCTGTTTCCGCACCGCACCGCGCTCGACAACGTCATCGAAGGACCGCTCTACGTGAAGAAGGAGCCGCGCGCGGCGGCCCTGGAGCGCGGCCGGGCGCTGCTCGCGCAGGTCGGGCTCGCTGACAAGGCCGACGTGCATCCGCCGCAGCTCTCCGGTGGCCAGCAGCAGCGCGTCGCCATCGCCCGCGCACTCGCGATGCAGCCCAAGGCGATCCTGTTCGACGAGCCGACCTCGGCGCTCGACCCCGAGCTCGTCGGCGACGTCCTGGGTGTGATGCGCAAGCTGGCCGATGACGGCATGACTATGGTCGTCGTGACCCACGAGATCGGCTTTGCCCGCGACGTCGCCGACCGCGTCCTCTTCATTGACGGCGGCGTCATCGTCGAGCAGGGGCCCGCGAAGGCCGTGCTCAATCAACCGCAGCATCCGCGGACGCAAGATTTCTTGCGCCGCGTGCTGCATCCGCTGTGACTTGCCGGTGTCCGATATGATCACGCCCTCTCGCATTCCTCTGCCTCCGTCGGTCTACGCCGACACGGCGGTGGCGCCCGTAGCAACGCCGCTGCTCGACGTCGACAGGACTGTTTCGGTGGCGATCATCGGCGGCGGCTACACCGGCCTCTCGACCGCGCTGCATCTGGCGGAGCAGGGCACCGACTGCGTAGTGCTCGAAGCGCAGGAACCGGGCTGGGGAGCCTCAGGCAACAATGGTGGCCACACCAATCCGGGCCTGAAGCATGACCCGGATCAGATCGAAGCCGATTTCGGTCCCGAGCTCGGCCGCCGCATGATCGACTTCGCCTACGGCACCACCAACTTTACCCACGACCTGATCCGCCGCTACCAGATTCCCTGCGAGGCGCGGCAGCAGGGCACGCTGCGCGCCGCCTATCATGAGGCGAGCGCGGCTGCGATCGAAAGCACCGCTCGACAATGCATCCGCCGCGGCATGCCGGTGACCTTGATGGATCGGGAGCAGCTGCGCGAGGTGACCGGCAGCGACCGCTATGTCTGCGCCATGTTCGACGCGCGCGGCGGCGACCTGCATCCGCTCAACTATGCGCGCGGGCTGGCGCGCGCGGCGATCGCGGCGGGCGCAGCCGTTCACGGCGAGACTCCGGCGCTGTCCCTGCGCCGCGACGGCACGCGCTGGCGCATCCAGACGCCGCACGCGGTGGTGCACGCCGACAAGGTGCTGATCGCCACCAACGGCTTTACGGACGATCTCTGGCCGGCGCTCCGCCGCACCATCATTCCAGTGTTCTCCTCGATCGCAGCCACCGCGCCGCTGCCGGACGAGGTCGCGCGCGCAATCATGCCGACGCGGCCGGTGTTGTACGAGAGCGGCCACATCACCGTCTACTACCGCATCGATCAGCACAACCGGCTGCTGATGGGCGGCCGCGGCCCGATGCGCTGGATCAATTCGCCGGGAGATGTCGCCTATCTCATGCGCTACGCCGAGCGGCTCTGGCCGCAGCTCAAGGGGGGCGCCTGGACCCACGGCTGGAACAGCCGCCTCGCCATCACCAAAGACCACTATCCGCACATCCACGAGCCGGCCGAGAGCATCCTGATCTCGCTCGGCTGCAACGGCCGCGGCGTGGCGCTATCGACCGCGATGGGCGCCCAGCTGGCGCGCCGCCTAATCGGCGGCGCGAGCGCGCAGATCGATATGCCGATCACGGGCATCAAGCCGATCCCGCTGCATGCGTTGTGGCCGGTCGCCGTGACCAGCGCCGTGATCGCTGGCCGGGTGCGGGATCGGTTTGGACTCTGAACGGGCCCTTCGTCCGGGGGTGGATGTTCGGACTGATCTGGCTTGATCGCCAAGAGGACACGCGGTGGCGACTTAGACGTGATGCGTTTTGGTTGGACCGAATAGTCCGCGACGGTCTCCGTTCACCTCTTCCTTCGGGCTGTGACATTCACACATCTTGCGACGCGCTCGTCGCGGCCCCGCAAGGGCGGGGCGAGGGAGCGCACCGCTGTCGCGGTGAGAACTCGCGCCCAACTTCCGGAGTTAATCTCTTAGCCCTTCGGGAGAGGTGAACGGAAATCGTCGCCGACTATTCGATAAACCAAAATGCATCTTGCCCTAGCCGGTCCGGGCCTCTGCGTCGGTCCATACGATCTCGATATGTTCGTTGTCGAAATCGGGGTCGTCATTACTGCCTCTGTGCCAGCAGATCATGCCTGCCGGCAGGGCGGGCAGCTGAAGGTCCAACCCGTCGGGCACGACGGCGCCAAAAGCGAGCAGCTCGATGAAGCGGTTGACGAGCTCGATAACGGCCGCCCGATACTGCGCGCGGACGCCGTGGATGCTGAGGTCGGGGCGGCCGAACTTGCGCATTCCCCGGGTGTGAATCCACTCGGTGCCCTCAGCTTCCCGCGAGATCAAGATGACGACGTGATGCCGTGGCGCACAATGCTCGACCGCGAAGGCGCGGGTGCGCCATTCCGACGGACTCCACCATTTGAGGATCTGCGGGTCGTAGATGGCGACGCCGCCGTTATCGAGGCAGAAGGTCAGCAGACCGATCACGTCGCGAAAATAGCTCAGCGTCGCCGGGTCGGCGATGTCGCCTTTGATCACGAGGCAGAAATCCTGCGCGGCAACGATCGCCGCCAGATCAGGGTCCTCGGCCGTGAGCTGAGTCCAGGGACGGCCGGTGCGAAAGCGGCTCACCAGGCCGGGATGCGCCGTCGGCCCGCAAGCCAGGAGATCGACGCCGTCAGGGACGCCGCTGGATCGATAGATGCTCCGGGACAGCGGCCGATCGATATCCACCCAGCCATAGACCACGTAGAGCAGGACGGCATCCTTGCCGCCCGCCACATAGTACGGGCGTGGCCACTCGGCGAGCGGAGATCTCATCCTCCGGGCTCCGATGCTTCCGGACATGCGGCGCGTCGCGCCGGCACGGCTTGGGCCTGGCGGCCTGGGGCAACGGGCCGTCCCATCCGCTCACTCCTTGCGGAGGAAGACGTAGTCGGCGGAGTAGGCGACGCTGCGAAATTGCCAGGCCGCGTCGCAGGCGCCCGCCAGCTTGCCGCCCGAGGTGTTGATCCGCTGCACGGTGGTGATCGCCGACATGATGCCGTTGCCGCCACTATGGGAGACGACCTCGAGCTTCAGCCAGGGAATGTCGTTGTCGGTGGCGCCGACCGCGGTGCCCTGCACCCGGCCGCCGACGATCGAGCCGTCCTGATGCTCCCAGCTCGGTCCGGCATAGTGGCGGCCGATGGTCTTGCCGCCCTCGAACAGGGTGGCGATCGGCTCGCGGAACGCCCAGGCCAGCTTGCCGTCCTTGTCGGTCTTGCACTCGTAGACCTGGGCACCCTCGGCATGCAGCGTCAGTACGGCCTTTTCGCCGGCCGCAACCAGCGCATCGGGGATGGTGGTCTCGGCGGCATGGGCGCGGCCGGCCAGGGCGCCGAGCAGCAGCAGCGAAAGCGTCGGGATGATGCGCATGGTCATTCCTTCGGGTCAGCAAAACGGCAACGGGCCGCGCTTTTGGCGCGGCCCGTGACCATAGTGGCAAAACCGAAAGGCGGAAATGGGGAGGCGGCTCAGGCCGCCATCGCCTTGGTCAGGTTTTCCGCGACCTTGTCGAGGAAGCCGGTGGTCGACAGCCAGCGCTGGTCGGCGCCGACCAGCAGCGCGAGATCCTTGGTCATGTAGCCGGACTCGACGGTGTCGACGCAGACCTTCTCCAGGGCGGCCGCGAACTTGGCCAGCTCGGCATTGTTGTCGAGCTTGGCGCGGTGGGACAGGCCGCGGGTCCAGGCGAAGATCGAGGCGATCGAGTTGGTCGAGGTCTCCTTGCCCTTCTGGTGCTCGCGGAAGTGGCGGGTCACGGTGCCATGGGCGGCCTCGGCCTCCATGGTTTGACCGTCCGGCGTCATCAGGACCGAGGTCATCAGGCCGAGCGAGCCGTAGCCCTGCGCCACGGTGTCGGACTGGACGTCGCCGTCATAGTTCTTACAGGCCCAGACGTAGCCGCCCGACCATTTCAGCGCCGCGGCGACCATGTCGTCGATCAGGCGGTGCTCGTAGGTGATCTTCTTGGCCTCGAACTTGTCCTTGAACTCCTTCTCGTACACCTCCTGGAAGATGTCCTTGAAGCGGCCGTCATAGACCTTGAGGATGGTGTTCTTGGTCGACAGGTAGACCGAATAGTTCTTGGAGAGGCCCATGTTGAGCGAGGCGCGGGCGAAGTCGTAGATCGACTCGTCGAGGTTGTACATCTCCATCGCGATGCCCGGGCCGGGCGCCTTGAAGACTTCCTTCTCGATCACGGTGCCGTCGTCGCCGACGAACTTCATCGTCAGAACGCCCTTGCCGGGGAATTTGAAGTCGGTGGCGCGGTACTGGTCGCCATAGGCGTGGCGGCCGATGATGATCGGCTTGGTCCAGCCGGGGACCAGACGCGGCACGTTCTTGCAGATGATCGGCTCGCGGAACACGACGCCGCCGAGGATGTTGCGGATGGTGCCGTTCGGCGACTTCCACATCTCCTTGAGGCCGAATTCCTTCACACGCGCTTCGTCCGGGGTGATGGTGGCGCATTTGACGCCGACGCCGACCTTCTTGATCGCGTTGGCGGCATCGATCGTGATCTGGTCGTTGGTCTTGTCGCGGCTTTCCATCCCCAAGTCGTAATATTGCAGATCGATCTCAAGGAACGGGTTGATCAGCTTGTCCTTGATGTACTGCCAGATGATCCGGGTCATCTCGTCGCCGTCGAGCTCGACGACCGGGTTGGTCACCTTGATTTTTGCCATGATCGATTGGGCCTTCTTGGGAACAGCGCGCCAGGAATGGAAAGCGCTTGTGAAATCAAGCGCGTCATAGCACTGCTGCACCGCGGGCGGAAGCGCACCCGGTATGCGACCGGTGCTGATTTTCGCAGCCCGCTCATGCGGTGGGCAACGGCCGCGAGGGCGGCCGCTGCAGTTTCGCGCAAACCGTAGAATTCTTGGCTAAGCCGATTATTTTGCTTGAGAATTCTCGTCAGCCGGGCCAACGGAGCGGGCAGGGCGCGGCGCGGGCGCTTTTAACGTGACGTGGAAGTTGAGGGCAGATCGTGTCGGGCACCGACAAGACCAAGGTGGGATTGGAGATCGCAGGGCCGGTGGTGATCCTGGTCGAGCCGCAGCTCGGCGAGAACATCGGCATGGCCGCGCGCGCGATGGGCAATTTCGCGCTGACCGAGCTGCGCCTGGTCAATCCGCGCGACGGCTGGCCGAACATCGCGGCCCAGCGGGCGGCGGCCGGGGCCGACCACATCATCGACCATGTCCGGCTGTTCGACACGCTGCCGGAGGCGATCGCCGACCTCGATCTGGTGTTTGCGACGACGGCCCGCTCCCACGACCAGGCCAAGCCGGTGATGGGGCCGGAGGCGGCCGCCCGGGAGATGCAGGGCCAGATCGCCGCCGGCGGCCGGGCCGGCATCCTGTTCGGCCGCGAACGGGCGGGGCTGACCAACGAGGAGGTCGCCCGCGCCAACCGCATCGTCACCTATCCGGTCAATCCGGGCTTCGCTTCGCTGAACCTCGCCCAGGCCGTGCTGCTGATGGGCTATGAATGGTTCAAGCTGGTGACATCGGGTGCGCTTCCGTTCGCGATGCCCGAGCGCTCCGAGCGCTCCTCCCAGGAGCAGATGGAGGCGTTCTTCGAGAACCTCGTGCGCGAGCTCGACCGGGTCGAATTCCTGCGGCCCGCCGAGAAGCGCGAAACCATGCTGGTCAATCTGCGCAACATCTTCTTCCGCATGGAGCCGAGCCGGCAGGACATCCACACCCTGCACGGCGTGGTCATGGCGATCGCCGAAGGGCGCAAGGGGCCGGCCAAGGGCGGCGTGCTCGACAGCGAGCAGGCGACCCGGCTGCGTGCACTGATCGCCGAGCAGGGCACGGTCGCCAACCTGCCGGATTCGCGCGGCTCGCTGCGCGGCTTGGCGCGGCTGCTCCGCCGCAACCCGACCGACGCCGAGCGGGCGCTGTGGCACGCGTTGTCGCGCGACCGCCGCTTCGCCGGCCAGTTCAAGCGCCAGACTCCGGTCGGCCGCCACATCCCCGACTTCGTCTCCTTCATCCACCGCCTCGCCATCGAGCTGGTCGGCGCCGACGAGAGCGAGGGCGTCGTCACCGACCGCGCCGCCCGCCGCGCCTGGCTCGAAAGCCGCGACTATCGCGTCACCGAGGTGAAGGCGGCGGATGTCGAGGCTGACCTGGAGCAGGAGCTGGTGCGGCTGCAGGCGATGATCGCCGAGGCGAAGTAGCCGACCGTCGGTTTGCATCCGCCGTGTCGCGCCGCCGCTTCTGTCGTCCCTGGTCATCATCGTCGACGGTCGCGTCGCCCCCCGCAGGTGCTGACCGAAAATTCAGCGCTCCCGCCACGGACGGACGTTGGTCCATTCGACCAAGCATGACTCGGCGGCGCAATCGCCGATTGAAGACGTCAGAGCGCGTCTCCCAACGCTGAGGAGATGATCCCGCAAAGTCGGCCTGAGTCTGCGATCCCGTTTACACCGGCTGAACGATGATTCGTGAATGCAATGTCAGATTGTGGTTCGCCCGGTTGGTGTTGGTATCATCATCCCAACATAGGAATACCAAGGGGGCATTCATGACGACGCAACGATGGCGCTTGTATCTCGGTTGTGCACTGATCATCGGCTTGATCTCCGGCTTGCCGGCGCGTGCTGAAGCGGCCGAAGCGAAACGGTGCACGACCACGGCCGATCCCGGCGCCGACGCGCGCATTGCCGGCTGCAGCGTGGTGATCGAGCACGGCAAGCCGGCGACGCCGCAGGTGATCGAGGCCCGCTTCGCGCGCGCCGGAGCCTATCTCCGCAAGGGCGATGTCGACCATGCGATCGACGACTACAAGATCGTCATCGAGCAGTCCTCGGCCGGTCTTCTGGCCGCATTCGACCGCGCCGCTCCCGATCAGCAAGAGAGCGAGCCGCAGCCGGCGTCCCGCTTCGGACGGGCGTTCGGGCGCAACGGCTACCGAACGCAGGCCTATCGCGCATTGGGGATCGCGCGTTTCCAGGCGGGTCTCCTGGAGCAGTCGCAGGATGATTTCAGATGGCTCAGCGAGATGGATCCCAGAAATGCCGATGCGGCCTTGTGGCTGGATCTGGCGCGCCGCCGGGCCGGTCAGCCGAGCGAGCTCGCCGACAGCGCGAAGCGGCTCGACATGAGCAAATGGCCGGCGCCGATCGTCCGCCTGTTCCTCGGGCAGACAACGCCGGAGGCGGTGCTTGCGGCGGCTGATCGCGGTGGTCCGGCCGTGCGCAAGGCGCGTCGCTGCGAGGCGAGCTTCTTTGCCGGCGAGCTGATGCTGCAGCAGAGCCGCGAAGCCGACGCCATCAGGTTGATCGACCGCGCCGCAGCCGAGTGCCCGCCGACATCGGGCGAGCGATCGGTCGCCAACGCGGAGGCGCGGATTCTCAGCATTATGCCGTGATCACTGGTCTCGGCGCGCGCATGACGAGCGAAATACGATTGGCGCGGCCGATCTAGAGGCGGCGGTCGCCATGACGAATGTCGAGGCATAGTCTCGGGCGGGTCGCGGTCAGGCTGATGCAGGACCGCCCCCGTCGGTACGCCCACATTCTCTCCGTACTAATACCGCGTGCGCGTCGTTTGCTGTCGATCCGTAAACTCCTACCGATCGAACGGCCGCCGGATACTGCTGATCGAGACAAATTTCTAAAATTCGAACGGATCGCGCAGCTTCACGGCAACGGCTGATGCGAACGATGGCGGTCCGATCGCGATGGCGATCACCTGAGACCACATCGTTCATGGAGAGCCTCGACCAATGCCGATCAAGCCGCAGGGCCTACGCAACCCGCACGCCGACGACGCCAGCGACCAGACCGGTTTCTCCCCGAACGACAGCTGGCTCACGCCCGATCTCACACCGCTCTGGCTGGCCAGCCAGCAAGCCGCGACCGCCGCACAGGCGCCGGCCGCGTCGTGGGCTGCCGCTGCGAACGCGGATTCATCGGCGACCGTCGCGATCTACGGCAACTTCTGCAGCGTCGCGGCGACCGTGACCACGACACCGGGCGCGACCACGGGCGTCACCACGACGACTGCCAGCTCGACCGTCGCCGCAACGTCCACGACCAAGACGGCCGCACCGGCCTGGGTCGGCACCCTCACCAATGCCGCGATCAAGGCCGACATGACGGCCGCCATCACCAACGGCACCGTCACCTATGCCGGCCTGCTCAAGGTGCTCACCGACATCGATGCGTCGCTCGCGTCCACCAAGACCAAGCTGAGCGCGAGCCAGTTCGCCGACCTCAGGACCATTGCCGCCAATCTCAACAACGGCGTCTCGACCTCGAGCTACCTTGCGTCCATCATGCAGGCGCTCGTCAACGGCAATGCCGCGAACGCGACCTGGACCGGCGGTGCTGCCGGCTCGGTGGCGCTCGGTAATCTCGCGACCGGCTCGACCGAGCTGCAATTCGCCGAGCTGATCGGCAAGTGGTTCCTCGGCACCGACCTGCCGTCGTCCAAGGTCATCCTCGGCAGCACTCAGTTCTCGGTATCCTATTCGAACTCGACCAAGCCGCTGTTCGCGGCCGCCGGCGCCGGCATCAATGACATCAACCAGGGCTACCTGGGGGACTGCTACCTGCTCTCGGGCCTCGCCGAGGTCGCCTACAAGGAGCAGTCGGTGATCTCGTCGATGTTCACCACCAACGGCAACGGCACCTACGGCGTGCGATTCTACGTCAACGGTGCGGCGCGCTACGTCACCGTCAATACCGCGCTCGCCAATGGCGGCAACATCTTCAACAATGGCGGCAGCGCGATCTGGGCGAGCCTCGCCGAGAAGGCCTATGCCGAGCTGCAGGCCAGCGGCGTCTACACCGGCAACTCGATCAACTACGGCAATTCCTACACCACGATAGGCAATGGCGGCGCGCCCGAGATCGCGCTCGAAGCGATCACCGGCGCCAGCCAGATCACCGACTTCCGCGCCATGGGCGGCTCGTGGGGCAAGGTGGTCTACAATTCGTCGTTCGGCGTGAACGCCTATACGACCGGAAACTCGACATCGGGCGTGCTGGCGACCATCGCCGCCAGCCTTGCCGCGGGCGACGACGTCATCCTGTCGTCCTACACCAATGCCAAGGATTCGACCGGCAAGACTACGCTGGTCGCCAATCACGCGATGTCGATCTACGGCTACAACAGCTCAAACGGCATGCTGCAGGTCCGCAACCCCTGGGGCTCGGCGTCCGGACAATACTGGCAGACCACCTTCGAGGTCAGCCTCGCGACGCTGCTCGCGGCCGGCGACACCATCACCGTCGACAATGTCGGCGACGCCAAGAAGCTGGCGGCGACGACGACCACGACATCGTCGGGCCTCAAGCTCACCGCCGACGTCAACGATCTCTCTGCCGCGGCCTCCGGCTTCGTCCAGGCGATCGCCTCGCTTCCTGACGGCGGCTCCTCGAGCGTCGCGTTCACGCAAGGGCTGGGCTCACAGCAGCATACGCTGGCGATGCCGATGGCGGCCTGATCTAAAAGTTCGGCGACTGAGAAATGGACCGTCCCAGTATGACTGGGACGGTCTTGTCGTACCAGCCCGGTACGCTCTGGCTGCGCGGCCTGGCACCGTGCGCCATCTGTTAAGCATCCAGCTTAACGTCGTGCCAACGCGGGCTTCGGAGTGTGTCGGCGGGGATTGTCGAGACCACGAGGCGGGACCAGTCGATGCAGGCGTGTACGGATCAGGGCGCATGGGCGCTGGCGCTGTCGCTGCATCTGCTCGGCATCGTTGCCGATCCCGGCCGTATCCAGCACGAGGCCGGCCGCAGCGACGCGCTATCAACCGATGATCTCCTGCGCGCAGCCGCGCGCTTCCCCGTCAAGGCAAGACTCGTCAAATCAAAAGCAGCGCGCCTGAAGACGACGCCCACGCCGACGCTCGCGGTGCTCGAGGACGGCGGCTTTGCCGTGATCGGTAAGGTGACCGACAGCGGCGTTCTGATTCAGGCGATGGCCGATGCCGGGCCGCGTCTGCTGACGTTTTCCGAGTTCGAAGCCATCTGGTCCGGCCAGCTGATCCTGATCGCCAAGCGGGCGGAACTGTCGGACACCGCGCGCCGGTTCAATTTCAGCTGGTTCGTCGCCGCCATCGGCAGGTATCGCCGCATCCTGATCGAGGTGCTGCTGGCGTCGTTCGTGATCCAGCTGTTCGGCCTGGCGACGCCGATGATCTTCCAGGTCGTGATCGACAAGGTGCTGGTGCATCGCGGCCTGTCGACGCTCGAAGTCATGGTCGTGGGCCTTGCGCTGATCGCGCTGTTCGAGGCGGTGCTGTCGGGCCTGCGCACCTATCTGTTCACGCACACCTCCAACCGCATCGACGTCGAGCTCGGCGCGCGGCTGTTCCGGCATCTGATGCGGCTGCCGCTGGCCTATTTCGAGAGTCGGCGCGTCGGCGACAGCGTGGCGCGGGTGCGCGAGCTGGAGACGATCCGGCAGTTCATCACCTCGTCCTCGATCACCCTGGTGCTCGATCTCGCCTTTGCCGCGGTCTTCATCGCGGTGATGTTCCTGTACAGCGCGACCCTGGCCTGGATCGTCTGCGCGACCTTGCCGGTCTATGCGCTGCTGTCGCTCGCCACGACACCGGCGTTCCGGCGCCGGCTCGACGAGAAATTCCGCCGCGGCGCCGAGAACCAGGCATTTCTGGTCGAGAGCGTCACCGGCGTCGAAACCATCAAGGCGATGGCGGTCGAGCCCCTGATGCAGCGGCGCTGGGAGGAGCAGCTCGCGAGCTATGTCGGCGCGTCGTTCTCGGCGTCGCAGATCGGCAATTGGGCGAGCCAGGCCGCGAGCCTGCTCAACAAGGGCGTCGGTGCGCTGACCTTGTTCGTCGGCGCCGGCCTCGTGATCGCCAACAAGATGACGGTCGGCGAGCTCGTCGCCTTCAACATGCTGGCCAACCAGGTGTCGGGTCCGGTGTTGCGGCTGGTCCAGGTCTGGCAGGATTTCCATCAGGTGCGGCTGTCCGTCGAGCGGCTCGGCGACATCCTCAACACACCGGTGGAGGCGCATAGCGGTGGCGCCGAGCAGAACCAGCCGCCGCTGGAGGGCACCATCGAGTTCGAGCGCGTGACCTTCCGCTATGGCCTCAACACCCAGCCGGTGCTGCGCGACGTCTCCCTGAAGATCGGGTCAGGGCAGGTGGTCGGCATCGTCGGCCCCTCCGGCTCCGGCAAGAGCACGATCGCGAAGCTAGCGCAGCGTCTGTACCAGCCCGAGGCGGGGCGCGTGCTGGTCGACGGCGTCGACACTGCGGTGCTCGATCCATCCTGGCTGCGGCGGCAGATCGGCGTCGTGCTGCAGGAGAACGTGCTGTTCAACCGCTCGGTGCGCGAGAACATCGCACTCGCCGATCCCGCGCTGCCGATGGAGAAGATCGTCGATGCGGCCAAGCTTGCCGGCGCGCATGAATTCATCTGCCGGATGCCGCAGGGCTATGACAGCAAGATCGGCGAGCGCGGCGTGTCGCTGTCCGGCGGCCAGCGCCAGCGCATCGCGATTGCGCGTGCGCTGGTTGGCGATCCCCGTGTCCTGATCTTCGACGAGGCCACATCGGCGCTCGACTACGAATCCGAGAGCATCATCCAGGCCAACATGCGCGACATCGTGCGCGGCCGCACCGTGCTGATCATCGCGCACCGGCTGTCGACGGTACGCAACGCCGACCGCATCCTGACGATCGAGAACGGCGTCATCATCGAGGACGGCACCCACGAGCAGCTGGTAGACGGCGGCGGCCGCTACGCGACGCTGCATCGGATCCAGTCCGCAGGCCGCTGAGGAGATGAGGATGGCGACGCCTGCGAACCTTCTGCGTGCGGTCTCGTTCGGGAGCGCGACGCCAGAGCAGGAATTCCTGCCGGCGGCGCTCGAAATTGCCGAGACGCCGCCCAACCCGCTCGGACGCCTGACGGCGCTGGCGCTGTGCGCGGTGACCTTGACGGCGCTCGGTTGGGCGGTGTTCGGCAAGGTCGACATCGTCGCGGTTGCCAGCGGCAAGGTGATCTCGCACACCCGTACGCAGGTCGTGCAGCCGTTCGAGACGGCGAGCGTCAAGGCCGTCCTGGTGCAGCCGGGGCAGCGGGTGCGCGCCGGCGATGCGCTGATCGAGCTCGACAAGACGGCGGTCACCGCGGAGGCCGATCGCGCCCGCAGCGATCTGATCGCGGGCCTGCTCGACGAGGTCCGACTGGCGGCCTTTCTCGATGGCGTGACGACCGCGCCGTTCGATCTCGTGGTCGGTGCCGTCCCGCTCGACGGCGACCGGGCACAGGCCCAGCTGACCGCACAGGCCGCGATGCGTGCCAGCCAACTGGCGGCGCTGGCGCAGGAGCGCGCCCAGCATGTCGCCGAGCGCGAGGCGCTGCTGCAGACCGCAGGCAAATACGAGCAGACGCTCCCGATGGTCGCGCAGCGCGCCGATATCCGCATCAAGGCGAGCGAGATCGGCAATGCTTCGATCATCGCGCGGCTGGAAAGCCAGCAGCTCCTGGTCGAGACCCGCGCCGAGCTCGAGATCACACGCGCCAAGATCAACTCGCTCGATGCCACGATCGCCGGGCTCGACCAGAAGATCGTCGCGACCGAGGCCGACATCCGCGACAAGGCGATGCGCGATCTCGCCACCGCGCGCGAGCGCGCCCGCGCCGCCGGCGAGGCGCTGACCAAGGCGATGCGTCGTGCCGAACTGCAGACGCTGCGCGCGCCGATCGACGGTACAGTGCAGCAGATGCATCTCGCTGCCGCCGGTGCCGTGGTGACGCCGGCGCAGCAGCTGTTGTCGGTCGTTCCCGACGACGAGAGGATCGAGGTCGAGGCTGTGGTCGAGAACCGCGATGTCGGCTTCGTCGAGGTCGGCCAGCGCGTCGAGCTCAAGGTCGATGCGTTTCCTTTCACGCGCTACGGGCTGCTCGCCGGCGCGGTGACCGCGGTCGACCGCGATGCCGAGGCAGCGCCCGTCAATCCGAACGGCGTGCAGGGCGCCGAACGGCAGGCCGACCAGACCGACCGGGTCGAGGCCAGCGAGCGCCTGCGCTACATGGTGCACATCGCGCTCGACCGCAGCACGCTCGACGTCGACGGCCGCATGGCGGCGCTGGTGCCGGGCATGTCGGTCAAGGCGGAGATCCTGACCGGCAAGCGGCGGATCATCGACTTCCTGCTGGCGCCGTTGCGCGAGCACGTTCACGATGCGATGCGCGAGCGCTGAGGACGCCGGTTCGCCGGCATGCTTAACGGACCTGCGCGAATTTAATCGAATGGTCCCCGTCAAATCCTCATGGACGCGCTTACGGAACGCTCGCGTTCGAGAGGTATGTTGCGGCATTGCCTTTTCCTCGTTGGGACGTTGCGGCTTTCATCATGAACGAAACCAGATCGGTGTTGCGGGACCTCGAGGATGCGATTGCGCGGGGCACCGCCGACAGCCGTGAGCGCGCGCTGTGGCATGCGACGGACCTTCTGCTCGCCGGACGCTATTGCGAGGACGAGATCGCGACCTTCGGCGAGGTCATCGGCCGGCTCGCCGACGAGATCGAGACCGAGGCGCGTGCCAAGCTCGCGGATCGCCTCGCCAGGATCGAATATTCACCGGCGAGCGTCATCCGCAAGCTCGCCTTCGACGATGAGATCTACGTCGCGGGCCCGGTGCTGCGCGACTCGGAGCGGCTCGATGACGCCACGCTGGTCGAGAACGCCAGCACCAAGAGCCAGGAGCATCTGCTCGCGATCGCCGAGCGCAAGACATTGAGCCCGGCGGTCACCGACGTGCTGGCCTCGCGCGGCAACCGCGCGGTCGCCACTGCGGTGGCGCGAAATCACGGCGCGCAGTTCTCCGGCCAGGGTTTTCTGCACATGGTGCAGCGGGCCGAGAACGATTCGATCCTCGCCGAGCATCTCGGGCGGCGCCTCGACATTCCCCGGCACCTGTTCCAGCAGCTGATCGCCAAGGCCTCGGACGACGTCGGCAAACGGCTGGCCGGCGAGCGGCCGGAGCTTCTCGGCGAGATCCATAGCTCGGTCGCCACTATCGCCGGCGATCTTCAGTCCAAGTTCGGGCCCGGTTCTCGCAACTACTTCGTTGCCAAGCGCACCGTCTCGATCCAGCATCGCCTCGGCAATCTACACGAGATGGCCATCGCGGGCTATGCCGTCGCCCACAAGGTCGAAGAGGTGATGATCGGCCTGGCGCTACTGTCGGGGTTGCCGCCCGACGTCGTCGAGCGGGCGCTGTTCGATCGTGATCGCGAGATGCTGCTGATGCTGGCCAGGGCGCTCGACTTCTCCTGGGATACCACGATGGCGCTCGCCTTCCTCGGCGCGCGCGACCAGCGCATCACCGCCGGCGAACTGCAGGATCTCGAGCGCGACTATGCCAAGATCAAAGTGCAGACCTCGCGCAGCGTGCTCGAATTCTATCAGTCGCGCAAGAATCCCGCGAGGAGCGGCACACCGCGCGCCCTTGCGCATTGAGGCAGCCCGGCATGAAACGACAGGTGATCGCGAATGAATGATCTGGGTTTCCGACCCGCCGACCGGCAACAGCCTGGCCGTGGCGCGGCGTCGGCCGATCACGCAGCGATCGACGCGGCCTGGCACGTGCTCGAAGCCGCCAACGAGCTCGGCGACGAGACCGCGGTCGCGGCCTGTCGCCGCGTCATCGATGCGAGCCTCAACGGCGCGGGCGCGGATCGTGCGGATATTCAGCTCGTGACGGATTACTTTCGCTAGGTCTCGCGACGTGGTCCGCTGCAACGGCAGGACGTTTGCTTTTGGATCGCGATTGCTCTTGGATCGCGATGCGCGCGGCCCTACGATCCACGCAAGTAACGCACCATCTCTCCCTTCAAACGAAAAGCTCGTAGCCCGGGTACCAACGTGACGGCGACGATGGGCCTAGTCTACACCGTCGCAAGCTGCGGATCAGCTTTTCCGGGACGCTTGGCCGTCTTTTGCTTCGCCGGCTCGAACAGCGCGCTCGCCGCCAGGCCGGCCGTGTCGGCAACCTCCGGATTGCGCGACACCATCGCCGCCACGATCGCGCCGTCGATCAACAGCGCGAGCTGATGCGCAAAGCTCTCCGGCTCCACGGCCCCCATCTCGCGGGCGAGCTTCTCGATATGGGCCAGCACCACCTTCTTGTGGCGCATCGCGATGGTGCGAAACTGCTTCTGATCCTTGTCGTGCTCGCCCACCGCATTGATGAACGGGCAGCCGTAGAAGCGCTCCTCGCTGAACCAGCTCTTCAGCGCCGGGAAGATGCGCGTGAGCTTGGTTTGCGCATCGCCGCCGCCGGTCTCCATCTCCGCGATGAACCATTCGCGCCACTGCCTGCCTTCGCTTTCCAGCACGGCGGTGACGAGCGCGGTCTTCGACCCGAACAGCTTGTAGAGCGTGGTCTTGGCGGTACCGGCCTCGCTGATGATGGCGTCAATGCCAGTGGCGTTGATGCCGTTCTTGCAGAACAGATGCGTCGCCGCGCCGAGCAGGCGGCCGCGCGCGGATTCATCATCAACAGTGGCCATCGTTCTCGCGACCGCTGGCTTCTTGCCGGTTCGTTTGCCCGCAGCTGACTTGCCCATGGGCGCAAGCTTAATCGCTGTGCGCCCGAGTCAGCAAGACTGCTGATGCCGTTGGGGCGGCGTTGCGCTCAATTTGATCGCGATGGGCAGCATTCTGCATCGCACTTGAGCAGGCGGGAGCAGACGCCGTTCCGCCATGATCGTGTAAGCCGCGAAGATCATTCCGCCTTTTGAAATCCGGTCTCGCTGGCACGCTTCGTGCAGGATACAGACCGTTCGGTATCCTCATCCCAGGGAGAGAAATGAGATGACCGCTGTGGTTCAAAAGACGGCTTTGACGGGCTGCCTCGCCCCCATCGACAAAGGTGGGCTCGAACAGCTCATCGCCAACGGCAAGGCCAACCCCAAGGTCATCAAGACCCTGAAGTGCAAGACCGTGGCCGAAGGCAAGTTTCGTCACGCCAACTACATCCGCAACCTCGCACCCTACATCGTTGACGAGCCGCCGGGCCTGCTCGGCGACGACACTGCGCCGAATCCGTCGGAAGCCTCGTTGGCCGCGCTCGGCTCGTGCCTGGCCGTCGGCCTGCACGCCAACGCCGTGCATCGCGGCTGGACCGTCAACAAGCTCGAACTGGAGCTCGAAGGCGACCTCAACATCACCGCTGTCTGGGGCACAGGCGACGTGAGCGAGAAGCCGGTCGGCTTCACCGATGTGCGCGTCAAGGTAGACATGGAGTGCGAAGGCATCTCCAAGGACGAGGTTCAGGCCCTGGTCGATCACGTGAAGAAGTGGTCGCCGGTCGCCAACACCTTCACGCGCCCGGTCAATCTCGAAGTCGGGATCTGATCTGGGTTGAGTGCCTGAGAAGCGGAGGACGTCATGGGTTCACTCGGACAGCATCTGGCGATCGATGGCGCGGGCGTGATGCCCGTGCCGTCGATCGTGGAGCAGGTCGCGGCGATCGCGCGCAACGAGCTCGCGCCGCTGGCCTGCGGAATCGACGCCGGAACGGTGTACCCGGCTGACGTGCTCCGCCGCTTCGGCGAGGTCGGTGCGTGGAGCAGCCACGTGCCGGAAGATGGAGCGGCTGATCTCAACTGCGCCATCGACGCGATCGGTGCGATCGGCGAGGTCTGCGGCGCCTCGGCGTTCATGGCGTGGTGCCAGAATACGCTGGTCTGGTACGTCGCCAATTCGTCGAACGAAACGCTGAAGGAGCGTCTGCTCGACGATGTCGCGAGCGGTCGGCTGCTTGGCGGCACCGGGCTTTCCAACCCGATGAAGAGCTTCTTCGGCATCGAGAAGCTCAAGCTGAAGGGCCGGAAGGTCGAGGGCGGCTACGTCGTGCGCGGGGCGCTGCCCTGGGTCTCGAACCTGGGGCCGGACCACATGTTCGGCACCATCTTCGAACGCGAGGATGCGCCCGGCGAGATCGTGATGTTCGTCGCCGATTGCGCCGATCCGGCGGTGACCTTGCAGCCATGCCAGCCGTTCCTGGCAATGGACGGCACCGGCACCTACGGCATCCAGTTCCGCGACCTGTTCGTGCCGGACGAATTGATCCTCGCCGATCCCGCTGGTCCGTTCGTGAAGAAGATCCGGGCCGGCTTCATCCTGCTGCAGGCCGGCATGGCGCTCGGCCTGATCAAGGACTGCATCAAGATCATGCAGGAGGTCGCGGCGCCGCTCGGCCACGTCAACCGCTATCTGCCGCAACAGCCGGTCGACTTCCGTGCGCTCGCCGACGAGCTCGCAACTGAGACGGCCATTCTCGCCGCTGATCCCTACAACACCGACGAGACCTACTGGCGCAAGGTCGTTGCTCTGCGCCTGCGGGCCGGCGAGGCCAGCGTCGCTGCGGCTCATGCCGCGATGCTCCATTGCGGAGCGCGCGGCTACCTCAAGGGCAATCGCGCCGAACGTCGCCTGCGCGAGGCCTATTTCGTCGCGATCGTGACCCCCGCGACCAAACAGCTCCGCAAGATGCTCGCCGACGGCTGACGCCGGCGAGAACGGCACACCAACACATCCCACCAGGAGAGGCCTGCCATGACGGACGTTCTGATTACTGCCGGCGAACTCGCCGAGTTCATCAAGACCGAGCCGTGTGTCGTGATCGACACGCGCAATCCCGACGCCTATGGTGCGGGACATCTTCCCGGCGCCGTCAACGTCCATGAGATCTTCACCTATCTCGCGACGTCGACTCCCGAAGGCATGGAAGAACTGAAGACCAAGTTCGCCGACGCGTTCGGCGCAGCTGGCCTGTCCGGCAGCGAGACCGCAATCGTCTATGAGCAGTCGATGAACTCCGGCTTCGGCCAGTCGTGCCGCGGCTACTTCCTGCTGACCATGCTCGGCTATCCCAAGGTCAAGGTGCTGCACGGCGGCTACGACGCCTGGGTCGCCGCCGGCATGCCGGTGACCACAGATGTGCCGTCGCCAACCAAGGCTTCGTTCGCGATCGTGCCGGAGGCGGGCAGCATCCTGATCGACGCCAAGGCCATGCTGGCCGCCGTCGGCAATCCGGCCATCGCGATCCTCGACGTCCGCGATGTCGACGAGTGGATCGGGGACTCGTCCTCGCCCTACGGCAAGGATTTCTGCCCGCGCAAGGGGCGCATCCCCGGCGCCGTCTGGCTCGAATGGTACCGCATGATGAAGCCGACCGGGGAAGGCCCGCGCTTCAAGTCGAAGGACGAGATCCTCGCCGAATGCGCCACCGTCGGCATCACGGTCGACACGCCGGTCTATCTCTACTGCTTCAAGGGCGCACGCGCGTCGAACACGTTCCTCGCACTGAAGAACGCCGGCGTGAAGGATGTGCGCATGTACTTCGGCTCGTGGAACGAGTGGTCGCGCGACCCGTCGCTGCCGATCGAAGAGGGCCTGCCAACGCCGGCGCTGACCAGCAAAGCGGCATAGAAGCTGCATGATATGCACATCCGGCCGCTGAAAAATGCGGCCGGATGAGCCGTTCGAGGGCGCAGTCAGCGCAGGTGTGACAAAGGGGCGCAGCACATGTCGATTTTCGATGATCCGTTCGATGCCGAGGCAAACGTGAATGCCGGTTGTATTTGCGGCCAGCATCGCAGTCCGGCCGAACATGAGCACGCCGCGCTGGCGCTGCGCTGTGAGCCAGTGGCCCTCTCTCATGAGAAGCGTTATGAGAACGTCGTGGCGTCAGCCGTGCTGCGCGCGGTATTTCCGGAAGCCACGACGCGACGTGCGTTCCTGAAGTCGGTGGGCGCCGCCACGGCGCTCGCCGCGGTTTCGCAGTTTTTCCCGCTGAAGACGGCGACGGAAGCCTTCGCCGAAGCGGGCACGCCGGAGAAGAAGGACCTCAAGGTTGGCTTCATCCCGATCACCTGCGCGACGCCGATCATCATGGCCGCGCCGCTCGGCTTCTACGCCAAGGCCGGGCTGAACGTCGAGGTCGTCAAGACCGCCGGCTGGGCCGTGATCCGCGACAAGACCATCAACAAGGAATATGACGCCTCGCACATGCTGGCGCCGATGCCGATCGCGATCTCGCTCGGCCTCGGTGCGCAGCCGATCCCGTTCACCGTGCCTGCGATCGAGAACATCAACGGGCAGGGCATCGTGCTGGCGATGAAGCACAAGGACAAGCGCGATCCCAAGGATTGGAAGGGCATGAAGTTCGCCATTCCATTCGACTATTCGATGCACAATTATCTGCTGCGGTACTATCTCGCGGAGCACGGCATCGATCCTGATACCGATGTTCAGCTGCGCTCGGTGCCGCCGCCGGAGATGGTGGCGAACCTGCGCGCCGACAACATCGACGGCTTCCTGGCGCCCGACAATATCTGCCAGCGTGCGATCTATGACGGTGTCGGCTTCCTGCACATCCTGTCCAAGGAGATCTGGGACGGCCATCCCTGCTGCAGCTTCGCGGCCAGCCGCGAGTTCATCACGGCCGCCCCGAACAGCTTTGCCGCGCTGACCCGCGCCATCGTCGATGCAACGGCGTACGCGGCGAAGGCCGAGAACCGCAAGCAGATCGCCGAGGCGATCGCGCCGGCCAACTACATCAACGCGCCGGTGACGGTGCTGGAGCAGGTCCTGACCGGCACCTATGCCGACGGCCTCGGCGGGGTGAAGACCGATCCGAAGCGGGTCGATTTCGATCCGTTCCCGTGGCAGTCCTTCGCGGTGTGGATGCTGACCCAGATGAAGCGCTGGGGCCAGATCAAGGGCGACGTCGACTACAAATCGGTCGCAGAGCAGATCTATCTCGCCACCGACACCCGCAAGGTCATGACCGAGATGGGCCTGACGCCGCCGAAAGACTCCTACAAGTCGTTCTCGGTGATGGGCAAGCCGTTCGATCCGACCAAGCCGGATGACTACGTCGCCAGCTTCAAGATCAAGAAGGCGTCGTGATGGGGGAGTTAGACGTGACGCTGCCGACCAGGCCACCGCTGTCGTCCCCGCGAACGCGGGGACCCATACGCCGTGACCTGTCTTGGGGTAGGGGCGGTAGCGACAATCTTTTCCACCAACTGCCGGCGGTGGTTATGGGTCCCTGCGTTCGCAGGGACGACAGCTGTTGGTGGGGCGACGTATGACCGCCTCACTCCGCCTGCGCGCCGCCGTGGTCTCCATCGTGCTGCTCGCCGTGTTCCTCGGGGCCTGGCACCTCGCCACGCGCAGCACGGGCACGACCGCCACCATGAGTCCCGAATACGCCAAGCTGATGGGACTGACCGCCACGCAGGGCAAATCCGCGATGCCCGGGCCGCTCGATGTCGGCGTCAAGCTGTGGGAGCATCTCAAGCGGCCATTCTATGACAATGGACCGAACGACAAAGGCCTCGGCATCCAGCTCGCCTTCTCGCTGGGACGGGTCATGCTCGGCTATCTGATTGCTGTGGCGATCGCGATTCCGCTCGGCTTCCTGATCGGCATGTCGCCCTTGATGAGCAAGGCGCTCGATCCGTTCATCCAGATCCTCAAACCGATCTCGCCGCTCGCCTGGATGCCGCTCGCGCTCTACACGATCAAGGATTCCAGCCTGTCGGCGATCTTCGTGATCTTCATCTGCTCGGTGTGGCCGATGCTGATCAACACCGCCTTCGGCGTCGCCAGCGTCCGCAAGGAGTGGATCAACGTCGCCCGCACGCTCGAAGTCGGGAATTTTCGCCGGGCCTTCACGGTCATCCTGCCCGCCGCAGCGCCGACGATCCTGACGGGCATGCGGATCTCGATCGGCATCGCCTGGCTCGTGATCGTCGCCGCCGAGATGCTCGTCGGCGGCACCGGCATCGGCTACTTCGTCTGGAACGAGTGGAATAACCTGTCGATCACCAACGTGATCATCGCCATCCTGCTGATCGGTCTCGTCGGCATGGCGCTGGACCAGATCCTGGCCCGAGTCTCGCGGCTCGTGACGTTTCCGGAGTAGGGGTATGACGGTCGTGATCCCAAGCGAAGCTGCCTTCTTACCTCTCCCCGCCTGCGGAGAGAGGTCGGATCGCGCGCGTCAGCGGGCGATCCGGGTGAGGGGGTACAGGTCTCTCGACGTACACTCCCGGAGCGCCGGCCCCTTACCTCTACGCTCCACGCGCACCTCTCGCGGGGCTGCCCCTCACCCCGACCCTCTCAGCGCGAGCGAAGCTCGTCGCGACCCTGTAAGAACGGGGAGAGGGAGCGCACGTGCTTCGTGGAGAGTTCGAGGATGACCTCCGACAAATTCATCTCCATCGAGGGCATTGCCAAGCGTTATGATGGCGCGCGCAGCACGACGATCTTCGAGAACCTGTGGCTCGGCATGACCCGCGGCGAGTTCGTCTGCGTGATCGGGCATTCCGGCTGCGGCAAGACGACGGTGCTCAACATCCTCGCCGGGCTCGATGCGCCGAGCGAGGGCGTGGTCGTCGTCGACGGCCAGGCCATCGAAGGCCCCAGCCTCGACCGCGCCGTCATCTTCCAGAGCCATGCGCTGCTGCCGTGGCGGACCGTGCTCGGCAACGTCGCCTATGCGGTCTCATCCAAATGGCGCAAATGGGATCGCGCCAAGGTCAAGGCGCATGCGCTGAAATACATCGAACTCGTCGGCCTCGCCGGCTCCGAGCACAAGCGGCCGTCGGAGCTGTCCGGCGGCATGAAGCAGCGCGTTGGCATTGCCCGGGCGTTGGCGATCACACCGAAGATCATGCTGATGGACGAGCCGTTCTCGGCGCTGGATGCGCTGACGCGCGGGACCTTGCAGGACGAGGTCCGGCGCATCTGCGTCGAGACCGGGCAGACCGTGTTCATGATCACCCACGACGTCGACGAGGCGATCTATCTGGCCGACAAGATCGTGCTGATGACCAACGGGCCCGGCGCGGTGTTGGCGGAGATCGTCGAGAACCCGCTGCCGAAAGATCGTCTGCGCGGTGACCTGCACCGGCATCCGCTGTACTACGCGCTGCGCAACCACATCATCGACTTCCTCGTCAGCCGCAGCAAGATCTTCACCGCGGAGACGCCCGATCACGATCCGCGCAAGGTGCCGGTGGTGAAGATTGGCCGGACGGAGCCGACGATCGTCGTGTCCAAGCCGGCCGAGAGCGACGCGCCGCAGGCGGTCGCGCGCTGACGCTCAGAAGAAACCCTCAACGAAGGCCCATCAAGGGAGACCAAGCATGAAGCGATCCGACCTCACCGAGAAGCTGCTCGACATCAAGCGCGAGAAGGGCTGGAGCTGGAAGTACATCTGCGAGCAGATCGGCGGCTATTCCGAGGTGCTGATCGTCGGCGCCATTCTCGGCCAGATGAAGCTGACCAAGCCGCAGGCGGCCAACGCCGGCGAGCTGTTCGGCCTCTCCAAGAGCGAAATCTCGATGCTGAACGAGACGCCGATGCGGGGCGAGGGCGTGCAGATGCCGCCGACCGATCCTTTGATCTACCGCTTCTACGAGCTCGTGATGATCAACGGCCCGGCGTGGAAGGAATTGATCCAGGAGGAGTTCGGCGACGGCATCATGTCGGCGATCGATTTCGACATGGTGATGGAGCGCCTGCCCAATCCGAAGGGCGATCGCGTCAAGATCTCGATGTCGGGCAAGTTCCTGCCGTACAAATATTACGGCGCCAGCGGCAACGTGCCGGAATATGGCTTCAAGGAAGAGTAGCGAACAGGGAGTGCGAATAGCGAGCAGGGCGTAGCGGTCGGGGAAGGATCTCCCTATTCGCTACTCGCCATTCGCTATTCGCCTCCCGTCGCTATTCGCTTCTTCTCACTGTCCCGCCTTGATCTGGGCCACGGCGGTCGCGAGCAGGTCGCTCATCTTGGCGCGCACGTCCGCCTCGGTGACGGCGGCACCCTTGGCGGTGAGATCGCCCAGCACCTTGCGAAGCACGTCGGCATCGCCGGCTTCCTCGAAATCGGCCGCGACGACCTCTTTGGCATAGGCATCGGCGTCCGCGCCGCTCTTGCCGAGCTTTTCGGCCGCCCACAGGCCGAGGAGCTTGTTGCGGCGGGCTTCCGCCTTGAATTTCAATTCCTCGTCATGGGCGAATTGCCTCTCGAAGGCGTCCTCGCGCTTATCGAACGTCGTCATGGCCGGAACTTCCAGTGTTGCCGAAAAGGGTTAACCGCGCAGGCGGTTGCGGGTCGGTGTCCGCACGCCTAAATAATTGGAACACCTTGCCAATACAACGGATACGGGGCCGCAGGGAAGGGCGGTAAAACTCCGCTCCCACGGTCTGGATCGATTGTGCTCGGGACACCAATGAGATAGGTTTCCCACAGGCCCGGTTCTTGTTCTGTTTCATTCAGGTCCAGGCCCTCGCGGCAGCTCCGTCGTGGTCCTGTCCTAAAGTCATCCGGAGCCCACCATTTCATGGATTTCAACAAAACACGGTACATCCCAATGAGCCGTCGGCGTCGCATTTATGAAGGCAAGGCCAAGGTCCTTTATGAAGGTCCCGAGCCGGGCACCCTGATCCAGCACTTCAAGGACGACGCCACCGCCTTCAATGCCAAGAAGCACCAGGTGATCGAAGGCAAGGGCGTCCTCAACAACCGGATCTCGGAGTACCTGTTTCAGCACCTCAACGACATCGGCGTGCCGACTCACTTCATCCGCCGGCTCAACATGCGCGAGCAGCTGATTCGCGAGGTCGAGATCGTGCCGCTCGAGGTCGTCGTGCGCAACGTGGCGGCGGGCTCGCTGTCGCAGCGCCTCGGCATCGAGGAAGGCACCCAGCTGCCCCGTTCGATCATCGAATTCTATTACAAGAACGACCAGCTCAACGACCCTATGGTGTCGGAGGAGCACATCACCGCGTTCGGCTGGGCCACCCCCCAGGAGATCGACGACATCATGGCGCTCGCCATCCGCGTCAACGACTTCCTGACCGGGCTCTTCCTCGGCATCGGCATCCGCCTCGTCGATTTCAAGATGGAATGCGGCCGGCTGTTCGAGAACGAGATGATGCGGATCATCGTCGCCGACGAGATTTCCCCCGATTCCTGCCGGTTGTGGGACATCAAGTCGAACGAGAAGCTCGACAAGGACCGCTTCCGCCGTGATCTTGGCGGCCTTCTGGAGGCCTATACTGAGGTCGCCAAGCGGCTCGGCATCCTCATCGAGAACGAGCGTCCGGCGGGCTCCGGTCCGGTCCTGGTCAAGAGCTAAGGGCAAGTTTCTGAGGTGAATGACGTGAAAGCGCGTGTCACGGTGACGCTGAAATCCGGTGTCCTCGATCCCCAGGGTAAGGCGATCGAGGGTGCCCTGAAATCGCTTGGCGTCGACGGCGTCGCGAGCGTGCGGCAGGGCAAGGTGTTCGACATCGAGCTCGCCGGTGCCGACAAGGCCAAGGCGGAGGCTGCGCTCAAGGCGGCCGCCGACAAGCTGCTCGCCAACACGGTGATCGAGAATTACCGGGTGGAGCTCTTGGGGTAGGCGATGGCTGTGACGGTCCGCGAGATCTACGAGCTTATGCTGGAGATCTCGCGTGACTTGGTCCATGTCGAACATTCGGTCGATGATCTCCTTGCCGGCGTGCGCGCGTTGAACCGGGAGCTCTCGTCTGACTCAAATACTCTCGCGTGGCCGCGAGGGAGCGATCCTCGAGCAAGCACTTAAAGATCATGAAATCCGCCGTTCTCGTCTTCCCCGGCATCAATCGCGAACGCGACATGGCGCGGGCGCTGCGCATGATCTCCGGCCATGAGCCGGCGATGGTCTGGCACGCCGAGACGTCGCTGCCCAAGGGCACCGATCTGGTCGTCGTCCCCGGCGGCTTCTCCTATGGCGATTATCTGCGCTGTGGCGCGATCGCGGCGCGGGCGCCCGTCATGGATGCGGTGCGCGATCACGCGGCCAAGGGCGGCCTCGTGCTCGGCGTCTGCAACGGCTTCCAGATCCTGTGCGAATCGGGGCTGCTTCCGGGCATCCTGATGCGCAATGACCGGCTCAGATTCATCTGCAAGGACGTGCATCTGCGGGTCGAGCGCTCGGACTCGCCGTTCACCCGCGGCTACAATGCGGGCCAGGTGATCCGCGTGCCGGTCGCGCATGGCGAGGGCAATTATGCCGCGGACGAGGAGACGCTGAAGCGGCTCAACGGCGACGGCCGCGTGCTCTATCGCTACTGCTCGGCGGAAGGTAACGTCGGCGACACCAGCAACATCAATGGCGCCGCGCATTCGATCGCCGGCATCGTCAATGAGAACGGGAATGTGCTCGGTATGATGCCGCATCCCGAGAATCACGTCGAGGACATCATGGGCTGCACCGACGGCCGCGGCCTGTTCGCCGGCCTGGTCGCCCATCTCGATCGCGCGGCCTGACGCCGTTCATCCAAATCGTTCCGTAGTTTTTTCTCGCGCCGTCCGGCAACGCCGGGCGGCTGTTTGCGTTGTCCGCCCGATTCCCACGGGGCATGGAACCAAGGAGGTTTTCATATGACGACGAAACATTGGCTGGGAACGGCCGCAATCATCCTCACGATCGGCACGGCATCGGGTGCTGCATCGGCGCAATCGGAGATGAAGCACGAGGGCGGCGCTGCAGCTGCGTCGCCGCGCGAGGCAGCGCGTCCGGCCGCTGAGGCCAAGGGCGGTGCAGCGGCTACGGAACGCGGCGCGTCAGAGACGAAGCAGAACGCGCAGGAGTTGCGCCGCAGCGAGCCGTCGCCGGCGGCAGCGGGCCGGGAACAGGCTCAAGAGCGTTCGCCGGAGCGCTCGGCGCACGATGCCAAGCAGAGCGCAGAACAGAGCAAGGGCGGACCCGCCTCGGCCCAGCGCGATCGCGACGCCAAGGAGAGCGCAGAGACCAAGTCGCCGTCCGACAGCAAGCAGGCCGACAAGCAGCCGGACAGCAAGGGCAAGGCTGACGCGAAGCAGCAGCAGGGCCGCGCCGACGAGCCGCGCAAGGGCGAGGATCGGGCCACCGAGACCAAGTCGGGCGCGACGGACCGGAAGTCGGATCGCGAGGCCGATCGCAACGGCGCCGACAAGAGCCGGCAAAGCCAGGATGAACGCAAGACCGGTACGTCGGACCAGGCCGCCGACAAGCAGGCCGCCGACAAGCAGGCCACTGACAAGCAGGCCACCGATCGCAACAAACAGGCCGACCAGCCGGGCAGCACTGATAACAAGAATACCACCGCGCAGCAGAACCAGCCGACCGGTCCGGCCGGCGCGAGCAAGCCGGATGCGACTGGACAGGCCAACAATCAGGCCCAGACCAACAGCAACCGCACCAGCACGCAGGTCTCGGTGAACGACCAGCAGAAGACGCGCGTGGTCGATCAGCTGCGCCGCGATCACGATTTCGACCGCGCCCGCACTGATATCGACATTCGCATCAACGTCGGCGAGCGCCTGCCGGAGCGCGTGCGGCCGCGTCCGCTGCCGACCGACATCGTGACCATCGTGCCGGAATATCGCGGCTACGAATACACGGTCGTGCATGACGAGATCGCGATCATCGACCCGCGCAGCCGCGAGATCGTCGACGTCATCCCGCAGAACGGCATGCGCGCCGATCGCGGCGGCTATGACCGCGGCAGCTATGGCGTGAACTCGACCCGCATCGTGCTGTCCGACGATCAGCGCCAGATCCTGCGCCGCGCGGCGACGGAGACGGGCACCGTCGGATCGACGACGACGTCGTCATCAACCTCATCCGGCTCGAGCTGCCTGAGCCTGCGTCGCGTGCCCGACGAACTCGCCCGCGCCAATCCGGAACTCGCGAACTACCAGTATCTGGCGATCGGCGATCAGGTCGTGCTGATCGATCCGCGTGACCAGAAGGTGGTCCAGGTCATCGACCAGCAGCAATAGCAGTTGCTCCATGTGAGCGGCCAAGGGCGGGAGCGCAACGCGCTTCCGCCCGTTTTGCTCGCCGACGGCATGCCGGATCGCCTCAGTTACGATGTCTGGGCGCTGGCCGCGAGCCATGCCTGGCCGGCATAGCACGCAATCTAAAGATTGATTTGGACATAGCGCGCCTGCGTCTGCTCTAGTTCGCCCACAAACGGGAACGAGGATTCCATCTCGTCCATGAGGGGAGCGAAACGAGCCATGGCGATCATCCGCCAGCTGTACGTCCAGGTCCTGATCGCGATCATCATCGCGATCGTTGTCGGCCTGACGGCGCCCGAGGCCGCCGTTCAGATGAAACCGCTCGGCGACGCGTTCATCGCGCTGTTGCGCATGATGCTCGGACCGATCATCTTCTGTTCGGTCGTGCTCGGCCTGACCCATGTGCGCGACATGCGCCAGCTCGGCCGGCTCGCTTTCAAATCCCTGCTGTATTTCGAGATCCTGACCACGCTCGGCATGGTCGTGGGCTTCATCGCGGTCAACGTCTTCCAGCCGGGGGCCGGACTGCACGCCGGCAATCTCGCGCTCAATGAGAGCGTGACGCGCCTCTCCAACTCGGCAAGCAACTTCACCGCCGTCGGCTTCTTCCTCAGCATCATTCCGACCACGATCGTCGACGCCTTCGCCAAGGGCGAGATCCTCCAGGTCCTGTTGATCTCGGTGATGGTCGGTGCGGCGCTGAGCGTCGGCCTGAAGAAGGACTCGGCGATCCTGCATGGCATCGAGGAAGGGCAGGATATTCTGTTCCGCATGCTCGGCTTCATCATGAAGCTGGCGCCGATCGGCGCCTTCGGCGCCATGGCGGCGGCGATCGGCACCCATGGCAGCGGCACGCTGCTCTATCTCGGCAAGGTCGTGCTGCTCTACTGGATCACGGCTGTCCTCTTCGTGGCCGTCGTTCTCGGCAGCGTCTGCGCCATCATGCGGCTGTCGCTGCTCAAGCTGCTGCGGCTCATCCGCGAGGAGCTCCTGCTGGTGCTCGGCACCGCCTCCGGCGAGGTCGCGCTGCCGCGCCTGATGCAGAAGCTCGAGCAGGCCGGCTGCGACGGATCGATCGTCGGCTTCGTCCTGCCGGCCGGCTACAGCTTCAATCTCGACGGCACCGGCATCTACATGGCGATCGCCGTGGGCTTCATCGCCCAGGCCACCGATACGCCGTTCACCTACGGCCAGCAGGTGGCGGTGCTCGCGGTGATGCTGCTGACCTCGAAGGGCGGAACGACGGTTGCCGGGGGCGCCTTCATCAAGCTCGCAGCAACGCTTCAGTCGGTGCGGGTGCTGCCGCTCAACGGCCTCGGCCTGTTGTTCGGGATCGACCGGCTGATGGCGACCTGCACGGCGCTCACCAACGTCATCGGCAACACCGTCGCCGTCTTTGTCATCGCGCGCTGGGAGAATGCGCTGGATACGGCCAAGCTCGACGCCTATCTCGCGGGCACGGCGGCACCGGTCGCCGATGAGGCCGAGGCCGCGCGCGCGGCGATCGTCGGTGCCGGCGAATGAGATCGGCGCAGGCTTCAGCGAACGTAGTCGCCGATGATCTTGGCGCCGGGCCAGTCGCCGTCGGCGACACTCTGCGCAATCACCTCGCGGACGAGCGCCAGCAGCTCCTCGGCCAGCCAAGTCGGCTGCCGTTCCCTGGGCATTCCGATCGAGACGGTCGAGATCAGGGGCGGTCGCTCGATCGACCGCAAGGTGAGCTCGCCGCGCTTGGCTTCGGCCGCGACCGCTGCATAAGCGAGGATGGTTGCGCCGAGGCCGCGCTTGACCATGGCCTTGGTCATGCTGACGCTGTCGACCTCGAAGGCGACGTTGAGGCGCGCGCCGTTCTGGATGGCGGCCTGCTCGATCAGGCGACGATTGCTGTGCGGAAGGCTCGGCAGGATGAGCGACAGCCCGGCCAGCTCGCGCCATCTGATGGTCTCCGCGACCGCCTCGCCGCGTTTGGCCGGCGGGCCGGCGACGACCATGCGCTCGTGAAGGATCGGCGCCAGCGCGATGCCGTCGAGCGGCGGCGGATTGTAGAGCACGGCGATGTCGAGCCGGCGGTCCAGCAGCCACTCCTCGAGCGAGGAGCTGATGCCCTCGCGAACCTGTACCGATGCCTGCGGCCAGCGCTTACGCAGCTCGACCACCACCGATGGCGCAATGCGCAGGCCGGCCACGGGCGGCACCCCCAGCACGATGTGGCCGGCGAAGCTCGAATCCGGCGAGCGCACCGCGCCCGGCATCTGATCGATCTGCAGCAGCACCGCATGGGCATGCTCGAGAAACGTCGTGCCGGCGCGCGTCAGACGGACCCCGCGGCCGTGGCGGACCAGCAGCGCGACGCCGAGCTCGTCCTCCAGCTTCATCAGCTGACGGCTCAGCGCGGACTGCGCGACGTTGAGCATCGTCGACGCCCGGCTCAGGCTGCCGGCGCGCGCCACCTGCACGAAGTAACGAAGCTCGCGGATGTCGATGGCTATGTCCTCCGCGCCGCCGCCCGCCGCGATCTATTGCAAGCGGGCCATGGCGAGTCAAACCGCGCCGCCGTGCCGGCGCCAATTGGGATGAGACGAGCGCCTTGCCGATGAACTGGATCCACCTGGACGGACTGACCCTGCGCTACGAGCTGCGGGGCAGCGGAGCGCAGACGCTGGTGCTGCTGCACGAGCTCGGCGGCAGCCTCGAAAGCTTCGATGCGTTGATGTCCGAACTCGGCGAGGGGCGACGTATCCTGCGCTATGATCTGCGGGGCGCTGGCCTGTCGGAGAAGCCGCGATCATCCTTCAGCTTCGATGATCATGTTTGCGATCTCGACCGGCTGCTGACCGCGCTTGGGATCGAGGGACCTATCGACATTGCAGGCGTCGCGGCCGGGGCTGCGGTGGCGGTCAGCTTCGCGCTGGCCTATCCGGACCGCGTGTCCGCGCTGGCGCTGTGCGCGCCTGCGCTCAGCGTCGATGCCGATCGCGTGCACTATCTGGCCCGGCGCTCCGAGCTGTGCATGCGTTCCGGCATGCGGGCGGTGGCGGCCGAGACGCTAGACCGCTCCTATCCGCCCGCGCTGCGGCGTGACCGCAATACATATCTCACCTATCTCGGCCGCTTCCTCGGCAATGATCCGGTCGGCTACGCCCATAACAATCTTGCGTTCGCCGAGGTCGACCTGCGCGGCCGTCTGCGCGACATCCCGCACCGCTGTCTGGTGCTCGCCGGAGCGCATGATCTGTTGCGGCCGGAGGCGCAGGTCGCGGCGCTGGCGCTGATGATCCCGCACGCCGACTACGCGAGGATCGACGAGGCCGGTCATCTGATGCAGGTGCAGGCGCCGGCCGAGCTGGCGCGGCGCCTGCTCGCGTTTCTCGCGCCACCCGCAGCACGGCCGGTGCTGCCGCGCGCCTCGTGACCGGGAGTGATCGCATGCGGATCAAGGAGCTCACGCTCGCCGATATGGATGATGCGCAGCGTGCCGTGGCGGAAGAGGCCATCGCGGGAAAGCGCGGCCGCATCCCGGCGCCGCTGCGGGCCTGGCTGCACAGTCCGGAGCTCGGGCGCCGCGCCCAGAAGCTCGGCGAGTTCGTCCGCTATGACACGTCGCTGCCGCCGGCGCTGTCCGAGCTCGCGATCCTGGTGACCGCACGGCACTGGACCTCGCATGTCGAATGGTACGCCCACAAGCGCGACGGGCTTGCGGCCGGCATCGACCCCGCCGTCATCGACGCGCTCGCGATGCGGCGTGCGCCTGAGTTCACCGACCCCAAAGCGAAACTTGTTCATGACTACACGAAACTGCTGCTCGCGACCGGCCGGGTGCCGGATGATCTGCATGCGGCTGCGACTGATGCCCTCGGCGAACGCGGCGTGGTCGATCTCGTCGGCATCATCGGCTACTACGCGCTGGTGGCGCTCACCCTCAACGCCTTCGAGATCGGCCTGCCGGATGGCGAGAGGCCGGAGCTGGAGCCCTGAGCATGACGAAGCGCCTCGACGGCAAGGTCGCGATCATCACCGGTGCCGGATGCGTCGGTCCGGGCTGGGGCAACGGCCGGGCGGCCGCGGTCATCTTCGCGCGCGAGGGCGCCAAGGTGTTCGCCGTCGACAGCAACGCCGAACGCATGGACGAGACTCTGGCCCGCGCCCATGCCGAAGGCGGCACGATCACCGCTCATAGCTGCGACGTCACCAACGCGGCGGCGGTCAGCGCCATGGTCGATGCCTGCATCGCCGCGTTCGGACGGGTCGACATTCTCGTCAACAATGTCGGCGGATCGGCGCCGGGCGGCCCGGTCGAACTGACGGAGGAGGGCTGGGACCGCCAGCTCGATCTCAACCTCAGAAGCGTGTTCCTGACCTGCAAGGCGGCGCTTCCGCACATGGCCGCGCAGGGCGGCGGCGCCATCGTCAACACCGCCTCCACCTCCGGCATCCGCTGGACCGGGTCGGCGCAGGTCGGCTACGCCTCGGCCAAGGCTGCGGTGATCCAGTTCTCGCGCGTCGTCGCCGTGCAGTATGCGCCGCAGCGGGTGCGCGTGAACACCGTCGTGCCCGGCCAGATGCATACCCCGATGGTCGAGGCCCGCCTCGCCGGCCAGCGCGCCGGCGGCGATGTCGCGGCGCTGCTGCAGACGCGGCAGGCCCGAATTCCGCTCGGCTTCATGGGCGACGGCCGCGACACCGCCAACGCCGCGCTGTTTCTCGTCTCCGACGAGGCCCGCTTCATCACCGGCACCGAGATCATCGTCGATGGCGGCATGAGCGCCCGCTGTGACTGAGACCATGAGCCCTGCGATGCCTGACGTTTCGATCCCGGCCGAGCGCGGCGTGCTGTTGCCCGGCGCCTGTGACGCGCATTGCCACATCTTCGGCCCGTTCGATCGCTTTCCGTTGCCGGGCGATCGCAGCTTCACGCCGCCGGAGGCGCCGGAAACGGCGCTGCGCCGGCTACATGACCGGCTCGGCTTCCACCGTGCCGTCATCGTGCACAGCCAGGGCCACGGCCGGGACCATCGCCCGCTGCTCGATGCCCTTGCCGTGGGGCGCGGCCGCTATCGCGGCGTCGCCGTGCTCGGGCCGGATGTCTCCGCCAAGGAGGTCGCGCGTCTGGACGTGGCCGGCGTCTGCGGCACGCGTTTCAACTTCCTGGCGCATCTCGGCGGCGCGCCGGCGCCGGAGCGCATCCAGGCCGTGCTCGCGCTCGTCAGGCCGTTCGACTGGCATGTCGCCATCCACGTCACCGGCGCCGATCTCATCCGCTACGCCGATCTGATCGCAGCGATCGAGGCGCGCGTCGTCATCGACCACATGGCCCGTCCGGATCTGAGCCAGAACCTCGCCGCAGGCCGGGAGATCCTGTGTCGCCTGCTCGACAGCGGACGGGTCTGGGTCAAGCTCAGCGGCGCCGACCGCATCTCGCTGATGGGCGCGCCCTATCGCGACGTCGTGCCGTTCGCCCGCGATCTCGCCGCGCACGCGCCGGAGCGCGTGCTGTGGGGCAGCGATTGGCCGCACGTCAACATCAGTGGTCCGATGCCCGACGACGCCGCGCTGGTCGATCTGCTGACCGAGATCGCGCCGTCGGATTGGTTGCGGCGCCGGATTCTCGTCGACAATCCTGCCAAGCTATTCGGCTTCGACACTCCGCCGCGCTGACCTCTTCGACATCACTCAACGTGCGCTCTTTGAACCGTCCGTGACGTCGCCGCGTCACACTGATGTCGTCAACATGGCCTGCAAAGACGTGGGATTGTCGGCCGCGCTTGGTCACGTTATCAACGTCGGCGTGTAAAGTTCCGGCCGTGAGTGGGGTCTGCCGTGCCTGTCGCCCTCGTTGTTCTGCTTCTCGATATCTCGCTGATCTACCATGCTTCGCGTACCGGACGGCTGCAGCCCTGGGCTTTCATCATCCTGATGGTGCCGATGATCGGCGCGCTCGCCTACATCGTGGTCGAGCTGGTGCCCGAATGGCTCGGCAGCCACGACGTGCAGAAGGCGCGCAAGCGCGTTGCCAACAAGCTCGATCCCGAGAAATACTACCGCGAGCTGTCCGATCGCGTCGCGATCACGGACACGATCGCCAACCGTGCGGCGCTCGCCGAAGAATGCGTCGCGATCGGCCGCTACGACGAGGCCGAGCAGCATTACGACCACATCCTCAGCCTGCCGATGGGCCACGAGCCGCTGTTCGCGCTCGGCAAGGCCAAGGCGCAGTTTGCGCGCCGCCGTCCTGCGGACGCGCTGGCGACGCTCGATGCGCTGCAGAAGAGCTGGCCGGACTACAATTCGGCCGAGGCGCATTTGTTGTACGCGCGGGCGCTGCAGGAGGCCGGCCGCACCGACGAGGCGATCGAGGAATATCAGGCGTTGCTGGACTATGCGCCGGGTAGCGAAGCGAAAGTCCGCTACGGCATGCTGCTCAAGCTGGTCGGCCGGATTGCCGAAGCCAAGATCGTGTTCACCGAGCTGTTGATCCAGATGAAGCGCGCCCCGCGCCATGTCCGCAAGGCCCAGGCGGAATGGATCGCGATCGCCGAGAAGCAGATCGCGGGGTAGGGCCCGTAGCCCGGATGAGCGCAGCGATATCCGGGTTCACCGATAGCGCGCGTGAGACCCCGGATGTCGCTGCGCTCATCCGGGCTACGACTCCGGCTACGGCGAGTTCGCCGCCTCCGGCGTCCGCCGTCTGATGCGCTTGATCGTGCCCGAGAACGAAAACAGCGGCTTTGGGCCGGAATGCAGCATGCCGCGCAGGAAGATCAGCGAGACGCCGGCGCGGGTGACCTCGCCGGTGGCCTCGATCAGTTCGCCCTCGCGCGCGGCATCGAGGAATTCGGACGAGAACGACACCGTGACCCCCGGGCCCTGCATGATCGGCGCGGCGAACGCGAACAGGCAATAGTCGGCGAAGGTCATCAGGCAGCCGCCATGGACGTTGCCGCCGCCGTTCAAATGCTTCTTCTCGACCCGGAAGGCGCAGCGGATCGTGCCGTCGTCCTCCATCCGGTGCCAGAACGGCCCGGTGTGGGATTCGTAGCTGTCGCGCATCCAGGTCCGCCAGCCGGCGAACTCGCCGTCCGTGGCGATATGGATACCGGGGCGGTTCTCGAAGGCGGAACGGGTCAGATCGTGCACGTGCGAGGGCCTTTAACTGTTGATTTACCGTCTTAAATCCGATTGGTCGCCAATCTGCAAATCTACTCGTTCCTGGCCCCCGGGCCAAAGCTCTGGACAGGGCGGAATAGGGCCGTAAAAGGCCTTTTCCCGTCAGCCCTATCTTTCTATGAACAGGCTTCACGGGACCAGCGGCCCACGGGGCAGAGGCATTTCTCCATGCGCAATGAACCGCAGATCACCCCCGAGCTCGTCGCCGCCCACGGCCTGAAGCCCGACGAGTATGAGCGCATCCTGAAGCTGATCGGGCGGGTGCCGACCTTCACGGAGCTCGGCATCTTCTCGGCGATGTGGAACGAGCACTGCTCGTACAAGTCGTCGCGCATCCATCTCAAGGGCCTGCCGACCAAGGCGCCCTGGGTGATCCAGGGTCCGGGCGAGAATGCCGGCGTGATCGACATCGGCGACGGCCAGGCGGTCGTGTTCAAGATGGAGAGCCACAACCATCCGAGCTACATCGAGCCGTACCAGGGCGCCACCACCGGCGTCGGCGGAATCCTGCGCGACGTGTTCACGATGGGCGCGCGGCCGATCGCCTGCCTGAACGCGCTGTCGTTCGGCGCCCCGGAGCATCCCAAGACCCGGCATCTGGTGTCGGGCGTGGTCGCCGGCGTCGGCGGCTATGGCAACTCGTTCGGCGTGCCGACGGTCGGCGGCCAGACCCGCTTCCACACCCGCTATGACGGCAACATCCTGGTCAACGCCATGGCGGTCGGCCTCGCCGACGCCGACAAGATCTTCTATGCGGCGGCCTCCGGCGTGAACATGCCGATCGTCTATCTCGGCTCCAAGACCGGCCGCGACGGCATCCATGGCGCCTCGATGGCCTCGGCGGAGTTCGACGATTCCTCCGAGGAGAAGCGCCCGACCGTTCAGGTCGGCGATCCCTTCGCCGAGAAGCTGCTGCTGGAAGCCTGCCTCGAGATCATGGCGGCGGATTGCGTGATCGCGATCCAGGACATGGGCGCAGCCGGCCTGACCTGCTCGGCAGTCGAGATGGGCGCCAAGGGCGATCTCGGCGTCGATCTCGATCTCGACGCCGTGCCGACGCGCGAGACCGGCATGAGCGCCTACGAGATGATGCTCTCGGAAAGCCAGGAGCGCATGCTCATGGTGCTCAAGCCCGAGAAGGAAAAGGAAGCCGAGGCGATCTTCCGCAAATGGGGCCTCGATTTCGCTGTCGTCGGCCACACCACGCCGAGCAAGCGCTTCGTCGTCAAGCATGGCGGCGACGTGATGGCCGACCTGCCGATCAAGGAGCTCGGCGACGAGGCGCCGCTCTACGACCGCCCGCATGTCGCCTCATCGGCGCTGCCGGTGATCCATGCCCGCGACGTCAAGCCACCGATGGACATCATCCCGGCGCTGGAGAAGCTGATCGCAACTCCGGATCTGTGCTCCAAGCTCTGGGTGTGGGAGCAGTACGACCACGTCATTCTCGGCAACACCGTGCAGCGCCCCGGCGGCGATGCCGCCGTCGTGCGTGTCCAGGACGGCCCGAAGGGCCTCGCGCTCACCGTCGACGTGACGCCGCGCTATTGCGAGGCCGATCCGTATCAAGGCGGCATGCAGGCCGTCGCCGAAGCCTGGCGCAACATCACGGCTGTCGGCGGCCGGCCGCTCGCCATCACCGACAATCTCAATTTCGGCAATCCGGAGCGGCCTGAGATCATGGGCCAGTTCGTCGGCTGCCTGCAGGGCATCGCGGAAGCCTGCCGCACGCTCGACTTCCCGGTCGTGTCCGGCAACGTTTCGCTCTACAACGAGACCAATGGCCGCGCGATCCTGCCGACGCCTTCGATCGGCGGTGTCGGTCTGCTCGACGACTTCACCAAGTCGGCGAGCATCGCCTTCAAGGCCGAGGGCGAGGCGATCCTGCTGGTCGGCGACACCCATGGCTGGCTTGGCCAGTCGGCGTATCTGCGCGATGTCTGCGGCCGCGAGGAGGGCGCCCCGCCGCCGGTCGATCTCGCTGCCGAGAAGCGCATCGGCGATGTCGTGCGCGGCATGATCCATGCGGGCACGGCGACCGCGGCGCACGACCTGTCCGATGGCGGCTTGCTGGTGGCGCTCGCCGAGATGGCGATGGCCTCCGGCATCGGCGCGCGGCTGCTGGCTGCGCCGGCGTCGATCGTGCCGCATGCCTATTGGTTCGGCGAGGACCAGGCGCGTTATCTCGTGACGGTGCCGGAAACCGAGGCCGGCCGCGTACTCGCCAAGATGCGCGGCGCCGGCGTGCCCTGCACGCGGATCGGCACGACGGGCGGCACCGCGCTGGCCATCGCCGGCGAAGCTGCGGTCGAGATCGCGTCGCTCAAGACCCGGTTCGAAAGCTGGCTGCCGAACTACATGGGTGGTAGCGCCGCCTAACCGCTGTCGTCCCGGACAAGCCACGGCGGCGCAACGCGCCGACGTGGCGCCGATCCGGGACCTATACTCCGGGACCGGAGTTGCTGGGCAGCTGGTCGTTGACCCGCGCCAACAACAAACTCCTGTGGTTATGGGTCCCTGCGCCGCGTGCGCAATTGCGCACTAGGCAGGGACGACAGCGGAGTTTGTTGTGAGCGCCGTGGGCCTTTCCCAGCGCGTCATTGCGAGCGCAGCGAAGCAATCCAGGGCTCCGAAGGGACTCCTGGATTGCTTCGTCGCTTCGCTCCTCGCAATGACGGTAACAATTCCTAGAGCACGCTCTTCGCACCCGGGATCTGCCGGAGCACCCACGTTGCGCCCCAGCTCAGGAGCACGGTGGCGACGAAGGCGATCGTGGCCTTGGCGATGGCCGGCAGATTGAGATCGAACAGCCAGTACTGGAGCCACAGCACGATCGGGTAGTGTACCAGGAACATGCCATAGGCATCGGCCTGCATGCGGTCGAGCACGGAGAATTCCGAGCGGCGGTTGTTGAGGAAGTAGGACAGGATCGCGAACAGGATCGCGGCGCTGAAGATCACGAAGAAGAATCCGTACGCCGCTTCGTACCAATCCGGCAGCTGAGGCGGATTGCCGAGCACCTGGCGCTTGATCGTGATCAGCACCCACAACAGCGCGTAGGGCACGATCGTCACCACGGTCCAGGCGCCGAGCCCGCGCTGCGAGATCTGCCCTTCCGCAGCCAGCAGCCCGCGTTCGAAATTGGCTGAGCCGATGCCGGCCCCGACGTAGAAATAGGCGGCGTAGAGCAGAATGCGGCTGACCTGGACCGAGAACGGACCGGCCTCGAACCAGTTATTCGGGCCGAAATAGACGCGGGATGGAATGTAGAGCAAGCCCGTGATCAGGAGGAAAACCAGGAAGAAGTCGCGCGGATGCTCGAAGGCGCGTTGCGACAGCCGGTTGATCGGCTCGAGCAGGCGCGGCGACACCCGGTACAGCAGCGCCGCCGAGGTGTCGAGCGCCAGCAGCACCCAGATGAACCAGATCGGTCCGCTCGGCCATGGACCGACCGTGACCGTCTTCCACCAGTACGCCGTGAAGGTGGCCTCGGGGTTGGCGCGCAGCTCGATCGCATAATAGGCGATCGGAATCAGGGTCAGCGCCGCGACGGCGAACGGCAAGCCAAGGCGCAGCAGCCGGTCGCGCAAGAATTGCAGCGTCGACTTGTGAGCAAGCCCCGACCACACGAACAGGCCTGAGAGGAAGAAGAACATGGCCATGAAGAAGCTGTCGGTGGCCAGCACGATGCCATCGAAGCCGAGGAAGGACGTCGGATCGGTGTGCCCGAAATAGGTGTAGGGAATCACGGCGTGGTGGAGCAGCACCACCAGCGTCAGGAAGGTGCGGGCGTGGTCGAGAGCTGCATTGCGCGCCCTGGCGCGCGGGCGGGCCTGAAGCTCGACCTTCGCGGCCGCCGCCGATTGCGTAACAGATATGACCATGTCGTCCCCCAGCGCCGCTGCAGCCGTGCCCTTGCCGCTGGCGTGACATCAGCATCCCCCCCGCTGCGGGCGGTGATGCATGCGTCAATCCAAGGCTGCGAGCTTGCAATAAATGAGCTCGTGTAACTTTGGCACCATCATTCGCCGGGGCATTGTCCCGAACGATGCATGACGGCGCCGGAATACCAAATGTTCGTCGTCGATGCTGCAAATCAGCAAGTGCAGCGGCCTGCAAGCCGATTTCTCACACACAAGCCGATTTTTCGCACTCGTTGTCTTTACGGACAGACCACCTACGAAGTTACGCTTCCGTGGTCCGGAGCAGCGGAAATCTCCGCGCCCTCGGTCGCTCGAAGGAACCGGTTCCCAGCGGCGTCGTTAGAGAGGCGACGCGCCGGCTCGGCGCTGGACCGGAGGAATATACCGTGACTCTTCTCAAATGGGCGCTGCTGTTCTTCGTGATCTCGGTGGTCGCCGGCATTCTCGGCTTCACGGGAATCTCGGCAGCTTCCGCCGACATCGCGCGAATCCTGTTCTACGTCTTCCTGGTGATCTTCCTGGTGCTCCTGATCCTCGGGCTCACGATCTTCAGGGTGTAGCAAAGACTTCGTGAAGCTGAAGGTTTTGGGGATGCGACCGCCGCGCCGGTGCTGGCTTCGGGCCAACCCGCGGCGGTCGATCCGTCAGACCTTAGTCAGCCGCAACTTCCTCGATCCGCACCTTGTCGGGATAGAACGCCAGATGGCCTGAAATCTCGGTCATGGCCGGGAAGGGCGCCTCGTAGCTCCAGATCGCGTTGTCGAGCGTCTTGCCGTTGGCAACGATGCTGAAATAGCTGGCATCCCCCTTGTAGGGGCAATGCGTGACGCGATCGGTCTTCTGCAGTGCCGCCATGTTGGCATCGTCGCGCGGCACGTATTGAACAGCCGGGTAGCTTGCTTCCTTCAGCGTCAGCGCACTGGTGGTATCTGCGATCACGACGCCGTCGGCGAGCACCCGCACACGCTTCGGGTTACGGGTGATGGTGATGGGGTGATCCGGTCCTGGCAGCTTCATGTCATAACCTTAGTGTGATAACCTTCGCGGATCCGGCATCGGGGTGCGGCACCCGGTCCGGCGCTTTTTGCCTGATGTTTCTATATAGTGGTTCCGGGCGTGACCTCGGAAGCGGTTCGCGCTAAATTCGACCATCACGGTCGCGCGAGAACGCCTTGATTCGCCGCCTTTGACGGCGCACTGATGGGGGCTGCAGGCGCACCGCAGGCCTTGCACCACCCGTCGCCCGACAGAAGGAGATGCACCGGGATGCCCATGGATGCCCACGATATCGAGCAGATGATCAAGGCTGCCATCCCTGACGCCCAGGTGACGATTCGCGATCTCGCCGGCGATGGCGACCATTACGCCGCGACCGTGATTTCGGAGGCCTTCCGCGGCAAGTCCCGCGTGCAGCAGCACCAGCTCGTCTATCAATCGCTGCGCGGGCAGATGGGTGACGTGCTGCATGCCCTGGCGTTGCAGACCGGGGTGCCTGACCCGCGCTGACCGTCCGGAATAGGCAGGGCAGCACGCATCCTTGGGGGAGATGGCGGTGGACAATCCGCGTGGCGCGCTGTTCCGCGTGCTCGAGCCGAACCAGCGCAGCCGGGTTACGTTCGTCGAGCTGTTCTTCGATCTCGTCTTCGTCTACGCCGTGACGCAGATCTCGCATTACCTGATCGGCCATTTCACCCCGCTGGGCGCTGCGCAGACCGCTGCCCTGTTTCTCGCGGTGTGGTGGGTGTGGGTCTACACCGCCTGGGTGACCAACTGGCTCGATCCCGAAAAGGCGCTGGTCCGCGGCCTGTTGTTTGCCTTGATGCTGGCAGGCCTCGTGCTGTCGATGTCGATCCCGCGGGCATTCGAGGATCGCGGCCTGTGGTTCGCGATCGCCTACGCCGCCATGCAGGTCGGCCGGACGGCGTTCTGGCTTACGGCGACCCCGCCGCAGCGATCCGCCGTGCGCCTGAACGCGGCTCGTATTCTGTCCTGGCTGAGCGCCTCGGCGGTGCTCTGGCTGCTCGGCGGCTTTGCCGACGGCTCGGCGCGGATGGCGCTCTGGGGGGCGGCGCTCACGCTCGAATACATCTCGCCGGCCGTCCGCTTCTGGATTCCAGGCCTCGGCGGGTCGACGGTGGACGACTGGATGGTCGAGGGCGGCCACATGGCGGAGCGCTGCGCGCTCTTCATCATCATCGCGCTCGGCGAATCGATCGTGGTGACCGGCGCGACCCTGGCCGAACTCGACTGGACCGGGGCCAACATCGCCGCCTTTGCCGGCGCCTTCGTCGGCACGGTCGCGATGTGGGCGGTGTATTTCAACCGCGGGGCCGAGGCGGGCTCGGAGGTGATTTCGCGGTCGACCCAGTCCGGGCTGATGGCGCGCTCCGCCTACACCTATCTGCACATGCCGATCGTCGCCGGCATCATCGTCTCGGCGGTGTCCGACGAGATCGTCCTGAAGCATCCGCTCGGACATGCCGACTGGAATACGGCGGCAACGACGATCGGCGGTCCGTTCGTGTTCCTGCTCGGGACCATCCTGTTCAAGCTCAGGATCCGCGGCTTCCTGCAGCTGTCGCACGGTGCGGGCCTGCTGGCCCTGATCGGGCTCAGCTGGTTTGCGACCGAGCTGTCGCCGCTGGTTCTTTCAGCCCTGACGAGCGTGCTGCTGGCGATCGTGGCCCTCTGGGAGACGCTCTCGCTGCGCTCGAAACCGGAGCCTCACGCTTCGGCAACGAGCGCCTGAACCGAGAACATTTTCGCCGCGTCGGTCCAGACGGTCTGGACTTTCCAGCCCGACCCGCGCGCCAGCGCGCCGAACCGCTCGATGCTGTATTTGTAGCTGTTCTCGGTGTGGATGCTCTCGCCGGCCCGGAACGAGATCGTGGTGCCCAGCAGGCGAACCGATTGCTGCTTGCGCGCGACCAGATGCATTTCGATGCGGTGCTGCTCGCGATTGTAGATCGCCCGGTGGACGAAGGCCGACAGGTCGAAATTGCCACCGAGCTCCCGGTTGATCCGCAGCAGCAGATTCAGATTGAAGCGCGCGGTCACGCCGGCCGCATCATTGTAGGCGGCATGCAGAACGCGCTCGTCCTTCTCGAGGTCGACGCCAACGATCATGCGAGCCCCGACGCCCAGGATCTCACGCGCCGAGCGCAGGAAGCGGCAGGCTTCGTGCGGCTCGAAATTGCCGATCGTCGATCCCGGAAAGAAGCCGACCTTCGGCTGTCCTTCGATGGCCGCGGGCAACTTGAAGGCCGTGGTGAAGTCGGCAATGACCGGATGGACGGCGAGCTCCGGGAAGTCGCGCCGCAAATCGTCGGCCTGTGCCGTCAGGAAGTCGCCGGAGATGTCGACCGGGACGTAGGCCGCGAAGCGGCAGCTTTCCAGCAGCAGACGCACCTTGGTGGTCGCGCCGGCTCCGAACTCGACCAGGGCGGCGTTGTCACCAATGATTGCGGCGATCTCGGCGCCTCGATCCCGGAGAATGTCGAGCTCGGTGCGGGTCGGGTAGTACTCCGGCAATCGCGTGATCTGCTCGAACAGGTCGGATCCGGCAGCGTCATAGAAATATTTGGGCGACAGTTGCTTGGGCTGATGCGTCAAACCTGCCACCACATCCGACGCAAAGGCCGACGTCTTCTCGTCAGGAAGATGGGCGTTGACTAGAGCATTGACATGCACGTTCATGATACTCTCCTGGACGCGCACGGGCGCGACGTGTCGGGTCGTTGATGTGAGTTGCTCAGTCGTATTCGGCGAGCCGCAACCCCGTGAACTGCCAGCGGTGATGCGGATAGAAGAAATTGCGGTAGGTGACGCGGCTGTGGCCGGCCGGCGTCGCCAGCGACGACCCGCGCAGCACCAGCTGATTGACCATGAACTTGCCGTTGTATTCGCCGAGCGAGCCCTCGATCGCGCGATAGCCGGGATAGGGGCTGTAGGCGCTGCGGGTCCATTGCCAGACGACGCCGAAGGCGTCGTTGAGCTGATGGCCGCGCGCGGCGACCTCCCATTCCATCTCGGTCGGCAGATGTTTGCCGGACCAGCGTGCGAAGGCGTCGGCCTCGTAGTAGCTGACGTGGCAGACGGGCGCATTCGGATCGACGGCACGGAGCCCGCCGAGCGTCATGATGCGCCACTGACCCTCGACCTTGTACCAGTGGCCTGGAGCCTGCCAGCCCTCGCGCGTCGCGGTGGCGAAACCGTCCATGAGCCAGAGCGTGGCCGTCTCATAGCCGCCGCCATCCATGAAGGCGAGCCACTCGGCATTGGTGACGAGGTTGCGCGCCAGTCTCACCGGTCCGACGAGGGCCCGATGGGCCGGCCGCTCATTGTCGAAATGGTAGCCGTCGCCGGCGTGCCCGACGGTGTGGATGCCCTCGGGAAGGTTGATCCAGCCCTCACCCGCATGGGCGGGGGCAGGAAAGCTCCATGACGGATCGTAGGCCGGCGCCGTCGGGTTCTGCGCGAACGCATGCAGGATGTCCGTCAGCATCAGCTCCTGATGCTGCTGCTCGTGATTGAGGCCGACCTCGACCAGGGGCGCCACGGCTTCCAATGTCGCCGCGTCGGCGCGGCCCAGGAATTCGACCATGGCCGCATCGACATGCCGGCGATAGGCGGTGATGTCGGCCGCGCCCGGGCGGGTGATCAGGCCGCGCTCGCCCCGCGTGTGGCGCGGGCCGGCACTGACGTAATAGGAATTGAACAGGAAGGCGTAATCCGGATGGAAGGGAGTATATCCCCGGCAGTGCTCCCCCAGCACGAACTGCTCGAAGAACCAGGTGGTGTGGGCGCGGTGCCATTTGGCCGGACTGGCGTCCGGCATCGACTGGATGACCTGATCCTCCGGGCTCAGCGGCGCAGCCCGGCGCTCGGTCTCGCCTCGAACCACCAGAAACGCCTCGATCAGGCCCCCGGCCACAGGTCCGGGCCTGGGGGCCTGCGGCGCATCGGTGATGGGGGGCGGGGCCGTGGCGGACGCTGAACTGGTCACGAGGGTCTCCGTATGCCGGGAGAAAACGATGTTCCAAGGAACAAGTTCCTTTGGACAGTTCGTCCTAAATAGGCGCTTGGTTACCGGATAAAACCCTCGTGGCGGGCTATCTTATTGATGTCCGCAGGCCATGGTGGCCCCCGCAACGGTGGCTCCTTGGCATTTTACTTTGGCTGAACAACGGTTTGCGCTACATATAGAGGGAGTGACGGTCGGCCCGGGCGGAATGCGTCCTGGCGCGATCGGAGCGGCACCGAGCCCCAGGCGTTCCTTGAGACGCCCTAGAGGAAGCGAAGATGAGCATTGAGCAATTCATTGACAACGAAGTGAAGTCGAACGACGTCGTCCTGTTCATGAAGGGGACGCCGCAGTTTCCGCAGTGCGGATTTTCCGGCCAGGTCGTGCAGATCCTCGACCATGTCGGCGTCGGCTATAAGGGCCTCAACGTTCTCGAATCCGCCGAGCTGCGCAACGGCATCAAGACGTTCTCGAACTGGCCGACGATCCCGCAGCTCTATGTGAAGGGCGAGTTCGTCGGCGGCTGCGACATCATCCGCGAGATGTTCCAGAGCGGCGAGCTGCAGCAGCTGTTCACCGACAAGGGCGTTCCGGTCGGCACGGCAGCCTCGGCCTGAGCTATCCAGTCCGAAAGATCGGCGCGACCCGGTTCGAGGTCATCACAGCCGACATCACCAAGCTCGGCGTTGACGCCATCGTCAACGCCGCGAATTCGTCGTTGCTCGGTGGTGGCGGCGTCGATGGCGCGATTCACCGCGCCGCGGGTCCGGACCTCGTCATGGAATGCCGCATGCTCCATGGCTGCAAGACCGGCGAGGCCAAGATCACCAAGGGCTATCGCCTGCCGGCCCGTCATGTGATTCACACCGTCGGCCCGGTCTGGCAGGGCGGTGACCGCGGCGAGCCGGAGCTGCTGGCGTCGTGCTACCGGCGCTCGATTGAGCTGTGTCACAAGCTCCTCCTCGACTCCGTCGCATTTCCTGCGATCTCGACCGGCATCTTCCGCTTTCCCGCCGATCGTGCAGCGTCGATCGCGGTCGCGACCTCGATCGAGGCGATCAGCACGGAGACCTCGCTGTCCCAGATCGTGTTCTGCTGCTTCTCCGAACAGAGCGCCGAGCTGCACGACCAGGCCCTGAGCGAGGCGATCGCCAGCCGCGCTCGCGCGCGTTCGGCGAGATGATTGCGGCCGGCCGGCGGCGGAGCCGATAAGGTGGCTCGGCAGGTCTCGCGAAGGTCGCTGCTCGGCGCATTCCTGGCCGCGCCCATGCTGCCTGCCTTGGCCCGCGCGGGCGGACCGTCGCCGCGCGATCTCGATCGGTCGCGGCTCGACAAGGTCTCCGACTATTTCCGCAACGAGGTCTCCGCCGGCACCATTCCCGGCGCGGTCGTGCTGGTCCAGCAGCATGGCAATCCGGTCCTGCTGCAGAGCTTCGGATTGTGCGATCCGGCGACCCGCTCGCCCATGGCGGAGGATGCGATTTTCCGCATTTATTCGATGTCGAAGCCTGTCACGTCGGTGGCGGCGATGATGCTGGTCGATGACGGCAGGCTGAGGTTGAATGATGCGCTCTCGACCTACATTCCTGCGTTCGCCGATGTAAAGGTCGACGGTCGGCCGCTTGCTAGTCCGATCACCATTCTCGACCTCCTGCGCCATACCTCGGGTCTCACCTACGGCTTCTACGGCGAGACGGCGGTTCGCCGGCACTACGCCAATGCGCAGCTGTTCGATGGCGACATCGACAACGAGACATTCGCCGCGCGTCTCGCCAAGCTTCCGCTCGCCGAGCAGCCGGGGACATTGTGGGACTACGGCCACTCGACCGACGTGCTCGGACGGGTGATCGAGATCGCCTCCGACAGCTCGTTGTTTCAGTTCGAGCGGGACCGGCTGCTCGGTCCGCTCGGCATGCACGAGACGGCCTTCTTCCTGGCTGACCCGAGCCGGCGCAACCGCGTTGCCGAGCCGTCGCCGCGCGACTGGTTCGATCGTCCCGTTGCCGGCCTGGATGATCCGATCCGCCGCAGACGTTGGGAGTCGGGCGGGGCGGGGATGATCAGCACCATCTCCGACTACGCGCGGTTCGCGCAGATGCTGCTGAATGGCGGCATGTTCGACGGTCGCCGCTATTTGAAGCCCGAGACCGTCGCGTTGATGACGCGGGATCATGTGGTGGGAGTGGGGATTCGTCGCGATGACCTCTATTTCCCCGGTGCCGACCACGGTTTCGGCTTGGGATTCTCCGTGCGCATCACAGAGAGACCACCGTTGCCATCCGGCGAATATGGCTGGGACGGTGTCGGCGGGACGTTCTTCTTCATCGATCCCGCCGACGATCTGTTCGTCATCGTCATGATGCAGGCGCCGTCGCAGCGCGGCCGCATCGCGAGCGATGTGCGGCAGCTGGTCTATGGCGCGCTCGCGTAGTCCGGGCGAGCGGAGCGACCCCGGGGTCTCACGTGCTGCATCGCGAACCCCGGATGTCGCTGCGCTCATCCGGGCTACGAGGTTAAGCGCCGCGCACGATCTCCCGGACATGGCCGATGGTCTCTTCGATCATCGCCGAGGTCACGTCGAGATGGGTGCAGGCGCGGATGCGGCCGTCCATCATGGCCAGCAGCACGCCGCGCTTGCGGAGTCCGCTCACCATCTTCTCGCCGCTGACGCCTGCGCCATCCGGCTTGAAGAACACGAGATTGGTCTCGGGCTCCTGCACCTCGACGCCCTGGATCTGCGACAGGCCGCGCGCCAGCGCGCGCGCATTGGCGTGATCGTCGGCCAGCCGGTCGACATGGTGGTCCAGCGCGTAGATGCAGGCTGCGGCGACCACGCCGGCCTGGCGCATTGCGCCGCCGAGCCGCTGTTTCCAGCGCCAGACCTCGTCGATGAAGGCGGCGCTGCCGGCGAGCACGCCGCCGATCGGCGCGCCGAGCCCCTTGGAAAAATCGATCCAGGCCGAATCCCAGCCTGCCGCCATGTCGGCCGCCGGAATGCCGGTGGCGACGGTGGCATTGAGCAGCCGCGCGCCGTCCATATGCGTCGCCATGCCCTGGGCCTTGGCGATCGCGACGATCTCGTCGAGCGCGGCCTTCTTCCAGATCGTGCCGCCGCCGATATTGGCGGTCTGCTCGACGCTGACGACCGTCTGCGGCGGCTGGTAGCGGCTGCGCGGATGCAGCGCGGCGCGGAACGTCTCCGGCGTGAACTGCCCGTCAGGGCCCTTCAGCTGCGTGACCTGGAAACCGCCCAGCGCCGCATGCGCGCCGCCCTCGCGCGAGATGATGTGCGCGGTCTCGTGCGCCAGGATCTCGTCGCCCGGCCGGCAATGCACCAGTGTCGCCGTAACGTTGCACATCGTGCCCGACGGCATTAGCACCGCGGCTTCCTTGCCGAGCAGGGCGGCGACGCGGGCGGTGAGCTCGTGCACGGTCGGATCGTCGCCGATCTGCTCGTCGCCGACCTCCGCCCGCGCGATCGCCTCGCGCATCGCCGGGGTAGGCCGGGTCTGCGTATCCGACAACAGGTTGACGCGCACGGGCGGCGCCTTGGGATCGCGCGGGGGCGGGGTGTAATACATCGGCAGTCCTCGTTCGGCTTTCACGGCCGGACCTTACCCAACTCGCAATGCTCCCGCAAAACGCTCCTCCGCGAGCTACGCCGCGCGCGGCGGATTGAGCCAGATGTCCGGCCGCCGCAACGGCCGGGTCTCGATCGGCTCGGCGACCAGCGGCGGCGCCTCGGTGCAATCGAACACCCAGGAGTCCATCGGGCTCTGTCGCGACGGCGAAAGAAGCAACGCGGCGCCCGGACGCTGCCGCTTGACGTTCCAGCCCATGTTCACCGCGGCCCAGCCGACCAGCATGGTGTGCCATTCGTCGGCGAGCTCGCGGGAATCGTCGAAGCAATGCAGAAGCTCGAGCGCGAACGGATCGGTGCGAAGCTGCGCGTCGGCAAAGGTGAGCCCGGTTCCGACATGGCGGATCACATGGGCTGTCGCATCGGACTGGACGTGCCAGCAGGAGCGTTCGAGAAGGTCGAAGACGGTGGACGGATAGAGACCGTCGTTGAAGCGGTAGCGCACGCCGGAGGTCCGTGCGCGTAACGGTGAAGCACTGAGGGGCGGTGCCCGCAACGGCGGCAGAGGCGGAGCACCGACCGCATCGGTCGGCAACGCGCCAAAGATGATATTGCGCCTGTTGAACTCCATGGCGAACGCCCCGCTTACTTTACAACTGCAGACAGTGAATCACGGGACGGATTCGCTGTCAGCCACCGTTGAGGCGATTTCGTGGCAAGTGTGGCATTCGGGAATCGGTTCGCCTGATCCGAAAGAAGTCCAAAAAGAAAAGGCCCCGGCGCGTGCCAGGGCCTTCGGATTATCAGATGGGATCGGACTTCCGTCCGGTCAAGATCAGCGCGAGTAGAACTCGACGATCAGATGCGGCTCCATCTGCACCGCGAACGGCACGTCCGACAGCGCCGGGATGCGGATGAACTTCGCGGTCATCTTGGAGTGATCGGCCTCGATGTAGTCGGGCACGTCACGCTCGGCGAGCTGGGTGGCTTCCAGCACCACGGCGAGCTGCTTCGAGGCTTCCTTGACCTCGATCACGTCGCCCGGCTTGACCTGGTAGCTCGAGATGTTGACCTTGCGGCCGTTCACCTTGATGTGGCCGTGGTTGATGAACTGGCGCGCGGCGAACATGGTCGAGACGAACTTGGCGCGGAACACGACGGTGTCGAGACGGCGCTCGAGAATGCCGATCAGGTTCTCGCCGGTGTCGCCCTTGATGCGGCCGGCCTCGACATAGATGCCGTGGAACTGGCGCTCGGAGATGTTGGCGTAATAGCCCTTCAGCTTCTGCTTGGCGCGCAGCTGCACGCCGAAGTCCGAGAGCTTGCCCTTGCGGCGCTGGCCGTGCTGGCCGGGGCCATATTCACGGCGGTTGACAGGGCTCTTCGGGCGGCCCCAGATATTCTGGCCCATGCGGCGATCGATCTTGTACTTCGCCTCACTGCGCTTAGTCATCGCGTCCTCTTCGATTAAGTTAGGGTTTGAGGAAACGCGCCCTCCTGTGTGTCCGGAAAATCCGGTCCACCGACAGGCCCGTCCCCAAAGCATGAAGGGACGAGGCCACGGGTCGCGAAACGCAACGCGGGCCGAAAGCGGCCCGCGAGCAGGGCGGTTTCTACGGGAGAAACCGCCGTTCTGTCAAACCGCTAGGACCACTTTTTGCGATCAAATCGTCCCTCCCGCTCAATTTCATGCTCGACGGCCGTCGTAAGTCGCAAACGGCACCGATTCCGTCCGCTCAGGCGCCGATCGCCCGGACCGGCTTGGGTTCGGAGGCCCGCGACGCCCTGATCTCGGCCGCGATCTCGCCATTCAGCACCTCTTCCAGGCGGGCAAAGGTCCGGGCGATGAGGGCGGCGTCCGTGACCCGGTGGTCCCAGCGGATCATGGCACCGATGGTGCCGTCGGGCTTGGCGACGTCGAAGCTCAGGATGTAGGGCCCGGGGCTGAGCGCATGCAGCTCGCCGCCGCCATAGGCCGAGACGCCGGTGACGGCGAAATTGCCGAACCAGTTGGCGCGCTGGCGGCCGAAGCTGAGCCCGACCCACCAGGCGAGCCGGCGTAGCGGCCAGGGCAGGCGGGTGGTCAGCAGCATCTTGCGGAATGCCGGCACCTGATCGGCTGGTGCTTCCTTACCCCAGCGGATGATGGCGTCGACCTCGGCCAATGTCAGCCGGTCGGGATCGCCGACCCGCTGCGGCAGCACGCAGGGCTCGCCATCCTCGACCCGGGCGGTCGCCACCATCGCGATGTTGCGCGGCAGCTCGTAGAAAGCGGGCCAGGGCCATTTGACGTAGAGCGTCCGCAGGGTCGGCTCGTCCCTGGCGACCAGTGCGAACGCCTTGACGAAGACCGCGGCGAAGCCCGGCGGGGAGGCGGCGGCGCCACGGGCCTCCAGCAGCGGCCGGATGTTGAGGGTCCGCGCCAGCGAGACGAACGGAACGTCGCAGGAGGCGCGCATCAGATCGATGATCAGGCGGCGCGGCAACGAGATTGTCCTGGTGGTTCCGCGCATCCTGAAACGTGTCGCTCCCCGTTGGTTCTGGTTGGCCTGGTCCGATCCCGGCGGCGGCTGCTGTTAACACCGCAGGCCGGGTTACGGAAGCGCCGGTCTATGGCGCCGGCGAGGCGAGCGGCTTGGTCTTGTCGACCACGTAGACGCCGAGCACCTTCAGGTTCTTGTCGCCATGGACCTTGGCGTCATGGACCACCCCGGCCGGGATCTGGAACGAATCCCCCGCCTTGAGGTGCCGGTCGGGCTGGCCTTCGATGATCAGCTCGGCCTCTCCCTCAAGGATGTACGAGGTCTCGACCCCGGGGTGGGTATGGCGGCCCGCCGCGCCGCCGGCCGTGATCTCGGCGATCGCCTCGACGATGGCATAGCCGTCGGGGAAATCGGTCTTCTGCAGCATGGTCCGCTTGATCGCCGGCTGCTGCGCCAGTGCGGCCCCGAGCCCGAGCACGGCCAGCGACAGGCCGAAAATCGTCTTCTTCATCATGGTCTTCTCCCCCTATGTTGTTTTTCGTTCGGAACGTGAAGCGACGCCGAATCAGCGCCTGATCCCCTCGAAGCTTGCGGCAATGCCGCGCTGGAACAAGGACCAGTCGAAGCCGAGCGCCAGCGCCAGATAACCGCGATCGATCATCGCGTTGGCCTGCTCGGCGCTGCGCGCCGCGCCGCCGATCGGCACGCCCGATTTGACAATGCCGGCCTCGGCGCGCGCGATCAGCGATTTCACTGCGGGATCATCGAGCTGGCCGCGCTTGTTGATCGAGGTGGCCAAGTCGCCGGGGCCGATCACGGCAATGTCGATGCCGGGCGTGGCCATGATCTCGTCGATGCGCTCGACCGCCTCGACATGCTCGATCGTCACCATGCAGATCATGTCGTCATCGGCGGTCGCCATGTACTCGGCCATCGAGACGTTCCAGTGGAACGGCGCATGGAACGGACCCCATAGGCGGTCGCCAACGGGCGGATAACGCACGCTGCGCACCGCCTTCTCGGCATCAGCGCGGCTCGAGATCATCGGGAAGTTGATGCCGAGCGCGCCGAGGTCCATCGGCGCCTTGGCCAGATGCGGCTCGTTGGCGGCGATCCGCACCAGCGGCACGCAGGGCGTGCCTGCCGTGGCCGTGATCATCGCATGCGCGGTCGAAAGGTCGATCGGCCCGTGCTCGAGGTCGACGATGATCCAGTCGAGCGACTGCGCCATGATCCGCACGGTCTGTATGCTCGGGATGGTGGCTATGGCGCCGAAAGTCGGCCGCTTGTCGCGCCAGGCTTGTTTGAGGCGATTGAGCGGTTTGGGCGTCGCAGACATGCTGGGCCTCCGTCAGGCCGGAACACGGCCGCCGAAATAGGGCGTGAGTGCGCGGCTGAGCTGATGCGGCTTGTTGGAGGTGAAGATCATCGTGGCGCCGCCGTCGTCGCCGGCATGGCCGGTCGAGGGACCCAACAGGTCGCCGACGCGACGCGCGATCGCGGGGGCCGGGTCGATCCAGGTCACCTTCCACGGCGCGAGGCGTTCGAGCCGGTCGAGCAGCAGCGGATAATGCGTGCAGGCCAGCACGACCGTGTCGGTGCGGCCGGCGGGGTCGGCGGCGTCGCCGGTGAAGCAGGGCGCGATCTCGGCGGCGATCGCGTCATCGCTGACGGTGGTTCCGCTGAGGGCGGCCTCGGCGAGCGAGGCCAGCTCGGGGGAGCCGACCAGGGTGACCTCGCAGCCTCCGGCGAAGTCGCGGATCAGGGCGTGGGTGTATTCGCGCTGCACCGTCGCCTTGGTGCCGAGCACGGAGACGCGCCTGGTCTGCGACTGCGCGCAGGCGGGCTTGATGGCCGGCACGGTGCCGACGAAGGGCGTGGCGTAGGCAGCGCGCAGCGGCGCCAGCACTTGCACCGAGGCGGTGTTGCAGGCGATCACGATCAGGCCCGGCCGGTGCGCCGCGATCAACTCGCCCATCAGCGGCACCACGCGCGCGATCAGCGCCGGCTCGCTGTGATGGCCGTAGGGAAAGAAGGCGTCGTCGGCGACATAGACGTAATGCGCATCGGGGCGGGCGCGCACGACCTCGCGCAGCACGGACAGGCCGCCGAGGCCGGAGTCGAACACGAGAATCGTCGGGCGATGGGTCACGTGGCGAGTGTACCGGAATGGGGAGGTGGGTTCAGTCGGTTTTTATGCTGGGTTTGGCGGGAATAGGGCGTCTGGATGTGTTCCGGCGGCGAAGGCGAAGGTTCAAAGATGCCTATGGAGACCACAGCGCCTGCCAAAATCTCAGTGTCATCCCGGCGAACGCCGGGATCCATAACCACCGGCAGAAATCGCCGCCAATGCTGTCCGCTCCATCGTGACTCACACGGCCGCCGCGGCGTCTGGGTCCCGGGTCGGCGCCGCGCCGACGCTTTCGCGTCGTCGCAGCTTGCCCGGGATGACAGCGGAGATGAAAGCGTCATTGCGAGCGCAGCGAAGCAATCCAGAGTCCCGCAAGGACTCTGGATTGCTTCGTCGCTTCGCTCCTCGCAATGACGGTCGATGGACATGCGCTTTCATCCTCGCACCCGCTTTCGCGTCCGAGTGTTGCTCGTCTCATCGCCCTCTCGAAGATGAGGGCGCGGGAAAGGCCGGGTGCCGGTCGCACCCATGGCCCGCCTGCGAAAAAAATGCAGGCGGCAGGAACCACAGGTACAAGCCGATCCTCCCGGCCTTCCCCGCGCGATGGCGTTACGGCTTATACGTGATCTCCCCGGGGACCGGCTGTCTTGCCCCCGTCGCCAGCGCGCTCGTCGAACTTGCAGCGCCAGCTTGGCATCAGCAACGGGATGCCAGAACCACACGATTTCGCCGTGCGCATCGGATCGTTCGTCGGCATGATCGCTCACGCTGCAACCCGACACGCCCACCGCATCCCGCACTCCACGCTCGTGACGATCGCGAAACGCCCCTCAAGTGAGGCGGGATGGACGCAACATAGCATGTGTTTCTGAAAAGCGGAAGAGAAGAAATTCGGATTTTCCTACGGCGCGATTCCGCAGGAGATGGGTCGCGGCGGCGAAATGCTACGCGGATCTTTCGATAATATTAGTGTTGACTAATGAATTAGTGAAGGCTATTGCTTTCGCATGATCCAGTCTGAACCCATCACGGCCGTCATGCGCGCGCTGGCCGACCCCACGCGGCGCGCGGTGTTCGAGCGCATCGTCGAGGCCGACGAGATCACCGTGGTCGAGTTGACCCGCGGCAGCACCGTGACGCAGGGCGCCATCTCGCAGCATTTGAAATCCTTGAAGCAGGCCGGTCTGGTCTGCGAGCGCCCAGAAGGGCGCAAGGTCTACTACCGCGCCGAGCCACGCGGCCTCGCGCCGTTGGCCGACTGGATGAGCCACTACGGCGTGTTCTGGCGCGACCGTTTTGCCGATCTGAGAAACTTGCTGAAGGACATCGATCCATGAACCAGACCGTGAAGCCGGATACGCAGGGCATCGTCGTGGAGGAGATTTTCCCCCATGCGCCGGAGGTCATCTGGAAAGCCCTGACCAATGGCGAGCTGATCGGCCGCTGGCTGATGGCACCCACGGGGTTCGAGGCCGTCGTCGGCAATCGTTTCACCTTCCAGACCACGCCGGCCGGCCGATGGGACGGCACCATTCACTGCGAGGTGCTGGAGGTCGCGCCGAACGAGCGGCTGTCCTACGCGTGGAAGGGCGGCCACGACAGCAACGTCGGCTACGGCGCGCCGTTGGAGACGGTGGTCACCTTCAGCCTGTCGAGGGCCGAGACGGGCACGCGCCTGCGCCTGGTGCATTCCGGCTTCGTGCTTCCGGCCAATGAGACCGCCTATCGCAAGATGAGCGAAGGCTGGAAGAAGGTCGTCGCCAATCTCGACCGGATCGCCGGCGAAGAGGCGTCGTCGAAACAGCTGCACTGATGCAACGGGAGAACGACATGACCCAGTCCTATGCCGGCGGCTGCGCCTGTGGCGCGGTTCGCTACCAGATCTCGGGCGAGCCAGCCGTGATGCTGGACTGCCAGTGCCGGCAATGCCAGCGCGACAGCGGCACCGGGCATCAATCGCACCTCACCTTCGTTGCGGCGGAGGTCAAGGTCGAAGGCGAGGTGTCGCATTGGCAGAGCACAGGCGACGGCGGCACCGTGAAGCAGCGCGCGTTCTGCCCGACCTGCGGCTCGCACGTCCACCTGACATTTCCCGCGATGCCCGATGTGTTCATTGTTCCGCCAGCGAGCCTCGACGACCCCAGCCGCTACAAGCCGCAGCTGGTGTCCTGGACGGCGGCGGGGCAGGCCTGGGATCACCTCGATCCGGCGCTGCCGAGATTCGACAAGATGCCGCCGCGGTGACGCCGGGCGGCCGGGATCGAGGCGCGCTCACCGATGGGGCCCGCCTGAATCGAAGTTGCGCGACAGTCGGGAATTAGGTGCACTGTCACCGTAGTTTCGTAATTTCGTAATTTCGAACTAGATTGCTAGCTTATCGAATGCGTCCCTGAGATGGACAAGACTCGCGTGCAACCGCTCCTTGTCACCAGTTTCGTGAAACACTTTGACTGAGTTCCTGCAACTCACTACCAGAGCCTCGGACTCGTCCAATAGGGCCAACATTTCGTCATCCGATTTGGTAAGCGCCTCTTTGAGATTACCGAAACGGATATTAAATCGCGCATGAGCCGCAATAGCCTCGGCCGCCAGAACTGCTGTTTCCGCTGATGCATCCTTGCTCCGCATCACGGAGATCATGATTTCCATAACGTCTAGATCATTTTCGGTGATATCGGCGTTTGACATCAAGACTCTCCAATCTGAATCGCATTCTCTCCGCAGGATCCGACGGCTCGCGTCCAGTCCAAGGCGAACCAATCCCTCTCTTCCCCATTTTGGCTGCGTCCGAGCTTGCAGCCACCATTCATTTTGACATCTCCCCTCTCATGAGTGATCGCGTAGGGTGGGCAAAGCGCCGCCGTCAGGCGGCGTGTGCCCGCCGTCGGGCGGCATGCGGGGCGGTGATGGTGGGCACGGCGCCATGACGAACTGGGTGTGAGGCGACGGCTCGGCTGCGCCTTTGCCCACCTTACGGACCTCAATCTCCCTGCAGGAGACGTTCGGTGTCGTACTCACTCTGAGGATGGTCGATGCAGCACGGCACGGGCTGATCGCGCAGTGCTTCAGTCCTCGTCGTGCTCGCCCTCGTCGGGCTCCTCCAGCTCCTCGCTCGCGTGGTCGATCACGTCGATGGCCTGCTGGACCTCGACGAGGCTCTTGACCGCAGTTTCGGTTTCGCCCTTCTTGTAACCGGCCGAAACGGCCTTGGCCAAATTCAGGCGCATTTCGACCAGCACGTTGCGCGCGGTCAGGTAGACGTCGAGGTCGTTGTCGGCCATGGTGCTCCTCATCAAGGCTGTGCGTTCGATTGGTAGCCGCGGCGTATGGCGGGCATGTGTCGGATCGGGCGTGCATCGGCTGATTGCGGTCGTGTCGCGGACCCCTGGGCGGCAGGGCGATCGCATTTGACGATCGCAGCTTTGCGCTCATATTTCTCCACGTCGTCATGGCCGGGCGTGTCCCGGCCATCCACGTCGTCCGGCGCGCTGAGAACGACGTGGATGCCCGGGACGGAGCCCGGGCATGACGATGAGGATACAGTTTCGCGACAAACTCAGATTTGTCATATGCGATAGCCGTGCCTGGGGCGGGGCGGCTTGCGTCGCGAGAGGGGGCACGGCGCCATGGATTACGGTGACAGTGCACTTAATTTGACACCCGTCGTCCGAACGCGCAGGATGGCGCATGGCCCGTCTTGCCCGTGTCGTCATTCCCGGTCTGCCGCACCACGTCACCCAGCGCGGCAACGGCCGCGCGCGAACCTTTTTCGGTGACGACGACTACGCGCTGTACCGCGACCTGCTCGCGACCCATTGCGAGGCGGCCGGCGTCGCGGTGTGGGCGTGGTGCCTGATGCCGAACCACGTGCATCTGATCCTGGTGCCGTCGGATGCTGACGGCTTGCGCCGGGCGCTGTCGCGGGTGCATCGCATCTATGCCGGCATCATCCAGGCGCGCCGCAAGCGCAGCGGACATTTTTGGCAGGGGCGGTTCGGCGCGGTGGCGATGGACGAGGCGCACCTCGCCGCCGCGCTGCGCTATGTCAGCCTCAACCCGGTGCGGGCGCGGCTGGTGGCGCGGCCCCAGGATTGGGCGTGGTCGAGCACACGCGCGCATCTGCGCGGGCGCGACGACGGCGTCACCGCGCGCGAGCCGGTCAAGACAATGTTCCCGGACATGGCCGGGCTCCTGAGAAACGCGCCGGAGGACGAGGAGGCGCTGCTCGCCCGCCTGCGCGCGGCCGAGAGCATCGGCCGTCCGATCGGCAGCGACCGCTTCCTCGCGCGGATCGAGAAGCTGACCGGCCGCGTGCTCAAGCCGGCCAAGCGCGGGCCGAAGCCAGCAGAGGAGGATTGAGCGAGGAGGCACGCTACAGCGAGGGGTACGCAGTTTTGTGCACTGTCACCGGAACCGGATATTGCATGATGATGGGGCGGCGCGGCATAGTGGGTCTTATTGCAGGCTGTCTATCATTGCTGCTGTCGGCTTGCGGTGGAAGCGACGCAAGCTTTCGCTATCGGCTGTCCTTCTCGGTCAGCGCCAATGGAGTCGCGAAGTCCGGCTCAAGCATCATCTCGGTACGCTATTGGAGAGGGGGAGCGTCTTGGGGGACTGGCGAGGCGACCTATACCGTCGTAAAGGGCGTCGCCCCGGTCATCGATCTTGGCCAATACGGCATGCTGGTCGCAGCGATGGCTTACGACGTCGACGTATGGACCAGCCGGAAGGCCTGCAAGCCGCCGCTTCCAGCGGAGTCGTTGCCCGGCAAATTCCGCCTCGAGCCGGCGGCGCTAGCTGGTCTCCGCGGGGGCAAGCTCGACCTGGGGGACGATTCCTACCCCGCCTTCATCTGGTTTCCGACCGGCCAGCCCTATGAGCAGGCGCAGCAGCTCTGCCCGGAGGAGTTCTCCAGCGTGATCGGCGCCAATATCGAACTACAGTCCGTGACGATCGAGGCCGCTCCGGATGCTCCGCTGCTGACACGGCTAGAAATCAAGGCACCTTGGCTCGACGAAATCAGAATCGACCAGAAGACGAACAGCGCGGTTTATTCCAAGAGCGGAATTTTCAAGCCCAACCGCACCAGAATGATTGAAACCGACGGCATTTAGCAATGACTGGCGCAGCCGAACTTCTGTTGCCGGGTCGCATGGTTATGTGCACTGGACTGCATCCCAAGCGCAGCGGACATTTCTGGCAGGGGCGGTTCGGCGCGGTGGCGATGGACGAGGCGCATCTCGCCGCCGCGCTGCGCTATGTCAGCCTCAACCCGGTGCGAGCGCGGATGGTGGCGCGGCCCCAGGATTGGGCGTGGTCGAGCACACGCGCGCATCTGCGCGGGCGCGACGACGGCGTGACCGCGCGCGAGCCGTGAAGAAGATGTTCCCGGACATGGCCGGGCTGCTGGGCCACGCGCCGGAGGACGAGGAGGCGCTGCTCGCCCGCCTGCGCGCGGCCGAGAGCATCGGCCGTCCGATCGGCAGCGACCGCTTCCTCGCGCGGATCGAGAAGATGACCGGACGCGTGCTCAAGCCGGCGAAACGCGGGCCGAAGCCGGCGGAGGAGGATTAAGCGGGAGGGACGTTGCGGGGGACCGGCATAGTTTCGTGCACTGTCACCGTAACTTGCGTCCTTTGCGTGCCGGGAGCCGTCGGGCTGATCACGATCCCGGGGGAACGCAGACCCAAACCGCCCGCCCGGACGTATCGGGTCATGGGCTGAGATCGGTCCGCCGCCAAGGAGAGCCGTGTGGAGCCAGAGCAAGCAAGATCGACCGTGTATTATGACGGCTCCTGTCCGCTGTGCCGGGCGGAAATCGGATATTACCGTCGCACCGACGAGGCCGGCGCGCTGTGCTTCGTCGACGTCTCGACCGCGGACGCCGCGGCGCCGGACGGCATGACCCAGCGAGAGGCCATGCAGCGGTTCCACGTCCGCGCGGGAGATGGGCGGGTGCTCTCGGGCGCCGCGGCCTTCGTCGAGGTCTGGCGGCGGTTGCCGAGATGGCGCTGGGCGGCACGCCTGGCGTCGCTGCCGGGCGTCCTGGCTGGGCTGGAACTGGGCTACCGGCTGTTTCTTCCCGTGCGGCCGTTCATTTCCCGCCGCGTCGCGCGCCTCCAGCAGCGCAGGGCGGTTTCCGACGGTGCCCCGCGCGGGTGACGTTTCGGCGGCCCGTGCGTTCAAGAATGCGCCGGCGCCTTGAACGGCTCGGACCGACATCCATATGCCATCCATAGAACATCCAATTGGATGGTAAAACGGATGCCAGCGATGCCCGACAATATCCTCCCCCTCCGCGCCAAAGCGCCCGACACCGAGAAGATCACGGTCAATCTCGGCTATGTCGATCTTGGTCAGGTCGACCTGATGGTGCAGGAGGGATTCTATTCCAACCGCACCGACTTCATCCGCACCGCGATCCGCAACCAGCTCGATCGCCATGCCGACGTGCTCAAGCAGTCCACGCTGCGCCACAGCCTGGACCTGGGCCTGCGCAACTTCAGCCGCGCTGATCTCGAAGCGGTGCAGCGCGCTGGCGAGATGCTGCAGATCAATGTCCTGGGGCTCGCCACCATCGCCGCCGATGTCACGCCTGAGCTCGCCCGCGCCACCATCGCCTCGGTCGCGGTGCTGGGCGCGCTCCATGCCACCCCCGCGGTCAAGGCCGCTCTCGCCGACAGAATGAGGTAGCGTCATGCTCGATCAGGATATCATGCGCGAAGCGACGCGCCTGACGCGGGCCGGCCAATTGGTCGAGGCCACGGCACTCCTGCAGCGCATGTTGCACGGTGTCGGCGCCCCAACTGCGGCAGAGGCCGGTCCCGCGAGGTCAACGCCGGCGCGGCTTTCACCCCTGACCATCGACGGCGAAGCCACGCGCGTCGGCGAGCGCGCGCGGTCCGCCGCCAGGGACGCGGCTGCGCAGGTGCACACTGTGCAACACACGACAGCGCAAGGCACTTCAAAGCAAGACATGCCCTCGCGGGGCGCGTCCGCTTTGGCGCGCAAGCGCTTCGTCCGTCGTGACGGATTTGGCGGTCTCCCGGGGGGCGGCTTGCGAGGTCCCGGCCTGCGCGCGCCGGCGGCGCATGAGATCGCGCCCGAGGGCGCGCGCTTTGTCCAAGGCGGCTTCAGCAATGCGGCCGGTCACCGGTCCTACAAGCTGCTGATCCCGAGCGGGACGCATGGACGCCAGCTGCCGCTCGTCGTCATGCTGCATGGCTGCACGCAATCCCCGGACGATTTCGCCGCGGGCACGCGAATGAATTTTGCAGGGGAGGAGCAGGGCTGCTTCGTCGTCTATCCCGAGCAGCCGAGCGGCGCCAATCAATCGAAATGCTGGAACTGGTTTCGCACCGGCGACCAGCAGCGCGACGGCGGCGAGCCATCCCTGATCGCAGGCATCACCCGCCAGGTGATGCAGGACCATGCGGTCGATCCCCGGCGGGTCTACGTTGCCGGCCTGTCGGCCGGAGGTGCCGCCGCCGCCATCATGGCCGCCACCTATCCCGATCTCTACGCGGCCGCCGGCATCCATTCGGGCCTCGCCTGCGGGGCCGCCCGCGATCTGCCCTCGGCGCTGATGGCCATGCGTCAGGGCGGCGCCGCGCCTGCGGCCGCGCGTGGCCCGGCCGTGCCGACCATCGTCTTCCATGGCGATCGCGACGCGACCGTGCATCCCATCAACAGCGACCGGATCGCCCAGTCCGCCGGCGCGCGCGGGACGGTGTCCGTGGTGCGCGGCCGCGAGCCCGGGGGCCACGCCTATACGCGGAAGATCCTGACCGATCGCGGGCAGGTGACGTCGGAGTACTGGACCATCCACGGCGCCGCTCACGCCTGGTCGGGAGGCAGTCCGGCCGGCTCCTACACCGATCCGAAAGGCCCGGACGCATCGCGCGAGATGCTGCGCTTCTTCCTCGCGCATGCGCGCGCGGACGGTTAGATGCGGGCGGAAGGTCATCCCGCTGACGCTGCACGCAATCGCGCGCGGTCACGCAAGCCATTTCACATCTCAAGCCGGTGGTGCGATGCGCCGATGTCTCGACTGGTTCTTCCGAAATCGCCAGACCGGCGAGATCACGATCGCGCAGATGCCGAACCCGGCGCTGTGGATCGTGCTCGTGGCAAGCGTCGTGAGCTGGATCTGGCATCCTCCCGCACGCGCCGGCTTCGATCTGGATTGCCTGGTCAAAGCCGGCCTCGTCGTATGGGCGTTCGACGAACTCCTGCGCGGCGTCAATCCCTGGCGTCGCTGCCTCGGCGCTGCCGTGATGATCTATGAGGTCGCGACGCTGATCTGATCGGCTTTGACGTCGCGCAGCCTGTCGATGAGCGTCTAACGAAGATCCTCCTGCGTCGGCCAGGCCGGCGCCTCCCAGATGGTGGCCCACTCACCATCAACGCAGCCGTCCTTCCGGACATCGATGCGGACCAGGACCGGCGCCCATGCGGCGGGCATGAGCCGGTAGATGTGGCGAGTCGTCGGGCTCGGACAAAGATCGGTACGACGTGTAATTTCGAATACCTTTGCCTCCTTGTTCCAGGTGACAGCACCAGGTTGGGAGGTTGCAACGAAGCCGCGATCCCAGTTGGCCATCGGGATCTGCAACAGTCGCGGCCGCCTCATCTCCCGGAGATCGAATATCTCATCCCATCCAACAATAGCGGAGCAAGGGACGATCGCGAACCGCCATCCGTCCACGGCCATGAAACGGACCGGTTGTTCCTTGAGACCGCTCCTGTACTCGCAACCGGGCTCGATCGCCCGCACCAGCTGCTTCGGCAACAGCTCCGGGTCGTGGATTTCAAACTCGCTTTGCCCCTTGAAGCTGATGCCGTCGAACTCACGGTTCTCGAGCTTCGTGATGTGCGAGGCTTCGTCTTCGCTCCGCGCCGGTGCGGCGATCGCTACGATCAGACAGAGCGCGGCCAGCAGCGGCCGGACGAGGGATCGGCGGTGTCGTGTCACGTGATGGTCTCGGCTTCGCTTGCTCGCGTTCGCCGGAGCCGATCCGTGAACGGCGTGACGATGTCACTGGCCGTATATAGGAGCCTCACCGCTGCGACGCCAGCTGCCTCAGCCGGGCATGCCGCGCCAGCGCATGCGCGATGAGGCGGTCCATCAGCGCGGGCTGGGGCAGGCCGGTGGCTTCCCACATTTTCGGATACATGCTGATGTTGGTGAAGCCGGGCAGCGTGTTGACCTCGTTCACGTAGACCTCGTCGCCGCGGACGAAGAAATCGACCCGTGCGAGACTCTCGCAGCAGAGCACGCCGAACACCTCGGTCGCGAGCTTGCGGATGCGCTCGGAAAGCGCCGGCTCGAGCTGCGCCGGGACGTGGAGCGAGGCGCCCGATGCGTCGGTGTACTTCGCCTCGTAGGAGTAGAAGCCATGGCTGTCGGCCGGCACGATCTCGCCGAGCTCGGAGGCCGCAACCTTGCCGTCGGCGTGCTCGAGCACGGCGCACTCGATCTCGCGCACCGGCGTGATGCAGCGCTCGATCAGGATCTTTCGGTCGAAGCGCAGCGCGAGGCGACAGGCGGCGTCGAACTCCGCTTCGTTGCGCGCCTTGGAGATGCCGACCGATGAGCCGAGATTGGCCGGCTTGACGAACAGCTCGGATGATCCGACGGCGTGAACCGCATCCTGATAGGTGACCGGCGCTGCTTCCGTCATCGTGACGAACGGCACGATCGGCAGGCCGGCATCGCGCAGCAGCCGCTTGGCGACGTCCTTGTCCATCGCCGCCGCCGATCCCAACACGCGGCCGCCGACATAGGCGACGTCGGCCAGCTCCAGCGCGCCCTGCACGGTGCCATCCTCGCCGTTCGGGCCATGCAGCACCGGGAAGACGACGTCGAAGACGAGGTCGCGCGTGCCGGCTGTGCCATCGCCGATGACCAGCGCGCGGCCCTGGCCGGCCGGCAGCAGCACGATCTGGGGGCCGTCGGCAGGCACGGTCAACGCCGTGGCGGTGCCGTCATTCGCAGCGTCGGCGAGCACCCAGCGGCCGTCGCTGGTGATGCCGATCAAGGTGATGGCGTAGCGGCTGGCGTCGAGCGAACGGAAGATGTTGGCGGCGGAGGCCCGGGACACGTCATGCTCCGCCGAGCGCCCGCCGAACAGGATCGCCACGCGCGTTGTCTTTTCTGTCATCATCGTCAGCCAGCCCCGGGTACTTGCGGTGTGTGACCTTACAGCCGGATCAGAGAGCGTGGCAATTGACGCGATCGTTGCGGAGGAATTCGGCCCTCGCTTTTTCGGTCATTGCGAGCCATTGGTCGCGCATCGCGACCAGATCAGCGAAGCAATCCAGACTTGCTCCCTGGCCCTGGATTGCGCCGCTTCGCTCGCAATGACCGAGGCGCAATCTGTAGGGTGGGCAAAGCGCCGCCGTCCGGCGGAGCGTGCCAACCGTCGTGCAGCGTATTCGGTCGTGAGATGGTGGGCACGGCGCCATTGCAAGGGGCGCGTGAGGAGACCGCACGGCTGCGCCTTTGCTCAGCCTACAGGCCGGCTACTCACCGTTCGAACACAGCGAAATCGTGCCGCCTTCATGCATGCAGCTGCGATACAGCGGCGGCGCGACGAAGCGGCCGGACCAGAGGCCGCGGGCGGCGCGGCGCGCGGTGAGCTGATCGGCGGCGTAGGCTCCGTGCGAATATTGCGGCTCCTCGATCGCAAGCCCGCGCGACACCATGAACCGGCCGAGATCGGTGACGCCGGCCGCACAGCGCGCGACGATGCGGCCATAGCGATCGCCGTCCACGGGCGTACAGCGGAGAATCTTGCCTCGCGTGAAGGCATCGAGCGTGTTGGCGGCGAGCGCGCCACAGCGATAGGGCTTGCGGTCGCGGCCGCGACAGAGTTGCGCGGTCTCGGGAGCGTCGATGCCCCACAGGCGGATGCGCGCGCCGTGAATGTCCAGCGTATCGCCATCGACGATGCTGCCGCGGCCGACGAGGTCGAGCGCGGCGGCGGGTTGCGCCGATGCAAGCAACAGAGCCATGCAGGCGAGGTGAGGAAGAGACAGTCGCAAGATCGGCACCCGTGCACGAGGGGATCGTCGTTTCGTCGCCGGACGAATCAGACGCTGCTCGTGACGTGTTATAGCGAAGCCGAGTTGCGCGATTGTGTGGCCGAGGTCCCGGCATCAGCGACCACGCCCGCTTGGCGTGAGTTGCCGTTGTCGCTCAGCTGAGGCTGGAGCCCTGCGTGCGGGCGACGCTCCACTTCGACAGCGAGTGTGCTCAGATGTTCGGCAAGCCGTGCGAACAGCTCGCGCTTGTCGCGATCGGTGGCGAGATCACGGATGAGGGCGCACTCGGCCGCGTCGGCCCGCAGCTTGTCCGGCTGGGTCATCAACTCTGACATGTTTACTTCCCTGCCGCGCCGGCAAATTTCGAAACCGCCGGAGCTCGACATTGTTCCGCGCTGTCTTAGAAAAATTCATCGATCGATGCGTCGTCCGACCGGAGTACCTCTGAGCCACGTTCGATGCCGACCTCGAGCGTGGTCCGTGCGCCTAGCGGTCATCGGGCCACCATATCGATGCCGGATGCGCGGCCGAGATCTTGGTCTCGCGCAAAGCCACCAGCGCGCTGCGCTTGTAGGGATGGCCGCGCAGCCGCGAGCAATCCTGGCAGCGCATGTAGCGCTCGAGCTCGTGGATCGGAGTCGTCTTGGGACGTCTGATGATGTCGAGCGCGACGGTCTGGTTGGTGTCGCAGCCGAGACAGCGCACTTCGAGATAGTAGTAGCCGGCGTTGAGCGCGTCGCCGAGCAGCGGCGAGGGCTGCGCCGGCCCCTTGTAGCCGAGCATGCGCCTATTCCACGCATCGCAGGCCAGACGATCGGCTTCCTTGCGGGCGCGCGCGGCCTGCTCCTGCGCGATGCGGATGCCGGCGCCATAAAGTCTCTCGCGTGATTTCGTCGTCATGACCAGCATGATCGACGCTGCGGCGCTCAGCGGCAAGCCGCTAGGTTTTGCGCCGTGCGAGCCGCCGAACTACAAGCCGGCTCACAACGGAGCGCTCGAATACCGTTGCGGTGTGCGGGAGGCTGGTCGAACTCCGGGCGGAGCGAGAGCGTCCCTGCAGGCAACACCTACAGTCTCAATGATCCGCAGCCACGATGGCGCAACCCTTGCGGCAGGTCGCAGGACGTGTCGTCCAGGAATCGCGACTGCACCGAAGCGCTGCACGATCGTCTCTCACGCCGGCGGCTTTCAGAGATGGTTCTCATGCCGGCGGTCTCTCTTGGAGACGCTCGCTCACCGTGGTGGTTTCATGCGCCGCTCTTTCCATGTCGCGGCAGGATGGAGTTCCACTTCCCGCAAAACGGCAGCTGAACGCAACTACGTCAGAAAAGTTCCAAAACTTTCGTCAGGATCGGCAGTTCCTTCAGCTTGTTCCGCTTCGCCTACGGCGATAGAGGTTTGGCTTCGGGGTCAATCGTGCGCGTGGGTCGGAGTTTTTCAGACTGGATCATTCGGGGCAGGCCGTGGTCGGCGACCACGCTTGTGCTCACGGTCGTTGCTGTCGCCATGTCGACCGCCGGCCGCATCGGGCTGGATTTCGCGGGCGCAACGCTGCCTTACGCGACCTTCTTCCCGGCGGTGGTCTTTGCCGCGCTGCTCGGCGGAGTTCCCCCGGCCATTTTTGCCGCCTGGCTGTCGGCCGCCGTCGTGCTGATCGGGTTCACCGATCGTCCCGGGCATGAGGAGGCCGTCAATCTCGTCGCGTTCCTGGGCACCTCGGCGCTGGCCATCTGGCTCGTGAACCTCTGCCGCAATGCGCTGCTGGCGCTGAAGCGCAGCGAGCATGCGCGCGAATTGCTGCTCGGCGAGCTCAGGCATCGCGTCAACAATCAGCTCGCCTTGTTTCAATCGATCGTCCGGTCGAGTCTGTCGGGCGAGGATCGCGACAAGGGCGAGGCGATCGCGCTGCGACTCGACGCGGTCGCGCGCGCCAATACTCTCGCCTGGTCGGATCAGCGCATCATGACCCTGCGCATGCTGCTCGAGGCCGAGCTGCAGCCCTATCGGTCATCGGGAGCGGTCACGGTGGACGGGCCCGACGTGCAGCTCGGGCCGGACGCCATCCGCAATCTCGCGCTGGTGTTTCATGAGCTCGCGACCAATGCCGTCAAATACGGCGCGCTGCGCGGCGACGGCGGCCGGCTCGAGGTGCAGGTCGCGCAAGATGGTGGCCGCCGCGTCGTGACCTGGCACGAGCTCAATCCGACCCCGGTGGCGCCGCCGCAAGGTGAGGGATTCGGCACGCGCATGATCCGTGCGAGCCTTGCGGCCATCGGCGGCAGTATCGAGCAGGATTATCGCGACGGCGGTCTCGTATGCCGCATCAGGTTCGAGGCCGATGCATGATCGCGTGCGGCGTTGGTCGGCAGCGTCATGGCGATGACGCCCGCTACCACGCAGGCAAGCCCCGCCCAGGCGGTGAGGGACAATTGCTCGCCCAGCAACAGCACACCGATGCTGTAGGACGCGCCCCAGAGCGCGGAAAGCAGCAGCAGAAGCGCGAGCTCGGTCGCGAGCGGGAATTTGTCGGTCATGGTGAAGCCCGGTGGCGGGAAGGGTGTCATCCCTCTAGCCCTGGATCCGCCCCTGACGTTTCGATCACGGGCGAACTGTGTGGGAGCAGCCAGGCTGGACCTCTGGCGCCGCAGCGCCCATGCGGTGCGAGAGTTCCACAGGCGCGTCGTAAGCATGGCTCCAATGTGAAACGGTCACATCATTGCGCCGTATTTGTTCAATGGACCGACGCGACATGATGCTGCTGGCCGCAGTGCTGCTGATTTCCACGATCATGACGTGGCTGGGCACGGAGTATGTGCTCAACTCCCTCGTGATCCCCTTGATCGATGACGACCAGCTGCCGGCGCCCGGCCGGTTCATGCCGTGAACGCCGCGACGTGCGGCTTGTTTGTCCGCGACGCGGAACGAGGGGCGGCTTGATCAAGGATGCGAAACGCTCCACCATCGGTCGGGAATGCGTGCGGTGACAGCGCGGCCGAGGGCGGGAGACATCGGATGAGATGCTATGAGCTGCAGGGCCCGGGCGGGATCGATGCGCTCGCGCTGGTCGACAAGCCCGTGCCGCAGCCCGGGCGCGGCGAGGTGCTGGTGCGGCTGACGGCGGCGAGCCTCAACTACCGTGACCTGCTGACCGTGAAGGGCGGCTACGGCTCGCGGCAGAAGTTTCCGCTGGTGCCGCTGTCGGACGGCGCGGGCGTGGTCGAGGCTGTCGGCGAGAGCGTGACGGCGTTGGCGCCGGGCGACCGCATCATCGGCAGCTTCTTCGAGAGCTGGATCGGCGGCGAGCCAAGCGAGGCCAGGATGCGCGCGGCGCTCGGCGGCGCGGTCGACGGCACACTCACGGAGTATCGGATCTTTCCTGCGCATGCGCTGGTGCGGACACCGGCGCATCTCACCGACATCGAGGCCGCGACCTTGCCGTGCGCCGGCGTCACCGCCTGGAGCGCGGTGGTCAAGCTCGGCGGCATCAGGCCGGGCCAGACCGTGCTCACGCAGGGCACCGGCGGCGTCTCGATCGCGGCGCTGCAGATCGCGAAGATGGCGGGCGCCCGGGTGATTGCGACCTCGTCGAGCGAGGCCAAGATCGAGCGGCTGAAGGCGATGGGAGCCGATGTCGTCATGAACTACAGGACGACGACGGACTGGGGCAGGAAGGCGCGCGAAATCACCGGGCAGGGTGTCGATCTCGTCGTCGAGGTCGGCGGCGTCGGCACGCTCAATGAGTCCATCCGCGCCACCAGGATCGGCGGCACCATCGCCTTCATCGGCGTGCTGGCCGGCGCGCCGGCATCAGAGCTGCGCCTGCCGCTGATGGTGATGCAGCAGCAGCGGCTGCAGGGTGTCACGGTCGGATCGGTCGAGGATCTGCAGGCTCTGGCGAATGCGCTGGCGCTGCATCAGGTCAAGCCGGTCGTCGATCGCGTGTTTCCGTTCACCGGGGCGCGCGAGGCGTTCCACTACATGTCGAGCGGCACGCATTTCGGCAAGGTGGCGATCGCGATCGGATAAAGCAGGTTAGGTAGAATGTAGGGTGGGCAAGGGCGCGGCCGTGCTGTCTCGCCGCGTGAGATCGTGGTGGCGCCGTGCCCACCATCTTGCGGCGAAGAATGCGGCCCGACGGTGGGCACGCTGCCGCCTTCGGCGGCTGCTTTGCCCACCCTACGTCTTCACGGGGTGATCAGTTCGCCGGCATGCTCTTTTCGGCGAGCTTCACCCAGTAGGATGCGCCGGCGCTGAGGATGTTGTCGTTGAAGCGGTAGGCCGGGTGGTGGCACTCGTTGCCGGGGCCCATGCCGAGGAACACGAAGGCGCCGGGCCGCGCTTCCAGCATGAATGCAAAATCCTCGCCGCCCATCAGGGGAATGGCGCGGTCGTTGACGCGCTCACCGCCGGCGATCTCGCGGGCGACGTCGGCGGCGAAAGCGGCCTGGGCGGGATGGTTCATCGTCACCGGATATTTGCGCTCGTAGATCGCCTCGGCCGAGCCGCCATAGGCGCGCGCCGTGGCCTCGACGACCTCGACGATGCGCTTCTCGACGAGGTCGCGGATCTCCGGATCGAGCGTGCGCACGGTGCCGAGCATCTCGACCGTTTCGGGGATCACGTTGAAGGTGGTGCCGCCATGGATCGCGCAGACCGAGATCACGGCCGACTTCAGCGGATCGACGTTGCGCGCGACGATCGACTGCAGCGCGTTGACGATCTGTGCGGCGATCAGGATGCTGTCGATCGCCTTGTGCGGGCCGGCGCCGCCATGGCCGCCCTTGCCCGTGACCTTGATGTGGATCGCATCGGCCGAGGCCAGCATCGCGCCCGGCGAGATTTCGAAATGGCCTTCGGGGACACCCGGCATGTTGTGCATGCCGTAGACCTCCTGGATGCCCCAGCGCGTCATCAGGCCGTCGTCGACCATCGCCTTGCCGCCGGCGCCGCCTTCCTCGGCAGGCTGGAAGATGACGATCACGGTGCCGTCGAAATTGCGGGTCTCGGCGAGATATTTCGCGGCACCCAGCAGCATCGCGGTGTGACCATCATGGCCGCAGGCATGCATCAGGCCCGGCGTCTTCGACGCGTAGGGCACGCCCGAGGTCTCCTCGATCGGCAGCGCGTCCATGTCGGCGCGCAGGCCGATGGTCTTGCCCGAGCCGGACTTGCGGCCGCGGATCACGCCGACCACGCCGGTGCGGCCGATCCCGGTCACCACCTCGTCGCAGCCGAATGCGCGCAGTCTGTCGGCGACGATGCCGGCGGTGCGATGCACTTCATAGAGCAGCTCGGGATGTTCGTGGAAGTCGTGGCGCCAGGCGGCCATTTCATCGGAGAGCGCGGCGATGCTGTTGAGGATGGGCATGAGAAGGGATCTGCTCGCTGTGGAGATTTGGGGCGCTGCTGCAGAGGCGGCCCGAAAGGCCGCGTGGCTGCCGCGCAATCCGGCAACTATGGCCCGGTCCAAAAAGCGAGGCAAGCTGCCGCCCGCCACTGGCCGGATCATGGCGCTATGCATGGATGCGTGGACGACGCCGGCAGATCGCGACGAGACGTTCCGGAATCCGGAACGCGGGTCTCAGGCGAAGCAGGGCGGGGTCGGCACGCGCGGATATTTGTGCTCGGGCGGCACTTCCAGACGGAAGGCCCGCAGCTTCGGCTCGTCCCACACCGCCAGTGGCGTCCCGCAGACGCCACAGTCGAACCGACCGGCAGCGCCCACGGCGGACGTCGACTCCGCGATCTCATAGGCTGCACGGCAATGCGGACATGTCATGCTGGATATCTTCATGCGTTCACGCTGACACACGTTTCGACCGAACGTCTTGAACCAGATCAATGCAGTCCACCAACCGAGATCATCGGCAACCGAGCTTCACGCGTCCTCGGCCTCCCACGGCGTCGGCGCCTTGGCGAAGGCGCGCCACGCTTCGCGCAACGGGCCCTCGACGCCGGCCATCGCGTGGGCGTGCCAGCCGCTGATCGCGGCGGCCGCGACCGCCGCGTCGGTCGAGGTGGTGCCGAGGCTGTCGATCACGCCGGCGGTGACGGCCATGTCGTTGTAGTGACCGAGCTGCTCCTGCAGGCCGGCGAGCGTCCTGGCATATTTCTTTGCCGGCTTGCTCGCGCCGTAGAGCGGCAGCAGGAAGTCGATGCTGTAGCGAAGTTTCTTCAACGCGAGCCGCAGCCGATGGCGCCGCTCGGCGGGGAGTTTCTTGAAGCGGCGTCCGCGCTTGAGCACCTTCTGATGCCGCTCCGACAGCACATCTCCGGCGAAATCGATCGCAGGCGCCGCGAGACGTCTGAGATCATCGGGGGAGACGTCGTTGCGCCAGCCGCGGGCCTCGATCCATTCGCCGAGGCCGAGCACGAAGCTGGCGCAGCGGCGGTCTGCGAGCGCGATGCGCAGCTTGCGATAGGCGAGATCACGCTGCCGTTCCGCGAGCGCGCGGAGCGCGTCGAAGCCTGTGACGGTGGTGCAGGCCTCCGCGATCTCGGGCAGCGTGTCGGTCAGGAACACGTCGAGGTCGCGCGCCGCCGAGAGGTTCTGCGCCAGCCAGCGTGCATCTGCCTCGAGGCCATCGAGCGTCGCCGAGGCGCCGAGCGGCTGCATCAAATGCAGCGCGGCGCGCAGGCGGCGCAGCGCCACGCGCAGCTGGTGCACGCCTTCCGGATCACGGCCGTCCTCGGCGGCCGGCATCGCCTGCAGCAGATGCTGCAGGCTGCCGCGCAGGACGATGGCGAAGCTCTCGTCCAGCGACACCGCCGGATCGAGGCGCGGCTTGCGCGGCTTCTCGGCGCCTGGTGCCGCGCCGGCTGCGAGATCGAAGCCGCGCGCCGACTTGCTGCGGATCGAAGGCTTGATGGGGCCGTGCTCGGCAAGGCGCAGCGCGATCTCATAGATGGCGGCCGGATTGCCGCTCTTGAGCTCCAGCTCGATCTCGCTCACGACCTCGCTGTGCTCGCCGGCCTTGACGACGCCGCTGTCGAACGCGATCTCGATCGTCGCGCCCGGCAGATCGAGCAGGCGCGCGTGACGATGCACATCGGTCGTGAACACCATCTCGAGCGTCGCATCCGCGAGCGTGGCGCGAAGTTCCTCCGGCAACAGCGCGGCCGCCAGCGCCGCATCCGGCGCCAGCGAGGCGACGCTCGCCTCCCATTCGCCGCGCTTGAGCGGATCGTCGGTGTGCTGCGATTTGATGGTCTGCACGAAGCGTGAGCCGCTCTGGCGCACACGCAAGGTGAAGCCGTTCTTCCACAGCGTGCGCTTCGGCGTGTCGTAGTAGACGGATGTCAGGTGCTTGCGCGAACCCTTGTTGCGCGCATGCGCCGCGACGATCGGTGCGTTGTTGAAGCCGGCGAGCTGATCGGGCGCGACGATGAGCTTCAGCTCGATCTCATGGCCGGTGCCGGCCGCCGGATCCGGCAAGGACGGTGCCGCGACGTCTGTGCCAGGCGCTGCCGCGTCACCCTGCGTGGCCGTCTGCTCCGGGAGTTGCTGCGCGAGGGTGTCGGCGGCGCCGGTTTGATCGCTGTTCGCGGACCGAGCTTTATCCAGCACGCCGACGCCACGGTCGCTGCCGCGGATCGCCGCCGTTGCGTCCGAATCGGGCATGTGTCGATTCTGTAACCGTTTAGTGACAGTCATGTCTCGTATAGCCCCGGCCTGCGGGAAGGGACAGTGGCATTTCTGGCAGTCGGCTGGTGGTGCTTGGCACGCCAGGACCTATGGGTCGCATTTTTTGTTGCTGCTTCAATGACAAGGGCAACCGTTGGGGCTGACGCTCGCTCACGAAGATATGTCCGCCGGGCATTGCGACGCCCATCTGCATCACGGCCACGCTCGTCAGGGGCGGAACATCAGATCCAACCCGTGAGCATGAAGCGCGTCGCGATGCAGACCGCGGCGGCGACGGTGGCAATGCTCGCGGCGGCCACCAGGCCGCGGCCGCGGCGAGTCATTGCGCGCGTGCGCTCGCGTGGGTCCTGCGCCGGATCGGCCACCGTGCGCGGGCGTCGCCGATGGCGCACGGCCTGGATCCAGAAGGCGAGGGCGGCGATACCGGTTGCGATCGCAAATGCCGTCGCAACGCCTGCGGCAAAGCCGAGATCGACGCCGACGCTCTCCAGCATCGCGCGCAGTTGCACGGCGAGACGCGCCAGCAGCGTGGCCGCGTAGTCCGCTGCTGCAGCGCCGGTGTAGAGCAGGACCGCCGTCCAGACCACCGCGGCCATGGCAATCAGGATCGACACCAGCACGGCAAGGCCGTCGCAGGCCATGAAGCCGATCGATGCGGCGATCAGCGCCAGTGCCGGCATCACATTGCCCATCGGAATCGGGAGGATGATGGTGACGGCCATCAGCAGCAGCGGCAATGCGAGCAGCATCCGCGCAGGGCGCCCGGTCAGCCAGACCAGGCGTTCCTCGCGCAGGCCGCGCTCGGCAAAGCCGGCCCAGTCGAGCCCGGCGCGGATCACGTTGCGCAGCAGCCGCTGCGGCACCGGCCGCCGGCGCAGCGTCTCCGGCAGCCACAGCCGCTCGGCGCCGAACAGGATCTGCAGCGCGACCAGGGCCACCAGCGTGCCGAACACCATGCCGAACGGGCCGGGCAGCGGGATCAGCGCCGGCAGCGTCAGCAGCAGCAGAGTGAGGCCCAGCCCCTCCGACTCCAGGCCGTCGAACAGTTCGCCGACCGAAGGCTCGTCTGATCGGACGGTGCGCGCGATGGCCAGCAGCCGCCGGCTGATCGGCCCATTATGGCGGCGCGGCGCCGACGACATCTCTTCGTTGGGTGCGACATCGTTCATTGCCACGCTCGACCTATGCTTGCTTGAGTTCGTCACTCGGCCTGCCCGACCGCAGGCCGGGTCTTCCACAGCGAATAGGCGATGCCGGCGCCAAGCAGACCAAAGGTGATGCCGAGCGAGAGCGCCGGCGGAAACTTCTCGAGCCCGAGCAGGTCGGCCAGGAAGATCTTCGAGCCGATGAAGATCAGCACCGCCGCCAGTGCCAGCTTGAGATACTGGAAGCGATCGACCATCGCAGCCAGCGCGAAGTACAGCGCGCGCAGCCCCAGGATTGCGAAGATGTTCGAGGTGTAGACTACGAATGGGTCGGTCGAGATCGCGAAGATCGCAGGCACCGAGTCGACGGCGAAGATGACGTCGGCGAACTCGATCAGGATCAGTGCGAGGAACAGCGGCGTCATGAACCAGGTCAGCTTGCCCTTGGCATCGGGCTGACGCACGAAGAAGCGCTCCCCATGCAGGCGGTCCGTGACGTCGAAGCGGCGGCGCACCCAGTTGAGCGCCGGGTTGGCGCCGACATCATGCGGCTTGTCCTTGAACACCAGCATCTTGATGCCGGTCGCGACCAGAAACAGCGCAAAGACGTAGAGGATCCAGCTCGCCTGCGCCACGATGGCTGCGCCAAGGCCGATCATGATGGCGCGCAGCACGATCACGCCGACGATGCCCCAGAACAGCACGCGGTGCTGATAGGCGCGTGGAATCGCGAAGTAGCTGAAGATCATCGCGATGACGAAGACGTTGTCCATCGCCAGCGCCTTCTCGATCGTGAATGCGGTGAGATAGGCGGTGCCGGCCTCTCCGCCCAGCTGCCACCACACCCAGCCGCCGAAGGCGAGCGCGAGCATGATGTAGACGGCGCTCATGACGAGGCTCTCGCGGACCGAGATCTCGCGCGTCTTGCGATGGAGGATGCCGAGATCGAAGACGAGGAGGGCGAGCACGATTGCAATAAAGGCAAGCCACATCCAGACGGGCTTGCCGGCAAACGCGATGAACAGGAATTCCACGACGGGTCCTCTCGAGGCCGGTGAGATGGATGTCGTCAGGTCCGACATCGTGAGCGCACCGGCAGCTTCACCAGAGGGGCCCGGACCAAGGGGTGTTAAGCGAAAATATGTGTCGCCTGATTGGGTTTCAAGAGCGCACGCGTGCGTGTCGACGTTCAGCTAGATGAACGATGAGGTGCGACAGAGTGTCTGCTACCTGCCTAACCCGTCTTGCAGCGGCGCGACCGCGAACTAACTCCAGGGGGCCGGAGATCCGGGCCCCTCTGATAGTCTGCGAGACTATGATGTCGGACTCTCTTTCATGACAGATGCCGCTGGCGGTCTTGCCGCTCTGAGGGCGCTCCTGGGGAGTTTGATGAGATGCGGCCACACGCGTCGCTTGTGACCAATGACCTTTGTGCCTTCTGCTTCAGCTCTGACGATTCCGACAGCTTTCGAAACACCGCCTGGCCGTCCCGGGGGCAGCCGATTGGCGACGACGATCGTGATGGAACCCGAACGCGTGCTCGTCACTTTGTATGGAACCCGCGCCTGATGCCCAGCGCGCGTCGGTTTGTGGACGGGAGCTTGTCGTGACTGCGGGGGGTGACCAGACGATCGTCGCGAACGCCAGGTTGGCGCGGCCGAGCGCCTCGGTACGCCGGCTCCTGATGATCATCAACCGTGGCAGCCGCTCCGGCGGCGAGGCGGCCGGCCTTGCCGTATCGCGGCTGAGCGCGGCCGGCTATGACCTCGTGATCTCCGCGCCGCACAGCCCGCGCGAAGTCGCACCGTGGATCGAAGCGCATGCTGACGACGCGGAAGCGGTGGTCGTTGCCGGCGGCGACGGCAGCCTGAATGCGGCTGCGCCCGCGCTGGTGAAGACCGGCCTGCCGCTCGGCATCATTCCGGCCGGCACCGCCAATGATCTGGCCCGCACGCTTGGCCTGCCCCAGGACATGGAGGCGGCCACAGACGTGATTGCAGCCGGCCACCGCCGTCAGATCGATCTTGGCGAGGTCAACGGACATCCGTTCTTCAACGTCGCCAGCCTTGGCTTGAGCGCCGAGCTTGCGCGGCAGCTGACCAAGGAGACCAAGCGGAAGTTCGGCCGGCTCGGCTATGCGATCACGGCGCTGAAGGTGCTCACCAATGCGCGGCCGTTCCGCGCGATGATCGTGTCGTCCGACGGCGCGGTGCGCGTCAAGACCTTGCAGATCGCAGTCGGCAACGGCCGCTACTACGGCGGCGGCATGGCCGTCGATCACCGCGCCGAGATCGACGATTCCCATCTCGACCTCTATTCGCTGGAGATCGGCCGGGTCTGGAAGCTGCTGGCGATGGCCTATGATTTCCGCAAGGGCCGCCACGGCCTGTGGCAGGAGGTGCGGGCCTCGCGCGACACGTCGTTCGAGATCCGCACCCGGCGTCCGCGCCCGATCAATGCCGATGGCGAGCTCGTCACCTTCACCCCCGCGCGTTTCGGCGTGCTGCCCCGCGCGGTGTCCGTCTTCGTGCCGAAAGCTACGGGGCAGGACCAAGCCTGACGCCAAGCCCGTTTGAATGCCCGCTTGATCCGCAGCTCGCGGCCACGCGTTTTCGGCCGATCACCGATTGAGAGACCCATGACCAAGCAGACCCGTTTCAATCTCTGGTACGCGATCATCGCGATCTTCGTCGCGATGATGATCCACAATGCGTGGACGAGCTATCGCCAGGTCGCCATCATTCCCTACAGCCAGTTTCAGGATCTCCTGGCCGCCGGCAAGGTGAAGGAGGTCGGCGTCTCCGAGAACTACCTGGAAGGCAGCTTGAAGGAGCCGTTGCCCGGCGGCCAGACGCGCTTCGCGACCACGCGCGTCGATCAGGAGTTCGCCAAGGAGCTCGCCAAGGCCAACGTCACCTTCACCGGCCGGGTCGAGAGCAACATCCTCGGCGACATCCTGTCGCTGGTGATGCCGATCGCGCTGTTCTTCGGCGTCTGGTACTGGCTGTCGCGGCGGATGATGGGCGGCGCCGGCGGCCTCGGTGGCGGCCTGATGCAGATCGGCAAGAGCAAGGCCAAGGTCTATGTCGAATCCAATACGGGAGTCCGGTTCGAGGACGTCGCCGGCGTCGATGAGGCCAAGGACGAGCTGCGCGAGATCGTCTCTTTCCTGAAGGACCCGAAATCCTATGGCCGGCTCGGCGGCCGCATGCCGAAGGGCGTGCTGCTGGTCGGCCCGCCCGGCACCGGCAAGACCTTGCTCGCCAAGGCGGTCGCAGGCGAGGCGGGTGTGCCGTTCTTCTCGATCTCGGGCTCCGAATTCGTCGAGATGTTCGTCGGCGTCGGTGCCGCGCGGGTGCGCGACCTGTTCGAGCAGGCGCGCGCCAAGGCGCCGGCCATCATCTTCATCGACGAGCTCGATGCGCTGGGACGTGCCCGCGGCATGGGCCCGTTCGCCGGTGGTCACGACGAGAAGGAGCAGACGCTGAACCAGCTGCTGGTCGAGCTCGACGGTTTCGATTCCTCGACCGGCCTGGTGCTGCTGGCGGCGACCAACCGTCCCGAGATTCTCGATCCGGCGCTGCTGCGCGCCGGCCGCTTCGACCGTCAGGTGCTGGTCGACCGTCCCGACAAGCCGGGCCGCATCCAGATCCTGCAGGTGCATCTGAAGAAGGCCAAGCTCGCCGCCGACGTCGATCCCGAGAAGGTCGCGGCGCTGACCCCGGGTTTCACCGGCGCTGATCTCGCCAACCTCGTCAACGAGGCGACCCTGCTGGCGACACGGCGCGGCGCCGACGAGGTTTCGCTGGACGATTTCAACAATGCGATCGAGCGCATCGTCGCGGGGCTGGAGAAGCGCAACCGGCTGCTCAATCCCAAGGAGCGCGAGATCGTCGCCTATCACGAGATGGGTCATGCCATCGTCGCGATGAGCCTCCCGGGTACCGATCCCGTGCACAAGGTGTCGATCATCCCGCGCGGCGTCGGCGCGCTCGGCTACACCATCCAGCGCCCGACCGAGGACCGCTTCCTGATGACGCGCGAGGAGCTCGAGAACAAGATGGCGGTGCTGCTCGGCGGCCGTGCCGCGGAGCTCGTCGTCTACGGCCATCTGTCGACCGGGGCGGCCGACGACCTGCGCCGCGTCACCGACATCGCGCGCTCAATGGTGACGCGCTACGGCATGTCGGAGCAATTGGGCTCGGTCGCCTATGAGCGCGACAACCAGTCCTTCCTCGCCCCGGGCGCCGCGCGCAGCGCCGACTATGGCGAGGCGGCCGGCGATGCGATCGACGCCGAGGTGCGCGCCATCGTGACATCAGCGCTGGAGCGAACCCGCAAGCTGCTACAGGACAAGCGCGACGTGCTGGAGCGCGCCGCGCGGCGGCTGCTGGTCAAGGAGACCCTCGACGAGACCGAGCTCACCGCGCTGCTCAAGCCGGACCAGCGGGCCGGTGATCTTGTCGCCGCCGCCAAGCCGATGTAGTTGTGGAGTAGGGTGGGCAAAGGCGAGAGCCGTGCTGTCGCGACGTTCGAGATTGCGGTGGCGCCGTGCCCGCCGTCTTACTGCTGAGCTCGCCGGTCGACGGTGGGCACGCTGCCGCCCCTGCGGGCGGCTGCTTTGCCCACCCTACGCATCGCGTCGATGCTGTAGCCCGGACGAGCGCAACGATATCCGGGTTCAGCGCGACCGCTCGCGATGACCCCGGATATCGCTATCGCTCATCCGGGCTACGAAGGGCCCGTCGCGGCCACATCCGGGCCAGCGTCTCGTCCTTCTTGACGAACTCGTGCCAGAGCGTGGCGGCAACGTGCAGGCCGACCACGAGATAGACGACATAGGCGAGCGTATCATGCGTGATCTCGCCGGCCTGCGCGATCGCCTTGTCGCCAGCGAACAGGCGCGGCCAGCTGAACGTCCAGAAGTAGCGCAGCGAATAGCCACCGGCCGACGAGAACATGTAGCCGGTGACGGGCATGACCAGCAGCAGCGCGTAGAGCGCCCAATGATTGAGCTGCGACAGCGCGCGGACGAGCGAGCCGAAGGTCGCAGGAGCGGGCGGGGCGGTCGTCGTCGCGCGCACGATCAGGCGGAGGATCGCCAGCAGAAACAGCGTGACGCCGATCGATTTGTGAATCTCGAGCAGTTCACGCCGCGGCGATGTGCCTGCCGGCTGCAGGCCGCAATAGAGCCCGATCAGCATGGCCGTGATGAAGAGCAAAGCGGTCGCCCAGTGAATCCGTCGCAGCAGAGGATCATAGGTGGTCTCGATCGGCGGCACGCAGGTCTCCATCGTCGGGCGCAATGTGAGGTCCATAATGGATGTCGTTGCCGCTGTCGGCTCACAAGTCGATGACCACCAGACGGCGCAGATGTGTCCTCGTCGGTTTCGAAGGATTCCATTCTCGCGCCATACCGAAGCGCCTCGAAAAGGTTCGCTGCCTCTCGGAAGAGTTCGCACCGGACCGAGGCAGTCCGCCCATGCGCAATCGCAGATGGGTTCTGTGAACATCGCATCAAGCGTGACGATGTCGTGCTACGGATGATGCGAGGTGCGGCGAGCTAACCGGTCGCTCACCGATATTCGCGCACCGATTGCGCCTTGATTTTCGTGCAATTGAGGATCAAGCTCTCTCCCGGCATCATGGTCGGGGGGCCTCATGTCAAACACTCATCCAAGCAACACTCAGCCAAGCAACACTCAGCCAGGCAGCACGCGTCCAAGGAATATCGTCCTGCTGTCGGACGGGACCGGCAACAGCGCCAAGGCCGTGTTCAAGACCAATGTGTGGCGCCTGTTTCAGGTCCTGGATCTCCGCGATCCAAGCCGGCAGATCGCCTTCTACGACGATGGCGTCGGCACCTCGTCGTTCAAGCTGTTCGCGGCGCTCGGCGGCATCTTCGGCTTTGGCCTGAAGCGAAACGTGATCGCGATCTACAGCTTCTGCTGCCGCAACTACAAGCGCGGCGACCGCATCTACTGCTTCGGTTTCAGCCGCGGCGCCTTCACCATCCGTATCGTGGCGGCCATGATCGCGGGGCAGGGGCTCGTCGCCTACCGCGACAATGAAGCGGATCTCGCCCGCTTTGCCGCCGACGCCTATCGCCGCTACCGGCGTCGCTACAATACCGGAATTCTCAGATATCTCGGCAAGATCGGCCTGGACCTGCGCGGATGGCGCGACTGGGGAATCAGGACGCTGCGCAGAGTGCAGGGCGTGGCGCCCGAGGCCCCGCCCGCGGTCGAGGTCGAGAGCGTGCATTTCGTCGGCATCTGGGACACCGTCGACGCCTATGGCGGCCCGATCGAGGAGATGACCCGGGCCATCGACTATTGGATCTGGCCGCTGTCGATGCCGGACCAGTTCATGAGTTCGAAGATCCATCGCGCCTGCCACGCGCTCGCGATCGAGGAGGAGCGCGACGCCTTCCGCCCGGTGATCTGGGACGAGCGCTATGTGTGGGGACGGGACGAGGCCGTTCCGGGCCGGAGCGACAAGAAGGACTGGCTGTTCGGCATCGATCACGATCCGCGCAGCGAGGCTGCGAAACTCGCCGACCCGCCGCCGCATCTGCGCACCGACCTGCCGCCTCGCGACCGCGAGCGCATCAGCCAGATGTGGTTCACCGGCGTGCATTCCGACATCGGCGGCGGCTATCCGCAGGACGGCCTGTCCTATGTGGCGCTCGACTGGATGCTGGACCGGGCCGAGGCCTATGGTCTCGTCTATCTCGACGAGCGGCGCAGCCTGCTCTACGACCCCGAGATCGATCCGCTCGACAAGCTCAACGACTCCCGCAAGGGGCTTGCGGCCTATTACCGCTACAAGCCGCGCAATCTGCGCGAGATCTATGACGCGCCGCCCTATCGATTGTCGCTCCGCTACGATGTCCGTCGCATCAAGTGGCTGCTTCATTCGCCTTTCAAGCCGCAGACCGAACTCCTTGGCGTTGATTTGCATCCGAGCCTGCAGCCGCCGTTGCCGCCGGTGAAGCCGACTATCCACCGCACCGTGTTCGAGCGCATCCGGTCGGGCCCGGATCGTTATGCACCTGTGGTCATACCCGCCACCTATCGCGTCACCGACGCGACCGATACCCCGGTCGATGCGCCGCATCCGCTCGACAAGGGGCATGTGCGGACCCGCGTCCAGGACGACGTGTGGAACTGGGTGTGGCTGCGCCGCGTGGTGTATTTCGCCACCATGTTCGCGCTGCTGTTCGTTGTGGCGATCCCGTATCTCGTCATCTATTGGCCGCGCGTGCTCTATGAGCCCTTGCACGGGCTGGTCAATCCGGTGGTCAACGGAGCCGCGGCCTTCCTGCCGAAAATTCTCGACCCATGGTTCGTCGCGTTTCGGGATTCGCCCGGTCTGCTGGTCGTCGGCGCGGCCGCTGCCATCGGCCTGACCCTGTGGGGCACCTCGCTGCAGCAGACGATCCGCGACGCCGCACGCATCGCCTGGAACGATCCCTCGCGGCACAAGCCGGTGACCGGCTGGCGCTCAACCGTCTATTCGCTGCGGCGGCAGGGCTGGTACATCGCCGGCTTCTACGTGCTGAAGACGTGGATATTCCCAACCGCCATCATGTTCTGGCTGTTCTGGTGGCTGGCGTTCGGTGCGGCCAACACGGCCGGCCTGTTCTGCAAGGATACGCTCAGGCCGACCGAGGTCGACGAGACGGAGATCGGCGCATACCATGGAGGAAGCGTCCGGCCAGTGTTCGAGACGCGCCATCATTGCTATCCGACCGGGCTCAGCGTGGCCCAGGACGAGACGTATCAGATCACGCTCGATGTCGGCGAGGCATGGAGCGACGGCGGCATCGCCGCGAGCCCGGCCGGCTTTGGTTACGGCACCTGGACGCAACTGCCGGGCGTCCCGTTCAAGCGGCTGATCTGGTCGAACTGGTTCGCACCCATCGTGCGGGTGGGCAGCACGGGGCTGGAGGAGCATCTCCCCGTTTTCCGGCAGGAAACGCCCGGCAGCAGCCGCTGGACAGCCAAGTTCACCGCACGCAGCGATGGCGAGGTGTTCGTCTACGTCAACGACACCTCCATCCTGTTTCCCTGGTTGCTGTATCGGTTCTATTTCAACAACAAGGGCAATGCGGCCGTCTCGTTGAAGAAGCTGTAGCTGCGCGCTCTGTTACCGAACACGCGCTTGAAGATCGCTGCGGTCTGGCATCACCGCATCAAGCGTGACGACGTCGCGCTTCGGATGGTGCGCGGCACGGGCTAGCGTTGGCGCCGGGACAGGGTAGGATGCGGGCATAGGTCGCCTGCGAGGAGTGCCATGACGCGACGAAGCTGGACCGGATGGATCGCACGCCTGGCGTTCGCCGCCGTCACGATCGGTGGCGCGGGCGCTAGTGCGGCCGAGCGCACGATGTCCTGGGACAGCGGCTGCCGTTTCACGGTCCGGTACGATCCCGCCAAGCACGACGAGACGCGGCTGCGCAACACCACGCGTCTACTGTTCGGCCCGTCCGATTTCGAGTCCCCGGGCACGTTGCCGGCGTTCGAGCCGAAGGCGGTCGCGGCGCTCGACCCCGACAAGATCGACCGCACCTGCAAGGCCACGCTCGATGCCGCCGCGCGGCTCGAATTCATCGCGCTGCCCGGCATCGACGACTATCGCCGGGCCAGGATCGCGGAGCTGAAGGACAGCTGCGATTTCGATCTGGCGCAGACCCGCAGCTTCAAGACGGCCTCGGCGCTGCGCGACTATCAGCCCGCCGCCGCCTGCGCGCGGTTCGTCGATGCGATCGAGGGCAAGACCGACCTGCAGCAGATGTTTCGCCAGACCGTCGATCAGGGCTGCGCCAACAACGCCAGTCCGAAGGCCTGCGCCGCCCGCTATGCCGCCGAAGCGCAGAGGCCGGACGGACAGGAGCGCATGCGGATCTACCTGGTCAATTTCGGCTGGAGCAATTGCGCTATCAACTACAACCTCCGCAATACCGGCGAGAAGAAGATGGAAGCGATGCGGAGCGCGCTCGAGACTCAGTTCCGGAAGATGTTCAAGGTCAAGCAGGACAAGTGCGAGGAGGCGGACTGACGCGGCGTCCGCCTGCTCGACGCGCGATCAGCCTTACCCGAACACGCGCTTGAAGATCGTGTCGACGTGCTTCAGGTGGTAGCCGAGGTCGAACTGCTCGTCGATTTCGGCATCCGTCAGATACTTCTTCACCTCGGTGTCGGCCTTGAGCAAGGTGCGGAAGTCGCCTTCGCCGCGCCATACCGGCATCGCGTTGCGCTGGACGAGCTTGTAGGAGTCCTCGCGGCTTGCGCCCTTCTGGGTCAGCGCGATCAGCACGCGCTGCGAGTGCACAAGGCCGCCAAGGCGGTCGAGGTTCTTAGCCATGTTGGCGGGATAGACGAGCAGCTTCTCGATCAGGCCGGCGAGGCGCACCAGCGCGAAGTCGAGCGTCACGGTGGCGTCGGGGCCGATCATGCGCTCGACCGACGAGTGCGAGATGTCGCGCTCGTGCCACAGCACGACGTTCTCCATCGCCGGGGTCACATAGGCGCGCACCATGCGGGCGAGGCCGGTGAGGTTCTCCGACAGCACCGGGTTGCGCTTGTGCGGCATCGCCGACGAGCCCTTCTGTCCCTCCGAGAAGAACTCCTCGGCTTCGAGCACCTCGGTGCGCTGCAGATGGCGCACTTCGGTCGCCAGGCGCTCCACGGAAGAGGCGATGACGCCAAGGGTTGCAAAGAACATCGCGTGGCGGTCGCGCGGAATCACCTGCGTCGAGATCGGCTCGGGGCTGAGACCCATCGCCTTGGCGACGTGCTCCTCCACGCGGGGATCGATCTGCGCGAAGGTGCCGACCGCGCCGGAGATGGCGCAGGTCGCGATTTCCTTGCGCGCCGCGACCAGGCGCTCGCGGGCGCGGCCGAACTCGGCATAGGCGTAGGCAAGCTTGAGGCCGAACGTCACCGGCTCGGCATGGATGCCGTGCGAGCGGCCGATGGTCGGCGTCATCTTGTGCTCGAAGGCGCGCGTCTTCAGCGCCGCCAGCACGCGGTCGAGATCGGCCAGCAGCAGGTCCGCGGCGCGGGTGAGCTGGACGTTGAGGCAGGTGTCGAGCACGTCGGAGGAGGTCATGCCCTGATGCACGAAGCGCGCCTCGGGACCGACGATCTCGGCCAGATGCGTCAGGAAGGCGATGACGTCGTGCTTGGTCTCGCGCTCGATCTCGTCGATGCGGGCGACGTCGAAGGTGGCGTTCTTGGCCTTGGCCCAGATGGTCTTGGCGGCATCCTTCGGGATCGTGCCGAGCTCGGCCAGCGCGTCCGCCGCATGCGCCTCGATCTCGAACCAGATCTTGAACCGGGTCTGCGGCTCCCAGATCGAGGCCATTTCGGGACGGCTATAGCGGGGGATCATCGACGGCGCTCCAGGGCGGGAGGGAAGGCGGGCGAATCCAGCATCGCACTGGCGCCAGCGGCTTTACGCCGTGCTCTAGCAGAGCGGCTGGGACGATACAAACGGGGCGGTTCGAGCGCTGTTTCGCCGATCAGAGGGATTATAATACCATTTTTCGAAATCGCGCTGACAGATATTGAAATCTGTCAGCGCGATGGTGTATATCGATTCTGCCATCGTGCTTACGACCAACCTTGTACTGTCTGACCATGGGTTCAGCGGTTTCGAACTGCGAAGGACCGCTTCGATGAAGATTGAAAAGCGATTGCTGCACACACAATTCCAGGACTGGCTGAATCTCCAGGTCGCGCGTCACCTGGAGGCGCAGGCCGCGAAGTTTCGCGTCTCGTCGTCCCTCGATGGGGCGGAGACGATGCAGATCAAGGCGCATACGCCGGACGCCGATATGGTGCACGCATGAATGAGGCCGTGGTTCTGACATCAGAGCGCATTCTCGAAGTCACCGAGGATGTGTTGCGCCGTTATGGGCTCGCCAAAGCGACGGTGGTCGACGTCGCGAGAGCGCTCGATGTCAGCCACGGCTCCGTCTACCGGCACTTTCCGAGCAAGGCGTCGCTGCGCGAGGCCGTCGCGCGCCGCTGGCTCGAACGGGTCAGCGCGCCGCTGGCGCAGATCGCGGCCGAGCCGGGACCTGCGCCAGCGAAGCTCGAACGCTGGCTGCGCGAGTTGTTCGGCGCCAAGCAGAGACGAGTCTGCGAAGATCCCGAGATGTTCGCGACCTACCTGACGCTGGCGCGCGAGGCCTGCTCGGTGGTCAAAGCCCACAAGCAGGTCCTGATCGCCCAGGTCGAGGGCATGATCGCCGAGGGCGTCGCCCAGGGCGCATTCGACGTCGCCGATCCAAAGACCGCGGCCGCCGCGATCTTCGATGCGACGAGAAGTTTTCACCATCCCGCCCACGCCGAGGAATGGGCTGATTGCGCCTGTCAGGGCCGGGTCGATGCCGTGCTGACCTTGTTGTTGCGCGGGCTGGCGGCACGCTAGCGCACGCGATAGGTGACGGGCACGAGGCCTGTAGGGGAGCGCTAGCTGCAGGCGCCATTGGCAGCGTGGCGCGATCTCCCACCACGTCATTGCGAGCGCAGCGAAGCAATCCAGGGTGGTGGGCGGGACTCTGGATTGCTTCGCTGCGCTCGCAATGACGGGTGGAGAAAGCTCGCTCGCAAACGAGCGGCTCGAGCGCTGCTACAAATCCGTCAGCCCGCTGTTCACGGCGAGCCGCACGAGTTGCGCATCGGTCTGCAATCCGGTCTTCGCCTTCACCAGATAATGATAGTTCTGGACCGTCTTGACGCTGAGATGAAGGTTCGCAGCGATCTGCTCGGTGGTCAGGCCGGACGCGAACTGGCGCAGGATCTCGATCTCGCGCTCGCCCAATCGATCCAGCACGGTCTGCTGCGGGTCCAGGCTGTCGGCGGCCAGCACATGGGCGACGTCGTCGCTCAGCGCGCGCTCGCCGCGGATCACCATGCGGATGGCGCGCACCAGCGCCGACGGCTCGCTGCTCTTGGTGACGAAGCCGCTGGCGCCGGCCGCGAACGCCGCCTTCACCAGCGGCGCCTCGCCATGCATCGAGAACACGAGGATGCAGGCGCGATGGTCGCGGGCCCGGATGTTGCGGATCGCCTCCAGCCCGCTGGCGCCCTTCATCGAGATGTCGAGCACGACCACGTCGGGCGCATGGGCCTTGAAGGCCAAATAGGCGGCCGCCGCGCTGTCGGCCTCGGCGATGACGCGAAAGCCGTCCTGGCTTTCCAGCACGCGGCGATAGCCCTGGCGGACCACCGGGTGGTCGTCGACCAGCAGAATCGAAATGCCTGAGGGCTCGGGCATGCCGGTGGTCTCAGGCCGCCAGCGGGATCGTGGCCGACACGCTGAGCCCGCGCGCGGCCGGGCCAATCGACAGCGAGCCGCCGACGGCTGCGATCCGCTCGCGGATGCCGGTGAGGCCGTAACCGGTCGATTGCACGAGCTGGCCGGCGTCGCCGCCGCCATCATCCTCGATCGAGATCAATAGCGCGCCGTCAGGCCCGGAGCGCCGCTCGACGCGCAGCGACACCTCGCGTGCGTCGGTGTGGCGCAGCGCATTGGTCAGGCATTCCTGCGCCATCCGATAGGCGGTCACCGCGACCGGGCCCTGGATGTCGGCGAGATCGCCGTGCAGGTCGAGCCGGATCGCCGGCCGCGCGGCGTGCTGATAATTCTGGGTCAGCGCCACCAGGCCGGCCTCGAGTCCGAGCTCCTCGGTCAGCGGACGGCGCAGCCGGCTCAAGGTGCCGCGCAGGCACGCCATCAGATGGCTGACGGACTGCGTGATCATGCGCGCGTCCTGCGCCACCTGATCGCCGCGGCCGGCGCCGGCGTTCTCGATCGTCGAGGCGAAGGCGAGAATCGCGGTGAGGTTCTGTCCGAACTCGTCGTGCAGCTCGCGCGCCAGCGCTCGCCGCTCCTCGTCGCGGATGTCGAGCAACCGCTCGGTCAGCGCGGCACGCTGCTCGTTGGACTGGGACAGCCGGTCGCCGAGCTCGCCGACGGCGCGGCCGATCATCGCGAGCTCCATCGAGCGAAAGCGCGGCAGCGCCGGGCGATGATCGCCTTCGGCCATCCGCTGCAGCGCCTGGACGATGCTGCGCGCCGGCGCCAGCGCATGCGCGATCGCGAGCGAAGCCAGCACGCCGATCGCGATCGCCATCGCCAGCGCCACGCCAAAGCTGTCCTGGATGCGCTGCCAGGCGAGCTGGATCGCCGCATCGGGATCGGCGATCGCCGACACGGTGCCGGCGGTCGTCGCGCGGGCGCTGATGGCTCGCGCGACCGCGGCGTGGTCGCCGAGGATGGCTTGGACGAGCTGCGAGAACCAGCGCGGCGGCGCGGCGCCGAGGCCCTTGCTCTGGCCGCACAGCGGCTTTTCGAAGGCGGCCTCGGGTTTGAGCTGCACGCAGATGCCGGGTGCGATCAGCTTCATCGTCTCGGTGGTGCGCCAGTCGGGCAGCGGCAGCAGCCGGTCGCGCGACCTGTTGCTGCGCAACAGCAGCTCGCGCCAATACAGCGCCTCCAGCGCCTGCGAGACCCGGTCGGCCGAGGCTGCGGTGGCGCGATCCACACTGCGATAGGCGTCGACGGTGACCCATAGGGCTGCGGCCGCCAGACACAGCAGCACGATCAGTGCGAGGCGCGCGATGAGCTGAAGCACGAGACGCATGCGATGCTCTCCAAGGCTTTTGCCGCAGCGTAACAACCGGCCGGTGCCCCGCCAAGCGAATGCACTGCAGCAAGCGCCAGGTCAGGCAAATTTCCCGAGCGCCCCGAGGCAGATGTCTTTGGACGATGTTCCGCCGCTCTGCTTAACTTCGCGGTCAAAGGCGCCGCATGCGACAGGCGCCGCCATCGGGGAGTGCCTGCATGAGCGTGGTCAACAGTGCCGAAAGGGTGGAACCTGCGCGCGACGCAGCCGAGCGCGGGCCGCTGCTGCTCTGGATGATCTTCACGGGCCTGACCGTGTTCGCGGCGGTCGTGCTGGCGCGCTACGGCTACTTCCATTTGATGGTCGCCTCGGACCGCACCTACATTTCGAGCGTCGTCACCGTGCTCTATGTGGTCACGTGCGGCCATTGCTTCTGGCGCACCCGGGCGATCGCGCGCGAGGCGGACGCCGCCCGGCGCTGTCGCGCGGTCCTGATCGGACCCGATGCCGCCCGCGCGCTCGAACCCGATGCGCAACTGCTGCCGCCCGGGCTCGTCGCCAACCACATCAGGAGCCTCGTCACCAAGGCCAGGACGCAAGGGGCAGGGCGCCTCGACCAGACGCTGCTGCTGCGCACGCTTGCCGATCGGCTGCGCGGCTCCAACGGCTTCGGCGGCTTTGCCTCGGACACCCTGATGAAGCTCGGCCTGCTCGGTACCATCATCGGCTTCATCATCATGCTTGCGCCGATCGCCGGCCTCGACGTCAACGACAAGCTGGCGATGAAGTCGTCGATGGGGCTGATGAGCGACGGCATGGCGGTGGCGATGTACACCACGCTCGCCGGCCTCGTCGGCTCGATCCTGGTGCGCATCCAGTACTACCTGCTGGATGGGGCGACGGGACGGGTGTTCTCCGATGCCGTGATGCTGACGGAGACTCGGGTGACGCCGCGGCTGGAGCGCGCGATGGAGCGTTCTCCGGAGCACGGCGCATGATGGACGATTTCGGGCTCTATCCGCGCGAGGAGCAGTTCGACCCGTTCAGCGTGATGCTGTTCAAGGCGCTGCAGATCGTCGCGTTCTTCTTCTTCATCGCGGTGCTCGCGATCTCGCCGGACGCCAAGGACGGCAAGGTCGACTCGAAAGCCGAGTTCCTGATCACGATGGACTGGCCGGACAACCATCCCGACGATCTCGATCTGTTCGTGCAGGACCCCGTCGGCAACATCGCGTGGTACCGGCATCGCGAGGCCGGGTTTCTCACGCTCGACCGCGACGATCGCGGCGGCGCCAACGATTTCATCCTGGTCAACGGCCTGAAGATCCCGTCGCCGATCCGCGAGGAGATCGTCACGGTGCGCGGCATCGTGGCCGGCGAATACACCGTCAACATCTCGCATTTCCAGAACGTCAGCGGCGCGCCGGTCGAGGCCAAGGTGAAGGTGCAGAAGCTCAATCCGACGGCGCAGGTGATCTTCGACGACAAGGTGGTGCTCGATCATTCCGGCGACGAGAAGACCGCGCTGCGCTTCAGGCTCGACGCGGAAGGCAAGGTCGTCGAGGTGCAGCGTAGGCCGAAATCACTGCTGGAGACGTTCCGCAACGTCCGCGCCAATGGCGCCGACCTCGATCCCAAGACCGGCGTCAGGATGATCAGGCGATGATGAGCCATCTGCAGACCGTCATCGTCACGCTGTCCGTCTGCTACGCGCTGATCGGCGCGCTGCTGTTGCTGGTGCTGGTCTATGCCCGGCTGCCGTGGCAGGCCAAGGCGGTGGCGGTCGTCGTCACCAGCGCGTTCTATGTCGGCAGCTTCGTCGGCGCCCGCAGCCTGCTCGGCTGGGCCAGCATCGACCGGTTGCCGAAGAGCTTCAAGGTGCTGCAGGTGCGGATCGTCGATCCGCACACCGTCGAGGGTGATCCCGGCGCGGTCTATCTGTGGGTCGAGACGCTCGACGACGACAACCGCCCGAGCGGCGTGCCGCGTGCCTACCGCATTCCCTTCAGCGACAAGCTCGCCGAGAAGGCCCAGCACGCCGCCGACCAGATCGCCGCCGGCCATCTGCAAGGCGGCCGCGCCGCCGATTTCGGCACCGGCGATGGCGGCATCATCGACGCCGCGCGCGAATACATCCTGCCGAAGACCATCATCGAAACTGCCGGCGGCGATCCCTCCACCGGCGAGTTCAAGGCCGCCAAGAACGCCGGCGACGGCGTCTCCTTCACGCCACTGCTGCCGCCGCGCATGCCGCCGAAGGATGAGCAGTAGGGGGCGACGACCGAGCAGGAACACGTGTCGCGTCCGCAATGACGCTCCCGTAGCCCGCATGAGCGACAGCCGGCGCCCGAAAGGGCGTCGGCGATAGCTACATGCGGGGTCGGACGAGGAGTGGCGATGAACCCGGATGTCGCTATCGTCGAAGCCCTTTGGGCTTCGACGGAGCTCATCCGGGCTACGGGCGTGCTGCCGCCGACGTTCTCCGCTGTTTCAGCTTGTTCCGTCATTGCAAGCGCAGCGAAGCAATCCAGAGTCCCGCCCACGACTCTGGATCTGCTTCGCTGCGCTCGCAATGATGTGGAGAGAGTGTGCGTCGTCGCCTGTGCCCGGATGAACGACAGCCGGCGTCCGAAAGGGCGCTGGGGTTAGCTACAGTGACAATGCATATAACTCCGTCCGCTTCATGACAGGCGCATGACGGCTGCCAGGCCGCCGCGATCGCGCCTGCCGGCGGGCGACGGTGAAATTGCCAAGTCCGTCGGCGCGCGTTAGGCTCCGGATCATTGCTGATGACGTCAGTCGATCTTGTCCGGTCCATTCGATCTCGAGGGAGCATTGCGATGCGCAGGCTGGCGATTGCATTCGTCGTTGCGCTGGTGTCGCCGGCGGCACCGGCCCTGGCATGGTGGGACGAAGGCCACATGCAGATTGCCTATGTGGCCTACAAGAAGCTGACACCTGCGGCGCGAGACCGGGCCGATGCGCTGCTCAAGCTCAATCCCGACTATGCCAATTGGATCGCCGGAGCTCCGCAAGGCCAGGAGCAGCTCTACGCTTTCGTGCACGCGGCGACGTGGCCCGACGACATCAAGATGAAGCCGGACTATTACGACGACCAGGTGACGGATTCGACTGCGAAGCAGCTGGTGCCGTACGGCCACCTCAAGCATGCCTATTGGCACTACAAGGACGCGCTGTTCTCGGCTGATGATACACCGCTGCCGCGCCCGGACTCCGTGGATGCGGTGTCCCAGCTCAAGCTGATGATCGCGAAGCTGCCGGCGAACAGCGACGCCTCGGAGACCCTGCGCTCGTATAGTCTCAGCTGGATGATCCATTTGGTGGGAGATCTGCATCAGCCGCTGCACGCCATCGCGCGCTATTCGGCCGCGTTGCCGGACAAGGGCGGCGACCGCGGCGGCAACGAGGAGCAGGTGGTCGCCGCCAACGGCGAGACGCTGGCGCTGCATGCGTATTGGGACGGGATCTTCGGCGGCTATTCGACGGTGTTCGGCGCCGTCTTCGATGCCGACCAGCGCGGCGGCCTGTCATCGGTCACCGCCGACGCTGCCAAGGCGCAGATCATCGATCCCGCGACATGGGCCCAGGAGAGCTTCGATCTCGCCAAGACCACAGCCTATGCCGCGCCCGTGCGCACCGACAAGCAGCCGGCCGAGCTGACCCGCGAGTACGAGACCAACGCCCGCGAAACCGCTCGCAAGCAGGCCGCACTCGCAGCCGCGCGGCTGGCCAATCTGCTCGAGGTGTTGTTGCGGTAGCGGGGGAGCTGCCGCTCATCCGGTCATAGGCGATGACGCACACTCTCTCCACGTCGTTGCGAGCGCAGCGAAGCAATCCAGAGTCGTGGGCGGGACTCTGGATTGCTTCGCTGCGCTCGCAATGACGGAGCAAGCTGAAACGGCGGAGATCGTCGGCAGCAGCACGCCTAAAGCCCGGATGAGCTCCGGCGAAGCCCGAAGGGATTCGACGATAGCGACATCCGGGATCATCTCCGCACCGCGTGAGACCCCGGATATCGCATCCGCCTGCGCTCTTCAGGCTTCGGCGTCTGCTCATCCGGGCTGCGGCGTTCGCTCGGGGCGCGCGCAGAGGCTCGGGCGGTCGCGAGCCTGAACCGCTGACATTCGGCGCCTGCCGGCCTATCCTGGTTTGATGTTCCTCAAGCCCCGTGCGACCACGGCCGCTAGCTTGGGGACGGGAGGACCGGAGTGCTGCTGGCGATTTTCACGGACATCCATGCCAATCGGCAGGCCTTCGCGGCCTGCCTCGAAGCTGCGCGTGCACGGGGCGCCGAGCGGCTGATCTGCCTCGGTGACATCGTCGGCTATGGTGCCGATCCGGAGTGGTCGGTCGACACCGTCATGGAGATGGTCGCCAATGGTGGGCTCGCGGTGCGCGGCAACCATGACAATGCCATCTCCACCGCCAGCGAGACGATGAATGCCGAGGCGCAGGCGGCGATCGAGTGGACGCGCGGACGTCTCAGCGCCGAGCAACGCCGCTTCCTCGCCGAGCTGCCGATGAGCGTCGGCGATGACGATCGTCTGTTCGTGCATGCGGAGGCGTCGAGCCCGCCGCGCTGGCGCTATGTGCAGTCGTCGGCCGACGCCGCGCGCAGCATGATCGCGACCGAGGCCCAGGTGACGTTCTGCGGCCACATCCATCGCCCCGCGCTGTATTCGATGTCGGCGACCGCCAAGATGACGAGCTTCACGCCGACCGCGAACATGCCGGTTCAGCTCTTGCGTGGACGGCAATGGCTCGCCGTGGTCGGCTCGGTCGGCCAGCCCCGCGACGGCGATCCGGCGGCGTCGTTCGTGACCTTCGATACGAAAACGCGCGAGCTGACCTATTGCCGCGTGCCCTATGACGTCGAGGCGGCGGCGCAGCGCATTCGCGACAACGGCCTGCCGCCCTGGCTGGCGCAGCGGCTCTCGATGGGGCGTTAGAGCATGCCACACTCCAAGCTTCAGCCCGGCGTCGTCATCGACGGCTTCACGGTCGGTGACTGCGTGCATTCCGGCGGCATGGCGACGTTGTGGAGCGTCACACGTCCCGACATCGACCGTCCGATCCTGATGAAGGTGCCGCGCGTCTCCGAGGGCGAGGACCCCGCGGCGATCGTCAGCTTCGAGATGGAGCAGATGATTTTGCCGAAGCTGTCGGGGCCGCACGTGCCGGCCTGTTTCGGCACCGGCGATTTCGCCACCCAGGCCTATGTGGTGATCGAGCAGATTCCGGGTGAGACTCTGTACAAGCGGCTGCCGGAGCTGCCGCTGCCTTACGAGGAGGCGCGCAGCCTGGTGGCGCGGATCGCCACCGCGCTCGCCGATCTGCACCGGCAGCACGTCATCCATCACGACATCAAGCCGTCCAGCATCATGTTCCGGCCCACGGGAGAGGCGGTGCTGATCGACTACGGCCTGTCGTGCCACAAGCATCTGCCGGACCTGCTGCAGGAGGAATTCCGCCTGCCTTACGGCACCGCGCCCTACATGGCGCCCGAGCGCATGATGGGCACCCGCAGCGATCCGCGCAGCGATCTGTTTTCGCTCGGCGTGCTCTTGTATTTCTTCACCACCGGCGTGCGGCCGTTCGGCGAGACCGAGACGCTGCGCGGCATGCGCCGGCGGCTGTGGCGTGATCCCTATCCGCCGCGGCAATTGAAGCCGGACTACCCGCCATGGCTGCAGGAGATCGTGCTGCGCTGTCTCGAGATCGAGCCGGTCTGGCGCTATCCCACGGCCGCGCAGCTCGCCTTCGATCTCGGCCATCCCGACCAGGTCAAGCTCACGGCGCGCTCGGAGAAGGTCAAGCGCGATCCGATCACCACGGTGTGGCGCCGCCGCTTCAATCGCGGCCTGGTGCAGCCGGAACAGAAATCCGACGTCGCGCTGCAGATCGCCTCCAGCCCGATCGTGGCGGTCGCGATCGACACGTCGGAAGGCGGCGAGGAGCTCAACGGCGCGCTGCGCGTGACCGCGCAGCGCATCCTGGCGACATTGCCGGCGGCGCGGCTCGCCTGCGTCAACGTGCTGAAGCTCGGCCGTCTCACGATCGACCGCACTCTGGACGAGGAGGGCAACAACAAGCACATCGACCGCATGGTCGCGCTGAAGCACTGGGCGACGCCGCTGAAGCTGGACGCCAGCCGGCTGACGGTCCACGTGCTCGAAGCGGTCGATCCGGCCGCCGCCATCATCGAGTTCGCCGAGGTCAACCAGGTCGACCACATCATCATCGGCGCCCGCCGCGATTCCGTGCTGCGCTCCTTGCTCGGCAGCGTCTCGGCGAAGGTCGCCGCGGAGGCGGGCTGCACGGTGACGGTGGTGCGCACGCGCCATGCCACGCGGGAGGCGGATGATGAGGATGATGATGTGCCGGCGAAGGTCGTGTCGGGGGGATGAGGAGTGCAGGCCCCGCTCTCTCCCCGTCATTGCGAGCGCAGCGAAGCAATCCAGGCTGCCGCCGCGGAGGGATTCTGGATTGCTTCGCTGCGCTCGCAATGACGGAGCATGTTGCAACGGCGGAGTCCCACCGCGAACTCATCAGCAGGAATGATGGGCACGGCGCCACTGCGATCTCGCATGTGACGTAGCCCGGCCGCGCCTTTGCCCACCCGCCGCCGCGTAGCCCGGATGAGCGAAGCGACATCCGGGTTCACCGACACCGCGCGTGAGACCCCGGATGTCGCTCCGTCCTCCGCCCTTTCGGGCGCCGGCCTTCGCTCCTCCGGGCTACGAAGCTGCAACCGGACACGTCATGAGCAACACAACCCCATTTCTTCACCTTTCAAGCATGACGTTCGAAGCAGCATCCGCAGCCTCAAATTCGGGCGCGGCTGCGATTGCCTTTCAAGCGCTCTGTCGCCACAGTGACATTGTGACGCGCGTGGGGCGCGTCGTTCTTGTTTGACGAGGGGGACGATCGATGGCCGCAACCGATGTGAGCATGGCGCAGACGGCGTCGCCGAAGGGCAGCCTGTTCGGCTCGCTGTTCTTCCAGGTCGTGGCTGCGCTCGTGGTTGGTATCCTGATCGGCGTCCTCGCACCGGAGACCGCGCAGGCGCTCAAATTCTTCAGCGACGCCTTCCTGCGCCTGATTGCCATGGTCGTCGCGCCGATCGTGTTCTGCGTCGTCGTGCACGGCATCGCCAGCGCCGGTGACCTGAAGAAGGTCGGCCGTGTCGGCGTCAAGTCGCTGGTCTATTTCGAGGGCATGACCACGATCGCGCTGGCCTTCGGCCTCGTCCTGGCGCTGCTGTTCGGTCCCGGCCACGGCATGGATATCGACGTCTCCAAGCTCGATGCCAAGCAGCTCGCGAGCTTCGCCGATAATGCCCATAAGCTGCAGGGCGGTGGCTTCGGCGGCTTCGTCCTCAACATCATTCCGCCCACCGTGTTCGATGCCTTCGCCCGCAACGACGTACTGCAGGTGCTGTTCTTCGCCGTGATCTTCGGCGTCAGCCTGGCGCTGGTCGGCGAGCCCGGCAAGCCCGTGGTCGACCTGATCGATTCCATCGCCAAGGTGCTGTTCAAGGCGATGGGGCTGATCGTGCGGGTCGCGCCCCTCGGCGTGCTCGGCGCGATCGGATTCACCGTCGGCAAATACGGCATCGGCTCGCTCAAGCAGCTGCTGGCGCTGGTCGTGCTGTTCTACGTCTCGGTGGCGCTGTTCGTCATCATCGCGCTCGGCATCGTGATGCGCATCGCCGGCCTCAGCCTGTTCAAGTTCCTGCGCTACCTGAAAGAGGAGCTGCTGATCGTGCTGGCGACGGCCTCGTCGGATTCCGTGCTGCCGCAGATCATGCGCAAGCTCGAGGCGATGGGCGTCAAGCAGGAGGTCGTCGGCCTGGTGATCCCGACCGGCTACTCGTTCAATCTCGATGCGTTCTCGATCTACCTGACGCTCGCCGTCGTGTTCATCGCCCAGGCCACCAACACACCGCTGTCGGTCAGCGACCTTCTGCTGGTGCTCGGCGTATCCCTGATCACGTCCAAGGGCGCGCACGGCGTGCCGGGCTCGGCGATCGTGATCCTCGCGGCGACGCTCGGCGCCGTGCCGGCCATCCCCGCGATCGGTCTGGTGCTGGTGCTGTCAGTCGACTGGTTCGTCGGCATTGCGCGGGCCGTCGGCAATCTCATCGGCAATTGCGTCGCCACCGTCGTCGTCGCCGCCTGGGAGAACGACCTCGACCACGCCAAGGCGATGGCCGTGCTCGACCGCGGCACGGCAGAGGAGGTGGAGTACCAGGGGGCGTGATTGCTACACCCGTCATTGCGAGCGAAGCGAAGCAATCCAGAGCTCAGCCAACGACTCTGGATTGCGTCGTCGCTACGCTCCTCGCAATGACCGGCGAGGGGCACGAGCGCCGCTCACCTCACCGGAACGGCCGCAGCTTCATGTGGCGGTTGGCGTCCTTGTAGAGCAAATAGCGGAAGCGGCCGGGGCCGCCGGCGTAGCAGGCCTGCGGGCAGAAGGCGCGCAGCCACATGAAGTCACCGGCCTCGACCTCGACCCAGTCGCGGTTGAGCTTGTAGACCGCCTTGCCCTCGAGCACGTAGAGGCCGTGCTCCATCACATGCGTCTCGAGGAACGGGATCACGGCGCCCGGCTCGAAGGTGACGATGTTGACATGCATGTCGTGGCGGACGTCGAGCGGATCGACGAAGCGCGTGGTGGCCCAGCGGCCCTGCGTTTCCGGCATCGGGGCAGGGGCGATCGACGCCTCGTGGGTGACGAAGGCTTCGGGCACGGGGATGCCGGGGACGGCCTCGTAGGCCTTGCGGATCCAGTGGAAGGTCGCGGGCGCCGCGCTGTCGTTCTTCAGCGTCCATTTGCAGGATGGCGGCAAGAAGGCGTAGCCACCCTTGCCGAGGCGATGTTCGGTGCCGGCGATGGTGAGCGTAATCTCGCCACCGACCACAAACAGCACGCCTTCGGCTTCCGGGTCGGGCTCAGGCTGGGTGCTGCCGCCGCCCGGCGACACCTCGACGATGTATTGCGAGAACGTCTCGGAGAAGCCCGACAGCGGACGCGCGATGATCCAGGTCCGGGTCTTGTCCCAGAACGGCAGCGCTGAGGTGACGATGTCGCGCATCACGCCCTTGGGGATGACGGCGTAGGCTTCGGTGAAGACGGCGCGCCCGGTGAGCAGATCGGTCTGCGGCGGATGGCCGCCATGCGGCACGAAGTAGTTCGGCTTGTCCATCATCGTCTCTCCTGCGCGCGGATCAGTCGCCCGCGCGCCACCATTCAAAGGATGCTCAAAAACAGCGGCTGCTCCAGCCACAGCTCCTCGAGATTGTCGGCGCTGATGCGGTCGACCACCATGAAGCGTGAGGCTTCATCGAACACCAAGAGCGGATGGTGCCAGACGTTGCGGGCGTAGTTCACGCCCTGGCGGCCGCTCGCGGCAAAGGCGCAATAGCTCGCGGCATCGCGCGGGTCGTCGCATACCACGACCAGCCAGGGCCGGTCCTGCAGCGGCATGAACAGCTGGCTGCCGAGCGGATGCCGCTCCATCAGCTTGATCTCGATCGGGAGCGGCCGCGGCTTGGCCTCGAACAGGCTGATGTTCACGGCCGCGCCGCCCGACGTCACGTCGATGACGGCAAGGCCGTTGCAGCGGCGGGCAAAGCCCTGGTTGATCTCGATCGGCGCGGCGCCATCGGTCTCGACGACGTCGCCGAAGCGGGCGAAGGTCGCTTTGGTCAGCGGCTGCGGCGTGAGCCTTTGCATTGCCTGCCGTGCTCAGATCGCTTCGCCGCGCGCGGACGCGGCAGCGTCGCGGATCGCGGCGATGTTGCTGCGATAGGCCTCTGTCGTGCCGCCCTTGAACACGGCCGAGCCGGCGACGAAGGCGTTGGCGCCGGCGGCGGCGAGCGCGCCGGCATTGTCGCGGCCGACGCCGCCATCAACCTCGACGTCGATGGGCCGGCCAGCCGTCATCGCGCGCAGATCCTGGATCTTGCCGATCGCCGAGGGAATGAAGGCCTGGCCGCCGAAGCCGGGATTGACCGACATGATCAGCACGAGGTCGACGAGGTCGAGCACGTATTCCAGCACGCTGAGTGGGGTCGACGGGTTGAGCGAGACGCCGGCCTTCTTGCCAAGCGCGCGGATCGCCTGCAGCGAGCGATGCAGATGCGGGCCAGCCTCGGCGTGCACGGTGATATGGTCGCAGCCGGCCTTGGCGAAGGCCTCGAGATAGGGATCGCACGGCGTGATCATCAGATGCGCGTCGAAGATCTTGGTCGTATGCGGGCGCAGCGCCTTGATGACGTCGGGGCCGTAGGAAATGTTCGGCACGAAATGGCCGTCCATGACGTCGAGATGGATCCAGTCGGCGCCGGCGGCATCGACGGCGCGAACCTCCTCGCCGAGCTTGGAGAAATCCGACGCCAGGATCGAAGGCGCGATGACGAGCGGACGCGGCGTGAAGGACTGGGTCATGGGCAGCTTGTTCCAGTGCGATCGGGGATGTCGCCGTATCATGCAGGGGCCGGTCCGGCAACGCGAGCGGGAAAAATCTGCCGGGCGCGGCACGAACTGCCGGGTTCAGGCGTCAGCAACGTGGCGAAATATCCGGACATATCAGCGGTTTGGCGCTGGCACGGCGATTGCGAGGGAAGGCGCAGGATTGGTTTCGCCGCCGCTCATAGCGGCCTTCTCGGAGTTGCGCCATGTGGGGTCTTGCACTGGGGGCCGCGTCGTCGGTCCTGGATGGACTGCAGTCGCTGGGATCCACCAAGTCCGGTTCCGGCAAATCGGGCAATTCCGGCGGCGGCCTGTTCAGTCTGAACGGCGGCGGCTCGAGCAGCTCGGGCAATTTCAGCCCGTGGTCGAGCTCCGGCAGCAGCAGCTCCGGGCAGATCGCGCCGGAGACGATGAACGCGCTGCTGGCGGCGCAGAGCCAGTCCGGCACGTCGTCGAGCGCGAGTTCGACGGCCAACCCGTTGCAGGATCTGTTCTCGCAGATCGACGGCGATGGTGACGGGCAGATCACGAAGTCCGAGTTCGAGACTGCGCTCGGCGCCGGCGGCACCAACCTCGCCAATGCCGACAAGGTATTCGGCAAGCTCGATACCAATGCCGACGGCAATGTCAGCATGGATGAGCTGACATCGGCGCTGAAGGGCGCGGGCAGCGGTCGCGGTCATCATCACCATCAGGCCGGCTCGGGCGGGTCCGGCAGCTCCGGCAGTTCGTCCGGAGCGGGGGCGGATGCGCTGATGCAAGCGCTGTCGGGCGCGTCGAGCTCCTCGTCCACCAACAGCGACGGCTCGACCACGACCACGATCACCTACGCCGACGGCTCCAAGGTGACCCTGAACACGCCGGCGGCGACGACGTCCTCGAACGCCGCGACCTCGTCCTACAACATGATCGAGAAGCTGATCCAGCGTCAGTCCCAGATGCTGTCGGCCTCGACGTCTCCACCGACCGCGGTGAGCGCGTAAGCTCAGCTGCCGAAGCGATCCTGCCAGGACGGCAGCGCGCCGGCGAACGGCAGCGGCCTCGCGTGGTAGACGCCGCGGGCGATGGCCCGCGCCAGCACATTGGCCGCGACCATGCCGAGTTCGCTCAGTTCGACCAGCGGTTCGATCGGCTTGGCGCAGGTGGCGGCCGCGAACACGATGTCGCCGTCGAGCGGCAGGTGCACCGGATAGATCGCCCGCGCCATGCCGGTCTGCGCCATCATCGCGAGCCGCTTGGCCTGCGCCTTGGTCAGGATGGCATCGGTCACGACCAGGGTGATCGTCGTATTCTCGGACGCTGAGGCTGCCGGGCCGCCCTTGATGCGCATCGCCAGCATGTCCGGCGTGAAGCTGGCCGGCAGGCCGCGACTGCCGAACTCGCCATCCATCTCGTAAGGCGCGGCCCAGAACCAGGGGCCGTCGCCGACGGTGACGCTGCCGACCGCATTGACGACGGCGATCGCGGCCACCTTGATGCCGCCTCGCGTCGTCGCCGACGCCGAGCCGAGCCCGCCCTGGAGATTGGCCGTGGTGGCACCCAGCCCGGCGCCGACGCTGCCGAGCGCGAAGGTCGTGTCGGCGGCGGCCGCGGCCGCATAGCCGAGCTCACGATAGGGCGCGTAGCGGCCCCAGGCCTTGTTGCCACCGTTCAGCAGGTCGAACATGATCGCGCCGGGCACGATCGGGATCAGCGCGTCACGTATGGCGAAGCCGCGGCCCCGTTCCGCCAGCCAGGCCTGGATGCCGCTCGCAGCCTCCAGCCCGAAGGCCGAGCCGCCCGACAGCGCAATGCCGTCGATCCGTTCCACCGTGTTCACGGGATCGAGCAGCGCATCCTCGCGCACCCCGGGTCCGCCGCCGCGGATGTCGATCGCGGCGACCACGGGCTGATCGAACAGGATCGCGGTCACGCCCGAAGCCAGTGCCGCATCATCGGCGTGTCCGACGCGCACGCCTGCGATGTCGGTAAGGAGGTTCTGCACGGTCGCCCTCGGCTGCAGGGGATGATGCCGGATGGATAGCGCGCCCGGCGCGGGGGCTCAATGTCTTGGCGCGCGGACCCTGTCGCCCGGATGAGAGCGCAGCGACATCCGGGATCTCACGCGCTGTCTCGGTGAACCCGGATATCGCTGCGCTCATCCGGGCTACGCGCTTCACCGCTCCAGCGCGATGCGGATCATGCGGGCGAGTTCCGGCTTGCGATAGGGCTTGGGCAGCAGGAGCACGCCGGCGTCGAGGCGGCCGTGGTGCACGATGGCGTTCTCGGTATAGCCGGATGTGAACAGCGTTCGCAGCGAAGGCCGGAGCACGCGCGCAGCGTCGGCAAGCTGCCGGCCGTTCATCGCCCCGGGCATGATGACGTCGGTGAACAGCAGGTCGATCTCCGGATGGCGCTCCAGCACGTCGAGCGCCTCGGCGGCGTTGGCGGCCGCCAAGGTCGTGTAGCCGAGGCTCACCACCTGCGTGACGACGTGCTGGCGGACCAGCGGATCGTCCTCGACGATCAGGATCGTCTCGTCGCCGCCGGTCGTGTCCGGCGCTTGCTGGCCCGTCGATGCCGTCGGAGCGGCCGCCGAGCGAGGCAGATAGAGCTTGATCGAGGTGCCGTGACCGACCTCGCTGTAGATCTTGATGTGGCCGCCGGACTGCTTGACGAAACCGAACACCATGCTGAGGCCGAGCCCGGTGCCTTTGCCGACGCCCTTGGTGGAGAAGAACGGATCGAACACCTTCTCCAGATAGGCCGGCGGGATGCCGCAGCCGGTGTCGCTCACCGCGATCATCACGTAGTCGCCGACGACGACCTCGGCGTTGGCGTCGGCATAGTCCTGATCGAGCGCGACGTTCGCCGTCTCCAGCGTGAGCTTGCCGCCTTGCGGCATGGCATCGCGTGCATTGAGCGCGAGATTGACGATCGAGGTGGCGAGCTGGTTCGGATCGGCCAGCGCGGTGCATGGATCGGTGCTGAGAACGCGCTCGATCTCGATGTGCTCGCCGAGCGTTGGGCGCAGCAGCGCGGCGGTTTCGTTCATCAGCGCATTGACGTCGAAATCGGTCGGCTGCAGTGGCTGCTTGCGGGCAAAGGCCAGCAGCTGGCGCGTGAGTTGAGCGCCGCGATCGGCGGAATCGTCGATCAGCTTGGCGATCGATGCGAGCTCCGGCCGCTCGGCAACGGCGTCGGCGAGGATGCCGATGCTGCCGGTGATGACGGTGAGAATGTTGTTGAAGTCGTGGGCGACGCCACCGGTGAGGTGGCCGACCGCCTCCATCTTCTGCGCCTGGCGGAACTGCGCCTCGGCGGCGCGCTTCTCGGTGAGATCGCGGCCGATGAAGAAGTGGCGCTGCACCGGTTCCGACCAGCTCGCCATCCAGTTCAGGACGACGCCGCGGCCCTCCTTGTGCAGCAGCTGCGCCTCGAAATTGCGGATGTCGCGGCCGCCGCGGCAGTCGCGCATCTGGCTGCGCACGGCTTCGAGCTCGGGCGGATAGACGAAGTCGCTGGCGTTGCGGCCGGCCATCTCCTCGGGCCGGTAGCCGAGCACAGCGAGCGAGCTCGGGCTGACTTGCATCAGCTGGCCGTAGGAGTCGGCGATCAGGATCAGATCCTGCGAGGTCTCGAAGATGCGCCGCCGTTCCTCGGTTTCCCGGGTCAGAGCGCTGCGGGTGCGCTTGCTCTCGGTGATGTCGCGCGCGACCTTCGAAGCGCCGATCACGGTGCCGCGCGCATCGAGGATCGGAGAGATGCTGAGCGACACTTCGATCTCGTGGCCGTCCTTGTGACGGCGCACCGTCTCGTGATGCTCGATCTTCTCGCCGCTGCCGATCCGCTCCAGGATGCCATCGACCTCGCAGCGCCGCTCGGAGGGCACGATCAGACCGATGTCGTTGCCGAGCGCCTCGTCAGCGCCATATCCGAACAGCTGCTCGGCGGCCCGGTTCCAGGACGTGATCTTGCCGTGCAGAGTCAGCGTGATGACGGCGTCGCTGGAGGATTCCACGACGGCGCTGAACAGCCGCTCGCGCGCGATGAAGCGGGCGCGCTCGGTTTCATTCTGCCGGCGCTGCTGCTGGAGCAGGCGCGTGAGCCTCGCCTGCAGGCCGACATTGTCGGCGAGCAGCACGCCGAGCACGAAGCTCGCCGCCAGCAGGCCGTAAATGCGCCCGGCATAGTAGCCGAGATCGAACCTCGCGGCATTGAGCAGCGAGGCCAGGGAGAGATCGAACAACCAGGCGCACAGCACCACCATGACCCAAAGGTCGAGAATGGTATGCGGCCGGCGCCACGCCAGCACAACGAGGGCGGCCGACGTCACGCACCAGATGGCGCCGACGACGACCTTCAAGGCCGGCGTCGCGGCGCCGTCACTGACGAGCGCGGGCAGCGACGTATCATAGGCGATTGCGGTCCAGATCAGCGCCGCAAGCCCAATCGCAACGCCCGAAATGGCGAGCAACAGCGGCGCCGCGACAGCGTCGACTGATGTGGGCCGGTCGCGCCTGTGCAGCGCATAGGCCAGGACGAACAGCGGGAACCCGACGTGCCAGATCATGTAGATCCAGACCGCGCTCTGCGGTCCGGCGCCGAGCAGGCCGGTCGGCGAGTAGAGGCCGGGAAACACGAGCGTGTGCAGCAAGGCGGCGGGCGCAGTGAACAGGTAGCCGGACGCAAGCCAGAGCAGCGCGCGCGAGCGCAGCAGCACGAACTGGGAAAACAGCAGGAACGCCGTCATCAGATCGTTCAGCGCCAAGGCGGACTGGTAGCTCGCGATGAACGCCGGGACGGCCGGCAGTTGCACCTTGGCAAAGGGAGCGGCGGCGGCAAAAAGCACAGCGGACATTGCAACCGCAGCGAGTGCTGCGAGTTGATCTCGGCGCTTTGCGGTAGAGGTCGATAGAAGTACTTCGCTTGTGTCCTCGATGCTCTGCATCTCCGAAATCCTGTGCGCGAGGCATCAACGTGCTGAAGCGTGCGTGGTCGCTACCGTCGCGCGAAAAATTCAATTATTCTAATAATGGTTGTATTATACCGCTTAAAACGTTCTGTAGAAAAGCTGTTTTGTCGAATGAGTCGTGAGTTGGAGTAACTGCACCTTTACCGCGGTCGGGATAAATATACCCGTAGTTGTACCCGATTCCTTCTTATGTTGTAGGCTGTCCAACAAAAATTCCTGGAGAGGTTGATGCGGATCCTGGTGGTCGACGATCAGAAGGATGTGCGCGCCATGATCAGCATGGTGCTGCGCGTCAATCAGTTCGACGTGGTCGAAGCGGGAACCGCGACGGCGGGGTTGCAACTGTTCCGCGAGCAGGCCTTCGACGCCGCGATCGTCGACATCTATCTCGAAGAGTCGAACGGCCTCGATCTGGTCAGCGGTCTGCGTGCGCTGATGCCTGATCTTCCGGTCGTCGCCGTATCCGGCATGAGCGCGTTCGACGGCGCCGCGATGTCGGACGAGTTGACCCGCGTGGTCTACCTGCAGAAGCCGTTCCGTCCGGCCGAACTGATGCATGCGGTGGAACTGGCTCGTACGGCCGTGAAGGACAACAAGAGTGCGGCGTCGCTCTCGGCCTGCGCGGGGTAAATCGTTTCGCAGCTGCAGGGATGGGCGAGGGGACTGCCGCGCTCTCTCTCCGATCCAACTATCGATGGTGCCGTGCGCCCCACCTTGCTGATGAGGTCATTGATCGAGTGGGCACGCTGCTCGCCTTCAGCCAACGCATAAAGCCCCAAAGCAACGCTCTCAGCAAAACGCCCCGGTCATGGACCGGGGCGTTTTCATGTCGATGATGATCGATCAGGATCCTTGATCAGGAGCCCTTGCCGCCGAGCTCGGCATAGCTGCCCTTGGCGTCCCACTTGTAGACGACGTAGTCGATCTGCTTGATGTCGCCCTTGGCGTCGAAGCCGAGCTTGCCCAGCACCGTGTCCCACTCGCCGGCCTTGATGGTGTCCATCACCTTCTTGGCGTCGGTGGTGTTGGCCTTCTTCACGGCCTGCGACCACACCTGGATCGCGGCGTAGGTGTACAGGGTGTAGCCTTCCGGATCGATGTTCTTGGCCTTGAACTTGTCGACGATCGCCTTCGCGGTCGGCTTGTTGCGCGGCTCGGGGCCGAAGGTGAACAGCGTGCCCTCCGCGGCCGGGCCGGTGATCGAGGCGAATTCCTTGTCATTCATCGCATCGCCCGCCATCAGGATGGTCTTGAGACCCTGATCGCGCATCTGACGCAGGATCAGGCCGGCTTCCTGATGATAGCCGCCGACATAGACGAGGTCGATGTTCTCACGCTTCAGGCGCGACACGATCGCGTTGAAGTCCTTGTCGCCCTTGTTGTACGACTCGAACATCTTCTCGGTGACGCCGGCCTTGTTGAGCGCCTTCTTGGTCTCGTCGGCGAGACCCTTGCCGTAGGTGGTCTTGTCGTTGAGGATCGCGATGTTCTTGCCCTTGAAGTTCTTCGCGATGTAGTTGGCGGCGACGAGGCCCTGCTGATCGTCGCGGCCGCAGACGCGCGCCACGTTCCACAGCTTGCGCTCGGTGAACAGCGGATTGGTCGAGGCCGGCGTGATCTGCAGGACGTTGCTGTCGGCATAGGCCTCGGAGGCCGGGATCGACGATGACGAGCAGAAATGGCCGGCAACGAACGGAATGCCGGAACCGGCGAGCTTCTCGGCGACCGAACGCGCCTGCTTCGGATCGCAGGCATCGTCACCGACCTGCAGAGCGAGCTTCTTGCCGAGCACGCCGCCGGCGGCATTGAGGTCGGCAACCGCCATCTCGGCGCCGTTCTGCATCTGACGGCCGAAGGCCGATTCACTGCCGGTCATGGGGCCGGCGACGGCGATGTTGATGTCTTCGGCGAGAGCGGCGGTCGAGAGCGCCAGCGATGCGCCCAGAGCCAGGCCGATGAGTTTGAGTGGTTTCATGAGAAATCCTCGCGGGGGGTAGTCGACACGGAACAGCCCGAACGGCGGGCTGCAGACCGCGCGCATTGTGGCTGATTTTCCGCCGAAGTCACCGGCAAATTTCACGGCCGACAGTGTGAGGTTTCCGAAGTTCGTATCAGATCGCCGCACGTTCTTTCGCGACCTTCGGGGACGAACAGCGCCGGCAACGCCTTGATTCCAGTGCCGCTTCGAAGTTGAAACTTCGATGACAAGCACGCAGGGCAGGCTGATCGAAACGGCGAATTCACCGCACTAGACGAAGGGCTAAGGCAATTATGGCCGAGCCTTCGCGGGCCGCTCAGTGGCGACCGCCCTCGAGATAGGCTGCGCGGATCTCCGGCCGTTGCAGCAGTTCGGCGCCGGTGCCCGACAGCGTGATCAGGCCGTTCACCAGCACGTAGCCGCGATGCGCGAGCTTCAGCGCATGGTTGGCATTCTGCTCGACGATCAGGACGGTCAGCCCGTCCTGCCTGTTGAGCGTCCGAATGGCGTCGAAGATCTGGCGGGCGATCAGCGGCGCGAGGCCGAGCGAAGGCTCATCGAGAAGCAGCAGACGCGGCCGGCTCATCAGCGCGCGCCCGATCGCCAGCATCTGCTGCTCGCCGCCGGACAGCGTGCCGCCGCGCTGATCGATGCGTTCCTTCAGGCGGGGGAACAGCGCGAGCACGCGCTCCAGGCTGACGGCGCGCTCGGCCTCCGTGGAGCCGCCCGCGTCGGCGCCCATCTGCAGATTTTCGGCGACGCTCATGCGCGGGAAGACGCGACGCCCCTCCGGCGACTGCGCAATGCGCAGCCGTGCGATCTGATGCGTCGGCACCTGGGTGATGTCGTTGCCGTCATAGATGATGTGGCCGGAGCTTGCGCGCGGGCGGCCGAAGATCGACATCATCAACGTCGATTTGCCGGCGCCGTTGGCGCCGATCAGTGCGACGATCTCGCCGGCCGTGATGTCGAGATCAACACCCTTGAGCGCTTCGATCTTGCCGTAGGAGGCGCGCAGGCTGTGGATCGAGAGGAGAGAAGCGCTCACGCCTCGGCCTCCATCACAGCAGCGGCTTCCTCTTCGTCGGTGCCGAGATAGGCCGCGATGACCTTGGGGTCGTCGCGGATGTCGCGTGGCGTGCCTTCCGCGATCTTGACGCCGTAGTCCATCACGATGATCCGGTCCGAGATTTCCATCACGACGCTCATGTCGTGCTCGATCAGGAGGATCGACGTGCCGTGGTCCGCCCGGATCGACAGCAGCAGCTCGCTCAAGGCGCCGCTCTCGCGAGCGTTGAGCCCCGCGGCCGGCTCGTCGAGGCAGAGCAGAGCGGGAGTGGTGCACATCGCCCGCGCGATCTCCAGCCGCCGCTGGTCGCCATAAGCGAGATTGCCGGCAGCTTCATCGGCGCGATCGATCAGCCCGACGCGTTTCAGCCAGAACACGGCCGCATCGATCGCGCTCCGCTCGGCTGCGCGCCAGGAGGGCACGCCCAGCAGCCCCAGCAGCGTGAGCCCGGACGCGCGCATCAGCGCGTTGTGCTGCGCGACCATCAGGTTCTCGAGCGCCGTCATGCCTGGAAACAGGCGGATGTTCTGGAACGTGCGCGCGACCTTGGCCTGCTTCGAGATGTTGAAGTCCTTCAGCTTCTGCATCTCGAACTGCGTGCCGTCGTCATGGGTCAGGCGGATGACGCCGGAGGTCGGCTTGTAGAAGCCGGTGATGCAGTTGAACACGGTGGTCTTGCCGGCGCCGTTGGGGCCGATCAGCGCGGTGATCTGCTCGCGGCCCGCGGTGAACGACAACGCGTTGACGGCGACGATGCCGCCGAAGCGCATGGTGAGATTTTCGAGCGCGAGGATAGGGGCGGAGTTCATCCGTGGCCTTCCTTGACGAGGTCCGACGAGATGGCCTCGGACTTCTCGAGAAAAACGGTCGGCGCGCGATGGCCGACGATGCCGCGCGGGCGCCAGATCATCACCAGCACCATGGCGAGACCGAACACCAGCATGCGGTACACTTCGAGGCTTCTGAACAGCTCGAAGCCGCCGATCATGGCGAGCGCCGCCAGTGCTACGCCGAGCTGGGATCCCATGCCACCGAGCACGACGATGGCGAGCACCAGCGCCGATTCCTGGAAGGTGAAGGATTCCGGACTGATGAAGCCCTGGCGCGTTGCGAAGAAGGCGCCGGCGAAGCCGCCGAACATGGCGCCGGTCGCAAACGCCGTCAGCTTGGTCGTGGTGGTGTTGATGCCGAGCGCGCGACAGGCGACCTCGTCCTCGCGCAGCGCCTCCCAGGCGCGGCCGATCGGCAGACGGCGCAGCCGGATCGTGACCCAGTTGGTGAGCAGCGCCAGCGCCAGGATCAGATAGAACAGGAAGACGATGCGATGCGTCGGCGAGAACGGAATGCCGAGCAGGGCGGCAAGACCGTCGGGGCCGGGGGTCAGCGGAATCCCGAACAGGGTCGGACGCGGGATCCCGGAGACGCCGTTGGGACCACCGGTCACCTCCTGCCAGTTGATCAGCACGAGGCGGATGATCTCGCCGAAGGCGAGCGTCACGATCGCCAGATAGTCGCCGCGCAGGCGCAGCACGGGGAAGCCGAGCAGCACGCCCCAGAACGCGGCGAGAATGCCGGCGAGCGGCAGGCACACCCAGAATGACAGGCCGAACGTGGTCGACAGCAGCCCGTAGGAATAGGCGCCCACCGCGTAGAAGGCGACGTAGCCGAGGTCGAGCAGGCCGGCGAGACCGACCACGACATTGAGCCCCCAGCCCAGCATCACGTAGGTGAGAACCAGAATGCCGAGATCCAGAATGTAGCGCTGATTGTAGAAGATCACCGGCACGAGGAGCGCGAAGATCAGCAGCGCCGGCGCGAGGTAGCGCCCGGCAACGGACAGCCCGCTCCGGACCGATTGCGGCACGAAGCTGCCGACGCCGCGACGCGGCCCGAGCCACATTCGCAACAACTCGACAACGATCGAGCCTACGAACACCGCGAAGACGAGCCCGGCGAGTTCGTTGAAGCGCGTCCAGTAGACGAGCTGGCCGCTCTGGCCCGCTTCGGTGCGGATGCCGATCATGAGCGAGAACAGGCCGAGCGCCACCAGCGCGCTGAGGAAGGCCTTCCTGAGGATGAATGCGACTCCGACCGGTTCGGAGCCTTTCGAGGAAGCGGGAATTGACGCGCTCACACGGGCTCCGTCGTCAGACTTTTTCAACTTCCGGCCGGCCGAGCAGGCCGGTCGGCAGGAAGATCAGCACCACGATGAGGATCGAGAACGCCGCGACGTCCTTGTACTCCACCGAGAAATAGGCCGACCAGAACGTCTCGATCAACCCGATCGCGAGGCCGCCGAGCATGGCGCCCGGCAGCGAGCCGATGCCGCCGAGCACCGCCGCCGTGAACGCCTTGATGCCCGCGACGAAGCCCATGAAGAAATCGACCAGGCCGTAATATAGCAGGTACATCATGCCGGCGACGGCGGCGAGTGCGGCACCGATCACGAAGGTCATCGAGATGGTGCGGTCGACGTCGACGCCGAGCAGCGCCGCCATGGTCTGGTCCTGCTCGCAGGCGCGCATGTCGCGGCCGAGCCGGGTGCGCGACACCAGCCAGGTGAACAGCAGGAGCAGCACGATGGTGGTGATCACAACCACGATCTGGACGTTGGAGAGCTGCACCACGAAGCCGCTGGCGCCCTCGTGCAGCGTGTAGCCGCCGGTGATGATCGGCGGCACCGGCTTGACGCGCGCGCCCTGCGAGACCTGCGAATAGTTGGTGAGCACGAACGACATGCCAATGGCCGACAGCATCGGCGCGAGGCGGAACGAGTGCCGCAGCGGACGGTAGGCAATGCGCTCCACCGTCCAGCCATAGAGCGCCGTGATCGCCATCGAGACCAGGAGCACGATCAGCAGAATGACCGGAACCACGGTCAGGCCCATCGACACCAGGATCAGGAAGGAGATCAGTGCGATGAATCCGCCGATCATGAAGATGTCGCCATGGGCGAAATTGATCATGCCGACGATGCCATAGACCATCGTATAACCGATGGCGATCAGGCCGTAGATCGAGCCCAGGACGAGGCCGTTGATGAGCTGCTGCGCAAAATAATCCATGGACTGCCGATAGTGAGACTGCCGAGAGTGAGACTGCCGATAGTGGTTCGCAACGCGGCGGGGGCCTGCGGGACAAGCACTCACCTCATTCGTGAGGCCGAGCAGCTGTGCACCGAAGGCGATGCGCGGCGCAATACCTAACAGGTAGGAACCGGCTGCGGCAACAGCGTGCACTGCCGCAATTGCGGGCTTATCCCGCCTGGTTTGATGGCGAAGTTCCGTTGCCACCATTGCGCCGGGCCATTGCCACGAATGATCGGTTGGGATGCCAGGCAGCGCATCAGCCCGTTCCCGCGTTGGTTGTCTTGTTACCTCTTTGACGGGAGACGCACATGAGCAGCCTGACGGACAAGAACCAGGGCCATCAGAACCCGGGGCAGAATCAGCAAGGGCAGACCCAGGGCAAGCCGATCCAGCAGCGGGGCGGCGGCAGGCGACCGCCCGGTGGGCAGGCGCAGGAGGAGGCCCCGGAGAAGCGCTAGCGGTGCGACATCGCGGCCGGATGGGGGAGGGAGGGCACATCAGCGCCCTCTGCAGCCCCTCCGCCGCAGGTCCGGGACGGGTACCCTGAGGCTCCGGGCGCCCTGTTAAGGTAAACAAAGGGTTTAAATTGCCGGCTGCATTTGCCGCGCGTTAGCTCGTCTTGAACTCGCCGGACGGGCGGGCGGTATGCAAAGGCGGGCGTGACATGATCAAGAACTGTGTGATCAGGAACTGGCGGCTGAGCTGCTTCAATGGTGTGCTGCTGGCGCTCTATTTCGTCCCCGCCTGGACGGTGATCGCGTTCCACACCATGGTCTCGCCGATCCAGGGGCTGTTCGAACGGCCCAACATCGCGATCGCGCTGTTCATCAGCGACCATCTGCACCTCTCGGGAATCGAGACGGTCCGCGCCGCCTGGCTGCTCGCGCTGGCGCGACTGACGGTCGCAGGCTTCTTCGCGATGTTCCTGGTGCTGATCCTCGTGCCGCGAGTGCGAAGGATGGCCGGCTACGTCGAAGCGCTGTCGATCGCGCTCGGCCTTGGCAGCGCGCTCTGCTTCTTCAGCATGATCATGGCCGCCAAGGTCGGCGAGACGCAGGCGTTGCGTCTGCATGCCACGGAGCTGCTGATGCTGCTCGGCACGGCCATCGTCATGCTGGTGGAGAAGCCGGCGATGCAGGCCGCGCCGTCCTCCGCATCCGTTCAGCCGAAGGCGATGGTGTCCGCCACGGCTCCCGGCGCTGCGGCAAGCGTGAAGTTCTGATCATCCCGGTGCGAGCGCCGGACCTTGGCGGGTTGGCGCGCGATCAGCGCTGGGTGAGGAAACCGAGCACCGCGTCGTTGAAGGCGCCTGCGGCCTCGACGTTCGAGATGTGCGCGGCGTCGACGATGGTCATGCTGGCGCCGGGGATCCGGCTGCGAATCGCTTCCGCCATGGCAATCGGCGTCGACTTGTCATAGCGGCCGGCAACGACCAGCGTCGGGCTCTTGATGCCCGGAATATCCTCGCGCAGGTCCAGCGCGCGCAGCGCCGCGCAGCAGGCGAGATAGCCCTCGACCGGCGTCGCCACCAGCATCGCCTTCATGCGGTCGGCGACGTCCGGATTGGCATCGCGGAACTCTTGCGTCAGCCAGCCGGCGATCACGGTATCGGCAATGCCGGCGAGGCCATGGTCCCGAACAGCCTTGATGCGCGCATCCCAGATCGTGGGATCCGGATAGTAGCAGGCGGTGTTGGCGAGCACGAGCTTGCCGACGCGCTCGGGGGCGTGGGCCGCGAGCCATTGCCCGACCATGCCGCCCATCGACACGCCGCACCAGTGCACCTTCTCGATGTTCAGGTCATCGAGAATCGCCAGCGCATCGCGGCCGAATCGCTCGATCGAATAGGGGCCGGGTGGCACCTGCGACTTGCCGTGGCCGCGCCGGTCGTAGCGGATGACGCGAAACACCTGCGCGAAAGCGCGCATCTGCGGCTCCCACATCTGCAAGGTCGAGCCGAGCGAGTTCGACAGCATCAGGGTCGGCCCGCCGTCGCGGCCCTCGACGGTCACATTCAACAGACAGCCGTCGGCATCGATCATCGGCATGGGCGGAGTCCTCGTCGAAGGCGGCAGCGCCACCGGGGAGAATCGTGCGGATTTGATGGCGAACTAAACATTGCCGCCGCCGTCTGCCAATCAAAACCAGGAGGTCGCGAGGCCCGCAATGCTGCGGTGCTCCTGCGTTTCTGCAACGCTTCCGGGCGCTGCCCGCCCTTCCTTTTGGGCGTTCAGTGCTTTACTTGAATGCCTCTAACAGCGCCAATCGGGGGGAGATGCTCATGGCAATGACGATGACGGGCGAGGTCCAGCTGGCGGCTCCGCGAGAGTCGGTCTGGGCCAAGCTGAACGATCCGGACGTGCTCAAGGCCTGCATTCCCGGCTGCGAGGAACTGGAGAGGACCGAGGATGGCGGCTTCCGTGCCGTCGCCAAGATGAAGGTCGGACCGGTCTCCGCGCGCTTCAAGGGCAAGGTCACCTTGAGCGATCTCGATCCGCCCAACGGCTACAAGATCTCCGGCGAAGGCGAGGGCGGCGTCGCGGGATTCGCCAAGGGCGGCGCGGTCGTCGCGCTGGCGGAGAAGGACGGCGGCACCCTGCTGACCTACAATGTCGAGGCGCAGATCGGCGGCAAGCTGGCGCAGCTCGGTCAGCGCCTGATCAACGGCACAGCCAAGAAGCTGGCCGACGAATTCTTCGCGAACTTCGCCAAAGCCGTTCAAGGTTGAGGCCGTTCAAGGTTGATGGATCGAAGCTGACTGCAACTGACCCATGCTCGTCCGGTGGCGAGGTTGCCCGCCGCCGGGAGCGCCCATATGATGGTTTTCGACTGATTTTGCTGGGCTGCGCTGCAGTGCAACGCTGTGGTAGCGGATAATAGAGAGTCCTGAATGGCCAAGATTTCCATGATTGTGAACGGTAATCCCGTCACGGCGAACGTCGACCCGCGGACGCTGCTCGTGCAGTTCCTGCGCGAAAATCTGCGCCTCACCGGTACGCATGTCGGCTGCGACACCTCGCAATGCGGCGCCTGCGTCGTCCATCTCGACGGCAAGGCCGTGAAGTCCTGCACGACATTGGCCGTGATGGCCGATGGTCATGAGGTCCGGACCATCGAAGGGCTGGCTGCCGACGGCGCGCCGCTGCATCCGATGCAGGAAGCGTTTCGCGAGCATCACGGTCTGCAATGCGGCTTCTGCACGCCCGGCATGATCATGACCGCGGTCGATCTCGTGCACCGCAAGGGCCACGAGCTCAGCGAGGAGACCATCCGCGAGGAGCTGGAGGGCAATCTCTGCCGCTGCACCGGTTATCAGAACATCGTGGAATCGATCGCCGCCGGCGCCAAGGCGATGGCCAAATCGGACCTCGCCTAAGCCGCCGCCGCGCACAGGACAATCCCCATGTACGAATTCAAATACCATCGGCCGGCCACCGTGCGCCAGGCCGCCAATCTCCTCACCAAGAACGAGGACGCCAAGCTGGTCGCGGGCGGCCACACCTTGGTGCCGGTCATGAAGCAGCGGCTCGCTAGCCCGCCGCATCTGGTCGACCTCTCCCACGTCGAGGGGCTGGACACGATCGAGGTGAAGGGCCGCAACCTCGTGATCGGCGCGATGGCGCGTCACGCCGATGTGGCGAACTCCGCCACGGTGGGCGAGGCGATCCCGGCGCTTGCCGAACTCGCAGGTCTGATCGGCGATCCCGCGGTCCGTCACCGTGGCACCATCGGCGGTTCGATCGCCAACAACGATCCGACGGCGGACTATCCGGCGGCATGTCTGGCGCTCGGCGCCACCATCGTCACCAACAAACGCAAGCTGAAGGCCGAGGAGTTCTTCCTTGGGCTGTTCACGACCGCGCTGGAGCCGGACGAGATCATCACCAAGGTGAGCTTCCCGCTGGCGAAGAAGGCGGCCTATGTGAAATTCCGCAACCAGGCCTCGCGCTATGCGCTGGTCGGCGTGTTCGTCGCGCGGCGTCCTTCGGACGTGCGCGTCGCCGTGACCGGCGCCGGCGGCAATGGCGTGTTCCGCGTCACCGCGTTCGAGGAGGCGTTGCAGAAGCGCTTCTCGCCGAAGGTGCTCGAGGGCATCCCGGTGTCGGCGGAAGGCCTCAACAGCGACATTCACGGCAGCGCCGAATATCGCGCCCACCTGATCGGCGTGCTCGCGCGGCGTGCGGTCGATGCGGCGAACGCCGGGGCCAAGGCCTCGTCCGGATCAGAGGGTGCTGCGGAGCCCGAGGCTCCGGCTTCGTGACGGGCGTCCGCGGTCAAGGAAGGCGGTCTCGCCCATGAGCCCTCCAGTGAGTGCTGCAGCGCTGCCGACATCGGTCGATGCGATGCTCGAATTGTTGTCCTCGCGCGGCTATCTGGCCGAGCGGGCGCTGGCGACGGTGACCTACCTGTCGCTGCGCATGGGGCGGCCGCTGTTTCTCGAGGGCGAGGCCGGCGTCGGCAAGACCGAGATCGCCAAGGTGCTGTCGGCGGCGCTTGGGCGCAAGCTCATCCGCCTGCAGTGCTATGAGGGGCTCGACGTCGCCTCCGCAGTCTACGAGTGGAATTCGGCCGCGCAGATGATCGCGATCAGGCTGGCGGAAGCCGGCGGCGACGTCGATCGCGATCAGCTCACGTCGGACATCTTCGCCGACCGCTATCTGATCAAGCGCCCGCTGCTGCAGGCGCTCGAGCCGGACGTGGCCGGCGCGCCCGTGCTGCTGATCGACGAGCTCGACCGCGCCGACGAGGCGTTCGAGGCCTATCTGCTCGAGATCCTCTCCGACTTCCAGGTCACGATCCCCGAGTTCGGCACCGTCAAGGCGCCGCATCCGCCGATCGTGATCATCACCTCGAACCGGACCCGCGAGATCCACGACGCGCTGAAGCGGCGCTGCCTGTATCATTGGGTCGACTATCCCTCCGCCGAACGCGAGCTCGCGATCGTCAAGACCCGGCTGCCCGGCATCTCGCAGCGGCTGTCGCAGCAGATCGTGCGCTTCGTCCAGGCCTTGCGCGACCAGGATTTCTACAAATCGCCGGGCGTGGCGGAGACCTTGGACTGGGCCACTGCGCTGACCGAGCTCGATGCCCGCTCGCTGAATGCGGAAGTCGTCGGCGACACGCTGGGCGCGCTGCTGAAGTACCAGGACGACATCACGCGCATGCAGGGCGATCAGCTGCAGAAGGCGATCAAGGACGCGACCAGCGAGACGTGAGTCGCGGTCGCGCAACAACAAAGGTCGTCATTCCGGGGCGCCCGGAGGGCGAGCCCGGAATCCATACTCACGATCGTGGTTATGGATTCCAGGCTCATGCTTCGCATGACCCGGAATGACGAGGGGATAGACCATGCCCACCAGCATCAATCACCTCGCGCCGCCGACCGGCGGCATCGCCGACAACATCGCGGGCTTTGCGCGCGCCTTGCGCGCCGCCGGCCTCCCTGTGGGTCCGGGCGCCGTGATCGATGCCATGACCGCGCTGGAAGTCATCGACATCGGCAAGCGCGCGGACGTCTTCACCACGCTCGAATCGATCTTCGTCAAGCGCCACGAGCATGCGCTGATCTTCGCCCAGGCCTTCGACCTGTTCTTCCGTCCCGCCGAGGAATGGAAGTCGATGCTCGATTCGGTGCCGCTGCCGGACCACGCCAAGAAGAAGCCGCCGCCGGCTTCGCGCCGCGTCCAGGAGGCGATGGCCCGGCCGCAGACCCATGAGGAGCCGAAGGCCCAGGAGCAGGATCTGCGGCTGTCGGTGTCCGACCGCGAGGTGCTGCAGAAGAAGGATTTTGCGCAGATGAGCGCGGCTGAAATTGCCGAGGTCGCGCGCGCCATTGCCAAGATGCGGCTGCCGCAGGCCGAGCTGAAGACCCGCCGCCACACCACGGACCCGCGCGGCCACCGCATCGACATGCGCAAGACGCTGCGCCAGGCGCTGCGCACCGAAGGCGAGATCATCAACTTCCATCGCCTGGGGCGGCTGGAAAAGCCGGCGCCGATCGTGGCGCTGCTCGACATCTCCGGATCGATGAGCGAGTACACCCGCCTGTTCCTGCATTTCCTCCACGCGATCACCGATGCGCGCAAGCGCGTTTCGGTGTTCCTGTTCGGCACGCGGCTGACCAACGTGACCCGGGCGCTGCGCCAGCGCGATCCCGACGAGGCGCTGGCGAGCTGCTCGGCCAATGTCGAGGACTGGGCCGGCGGCACAAGGATTGCGACCTCGCTGCAGACTTTCAACAAGCTGTGGGCGCGGCGCGTGCTCGGGCAGGGCGCGATCGTGCTGCTGATCTCCGACGGGCTGGAGCGCGAGGCCGACAGCAAGCTCGCCTTCGAGATGGACCGGCTGCACCGCTCCTGCCGCCGCCTGATCTGGTTGAACCCGCTGCTGCGCTATTCCGGCTTCGAGGCCAAGGCACAGGGCATCAAAACCATGCTGCCCCACGTTGACGAATTCCGCCCGGTACATAACTTGACGTCGATCGAGACGCTGATCTCGGCGCTGTCGTCGCAATTGCCGCCGCATCATCGCAGTGCAATCCGGCCCGCCGCCTGATCAGCTCGAAGGAGACAGCCATGCTCAATCGCGACGAAGACATCCTCAGGGCCGCCGAGGACTGGCACAAGACAGGTCACGGCGTGGCACTGGCCACCGTGGTCGAGACCTGGGGCTCGGCGCCGCGTCCGGTCGGCTCCAACCTCGTCATCAACGACGAGGGCACGTTCCTCGGCTCGGTGTCCGGCGGCTGCGTCGAGGGCGCCGTCGTCACCGAGGCGCTCGACGTGATCACCAGCGGCCAGCCCAAGATGCTGGAGTTCGGCGTCGCCGACGAGACCGCCTGGAACGTCGGGCTGTCCTGTGGCGGCACCATCCGCGTGTTCGTCGAGAAGGTGGGCTGACCGATGCAGCTTGCCACGCTCGCCGAACTCAATGCCGAGCGCGCCGCACGCCGCCCGGCCATTCTCGTCACCGACGTCGCCTCCGGCGAGCAGCGCCTGGTCAAGGCCGCCGCCATCGGCACGGACCCGCTGAGCAATGAGCTGACGACGCATCTGCGCATGGGCAAGAGCGGCATGGTCGAGGCCGCGGGCAAGCGGCTGTTCCTCAATGTCTACGCCCCAACCGCGCGTCTCGTCATCATCGGCGCCGTCCATATCAGCCAGGCGCTGGCGCCGATCGCCAAGTCGCTCGGTTACGACGTGACGGTCATCGATCCGCGCACGGCCTTTGCCAGCCCGGAGCGCTTCCCCGACGTGCCGCTGATCGCCGAATGGCCTGACGTGGCGCTGCCGCCGCTCAACGTCGATCACTACACGGCGTTCGTCGCGCTGACGCATGATCCGAAGATCGACGATCCGGCGCTGCTGCACGCGTTCGCGCGCGACTGCTTCTATATCGGCGCGCTCGGCTCGCGGAAGACGCATGCCAAGCGCGGCGATCGCCTGCGCGCGCAGGGTGCGAGCGATGCCGACATCGCCCGCATTCATGCGCCGATCGGGCTTGCCATCGGCGCGGTGTCGCCGTCGGAGATCGCCGTCTCCATCATGGCGCAGATCACCGCGACCTTGCGGCTGCCGGCCAAGGAAAAAGAGCAGGCGGCATGAAGTTCGGTCCTGCCAGTCCGACGGAGGCGATCGGCGGGGTGACCGTGCACACCCTGCGCAAGGGATCGCTGGTGCTCAAGAAGGGCACGTTGATCGGGGCCGCCGAGGTCGACGCGCTGGCCAGGGAAGGCGTCAAGGAGATCGTCGTCGTCCGGCTCGAGGACGGCGACGTCTCGGAGGACGAGGCGGCCGCTGACGTTGCCAAGGTGGTGGCCGGCGAGGGCATTCATGTCGATCGCGCCTTCACCGGGCGCGCCAATCTGTTCGCGGCGCAGGCCGGCGTGCTGGTGATCGACCGCGCCGCTGTCGAGCGCATCAACGGCGTCGACGAGGCCATCACCTTCGCGACCTTGCCGGCCTTCAAGCCGGTGGTCGAAGGCGAGATGGTCGGCACCGTCAAGCTGATCCCGTTCGGCGTCGAAGGCCGCCTGCGCGATGCTGCGGTGGCGGCGGCGGGCAAGGGCGCGCTCAGCATTGCGCCCTATGTCGTCAAGCGCGTCGGCGTGGTCTCGACCATTCTTCCGGGGCTCGCACCCAAGGTGATCGACAAGACGCTGCGGGTCACGGCCGAGCGTCTCGCGCCGGCGGGGGCTGCGATCATCGCCGAGCGCCGCGTGCCGCATGAGCAGGCCGCGCTGGCCGTGGCGATCAAAGAACTTCTGGGTCTCGGCGCAGAGCTCGTGATCGTGTTCGGCGCGTCGGCGATCGCCGATCGCCGCGACGTGATCCCGGCCGCGATCACCGGCATCGGCGGCGCCATCGCGCATTTCGGCATGCCGGTCGATCCCGGCAATCTGCTGCTGATCGGCAGCGCCGGCGGTGTGCCGGTGCTCGGCGCGCCCGGCTGTGCGCGTTCGCCGGCCGAGAACGGCTTCGACTGGGTGCTGATGCGGCTGCTCGCCGGCATCAAGGTCACCCGCAGCGAGCTGACCGCGATGGGCGTCGGAGGACTCCTGATGGAGATCGTGACCCGGCCGCAGCCGCGCGCCAAGCCGGAGGAGGCCGACGGCGAGCGCAAGGTCGCCGCGGTCGTGCTCGCCGCCGGACGCTCGACGCGCATGGGCGGGCCGAACAAGCTGCTCGCCGAGCTCGACGGCAAGAAGCTGGTGCGGATCGTCACCGAGCAGGCGCTGGCGTCGAGGGCACGCGAGGTCATCGTCGTGACCGGCCATCAGGCCGAGCTGGTCGAGCAGGCGCTGTCCGACCTCGACGTCCGCTTCGTCCGCAATCCTGATTTTGCCGGTGGCCTCGCCAGCTCCGTCAAGGCCGGCATCGGCGCGGTGCCCGAGGGTGTCGATGGCGCCGTGGTCTGTCTCGGCGACATGCCGATGGTCTCGTCCGATCTGCTCGACCGCCTGATCGGCGCCTTCGCGCCCGATCGCGGCAATTTGATCGTCGTGCCCGTGTCCGAGGGGCGCCGCGGCAATCCCGTGCTGTGGTCACGCCGCTTCTTCGCCGAGCTGATGACGCTCGATGGCGACGTCGGCGCGCGGCACCTGATCGCCAAGCACACCGAGGCCGTCGCCGAGGTGCCCGTCGACGGCAACGGCGCCTTCCTCGACATCGACACCCCGCAGGCGCTGGAAGCCGCGCGGCGCGGGTGAGCCCGTAGCCCGCATGAGCGCAAGCGACGTGCGGGTTATCGAGGCTGTGCGTGAGACCCCGCATATCGCTGCGCTCATGCGGGCTACGATCTCTCCCTCGCAACCTCTCGTTCACCAAGTTTCAACGACCCCCGGCTAGATTTGCCGACATTGGGCCTCGGGGGAGGAAAAGGTGATCATTTCCACGACCGCGCGACGGTTCGCGCCATTTGCACTTGGATTGACCGTGCTCGTCGGCGCTGCGCGCGTTGCGACCTACGGCGCCATCAGCCCGGCGCATGCCGCCGGCGCCTTCGCCATCGGCCAGTGCGCCGCCTATGGTCAGGCGTTCGACTATCCCGCGGAGCATCTCGCCAAGGCGGCCGCGCTGAAGCAGTGCAAGGGCGAATGCACCGCCGTGACGATGAAGAAGGCCTGTGCCGCGTTCGCCGTCGACCTCACCAATCCCTGCGGTCCGCACGGCTATGCCGTGAGGCCGAAGATCTCGGCCTCGCTCAACGACGCAACGCGCGAATGCTACAAATATGGCGGCAAGGAATGCGTCATCCGCGCCTGGGTCTGCGACGCCAAGGGCTGATCCAGGCTCAAGTCCCAATGGACTCATCCGTCGGGTTCTGCGGCACGCGCTTTCAATTTCGATGCTTCACGCGCGAGACGGCTCCGCTATTCTGAGCGCTCGTGGACATCGGACCGTGGAAGTGACATGCAATTCGACACCAAGATCGCGCTGATCATCCGTAACGATCTCGAAGCCTGGCAGAAGCTGAACGTGGCGGCGTTTCTCGCCAGCGGCATCGCCGCCGCCTTTCCCGACTGCATCGGCGCGCCCTATGAGGATGGATCGTCGACGCCCTATCACGCGCTGATCGGCCAGCCCATCCTGATCTACGCCGCCCCGGATCCTGCAGCGCTGGCGCGTGCTTTGGATCGCGCATTGTCGCGCAGTGTGAAGCCGGCGCTCTATACCGAGGACATGTTCAAGACCACGCATGACGAAGCCAACCGTGCGGCGGTGAAGGCCGTCGCTCGGACTGATCTCAACCTGGTGGGATTGGCGCTCCGTGCCGAACGCAAGGTGGTGGACAAGATCGTCGACGGTCTGAAGTTTCATGCATGAGATCGTGCGCCGCGCGGCCGTCCATGTCGTCATGAAACTGTTACATGCTGCGCATCAAAGCAGCAGCGGGGTTTGACGCCGATCAAGACCCAACGTCGCGGCTCTCGTTAGTTTGCGCCCCAACATGAGGAGCAGACTGATGCAGACCATGAAAGCCGCCATCGTCAAAGCCTTCGGCAAGCCGCTGGTCATCGAGGACGTGCCGGTGCCTGTGCCGGGGCCGGGCGAGCTACTCGTCAAGCTGAAGGCGTGCGGCGTCTGTCATACCGACCTTCACGCCGCCTCCGGCGACTGGCCGGTGAAGCCGGTGCCGCCGTTCATTCCGGGCCACGAGGCGGCCGGCATCGTTGCCGCGCTCGGACCTGACGTCGCCGATTTCAAGGTCGGCGACGCCGTTGGGGTGGCGTGGCTGCACGATGCCTGCCTGCGATGCGAATATTGCGAGACCGGCTGGGAAACCCTGTGCGAGCATCAGCACAACACCGGCTACAGCGTGAATGGCGGTTTCGCGGAATACGTCATCGCATCAGCGGCTTTCGCGGCGCGCCTGCCGGCCAACGTGAACTTTGCGAAGATCGCTCCGATCCTGTGCGCCGGTGTCACGACCTACAAGGGCCTGAAAGAGACCGACGCGCGACCGGGCGAATGGGTGGTCATCTTCGGCGTCGGTGGTCTCGGCCATGTCGCGATCCAGTATGCGAAGGCGATGGGACTGAAGGCGATCGGTGTCGACATCGCCGATGACAAATTGAAGCTGGCGATGGAGGCGGGCGCCGAGCATGCCGTCAACGCGCTCGACAAGGATGCCGTGGAGCGGGTGATCCAGATCACCGGGGGAGGGGCCCATGGCGTCCTGGTCACCGCAGTGTCGACGCCGGCCTTTGCGCAGGCGCTCAAGATGGTCCGCCGCAAGGGGACGGTGAGCCTGGTCGGCCTGCCTCCGGGCGAATTCCCGACGCCCATTTTCGACGTCGTGTTGAAGCGCATCACGGTGCGCGGCTCGATCGTCGGCACGCGGCGCGATCTCGACGAGGCCATCGCCTTCGCCACCGAGGGCAAGGTGGGCGCCGAGGTCACCACCGCGCCGCTGTCGGAGATCAACGCGATCTTCGACCGCATGAAGGCCGGCAAGATCGACGGCCGCGTGGTGCTCGACTTCACCTGAGCCGCGGACGCTGCGTAGCCCGGATGAGCGCAGCGACATCCGGGTTCACCGTGGCAACGCCTGAGACCCCCCATGTCGCCTCCGCCTGCGCCCGTTGGGCTTAGGCGTCGGCTCATGCGGGCTACGAGAGCACCTCCTGGATTTGAGCTGACACCGGGACGACGCGTAGCCCGGATGAGAGTAGCGACATTCGGGTTCACCGAGACAACGCGTGAGACCCTACCTGTCGCCTCTGCCTGCGCCCGTCGGACGCTGGCCTGCGCTCATCTGGGCTCCCGGGCATCTTGACAATGACTGACTAGTCAGTCATTGTATACTCCATGTCCGGTTCCATCACCTCCAACAAGCGCAAGTCGCGTGCGGCGAGTCCCGCCGCCGCCTCGCGCAGAGCTGATCGCGCCGCCGAGCGCCGGGTGGCGATCGTGCAGGCCGCGATGGACGAGTTCATTGCCCGCGGCTTTGCCGCGACCCGACTCGACGACATTGCCAAGCGCGCCGGCGTCGCCAAGGGGACGATCTACCTGCACTTCAAGGACAAGGAATCGATGTTCGAGGAATTGATCCGCACCGCGATCGTGCCCTTCGTCGGCCGTCTGGCCGCACCGCTACCGGCAGGCGGCTCGGTGCGCGACATGGTTGAGGCTTTGGCGCGCATGTTCCTGCAGGAGGTCGCCGGCACAAGGCGCGGCGATCTCGTCCGGCTCATTATCGCGGAGGGCCCGCGCTTCCCGGCGATTGCCGATTTCTACTACCGTGAGGTCGTCTCCCGCGGTCTCGCCGCCATGCGCGCGCTAATCCAGCTTGCGATCACGCGCGGCGAAATCCGCGAACCCAAGCTGGCGCAATATCCGCAACTGATGATCGCACCGATGATGGTCGCCGTGCTCTGGAAGAGCCTGTTCGAGCGCCATGCGCCGCTCGACGCGGAAGCGATGCTGCAGGCGCATCTCGATCTGATCTTCGGGCCGAGGAGGCCGACATGAGCCTGCTGCATTGCCTTGCCGTGCTCGTCACGGCCTTCAGCTTCAACGGCTGCAAGGAGACGCCCGATCCCGGCTATCAGGGCTGGGTCGAGGCAGACATGATCTTCGTCAGTCCCGATGAAGCGGGGCGGATCACGAAGCTGAACGTGCATGAGGGCGACGTGGTCAAGGTCGGCGACCCCCTCTATTCGGTCGACGACGATCTGCAGCAGGCCGATCTCAACCAGACCAAGGCGACGCTCGCCAATGCGCAGCAGACCTATGACCGTGCCGCGGCCCTGAGCAAGACCGGCGCTGGGACGCAGGCGACGCTCGACTCGGCCGTTTCGGCGTTGCGCGTGGCCGAGGCCCATCTCGTGACCTCGCAGACCCGTCTGGCACGGCGCAGAGGCATCGCGCCGGTCGCCGGCACGATTCAGCAGATCTACTTCCGTGAGGGCGAGATGGTGGCGGCGCAACGGCCGGTGCTGTCGATCATGCCGCCCGGCAACATGAAGCTGCGCTTCTACGTGTCGGAGCCGGATCTGCCGAAATTCACCGTTGGAGACGAGGTCCGCGTCACCTGCGACAATTGCGCCGCCGATCTCACCGCGCGGGTCTATTTCCTGGCGACGACGGCGGAGTACACGCCGCCGGTCATCTACAGCCTCGATGAGCGCAACAAGCTCGTCTACCTGATCCAGGCACGGCCGTCGCGGCCGGATGCGCTGCGCGTGGGCCAGCCGGTCAGCATCTATCCAAATGCCAAGACTCCGGTGGCGGACAAGCAATGACCGGGGCGACGCCGGCCGAGATCGCGATCGAGGTCAAGGGGCTGAGCAAGTCCTTTGGCGGACGCGAGGTGGTGCATGATCTGTCGATGCAGGTGCGACGCGGCTCGATCTACGGCTTCCTCGGTCCGAACGGCTCGGGCAAGACGACGACGATCCGCATGCTTTGCGGCCTGCTGACGCCGGATGGCGGCGAGGGCACCTGCCTCGGCTTCGACATCCGCCGCGATGCCGACAAGATCAAGCGCCGGGTCGGCTACATGACGCAGCGCTTCAGCCTCTATCAGGACCTGTCGGTGCGCGAGAATCTCGAATTCGTCGCGAGGCTCTACGGCATGCCTGATCCCCAAGGCTCCGCGCGCGACATGGTCCAGCGGCTCGGCCTCGCCGGGCGCGAGCGGCAACTGGCCGGCGAATTGTCCGGCGGCTGGAAGCAGCGGCTGGCGCTCGGCGCCTGCACCCTGCCCAATCCGCAACTGCTGCTGCTCGACGAGCCCACCGCCGGCGTCGATCCCAAGGCCCGGCGCGACTTCTGGAACGAGATCCATGCGCTCGCGGGCGAAGGGCTGACCGTGCTGGTCTCGACCCACTACATGGACGAGGCCGAGCGCTGTCACGAGATCGCCTACATCGCCTATGGTCATCTGCTGGCGCACGGCACCGTTTCCGAGGTGATCGCGCAATCCGAGCTGACGACATACACGGTCAGCGGCGATGATCTGCGCGAGCTCACGGCCGATCTTGCCGGCAAGCCGGGCGTCGACATGGTGGCGCCGTTCGGCACCAGCCTCCACGTGTCGGGCCGCGACCGCACGGCCTTGGAGTCCTCGATCGCGCCATGGCGCAACAAGGACGGGCTGCACTGGCAGCCTGCCGCGCCGTCGCTCGAGGACGTCTTCATCGATCTGATGAACCGCTCCCGGGACAACTTCCAATGAGCGACGCACCCGCCCGCCATCACGCGACGTCGGAGCCGCGGTTCGGCTTCTGGCGCCGGACCTATGCGATGCTGGTCAAGGAGTTCATTCAGCTCAAGCGCGACCGGGTGTCGTTCGCGATGATCGTGATGCTCCCGGTGATGCAGCTGATGCTGTTCGGCTATGCCATCAACACCACGCCGCATCATCTGCCGGCGGCGGTGCTGCTGCAGGAGGACAGCGATCTCGGCCGCTCGATCCTGAAGGCGATGGAGAACACGGCTTATTTCCGCTTCACCCGCGAAGTCAAAGACGTCGCCGAGTTCGACGACCTGCTTCTCTCCGGCAAGGTTCTGTTCGGCGTCGAGATCCCGCGCGGCTTCGAGCGCGGGGTCCGCCGCGGCGATCGTCCGGCGCTGCTCGTGGCGGCCGACGCGACCGACCCGGTGGCTGCGTCCTCGGCGTTGTCGTCGCTCGGCATGATCGTGCAGACGGCGCTCGCGCATGATCTCTACACCGGCGATCCGGTCGCCGCGCCGTTCGAGATCAGGGCTCACGCCCGCTACAATCCGGCGGCATCGTCGCGCCTCAATATCGTGCCCGGCCTCGTCGGGACCATCCTGACCATGACGATGTTGATCTTCACGGCGCTCTCGGTGACGCGCGAGATCGAGCGCGGCACGATGGAAAGCCTGCTGTCGATGCCGATCACGCCGGTCGAGGTCATGCTCGGCAAGATCATTCCATACGTGATGGTCGGCTTCCTGCAGGCGTCCATCATCATCGGCATCGGCGTGCTCCTGTTCGGCGTGCCCATCTTCGGCAGCCTGTTGCTGCTGGCGCTGCTGTCGACCTTGTTCATCGCCGCCAACCTCTCGATCGGCTACACTTTCTCGACCTTGGCGCAGAATCAGTTGCAGGCGATGCAACTGTCGATGATGTTCTTCCTGCCCAGCATCCTGCTGTCCGGTTTCATGTTCCCGTTTCTCGGTATGCCGCAATGGGCGCAAATTGTCGGCGAATGCCTGCCGCTCACGCACTATCTGCGGATCGTCCGTGCCATCATGCTCAAAGGCTCGACGCTTCAGAACCTGCAGTATGATACGATCGCCTTGTTCGGCCTGATGCTGTTCGCCATGACGGTCGCCGTGTTGCGCTTTCGTCGCACCCTCGATTGAGGCAGAATGGCAGCCGGGCACAGAGGCGGCTGGGGCAGGATGCAGGTCTCGAAAATCGGAAAGGCGAGCGATGCGCCGGCGGGGGCGTCGGCGGAGTTCAACCGGGCGCTCATGCGTCAGACGTTGCACACCGAGCTGCTGCGGGTGAAAGCGCTGATCGCCACGGCGGGACTGTTCCTCGTCATCTCGATGTTCGTCGAGATCTTCGAGCCGAGAATCTCGGAGTGGATCTGGCCGAGCCGGGTCGGGGTCCTCTACGTCTACGCGATCATCGCTGCATTCATCAGCTTTGAGACTCTCATCCTCTTCAGGATCAAGGCGGACATTCGCCACGGCCGGGACGTGCCGGTGATCTGGCGCTACGTCAGCGCCCTGGTCGAGACGTCGCTGCCCACGCTCGTGCTCATGCTGCAGATCGAAGGCATCGGCGCGGACAGGGCACTCGGATTCGGCGCGCCTCTGGTCTACTTCATCTTCATCATTCTCTCGACGCTTCGTCTCGATTTCTGGTTGTCGAGCTTCACCGGCCTGGTTGCCGCAGCGGAATTGCTGACGGTCGCGCTGCTCGATCGACCGTCCATCGATGTCAGCCAGAATCCCGAGATCTACTATCACGGTGAGCGCAGCTTCATCATCCTGCTGTGCGGCCTCCTGGCCGGTGCCGTCAGCGTGCAGCTGCGACGGCAGTTCGCAGCGAGCATCGAGGCCGCATCGGCGCGCGACCGCGTGACCGATCTGTTCGGTCAGCACGTTTCGCCGCAGGTCGTCGAACGTCTGATGAAAGAGGGTACGGCGGAGGCGCGCGACATCCGCGAGGTCGCCGTGATGTTCGTCGACTTCAGAGGTTTCACCGCAGCATCGCGTGCGAAGACGCCGCAGGAGGTCGTCGATCGTCTGGACGGCGCGTTTGCCGTGCTCGTCGAGATCCTCGAGCGCCATGGCGGCATCGTCAACAAATTCCTCGGCGACGGCTTCCTGGCGCTGTTCGGAGCGCCGTTCGAGTCGCGAGATGCAGCCGCGCAGGCGGTCGAAGCCGCGCGTGAAATGGTGGCGGCGATGGGGCGTGTGAACGCGGCGTCGTCCTGGCCGTTGCGGATCGGGATCGGCATCCATCTCGGCGAAGTGGTGGCCGGCAGCATCGGCTCGCCCCGGCGCAAGGAGTACACCGTGATCGGCGACACCGTGAATTTCGCCTCGCGCCTGGAAGCGCTGAACAAGGAGCTCGATTCGCAACTGCTGATCTCGTCCGAGGTGCGGCAAGCGGCTGGAGACGGCGCGAGTGACGCGGTCTTTCACGGCGAAGTTTCGGTACGGGGCTATGACCGGCCGTTCGAGGTGTGGCAATTGCAATAGAGCGAGCAGCGTGGTGCGCGATGTCGGCGATTTACATTGCAGGGTCTCCGCGTTTAACTGCCCGCCAACGAACAGGACAGTCAGGGGGAATGCATGATCCGAACCGGGGCGTTGGTATTGGCCGGGCTCGGCCTTGTCGGCGCAGCGAGCGCTGCGCGAGCCGAGGAGGCCGGCTGCAGCAAGGTGACGGCGGAGGCGCTGAAGGTCGCGGGACTGACCTTGACCGGATCGAAGCTGCAGGAGGCCGCAGATGGCCTGCCGCGGCATTGCATCGTCTCCGGCAAGGTCAATGAGCGCACCGGCGTCGACGGCCATGCCTATGCGATCCAGTTCGAGATCCGCCTGCCGGAGACCTGGAACGGCCGCTTCCTGCACCAGGTCAATGGCGGCAATGACGGCGTCGTGGTGCCCGCGCTCGGCGACAAGGCCGATGGTCTCGTCAGTGGCGGCGTGACGCCGCTGGCGCGCGGCTTTGCCGTGCTGTCATCGGATAGCGGTCACTCCGGCAACGATCCCGCCAACAAGCCGCGTGGGCTCGCGGCCGGCTCGGCGTTCGGGCTCGATCCGCAGGCGCGGCGCGACTATGGCTATTCGGCGGACACGACGCTGGCGCCGATCGCGAAGGCGATCATCTCTGCGCATTATGGCAAGAAGCCCGACTACTCCTACATCGCCGGCTGCTCCAATGGCGGACGCCACACCATGGTCGCGGCCGAGCGCATGCCCGAGCAATATGACGGCTTCCTGGTCGGAAATCCCGGCTTCAACCTGCCGCGCGCCGCGGTCCAGCACGCCTGGGACGTGCAGGCGCTGACAAAGGCCGATGCCGACATCCGCAAGTCGATCACCCGCGAGGACGCCAAGCTGATCTCGTCGAAGATCACCGAGGTCTGCGACGGGCTCGACGGCGCCAAGGACGGTCTGACGACGAACCTCAAGGCCTGCCAGAAGGCCTTCGATTTTGACAGCCTGCGCTGCGCAGCAGGCGCGACCGAGGCCTGCCTGCCGGCTGCCAAGGTCGATGCGCTGAAGAAGAGCTTCGCCGGGCCGCACAATTCGAAGGGCGAGCAGTTGTATTCCGATTGGCCGGTCGACGGCGGCGTCGGCACCGGCAATTGGCGTGCCTGGAAGGTCGAAAGCCCGGTGGCGCCGTGGAATAATTTTCCGATCATCGCCACCATGGGCGGCGCGTCGCTGAACTACATCTTCTCGACCCCGCCGGTCGAGATCGAAGGCTCGCCCGACAAGCTCGTCGAGAAGCTGCAGGCTTTTGACTTCGACAAGGATGCGCCGAAGATCTACGCGAAGGACGGCCCGTTCACGGAGTCCGCGATGGACTTCATGGCGCCGCCCGCGGTCGACAATCCGACCCTGCCGGCATTCCAGAGCGGCGCCCGCAAGATGCTGATCTATCACGGCCAGGCGGATCCGGTGTTCTCGATCAACGATACCATCCGCTGGTACGAGAAGCTCGATGCCAACGTGCAGGGCAAGGCCGATACGTTCGCCCGCCTGTTCGCGCTGCCCGGCGAGACCCATTGCGGCGGCGGCGTCACCCTGGAGAAGTTCGATGCGCTGGGCGCGCTGATGGACTGGGTCGAAAAGGGCAAGGCGCCCGAGGCGATCACGGCCTCGGTCAATGCGGCCAACAAGGAGGTCCCATCGAGCTGGAGCGCGCAGCGCACGCGGCCGCTGTGCCCGTGGCCGAAATTCGCGAAGTACACCAGCGGCGACGTCGAGCAGGCGTCGTCCTTCACCTGCGTCGCGGAGTAACGGCTCAAGTCTGCGGTGCGACCAGGTTCTTCACCTTGACCTGGTCGCGGTCCTCGATGATCTCGGCGATCCATTGCCGGTGGCAATGGGCGTGGTCGCGCTCGTAGCAGAGCAGGCACACGGGACCCGCGCTCTTCACCAGTGACTCCAGCTCGTCCATCTGCTCCTTCGCCTGCGGCGTCTTCAGATGCGCGTTGTAGATCTTGTGGAGCGTGTCGTAATGGCCGCTGCGCGCGGCTTCGCGGCCTTCCTTCGGCGTGCCGAGCCCGCGCAGATGCACATAGCCGATGCCGCGCTCGTCGAGCCCCGCGGCGAGCTGGCTCTTGGAGAAGCCCGGCCGGCGCGACGCCGCCACCGCGCGCACGTCGACCAGCAGCTTGACACCGGCGGACTGCAACTCGTCCAGTACCGCCTTGGCCGGCGTCTGCTCGTAGCCGATGGTGAACAGCGTCTTGGTCTTGGCCATATGCGCCTCGTGCTTCAGCTCACCCGCTCGATCAATTCCATCGCACCGGCAGGCGCGCGCACCTTGCCCTCGTGGATGACATAGGCGAACACGTCGCGCGGCGTCTTCTTGGGCGCCTTGTCGTCGACCCGGGGCAGATCGTCCGGCTCGCCACCGCCGGCCCAGAGCTGCAGCCGCTTCGCCCAGGCATCGAGCTGCTTCGGCGGATAGCAGGTCGCAAGCTCGTCATTGCCCTTCTGCAGTCGGGCATAGACGAAGTCGGCGGCGACGTCGGCAATCGCCGGATATTTGCCGTGCTCGGCGTACACCACCGGCGTCGCGAACTCGCGCAGCAGCGCGACGAAGCCGGGCACGCAGAAACTGTCGTGCCTGACCTCGACGACGTGGCGCAGCTTGCGGCCGTCGATCTCGCGCGGCAGGAGTTCGAGGAACTTGCCGAAATCGGCCTCGTCGAATTTTTTGGTCGGCGCGAACTGCCACAGCACCGGTCCGAGCCGGTCGCCGAGCTCGAGCACGCCGGTGTCGTAGAAGCGCTTCACGGAATCGCCCGCCTCGGCGAGCACGCGGCGGTTGGTCGCGAAGCGCGGCCCTTTCAGCGAGAAGATGAAGCCGTCGGGCACCTCGCGCGCCCATTTGCGGAAGCTTTCCGGTTTCTGCGAGCCGTAATAGGTGCCGTTGATCTCGATCGAGGTCAGCTTGGAGGCCGCGTATTCGAGCTCCTTCGACTGCGGCAGCTTGTCCGGATAGAACACGCCGCGCCACGGCGCGAAGGTCCAGCCGCCGATGCCGATGTAGATGTGGCTCTTGGATTGCGAAGCGCGTGCAGGAGCTTTGCTCACGGAGTTGTTCCGTTGCCGATGGGGAGGGGTGTTGAGGTAGGGACAGTAGTCAACTGCGGCGGTTCTGGCCAGTTCGGTGCGGTGGCGCGGCGGCTCTTCCAGCCGCCCGGCGCCTCGTGTATCCAGGGCACGGGGCGGGAAGGGGAGATATGCACATGAGAGCAGAATCGGTCGGCGGCCTCCTGGGCGCGGTCGTCGCGGCCGCCGTGCTTGCGGCTGCCTTCTATTACGTTCCAGTCGGGCCGATGGCCCGCCCGATGCAGCCGGCCCGCGTCGATGTGCCGCCGACGCAGGTCCAGACGGTGCCCGTGGCGCCGGCCGTGCGCGGGCCTGTGGTCCGTGAGGTTCCGAACTAGGGCAAGTCTGCCGTAGCCCGGATGAGCGAAGCGACATCCGGGTTCTCACACGCAGCTGGTGGGCCCCGGATGTCGCTTCGCTCATCCGGGCTACGGGCTTGATGGCCCTTGCATTCCGGCAAGGACACCCCATCTAGGTGAAGATGGCGTCGTCGAGCTCTCAGGGCTCCGGCACCGAGACGACCACGGCAGAGCGGTTGCGCCGGATGTACGCGCGCCCTTTGTTTGTGGTCGTTGGCATTTTGGGCCTCGTCGTTTGAGGCGATGCGCCGCGGCACCACAGGCAGGGCTTTTTGCACCATCCCCGGTTGCCGCGCTTGGCAGTGCGGGATGCGGCAGATATACGCATCCGCACCATGAACGAAGCCATCCGACCGGCCCCGCCAGTGCCCCTGCAAACCGCTGATATTCCGATCGTTTCGGTCGTCGTCCCGACCTTCAACGAGCGCGACAATGTCACCACGCTGTACCGGCGGCTGGAGGCGGCGTTCAAGGACGTGCCGTGGGAGGTCGTGTTCGTCGACGACAATTCCCCGGATGGGACCTGGCAGGTGGTGCGCGAATTGTCGCGCAACGACAGCCGCGTCCGTTGCATCCGTCGCATCGGCCGCCGCGGCCTGTCCGGCGCCTGTATCGAGGGCATCCTGGCCGCCAGCGCACCGTTTGCGGCCGTGATCGACGCCGACCTGCAGCATGACGAGACCCAGCTGCCGAAGATGCTGTCGCTGCTGCAGAGCGGGGCTGCCGAACTCGTCGTCGGCAGCCGCTACATCGAGGGCGGCAGCGCCGCGAGCTTCGACACCAAGCGTGCGGGAGCGAGCGCCTTCGCCACCGAGATCGCGCGCCGCGCGCTCAAGGTCGAGGTCAACGACCCCATGAGCGGCTTCTTCATGATCCGCCGCGACCGCTTCGAACAGATCGCGCCAAAACTGTCGACGCAGGGATTCAAGATCCTGCTCGACATCATCGCCAGCGCCGAGGGCGGGCTGCGCACGGTCGAGGTGCCCTACACGTTCGGCTCGCGCCTGCATGGCGAGAGCAAGCTCGACTCGATGGTGGCGCTCGATTTCCTCGGCCTCGTGCTGGCCAAGATGACCAACGACGTGGTGTCGCTGCGCTTCCTGATGTTTGCGATGGTCGGTGGCATCGGCCTGTTCGTGCATCTGGCCACGCTCTTTCTCGGTCTCAATCTGTTCGACATGCCGTTCGCGGAAGCGCAGGCGCTCGGCGCCTTCATCGCGATGACCTCGAACTTCATCCTCAACAACTTCCTCACCTATCGCGACCAGCGGCTGAAGGGCTTTGCCATTCTGCGCGGCCTGCTCGCGTTCTATCTGGTCTGCTCGGTCGGCCTCCTCGCCAATGTCGGTGTCGCCTTCTCGGTCTACGATCAGGAGCCGATCTGGTGGCTGGCGGGCGCCGCCGGCGCGCTGATGGGCGTGGTCTGGAACTACGCGATCTCCGGATTGTTCGTCTGGCGCAAGCGATGATCCCTGCGGCAGGCGCCGACGACGCCCGGCTGGTCCGCAATGTCTGGCTGACCATCGCCGGCCTCGTCGTTGTCAGGCTGATCGCCTCCGCGGTCACGCCGATCACCTTCGACGAAGCCTATTATTGGATGTGGTCGAAGCATCTCGCCGGCGGCTATTACGATCATCCGCCGATGGTCGCGGTCGTGATCCGTCTGGGCACGATGATCGCCGGCGACACCGAGTTCGGCGTCCGCGTCGTCTCGATCCTGCTCGGCCTTCCCATGAGCTACGCAGTCTATCGCGCAGCCGAGATCCTGTTCGGCCGCGTACGCGTGGCGGCGACTGCGGCGCTGCTGCTCAACGTCACGCTGATGGCCGCCGTGGGCACGCTGATCGTGACGCCCGATGCGCCGCTGCTGGTGGCCTCGAGCTTCGTGCTGTTGTTCTGCGCCAAGGTTCTGGAGACGGGCAGGGGCGTCTGGTGGCTCGGCGTCGGCGCCGCGGTCGGTGCGGCGCTGCTGTCGAAATACACCGCGATGTTCTTCGGCGCCGCGATCCTGATCTGGCTGCTCGCCGTGCCGAAGATGCGTCCCTGGCTGGTGTCGCCCTGGCCCTATCTTGGCGGCCTTGTGGCATTCGCGATCTTCTCGCCCGTCATCCTCTGGAATGCCGATCACCAATGGGTGTCGTTCATCAAGCAGCTCGGCCGCGCCAGGATCGAGGACTTCCGGCCGGTCTACATCGCCGAGCTCGTTCCCACCCAGTTCGTGTTCGCCACACCGCTCGTCTTCATCCTCGGCGTGATGGGCCTCTACGCGCTGGCGCGGCGCAGGGCAGGCGAGGCGGCCTCGCGCGTGCTGGTCGAGGTCATGGTGTGGGTCATCGTGGCCTATTTCTTCTGGCACGGGCTGCATGCCCGGGTCGAAGCCAACTGGTTCGCGCCGATCTATCCGGCCTTCGTCGTGGCTGCGGCTGCTGCTGCGCATCTCGTCGCCTGGCAACCGCGCGAGCAGCGCACCGCGACCTTCTGCCTGCGCTGGGCGTTGCCTGCCGGCATCGTGATGTTCGTGGCGCTGATCGTGCAGGCCAACACCGGCTGGCTGTCGGGCTACCGGCGCGACGCCACCGTGCGCAGCGTCGGCGTCGGGTGGCGACCGCTGGCGGCCGAGATCGAGGCGGCCCGCGTCCGGGCCGGCGCCTCCTGCGTGCTCGCTATGGATTATGGCACCACCGCCTGGCTGTCGTTCTACCTGCCGCCGGGGACCTGCGTGCTGCAGCCGATCCAGCGGATACGCTGGGTCAATTTTCCGGAGCCCGACGCCGGCCAGCTCGCGGGCACGCAGCTGTTCGTGGATGAAGCGCAGATCGGGCCGCGGTTCTACGTCAGCGATTCTTTCGCTCGCGTCGAGAAGGTCGGCGAGGCCGCGCGCAAGCGGGGCCCTCTGACGATCGAAACCTACGCGTTCTACGCGCTCAGCCAGCCCAGGGGCGAGGTCCTCGATCGCACCCCTCCGCCGGAGCTGCAGCGCTGACATGCGCCTCAGGCCTGCTGCGGAATGATGTCCGCCAGCGACTTGTCCCGGCTGTGGATCGCGACCATGTTGATGTCGGCGTCGATGGTCTTGTAGCCGCGGCGATCGAACCATTGCCGCAGCTGGTCGGCATCGGTCTTGATCTTCTCGACCAGCATGATCGGCGTACAGCGTTCGATCGTTGCCGCGGCGCCTTCGAGCGCCTCGATCTCCATGCCCTCGACGTCGATCTTGATCAGATCGCAGCGCGGCAGGTTGAAATCGTCCAGCGGCAGCTTGCGCACCTCGACGGTGTCGTTGGCGTAGTCGATGGCCTGGCCGATGAACTCGGTATTGGGACGCTGGCGCAGCTCGAGGCTGCCGAAGCTCGACGGCGTCAGATAGTTCGGGCTCGGGATATTGAGCACGCCGCGCTCCGAGGACACCGCGGCATGGATGGCGATCGCGTTGAAGCAGTTGTTGATCGCGATATTGCCGGCAAGCGCGTAGTAGATCCGCTCCTGCGCCTCGATCGAGAGCACGGATCCCCAGCCGGTCATCGCCTTCGCCCATTCGACGGTGTGGACGCCGATATTGGCGCCGCAGTCGATCGCGACCGCGCCGTCGCCATAGTGCCTGCGGCGCACCCCGAGCAGGCGAACGGCGAGTTGCACCTCTCCCGGATCGAAGGCGCCGGTGTTGAGGATCTGGAAGCCGACACCGTAGCCGCGGTTGGCGTCGACCATGCGATAGTCGAGCCGGTTGACGATCATCGTACCTTGATTGGTCGAGGCCAGAACGAAGGCCAGCTTCCGTTCGGGGATCTGCATAAGGGAGTCCTCTCGTGTCGTCTCGGCGGGGAGGGACGCGGTACGATGGCCGAACCAATGCCGTTGGGAATCGCTTCCTGTACCATATTGCCGACAGCGGCCACAGATCCGAAAATCCCGGATGCTACGGAGGCGATCCACGCGCGACCGTCATCGCGATTGCGACCTTGGCGGCCGCTGCCTCGATCTGATGGCCGGCGACCGCGAGTGGGGGTGCGCCGGTCTCGATTCCGCGTGGCCTGCCCCTTGAGTCGTACGGTCGATCGACTTGCGGTTTTACCCGGCGAATACTTCCGCTGGCGTCCAGAAGATCGGCGAGGCTGCGCCTCGGAAGGGAACTTAGACCACCGAAAACTACGCCTTTGACCTCGTCGGTGCGCCGAAACGCGAGGTGATTGATCGCACCCCGCCGCGGGCACGCAATCGTTAACGCTGCGTGCGATGTTTTACTGATCGCCGCAGAGTAAAGGCACCCCGACACCGGAGTTGTCCGGAGCCGATTTCTCGGGCGGACACGCAATTTTGCCCTGTTTTTGCCCTCTTTGCCGGCAAAACAGACCTCCATGGTTAACCCGCCTCTAATCCGCCAAAACTTAATCAGCATTTAACTAAAAGTCGCCTTAATGAAGCTCTGTGCTTCTGCGAGATGCAAAGCGGGTGTCCGTGGCGCATCGCGCGAGAGTTTTCGAGTATTCGTTCGGGCGTGAGTGAATGAGTAACAGTCGAGCTGCGTTGGCCGTACGAAACCGCAGGAAATCTTCCCTGATCGCGTTCTCTCACAAATTGATCGGTGGCGCGGCAATCGCATGCCTGATCGGGGGCTGCGCGGTGACGGTCTATACCAAGATCATCGCCGCCGACGCCTATCCGACCCTGGGCAGCATCGATCAGGAAGAGCCTGTGCGCCCGGCGCCGCGGCTCGCAACACGCAGCGCGGCCGACGCCGTCGGCGATGCCTTCTCGGCATTCCCAGAGGCCATGCCGGCCGCCACCGTCGCCGTCATCACACCGCAGATGTTCAACGACCGCTTCGGCGCCGCCGTCCCGCAGGGCATCGCCTCCAACGCCGCCGCTGGCGCGCCGCCGCTGCCCAAGCTCGCGGACGCTGCGCCCCGGCCGGTCGAGACCAAGTCCTCCGAGATGAAGTCTGCCGAGATCAAGCCGGCCGAGACCGCGAAGGTCGCCGAGGCGCCGAAGAAGGACGTCCGGCCGCCGATGCAGCTGGCGCTGGCCAATCCGAATCCCAAGCAGCCGCCGGCCGCGGCGCCCGCACAGAGCGCCGAGGCCAATGCGCCGAAGAGCGGCTTCTCGCTGCGCGCGATGACCGAGCGCGCCAAGGCCGCCGTGCTTTCGCTGTCCGGCGACCGCCATTCGATCCAGGAGAAGCTCTGGGGCAAGCCGGAGAACCAGGACGGCGGGCTGCTCGCCTACGCTTCGGCTGATGCCAACATCACCGCGACGATCAGCAAGGACCCGACGGGCGGCGGCCGACCGCCCTATGACACCAGCACGGCGGTCTACGACATTTCGGCCAAGGCGGTGTACCTGCCGGACGGCACCAAGCTCGAGGCGCATTCGGGCCTCGGCGACAATCTCGACAATCCGCGATCGGAGAAGATCAAGATGCGCGGCGTCACGCCGCCGCACATCTATGAGCTGAAACCGCGCGAGGCGCTGTTCCACGGCGTCCCGGCGCTGCGGCTCAACCCGATCGGCGGCGAGGATGCGATCCACGGCCGCAACGGCCTTCTGGCCCACACCTTCATGCTCGGGCCGAACGGCGATTCCAACGGCTGCGTCTCGTTCCGCGACTACTCCGCCTTCCTCGATGCCTACAAGAACAAGGGCATCCGCAAGCTCGCCGTGCTCGCCCGCATCGACTGAGGCGGGCAGAAGTCGATGTGTGGTCTGCATCTTCGTTCTCATAACCAGCACCGCTCTTGAACTGTAGGGTGGGCAAAGCAGCCGCCGTCAGGCGGCCGCGTGCCCACCGTCGGTCGGCGTGTTCGTCGCGAGGTGTGGTGGGCACGGCGCCATTGCGATCTCGCGCGAGGACAGAGCGGGGGCGCGCCTTTGCCCACCCTACGCGCCGTCGCGTGCCGCGGCTGCCTGCCATCGCGCGAGAGCGAAGACACACAAACAGCTCAGGCCACGACACCGCGTTCTCGCGGCGGACGACGCCCGAGTCTTGCTGACAACATCGCCCTCCAAATACAGGAGAGGGCGCGAGGAATGCCGGGTGAGGGCCTCACCCATGGCCCGCCTGCAACAAAGAAAGCAGGCGGCAGTTACCACAGGTTCAGCCGCATCATCCGGCATTCCCCGCGCGATGGATTGACGGCTTATACGTGGTCTCCCTGGTGCGCCGGCTTTCTGGCCACCATCGGTCGGAGCATTCGTCTCTCTCGACCTTGACACCAGCGTCGGGGTGTCAGGACATCACGATTTCGCCGTGCGCATCACCGCGTTCGTCGGCATGACCGAGGTCACGCTGCGAGGCGATACGCCCACCGCATCCCGCCCTCCACGTTCATGACGATCGCGAAGCGCCCCTCTCATGAGGACGGGACCGGCATAGAATGCACGGTTTCTGATTTTTGGAAACAAGAAAATGCGAGGGACAGCAGGTGAGCGTGGTGATCCCATTGGACGTGCTCGAAAAATGAGTTTTCGCGCGCACGCGTTTTCGATCGCGCGAATGACCGGTTGCGACCTTGTCGCTCGCGAGAATGCGCAACTGATTTGCCCGACGAGCAGTCTGGTTGTTGCAAATCTGTCGCGGTGCAGCGGGCTGCAAGATCATCGCTTCGCGCTGCGGCCTTGACGGCCTCGAGAAATTCTGCGCATAGCTCTGCCCCATCGAAATCGATGCGCCGTTTGTCGGCGCGCTCTTGAGGACCACGACCGTGTTGAGCCTGCGCTCACATCTCGCGAACGCCCCCGCCAACGAACGACCGTTTACCTGGTCGCGCGATTGGTCCGGCATGGGCGTCGCCTGTCAGGGTCCAGATGATCTGATGAAGTCCCTGGCCAGACCGGGACTCCGAATTCCAGCAAGAGCGTAACCGGCGGCGGGATCTCATCCTCCGCAGATAGAGCGGAGGGTCTGATGACCCGCATGACGATCCCGGACTCCGAGACATCCGACCATGCGCGAGCACTGTGCTCGCCGGTGGCGCTTGCGTTCGTGCGCATCGTCATGGCTTGCCGCGGCGTCACTGAGGCACGCGCTCGCCAGATCTATCTCGACTACATCAATGGCGTTCGGCCGGAGCACGCTCCGGCTGCGTTAGACTGATCAACGATGACATGCCCGGGCAGGCCGGGCGCGTCCAACTGCCCATGTCCCCATCTGGCGAAGGGACCGGACTGTCGATCCGGAAAGGCGGGTTCGATTCCCGTCATGGGCGCCAACACGACCGGGCGGATCAAACGAAGAGAGGAGGTCGACGATGTCAGCAACGAACCCGGCGCTCGTTCTCAACGCCGATTTCCAGCCGCTGAGCTACTTTCCGCTGTCGGTGTTCGGCTGGGAGGATGCGATCAGGGCCGTGGTCAGCGGATCGCACGTCGTCGTTGCGGAGTACGATCGCGTCGTTCGCAGCCCGAGCGTGACGATGCGGCTGCCGTCGGTGATCGCGCTGCGCGACTACGTCAGGCCGGCGATGCGGGTGCCGTTCACGCGCTTCAACGTCTTCCTGCGCGATCGCTTCACGTGTCAGTACTGCGGCGGCCGTCATCTCCACGGAGAGCTGACGTTCGATCACGTGGTGCCGCGGGCGGACGGCGGCGAGACGTCGTGGACGAACATCGTCGCGGCGTGCAGTCCGTGCAATGCGCGCAAGGACCGGCGCTACCTCAAGCCGCGGCGGCCGCCTTTCGAGCCGACGCGGCACGAGCTGATGGCCGCGCAACGCCTGTTCCCGCCGCGATTCCTGCACGAGACGTGGCAGGACTATCTGTATTGGGACGCGGAGCTGGAGCGGTGAAGACGGTCGTGTAGCCCGGATGAGCTCACGTCGCCGCCCACTGGGGCGGCGGCGTGGGCGACATCCGGGTTCTCATGAGCGGCGCGTGTGAACCCGAATGTCGCTTCGCTCATCCGGGCTACAAAGGTGCTGTATCGATTGATCGTCATTCCGGGGCGCGCGTAGCGCGAGCCCGGAATCCATAGCCACATCTGTTGATGTGGCGCGCGATGCGAGTGGCGCTTGTCTTCGACCAACTCCCGCTCGTGGTCATGGATTACGGGCTCGCGCTGCGCGCGCCCCGGAATGACGATGAGGATGTAGTTGCGATCATCATGATCAACTGATCTGCAATATCTGACGAAACGACAAACTAACACTTGCGTTGACGTAATAGTTGTTCTATTTGCACCGTCCTTCGCTTTGGCCATGGGTTCGGGCTCGCTGAGATCCCGACTGGTGCGCGCCGGTCTCCGGTGGCGTATTCCGCTGAAGAGAAGATGCGCGTCGAAGCTCATGGTGAGCATCGGGTGTGAGCCCGAGGGCATCGGTTCGAATCCGATCGGCGAACAAAGGATAGCTCAGTTGGTTAGAGCAGATGACCAGGAATCATCGGGTCGCGGGTTCGACTCCCGCTCCAAGCGCTCCGGAATAGCGTAAAAGCTAGGCGCCTCTGACGAGGACCGGACGCGCGCTTCAGTCGCGGTCCGGCCGTTTTGCCGCAAGGCTCATCGACCAGATCAAGACACTGCAGAGCCGGCTCTGTGCCGCGGTGGATACCGCGTCGCGTGTTGTCGGGAATGCTGCGTATGGACACGCGGGCTGCGGCTCGCGCGACCGCACGCGTGCGCCGGGCATCATCCGACGCTCAAGCCGCGGTCCGCTCGGTTCGCGCAGGAAGCGCCGTCCGGTCCTCACGTCCTTTGAGTTTGAAACTGCTGTCGCCGATGGAGGGACAGCCAACAGAGCACGGCCCGGCACGACGCCGGACCTTGCGTGACAGGAGAGTGCCATGAGCTGGCATGTGATGACGAAGTCAGTGACGGTGGCGGATGGGGAGCGGGCGCTGGTCTGGCGTGACGGCCAGCTCGTGCGCGTGCTCGGCACCGGCCGTCATGCGCTGCTCGATCCGCTGCACCGGCTGACGGTCCAGCTGTTCGACGTGGTCAAGGCCGAGTACCCGGCTGATCGCTACGCGGTGCTGAAGGCCGCACGGCCCGATCTCGCCGCCGAGCTGTTCGAGGCGGTGGAGACCGGTGCGAACGAGATCGCGATCGTCAGCCTCGATGGCCGGCCGGCGCATCTGCTCACGCCCTGGCAGAGCCGCGTCTACTGGAAGGTGGCGACGAGGATCGATGTCGAGCGGATCGACATCACCGATGACGTACGCGTCAGCGCGCGGCATCTGGCGATGATCGAGCGCAACCGGCCTGGCATCGTGACCGAGGCGGTGGTCGAGAACCACGAGGCCGGTCTGCTTCATGTCGACGGCAAGCTGGCCGATCGGCTGGCGCCGGGCCGGCACGCCTTCTGGGCCGTCGGCCGCAAGATCGAGGTCAAGCGCCTCGATCTGCGGCCCACCGCGCTCGAGATCACCGCGCAGGAGATGCTGACCAAGGATCGCATCGCACTGCGGGTGACCCTGACGGCGTTCCGGCGGATCGTCGATGCGGAGGCGGCGGTGGCGACCACGCCGGACGTGGATGCGTGGCTGTATCGTTTGGTGCAGTTCGCGATCCGCGAGGCAGTGGCGTCACGCACGCTCGACGAGGTGCTGGCGGCCAAGGCCTCGCTCGATGCCGAGCTGCGCGACTACGTGCGTGCGCGGCTCGACGGCTCGGGCGTCGAGGTGACGGAGCTCGGCGTGAAGGACGTGATCCTGCCCGGCGAGATCCGCGAGCTCGTCAACAAGGTGGTGGAGGCGGAGCGGACGGCGAAGGCCAACCTGATCCGCCGCCAGGAGGAGACCGCGGCGACGCGCTCGCTCCTGAACACCGCCAAGCTGATGGAGGAGAACCCGCTGCTGCTGCGGCTCAAGGAGCTGGAGTCGCTGGAGCGCCTCGTCGAGAAGGTCGGCCGCATCGACCTGCATGCCGGTGAGGGTGCAGGCCTCGACGCGCTGCTGACGCAGCTGGTGCGGCTGAAGGCGCCGGATGCGGCGTGATGGCTGAGTGCCAGACTGCATCGTTGATAGGAAAGGCCGCCCACGGGCGGCCTTTCGACCGTCTAAGGGTGTGTGGGAGAGAGTTGAAATACCAACTGAGTTTGGTGAGTATGGATTCCGGGCTCGCGCTTTCGTGCGCCCCGGAATGACGCCTGGAGAGTTTACTGGCTTTCTCCACGCGTCATTCCGGGGCAGCCGCGCAGCGGATGAGCCCGGAATCCATAACCACGACTGTCCGATGGCGCATTACGTCTATCTGCTTGCGAGCAAGAAGCACGGCACTCTCTATCTGGGCGTGACGAACGATCTCGTGCGTCGCGTGTACGAGCATAGGACGAAGTCTGTACCAAGCTTCACCTCGCGCTATGACATCGGCAAGCTCGTCTGGTTCGAGATCTACGACGACGCCATCGCCGCCATCTCCCGCGAGAAGGAGCTGAAGAAGTGGCGGCGCGGCTGGAAGATCAGGCTGATCGAGGAGCAGAACCCGAATTGGGATGATCTGTACCTAGGCATCTGCGGCTGAAGGCCTGCCTCAAACTTCTATAATGAGTATGGATTCCGGGCTCGCCCTTCGGGCGCCCCGGAATGACGCGTGGAGAGTGTACTGGCTCTCTCCACGCGTCATTCCGGGGCAGCCGCGTAGCGGATGAGCCCGGAATCCATAGCCACGATCGGCCATGATGTGCTCGGTCCACGGCACATCGCGAAGAAGCGATCGCGATTTCGATCGTCGACTTTACAAATTTCGAATTTGCTGTAAGAGCACGCGCCAACGTATTGTGCGGATATCCGCCAGCGAGAGATCCATGCCGAATTCGATATCACGCCTGATCGAGGCCATCGCGCTGCCGCATTGCGGCCGCCGTGATTGGCTCGTGCGCGTGCCGGCCGTCTCCGCAAGCACCGCGCTGCTACACAGCATTCGACCAGACGCATAGTTGAGGCAGCGGGCCGTCCCTCTGCCTTCGAGGCCAGAGAGACGATCCGCCGGACGACCTCCCTTACCGGGACTGCATCCTCAAAGTCATCTCTCTGCACAAATGGTCGCCGGGCCTCAGGCCGGGTGACTCCGATCATGGCGGCGCATTGGCGCGGTCGTGTGGTGCATGAGCAAGAGAGGAGCATCAAATGCGAGCCGATCCCTACCAGGAGCGCGCCCGACAGCTGGCGGTCGAAGCCGGCCTCGATCCGGATGCACGGGTCGAGCGGCCCGGGCAGCGCTCGATGCCGCTGTGGTGCACGTTCCGCGATGCCGCGCGCAAGGAGCAGCTGGCGCGCGAGGCCGGGGCGCTGGCTGAGACGGTCGCGGGCAGGCCGCAGGCGGCGCAGTACCAGAACAGCCCGCTGAAGGTGTTTGGTCGCCATGAGGACGCAACCATCGCGCAGATGAAGAACTGCATGGCGGTCGGCAACGCCGTGGCCGGGGTGATCTGCGCCGACGGTCATCTCGGCTATGCGCAGCCGGTCGGCGGCGTGATCGCCTATGAGAAGCAGATCAGCATCTCCGGTGTCGGCTTCGACATCGGTTGCGGCAACATGGCGGTGCGGCTCGACACGCAGTTCAGCGCGATCGAGTCCGACGTCGGCGCGATCATCAAGGATGTCGCCAAGGTGATCTCGTTCGGCATCGGACGCAAGAACGCCGAGCGGGTCGATCACGAGCTGTTCGACGATGCCGATGCCTGGCGCGAGTCGGATATGGGCGAGTACCGGCAGAAAGCGGTCGGACAGCTCGGCACGGTCGGATCGGGCAACCACTATGTCGATCTGATGCGCGACGGAGACGGCTTCGTCTGGATCGGCGTGCATTTCGGCAGCCGTGGTCTCGGCCACACCTCGGCCACGCGCTACCTCAAGGCCGCCGGCGGCAAGGACGGCATGAACGTGCCGCCCGCCGTGGTCGACGAGGACTCGGAGGTCGGGCAGCGCTACGTCGCCGCGATGCAGCTCGCCGGGCGCTACGCCTATGCGGGACGCGAGTGGGTGACCGAGCGCGTGCGCCAGATCATCGGCGGCGTGGTCACCGACAGCGTGCACAACCACCACAACTATGCCTGGCGTGAGACCCATGGCGGGCGTGATCTGTGGGTGGTGCGCAAGGGCGCGACGCCGGCCTTTCCCGGCCAGCGCGGCTTTGTCGGCGGCTCGATGGGCGACGACGCCGTCATCATCGAGGGCGTCGAGTCGGAGGAGGCCAAGGCCTCGCTGTACTCGACGGTGCACGGTGCCGGCCGCTTGTTCGGCCGCAAGGAGGCCAAGCGGCGTTTCACGCGCGCCGAGATGGACGAATGGCTGCAGGGCCGCGGCGTCACCCTGATCGGGGCCGATCTCGACGAGAGCCCGATGGCCTATCGCCGTCTGCCCGAGGTGCTCGCCGAGCACGCCGGCTCGGTGAAGGTGGTGCATACGCTGCGGCCGTTCGCCGTGGTGATGGCCGGCGACGGCGAGTTCGATCCGTTCAAGGATTGAGCGGAGCCTCGTAGCCCGCATGAGCGAAGCGACATGCGGATTCACGGCTAGAGCGCGTGAGGGCCCGGATGTCGCTCCCGCCTGCACCCTGACGGGCGCAGACGGGAGCTCATCCGGGCTACGCGATTGCGATTGTTGCAGGAGATATGATCATGACCGAGCTGACTTGGCGTGCGGACAATATCGAGACGATCGCGAATTTCCTCTCCGCCGCGGAGTGCGATGATTATGTGAGCTGGGGTGAGGCGATCGGCTTCAACGACGCGCCGATCTCGACCTCGATGGGCATGATCATGGCAAAGGACGTGCGCAACAATGAGCGGGTTATGGTCGATGATCGCGATCGCGCGCAGGCGCTCTATTCGCGGCTGAGCCGTCACCTCGCACCGTCGTTCCAGCATCGCTGGCAACCGGTCGGGCTGAACGAGCGACTGCGGCTGTATCGCTACGATGTCGGCCAGAAGTTCGACTGGCATCGCGACAGCCATTTCGCACGCGACAATGGCGAGCGCAGCTATTTCACCTTCCTGATCTATCTCAACGATGATTTCGAAGGTGGGGCGACGTCGTTCTGCGACGACACCGGCCTGATGCCGGATGGTCCGCTGCGCATCATTCCGGAGAAGGGCATGGCACTGCTGTTTCATCATCCAATCATGCATCGGGGCGATCCCGTGATCCGGGGCCGCAAATACGTGCTGCGAACGGACGTGATGTACCGACGCGCGAGATGAAGGTTGCCGCACTGCGCGCAATTTGCGATTGCGCGCAGTGTCGCGATCGATCATCCTCGTACGCGGTAGGCTGGGGAACGTCATGACGAGCGTGGACGCCGGAGAGGTCAGGCGACGGCAGGAGCCGTGGTGGGCGATCGCGGCCATCTTCGTCGCAGGTTTTGTGCTGCTGTGCCTGCTGCTGGCCTCGCCGGTGCTGATCCGCACCTTTCTGTTTCAGCCGTTCAACATTCCATCATCCTCGAACATTCCAACTCTTCTTGTCGGCGATGTCTTCTTCGTGTCGAAATATCCCTATGGCTACAGCCGCTTCACGTGGCCGCTGCCCTGGCCATCCTCCTTGCCGCCCTCGGCGCGGATCTGGGGCGCGACGCCGGCGCGCGGCGACGTGGTCGCATTCTTCCTGCCGAAGGACAATGCGACCGTCTACATCAAGCGCATCGTCGGACTGCCCGGCGATCGTGTCCAGATGAAGGACGGAGTGCTCTACATCAACGACACAGCCGTCGCGCGCGAGCGGGTCGAGGATCTGACCGGAGAGCCAGCCTGCGGCGGCGATGCGAGCGAGCGCGTCAAGCGCTGGCGCGAGACCCTGCCGAACGGCGTGAGCTACGAGACGCTCGATTGCGTGGACAACGGCTTCTTCGACAACACCAGCGTCTATGTCGTGCCCGCCGGCCACCTGTTCATGATGGGCGACAACCGCGACAACTCCACCGACAGCCGCGTGCTTAGCGCGATCGGCTATGTGCCGATCGAGAACGTCATAGGTCGCGCCGCCATGATCTTCTTCTCGACAGCGGCCGCCGAGAAAGGCAAGCCGGGTCGGATCCGCTTCGAGCGGATCGGGACGATGGTGAGGTAGCGGCGGTCGCAGATGTCGTAGCCCGCATGAGCGAAGCGACATGCGGGTTCACCAGCACGGCTCGTGAGGCCCCGGATGTCGCTTCGCTCATCCGGGCTACGTCACAAACAAAAAGGGCGCGGCTTGCGCCGCGCCCTTCGTGTGTCTTCGCGAGGAAGGCTGGACTTAGAAGTCCATGCCGCCCATGCCGCCGCCCGGAGGCATCGCGGGGCCGCCGGCGTTCTTCTTCGGCAGCTCGGCGACCATGGCCTCGGTCGTGATCAGCAGCGCAGCCACGGAGGCGGCGTTCTGGATCGCGGCGCGAACCACCTTGGTCGGGTCGATGATGCCCTTGGAGACCAGGTTGACGTACTCGCCGGTCTGGCTGTCGAAGCCATAGGCGTACTGGTCCTTCTCCAGGATCTTGCCGACGATGACCGAGCCGTCCTCGCCCGCGTTGATCGCGATCTGGCGGGCCGGGGCGGAGAGCGCCTTGCGGACGATCTCGATGCCGGTCTTCTGGTCGTCGTTCTTGGTGCGCAGGCCCTTGAGCTGCTCGGAGGCACGGAGCAGGGCGACGCCGCCGCCCGGCAGGATGCCTTCCTCGACAGCCGCGCGGGTCGCATGCATCGCGTCATCCACGCGATCCTTGCGCTCCTTGACCTCGACCTCGGTCGCGCCGCCGACGCGGATCACCGCGACGCCGCCCGCGAGCTTGGCCAGACGCTCCTGCAGCTTCTCACGGTCGTAGTCCGAGGTGGTCTCCTCGATCTGCGCCTTGATCTGCTGAACTCGCGCCTCGATGTCGGCCTTCTTGCCGGCGCCGTTGACGATGGTGGTGTTCTCCTTGTCGATCATCACCTTCTTGGCGCGGCCGAGCATGGAGAGGTTGACGTTCTCGAGCTTGATGCCGAGGTCTTCCGAGATCGCCTGGCCGCCGGTCAGGATCGCGATGTCCTGCAGCATGGCCTTGCGGCGATCGCCGAAGCCCGGCGCCTTGACGGCGGCGACCTTCAGGCCGCCACGCAGGCGGTTGACGACCAGGGTGGCCAGAGCCTCGCCCTCGACGTCCTCGGCGACGATGACCAGCGGCTTGCCGGTCTGCACCACGGCCTCGAGCAGCGGCAGCAACTCGTTCAGCGACGACAGCTTCTTCTCGTTGATCAGGATGTAGGCGTCATCCATCTCGACGCGCATCTTGTCGGCGTTGGTGACGAAGTAGGGCGAGATGTAGCCGCGGTCGAACTGCATGCCCTCGACGACGTCGAGCTCGGTCTCGAGCGACTTGGCTTCCTCGACGGTGATGACACCCTCGTTGCCGACCTTCTTCATCGCGTCGGCGAGGAACTTGCCGATCTCGGCATCGCCGTTCGCCGAGATGGTGCCGACCTGGGCGATCTCGTCGTTCGACGTGACCTTCTTGGAGTTCTTGACGAGGTCGGCCACGACCGCCTCGACCGCGAGGTCGATGCCGCGCTTCAGATCCATCGGGTTCATGCCGGCGGCAACGGCCTTGGCGCCCTCGCGGACGATGGCCTGGGCCAGCACGGTCGCGGTGGTGGTGCCGTCGCCGGCCGCGTCAGCGGACTTCGAGGCGACCTCGCGCACCATCTGCGCGCCCATGTTCTCGAACTTGTCGTCGAGCTCGATCTCCTTGGCGACGGTGACGCCGTCCTTGGTGATGCGGGGAGCGCCGAACGACTTGTCGAGGACGACGTTGCGGCCCTTCGGACCGAGCGTGACCTTCACGGCATTGGCGAGGATGTCCACACCGCGCAGCATGCGGTCGCGGGCTTCGACGCCGAACTTCACGTCTTTCGCTGACATATTGGGTTTCCCTGAGTTGAACTATTCGTCTCACCCTCGGAAAGGGCGCCCGCAGGCGCTCCTCAGGGGTGAGCGTTGAGCGGGTTTGGCTTAGGCGGCCTTCTTCTTTGCCGCGGTGTCGGTGATCACGCCCATGATGTCGCTTTCCTTCATGATGAGCAGCTCCTGGCCGTCGATCTTGACCTCGGTGCCCGACCACTTGCCGAACAGCACGCGATCGCCGACCTGGACGTCGAGCGGGACCAGCTTGCCGCTCTCGTCGCGGGCGCCCGGGCCCACCGCGATCACTTCGCCCTGCGAGGGCTTTTCCTTGGCCGAGTCGGGAATGATGATGCCGCCAGCGGTCTTCTCTTCGGCGTCGATGCGCTTGACCACGACGCGGTCGTGAAGCGGACGGAAAGCCATACGGTCCTCCTAATTTATTGAGGCGATTTCAGTTTCTGGGATTTTGGCAGTCGGCGCCGGCGAGTGCCAGCACGCAGGCTGGAGATAAGCGAGAGTTCTATGCCGAGCAAGGGCTTGTAGCAGAAAAATTGGCAGTCGAACGCGGGCTCTGCCAAAGCGCTCCGATATCGTTAATGGCGGCGGAACGGATCGTGAAACCCCGTATTAGCACCCGGGCTAAGTCGCTGCTAATGCAGCATATTTCAACAGCCCGTTAAACATTTAGGCTTGTGATGGATTGATGACATGCGTCACATTTCTTGACGAGTGAGCGCATCTTCGCCGGCTGGCTCCAATCCCGGTCGCCACACCGGACATGCGCTCCAGAAACGGAGGTTGGCATGGCGTCGAAGGGTGAAGTTTCCGAGGACTTTCGGAAACAGGTCTTGGGTTACGGGCTGACGACCGCGCAGATCCTGTATCGGATGCCGGATCACCGCTCGCTGCTGCAGACCTACGTCTGGCAGAACTACGACCTGTTCCCGAAATTCCCGGCTCTGAAGGATTTCCTGGCGTTCTGGGAGGAGAAGATCGAGGGCCCCTTGTACTCGGTCACGGTGGCGCATTCCAAGCTGATCAAGCCGGCCGAGCTGCGCGCCGTCGACGGCGTGTTCGTGCTGCATTGAGTTGACGGCGCGTTGGTCGCTCTACCAACGCTGTCATTCCGGGGCGCGCGAAGCGCGAGCCCGGAATCCATCGGGCGGCAGAACGTGCGGAGCAATGGATTCCGGGCTCGTGCTTCGCACGCCCCGGAATGACGACCTCTCGTCGTGGCTCTGCTGAGCTTCTCCAATGTGTGCTAACCTTGCATCGAGGACTCGCAGGGGAGAGCACCATGGCCACGAAGAGCCGCACCACCAAGCCCGCATCGCGTGCCGCCGCCAAGGCCGCATCGCTGAGGACTGGCAAGAGCAGCAAGGCGACGGCGAAGGCCGTCACGAAGACCAACACCAGGACGCTCGCGAAAGTGCCGGCCAAGCCGGGCGCGGCCGCCGCGCCGTCCGCGCGCAATGCGCTCGTCAGCCAGGGACGGCTGGCGCCGGCGCCGCGGCGGCCGAAGCAGAAGGTCGCGATCAGCCATCACCGCGAGGAGGACTTCAAGGCCGACGGCCTGCGCACCTACGCTGTCTACCGCGACCTCGGCATTGCCCACGCAACCCACGGCCTGGCGCGGGCGCACGTCATCCGCATGCTGCCGCCGTGCAATCCGCACGAGGTGTCGAAGCTGCACACCCATGCCGTCGACTTCCAGATGGTCTATGTGCTGAAGGGCTGGGTGAAGAGCTATCTCGAAGGCGTCGGCGAGACGCTGATGAAAGAAGGCAGCTGCTGGACCCAGCCGCCGAAGATCCGGCACATGATCCTCGACTATTCCAACGACGTCGAGCTGCTCGAAGTGATCCTGCCGGCCGACTTCAAAACGGTCGAACTGTCGACGTAAAGCCGACAGAAATGGATGGAAACATTAGCGTGCGATGGACGGCGGTCCCATCGCGCGTGTGTGTCGACATCCAGTCTCGCGTCATTGGGACGGATGGGCCGGCGACGGATCCGTCAGACGTGTTCGCCGTGGGCTTGCGTAAGGCTGACCCGTCCCGTTGCCGCCCTTTGTCGTCCAGTTCGCTCCAAGGAGCACGATCGCGCCGCGAATGCGCGCATCGATGCAGCCCCGTATCGCCGGCGCGCGCGCAGCTTCAGATTCACCTCCCGCTCATCGCGAGGACATCGATTGGCTGCGCGCCATTGCGGTGCTCTCCGTCGTCGCATTTCACTTCGAGGCGCCCGCGATCTTCGGCGGCTTCGTCGGCGTCGACATCTTCTTCGTGATCTCCGGCTACCTGATCACCGGCATCATCGCGTCGGAGATGGCGCAGGCGCGCTTTTCGTTCGCGCAATTCTACGAGCGGCGGGTGCGACGGCTGCTGCCGGCGCTCTACGTCATGGTGGCATTCGCGGCGATCCCTGCGTCGCAGGACATGCTGAGCTCCGAGCGCGTCGAGTTCTTCCGGTCCGCGGCCGCCGTCGTCACCTTCACCTCGAACATCTTCTTCTGGCTGCAGTCCGGCTATTTCGACCACGCGGCGGTCGAGAAGCCGCTGCTGCATACCTGGTCGCTGGCGGTCGAGGAGCAGTTCTATCTGGTGCTGCCGGTGGTGGTCTGGGCCGTGCTGCGGCTGGCGCGTGGGCGCCGGCTGGCGCTGCCGCTCACCCTGGCGCTGCTTGCTGCAGGCTCGTTCGTGCTCGGCCTGATGCTGATGCGAGGCAACGCATCTGCGAGCGCGTTCTTCCTCAGCCCGCCGCGTGCCTGGGAATTCCTGCTCGGCAGCCTCGTTGCGGTTTCAGGCCTGCCCGCATTGCGTCCCGGCCTGGCGCAGCGCCTCGCTCGCGCGCTGTCGCTGCTGCTGATGGCGATCCCGATCCTGTCGTTGCGTGCCGGACCGGGCTTCCCCGGCGTCAACGCGCTCGCGCCATGCCTCGGCGCCGCGCTGTTCCTGTGGAGCGGGGTGGGCGTTGCCAACGTGCCGCGCAGCCGGCTGTCGCCGCTCAATGTGGCGGCGTTCTTCGGCGGCATCTCCTATTCGCTGTATCTCTGGCACTGGCCGCTGTTTGCGTTTGCGCGCTTCGCCAAGCCCGGTCTCGCACTCGAGGGCTGGGAGCGGGCGGCCTTGTTCGCCCTGACGGTCGCTGTGGCCACGCTGTCCTGGCGCTTCGTCGAGCAGCCATTCCGGACGCGGCAACTCGCGCCGACACCGCGCGCCGCCTTCGGCCTGGCCGCGCTGGCGAGCCTGCTGCTGCTCGTCGGCAGCGGCGTAGGCCTGCTGCGCGCCGGGTCCGCGTCTGACGACGACCGCGCGGCGCAGCGCTACGATGCCTATAACAGCTATGACATGAAGCCGGTCTATCGCTACGGCACCTGCTTCACGACACCGGACGGCCGCGTGCCCGCAGAGTGTCTCCGTCCGGTGACCGGCAAGACCAACGTCCTGCTGTGGGGCGACAGCTTTGCCGCGCACTACTATCACGGCCTCGCAGCTCACCTCGATCCACGCACCGTCAACATCATGCAGGCGAGCCAGCCGACGTGCATGCCGACCTTCAGCGCGGAGACACAGGGCGTCGCGTCCTGCCGCGCCTTCGCAAGCCAGATGCGAGACTATTTCGCGCAAGCGCGGCCCGATCTCGTGGTGATGTCGGCCGATTGGCTCGAGAATGCGCGGCCGCCGCGCTTTCCGGGCATGCTGCGCGACCTCAGACAGACCATCGGACGCCTTCAGGACGCGGGCATTCCGGTGGTGCTGCTCGGCCCATCCGTGCAGTTTCGGGCGCGGCTGCCATCCATGCTGGCGCGCGCGACCTTGCGCGGCGTGACACCCGACGGTGCGACGTTCGTCCGGTCGGATATCTTTGCGCTGGACGCGGCGATGCAGGCGGCGCTGCCGACGGGCGAGGGGCTCTCCTACGTCTCGATCCTGTCGATCGTCTGCGAGAACGGGCGCTGTCCGCTCACCGCGGGCGATGTCCCGCTCTCCTTCGACCATGCGCATCTCACGGCGGAAGGCTCGGATGCGGTGATGGCGAGGGTCGCCCCGCTGCTGCAGCCGGACAACACCGAGCTCGGCTCACGTCAGCAGGCCGACGATGGCTCCCATCAGACAGGTGGTGAGGGTGCCCGAGACGATTGATTTGAGGCCGAGCGCATTGATCTCGTCGCGCCGCGTCGGCGCCATCGTCCCGAGGCCGCCGATCATGATGCCGAGGCTGGCGAAGTTGGCGAAGCCGCACATCGCATAGAGCATGATCAGCCGCGCGCGGGGGTCGATCGCGGTGGTGTCGAGCTTGGCGAGCTCGACATAGGCGATCAGCTCGTTCAGCACCGTCTTGGTGCCCATCAGGCTGCCGGCGGTGACGGCCTCCGACCACGGCAGGCCCATCAGCCAGCACACCGGCGCCATGACGAGGCCGAGCAGCCGCTGCAACGAGATGTCGGCGCCGCCGATCGCGGGCAACAGCGACAGGATCGCATTGGCGAGATGAACCAGCGCGACCAGCACCAGCAACAGCGCGACGATGTTCATCAGCAGTTCGAGCCCGGCGCTGGTGCCCTTGACGATGGCATCCATCGTCGACGTGGCCTGCGTGTCGGGGTCGCCGAGCGTGCCGCCGGTGAGCTGCTTCGACGTCTCCGGCACCATGATCAGGCTGATCAGAATCGCAGCCGGTGCGCCTAGCACCGAGGCGATCACGAAATGCGCGGCGGCATCGGGAATGAGCGGAGCAAGAAGCGTCGCATACAGCACCAGCACGGTTCCGGCGATGCCGGCCATGCCGCCGGTCATGACCAGGAACAATTCGCTGCGCGTCATCTGCGCCAGATAGGGCCGGATGAACAGCGGCGCTTCCACCATGCCGAGGAAGACGTTGGCAGCGGTCGACAGGCCGACGGCGCCGCCGACGCCGAGCGTGCGCTCCAAGAGCCACGCCATGCCGCGCACCAGCGGCGGCAAGACCCGCCAATAGAACAAGAGCGTCGTCAGCACGCTCATGACCAGCACGATCGGCAGCGCCTGGAAGGCGAGCACGAAATCGGCGCCGGGGGCCTTCAAGTCGAAGGGCAGGGCGCCGCCGCCGACATAGCCGAACACGAACGATGTGCCGGCGCGCGAGGCCGAGGAGATGGCGCCGACGGCGTCGTTGATGGCGCCGAAGGCGCGAGCCACCGTCGGGACCTTGAGCAGGACGACCGCGGTCAGGATCGTCACCACCAGCCCGAGCGCGGCTTGTCTCAGCGACACCGCGCGCCGGTTTTCGCCGAGCGCCCATGCGATCGCGAGCAGCGCGACGATCCCGAACGCCGATTGCAGCTGAAGCATCAGATCCCCCAAACCCGCCCGATTATGAGCTGATGGAACGGCCCCGCGCAATGCCGTGCGGCCATGCGCGGGGCTGCAATTGACAAGCGCAGGAGCCTGCGTCACGCAGGCGCCATCATGTCGACCACCGTCCCGATCGGCGCGCGCGATCTGCTGAAGCAAAGCGCGTTCCTGCTGTTCCTGTCGTCCCGCAGCCTGTCGCGGTTCGCGAGCCAGATCGCCGCGGTGGCGATCGGCTGGCAGGTCTACGATCTCACCGGGCGCGCCTTCGATCTCGGCATGGTCGGGCTGATCCAGTTCCTGCCAACGGCCCTGCTCGTGTTCGCGGCCGGCAGTGCCGCCGACCGCTTCCAGCGCAAGCGCGTCGTGCAGCTTTGTCAGCTCGCCGAGGCGCTCACCGCGCTCTATCTGTGCTGGGGCGCCTATGCCGGCCAGCTCGGCGAATTGCAGCTGTTCGCAGCCGTCTTCGTGCTCGGCATCGCCGGTGCGTTCGAGAGCCCGGCCACCGCCGCGCTGCTGCCGCTGATCGCGCCATCGGGCACGTTGCAGCGGGCGAGCGCGCTGTCGAGCGGCGCGGCGCAACTCGCGACCATCGCCGGTCCCGCGATCGGCGGCTTCGCCTATGCGGTCGCGCCTGGTCTGCCCTACGGCATCATGATGCTGTTCTGGCTCGGCGGCATGGCGCTGACGGGCCTGATGCAGGTGCCGGAGGACGTGCCGGCCGAGCGCCGCGATGGCAGCAACGCGGACCTGTTCGCCGGCATCCGCTTCATCCGCGCCAATCCGGCGATCCTCGGCACCATCTCGCTCGATCTGTTTGCCGTGCTGCTCGGCGGCGTCACCGCGCTGCTGCCGATCTACGCGCGCGACATCCTGGAGGCCGGGCCGTTCGGGCTCGGCGTGCTGCGCGCAGCGCCCGCGGTCGGCGCGCTGGCGATGACCGCGGTGCTCGCGCGCACCACGATCAAGCGGCGCGTCGGCCTGCGCATGTTCCAGGCGGTGATCGTGTTCGGCGCGGCCACCGTCGTCTTTGCCGTCTCACACGTGATGTTGATCTCGGTTCTGGCGCTCGCCATTCTCGGCGCCGCCGACACGATCAGCGTCGTGATCCGCTTCTCGCTGGTGCAACTCGCGACGCCCAACGAGATGCGCGGCCGCGTCGGCGCGGTGAACTTCCTGTTCATCAACGCCTCCAATCAGCTCGGCCAATTCGAGAGCGGTCTCACCGCGGCCTTGTTCGGCGCGATGCCCGCCGCCGTGCTCGGTGGCGTCGGCACCATCGCGATCGCGCTGGCGTGGATGAAGCTGTTTCCGGAGCTGCGGAATGTGGAGAAGCTGGAGTAGGGCTGGGTGCCGCTCTCTCCGTCATTCCGGGGCATCGCGGAGCGATGAGCCCGGAATCCATAACCACGAGCGGTCATGGCGACGAGAGATGCTCACTCCGCGCGTGCCTCACAGTCGATCCTGTGGGTATGGATTCCGGGCTCGCGCTCCGCGCGCCCCGGAATGACGTGGGGAGAGAGCGAGGGCTGCACCCGGATCGAGGCGATCAGCCCCGCCCGACGAACGGCATCTTTGTTGCCATCACCGTGATGAACAGGACGTTGGCGTCGAGCGGCAGGCCGGCCATGTAGGCGACGGCGTCGCCGACGGCCTTCACGTCCATGCGCGGCTCCGGCATCATGCGGCCGTCCGGCTGCAGCACGCCGCCGACCATGCGCTCGGTCATCGGCGTCTCGGCATTGCCGATATCGACCTGGCCGACCGCGATGTCATAGGCCCGGCCGTCGAGGTTCGAGGCCTTGGTAAGGCCCGTGATCGCGTGCTTGGTCGAGGTGTAGGGCGATGAGAACGGCCGCGGCGCGTGCGCCGAGATCGAGCCGTTGTTGATGATGCGGCCGCCGCGCGGCGACTGGTCCTTCATGATCCGGAACGCATGCTGCGTGCACAGGAACGGCGCGGTGAGATTGGTTGCGACCACCTGCTGCCATTGCTGCAGCGTCAGCTCTTCGAGCGGCACCGGCGGCGCGCCCATGCCGGCGTTGTTGAACAGCACGTCGAGGCGGCCGTAGGTCGACTTGACGGTGTCGAACAGCGCCGCGATCGAGGCGGGGTCCATCATGTCGGCGGAAACGGGCAAGCTCATGCCGGACGGGCCGAGCTTCGCGGTCTCCTCCAGCATCTCCTTGCGACGGCCGGCGAGCACCACGGTGAAGCCGGAGTTCATCAGCGCGAGCGATGCGGCGCGGCCCACGCCCGTGCCTGCGCCCGTCACCAGCGCGATCTTCTTTGCCGCTTCAGCCATGTTTCCTCACCTTCAGTTGTCAAAGTTTGCAGTGTTCTCTGCAGTTTTAGTGTTTCGACTCGCTCTGAGTCTTATAGGGCGGCCTGGGAATGTTGTTATGCGCCGCGCGCAGGGCCGCCGACCAGCGCGAGCGGAGATCGTGGAAATAGGGCTCGCCGGCTTCGATGCGATGGTTGAGGTCGGCCTCGCAAGCCTCCGCGCGCACCACCAGCACGTCGATCGGCATGCCGACGCCGAGATTCGAGCGCATCGTCGAATCCATCGAGATCAGCCCGGTCTTCAGCGCATCATAGAGCTCGACGTCGTAATGCATGGCGCGGTCGAGCACCGGCTTGCCGTATTTGTGCTCGCCGATCTGCAAGTAGGGCGTGTCGGTGGTGCATTCGATGAAGTTGCCGGCGGTGTACACCATGAACAGCCGCATCCGCGAGCCCTTGATCTGGCCGCCGAACAGGAACGACACGTCGAACGAGATGTCCTCGGCCTTGAGCGCCGGGCCTTCGGTGGCGTGCACCATGCGGATTGCCTTGCCAATGCGCTGCGCGGCCTGGAACATGGTCGGCGCGTTCATCAGGGTCTCGACATCGCCAGTCTCGGGATCTTCCATGCCCTCCGTCAGCGTCGACAGCACGGACTGACTGACCGCGAGATTGCCGGCGCTGGCGACCGCCACGATGCGCTCGCCGGGATTGGAGAAGATGTGCAGCTTGCGGAAGGTCGAGACGTTGTCGAGGCCGGCATTGGTTCGGGTGTCCGCGATCATGACGAGCCCGTCACGCACCAGAATTCCGCAGCAATAGGTCATCGTCGTCCCCCGAGCAGTTACGCGAATTACTAGCGAAAATCGGCGGTCCGTCCAACCCCCGCAGTGAAGCGCGCGCCCGGAGCTCCACCATCGGTGTCATTCCGGGGCGCGCGTAAGCGCGAGCCCGGATTCCATCGGGCGACAGAACGCGTAGAGAAATGGATTCCGGGCTCGTCGCTTCGCGCCGCCCCGGAATGACACCGGTGGTGGGGCGCGCGTTCCGGAATTCAGGACTGCCGCTGGGACTGGGACTGGGACTGCGATTGCGACGGGCCGCCGCGTCCGACCTGCTCGACCTTGACCTTCACGGTGAGCGTCTCCTGTCCGCCGCCATAGCGGGTGCCGCGCACCGGCGCGGCGCCGAGATAATCCAGCCCGAGGGCGACCCGCACGTGAGCATCCGTGGTGCAGATGCAGTTGGCGGCGTCGAACCCGACCCAGCCGAGATCGGGGATATAGGCTTCGACCCAGGCGTGACCGGCCTCCTGGTGCACCGCACCATCAGAGCGCAGGAAGTGTCCGGACACGAAGCGCGCCGGGATGCCGCCGGCGCGCGCGCAGGCGATGAAGATGTGCGCGTAATCCTGGCAGACGCCGCGCCGCAGGCCGAACGCCTCGGCGGCCGAGGTGCCGCTGTGGGTCGGGCTCTCGTCGAAGGTCATGTGCTCGTAGATCTGCGTCATCAGCGTGTGCAGGAAGCCGAGCACGTCGGCTTCCGATTCCGCGCGCAGGTCGCGCACGATCGTAGCCATGGCCGCATTGGCTGCCGTCAGCGGGGTCTGCCGCAGGAAGAAGCCGGGCGGAAACCGCTCGTCCGCGCCTTTCAGCACGCCGCCGGTGTCGTGCGTCTCCACCAGCCCTTCGGCGGTGATGGTGAGCTCCTCCAGCGCATCGTGGGTGATCACGTGGGTGACGTTGCCGAACGCGTCCTCATGCATGTCGAGGCGTGAATCGGTCGACACGTCGATCTGCCATTCCGCCACATACTGGCCATCATGGCTGCCGGGCGTCATGCGGATGATCTGAATGGCGCCGGTCGCCGCCGGCTCGTAGCGGTAGGTGGTGGAATGAGAGATACGCAGGCGCATGGTCGTGTCCGATGGAATGCCGGTTTATCCATCGTCATGCCCTGGGCGCAGGCCAGGGCATCCGCGCGCTTCTCACCGGGAGAACAAGCAAAGCGCGGATGGCCAGGACGTCGCCCGGCCATGACGGTGACCGAGAGCTTTCACCTTACTCGATCAGATCAGATATTGCTTGGTGATGATCTCTCCGAGCCGTGAATTGTCTGAGATGAACTCCTGGATGAACTCGTGCACGCCGCGCTGGAAGATGTCGTCCATGTTCGAGTGCTCCAGCCGGTTGCGGACGCCGCGGGCATGGCGTTGCGACGGACCCTGGCGGCCATAGGCGACGCCAATCTGGTCGAGATTGCGGACGAGATTGCCATAGCAGCTGGCCAGCGAGCGCGGCAGCGTGTCGTTGAGGATCAGGAGATCGGCGATCAGCCAGGGTTTCAGCGTCTCGCGATACACCCAGTGATAGGCCGTCAGCGCCGACACCGAGCGCAGGATCGAGGTCCACTGATAGTAGTCGAGCGGGCCGCCAACATGCTCCTCCTCGGGCAGCAGCACGTGATACTTCACGTCGAGAATGCGCGCGGTGTTGTCGGCACGTTCCAGATGCAGGCCGAGCCGCGAGAACCAATAGGCGTCGTTGCGCAGCATGGTGCGGTAGGCCGAACCGTCGAAGCGCAGCGAGGTCTCCTGCACGAAGCGGAGGAAGCGCGCCAGCTCCTCGCGCGTCTTGGTGCCCTTGCTCCACACCTCCTGCAGCTCGATCCATGAGCCGTTGAGGGTGTCCCACATCTCCGAGGTCAGCGCGGTGCGGACCGAGCGGGCGTTGAGCCGGGCGGCCTCGATACAGTTCCTGATCGATGACGCATTCGACTGATTGAAGGAGAGATATTCGACGACGTTCTGCTCGTTGGCCTCGGAATAATGCTCGTAGAAGCTGACATTGACGCCGGCGGTCATCAGCGCCGATTCCCACTCATTGGTCTTGCCGATATAGGCCGCGGGCAGGGCCGTGACGCGCAACGTAGCGTCGATGGTGCGGGCGAGATACTCGGCGCGCTCGACATAGCGGGCGAGCCAGTACAGGTTTTCGGCGGTGCGCGACAGCATGGGCAATCTATGAGGTGCGGAGGAGACGGTGCGCTCCCTCTCCCCGTTCTTCACGGGGAGAGGGGTGGGGTGAGGGGCTGACGCACGGGCGGTGCGAGTTGTAAGACCTGTACCCCCTCACCCGGATTGCATCTTTCGATGCAATCCGACCTCTCAGCGCGAGCGAAGCTCGTCGCGCCCCCGCAGGCGGGGTGAGGTTGCAGCGAGCAAGCGGCTCGATGTGTGCAAACCAACCTCTATTCATCCAGCACCCATGTGTCCTTGGTGCCGCCGCCCTGGCTGGAATTCACCACCAGCGAGCCTTCCTTCAGCGCCACGCGGGTGAGGCCGCCCGGCACGATGGTGGTGCGGTCGCGGCCGGTCAGCACGAACGGCCTGAGATCGACATGCCGCGGGGCAAGCCCCGCCGTGACGCAGGTCGGGCACGTTGACAGCGCGAGCGTCGGCTGCGCGATGAAGCCCTCCGGCTCGCGCTTCAGCTTGTCGCGGAACGCCTCGATCGTGGCCTTGGTCGCGGCAGGGCCGATCAGCATGCCATAGCCGCCGGAGCCGTGGACCTCCTTGACGACGAGCTCGCCGAGATGGTCGAGCACATAGGACAGGTCCTGCGGCTCGCGGCAGCGGAAGGTCTGCACGTTCTTCAGGATCGGCTCCTCGCCGAGATAGAACTTCACGATATCCGGCATGTAGGAGTAGATCGCCTTGTCGTCGGCGATGCCGGTGCCGACGGCGTTGGCGAGCGTGACGTTACCGGCCATGTAGGCCGACATCAGGCCGGGCACGCCGAGCGCCGAATCGGGACGGAAGGTGAGGGGATCGAGGAAGTCGTCGTCGACGCGGCGGTAGATCACGTCGACCCGCTTCAGGCCTTCGGTCGTGCGCATGAACACCTCGTCGTTCTTGACGATGAGGTCGCGGCCCTCGACCAGCTCGATGCCGAGCTTGTCGGCCAGGAACGAGTGCTCGTAATAGGCGGAATTGTAGATGCCGGGCGTCATCAGCGCCACGGTCGGCTCGGCCGAGGCGCTGAGCGGCGCGACCGAGCGCAAGCACGACAGCAATTCGTCCGGATAGCGCTCGACCGGCGCGACGCGGTGGCGCGCGAACAGGTCCGGAAACAGCCGCATCATGATTTCGCGGTTTTCCAGCATGTAGGATACGCCGGACGGCGTGCGCGCATTGTCCTCCAGCACGATGAAGTCGTTGGCGTCGACGCGGACGATGTCGATGCCGGCGATGTGGACATAGACGTCGTGCGGGACGTCCTGGCCGTTCATCTCGGGCCGGAAGACCGGGTTCTGGAAAATCAGGTCATCCGGGACGACATTGGCGCGCAGGATGTCGCGGCCGTGATAGATGTCGCGCAGGAACATGTTCAGCGCCTTGACGCGCTGCTTCAGCCCCTTTTCCAGCAACGTCCATTCCTTAGCCGACAGGATGCGCGGAATGACGTCGAACGGGATCAGCCGCTCCTGCGCCTCCGCCTCGCCATAGACCGCGAAGGTGATGCCGATCCGCCGGAACAGCAGCTCCGCCTCCTGACGGCGATATTCCAGCGCGTCCGGCGGCGTTTCCTTCAGCCACCGCGACAGTTCATGATAGGCCTGACGGACTTCGCCGCCCGGCTCGTTCATCTCGTCGAACGCAACTGCCATAGATGCCCGTGTGTCCCAGCCTCGCCATACACTGCATGACTCCCCATGATGGTAGCAAGGCCCGGGCCAGCCCGATATGCATTCCTCAGCGGCATTTCGCGGCGGGCGCCGAAATCGTGCCCGAAAAACCGGCTGCGCAATGCTCAAAACCGCGGCATAACCGGTGACGTACTGGATGACATTGGCGCCGGCCCGGGCCAAAAGAGAGGGAGATGCGAGGAGAAGCCATGAGCGACATCGTCACCGCGGGATTGCTGGTCATCGGCGACGAGATCCTGTCCGGCCGGACCAAGGACAAGAACATCGGCTTCATCGCCGAATACCTGACCAATCTCGGCATCGACCTCAAGGAGGTCCGGGTGGTCTCGGACGACGAGGGCGACATCATCGCCGCGCTCGACGCGCTGCGGCACCGCTACACCTATGTGTTCACGACCGGCGGCATCGGCCCGACCCATGACGACATCACGGCCGACTCGATCGCCAAGGCATTCGGCGTCGGCATCGACCACCATCCCGAGGTGGTGGCGCGCTTCCGCGAGCGCTGGAGCGAGCAGGAGCTCAACGAGGCGCGGCTGCGGATGGCGCGCATCCCCGATGGCGCCGAGCTGATCCAGAGCGCCACCATCCTGGCGCCCGGCTTCAAGCTCGGCAACGTCATCGTCATGGCCGGCGTACCCTCGATCATGCAGGCGATGATGGACATCGTGGCGCCGAAGCTGAAATCGGGCGTGCGGATGCTGTCGGAGACCGTCCGCGCCAATGCGCGCGAGGGCGACATCGGCGGCCCCTTGCGCGAGATCGCCAAGGCGCACCCGGACACCATCATCGGCAGCTATCCCTTCACCGACGAGGACCAGAAGCCGAACACGCATCTCGTGGTGCGCTCGCGCGATGCCGACAAGCTGGCCGCCGCGATGGCGGCCGTGAAGGAGATGCTCGCCGGGCTCAACGTGACGCGCTAAAGCAGGTGTAACTTTCAAAAGAGCCACGGACGAGAGCAATGGCGGACAAGACGTTGAGCGCAGAGGAGCGGGCAGGCCGGGCCTTTCCGGTGTCCTGGGACCAGTTTCACCGCGACTGCCGGGCGCTGACCTGGCGGCTCAACGAGGCTGGCCCGTTTGCGGCCATCATCGCCATCACTCGCGGCGGGCTAGTGCCGGCCGCGATCGTGGCGCGCGAGCTCGGCGTGCGCGTGATCGATACCGTGGGTGTCGCGAGCTACGATCACACCCGGCAGGGCGAATTGAACGTCCTGAAGGCGATCTCCGAGGACACGCTCAAGCTCGGTAGCGGCACCGGCAAGGGGCTCCTGATCGTCGACGATCTCGTCGACACCGGCAAGACCGCGCAGCTGGTGCGCGAGATGCTGCCCGACGCCCATTTCGCCACCGTCTACGCCAAGCCGAAGGGCCGGCCGCTGGTCGACACCTTCATCACCGAGGTGTCGCAGGACACCTGGATCTTCTTCCCCTGGGACACCGCGCTGTCGTTCGCGCCGCCGCTGCGCGATGGCGCGGCGTGAGCCGGGCGAGTGGCGAGTAGGGAGTAGCGAATAGGGAATCCGGGTGGGCGAGCCGTTCGCTATTCGCTACTCCCCATTCGCTGTTCGCCAGCCGAAGGCTCGCCATGCCGCTGCAGAACCGCGTCACGCCATCAGGCGACATCGTCGCCACGCTGCATCGCGGCCTGTTCACCGGCAATCGCGGCATCATCCATGATCCGGCGACGAAGACGCTGCTGCGGAAGCGCTGGTCGAGCCCCGCCTGGCTGGTCTGCCTGTGCGACTTCCGCGGCAAACGCCGCGAGGTGATGGCGCAGCGCAGCTGGACCGAGCTGTTCTTCCTCGACGAGGCCACCGCCTTTGCTGCCGGCCATCGGCCCTGCTTCTATTGCCGCCGCGACGATGCCACACGCTTCCGCGATGCGTGGGAAGAGGGCAATGGTGTCAGCGGTGTTCGCGCCGCAGAGATCGACAAGGTGCTGCATCGCGAGCGGCTGGACCACGGCCGCAAGCGGCTGCATCCGTTGCCTTCGCACCTGCATGAGCTGCCTGACGGTGCGATGGTGCAGGCGGGCGGCGAGAGCTACGTGATCCTGCAGGGCAGGGCGCTGCAGTGGTCGTTCGCCGGCTATGGCGCGGCGCGCGACGACCTCGGTGCCGCGCTGCTGCTGACACCACCGTCGACGGTCCGGGCGCTGCGCGCCGGCTATCGTCCGGTCCTGCACGATCGACCGCGGCCGAGCGGCCAGATCAGCTGACTGATCGATCTTCCGAGCGTTCGTCATCGCCGATCGAGTCTGTGAACGGCTTCACACTGCTCCCGCCACGGTTGCGATAGCGTGGCGCGGCGCGCCATCCATCGCCAGCCCAGCGATGTCACGGGAAACGCGCCGATGAACCGGGAGAGCATCAGATGGCCTTTGTTGCGCTCGACACCAACCAGACCTCGACCCGCATGGTCCCTTGCATGAGGGCGCAGGGCATCACCGCAATCGGACGCTACTACACTCGCAACCGCTCCAACCCCAAGATCCTCAAGCCGGATGAGGCGCGAGCGCTGTCCGCGGCGGGGATCCGGATCTGGCCCGTCTATCAAATCCGCCATCGCCTGCGCGCCGATTTCAGCGCCATCAAAGGCAAGCAGGAAGCGGAAGACGCGCTCGACTACGCGCAGCACGTCATCGGCCAGCCGGCGGGCTCGGCGATCTACTTCTCGGCCGATTTCGATGCGACCGAAGCCGATGTCAGCATCGCCATCCGGCCGCATTTCGAAGCCATCGCCGCGGCCTTTGAGCGGGCCGGCCGTCCCTACCGCATCGGAGTCTACAGCTCTGGCGCGGTCTGCAGGACGCTGCTCGACGCCGGCCTGGTGCAGCTGACCTGGCTGTCGCAGTCGACCGGATTTCGCGGCACGGCCCAGTTCAATGCCTCGCGGCGCTGGAATATTCTCCAGGGCATGCCGGTCAGGCATTTCTGCAACTTCGATGACGATGTCGATCCGGATCAGCTCAATCTCGAGCTTCCCGACTTCGGCGGCTTCCTGCTCGGTCAGGCGGCGCAGCCCCAGGCCGTCGCAGACGCTGTGGCTCCCGCGATGGCGCCGGCCGCCGATGCTGCTCCGGCTGAGCTCGACTTTCCCGCAGCCCCGTCGTTTCCGGGCCAGCCATTGCATCGTGGCCAGTTCGGATCAGCCAGCGTCAAGGCCGTGCAGAACAGGCTCAACGAGCTTCGCTTCGGCCCTCTGGTGGTCGACGGCGATTTCGGCGAGGGCACCCAGAATGCCGTCTTCCACTTCCAGGCCCGCAACTCGACACCCAACGGCCAGCCGCTGCAGATCACGGGCGAGGTCGATGCCGCCACATGGGCGGCGCTGTTCGGTCCGGGCGCGGTCTTCAACTCGGCCGACTTCGATCGCAACGCGTCGATCCGTCAGCTCGTGATCGATATCGCGGCCTCCCAGATCGGTGTCGTCGAGCAGCCGCGGGGCTCGAACCGCGGGCCGGAGGTCGACGTCTACATCCGCACCGCCGGGCTCGATCCGACCACCGACAGCTTCCCGTGGTGCGTCTGCTTCCTCTATTGGGTGTTCAACCAGGCGGCGAAGATCAAGGGCATCGAAAACCCGCTGCCGAAGACCGCCGGCGTCATCGCCCTGTGGACCCTGGCGCGCCGCACCGATGCGCAGATCGTGCACAAGTCCGAGGTCAGCGCGCAGACGGTCAAGCCCGGCATGATCTTCGCGCTCGATCTCGGCGGCGGCAAGGGGCACGCCGGCCTGGTGATCGAGGTGAGCGGCGACAACATCGTCACGATCGAGGGCAACACCAACCCCGGCGGATCCTCCGATGGCTTCGGCGTGTTTCGCCGCGACGCGAGGCCGCTGAGCAACAGCGTCCTGCTGGGCTACCTCGACTTTTGCGAGCCGTGAGGCGCCGACCTTCGACGTCAGTCGCATGCTGCTCGATGGTTGCCCGCGCTGATCGGGCAACCGACATCGATGAGATCAGCCAAGTCCATCGACGTGCCGCTGTTCGCGGCTCACCTTGATGTGCCGCTGCTCACGCCACGCGCGACGCTGCGTGCGCTGCAGGCGGGCGACGACGTCGTGCTGGATTCCGGGCGCAATCGTCTGCCTCTGCAGATCATCCCTCCAATCCGCGCGGGCTGGTTGCCTTCCTTGCGTAGCCTTGCCTTGCGCGGCCCTGCCTTGTGGAATGTTGTGTATCCGGTAAGTTGCTACCAAAAGGCGATGTTTCCATCGGCCGTCCGTGATTGATGATGGTCGCGGTCTGCCGCAAAACAACAGAAGAGTGCATATGAAAGACTGAGGCGATGTTGGCGGCGTCGTGCAGCGGCGGCAAAGGCGCGGACGTGCTGTCGCAACGAATCGCATGGTGAGGGTGCTCACCGCGGATGCGCTGTTTCCGTCACTCTGGAATCACTTGTGCGTCGCCTCCCGGCGCGATCGCCATTGAGGATGGTGTCATGGCCCCGCGCACGATGCGCGCAGGCCCCTGTCGATCTCGGCAGGCGTCATTGCTTCGAGACGGGCGCGGCGAGCCGTCGACGCCCTCGCCGCGGGTCTGAACCCGCACCTGATTCAGGCGAACCGCTGCCGCGCCAGCTTCGCGCCGGTGCCGAGCGCCATCAGCTTGGCCTCGGCGACCTCGCGCCGCATCGGTGCCATGCCGCAATTGGTCGTGGCGATGATGTTCTCTTTCGGCACCACCTTCATGACGTCCTCGATGGTCTTGCAGACGTCCTCAGCGGTCTCGATCTCGTCGCTGGCGACATCGATAACACCGGCCTGCACGATCTTGTTCTTGAGCAGGCCGAGCAGCTCGATCGGCACCTTCGAATTGCGGCACTCGACCGCGACCTGCTGGATCGTGCTGGCGTCGATGACCGGGAAGGTCTCCTCATACTGCCGCCACTCGCCGCCCAGCGTCTCCTTCCAGTCGGTGTTGGCCTTGATACCGTAGCCGTAGCAGATGTGGACCGCGGTCGGGCAGGTCAGCCCCTCGGCGGCGCGCTCCAGTGCCTTGATGCCCCAGTCGCGCACCTCGTCCATGTAGACGTTGAAGGCCGGCTCGTCGAACTGGATCATGTCGATGCCGTCGTCGTGCAGCGCCTTGGCTTCCTGGTTCAGCAGCTCGGCAAACGCGAACGCCATCTTGACGCGGTCGCCATAGTAGTTGTCGGCGATGGTGTCGATGATCGTCATCGGGCCGGGCAGGGTGAACTTCACGGCCCGCGTGGTGTGCGTGCGCGCGATCCGCGCCTCGTCGCCATGCACGCGGCCCTTCAGCGACAGCGGGGCCACGACCTGCGGCACCATCGCCTTGTAGCGATCCTTGCGGATTCCCATCTCGACCTTGTGCGCGAAGTCGATGCCTTCGACACGCTCGAGGAAGCCGTGCACGAAATGCTGCCGCGACTGCTCGCCCTCGGTGAGGATGTCGATGCCGGAATCCTCCTGCAGCTTCAGCGCCAGGATCGTCGCGTCGCGCTTGGCGCGCGCAAGCTCCTCGCCCTTCGACTTCCACGGGGCCCACAGCACGTTCGGCTCGGCCAGCCATTCCGGCTTCGGCAGCGAGCCTGCGATGGTCGATGGAAACAGCATGGTCGAACTCTCCGGCGTAGGGGCGGTCAGGCTTGAGCGCCTGTCTGCCATGGCTTACCCTTCAGGTACAGAAGAACGAGACCGCCTCGGATGTTCCGCAGCGCGGCATAATGGTCCGGCAGGAATCGGGCAAGGGATCAAGAAAAGGCATGATCGATCTCCATTACGCGCCGACGCCGAACGGCTGGAAGGTCTCGATCATGCTCGAGGAACTCGGGCTGCCCTATACCGTCATTCCCGTCGACATTCGCGCCGGTGACCAGTTCAAGCCGGAGTTCCTGGCGATCAGCCCCAACAACCGGATTCCGGCGATCGTCGATCACGCGCCGGCCGATGGCGGTGCGCCGTTCCCGGTGTTCGAGACCGGCGCCATCCTGATCTATCTCGCCGATAAGACCGGCCGCTTCCTGCCATCGGAGCTGCGCGCGCGCTCGCGCGTCATCCAATGGGTGATGTGGCAGATGGCGGGGCTCGGGCCGATGATGGGCCAGCACGGTCATTTCGCGCTCTATGCTGCCGAGAAGATTCCGTATGCGATCCAGCGCTACCGCGACGAGGTCGCACGGCTGTTCCACGTGCTCGACGTGCAGCTCGGCAAGACCGGCGCCTATGTTGCGGGAGACGACTACACGATCGCCGACATCGCCTGCTTCCCCTGGATGATGACCCACAAGGCGCAGGGCTTCACGCTCGACGACTATCCAAACATCAAGCGCTGGTACGCGGTGCTGCGCGCGCGGCCCAAGCTGCAGGCGGGACTCGCGATCGGCAAATTCGTCAAGGAGCCGTTCAACGACGAGACGCGCCACGTGATGTTCGGCGCGCGGGCGAAGGAGATGAGGGGGAGATCGTGAGCGAGCTCTACGGCTGTGCGAGGGGCGTCGCCGAAAAACCATCTAGACCGTTGTCGCAGCCCCTGGATTGCTTCCTCGCTCCGCTCCTCGCAATGACGGCGGAGAGAGTGGTGCGCGCCAACTCTTTCCGCCGTCATTGCGAGCGCAGCGAAGCAATCCAGGGGCCACAACGTACAAGCTGAATGACTCCGCTACGCTCTCGACGATCTCATAGAGATATTGAGGACACCCGATGATCGAATTCTTCTTCGACTGCTCCAGCCCCTGGACCTATCTCGCCTTCCACAACATCCAGCCGCTCGCACGCGAGTTCGGCGCCGACATCGTCTGGCGGCCAATCCTGGTCGGCGGCATCTTCAACACCGTCAATCCCAGCGTCTACGCGCAGCGTGAGACGCCGGTGCCGGCCAAGGCGGCCTACACGCTGAAAGACCTCGGCGACTGGGCGCGCTCGGCCGGGCTCAAGATCAAGATGCCGCCCACGGTATTTCCGGTGAACAGCGTCAAGGCGATGCGCGGCTGCATCTGGCTGGGGCAGGACATGGTGCCGTTCGCGCGCGCCGTGTTCGAGATCTATTGGGGCGAGGACCAGGACATCTCCAAGGACGACGTGTTGACCGAAGTCTGCCGCAGAGTCGGCATCGATCCGCAGGCGTTCTTCGAGGGCATCGCGCAGCAGGGCATCAAGGATCAGCTGCGCATCAACACCGAGGAGGTCGTCAAGCGCGGCGGCTTCGGTTCGCCGACGATCTTCCTCGATGCGACCGACATGTATTTCGGCAATGATCGCCTGCCACTGATCCGCGAGGCGCTGGCGCGGACGAAGGGGCGCGTCTGATGCCACGCGCGATCGTCTGTCGCGCGCTCGGCCCGCCGGAGACGCTGCGGCTGGAGGCCCTACCGCCGCGCTCACTCGGTGACGGCGAGGTGCGGCTGAAGATCCGCGCCGCCGGCATCAACTTTCCGGACATACTGATGGCGGCCGGCGAATATCAGCTCAAGCCGGAGCTGCCGTTCACGCCGGGGGTGGAAGCGGCCGGCGACGTGATCGAGACCGGCGCCGCTGTGACGGGGCAAGCCATCGGTGACAAGGTGATCGTCCGCATGCGCTTCGGCGCCTATGCCGAGGAGGCGGTGGTTGCGACCAGCCAGCTTACGCCGCTGCCGTCGACTTTCGATTACGCGGAAGGCGCGACCTATCTCGCCGGCCACGGCACCGCCTATCACGCGCTGGTCGATCGCGGCCAGCTCGAGGCCGGCGAGACGCTGCTGGTGCATGGCGCCGGTGGTGGCGTCGGCCTTGCCGCCGTCGAGCTCGGCAAGCTCCTGGGCGCGACCGTGATCGCAGCGGCCTCGTCGGAGGAGAAGCTAGCGGTGGCACAATCGCGTGGCGCCGATCATCTCGTGCTGTATTCGCGCGAGCCGTTTCGTGATGCGGTGAAGCGCATCACGGACGGCCGCGGTGTCGACGTCGTGTTCGATCCGGTCGGCGGCGAGGTGTTCGAGAACAGCGTGCGCTGCATCGCCTGGGGCGCGCGGCTGCTCGTGATCGGCTTCACCGGCGGCATTGGCCTGGCGCGTACCAATCTGATCCTGATGAAGGGCGCGAGTGTGCTCGGCGTCCGCGCCGGCGAGGCCGCGCGCAAGGATCCTGAATCGGGCAAGCGGCGCATGGCCGCGCTGCTCGCGTTCGCCGAGCAAGGCAGACTGCGGCCCAACGTATCGCATCGCGTCCCGTTCGCGGACTACGCGCGCGCGATGCGGCTATTGATCGAGCGCAAGGCGATCGGTCGCGTCGCGCTGATGATGGATTAGTTGGCAGGCGTCTGCCCAAAAATGTGGCGGATGGGACTCTGTATTTTTTTACCACTGGATTCATAGAATGATCGGACAGGTCGAGGCCGATCATGTTGAAGACGTCGAAGATACTTCACCGCATAGCCCTTTCTGCATTGCTGCCCATCCTCACATTGGCTGCGTTGGCGGCTTACGAGATCTCCACGAAATGGGCGGTGCGCGTCGAGATGATGCAGATGCAGCCGGCGGCGGATGCCGTCGGCAGGCTCAGCCGTTTCGTTCATGAGCTGCAGCGCGAGCGCGGCATGTCGTCGGCCTTCCTCAGCAGCAAGGGCACGCAGATGCGGGCCGAACTGGATCAGCAGCGCCAGCTGACCGATGGCGAGCGCGCGCATGCGGTCGCCGCATTGGACGGGCTGCGCCGGAGCGGCGCGCTGGCCGAGGCGGCGCAGGCGAGCGAGCAGGCGTTGGCGCAGCTCGACCGCCGCCGCGGCGACATCGATGCGCAGGCCGTCACGCCGGCGGTGGCGGTTGGCTCGCTCACCGAGATCGTCGGCCGGCTGACCAGCCTGATCAGCGGCATATCGGTGCTGAGCGACGACGACGAGATCTCCAAGGCGATCATCGCCTATGGCAATCTGACCGAAGGCAAGGAGCGCGCCGGCCTGGAGCGCGCGGTCGTGGCGGGAGGCCTCGCCGCCGGCCGCTTCGAGCAGGCCGCCTACGCGCGCGCGATGGGGCTGGCTGCGGCACAGGACAGCTATTTCGGGGCATTTCGCGCCACCGCCTCGGCGAGAGCGCGCGCGGCATTCGATGCGGCGATGACCGGACCGGCGATCGACGGCGTCGTTGCCATGCGCAAGGTGGTGGAGCAGGGTGGCGTCAGCGGTGATTTCAAGGGGCTCACGAGCAAAGCCTGGTTCGATGCGGCCACGCTGCGGATCGACCTGCTGAAGCAGGTCGAAGACGCGCTGGCCGCCGAGCTGTCGGCGCTGATGGCTGGCAAGCAGGCCGCGGCCACGGCCAGCCTCGCCGCCGTCGGCGTGATGCTGCTGCTGGCCTTGGTGCTGAGCCTCGCGATCGTCGTCGCGCTGGCGCGCAGCATCACCCGGCCGATCAACGTGCTGGCCGATACGATGACGCGGCTGGCAAAGGGCGATGTAGGCACGGCGATCGACGCCGTCGACCGGCGGGACGAAGTCGGCCTGATGGCAAGGGCGGTGCAGGTCTTCAAGGAGAACATGATCCATGGCGCCGAGCTCGCCGCCAGGGACGCGGACGCGATGAGCCAGCGCGCCGAGAAGGCGAAGCGGGTCGGCGAGCTGACCGACCGTTTCAGCGGCGACATCGCGGCCGTGATCGACAGCGTGATCGCGGCCTCGACGCAACTCGAATCGACGGCTGCGGTGATGAACCGGACCGCGAGCCGGACCTGCGGCGAAGCGAGCAGCGTCGCGCAGGCGACCGAGGCCGCATCGAGCAACATGCAGACGATGGCGGCGGCGACGGACCAGCTGTCGAGCTCGGTCGCCGGGATCGGCGGCCAGGTGACGCAGTCGGCCGACATTGCGCAGAAGGCGGTCGCGGAGGGACAGCGGACCAACGAGACCGTGCAGGGCCTTTCCAGCATGGCCGAGCGGATCGGCGACGTCGTGCGGCTGATCAGCGACATTGCCGGCCAGACCAACCTTCTCGCGCTCAACGCGACGATCGAGGCCGCGCGGGCGGGCGATGCCGGCCGCGGCTTTGCCGTCGTCGCCGGCGAGGTGAAGCTGCTGGCCGAGCAGACGGCCAAGGCGACCGGCGAGATCCGCGCGCAGATCTCCGGAATGCAGGAGGTGTCGACCGAGGCCGTCCGCGCCATCCGCGGCATCACCACGACCATCGGCGAGCTGAACGAGATCGCGTCGTCGATCGCGAATGCGGTGGAGGAGCAGGGCGCGGCCACGCGCGAGATGGCGCGCAACGTTCAGCACGCGGCCAAGGGGACGGACGAGATCTCGCAGAACATCCAGCAGGTCACGGCCGCCGCAAACGAATCCGGCGTCACCGCCAGCCAGGTGCTCGGGGCGTCGGCCGAGCTGCTGCGCCAGTCCGAGAGCATGCGCCGCCATGTCGACGCCTTCATTCGCGGCATCAAGGCGGCGTGAGCGATCGCAGGCGATGTGATGGGCTGCTCATCGCGCGCAAGGCGTCGCTCCACCCTCGCTGTCGTCCCGGCCTCCGCGCCGGGACCCATACCGCGTGATTTGTCTTTGAGGCAGCCTGGGCATCAACCTTCGTCAAACAGCGTTCGGTAGCTATGAGTTCCGGCGCGGAGGTCGGGACGATGGCGAGGCTGGTAGCCCGCATGAGCGGTGCGACATGCGGGGGTCTCCGACGCCGCATGTTAGATCCCGGATATCGCTTCCGTCTGCGCCCTTCGGGCTCCGGCGGGCGCTCATCCGGGCTACGAAGGCTAGGCGCGCCGCCGTCATTGCGAGCGAAGCGAAGCAATCCAGGGCTGCGAAAAGACTCTGGATTGCTTCGTCGCAAGTGCTCCTCGCAATGACGGGGAGAGACTATCTGTAATCCCGCTCATCCCACCACGGAAAATAATCCGGCATGTCGGCCGTGACCGTATTCTTGAACTGCGCCGGGCGCTTCTCCAGGAACGACACCACGCCTTCCTTGACGTCGTCGGAACGCCCGCGCGCGTAGATGCCGCGGCTGTCGATCTTGTGCGCCTCCATCGGATCGTCCGCGCCCATCATGCGCCACATCATCTGGCGGATCAGCGCGATCGACACCGGCGCGGTCTTCTCTGCGATCTCGCGCGCCAGAGCGCGTGCGGTCGGCAGGAGATCATCTGGCGGCACCAGGCGGCTGACGAGGCGGCCGGCGAGCGCCTCCTGCGCCGGGAACACCCGGCCGGTGTAGCACCATTCCAATGCCTGCGAGATGCCGACGAGACGCGGCAGGAACCAGCTCGAGGCCGCCTCCGGCACGATGCCGCGCTGCGAGAACACGAAGCCGAACCGCGCTGCCTCCGAGGCAATGCGGATGTCCATCGCAAGCTGCATGGTGACGCCGATGCCGACCGCCGGGCCGTTCACCGCGGCGATGACCGGCTTCAGCGACTTGAAGATGCGCAACGTCACCTGGCCGCCGCCATCGCGCACCTGCGGATCGGAGTAGTCGACACGGCCGTCGGCATGACGCTTCACCGGCCCGCGCCTCGCGTCGCGGTCAAAGGTGTCGGCGCCGGAAGAAAGATCAGCGCCGGCGCAGAACGCGCGGCCCGCGCCGGTGACGATGATGGCCCTGACACCATCGTCCTTGTCGGCGCGATCGAAGGCATCGATCAGCTCGCGCTGCATGGTCGGGGTGAAGGCGTTGAGCTTCTCCGGCCGGTTCAGCGTGATGGTGAGGATCTTGTCGGCGACATCGTAAAGGATGGTCTGGTAGGCCATGGGGTTTCCTGATGCGGTCGTTGTTGTTGGTTGTGCGTGCCACAAACTCCGCTGTCATTCCGGGGCACGCCCGCAGGCGTGAGCCCGGAATCCATAACCACGATCGTGAGTATGGACTCCGGGCTCGTGCTTCGCACGCCCCGGAGTGACGGCGAAATTGAGATCGACGATCGGACTACAATAGTTCAGCGCTGGGCCGCGTCAAAGTGCGCATGACATTCCGCGGGGCGGGCAAAAGCGCCGCGCGCAGCATTGTTCTCTCAGCAAGCGATCCAGTAGCGATGTGGCCCACACTCTCTCCCCGTCATTGCGAGCGCAAGCGAAGCAATCCAGAGTCGTGGGCGGGACTCTGGATTGCTTCGCTTCGCTCGCAATGACTCGTGGAGATGTTCGTAGCCCGGATGAGCGCGGCGACATGCGGGTCTCACGCGGTGTGTCGGTGAATCCGGATGTCGCTGCGCTCATCCGGGCTACGCGGTTGGCGCCTTCGGCCACGGCCGCTGTTCGCCGCGCAGGCTCTCGAACGTCTTCGCCATCCCCAGCACACCGACATCGTCGAAGCGGCGGCCGATGATCTGCAGGCCGATCGGGAAGCCGTCGTCGTCAAAGCCGGCATTGACCGAGATCGCCGGGTTCTCCGACATGTTCCACGGCACGGTGTAGGTGATGTGCTCGAACGGCGCTTGGGGATCGTTGACGGGCGAGGCGAACTCGGCCGGAAACTTCACGCCCGGCGAGACCGGCGAGATGATGTAGTCGTAGTCGCAGAACAGCTTTGCGGCCGACGCGCGCAGGGTCATGGTGACGTTGAAGCCCCGGACGACCTCGACGCCCGACAGCGCGGCGCCGCGCTCCGCCCATTGCAAAATGTAGGGCAGGGTCTTGGCGCGCACCTCGGGCGCGAGCCGCGCCAGATCGTCCCACAGCCGCGCGCGCCAGAAATTGTCGAGGCCGTCGAGCATCTCGCGGGTCAGAAAACCTCTCACCTCACTGACGACGGCGCCTGCGTCCTCGAACGCTTTGGCGGCCGCGAGCGTTGTTGCGCGCACCGGCGCCTCCAGCGCCTGGCCGACGCCGCCGAGGTCGAGCATCAGGCCGATGCGCAGCTTGCGGGTAGGCTTCTCCGCGACCTTCCAGTGCAGGTCGGACGGCGGCAGGCTGGTGCCGTCGCGCCTGTCCGGCTTCGACAGCACGCTCATCATCAGCGCGGCGTCGTCGACGATCCGCGTCATGGGACCGGCGACGCGGCCGACATAGGGCGGATCGATCGGCACGCGGCCGAAGCTCGGCTTGAGGCCGACGAGGCCGCACCACGACGCCGGCAGCCGGATCGAGCCGCCGATGTCAGTGCCGACATGCAGCGGGCCATAGCCCGCAGCCGCGGCAGCGCCCGCGCCGGCGCTGGAGCCGCCGGGGTTCATGCGGAGATCCCACGGATTGCGCGTCAGCGGATGGTAGCTCGACAGGCCCGACGACAGCATGCCGTAGTCGGGCATCGTGGTCTTGGCGAAGATGATCGCACCGGCCTCGCGCAGGCGCGCCACCGGCGGCGCGTCGGCTGCCAACGGCGTGCGCGTGACGCTGGCCGCGCCCAGCGGCATCGGCTGGCCCTTGGTGGCGATGTTGTCCTTCACCGTCGCCGGCACGCCGTCCAGCACGCCCGCCGGCTCGTCATTGGCCCAGCGCTCGGTCGACGCCTTGGCCGCGGTTCGCGCGGCGTCGGGGTCGAGCAGATACAGCGCCTTGATAGCAGGCTCCCAGGCCGCGACATGCGCCAGCACATCGTCCATCACCTCGGACGGCGAGAACTGGCGCGCGCGATAGCCGGCGATCAGATCGACGGCGGAGAGATCGTGCAGCGAGGTGACGTCATCCGAGACGGGCTTGTGCATGCTGGTACTCCCACGCCGAACTTCGTATGAGATGGCCGCCCGCTCATTGACGTATGTCAGACGGCATCAGCCCGCCGGCAGGCGCGTCTCGATGATGCGCGCGAACATGCTGGCGCCGATCGGCAGGATCTTGTCGTCGAGCACGTAGCCGGGATTGTGCACCGGCACCGAGCCGTCATGACCGACCCAGAAATAGGCGCCCGGAATCGTCTGCAGCATGTCGGCGAAATCCTCGCTGCCCATCTTCGGCGTCGCGCGCGTCAGCACCTTCGACGGCTCGACCACGGTGCGCGCGACCTGCTCGACCACCTTGGACTGCTCCTCCTGGTTCACCAGCACGCTGAACGTGTCGCGGATGTCGACATCGATCTCGCAATTGAACGCAGCCGCCATGCCGGCGCAGATCGCGCGCATGCGCTCGCGCACCAGCGCGCGCACGGAGTCGGAGAAGGCACGCACGGTGCCGCACAGCCAGGCGTCGCCGGGAATGACGTTGTAGGCCGAGCCGGCATGGATCTGGGTGATCGAGACCACGGCCGCCTGCAGCGGCTCGACATTGCGGCTGACGATGGTCTGGATCGCCTGCGCCACGCTGGTCGCGATCACCACCGCATCCTTGGAGCGCTCGGGCATCGCGCCATGGGCGCCATAGCCGGAGATGCGGATATCGAAGAAGTCGGCGCCGGCCATCGCTGGTCCCGGCAGAATCGCGATCTCGCCATGCTCCAGGTCGGGCGCATTGTGCAGGCCGTAGAGCTCGTCGCAGGGAAATTTCTGGAACAGCCCGTCCTTGATCATCGCCCGCGCGCCGCCGAGGCCTTCTTCCGCCGGCTGGAAGATGAAATGCACGGTGCCGTCGAAGTTGCGGGTCTCGGCGAGATAGCGCGCGGTGCCGAGCAGCATCGTGGTGTGGCCATCATGGCCGCAGCCATGGAACTTGCCGGGGATGGTCGAACGCCAGGGCAGGTTGGTGTTCTCCTCCATCGGCAGCGCATCCATGTCCGCGCGCAGGCCGATCTTCTTGCCGCCGTCGTTCCTGCCCTTGAGCACGCCGATCACGCCGGTGCCGCCGAGGCCGCGATGCACCTCGATGCCCCATTGCGACAGCTTCTCGGCGACGATGCCGGAGGTGCGCGTCTCCTCGAAGCCGATCTCCGGATGGGCGTGCAGGTCGCGCCGGATGGCGGTGAGTTCGTCGGCGTAACCTTGGATGCGGTCGATCGTGGGCATGATGGCTTTCCGTTGGAAGTCGTTGATGGGTCTAAGCTGGGAACGCCGGGCCGTTCGGCTTCAGCCGGATGCCCGGACGCAAGCGTGTCCAGAGCAGGGTGGAGGGATCGGCGGGCATCGCGCCGGGCGCGGCGCAGATCAGGAGCTGTTCAGCGATGGGCTCGAAATCGGCGCGGAAATGCACCGAGCTCTTGTTGACGAGGATCGCCTGCTCGGTCGGCTCGATGCCGACGAAGCGATACATTTCCTGGTCGGCGAGCTGGGCCTTGTGCGAGCAGAGCACGACCCGGACATTGCCGATGCGCAACGCCGCAGAGGGACCCATCTCCATCTTGCGACCACCATAGAACGGACCGGGCGCAATGAAGCGGCCGTCGGAGAGCTTCTCGACGATGAAGCTCTCCTCGAACGGCGCATCGCCTGATATGCCGCTCTTGCCGCCGAGCGACAGGGTGACAGTTGCGCCTTCGCCGGCCGCATGCGCCGCCAGCGCCGATTGCGGATCATAGATCATGCCGATCGCGGCGCGGCTGGCGCGGTTGCGCACCAGCGCGCGCAGCATGCCCATGGTGTCGGAATCGCCGCCGGCGCCGGGATTGTCCTGGGTGTCGGCGATCACGATCGGGCGGCTCGCCGTCTTCGCCAGCGTCATCGCATGGCGGACGCCGTCATCGGGCGTGTAGATGCGGCCATCGAAATCATCCTCATGGCCCATGACGATCGCCGCGATCGCATCCGCCGCGGCGTCCGCATCGGCCTGCGTGCGGCCATAGGCGAACACGCTCGGGCCGCAATGCGTGAAATCAGCCGCCGGAAAGCCCGGCGCGAACGACAGCGTCGGCACGGCCTCGCTCTGCAGCGCGGCGAGCTGTTCGTAGATGCCTTTGGTCGGCTGGTCGTTGGTGCATTGCCAGCTGATCGGGATCAGGAACGGCAGCTGCCGGAACGCTTTTGCAAGCGGGGCCTGCGCGCCCAGCAGCAGCGCGAGGTGCTCGGCCGACGCGCGGCCGGTGTCGGCCATGTCGGTGTGCGGATATTTGCGATAGGCGATCAGCGCGTCGGCCTGCGCGATCATCTCGGGCGTGACGTTGGCGTGCAGGTCGAGGCTCGCGACCAGCGGCACGTCCGGACCGATCGCCTCGCGCACGCGGGCGAGGATCTCGCCTTCGCCGTCGTCGAGATGTTCGGCCACCATCGCGCCGTGCAGGTCGAGATAGACGCCGTCGAGCGGACCGGCCGCCTTGATCCGGTCGACCATCGTGGTCGTGATGCGCTCGAACGCATCCTTGGTGACGTGCGCCGACGGGCTCGCCGCGCAGGCGATGGTTGGAACGATTTCCCAGCCGTTGGCCTCCGCGACTGCGATGAAGCCGGCCTGGCCGGCATTGATGCCGCGCATGGTCGTGAGCACGCTGGCTGCATCAGCGATCGAGGCACGGCCGCCGCCATGCATGAAGGCGTCGTAGTCCGCTTTTGTCGGTGCGAAGGTGTTGGTCTCGTGCAGGAAGCCGCCAATCGCGACGCGCGTCATTACTTCGCCTCAGGCCGTTGAACGTACAGTGACGTTAGACCCGCCTTCGCGGCCCACGCAAGCGATGGAGCGATGCCGTTTTGCATGCCGCTAACGCGTAGCCCGGATGAGCGGCGCCGCAGCCCGAAGGGCGAAGGCGGAGCGACATCCGGGTTCATCGCCGCAGTTCGTGAGATCCCGCATGTCGCTGTCGCCGCCGCGCGTTCCGCGCACCGGCTGTCGCTCATGCGGGCTACGGGAGCGGCCGTTGCTACGCCACTGCCTCAGCTACCGGCCGGAAGTTCGCAAAGTCCCAGTTCCGGCCGGGCGCGGCTTCGAGCAGTGACTTGGTGTAGGCTTCCTTCGGATGGGTCAGGATCTCGCCGGCCGGCCCCTGTTCGACGATGCGGCCCTTCTGCATCACCACGACGTCGTCGCAGATCTGGGCGGCGACGCGCAGGTCATGGGTGATGAACAGGATCGCGATGCCGAGCCGGCGCTGGATCTCGTCGAGCAGCTCCAGCACCTGCGCCTGCACCGACACGTCGAGCGCGGACACCGCTTCGTCGGCCACCAGCACGTCGGGATCGAGCGCGAGCGCGCGGGCGATGGCGATGCGCTGGCGCTGGCCGCCGGAGAACTGGTGCGGGTAGCGCGAGATGGCGTCCGCGGGCAGGCCGACCAGCTCGAGCAGCTCGCGTGCCCGCGCCATCGCCTTGTCGTGCGGCGTGCCGTAGTTGACCGGACCCTCCGAGATGCTTTCGCCGACCGTCAGGCGCGGGTTGAGCGAGCGGTAGGGGTCCTGGAACACGATCTGGATGCGCTTGCGGTGCGGCTGCAGCAGGCGGCGGGTCAGGATCGAGATCTCGTGGCCGGCGAGGCGGACGCCGCCCGAGGTCGGGTCGATCAGACGCACGATGCAGCGTGCCACGGTGGATTTGCCCGAGCCGCTTTCGCCGACGATGCCGAGCGTGCGGCCTTTGCGCAGCGTCAGCGTGACATTCTGGGCGGCGACGACCTCGCGCGCTTTGCCGAGGAACGAGCGCTCGCGATAGACCTTGCCGAGCTCGTTGGTCTCCAGCACCACCGGCTCCTTGGTCTCGGGCCGGGGCGGACGCGGGATCAGGCTCGGCACCGCCGCCAGCAGGTTGCGCGTGTAGTCCATCTCGGGGTCGCGCAGGATCTTGTCGAGCGGCCCGGTTTCGACCAGGCGTCCCTGGCGCATCACCGCGACGCGGTCGGCGATCTCGGCGACCACGCCCATGTCATGGGTGATGAACAGCACCGCCGTGCCGTGGTCGCGCTGCAATTCGCGGATCAGCGACAGGATCTGCTTCTGCGTGGTGACATCGAGCGCCGTCGTCGGCTCGTCCGCAATCAGCAGCTTGGGCTCCAGCACCAGCGCCATCGCGATCATGATGCGCTGGCGCTGGCCGCCGGACAGCCGATGCGGGTAGGAGGCGAAGATGCGCTCGACCTCGGGCAGGTGGACCTGCTCCATCATGTCGAGGATGCGCTTGCGCCGCGCCCGCCCGTCGAGCGAGGTGTGAGCGCGCAGCACCTCGTCGATCTGGCGTCCGACCGGCACCACCGGATTGAGCGCGGTCATCGGCTCCTGGAAGATCATCGCCATCCGCGTGGCGCGCAATTCCCGCAGGCGGCGATCACTGGCGGTCAACAGTTCCTCGCCGACCAGCTTGACGCTGCCGCCGACCGCGTGGAGCGCGTTCTTCGGCAGCAGGCCCATCGTGGTCAGCGACGTCACCGATTTGCCGGAGCCGCTTTCGCCGACGACGCACAGCGTCTCGCCCTTGGCCACCTGGATCGAGATGCCATCGAGGATGCGCGGCCCGTTCGGATTCTTCGTCTTGCCCAAGGCGACGACGAGATTGTCGATGTCGAGAATGGTGTCGGTCATCTGTCTTTTATCGCTGTCGTCAATGCGAGGAAGTGTGAGCGCGTAGCCCGGATGAGCGAAGCGACATCCGGGTTCGCACGCAGTGTCTCGGTGAACCCGGATATCGCTTTCGTCGAAGCCCTTCGGGCTTCGCCGGAGCTCATCCGGGCTACGATTGCAGGGCGTGTCATTTGCCCTCCCGCTGCTTCATGCGGGGGTCGAGCGCGTCGCGGGCGGCGTCGCCGATCAGGTTGATCGAGAGGATGGCGATCGAGAGCAGCAGGCCCGGCCAGAAGATCAGCGACGGCTTGATCTGGAAGTAGGAGCGGCCCTCGGCCATGATGTTGCCCCAGGTCGGCGTTTCCGGGCTGATGCCGGCGCCGAGGAACGACAGGATCGCTTCGGTGAGGATCGCGGACGCACAGACATAGGTGCCCTGCACGATCAGCGGCGCGATCGTGTTCGGCATCAGATGCCGCCACATGATCTTGGGCAGCGACGAGCCGACCGAGATCGCGGCCTCGACATAGGGCTCCTCGCGCGCGGTCAGCACGACCGAGCGGACGAGGCGTGCGACGCGCGGGATTTCGGGAATCGTGATCGCGATCATCACCGTGCCGACGCTGGCGCCCGACAGCGACACCACCGCGATGGCGAGCAGAATGCTCGGGATCGCCATCAGGCCGTCCATGACGCGCATCATCACGGCGTCGACCCATTTGAAGAAGCCCGAGACGAGGCCGATGAACAGCCCGATCGCGATCGAGACGATGGCCGCGCCGACGCCGACGAGCAGCGAGATGCGGCCGCCATAGATCGTGCGCGACAACAGGTCGCGGCCATAGGCATCGGTGCCGAGAATGAACTGCGCGCTCGACGGCTTCAGCCGCTGCGAAGGCGCGAGCAGCAGCGGATCATGCGGCGCGAGCAGCGGCGCCAGCACCGAGACGATCACGATCACCGCGAGGCAGATCGTGGCGACCGCGATGATCGGGGTCGAGGTGAGAAAGCCGAATCGAGGCCCCAGTCGCGTGGTGACCGGAATCGACGGCTCAGGAGTGGTAACGATCGCCATCGGAGCAGGCCTCAATAACGGATGCGTGGATCGAGCAGGGTGTAGGCGAGGTCGATCAGCAGATTGACCGCGAGGTAGATGAACGAGGTCAGCAGGATCATGCCCTGGATCACCGGATAGTCGCGCGCCAGCACCGCGTCCACCGTGAGCCGCCCGATGCCGGGCAGGTTGAACACGCTCTCGGTGACGACGACGCCCGAGATCAAGAGCGCAAAGCCGGTGCCGATCACGGTGATGACGGGAACGGCGGCATTGCGCAGCGCATGACGCAGCAGCACCGCGACCTCGCTGACGCCCTTCGCGCGGGCCGTTCGGACGAAATCCTCGCCGAGCACGTCGAGCATGGCCGCGCGAGTCATGCGCGCGATCAGCGCGACATAGATGAAGGACAGCGTGCAGGTCGGCAGGATGATGCGTTCGAAGAACGGGCCGAAGCCGCCCGAGAGGCTCTTGAAGCCTTGCACGGGGACCCAGCGCAGATTGATCGCGAACATCTGGATCAGGATGTAGCCGATCACGAACACCGGCACCGAGAAGCCGAGCACCGACAGGCCCATCACGAAACGATCGATCCAGGTGTCGTGCTTCCATGCGGCGATGACGCCGAGCGGGACCGCGACCAGGATCGACAGGATGATGGTCGAGATCGCGACCGAGATCGAGGGCTCGACGCGCTGGCCGATCATCTGCAGCACCGGCACCTTCGAGATCAAGGAAACGCCGAGATCGCCGTGAATGAGCTGATTGATCCAGGTGACGAACTGAATGTAGAGCGGCTCGTTCAACCCGAGCGAACTGCGGATGCGTTCGAGCTGTTCGGGAGTTGCATTGTCGCCGGCGAGAATCGCGGCGGGATCGCCGGGCGTCAGCCGCAGCAGCAGGAAGACGAACAGCGCCACCACGCCCATCACGGGGATGGCCGCGAGAATGCGGCGAAGCAGATAACCGATCATCGGGAGAGAACCGCCTTCATGGTGCTGGGACGACGCGCACGGTGTCGCGACTGAGTTTGCATGTCACCGATATCCATTGCTTTCAAGATCTCCGGTGTTCGTTTGCACGCTGATGACGCGGACGTTGCCATCGCTTCGATCCATCGCATTTGCGAACAATCTCGCGGCAACTTTGCAACGAACTTTGCGGAGAAACTTTGCAAGCCGCATGCCATCATGCGCGCGCCATGGGGCGAATGTCCACTTGCCCGATATTGGTCCCGGAAAATGAAACCGTGCTGCTGCGCAGCAGGCGACGTGATGATCCGTAGGGTGGGCAAAGGCGCGAAGATGCTGTCGCCGCTTGCGGGTTCGCGGTTGCGCCGTGCCCACCGTCTCGCCGCTGAATACGCGGATCGACGGTGGGCACGCTGCCGCCTGCGGCGGCTGCTTGCCCACCCTACGGCAGCGGGGCGAGCCGCTTGCTCACGCGAGGCTCGCGAGCAGGCCGGCCATCAGGCGGCCGCGCTCGGCGAGGCTGTCGACCTCGATATATTCGTTCAGCGTGTGCATGTCGGCGCCGCGCACGCCGAGGCCGTCGAGGGTGGGAATGCCGAGCGCGCCGGTGAAGTTGCCGTCCGAGCCGCCGCCGGCCGAGCCGTGGGGCAGCGACAGGCCGAGCTGTTCGGCGATGCCGCGCGCCTTGTCATACAGCGCCATCGTCCGGGCATCCGGCTCCCAGACCGGCCGCGTCACGCCGCGCGTCACCTTGAACGTCACGTCGTCGGTGGTGCCTGACAGCGCCAGCATGCGCTCGACGCCGCGGTCGAGATCGGCCTGCCGCTTGGCCATGCTGAGCGCTTCACCGGTGGCGGTGGTGGCGACGCAGTTGACCCACTGGCCGCCATGCACGATGCCGACCGAGAAGGTGCAATCCTCCGTCGTCATGGCGTCGATGGCGAGGATCTGCCGTGCCATTTCCCGGATCGCGGAACGGCCGGCGCCGAGCCGCGCGCCGGCATGGCTGGGGCGCCCGGTGGCTTCGAGATTGAAGCGTGCGATTGCATAGCGGCCGGTCACCACGCCGTTGTCGGCGCGGCCCGGCTCGGGCACCAGCACGTATGTGTTGCGCTGCGCCTCGGCTTCGATGATGTCGCGGGTCGAGGGCGTGCCGACCTCCTCGTCCGGCGTGAACAGCACGGTGAGCGGCAGCGGCGTCGTCACGGCGGCCTTCATCAGCTGCCGGATCGCCTCCAGCGTGAGATAGTTGCCGCCTTTCATGTCGCAGATTCCGGGCCCGAAGCATTTGTTGCCGTCGCGTCGCCACGGCAGCTTGGCGAGCGTCCCCACGGGGTGAACGGTATCCATGTGTCCGGCGATCAGGATGCCGGGCTCACCCTGTCTCGGGTGCGGGAAGCGGGCGCGCACGCAACCGGCGAAGCCCTGCCGTCCGGAGATGCGCTCGATCGTCGCACCCATGACCGCCATGTCGCGGGCGGCGAGGTCCAGCATGCGCGCGACGGCAGCAGCGTCCCAGGTCGGGCTTTCGCATTCGACCCAGCCGCGCAGGCCCTGCAGCATGGCTTCAGTATCAAAGGGCAGATCGGCTGGGTTCATGCTGTGCTCTCTTCTTGGCTTTGTCGTGATCTCGCGACACGAGCGAGACACGAAACGGAGTCGCGGGGGCCTTGTAAAGCCAAAGCTATGCGGGCGTTAACGGCATTCTGAGCGGCCCGTGGCATGCGCTGAATGCGGATTGACGCGAAACGCGACCTCTGCAACTGTCGAAATCTCACGACTTACAGCGTGTTAGTTCGCACAAGGATTGACCTGCACGCACAACGAATGATCTGGATCTGATCAGTTTCAGGTCAAACCATTCCTCCAGGAGACCTCGTAATGTTCCACATCCCGCGCTGGAAACGCCTGACGCTCGCCACGAGCCTGGCCGTTTCCATGCTTTCGCTTTCGACGGCTTTGACCACGCAGGCCATCGCTGCTGGCAAGAAGACGATCACGGCGGTGATGCATTCGGATCTGCGCGTCATCGACCCCGGCTTCACCACGGCTTACATCACCCGTGACCACGGCTACATGGTCTACGACACGCTGCTGGCGACCGATTCGAGCTTCAAGGTCCAGCCGCAGATGGCCGACTGGAAGGTGTCGGACGACAAGCTGACCTACACGTTCACCCTGCGCGACGGCTTGAAATGGCATGACGGCACTGATGTGACGGCGGAGGATTGCGTCGCCTCGCTGAAGCGCTGGGGCCGCAATGACGGCATGGGCCAGAAGCTGATGGACTTCACGGCGAGCCTGGACGCGGCCGACGCCAAGACCATCGTGCTCAAGTTGAAGGAGCCCTACGGTCTCGTCCTGGAGTCGATCGGCAAGCCGTCCTCGCTGGTGCCGTTCATGATGCCGAAGCGGCTCGCCGAGACGCCGCAGGGCCAGCAGATTCCGGAACAGATCGGCTCGGGTCCGTTCAAATTCGTCAAGGCGGAATTCCAGCCGGGCGTGAAGGCGGTCTACGAGAAGAACACCGACTACGTGCCGCGCAAGGAGCCCGCGAGCTGGACCTCCGGCGGCAAGGTGGTGAAGGTCGACCGCGTCGAGTGGATCACGATGCCGGATGCGCAGACCGCGGTGAATGCGCTGCAGTCGGGCGACATCGACTTCATGGAGAACCTTCCCTACGACATGATGTCCGTGCTGGAGACGAACTCCGATCTCAAGATCGACGTCCTCAACAAGTTCGGCTACCAGACGCTCGGCCGCATGAACTTCCTCAATCCGCCGTTCGACAACGTGAAGGTGCGCCGCGCCGCCTTCCTGGCGCTGAACCAGAAGGACGTGCTCGACGCGTTGGTCGGCAACGAGAAGTATCAGAAGGTCTGCGGCGCGGTGTTCGTGTGCGGCACGCCGCTGGAAACCGATGTCGGCGCGGAGACGCTGATCAAGGGCAACGGCATGGCCGAGGCCAAGAAGGCGCTGGCGGAATCCGGCTATGACGGCACGCCGATCGCGATCATGGCGCCCGGCGATGTTAGCACGCTGAAGGCGCAGCCGGTCGTCGCCGCGCAGCTGTTGCGCTCGGCCGGCTTCAAGGTCGACCTGCAGGCCACCGACTGGCAGACCGTGGTGACGCGGCGCGCCAGCCAGAAGCCTGTCAAGGAAGGCGGCTGGAACATGTTCTTCACCAACTGGGTCGGCGCCGACGTCGCCAATCCCGTGGTCAACGTCTCGATCGGCGGCCGCGGCACCAAGGGCGGCTGGTTCGGCTGGGCCGAGGATGCCGAGATCGAGAAGCTGCGCGACACCTATGCGCGGTCGTCCTCGCTCGACGAGCAGAAGAAGATCGCGACCGAGATCCAGAAGCAGAACTACGAGAAGGTGATCTACGTGCCGCTCGGGCAGTACCTGCTTCCGAGCGGCTGGCGCAAATCGCTGACCGGGGTCCTGGACGGCCCGGCGACGCCGGTCTTCTGGAACATCGACAAGAGCGAGTAGGCGGCGCGCCGCGCTCGTGACGCAAGCCAAGACGCGGCGAAGTGGAAACTTCGCCGCGTTTCTTTTTTTGGTCTTGCAGTCGCCCGCTTGGGCGGCCCTTCAGCAGTGCGGATCGCGCACCGCTTCCAGACCCTCGACCATCAAGGGCGGGTTGATCTGGTCCTGAGGCCGGGTCGTGCCGGTGCGGATCGGTGCGGCCGGGCGTCGGCTGTCATGCGGTTTGGTGACTTCACTGGGCATCATCGGGCTCCTTGCTGCTGCGCATAACAGATCAGAAGCAGCTGAGTTCCAGATGGCGGGACGCGATCGCCGCTTCTGCGTACCGTGCGCCTCGTGATGCTGTGACCACGCGACCATGGCGATTGACCTGCGGTGGAACTGCTGCAAGTCTCGCTGTCGAGACTTGTCTGCTCAGCGTTTGCAGATGCGACGCAGGACGCCTCGCCCGGCCTTGATCGGTGTCAGGGCCCTCCAGATGGAAGCTCACGTCAAGAGAGATCGCATGTCACACACTTCGCGCCGGTCGTCATCCGCGCTCGTTTCATGGTTCGTCGCCTCGGTCATGGCTCTGTCGTCGGCGGCCGTGATGTCGCCGGCCCTGGCCGCCGCGAAGAAGACGATCACGGCGGTGATGCATTCGGATCTGCGCGTGATCGATCCCGTGTTCACGCCGGCCTATATCACGCGCGACCATGGCTACATGGTGTACGACACCTTGCTCGGGACCGACGCCAATTTTCAGGTCCAGCCGCAGATGGCGGAGTGGAAGGTCTCCGACGACAAGCTGACCTACACCTTCACCTTGCGCGACGGCTTGAAATGGCATGACGGCACTGATGTCACCGCCGAGGACTGCGTGGCCTCGCTGCAGCGCTGGAGCCGCAACGACAGCATGGGCCAGAAGCTGATGGATGCGACGGCCTCGCTCGAAGCGACCGACGCCAAGACAATCACGCTGAAGCTGAAGGAGTCCTATGGGCTGGTGCTGGAGTCGATCGGCAAGCCGTCGTCCTACGTGCCGTTCATGATGCCCAAGCGTCTCGCCGAGACGCCGCCGAACCAGCAGATATCAGAGCAGATCGGCTCGGGCCCGTTCAAGTTCGTCAAGGCTGAGTTCCAGCCGGGCGTGAAGGCGGTCTATGAGAAGAACACCGGCTACGTGCCGCGCAAGGAGCCGCCGAGCTGGACCGCCGGCGGCAAGGTCGTCAAGGTCGATCGCGTCGAGTGGATCTCGATGCCGGACGCCCAGACCGCGGTGAACGCGCTGCAGTCGGGCGACATCGACTTCATGGAGTTTCCGCCGCTCGACCTCGAGCCGGTGCTGTCAGCCAGTCCCGACCTGACGATGAACGTGCTGAACAAGTTCGGCTACCAGACGCTCGGCCGGATGAACTTCCTGTTTCCGCCGTTCGACAATGTGAAGATCCGCCGCGCGGCGTTCCTCGCCCTGAACCAGAAGGACGTGCTCGACGCGCTGGTCGGCAATTCCAAATACTACAAGGTCTGCGGCGCCGTGTTCGGTTGCGGCACGCCGCTCGAAACCGAGCTCGGCTCGGAGACGCTGGTCAAGGGCAACGGCATGGAGCAGGCCAAGAAGCTGCTGGCCGAAGCCGGCTATGACGGCACGCCTGTCGTGATCCTCGCGCCGGGCGACGCGATCACCTTGAAGGCGCAGCCGGTGATCGCCGCGCAGCTGCTGCGCGCCGCGGGCTTCAAGGTCGATCTGCAGACGACGGACTGGCAGACCGTGGTGACGCGGCGCGCCAGTCAGAAGTCGCCGAAGGAGGGCGGCTGGAACATGTTCTTCACCAATTCGGTGATCGCCGATTCCGGCAACCCGATCGGCAGCACCTTCGTCGGCGCGCGCGGTCAGAAGAGCCCGTTCGGCTGGCCTGACGATCCGAAGATGGAGGAGCTGCGCGACGCCTTCGCCAAGGCCGGCAAGCCAGAGGACCAGAAGCGCATCGCCGCCGAGATCCAGCAGGAGGTCTATGACCAGGTGATCTACGTGCCGCTCGGGCAGTGGTTCATGCCGAGCGCCTGGCGCAAATCGGTCACCGGCATGCTGGAAGGCCAGGCGGTGCCGGTGTTCTGGAACGTCGACAAGAGCGAGTAGGCGCGAGCCGCGTAGCCCGGATGAGCGAAGCGACATCCGGGATCGCACGTGCTGTGGAGGAGACCCCGGATATCGCTTCGCTCATCCGGGCTACGACTACGACCGCGCGGCTGCTGACGTCCTCCGCCGTTTCCACTTGCTCCGTCATTGCGAGCGCAGCGACGCAATCCAGAATCCCGCCCACGACTCTGGATTGCTTCGCTGCGCTCGTCCTGCTCCGGGTTCCGAACCGCTAAAGTTGTAACTTATAGTTGGCGCTTGAGTGGATCGAATCGTTTCCGGGTCGCGTGCCATCAGCGGGGCGCATGGACCAGATGGCGCGTTTTTCCCGATCGCATGTCGGACACATCCTGGCTGCAACACCCATCGCGCTGGAAACGGTCCGGGCATCGTCGTGCGATCACTCCTTGATCTGGTCGAGAGAAGCCAGGACGTCGGTCGAGGCGACCTCGACCTTGCCGATTTCGCTGAGCGCTTCCTCGATGCGTCCTGAGCTGAACAGACGGGCGGCTTCCTTGCCGTGGCGATGCACGGCCTCGTGCGGCCGTTCGAGGGCGCGGAACGCCGCGTTGCCGGCGAAGCGCTGGCCACCTTCGCCATAATACCATTTGCCGAGCCGGCAATTGTGATGGTCGGTGAGCTCATCCGCCTTGAGCTGCAGCCGCCCGACGGACATGTCGACGAGCCGCTTCTTCCAGATCACGTGGTCGGCCTTGGCAAGCCGGACGACCTGATTGTCGAGCGAGAGCCTGGCGATGTCGCCCAGCATCTTGCCGACCTTCGAATCGGTCCTGCTCATCGTATCGGCGAGCGACATCACCTCGTTCGCGTTGGCGGTCGCGAGATCGGCGATGATGGTGATGCCCTGCGCCACCTCGTCGGTCGCCGCGCTCTGCTCGGCGAGGATGCCGGAGATCTCGTCCATCTTGGAGCTGACCACCGCGGTCCGCGAGCCGGCCTGATCGATCGTCTGCGCCAGATCGTTCATCTCGGTCATGCCGATCTCGACCGCCTTGGCGCCGCCGGCCATGGCCTCGACGATGCCGCCCATCTCGGCCTGCAGCCGTTCGATGCGGCCCTTGATGTCCTCGGTCGCCTTGGTGGTCTGCTGCGACAGGTTTTTCACCTCGGCCGCGACGACGGCAAAGCCCCGGCCGAACTCGCCGGCGCGGGCGGCCTCGATGGTGGCGTTCAGCGCCAGCAGGTTGGTCTGGTTGGCGATCGCATCGATGGTACCGACGATCGAGCCGATCTCCGCGGAGGCCGCGCTGAGATCGGCGATCTTGGCCGAGGTGTCGCGCACCGAGCTGGCGATGCCGTTCATGGTCTGCAGCGTCCGGCGCACGGCGGTCACGCTGTTGTCGACGGCCTGGCGGGTCGCGGCCGCCTCGGCGGCGGCTTCGGTCGATGTCGATCTGATGGTGTGCACCGAGGCCTGCATCTCGACCGACGCCGAAGCGAGGCTCTGGCAGCGCTCGGACTGATTGTTGGAGGCGCCGATCAGGCGGGCCGCGCTGATCGAGGCCTCGTTGCTGTTGATGCAGAGATCGACGATGGAATCGAGATCCTGAGACGCCCGTGCGGTGAGCGCCGTGCCGAGCCGATGGATGGCCTCGATCAGATCAGGCCTGAGCCGGGCGCGCAGTGCCGCGGCGTCGAGGCTGGCGATCTCGCGGTTGAGCTTGCCCTCGGCCCAGTCGCCAAGGCACTGCGCCAGGGCCTCCTGAAATGCGTCGGAGGCAGCAGTGTCGAACGCGGAAGAGGGCTGCGGTTCGTTGGTTTTGCGGCTGCGGAATCCCAGCATTTTTCCTCTCGATGCGATCGCGGCGGCGCGCGCGATGCCGCTGTGTCTCGCCGATTCGTCAGGCGGCAGCCTTCGGTTCCAACCTGCTCGGGGTTTGGTTACCAAAAGGTTTCCCGCTGCAACCGCCGGTGGCGAAGACCGGGGTGATCCGGACTGCCGGGTACCAATCGTACGTTTCTCTTGACCTCTTGGTAAGCTCAAGCTTACGGTAAGACATGGCTTACGAAACGGCATTGGCGGTGCTTGCGGACCCGACGCGGCGGCAGGTGTTCGAGCGCCTGCGGGACGGGCCGCGCCCGGTCCATGCGATTGCGGCCGGACTGCCTGTGTCGCGTCCTGCGGTATCGCAGCATCTGAAGCTGCTGAAGGACGCCGGGCTGGTCGAGGAGCGGAGCGAAGGTGTACGGCGCATCTACTCGTTGCGCCGCGAGGGATTGGCCGAGCTGCGCGACTGGCTCGACAGCTTCTGGGACGACGCGCTGCTCGCCTTCAAGATCGAGGCCGAGCGCAGGCATCGACAGACGAAAGGGACGAGGAATGAGTGAGCCCGTCGTGATTGCGCCGGTTCGGAAGCAGGTCCATGTCCAGGCGCCGATCGACCATGCCTTCGCCGTGTTCACCAGCGGCCTGACCCGCTGGTGGCCGCATACGCATGGGGTCGGCGGCAAGCCGATCGCAAAGGTGCTGCTGGAGCCCAAGCTCGGCGGGCGCTGGCTCGAGATTGCCGAGGATGGCAGTCAGACGCCGGTCGCAACCATCGCGCTGTGGGAGCCGCCGCATCGCTTCGTCATGGTGTGGCAGATCAATGCGCAGTGGAAGCCGGATGCAGCGATGCGTTCGGAGGTCGACGTGCGGTTCTTTGCGGAGGAAGCGGAGAAGACGCGCGTCGAGCTGCTGCATCACAAGTTTGAAACGATGGGCAGCGAGGCCGGCGCATCGATGCGCAGGGATGTCGACGGCGGCTGGCCCGGCCTGCTGCAGCGCTTCGTGGCAGAGGCGGAACGCCCCTCATCATCGTCGTGAGCAGTTCAACATCGGGGTGGGAGAGCGTGATGTCCGAGGGGCGCCATATCGTCTTGCAGCGCTGGCGCCGGGAGAGGCGAAGTCTCCGGCCCATCTGGGGCGGTGGCGGTGCCGCGGGTTGCCGGTCTCATCGAGGTCGCATGCCGGAAGCATGGTCGCGTCCTCTCATCTCTCGAGATGCTTTGCTGTTCGACAGCCCGGATCCGGTGCTCTGATTTTGTCGTCCCCCTCCGGCCCGGCTGCGCGATGATGGCGCATGCGGCTAATTAATATAGGTTATATCTTCAGCGCCGGTTTCTCCCGTAGATCAGTAGTGAGCGAGGAGGCGAGAGCCGCACGTCACACTGGGCTTCGGCGGTCGTGACAAGCCGTAGTGCTGTACGCCTCAGAGCAGCCGGTGCACGCGTGATTGCGCCGGATGCGTGAAAGGCGAGCACGGCTCTCGATGCTGAGATCAGAAAGCGGTCTGTCCCCTCGCTGCGTTGGCTGTGTCCACCGCAATTCCGGGTTCTGTGCGGCCCTGTTCAATGCCTGCGTGGAGCGGGCCGCGATGCCGCGGCTCAATCAGCAGTTCATGACGGTCAAGGCCGGTCACCAGATCAAATGCCAGAGCGAAGCACGCGACGATGTGCTCGTGCTCTGCAGCGGCTGGGCGTTTCGCTACATCCAGCTGTCGGATGGCGGCCGGCAGATCCTACGCTTCCTGCTGCCGGGCGACATCTTCTCGCCGGCGGCGATCTTCTCCAAGGGCATGAGCTTCTCGGCCAAGGCGCTGACCGAAGTCGAGGTCAGCCGGCTCGACGGGGAGGAGGTCCGCACGCAATGTCGCGCGGATGAGCTCGTCATGATGGAGGTGTTTCGCTCGCTCGGCGACAACGGGCGCGCCTCCTACGAACTCATCACCGTGCTCGGCCAGCGCCCCGCGGAGCGGCGCATTGCGCATCTGCTGCTCAGCCTGATACGGCGGATCGCCGCGCACGGCGAAATCCCGGACCAGCGCTATCCATTCCCGCTCAAGCAGCAGCACATCGCCGATGCGGTGGGCCTGACCTCGGTGCATGTCAGCCGCGTGCTGGCGCTGTTCCGCGAACGCAACATCCTGACCCTTGCCGACCGCACTCTGCAGGTGACCGATCCCGCTGCCCTCGAGCGGTTGGCGGCGTTGAACTGAGCGGGCAGGGCGGCCTGCCGGACAGCGTCGAAGATGGTGCCGATCTCAGCAAGGTCGGCGATCGAGGCGATGTCGTCATGGCGGGCGGACCGGCTCTTTTCCGCGATGCTCAGCCACACTCGTCGTCGCTCGCATGAATGTGAAAGCCTGGTGCGGACGGTGGGGCTCGAACCCACACGACGTTGCCATCGAGGGATTTTAAGTCCCTTGCGTCTACCTATTCCGCCACGTCCGCCTTGGGATCAGAGACGTAGCGCATCATCCGGCGAGACGGAATGAGGTTGCGTGCGGCCCCGAAGCTCATCCTCTGCTTAAGCCAGCACCGCCGCCTTGGTAAAGCCTCAATCCCGCCGTCACCAGCTGCTTTGAGATTGCCTCCGAGCTGAAGCGATCCGCGAAGTCCGTTCTGGCGTGATGCATGACATGGACGAGGCGGCCGTTATAAGGCACGGAGGCACCACGGGAAATGATCCCGAGGGAATCCGGGGCCATCGAGTGGACGAGGTGAGGGTGACGAATCGGGCGGACAAGATCGCTGCGACGTGCGCTGCTGCCGTCCGCAACGCCGGGCGCGGCCGATTGGCGCGTACCCGCGATCGAGACGATGTTTTAAGCCGGCTGCATTATCGAGGCTGCATGACGACGGACTGCCATCGCCCGATCCATTGGCGCCTCGCGCTCGCCGCGGGACTGTTCGCTTGCGGAACGCTGCTCTCGGGCTGCGCGGGCATGAGCGACAGCGTGTCGACGGCCTTCGCCGATCCCGCCAAGTACGATCTCTACGACTGCAAGCAGCTCGAAGCCGAGCGCAAGGCGCTCGCCGGGCGCACGGCCGAGCTGCAGGGATTGATGGCCAAGGCGGAGACCGGGGCCGGCGGCGCTGTTGTCGCCGAGGTCGCCTATCGCAACGATTACATCGCCGTCCGCGGCCAGTCGCAATTTGCCGAAGAGGCCTGGCGTCGCAACAAATGTGTCGAGACGCCGCCGGCGCCCGTGGCTGCAAAGGGCGGCAAGCCGGTCAAGCCGGCGCGCACCGTGCGGCCGATGGCGTCCACGAGCCCTCGCACACCGTCGACCTTGCCGCGCGACGGCTCGGTCTACTGACCCAGCACAGCCTATAGCCGCCAGTCGTAGATCCAGCTCTGCCGCGCCGATAGCCGCTGCGGTCCCAGCGCCTTGATGCTGAGATCCCGCGCCAGCGCCAGCGGCCCGGTCATGTGGTAGACGCGGCCCTGATCGCGTGCCGTACGCTGCACCTGGCCGACGCGGGGACGCCGCAGCTCGGCATAGCGCTGCAGGGCGCCCTCGATCGCCGCCGGCCCGTCGGAACGGGCCTCGCTCAGGGTCTTGGCCAGCACCGCCGCATCCTCGATGGCCATGCCCGCGCCCTGCGCGGCAAACGGCAGCATGGCGTGCGCAGCGTCGCCCAGCAGCGCGACGTTGCCTTCGGTCCATTCGATGCCTTCGGGGACCGCGAACAGAGCCCATTTGCGCCAGCCATCGACCGCGTTGAGCAGCAGGCGCGCCGCCGCCGGCCAGCGCGGCGGGCCGAACACAGCCTTCAGCTCGTTCGGATCGCCTTCCGTGCTCCAGCCGGGCCGGTTCCAGGTGCCGGGCACCACGGCGACGACGTTGACCTGACGGCCGGCGGAAATCGGATAGGCGACGAGATGTGCGTCCGGCCCCATCCAGAGCTGCACCCGCGCGCTGGTGTATTCACGGGGCAATTGCCGCGCCTCGAGCGTGCCGCGCCAGGCGATCAGCCCGGAAAATTCGGCGCGCGCCTGCGGAAACAGGTGATGCCGCACCGCCGACCACACCCCGTCGGCGCCGATCAGCGCCAGCGTCACGTCCTGGCGGCGCTCATTGCCGCGGCGATGCACCACCGTCAGCCCCTTGGCGTGGGCCGCGACGTCCTCGAATTGGCAGCCGAGCCGCAGCTCGATGTCCGGATGCGCCATCGCCTCGGCCGCCAGCGCCGCCTGCAGGTCGGCACGGTGGATCACCCAATAGGGCGCGCCCGCGGCCTCGCTCGCCGCGGCGCCGAGCGGCAGGCGGGCGATTTCGCCGCCGGTCCGTGCGCTCATGATGCTGACGGCCTCCGGCACCACGGCGCGCGCGGTCAGCCGCGGCCCCAGGCCGAGATCGATCAGGATGCGGCTGGCATTGGGCGAGAGTTGCAGGCCGGCGCCGACTTCCTCGAGCCGCTCGGCCTTTTCCAGCACGACGACGCGGAACCCCTTGGTGGCGAGCGCCAGCGCGGCTGTCAGGCCGCCGATCCCGGCCCCTGCGACAAAGACGGTACGAGATGCCACGACACGCCGATCAGGCGACGTCCTTCAGCACGCATTCCGGCGGCCGCGCCTCGCCCGCGGCGAGGTCAGGCGCGTAGCGGTACAGCGTCGAGCAGTACGGGCAGATGATTTCGTTGTCGTTGCCGAGATCGAGGAACACGTGCGGATGATCGAACGGCGGATTGGCGCCCACGCACATGAACTCATGCGAGCCGATCTCGATGACGGGGACGCCGGCATCGTTGTGGAAATGCGGGACGATGTTGTCGGCCATCGGTATCACCTTGGAGTGGCAACGGGAGCGTATATGGTCAGCACGACGGAGCAGGACGGGACTCGTCGCATGGCCACACCAGTCGAAAACGGCGCGACCATACTGAGCCTTAAGGCCAATTCCTAGTGTTGGGAACCCGGGTTTGGGAGAGACGCACGCCGTTATGTTCTGGCCTGTGGATTCGACACAAACTCAGGGCCGCCGAGAAGCCCTTCTTTCGTCGGGGCCGTTGTGTCCGTCACCGGAGATCCTATGTCTGTTGTGTCATCCACGCGAAAACGTGAAGGCGGCGTGATCCCGGGACGAATCAATCTGGCCCTCGCAGGCCTCGCGTTCACTGCAGCGGTCGGCGTTGCGTTGTGGCCGCATGCGCATCGTGCCGGAGCCGTGATCGCGGCTCAGGACGATCCGGCGCGGCTGTCGGAGCTCCAGACCACGTCCGTCCTGCAGACCGATCCGACGCGCATTGCACGCGGCATCGACGACGCGCTCGCCGCCAGCGACCCCGATCTCGCCGAGAGCTTCGTCGCACTGGCGCGGGAGCATCGGGTCGCGCTCGATGAAACTCAGGTCCGGCGGGTGAGCGATGCCGTCGCGGCGGAGCAGGCGCCGACGAGTGTCGCCAGGCGCTTTGCGACCGGCCTCGTCACCGGGCAGGCCGATGACGTCGCAAGCCTTTCGGGCACCGTGGCCGGCGATCTGTTCGTGTTCGGCGACATCCGCGACGCGGTGCGCGAAGGCAAGCACCTGGTGATGGGCGAGGAAACCGACCGGCTGGTGCTGGGTCTCGCCACCGCCGGTCTTGCCGTGACCGCGGCGACCTACGTCTCGGCTGGCGGCGCGGCGCCGGTGCGGGCCGGGCTGACCCTGGTCAAGGATGCGCGGAAGGTCGGCCGGCTCGGCGAAGGGCTCGCGGCCTGGGCGGGACGGTCGGCACGCGAGGTGGTGGATGCGCCCGTGCTGCAGCAGGCGGTCGCCACCGGCTCGGTGTTGCGCCCGGGCGAGACCGCGACCGCGATCAGGGCTGCCTTTCGGGCAGAGAAGGCGGGCGCGCTGGTGCGGCTCGCCAAGGATGTCGGCCGCATCACCGAGAAGGTCGGAACCCGCGGCGCGCTCGATTCGCTCAAGCTGGCCGAGGGGCCGAAGGACATCGCCCGCGCCGCCCGGCTCGCCGAGGCCAAGGGTGGCCAGACACGCGCGATCCTGAAGCTGTTCGGCCGTGGCGCGCTGCTCCTGACCGCGGGCGCGTTCAATCTCGCGCTCTGGCTGTTCAGCGCGGTGATGACCCTGTTCGGCTTCGTCGTCTCGCTCAAGTCGATGACCGAGCGCACGACGCAGGCCTGGCTCGACCGCCGCAGGCGGCGCCGGCTGCGGCAGATGCAGGCGGCCATCGCCAGCGGCGAACTGGTCGCAGCCGCGCCCTGCGGCTAGACTTCGCCATCTTCACTCGAGATTTTTGGGACCAGCTCCGATGCCGAGCTTCCACAACGGCGCCGTCGACATTGCCTTCATCGACGAGGGGGAGGGCGATCCGATCGTGCTCGTCCATGGCTTCGCTTCGACCAAGAACGTCAACTGGGTCTATCCGGCCTGGGTCTCGGAGCTGCGCAAGGATGGCCGTCGCGTCATCGCGCTCGACAATCGCGGCCATGGCGATTCCGCCAAGCTCTACGATCCCGCGCTGTATTCGATCGCGGAGATGGCGAGCGACGTCACCGCGCTGATGGATCATCTCGGCATCGCTGCGGCCGACGTCATGGGCTATTCGCTCGGCGGCCGGATCGCCGCCCACATCGCGCTCGCCACGCCGGAGCGGCTGCGCTCGGCGATCTTCGGCGGCATCGGCATGGCGATGATCGAGGGCGGCGGCCCCGGCGAGAACGTCGCCTCCGCGCTGGAGGCGCCGTCGATCGATGAGGTGACGGATCCGGTGGGACGGACGTTCCGCGCTTTCGCCGACCAGACCCGCTCGGACCGTCTCGCGCTCGCGGCCTGCATGCGCGGCTCGCGTGGCTTGATCTCGCGCGAGGAGGCCGGCCGCATCGCCGTGCCGGTGCTGGTGGCCGTCGGCACCACAGACGAAGTGTCGGGCTCGGGGCCAGCGCTCGGCGCGCTCATTCCAGGCGCGAAGGTGCTCGACATCCCCAACCGCGATCACATGCGCGCCGTCGGCGACAAGGTCTACAAGGCCGGCGTTGTGGATTTTCTCGCGCAGCGCTGACCGCGTAGCCCGCTGACGTGCTCCGTCGCTTCGACTTGCTCCGTCATTGCGAGCGCAGCGAAGCAATCCAGAGTGGTGGGCGGGATTCTGGATTGCTTCGCTGCGCTCGCAATGACGTGGAGAGAGCGTAGCCCGGATGAGCGCAGCGACATCCGGGTTCACACGTGCTGTGGAGGAGACCCCGGATATCGCTGCGCTCATCCGGGCTACGACTACTGTCACTCATGCGGGCTACGGGGCGTCATGCGGCGGAGCCGTCCGCGCGCTCGCCGCTGAACCACCTCGCTGCTGCGATCAGCACCGTGAAGGTGGCGATCCACACCAGCCGGGCGCCGTAGCGGTCGTGCGGGCCGGAGATCACGCCGCAGATCACGGCGTTGCCGAGCAAAGCGAGCGTGACGGTCGTGGCGAGCAGGGCAACGTCGTCGCGGCGCCGGCGCCAGATCGCGTGCGCCGCGATCGCCGCCGCCGCCAGCATCGAGCCGAGCGCGACCGGCACGTGCAGCCAGTTCACGACGGCGAAATTGATCTCCCAATGCTGCTGATGCGCCGCGCGCATTTCCCTCGTCTGCGCCGGGATGTAGCGTTCGATGATCCCGTAGGTGTGCGGCACCCAGCCGCTGGTGCCTTCACCGGTCGCCACATGCACCAGCTGCTCCGCCGTCGCTACCGCCGCCGCCCTGGCCTGCCACAGCGGATAGGCGGCGAGCGACTGCTTGACGATGGTGCCCATCTCCTCGTTCATGCCCTCGAAGCGGCCAAGCTTGTTGAACATGCTGTTGCCCCACAGGAAGTCGTCGGCCGTGGGTGGCAGCTCGTTGCGATAGGGGCAGAGCTTCAGCCTTTCGCGCGCGCAATGGTCCTTCAGGTACTGCGCGACGATGCCGTCCTGCAGCATGCGGCCGAAGGCGACGCCGGTGCCGCCGGGCGTCCAGGCCAGCTGGCCGGACAGCGCGAAATTCGCCGCGAGCAGCATCGCCGCTCCGGCGACGATGGTCAGGCTGCCCTGGACCAGGCCGGAGAGCGCGATCTGCCGGCGCAGGAACGGGAAGGCGATCCAGCCGGCGCAGCACAGGCCGAACAGCACCCCGAGCGTGGCGCTGTGGGTGGCGGAGGTGAAGGCGACGAAGCCGAACAGCGCCCATCTCTCCAGCGACGAGATCCGGGGGGCCTGCGTCACCAAGATGAAGAGCGCGAGCACCGACAGGCCGGCGAAGATGTCGGTCAGCAGCATGCTGGCGAGCCACGGCAAAGCGGTGGTCAGGATCAGCAGCAGGCCGATCCACAATAGCCGCAACGGTTGCGCGAGCCCGAGGACGCGCAAGGTGAGCTGCAGGATCCACAGCGTCGCCAGCGCCTGCAGGCCGAGATTGAGCCAGAAGCTCGACCCCTCGCCCCAATGCAGATAGAGGCCGAACACGGTCGAGCGGCTCGGCACCAGATAGCCTTCGTACCAGCGCGCGAGATAGCCGCCCGTATCCCACTGCAGCAGCGGGTAGCCGTTCCACAGCGCCGGCGCGACCAGGAAGAGGGGGATGACGATGACGGGGAGCCAGGCCGTTCCGGCCTCGGTTACGCGTTCGTCCAGGATCTGAGTGTTACTGATGCCTGCGTCCCCCGGTTAGGAGCACCATGGCCAAAATAGGGTCAAGGCGATATTCACCAATAGACGCAGAGCGATGGCGGGTAAAGCTGACCCCGTGATCGAGCGGGGGACGCCGGGCCTTTCTCGCCTCGAGTGGTTCCTTTTTGTCTCAGCGGAGGTATCGGACCGCGCCGGTGCCCAGCCGGGGCTGCCGATCGCGGCCTCGAAACATCGTCACGGTCGGGTGGTCGGCGCCGCTTGATTTTGGGTTCCGGCTGACCACCTTCATCCGACGCGCCGCCGCAGGGCGGCGTAACCGGGACGTAACGGAATTGTCTCAATCCCATGTTCTCTGGGAGCGAGGCTGGCTGGCATGGACCGACGCCCGTGAGCAGCCGGCGGAGGACAGCATTCCACGCGTCGTGCTATATTGCCTGCCCACTGAACGTGCGAGAAGCGGCCATGGCCATTCATCAGACCCATCAACAGAGCGGAAAGCTCGCAGCCCTCGATCCGATCTGGGATCGGATTCGCCACGAGGCCGAAGAGATCGTCCGGCGCGAGCCCGAGCTCGCGACGTTCATCTATTCGACGGTCCTGCACCACAGCCGGCTGGAAGATGCGGTCGTGCACCGCGTCGCCGACCGCCTCGATCATTCGGCGCTGTCCGGCGACCTGATCCGCCAGACCTTCAATGATGCGCTGCGCGATGAGCCGGATCTCGGCCACGCGTTTCGGGCCGATCTGGTCGCCGTCTACGATCGCGATCCCGCGACCTCGCGCTTCATCGATCCGCTGCTCTACTTCAAGGGCTTCCACGCGCTGCAGACGCACCGGCTGGCGCACTGGCTGCATCGCAAGAGCCGCAAGGATTTCTCGTTCTATCTGCAGAGCCGTTCGTCGGCGGTGTTCCAGACCGACATCAATCCGGCCGCCCGCATCGGCCGCGGCATCTTCCTCGATCATGCCACCGGCTTCGTCTGCGGCGAGACCGCCATCATCGAGGACAACGTCTCGATCCTGCACGGCGTGACCCTCGGCGGCACCGGCAAGGAGAATGAGGACCGTCACCCCAAGATCCGTCACGGTGTGCTGATCGGCGCCGGCGCCAAGGTGCTCGGCAACATCGAGGTCGGTCATTGCGCGCGTATCGCCGCCGGCTCCGTCGTCGTGAAGCCGGTGCCGAACAATGTCACCGTCGCAGGCGTGCCGGCGAAGATCGTCGGCGAGGCCGGATGTGCGGAGCCGTCGCGCACCATGGACCAGATGATCAACGCGATCGGCATCTGAGCCACGACGCGCGCGCTGCAATCTCGAAGTCAAGAGCTTTTCAATAGCGGGATTTCGTGCCAACACATCGACCGTCCGTGGATTTGACGATCCGCCGCTGCCGCGGCGGAATGAAGTGAGATCCACGGCGTTCCTTTCACGTCCGTTCGATGAAGCTGGCGCTGCCTCGCCAACATCGACGGGCTGGAATGTCGAGCTCAAGGACAGAGGCGCAATCGCCTCGTCACGCGTTCAACACCATGCAAACCCCGCTGCGATTGGAGATCACCCGTGGACGTTCAGGAAGTCAGGAAGCTCGACGCATATCTGAAGCGCGTGTTCGGCAATCCCAAGATCCGCGTGGTGCCGCGGCCGAAGAAGGAAGACTCAGCCGAAGTCTATATCGGCGAGGAGTTCATCGGCGTGCTGTTCGTCGACGATGAGGACGACGATCGCTCGTTCCAGTTCCAGATGGCTATTCTGGAAGACGATTTGGTGGAGTAGTCAAATTGCGCAGCGCTTGAGAACGCACCACGATCAGGCGCGGTTCAGGCGCAGTGCCAGTGCAGGCGCGGTGCAAGTTAATGTGCCCTCTCCCCTTGCGGGAGAGGGCTACACCGGCCCATCAACTTGCTCGCTTGGGTGAGGGGTATCTCTCCTCGAGCTGCGCTCGTCGAGGCATACCCCTCACCCAAGCGCGTTTGCGGCTCTGTCCTACATGCCCTCTCCCGCAAGGGGAGAGGGCGCAGTCATGAGCACCGCTCCGATCCATCCGACATTCAAGCGCTGTGGATATGAGCTGAAATTAGTCGGAAGGCACGCATCGCGTAGCCTGGATGAGCGTAGCGACATCCAGGTTCACACGCGTTGCACGGGAGACTCCGGATGTCGCTGCGCTCATCCGGGCTACGGCACCAACTACTTCACCGCATGCATCTGCGCCGTCAGCCGGTCCATGGCGGCGGTGACGTCCTGCCATTGCGACAGCCAGCTGCGCGGAAATCGAAACACGAGATCGGCGCCCTCGACGCGGCGTTCGCTGAGGCACATGCCCGGCGTGGCGGCGTCGCGGGTGCAGCGCGCGACCAGCGCCGGCTGCTCGGCCACGAACAGATCCTCGACATCATAGGGCGTGCCGGCGCGGAAGCCGCGCATCGTCAATCCGTCCTGCACCGAGACCGCGGCGGGGTTCAGATAGCGCGGATAGATCGTCTTCAGCCGCGTCTCGGGCGACATCGCATCATGATGCGCAGAGATCGACACGAAGATGCGATCGATCGGGTGCGGCGCCTGGTCGATCTGGTCGGCACTGACGTGATGCGGCGCTTCGGGCGGCGTCAGCGACGGATAGTCGAAGCCGAGATCGACGCGCTCCTGCGGGCCGGTGTGGCGCTGGATCTTCACCCGGATCGCCGCCGACGGCACGTTGAACAGGGTGCCGCCGATGCTGACCGGCAGACGCTCGGGCCCCTTGAAGGCCGTGGCGCGCCATGTCGGCCACAGCAGATAGGCGACCAGCGCCACCGCGGACGCGGCCAGCACGCAGCCGACAACGATCGGCACGGCGTGGCCATGTCCGTTCGAACAGCGAGCACTTCTGACCGAAAACATCGTCATGGAGCAGGGGAATGGGGGCAGGGGAATGAGGGCAAGGGATCTCAGGGCGAATCAGCGCGACTATGCCACGTCAATGCGGTTTTCTGCAGAATCTTGCCGGCAGGCGGCCGCGCGCCGCACATGGCCGGGGTTAACCCTTCCTTAAGGATAATGTGGCGGCGGGCCTGCGATTTTGCCAAACCAGCACACCGGGCAGTTTTGCAAGTGTGTGGGTGCGTACGATGTCGGCAGAAGCGTTCAATTCCCTGTTCTCGCTCCTCATCGGTTTCGCCTTGGCCGGCGCCTTGGCCAGCGGCTATCAGGTCTATGCCGAGCGTCCCCCCGGTTTCGAGCTGCTGCAGGAGGGCGTCACGCCACGCCGCTTCGCTGCCGTGCCCTTCCTGGTGTTCGCGGCCCCCTTCATCATCATGCGCAACACCCTGCGCGGTGCCCGCATCGAGCGCCGCCGCTTCGAGTTCGTCATGCTGGCGACCGTGATCGCCGGCTTCTGGAGCATGATGTCCGGCACCTTCATCGTGATGACCCTGCGCGCCGCGGGCGTGCTGGCCTAGTTCCATCTCGCGCCGGGCGTCGGCGCCGTTGCTTGAATTCGCTCGATGGGCTGTGCCAAGGTCACCTTGCGAACGGGAGACCTTGATGGCCATCTACGAACTCGACGGGCAGGCGCCCGAGTTGCCGGCCGACGGCAACTACTACATCGCCGACAATGCGACGGTGATCGGACGCGTGAAGCTTGGCGCTGAGGTCACCGTCTGGTTCGGCGCCGTCATTCGCGGCGACAATGACCGGATCGAGATCGGCGACGGCTCCAACATCCAGGACAACGCCACCTGCCATGTCGACCCCGGCTTCCCGCTGCGGGTCGGCAGGAACGTCACGGTCGGCCACAACGTGATCCTGCACGGCTGCACCGTCGAGGATGACGCGCTGATCGGGATGGGCTCCATCGTCATGAATGGCGCCCACATCCGCCGCGGCAGCGTCGTCGGCGCCGGCGCCATCATCACCGAAGGCAAGGACTTCCCGGAATACGCGCTGATCATCGGTGCGCCCGCCCGCGTCGTCCGCACGCTCGAGCCGGCGCAGGTCGAGCGGATGGGGATCGCGGCCAAAGCCTATGTCGCCAAGGGACCGCGCTACACCAAGGGCCTGAAGAAGATCGGCTGAGACCGAGAGCGTCGCGCGCGTCGACCCCGATGACGGCCTGGTCGACCTATGCTCGTCACGTTCCTTCCGACTCTCCGGCCTCGCGGGCACTGGCGATGCGTTCATGGCCGCTCGCCCAGAGCGCATGTTGCTCGCTGCCGTCCTGATAGGGATTGGCCTCGGCCGGAATGTTCTCGCGCGCGGCGCGCTCGCCCTGCTCGAACGGATCGGGGTCGGTGCTCATGCTGCCGTCTTGCTCCTCTTCCTCGGTTTGCGCCCGGCCTTTGCTGTGCTGTCGCCGGCGTCAGCCGCGCTCTTGCGCAAGGCATCCTTCAGGTCGGCCGGCACGCCGTGCTTCTCGAGCAGGTCCATGAAGGCCTCGTCGGCGAGGTCCTGCAGGCTGAGCATCTGATCACGGCCGAGCTGCTTGAGCTTGTCGAACGTGTCCTCGTCGAAGGCGATCAGCTTCCGCACAGACCCTTGCTCTCCTCGCCTCATCAATCCCCTCCGATCCACATTCGTTCCGGAACGCGGTCTGCCCGGTCGGGTTGAAGTCTAAAGGGAGACCATCCGATGGCCAGACATTCGTTGAGCATGCTGATCCTGATTGCAGGTCTCACCACGGCCACCGCCGTGTTTGCGCAAGGTGGTGGTGGCGGCGGGGGAGGCGGTGCTGGCGGCGGAGCGGCCGGTGGCGGTGCTGCGAGCAGTGCGAGCGGCGGGACAGCCGGCGGCACGGCCGGCGCGCCGAGTTCGGGTACGACGACAGGCACCGCCGGCACCGGGACGAGTGGCGCGGCTTCGGGCAACGCCGCCGGCCTCGGCAACACGAGCGATTTGAACGGCGCCGGCAATGGCGCGCGGCTGTCCCAGCCGGGCGCGACCGACGCCAACGGCACCAACAGCCTCGGCACCGCGCAGTCATCGGGCTCTGGCGCGAGCGGCGCCGGATCTGCGTCAGGCAATTCCGGCGTGACCACCGGATCAGGTCGCGGGGCCGGCGGCACCGGCGCGACCGGACCGAACCAGGCCGGTGATGTCGAGATTCAGCAGGAGAATCAGAAGGTCGACCAGAAGGTCAAAAGCATCTGCCGCGGTTGCTGATTGTTGCCGCCGCCCGTCGTGGTGACATCCGGATACCCGATCGCGCAGATGTGAGCATCGTTGCCCGCGAGCTGTTCCAAATCAGGGTTTAAGAGACCAGCGTGTAATGACCAGTGTCATTGCCTGTTGAGTTGGGCTGCCTGCAATTTGGAGACGGATCGATGCGCAAGAGATGGATGGGATTGCTGGCTGGCGGCGTGATCGCGTTGATGATGGTCCCCGTCACGGCGTCGGCGCGCGGCGGCTTTCACCACGGCGGTGGCTTTTATCATGGCTTCGGCCATCACGGATTTGGCGGCTTTGGACCGGGATTCGGGATCGGCTTCGGGTTCGGCTATCCCTATTATGGTGGCTATCCGGGCTACTACTACCCCTACACCTATGAGGATCTCGGCGGCTGCTACGTGATCCGCAAGCGCGTGCGGACAGCGCACGGCTGGCGCACGCGACCCGTCGAAGTCTGCGAGTGAACTGAGGTGAACCTCGGGGCGGGGTGACGCGTTGGCCAGTCACTTCGCCTTAACGATATCTCGTCACGATTTTCCTGCCGCAGTGAGCAACAGAGCGGCAATGGAGAAAGAGCTGGCGTAACGCTTGCATGGGATCCAGGCATGATGAACTCACTCACATCCCCTGAACTCACCTTCCTTTTCATGGGCGTCGTCTTCAGCCTGGGCATCGCGCTGGTCTGGATGGTGTGGGAGCTCGAGCAAGGCGCCCGGCAGCCGGCGAAGGTTCGCCGGCAGCGCTGACGCGCGGCGCCATCGTAACCTGCATGGGCGAAGCGACATGCGGGACATTTCGCCGGCACGCGCTCTTTCGCGTCATTGCGAACGCGGCGACGTGTCCGCCGACACCCAACGGCCGTCGGCGGAAGCAATCCAGAATCTCTCTGCGGAGGCAGCCTGGACTATTTCGCTGCGATCGCAATGGCGGAGAAGCGCAACGGGCGCAGTCGCGTGGTCCGCATGAGCGTCAACTGGAGGGCGAAGGCGAGAGCGCGATGCGGGGACGGTCCGTCCCCGGTGTCGCTGCGCTCGCCCGGGCTACGGCTCCGAGGCCGTCGCCTCAGCTCAGCACACCATACTTCTTGAACCACGCCTGCATCTGCGCCCAGGCGTCCTCGGCCGCCTCCTGGCGATAGCTCGGGCGATAGTCTGCATGGAAGCCGTGCGGCGCGCCGGGATAGATCTTGAACTCCGCGGTCTTCTTGTGCTCGGCGAGCGCCGCCTTCATCGCCTCCACGCTGGCGACGGGAATGCCGGTGTCGGCTTCGCCATAGAGGCCGAGCACGGGCGCCTTCATGTCGGGCGCGAGCTGCGTCGGGCTCTTCGGCCAGACCGGATTGGGCGGATCGATCAGCGGACCGTAGAATGCGACGCCGGCCTTCAGTCCGGCATTGTGGGCGGCATATTCCCACACGTTGCGGCCGCCGCGGCAGAAGCCGACGATGCCGAGTCGCGAGGTGTCGCCGCCCTGTGACTTGGCCCAGGCCACCGTCGCGTCGAGGTCGGACAGCAGCTCCGCATCAGGCTTCGCATTCACGATCGGCAGCAGATCCTTGATCTCGCTGATCTTGGTGAGGTCGGTGCCCTTGCGGAAGTAGTAGTCCGGCGCGACCGCGAGGACGCCGAGCTTGGCGAGACGGCGCGTCACGTCCTTGATGTATTGATGCAGGCCGAAGATCTCCATCGCGACCAGGACGACGGGCGGATTGCTGGCGCTGGCGGGCCTGGCAAAATAGACCGGCATCTCGCCGTCCGCGACCTTGACCTTCGCGTCGCCTGCATTGAGGCCGCTGGTGTCGGTGGTGATGACCTCGGCCCGGACGGGGCCTGCGGCCAAGGTGTAGCCGGCCGTGACGGCCGCGGATGCCGTCATGAAACCACGGCGCGAGAACGGGGCGACTTTGGTCAGTCCGATGACATCGGACGTCAGTGCAGGGTCGGCGGCCATGAGGGCTCCTCTCGAAAGATGACGCGCGCATTGAGCAGAGAAGTGCCGGGGAAAAGCAAGTCACCAGCCGGAGAGGCCGGCGCCGCAGCGCAGTTCCAAAGACCTTGCGATCAGGGATCTTGCGATCAGAGATCTGGCGATCAGAGGTGAACTACAAAAAACAAGGTCGTCGGCGCAGTATGGCGCCAACGACCTTGCCAGCCCCGGATATTGAAATTGGCCCTGCGCCATCCTGAAATTGGCTCGCCATCCGGTGAACTCAAGATGGCCCGAATCCCCGTCTGGCTCTGTGAAGCACTTCACAAGACCCCGGGAAAATTCGGCGGGATTAGTACAGCCAGGAGTTCACTGCTCAGTTCACTGCTCAGGATCGGCTGCGGCGATGCCGGTGTCCGCTGCGGCTCGCATGAGCGCGGGCGCGGATGCTGCGGTTACCCGACGCCGGCGAGGTTTGCTCCGAGGACTGCGTGCTGGCGAAGGACTGGCGCAGGCCGTCGATCGAATCCTTCAACGTCGAGACCTGGTCCGACAGCCGCTTGGTGTCGGCCTGCTGGGCCGCGAGCAGGCGGCGCATGCTCTGCAACTGCTCCTGCATCATCTGCAGCTGGTCGATCGATTCCTGCTGGGTGGCTTCGAGGCCCTTGGTCTTCTCCACGAGCTGCTCGGAGGCCTGCACCGTGCGCGCCTGCAGCTGACGCGTCACCGCGCCGCGTTCGGCCTCGGCGGCAGGCGGAGCGCCGTAGGCTCGCCACAGCACGATGCCGCCGATGCCCGCGATCAGCACCACGAGGGTGGCGGCCGCGAGCGCGATCGGCTGGGAGCTCCTGACAGCGCTGGCGCTGGATTTCTCGGGATAGCGTCTGGTGTCGCGCGTCACCGGGTTCATCACGAAACCACCCTAATCGAAAAAGCTTCGGAAGCCGTCCCGAAAAATGGAGCGGCGAAAAGGCATGCGGCCGGAACGCCCGCAAGGCAGCAAACGCGAGCCTGGGCGGTCCGATCCCGACCGCAAGACTTTATTAGCAAATCGGACAAAAGAGAGGTCCGCAAGCCCGAAAAACGGCAGCCGGGTCGGATCCCGGCGCAGCGGTACCGGCGTCTTCTAGCGAGCAGGGCGTCAGCCCTGAAGCCAAGCAGTGCCAGCGGCTTATTGGTTGGCGCTGCAGTTCCGGCAGATCGTGAGCTTCTGCTTCAGGCGGGCCTCGTCGGCGAGGTCGGCCGCCTGTTCCTCTTCATAGGTCATGCGGCCGCTGCGATAGCCGGAGCCCGACTGGGACGACATCACGTCGACCCGGGAATCGCCGCGGCGCTTGCTGCCCTTGCGCGGGGCGCTGCCGATATCGGGCTCCATCGCCATGTCGGCCTCGGCTTCGGAGGAGGCGACGCGGCCGTCCCAGTCGGCTGCAGCGGCGGTCGGCTGCGCCTGTATCACGGTGGGCGAAGCGGCCATCGCCGGAGAGGCCGCGGGCGCAGTGGCCGAGGCGAGCGGACCGGAGCAGCCGGTCCCCGACATGCAGCAGTTCGCCAGGGTCAGGGCTGCGGCCACGAGCGCCGCGCTTCGCAGGATCATCATCATGCCGACAACCTAAACCCGACCGTCGAGGGAAAACAAGGTTGGCCGAGGAGTTGTCGCGGCCTGCGTGCGACATATCGTCGAAGCAAGGCCAAAAAAAGTTGCGGCCAGCTCTTGGGGGAGAGCTGGCCGCGCGCGAACCGGTCTGGGACGGGGAGGGGTGGGGATGTGACCGGGTCGCGTAACTCGAATTCGTGTCTCGCCTCTCTGTTCAGCGCTCGCTTGGCGCTCTCCTGCGCCTCAGCGCTCTCTTGCGCTGGCGGTGGCCACTGCCGGGCGACCGTCGCCGAGCGAGACCCACACATTCGGGTCGCTCTGCGACTGCCGCTTGACGAAGCGGTAGCCGGTCTCGGTCCAGGCGACGACGTTCTCGTTCTGATTGTCGAGCACGTATTCACCCTTGTCGGTCTTCACGGTGAGGACGGCATGTCCTTCACCCTTCTTGTCGCGCACCACCGTGATCAGCAGCGCCTCGCGGGGCCAGCCGGCATCGATCAGCAGCTTACGCTTCAACAGCACGTAGTCCTCGCAGTCGCCGTAGCCGTCGGTCGGCAGCGACCATTTCTCGACCACGCCCCAATGGTCCATGTCGGTGATGGGCTTGACGTTCTCATTGACCCAGCGATTGACCTTTAGCAGGTCGCGCCACGCCGTCTGGGAGAGCACGATGTCGCGGGCCTGCGACGCGCCGCCGCGGCATTCCTCGGGAGTCTCGGTGCAGAACTCGATCCAGCCGATCGGGGCCCGCGTGGTGTCGCCAAGGCTCGCATAGAGCACCCGGTCATCACCGGCATGCGCCATCGTCCCCATCGCCATCAGGAAGGCTGCGACCGCCAATCCCTTTGCCTGTCCCGTCCGCTTGACCATTTTGGCCCCCCGTTTTCGTTGGGACCATGTGTCTCACAAAGATTTTTCGCTGCCGCTAAATCGCCACGATGGATTTGACGCAAATGCGAGTAAAACAAAGGGCTTATTCGACTCTCACTTGAATCGAATCTAGCTAAAATTTGAATCGTTCGGGCTTGAATCGAATGCGTTGCATTAAGGCGGGAACCGCTGCCGTTGCAGCGTTGCGCGCCGTTTGCGGCCCGGCCATTAACTGCATCGGACCGCCGGTGCGATGGCCGAACGCCACACGGCGCCCGCGGTGGCGGACGCCGTGCACTCCGTGAAGTTGCGGGATTTATGCGACTTTCGGCTTTACCGCGCGGTAACGCTCTCTTCGAGCGTTTCGGCAAGTTGTGCGTGCATGAACTCGATGGCGAAGCCGCCCTCGAGATTTCGCACCACGCGCGACTGCACGCGGCCGAGCATGACCAGCGATTTCATCGGCGGCTTGGTCTCCGCCGCGATGGCCGCGCCCGACAGCGACATGTCGATGATGCGGCAGGTCATCTTGGTGCCGTCCTCGAGCGTCAGCACCGCGATCGGGTTGCGCGGAATGATACGGTCGTGGCGGCGATCCTCCGGCAAATTGAGGATGTCGCGGTTGGCGAGCCAGGTCAGCTGGGCCGCGAGCTTGTCGCGCTTGCGCGCGGTCGCGCCGATCGTCATCGCAAAGCCGTTGTCGATGATGCGGGTGATCTTGCCCTCGACGCGGCCGATATGGTCGAGATAGGCGATCACGCGGTCGCCGACATTGCCGATGCCGGGGGCGAGCAGCGCGAGCCCGCCCGGCGACATGTTGATCACCTGGCAGGGAAACTCACGGCGGTCGGGCAGCATGTAGCGGCCGAGCAGGTGGACCTTGACCCGCTGGAAACGGCGGCGCTCCTCGGCGGCCGGAAGAGAGAGTTTTTTATTCGGCAACGCCATGTTTCGCCACTCAAAGCCGGCTCTTAGCGTGCCGGATGATCCAGCGCTGAAACTACGTCCTGCACGGTTAATTCAGCGTTACGTTGTGCTCTCTCGGCGCTCTGCCACGGCCTGTGCGAGCTGATAGAATGGCCGGGCGCAGCATCGCGCCAATGACATCACCGAAGATGGGAGAGACGTTCGTGCGGAGCTGGCTGGGAGCCTTGTTGGGCGTCCTGGCGGTCGTGGTCTGCGCGGCGGCTGGATCGTCGCCGACGGCGTCGTCTACGAGCGCAACGGCGTCAGGGTCAGCGCCATCGAGGTCAATCGCGGCGAGAAGATCAAGCCGGCGCTCGGCTATGTCGTCGAATTCGACGGCAAGAAGGTCGTGCTGTCCGGCGACACCAAGCCCGATCCCCGCGTCGAGAAGGCGGCGGAAGCTGCCGATCTCCTCATCCATGAGGTGGCCGTGATCGATCCGGGGTTGCTCACATCCTTTCCGAGCTACCGTGCCATCCAGGACCACCACACCTCGCCCGAGGAGGCCGGCAGGATCTTCAGCGAGGCGAAGCCGAAGCTCGCGGTGTACTCGCACATCGTGTTTGCGACCGTGAAACCGGTGCAGAACGTGCCCGAAGATGCGCTGATCGCGCGCACACCAACGAGCTATCAGGGCCCGCTCGTCGTCGGGCGGGATGTCAGCTCGTTGATCATCTCCGATGATGTCAAAGCGTTCGCGCCCGACGGCAGTCCGATCGCGCCGCTGACCGGCGCGCAGTGAGGCGGAGGCCGTAGCTTCACCGAGAGGTTACATACCGTAGACAACGCCCTTGAAAGTAGAACTTGAACGCAGCACATTCTTCCATGGAGCGATGAGGGGCACCAAGACGGCGAGCCCATCGGCTTTACGAGACGCCGCATGCCGGTCGTCGGCGGGCGGGAATCTCACGTCGCTCAGGAGTTGGTGCGGTGATACCGGGGGTCGATTTCGGCGAATTCCAGGAAGCGCTTGTCGCAGCGTTCAACCCTAGAGAGTTGGAGATGATGGTCCGCGTTCGGTTAAACGAGCGGCTGGAGAACATTGTTGCCCCCGGTCCGAACGACTACGTGGCGTTTCAGCTGATCGACTGGGCCGAGCGCAAAGGCGCGACGATCGTCCTCGATCTGGCCCGCGCTGCATATCTTACGAAGCCGGACCACGAGAAAGTACGACGCCTTTACGAGAAATTCGGCATGGCGCCGACGATGTCGGTGCAGAGCGCGGGCAAGTCCGTCACCGGGGCGCCCGAGCGCGTCACGGCAAGCGGCCTCGAAGCCATCGTGCGTCCGCGACTCACGATCTTCGACATGGGCGTGTGGCGAGAGTGCATGGCGCAGATCGAGGGCCAAGTTTGCCGCATCGAGTTTGACGGCAACGCGATGGGCACCGGCTTCTTGATCGGACCGGATCTCGTTCTTACCAACTACCACGTGCTCGAGTCCGCAATCGAGGGGACGGCACGTCCGGCCGCGATCACCTGCCATTTTGACTACAAGGTTCTCACCGGCGGCTCGCGCTCGGAAGGAGTTGTCGTGCCGCTACACGCTTCAGACTGGCGCATCGACTTCGCGCGTTACAGCCAGGCCGAGGCCGACGGTCAGCCGGATCGTGATCTTCCAGCGGCGGACGAACTCGATTTCGTACTCGCGCGCTTGGCGCGATCCATCGGCAACGAACCGATCGACAAGAACGCCGGCTCCGGTGCCCCTCGACGGCGCTGGATCGCAATGCCCAAGACACAGCCGCCACTTCAGATCGACATGCCGCTGCTGATAGCCCAGCATCCGGACGGGAGCCCTTTGAAACTCGCCGTCGACACGCAAGCCGTGCTCGGCGTGAACGGCAACGGCACACGGGTTCGCTATGCCACTAACAGCGACCGAGGCTCATCGGGGTCCCCGTGCTTCAATATGGAATGGTCGCTGGTTGCGATGCATCACATGGGCGACCCTGCCTGGGGCTCGCCGAAATTCAACCAGGGCATTCCGATTGGCGTTATCCGCCAGCGGCTTGCAGGAAAGATCGAATTCGAGGCGCCATGACGCGCCGGGTCCGCTTCGCTTCGAGTGAAAGGGCGTAGAGGCCAATGATCGAGACAGACGCTGCCGGCTCCGCGATAGGGCCGGAATCTCTCTTGGACAAGATGCTACTCGATAGCATCTGCGATGCGTTCAACATGAACGATCTGAAGGTCCTGGTTCGCTTTACAATGGGTAAAGACGTTTCCGATCGACTGTCTTGGGAGCAACCGAAGCAGAACGTTGTTCTCGATTTTCTGGACATGGTCGAGCGGGATGGACGGCTGCTCGACCTGCTCAATCGCATCAAGAACTGGAAGGGTCAACAGTCCAACGAAGCCCTTCAGAGGGTCGTCGGCGAGCACCTGCAGCGCATTTCCACCCCGGCCAGCGTCAAGACGCTCAACACCGGGATCAACAGTCTGCGGCGGGAGGTCGAGGAGGACGCCGGGATTCGCTCTGTCGTCGCCGCCTCGCGCAAGACGCTCGACCAGGTCAGCAGCAGAATCGACGCCCTTTTTCACTACAAGGAGCTGCATGATTGCCTGCACGATATCCAGTTGCGGCACTACCGGGAGATCATCGATTGCGCCAAGGAACTGGGGCGCGATCCGCAAGCATCGTTCGGGCTCCAACAACACGTCATCGACCTTGCGAAAATCTGCAGCCGTGTGCGCGAGGCGGCCGAACGGCTGCCGGAGGTCGGTGCCGATCGGACGCATGTGCGCGGATGGATAGAGGAGCTCGAATCGGCGATTCCGAAATTACGAAAGGCGGTTCGCGATGAGGATTCCCACGATGTGATCACTGCGGTGTTCCCGTTTCGGAGCGTGATCGTCTCCGAACAGAGCAGGGTCAACGCATCCCTCAACCGATATGCCGAAGAGCTTCCGTTGAGAGAGCTGAGCGAAATCCTCGCGAATGCAGTCGCTGCCAAGCCAGCGGGAGATGCGTCGGCAGCCGACCTTCAAGAGGCGATCGCGTCTTTGAGGAACATCAAGTCGCAGCTGAGCAGCCGGGTCGCGGAACACGACAAATGGCAGAGAATCGAGAAGGATTTCTGGGAGGCCGAGGACAACATCGAAAAGAACACACCGGAATCGCTCGACTTGTTCAAGGAGTTCTGGCCAGCGATCAAATCGCGCGTCGACGAGATCGCTTCCACGCAGGCTGAGGCGGACTGGGCCAAGGATGCGAAGGAGTATGCCAGCCGCGTCGACGAGACGATTGCCGGTCGCGTCACCAATTTCGGTTCGCTGCGCAGAAATTTCAAGCTCTTCCGCGATACGGCGCTTCTTCACTTTTTCAATGTCGACCGAGATCTCAAGGCGCAGTGCGGCGACATCCTGAAGATCCGTGAGCCTTTGAGAGAACTATCTGACAAGGTGTGAGCCATGTCGAACGATCACCAAGTTGCGCCGGAAGCGTCGGCACCAGGATCGGCGCCGTCAACATTCACCTCGCTCACCGAATTGCGCGCCGAACACATTGCGCTGATGCGCACGGCCCGCGATCGAGAGAACGATCGGGATCTGCTCGCCGACGTCCATGCGTTCATCGATCGGGCGCAGGCGGCGGGACGATGGATAGATTCACCGGCCGACCGCGAGGCTGCCCAGAATATCATTACCTACTGGACGTCGTATCAGTTTTCGGCCGGCGATCGGGAGGCTCTCTCTGCCACGCTGCCAGCCCTCGACCCCTTCGACCCATCGCACGCCCCCGACCTCACCAGCGCTGCCAATCCCTACATTGGGTTGAACCCATTCGACGAAGACGACGCGGGACGCTTTTTCGGGCGCGAGGAGGCCGTCAGAAAACTTCTGGAGCAGCTTCGCGAGCAGCGAGCCGTGCTCGTCTCCGGCCCGATGGGAAGCGGCAAGACATCGATCGTAATGGCCGGCGTCATCCCAAGGATGAAGTCGCAGCTTGCCGGGGAAGGCAAGAGCCCGCTCGTTCTGGTCGTAGTGCCGAGAGCAGATCCGTTCGCCGCGTTGCTCGCGAGCATCCATGAGGTCGCTGCCGATCCCGCATTACCCAAACTCGAAACATGGATCACCGAGCAGAAGCAGAAGCTCGAACGTTCGCCAGAGACTTTTGGCGGCCTGCTCGACGGCTTGTTTCCGGGGCGACCCGTTATCATGGTCGTCGATCAGCTCGAGCAGATCTTTACGATCTGCTCGGACGAGAAGACGAGGGAGGGCTTCGTTCAGGCACTGATCGGAACGCGTGGTCAGCCGGATCGGACCATTCTCATTATCGAGGAGCGGTACCAGCAACCGGCGCTTCAGCTCGCCGCGCTCAAGTCGATCGGGGAAAATCCGGCCGCACGCTTCTCGCTTGGGCCGCCCAACGCTGCCGAAGTGCAGCACATCATCGAGAGCGCGGCCACCACGGTCGGGCTCAAGTTCGACGAGGGAATCGTCGAAGACCTCGCCAAGAACGTTGCCGGCGATGCGGGCGCGCTGGCCATGCTGCAATTTACCCTGGGCAGGCTGTGGCACCAGCGCCAGCGCAACCGCATCACCTGGGAAGCCTATCACAAGGTGGGCAAGCCGCGAGACGCTCTGATCCGTACAGCAGAAACGATTTACGCCGGCCTGACGTCTGACGACCAGGCCGCCGCGAGGTGCGTCTTCCTGCAACTGGTGCAGCCCGACGTGGAAGGGTTCATCCGCCGCCGGGTGCGGCGGGACGTCCTGGTGCAGATCGCGCCTGCCGGCCGCGTCGACCACGTTCTGGAGAGATATGTGGATGCCGAGCTCGTCCGGCGCAGCCCAGGCGTCGGCTGGGACGACGATCGCTTCGACCTGGCCCACAGCGCGCTCATCGACGGCTGGCCGCGATTGCGCGACTGGCTGCAGGAGGAGCGGGACCGGTCCAAGGCGAAGCTGCAGCTCATCGCGACGGCGCAGCGCTGGCAAGCATCCGGCTTCGATGCCGGTTACCTGCTCTCTGGCGCCGCTCTGGACGACGCGGCGTCCTACATGGAGGGCGCGCCGGAGCTCAAGGAACTCGTGGCGGCCAGTCGAACCTACAACGAACTGCAGGCGCGACGATATTCCCGCGCCAGGAACGGCGCGCTGATTGTCATGGCGACCTTGCTCGTCGTTGCGGTGTCGGGCTGGCTAAAGGCTTTCCGGGAGGAACAATCCGCGCAGAAGAGCGCGCAAAGTGCATTTTCCGTCGTTGGGAGCGTGCTCGATGTAATCCAGAAGCAGCTCAATACCGGTGAAATCCGGGTCTCGAATGCGGGACGGCTGCTGAGCGGTGCGGAGAAGATTTACGATGCCGTCGAGAAACGGCCGGAATTCATGGAGTATCGCGCCAAGCTGCTGACGAAGTCCTCGGACGTGTACCTGCTGGTTGGAGACCATCGCCATACCGTGGAACGAATCGAAGAGGCCAAAAACCTCACTGATCAGCTTCTCGCGAAGGACGCCGAGAACGACGAGTGGCAGGAACTGCGTTATGAGGTCGCGTTCCGGATTGGAGACGCCTTCGAGGGCCGTGATCTGAAGCGCTCCGCAGCGGAACTTGATTATGCGCTGCGGATTGCGCAGAAGCTGGCTGACAAGAATCCCGCGGACAGCGAGGCGCGCCGAAGAATCGCCTTTGTCGAGAACAAGATTGCGGACAGCCTCCTGAAAAAGGACTGGAACGGCGCCCTGGATTGGTACCGGAAATCCCTTGCGATTGGCACCGCCCTCCTGGCTCAGGACCCGAACGACCCGGATGCGCAGAAGGCCGTGGCGGATGCCCGGACCCGGATTGGCGATGTCCTTGCTGCGCACGATCGTCTGAAGGAAGCTCTGGCCGAATACGAGCAGGCAATGACGATACGGGAGGCCTTGGTCCGCAGGGAATCCAAAAACAACGTCTATCGATCCAACTTGTCGAAGATCTACGAGCAGGTCGGCCGTGTGCACAAGATGCAAGGCCAGCCTGACGACGCATTGAAGTATTTCCAGATGGCAGTCGACCTCTCAGCCGGCCTCGCCCGCGACGATCCCGACAATGTCGACTGGAAAATTCGTCTCGCCCGCCAATACGTCATCATCGGCGATTCGGTGGCAGAACAGGATCCGGCGGGCGCGATCGACAGATACCGCAGCGCTCTGGCAATTCGCGAGGAGGTCACCGCAAAGGACCTCAATAACGTGGCATGGACGCGCGACGTAGCCGACGCGCACGACAGGCTTGGGAGCGCGTGGCGAAGGCAGCACGACTTCGTAAACACGCTCAGGGAATATGATGCCGGCCTGCAAATCCGGTTGCAGCTCGCGACAAGGTTTCCCGACGATGGCAATCGTCAACTTGAGCTGGCGGAAGGCTACGAGCGCATCGGTGACGCCGCGCGCGAGCAGAGCGAGCCGGGACAAGATGCCAGCTCCCTGCAAGATGCCGTCGAGGCCTATCGCAAGGGCCTCGTCGTCGTCAGCGCACTCATCGCCAAAAACCCGAACAGCGGGGCAGAGAAGGTGCGCGACAGGCTCCAGGCGAAACTCTCGGCCCTGACAACGATCCGCTAGCGGTCACGCCATTTGGTATTTGCGGTGGAATTTTCCGTCTTCCTCCGCACAGCAGCCCGAACTACGCGCGTCGCAATTGGTCAGCGCAGCCCCTCATAGACCATCAGGCCGCGGGCGAGCGCGAGCTTGCGCAGCGTGCGCGGCACGATCGGCTCGGCCGGCGGATGGATGTAGCGCCACGAGACCATTTCCAGCGGTCCGAGCGCGCCCTTCGGGGGCTCGAATGGTGCGAGCAGGCCGGTGAGGCTGATCGGCTCGTGCGCGCGGGTCGCGAACGGCAGCAGCAGGAGTTCGAAATGGGCGGTGGTGTGATCCGGCGCCAGCGCCGTCACGCCGGCGATCGCCGGCAGCGTCTCCTCGCTGACCACCATCGCGATCTCCTCGATCTCGCGGCGGCTCGCGGGAGTGAACTGCGCGGGGAAGCTCTTGTCCTTGACGTCGCCGCCGAGCAGGGCGCACAGCCGGGTGCCGGCCATGCGGAACGGAAAGCCGCTGTCGGCATCGCAGGACAGCACGAAGATGTCGCCGAGCAGCTCGCGCACGGCTGACGGCTCGAAGTCGCAGCGCTCCGGCGCCTTGGCATGGCCGCGCCTGTCGTTCCAATAGGCGAAGAGCTCGCGATTGGACGGATGTTTCATCTGGATGACCCCTCGCGCCCTCGACGTCACCAGGACATTGCTGTCCCGCTTTCGTCCAGGCGTCTCCCTGGTTCGTTGTGCAGGAGGGGCTGTGCAGCGTCCATGCCGATGGTGCGATCGTGCCGGCTTTCCCCCGGCCTTCCGCGCGTTAAGGTTAAATTAACGATGTGCTTGGCGGCGGCACCCCGATCGTTAACAATGCGTTCATCAGGTCGCGGCCGGAAGGTGGAAGGTCCGCCGCGATACGGTGAGGTACACGAAGGCGGCGTCAAACAAGTCCGGTCGCCGCGACGGGGAGGGGTGGGGAACAACCCCGGGCTCCCCGCGGCGAAAAGACCGGCGGATCTCGCGAGGGAGGACTTTCTCAGAGTCCTCCCTCTTTTCTTTTGGAAGACTCGCCGTTTCGAAGCCCTGCGCCTCATTCGGGCCACCAGGCCGCACATCAACTCTGCACGCGTGCGCTTGCACATCGCTGTCAAAGACGCCTATCTGACGGGTCTGTTCCTCTCGTCGAAAGCGTTCGGCCCCTTGGATTCTCCAGACCTCCCCCAGGATCCGCCGCGACAGGCACCGCGCGAACCGATCCTCAACCTGCCGGGCGCGCTGACCGCCTACATACTCCTGATCGCGGTGATCCATCTGCGTGTGCTGCTGCCGGACGAGTGGGACGCAGGGATCATCGACCTGTTCGCCTTCGTCCCGAAACGGTACGACCAGACCCTGATGGACGGCGCCTTTCCCGGCGGAACGCCGGCCAAGATCTGGACGTTCGTCAGCTACTCGCTGCTGCATGCCAATCTCACCCATATCGGCTTCAACGTGCTGTGGCTGCTGCCGTTCGGCAGCGCATTGGCGCGCCGCTTCGGCGCCGTCAGGTTCTATCTCTTCATGGCGGTGACCGCGGCGGCCGGCGCGCTGGCGCACCTCATCACTCATGAGCATGCGCTGGCGCCGATGATCGGCGCGTCGGCCTCAGTATCCGGCACCATGGCGGCGGCGATGCGCTTTGCCTTCGTGAAGGGCAGCTTCCTGTCGTTCAGCCGCGGCGATGCCGAGGCGGCGGCGACGGTGCCGGCGCTGTCGCTGTCGCGTGCGCTGCGCAATCCGCGGGTGCTCGGCTTCCTGGCGGTATGGTTCGGGGTCAACGTCGTGTTCGGCGTCGGCGACCTCACGCCCGGCGCCGATGGCGCCAATGTTGCCTGGCAGGCTCATATCGGCGGTTTCGTCGCCGGGCTCATCCTGTTTGCGCTGTTCGACCCGATCCCGCATGTGCGGCACGATGCTGCACCTGCGTTGCCATCTGACATTTCCGACAGTTAGTTGCCGCGATCCTGCGCTTGCGAGCGGGCGTGATTTCATTCATCATTTGCCTCCGATGCAACCGGGGCACGATTCCGGGCAAATAAGGCAGGCGATTTCGCTCGGTGATGGACCGGCCTGCCGACGGCAATGCAACCCAAACGCGACAGGGGCATTGCCAGACTGTTGATGAAGACTCCCGATCTAAACTCGCTTGACTGAAAACTGCTGCAGGCATCGGCCGCAACGACGCCCCGCTCAAGAGGGCGCACCGGCCTCTCAAGGAGACAGGCAATGACAGTACGTGCGATCCTCGACATCAAGGGCCACAAGGTCGAGAGCGTCGAGCCCGAAACCACACTCGCTGACGCCGCCAAGCTGCTGGCCGATCGCAAGATCGGTGCGGTGCTGGTGATGTCGGGAGCACGGATGGAGGGCATCCTCTCCGAGCGCGACATCGTGCGCGCGCTGGGCGAGCGCGGCGCCGCGGTTCTCGCCGAGCCGTTGTCGAGCGTGATGACGCGCCGCGTCGTCAACTGCAAGCCGCAGGACACGGTCGCATCGATCATGGAAATGATGACCAACGGCAAGTTCCGGCATCTGCCGGTGATCGAAGGCGGTGTCGTCGTCGGCCTGATCTCGATCGGCGACGTCGTGAAGTGGCGCGTCCAGGAATACGAGAACGAGCAGGAAGCGCTGCGTCAGTACATCAAGACGGCATAGTCCCGCCGCTGGTCGGCGTCGCGACGCCGATCGCGTCCTGGATCGAATCGAGCGCGCGTTCGGCCGCCCTGGTGCCGAATGCGATGAGATCCGACGCGCGGTGGAAGTCGAACCATCCGATCTGTCCGACCCGCGGCGAGATCAGGAGATCGGGCGGATCGCCGGCGAGCCGGGCGCGGGTGATGCGGTCCTGCATGATGTTGAAGGCATCGACCATCACCGATGAAATGCCGGGCCGGCCGCCGCCGCCGAAGAACTGCCGCTTCACCGCGCGCTCCGGCGAGAACAGCTTGCCGAAGCGGCGCTTGGGCGGCGAGCTCTCCATCACCGTCTCCGGCACCTCGACCGGCTGGCCATGCGAATAGATCGTCGTCGAATGCGTGAACACGTCGCTCGACAGGTTGGCGGCGATCACGATCTCGGCGCCGAGCGCGCGCGCCGCCGACACCGGCACCGGATTGACCATGGCGCCGTCCACCAGCCAGCGATCGCCGATCAGCACCGGCGCGAAAATGCCGGGCAGGGCGTAGGACGCGCGCATCGCGTCGACCAGGCTGCCATGGGTCAGCCAGATCTCGTGACCGGTGCGGATTTCGGTCGCCACCGTCGCGACCTTCATCGGCAGCTCCTCGATAGCGATGCGGCCGAGCGAGGCTTCGAGCTGGGCTGCGAGCTTCTCGCCGCCGATCAGGCCGGAACCGTTGAGGCGGATGTCGAGATAGCCGAGGATGTTGCGCATCTGCAGGCTGCGCGCCCATTCCTCCAGCGTATCGAGCTGGCCGGCCGCATAGGCGCCGCCGACCACGGCGCCGATCGACGTGCCGACCACGACGTCGGGCACGATGCCATGCGCCATCAGGGTCCGGATCACGCCGATATGGGCAAAACCGCGCGCCGCACCGCCGCCGAGGGCAAGGCCGATGACCGGCTTGCGGATCGTCCCGAGGCCGACATCGGAGCCCTCGGTTCCGCTCGGGCGGCGTCCTTTCAAGATATCCAGCACCGTGATCTCCACGCTGACGCAAACTGTGTGCAACGAGTCGGCAACGGACTCATGACGCCCGCCAACTTACCAGAAGCATCCTTTATGCCGGTTGACCGGGGACACCAGATGCCGCCGAATTGAAGGTTCCGCAGATCGCATGGTCATGACAGCCGTCGAGCCGGGGCAAGGCGCCTTGATCAGCCGCCTGATCAAGCCGCCTGATGACGCCGCCTTGGGGCCGGCTCGTCCGCGGGTTTAGTAGAGGCTTGAATTTGCCGCGTTTTCGGTCAAAAGCAGGGATGATGACGACAGGTCGCGGGTTCAGCAGTTTCCGGCGCAGCGGGCGGCGATCGCTCGTGCCCGTTTTGTCGTGCCTGCTCGCCGGCCTCGCGATGTCTCCCGCCGCCGCGCAGCTGTTCGGCGACCGGCCGCCGCCAGTTCCCCCGGCCTCGGTGCCCGATCCCGGCGCCGCCGTGAGCCTGGCTCCGCCCTCCGGCCCTGGCGCCGGTCCCGTCGTGCCCCCCGCACCGCAGGCGTTGCCGGGACCGCCGATGGCCGCGATTCCGCCGGGGGCGCCGGCGGCGATTCCGCCGGTTGCCGCTCCGCCCGCCGCCGCGCCCAACCAGGGGGTGCTGTCGCTCTCGGCGCGTTACGGCAAGGACCTGCCGGGCATCAATGGCGGCCTGGTCTGGCGCGTTTTCGCCGACCGGCCCGACGAGACCGGCGCCTTCAAGATGCTGCGCGAGGATCGCGGCGCCACGCCGAACATCGTGCTGCCGCCCGGCAATTACGTCGTCCATGTTGCGCTCGGCCTGGTCAGCGCGGTCCGCTCGGTCAGCCTGAAGGCGGAAACCGATCGCGAGGCGTTCCTGCTGCCCGCCGGGGGCTTGCGCCTCGAGGGCCGGGTGGGGTCCAGCAAGATCCCGCAGAACCAGATCTCGTTCGCGATCTACAAGGGCAGCCAGTTCGACGGCCGCGAACGCGCGCCGGTGGTGCCGAACGTCGCCGCCGGCGACGTGCTGATGCTGCCCGAGGGCACCTATTACATCGTCTCCAACTATGGCGACGCCAATTCCGTGGTGCGCTCCGACATCCGCGTCCAGGCCAGCAAGCTGACCGACGTCACCGTCACCCATCGCGCGGCGGTCATCACCTTGAAGCTGGTCTCCGACAAGGGCGGCGAGGCGCTCGCCAACACCGCCTGGTCCGTCATCAACCCCGGCGGCGACGTGATCAAGGAATCGATCGGCGCCTTCCCCAAGGTCGTGCTCTCCGAAGGCGACTACCGCGCCATCGCCAAGAACGAAGGCAAGGTGTTCGAACGCTCCTTCAACGTCGTCAACGGCGTCGACGGCGAGGTCGAGGTGCTGGCGCGCTGAGCGACGGGTCGATCTCATGATGCCCTCGTAGCCCGGGCGAGCGCAGCGACCCCGGGTTCACGACGGTACTCGTGGCTTCGGCGGGTGACGCGGGGAATGATTTTGGGCGTCTCGCGGAGGCACGGCTGAACCCGCATGTCGCTCTCGCCGAAGCCCGCCTGGCTTCGGCTGCCACTCATGCGGGCTACGATCGCTCTTCTCCCTATCTATGAGGGCCATTCGCCGGGAGAGCAGCATGCGCATATCCGACATCATCCGCCAAGCCATCGAGGTCGGCGAGCGCAAGGGCTGGATCACGTTCGACGAGCTGAACGAGATCTGCCCCGGCGCCGAGGTTGAGCCAGAGGACATCGAGCGGATCATGCAGGCGTTCAGCGATGAAGGCATTCGCCTGGAGGAGGAGTGATGCGAGCGCAGAGTTTTGTAGGATCGCGTCCCACCAACGGTGTCGTCCCGGCGAACGCCGGGACCCATACCGCGGATTCTATCGGGGGACGTAGCTGTCAACGGCCCGCATCACCACGGCCGGTGGCTATGGGTCCCGGCTCAAGGCCGGGACGACAGCGGTGATTGTCGAAGCAGTGGTGCGCAACGCGCATCGCCGATCTTTTCCGCCTTTGCCCGTCGGGTTGCTTTGTCGCAGTTACTAGTCCTTGCGCCGTCGGGCAAATCAGGCGGATATTTCCGCGCATCCCGCCTCGAGATGAGGGGCGTATCGCGGTCGTCACGAGACGCGAGGCGGGGAGCGGTGGGCGTGGTGGATTGCAGCGCGGGTTTCTCGCGCCGACGAACGATCTGCTGCGCACGGTCAAGTCGCGCGGTCCTGATATCCCGATGCTGATATCCCGCGCAATGCGCGCAAGCGCATTGTCGCGATATGGTGGCCAGAAAGCCCGGCGCACCAGGGAGAACGCGAAGCAGCCGTTAGACCATCGCGCAGGGAGGGCCGGGTTTCCGGCTGACCTGTGGTACCTGCCGCCTGCATTTTTTTCGCAGGCGGGCCACGGGCCTCAGTCGAGGTCCGGCCTTCCCTGCGCCCTCTGTTTGAAAAGGGCGGTTCTATCAGCAAAACTCGGACAGATATTGTCGCGAGATCGCGAACTCACATCCGTATCGACCACACGGTTATGGCATCGACGATGAACTTGAAGCGATGCTGTCATAGTCGCTAATGCGCGATAACCATGGAACCACTTAAAACTGTCACAATGGCTGCGCGCACGGCGCGAAGCCAGTCGATTTACAGCTCATTAAAGACGCGTCTGCTTCAGATACCGCTGGGACCGACAGGGTGGCGATTGAGTGGAATGATGAGTGCCGCGACGACCAAAGCGCCTGCAACGATCAGCAACGATCTCTTCGACGACATCCCGGTGCTCAGGCGCAAATGGCAGGCGGCGCTGAAGCCCGGCCAGACATTGCCGCGTTACGAGGACGTCATGCTCGGCAGCCTCGGGCGCCTCGCCGATCACATCGCGGTGCTCAACAACGAGGACGGCCGCCTGCAGATTTCGCGCAGCGGCCGCTACGTCCAGCAATGGCTGCAGGACGAGCGTTGGGACATCGCCGTCGACTCCGTGTCGCCGGATTGCGCCACCGTGCTGGTGGAGGCCGCCAATTGCGCGCTCGCGAGTGGCCAGCCTTATCTCGCCAATGCGCATTGCGTGCGCGACGGCATGGTCCGCACCTATGACGTCCTGGCGCTGCCGACCAACTCGCGCTGGGGCAGCACGCTCGTCGGCACCTATGTCAACGAGCGCACGACGCAATACAATCTGCTCGATGCGATCTTCTCGACGACCGATGACGGTGTCGTCTCGCTCGCGACCATCCGCGACAGCGCGGGCGCGCCGAGCGATTTCCAGATCGTCCATCACAATCGCGCGGCGGCCGACCTGCTCCGGCTGCCGTCGGCGACGCTGCAATGGCACCGCCTGAAGCAGGGCGGCAACATGCTGTGCTCGCCCGAGGTGCTGGCGCGGTTGTTCAAGGTGGTCGGTCTCGGGCAGCGCGATCAGTTCGAGCTCGACTGCGACGATCGCAGCCTGCGGCTCGGCGCTCATGCCTTCGGCGACATCGTCTCGCTGACCATCGCCGACGTCACGGCGATGAAGCGGCGCGAGGCGTCGTTCCGGCTGCTGTTCGATGTCAATCCGGTCCCGATGTGCATCCTCGACAGGACAACGGCTCAGTTCCTCAACGTCAACGACGCCCTGGTCCGGCATTATGGTTATGGCCGGCCGGATTTCCTGCGCATGAGCGTCTGGGACCTGTGGCCGCCGGGCGAATGGGAAACGCTCGACGATGCGCTGTCACGGCTCGCCGATAGCAACGAGTTTCACCGCGACTGGCGTCACCGCACAGCCGACGGCAGCGAGATCGAGGTGCTGACCTACGGACGCGAAATCGCTTTCGATGGCCGTGACGGTGTGCTGGTCGCAATCGTGGATATCACCGAGCGCCGCCGCGCCGAGGCGCGCATCGCCTACATGGCGCATCATGACGGCCTCACCGGCCTGCCGAACCGTGAATTCTTTCAGCAGCGCCTGACGCAGGAGCTCGATGGCGCCGTGCTGGAGAACAAGCACATCGCTGTGATGTGCATCGACCTCGATCTGTTCAAGACCATCAATGATTCCTTCGGTCATCCGATGGGCGACCGGCTGCTGCAGGCGGTCGCGGGCCGGCTCCGGCAGCAGATGCATGGCGATCATCTTGCGGCGCGGCTGGGCGGCGACGAGTTCGCCGTGATCCTCGGGCGGACCGGGGCCGATGAGGCGAGCGCGAGCGCGGCCCATCTGATCTCGGCGCTCAGCGCGCCCTACGACATCGGCGGCAACGAGCTCGTGATCGGCGCCTCCATCGGCATCGCGCTGTCGCCGGGCGACGGCGCGAGCTGGGAGGAGCTGATGAAGAACGCCGACATGGCGCTGTACCGCGCCAAGCAGGACGGCGGCCGCGTGCATCGGTTCTTCGAGAAGGAGATGGACCGCCAGGCGCAGAAGCGGCGCGACATGGAGCATGATCTGCGCCTGGCCTTTGCGCAAGGCGAGTTCGAGCTGCACTACCAGCCGCTGGTCGACGTTGCGACCACCGCCATCTCCGCGTTCGAATGCCTGCTGCGCTGGCACCACCCCGACAAGGGCATGATCTCGCCGGCGGATTTCATCCCGGTGGCCGAGGACATCGGCCTGATCGTGCCGCTCGGCGAATGGGTGCTGCGCGAGGCCAGCCATGAAGCGGCCAAATGGCCCGAGGGCATCAAGGTCGCGGTGAACCTCTCGGCCGTGCAGTTCCGCAGCCGCAACCTGGTGCAGGTCGTGATGCAGGCGCTGGCGCAGTCGGCGCTGGCGCCTGAGCGGCTCGAACTGGAGATCACCGAGTCGATCCTGCTGGCCGAGACCGAGGCCAATCTCGCGACGCTGCATCAGCTGCGCCAGCTCGGCATCCGCATCTCGATGGACGATTTCGGCACCGGCTATTCCAGCCTGAGCTATCTCAGGAGCTTTCCGTTCGACAAGATCAAGATCGACCGCTCCTTCGTGAAGGACCTCGCGCAGCGCTCCGACTGCCTCGCCATCGTCCGCGCCATCTCTGGCCTGGGCAAGAGCCTCAACATCATCACCACCGCCGAGGGTGTCGAGACATCGGATCAGCTCGACTGGCTGCGCGCCGAAGGCTGCAACCAGGTCCAGGGTTTTCTGTTCAGCGCGGCGCGGCCGGCGTCGGAGATTGCCGGTCTGCTGGCGCAGTTCGGCGCGAGAGCATCGAAGGCGGCGTAGATGCGATGACGGCCGCCACACCCCCAACTGTCGTCCCGGACAAGCGCGCCGTAGGCGCGCGCCGATCCGGGATCCATAACCCCGAGAAGATGTGGTGGCGGGCGGTGTCGAACGAGCTTGTGTCGCCACTGCCGCCGGTGGTTATGGGTCCCTGCGCTCGCACTAGCGGATCTACACATCTCAAAAACAGACTCATCTTCAATGGGTTAGCGAAGCGTCTACCTTGGACCATCTGACGTCAGCGCAATCGATGCAAGTGACTCGGATAATTCATGTTTTTCGCCGAGCCGATCGAAATGCTCCAATGAGATGTGTAGATCCGCTAGTGCGCTCGCAGGGACGACAGCGGAGGTTGTGGCGCTCAGAACCGCGTCACGATGTCCGTCAGCGCCGGCCGCGGGCGGTCCTCGCTCGGTCTGGTCGGCTTGCCCACATGAATGAGCCCCGCCAGCTTCTCGTCGGCCTTCAGGCCGAGCCCGTCCATCACGTCGCGGTCGAACATGAACCAGCCGGACAGCCAGCAGCCGCCATAGCCGAGCGCCGTTGCGGCGGTCAGGATGTTCATGGCGCTGGCGCCGGCGGACAGCTCCTGCTCATATGCCGGCACCTTGGGATGCGGCTTGGTGAAGCTGACCAGCCCGATCACCAGCGGCGCCTCCATGAGGCGGTTCTTCTCGACCTCGAGCTCGGCGGCGCTGGCCTGCGGGTTCTTGCTGGCGAACACCGACGCGATCACGTCGCCGGCGCGGCGGCGGCCGTCGCCCTCGAACACGATGAAGCGCCACGGCGCGAGCTTGCCATGGTCCGGCACGCGGGCGCCGATGGTCAGGATGGTGTCGAGCTCGGCGGGCGAGGGGCCGGGGCCGCTCATCTCGCGCGGCTTCACGGAACGGCGGGTCTTCAGGAGTTCAAGGGCATCAGGCACGTGGCGGGATCTTTCTTGCGTTTCAGGCGACAGATAGCATGCGCGACTGCCGCCAACGAGGCCACGGCACGGCGTTTTGATCGCTTCTACGGCCCGGCTCGGCCAGGGCAGCTGCAGGGAGCTGCGGCCATCTGCCCGAGCCGCAATCCTTCCGGCGAATTGTCGAACCTTGGGCCGGCCGGTAAAAACATAATGCTGAGGGATCCGCGAGGGGGCGCTCCAAGTGCACGGTCCGACCTGCAAATGACGATGCTGACACCTTCACCCGACGCCGTCATCCGGCTGCGCGCGCAGCCCGGCTTTATCTTGGCGATGCGAGCCTCGACGGCGGCCGCGGTCAGGCTCTACCGGGGTGATCGGATCCTCAATGCGCTGCTGAGCGACCGGGCGCGGGCGCTGTTTCCGCATGTCGCGCTGTATCTGCATTTCGCCGAAGAGCGGGACGGCGAGCTCGGTCTCACGGTCGGCGCCATGAAAGAGATGTGCGTCAGGCTCGGCCTGTGCAGCGGTGGCCGCTGCGAGGCGATGCTGGCCTTGATGCGCGCGACCGGGCTGGTCGCGTCCGCCTCCAATCCGAACCGGCGCCGGCGTCCGCTGGTGCCCACCGACAAACTGATCGCGCTGCATCGCGAGCGCTGGGGCGTACAGTTCGACGCCATGAGCGCGGTGATCCCGGCGGCCGTGGCTTATCGCGCCGCGCTGAACCATCCGGCCTTCGTCAAGTCCTTCGTGCTCGAGCTCGGCCGCCGCTTCATCGCCGGCGTGCGGATCCTCGAAGGCGCGCCCGAGCTCGGGCCGTTTGCCGAGCGCACCGCCGGCATGGTGATCCTGTTCAGCCTGGCCTCGAGCGGCGAGCCGGGCCAGCCGTTCCCGCCCGATGGCCCCGTGCCGCTCTCGATTAACGGGCTCGCGACGCGCTTCTCGGTGTCGCGCAAGCACGTGCTGACCCTGCTGCGCGACGCCGAGGCGCAGGGGGTGCTCGCCCGCGGCGGCGCCGGCAACGATGCCCTCACCATCCTGCCGCGGGGACGCGAGGCGATCGAGCAGATGCTCGCGACGATGTTTCTCTACATGGCCGACTGCGCCGAGGTGGCGCTGCAGGCGGCGGGCAGAGAGGAGAGAGCGACCGATGCGGGCGTCAGTCTGTCCGCGTAACAGATGCGTAGCCCGGATGAGCGCACGCCGGAGCCCGTCAGGGCGACGGCGGGAGCGACATCCGGGGTCTCACGCGCAGCGGTGGTGAACCCGCATGTCGCTGCGCTCATGCGGGCTACGGGCTACGACGTCACGCCGCCTCGCGCTGACGGCGCCTCACGTCCGGCGGCGTCGCCTCGTCGACCAGAGCGGCAATCGCCTCCGCGGTGGGCATCACGGTCTGGCCGTCGCGGCCGAGCCGGCGCACCGAGACGGAATGCGTCTCGGCCTCCTTCTTGCCGACGACGAGCAGCGCCGGGATCTTCTGCAGCGAGTGCTCGCGGACCTTGTAGTTGATCTTCTCGTTGCGCAGGTCGATCTCGCACCTCAAGCCGGCCCGCCGCAGCGCCGCCAGCACCTGCTTGGCGTATTCGTCGCCTTCCGAGGTGATGGTGGTGACCACGACCTGGGTCGGCGCCAGCCACAGCGGGAAGCTGCCGGCATAGTGCTCGATCAGGATGCCGATATAGCGCTCCATCGAGCCGCAGATCGCGCGATGCACCATCACCGGCGGCTTCTTGGCGCCGTCGGCGTCGATGTAGAACGCACCGAACCGTTCGGGCAGGTTGAAGTCGACCTGCGTGGTGCCGCACTGCCAGTCGCGGCCGATGGCGTCGCGCAACACGTATTCGAACTTCGGCCCGTAGAACGCGCCTTCGCCCGGATTGATCTCGGTCTTGATGTGGTTGCTCTGCGCCTTGATCTCGTTCAGCACGGTCGCCATCACGCGCTCGGCGTGATCCCACATCTCGTCGGTGCCGACGCGCTTGTCCGGCCGGGTCGAGAGCTTCACCGTCAACTCGCCCTCGAAGCCGAAATCCGAGTAGGTCGAGAGAATGAGATCGTTGATCTTCAGGCACTCCTCGGCGAGCTGTTCCTCGGTGCAGAAGATGTGCGCATCGTCCTGGGTGAAGCCGCGCACGCGCATCAGGCCGTGCATGGCGCCGGAGGCCTCGTAGCGGTGCACGACGCCGAACTCGGCGAGCCGCAGCGGCAGGTCACGGTAGCTCTTCAGGCCATGCTTGAAGATCTGCACGTGGCCGGGGCAGTTCATCGGCTTCAGCGCGAACCAGCGCTTGTCCTCGGCCTCGTCGCCGGCGGACTGGGCCGCGAACATGTTCTCGCGATACCAGTTCCAGTGGCCGGAGGTTTCCCACAGCGACTTGTCGAGGATCTGCGGCGCATTGACCTCGTCATATTCGCCAGCGAGACGTCGGCGCATATAGGCGATCAGCGCCTGGAAGATGCTCCAGCCCTTGGGGTGCCAGAACACGACGCCCGGACCTTCCTCCTGGAAATGAAACAGGTCGAGCTCGCGGCCGAGCTTGCGGTGATCGCGCTTCTCGGCCTCCTCGATCTGCTTGAGGTAGGCGTCGAGCTGCTCCTGCTTGGCAAAAGCGGTGCCGTAGATGCGGGTCAGCATCGGATTGTTGCTGTCGCCGCGCCAATAGGCGCCCGCCACCTTCATCAGCTTGAAGGCGTTGCCGATCTTGCCGGTCGAGGTCATGTGCGGACCGCGGCACAGGTCGAACCAGTCGCCCTGGTAGTAGATCTTGATCGGCTCCTGGCCGGGAATGGCGTCGACCAGCTCGACCTTGAAGGCCTCGCCCTTGTCGCGGAACACCTGCTTGGTCTTCTCGCGGTCCCACACCTCCTTGGTGAAGGGTTTGTCGCGGCCGATGATCTCGCGCATCTTCTTCTCGATCGCGGCGAAGTCCTCGGGGGTGAACGGCTCGTTGCGGAAGAAGTCGTAATAGAAGCCGTTCTCGATCACCGGACCGATGGTGACCTGGGTCCCCGGCCACAGCGCCTGCACGGCCTCGGCGAGCACATGCGCGCAATCGTGCCGGATCAATTCCAGCGCGCGCGGATCGTCGCGGTCGACGAGCTCGAGCTTGGCATCGTCATGGATGGGATCGTTGAGGTCGACGACGTCGCCGTTCAGCGCCATGGCGACGGTGCGCTTGGCGAGCGAGGGCGAGATGCCCTTGGCGATGTCGAAACCGGTGGTGCCCCTGGGATATTCGCGCCTCGCGCCGTCGGGGAAGCTGATCGTGATCTTCTCGACCGGGGCGGCGGGCTTCAAATTGCTGAGGCTGTATTGGAAGCCGGATTCGGCTTTCGCCGGGTCGAGCTTGGACTGGTCGGATTTGGAATGGTCAGGCTTGGAATCGGGCATGGGTCTCTCCGTGAGCTCACTCCTGCGAACGAGCGCAGGTAAGCGGGAGCAAGCGGTATAGCAGGGGATTCGGAGGCTGCAACCGGGCAAGGGACGGGAAAACTGGCTGATTGGCGCCGCTGGGGACGATGCGGAGATTGCCGCGGCGGGCCGGTATGATACAACTTCAAGTGTTCGGGGCGTGGGGACGCGTTTGGCGATGGTGTCCATAGGGGAGGCGCCGCTCTCTCTTCATCGGTGTGGCGGCATACGGGTTGCGGCAATGGTGCTCGCGATCGTGCTGATGGTCGCGCCAGCGCGTGGGGCGGTGCCGCCGACGGCGAAGCCCGCGGTGCCGGCGAGGTCCGTGCTCCAGGCCAAGCCTGCGCTGCAAGCCAAGCCCGCGCAGCAAGCCAAGCCTGCGTTGCAAACCAGGCCGGCACTGCAAGCCAATCCGGCGATGGCGGCCAGGCCCGCACCCCAGGTCAAGCCTGCCACGGAGCTCAAGCCTGCGGGCCGCGCGGCGCGGCGATCGCCGGGGATCGGCGAGGGCATCGCGCCGATCTCGTTTGCCCTCGTCAAGGGTGCGCCCGGCGCCTGCGGCCCTGGCTGCGACGGCTGGATTGCGGCCGAAGGCAAGATCGACAACAGCGCCGCGGCGCGCTTCCGCAAGTTCATGAAGCAGATCGGCGAGCGGAAGCTGCCGATCTACTTCAATTCGCCGGGCGGCAATCTCGAGCAGGCGCTCGCGATCGGCACCATGCTGCGCGAGAAGAAGGCCGTGGTCCGGATCGGACGGACCACGCTGCGCGAATGCGGCTTCGAGCCCCAGGAAGGCGAGGCCTGCACCAGGCTCAAGCAATCCGGGCGTGAGCTGCACGGCGAGGTCTGGACGCGCGGCGCGATATGCAATTCGGCCTGCCCCTATCTGATCCTCGGTGCGCCTTCGCGCGACATCGCCCCCGACGTGACGCTCGCGGTGCATTCGCCGCGCGTCATCCTGAACTTCACCGGCGGCGTGCCGACCCGTGAAATGCGGGCGCAGGCCCTGCAGCGGGCGATGGAACGCTCCGACAAGATGGTGCTCGATTATATCGCCAAGCTCGGGGCGGATCCGGGTCTGCTGACCGTGGCCCGGTCGGTGCCGTTCGAGAGCATGCGCATCCTGACGCGGGAGGAGATCGCGCGCTTTGCGCTCGATCGTCGCGACCGGGTCGAGAGCCCCTGGATGTTCGAGGCCGCCAGTCGCGGCATCGCCTACAAGACGATCCTGACGCGGAAGGATGGCGAGGCCACGTTCCGGACCACGCGCCTGCAGCTCGTCTGCTTCGACCAGGATCGCTTCGAGCTCGACGTCGAGCGCAACGCAGTGTCCACGGTGGGAGCGGGGGCTCTGTCGCTGGCGGGCGGCGAGGTCCGGCTCAACTTTCTTTCGCCGCCACGGCGGGCCGGCGACCGCGAGACCTGGGGTGTGTTCTTGAACGCAAGCCAGATGCGGGCGCTGGCCTCCGCTGACGGCGCCGAGCTGCGTGACGCGCTGTTGAATGCCGCGCGTCCCAACGTCGCGACCTTTCCGGTCGCAGGCGATGGTCTGCAGAGCGCGCTGAAGCGGCTGACGGACACCTGTCCGCCGCCGAAGGCCGTCGTCCATCCCTCAGGGGCGCCGGTGCCTTGGACCGAGGTTCCGTGGCCGCAGGCCTCGGCGCAGCCGGCGCCGTAATGGTCTGAACGGAGAAGAGAATGTCATGGACGGCATGAGATGTTTTCATGCAGATGCATGAAAATCTCTGCTAATGAGCCCCCATGACGTCCAGCCAGATTCCCCATCGTTTCGCCCCGACCGCATTGATGCTCGGCAACATCGTCACCGGCTGTTCGGTGATGGCGCCCGCCGGCATGCTGCCCGAGCTCGCTTCGGGGTTCGGCATCGGCGTGCACACGGCCGGGCTTCTGATCACGTTCGGTGCGGTGTTGCTGTGCATCTGCTCGCCGCTGAGTGCCTGGCTCACCAGCCGCTTCGACCGCCGCCTGCTGCTGACGGCGACACTGCTGGTGCTCACGCTCGGCAATCTCGCATCCGCATTCGCGCCGGATTATGCGAGCCTGCTCACGGTCCGGCTGCTGATGCTGGCGGTCGGAGCGCTGTATACGCCGCAGGCGGCGGGCATGGCCGCGCTGATCAGCCCGGTGGACAAGCGCGGCAGCACCATGGCCTATGTGTTCCTCGGCTGGTCGCTGGCCGCGGCCGTTGGACTTCCGCTGATCACCTTCATCGCCAGCCATTCGGGCTGGTGGGCCGCCTATCTAGCCGTCGGCGCCGCCGGAGCGGTCAGCTTCGGACTGCTGACATGGCGGCTGCCCTCCGGGCTGAAGGGCGCACCGGTCGATCTGAAGACCTGGACCGAGCTCGGGCGCAACCGCATGGTGCTGCTGCTGCTCCTGGTCACGACCCTGCAGATGTCGGGACAGTTCGTGATCTTCACCTTCATGGGGCCGCTGCTGAACAAGCTGACCGGCGCGGATGCCAACCAGATCGGACTGGTGTTTGCGATCTACGGCGCCTGCGGTTTCCTCGGCGTCGTCATCGCCACCCGCATCGTCGACGGCTGGGGCGCCTATCGGGCCTCGCTGCTGTTCACCTGCCTGCTGTTCGCGGGGATCACGGTCTGGACGGCCGGCGCGGGCGTATATTCCATGATGGCGGTCGCAGTGGCGATCTGGGGGCTGGGATTTGCATCGGCCAACTCCATGCAGCAGGTCCGCCTGGTCGCGGCGGCGCCGCCATTGGCGTCGGCCTCGGTGTCGCTGAACACCTCGGTGCTCTATATCGGCCAGGCCATCGGTTCCGCGATCGGCGGTGGCCTGTTCGCGCGCGATCTGCTTGGCGCCACCGGATACGTCGCCGTCGCCTTCGTGATGCTGGCGCTGCTCGCCATCCTCGCCAGCCGTCCCCGGGCGCCGGTTGCGGCTTTGGCCTGAGGGTCCCCACTTGCGAACAGCGGCTTGGCGCTTGGCAAAACCGGTCGGACCGGATTAAAGCCGCTGTGGTGGGAGGCTGTGGGGCGGAGACTGCGCCTGTCAGGCGCGTCGTCTTTCGTCTCTACGGTCTGGATGAAAGAGATATGGCATGAAAAAGACGATATTGAGCCTTGCCGCAGTGCTGTTTTGCACCTCTGCGCTTGCGCAGAGCGGCCCGATGGTCGGCGACCGCCCGCTGCTGCAGGTCAAGCCGAAGGGGATGAAGACCGCAGCCGCCGCGCCGGCCAAGCCGCAATCCAAGCCGCAATCGATGGCCGCGAAACTCCAGGCCTGCCTGGAGATCGACGACGGAACCAAGGAGCGGCTGAACTGCTACGACGGCGTCATTCCGCCCGCAGCCAAGCCGAAGGCGACGAAGGCCAAGGCGGTGGCCGACTGTAAGTTCACCAAGGAAGAGGACGAGCGGCTCGCCTGCTTCAACGGCTTCGTCGAGAACATGCCGAAGCTGCCGAAGTCCTGAGACGTTCCGCTCGCCACCAAGGCTGATCGGCCTCAGCGGCTCGATGTGCCGTTCGGGGACGCCTGGACCCCGGCCGCGATCCGGATCGGCGGCTGGGCCGCCGCCATCTTCGTCAGCACATCCCTGACCGGGTGGCGGGTCCAGGCCTGCGTGACGTAGTCGCGATGGGTGATCCCTTCGTCGGTCTCGACGAAGACGACGCTGCCGGGGCGCAGCGGACGGTCCATGTCCTCGGAGATGTCGATGCCGCGGTTGCGCAGCATCGCCATCAGCTCCTGATCGTGCCGTGCGGTATAGCGCGTGTAGGAGCTGATGAAGAAGCCGGACCGGTTGCGCTCGATCCAGTTGGCGAACTTGTCGAGCTGGCCATAGACGGCATCGAGCAGCACGACGCCGCGCACACGCTCGCTGATGCCGCCGACCTCGAGGCTCCATGCGGTCGGCAGGAAGCCGCCGCTGTATCCGACGATCACGATCGGCATGTTGGCGAAGGTCCTGGCGCTCGCCGGATCGCCGGTCAGGCGGGCGAGGCTGGCTGCCGCCTCGTCCATGAAGCGCTTGAAGCCGCCCGGCTGCCAGAACTTGCCGGCGCTCGAATCGGCAGCGTCGACCGCCATCTGCGGCGCGAGCAGCACCGCGTTGACGCCGGACCCGGTGATCTGCTGCGGCACCAGCTGGCGGTCGCGCACGTCGCGTTCGAGCGTGGCGCCATTGCCGTGGAAGAACACCACGATCACGCCCGGCTTGCGCACGTCGAACTGTTCGGGAACGTGCACCAGCACGCGGCTGTCATTGTAGGTCTGGTCCTGCCAGTAGACCCGGCCCGAGAAGCTGCGGTGGCCGCGCCGCTCGCCGCTGCTGACGTTGAGGAAGGGCGCATCCGATGCGGGATTGTTGCCGAAATAAGGGAAGGCCGACGATTTCATGCTGACGAGCGTCGTGAGATCTTCGCGCTGCCGTCCAGCCGGGCGCTGCGGCTCCAGCGAGGCGACCTGATAAGGCGGCGGCTTGGGCGCGAAGTCGGACGGCGTGTGCAGCTGGAAGCTCTCACGCGTCGATGGGAAACGGTCGCTGAACTCCGCCGCCGGGAACCGTTCGTCGAAGCTCAACTCCTGCGCGGGCGCGGCATTCGCCGCCAGCGCTTCCGGATTGGGGGCTTGGCCACATTGAGTGAGCGATAGACATATCGTCGCTGCAGCCGCAGCGGGGAGCCAGCCGGACGCAATCGATCGCGCGCGCCTCCCCGTCCACGCGAATCGTCGTGTACGTCCGGGCATTGCGAGTTTCTGATCCGCCGCGATCATCCGTCCCCAAGACGAGCTGGAGCCGGCAGCGCGGCTCTTCCAACCATCGGACTTCATTAAACCTGCGCCGCCGACGTTGAGGTCGCGTTAAGGATGGTCCCGGTGAAGTCCGGTGCAGAAGGGGGACACACCACGCGATCTTGTCGTGATTGTGAGACGCGCGCGGGGCCGATGCAACGCCAGGGGCTCCCGATCTCGAAAAATAGGTTCTATATTACCGTTCTGCACCGCCATATTTAGTGCGCGTTAACTATGATTGAATGCTTCGGCCGGAACATGAGCCTGGAGCAAGGGAAGGGGCGCCGCGCGTCCTTCAACGAAATGGCTGCATCCGAGGCGGACGATGGGACCTCGGCGGGCCGGTCAGGCGGCGCCGCGCTGGCGTCCGTGTCATTGCCGGTCGCGACCGCGATCGTGATTGCGGACATGATCGGCGTCGGCGTGTTCACGAGCCTGGGCTTTCAGGTCAAGGACATCCCGTCCGGCTTTGCCATTCTGGCGCTGTGGGCGGTGGGCGGCGTCGTCTCGGTCTGCGGGGCGCTGTCCTATGCCGAGCTCGGCGCGATGTTTCCGCGCTCGAGCGGCGAGTACAATTTCCTGACGCGCGCCTTCCACCCGGCGATCGGCTTCATGGCCGGCTGGGTGTCGTCGACGGTCGGGTTCGCGGCGCCGGTGGCGCTCGCGGCGATGGCGTTCGGCGAATATGGCGGAGCCGTTTTGGCCGGGGTCCCGCCGCTCGTGCTGGCCCTGGGCGCCGTCTGGGTGGTGACGTCGGTGCAGCTCGGCGGCATCCGCCAATCGAGCCGCTTCCAGCTGCTGTCGACCCTGCTGAAGCTCGGCCTGATCGTGGCGTTCCTGATTGCGGGCGCCGCCATCTCGGTGCCGCAACCGGTCTCGTTCCTGCCGGTCGCGGCCGACATCGGCTATATCACCAGCGCGGCATTTGCGACCGGCCTCGTGTTCGTGATGTACGCATTCTCGGGCTGGAACGCGGCGACCTACATCATCGGCGAGCTGCACGCGCCGGAGTGGACCTTGCCGCGCGCGCTGCTGGCGGGCACGCTGATCGTGCTCGCGCTCTACATGGCGCTGAATGCGGTGTTCCTCCTGGCGGCGCCGATGAGCGAGCTCACGGGCCAGCTCCAGGTCGCGAGCATCGCCGGTGCCCACATGTTCGGCGAGACGGGCGGGCGCTTCGTCGCGGCGATGATCTGTGCCGGGCTGGTTCCGTCGATCGCAGCGATGATGTGGATCGGCCCGCGCGTGCTGATGACCATGGGCGAGGACATTCCGTCGCTCGCGGTGTTCGCCCGTCGCTCGCGCCGGGGCGCGCCGACCTACGCCGTCCTGTTCCAGCTCATTGTCGCGACGGCAATGCTGTTCACGGAGAGTTTCGAGGCCGTGCTGGACCTGGTCCAGTTCTCGCTCTTGTGCTGCTCGTTCCTCGCGGTGCTCGGCCTGTTCTGGCTGCGCATCACCAGGCCCGATCTCGACCGCCCATACCGCGCCTGGGGCTATCCGATCACGCCATTGATCTTCCTCAGCGTGACCGGGTTCATGATGTACTATCTGGTCACCACGCGCCCCTGGCAGGCCGCGCTCGGCGCTTTGGCGATGCTCTCGGGATTGCTGATCTACTGGTTCGCACACGCGCGGTCGCAACGGACCGCCGCAACAGCCGTGTCGGGGTCGGAGTGAGAATGCGCGTCGTGTCGAGGCTGTGGTTGCTATTCGCCTGTCTGATCGTGTCGATGATCTCTGCGGTTCAGGCTCAAACCGTGACGCCGGACGATACGGCACGGGTGCTGGCGGGCATGGCGCCGTCGGCGGGCTCCCCCTTGAGCGCGCTGACGCAGGACCCGGCCTGGCGCCGGCACGCGGCGTTCTTCGACAACGCGTTCGATCAGCTCGAGCAGCGGCAGCTGTCGAAGATCCGCAGCTGGGCGGATGCCAATCTCGCGACGCCGCAGCAGGCGATGTTCTACTTCTTTTCGGGGCCGGATTTCCTCTACGCCGATGCATTCCATCCGAAGGCTGTGACCTATGTCATGGCCGCGCTCGAGCCGACCGGCCCGATCCCGGATCTGACGAGATTGCCGCGCGGCAGCGTCGGCCCGGCGCTCGCCTATGTCCAGCGTTCGCTGCAGTCGATCCTGAGCTTCTCGTTCTTCATCACCAAGAACATGAAGGTCGACCTGCATGACGGCGAGATCAACGGCACGCTCCCGATCCTCTATGTTTTCCTCGCCCGCACCGGCAAGACGATCCGCAGTGCTGATCTGATCTGGCTGGATGCGACCGGCGTGGTGCATGCGGCCAATGAGCCGGCGACACGCAACGCGACGACCGGCGCCCGCATCGTGTTTGCCGGGGCCGACGGTGTCCAGAAGACGCTGTATTACTTTTCGACGGATCTGTCCGACTCCGGCGTGAAGGCCAGCGGTTTTCTCAAATTCTGCGAGCCGTTCGCTCCCGGCAACAGTCTGCTGAAGAGCGCGTCCTACCTGCTGCACGCGAACAGCTTCTCCCAGGTTCGCAGCTGGCTGCTGAAGAACAGCGCCAGTATCGTCCAGGACGATTCCGGCATTCCGCTCGCGAGCTACGATGCCAGGGCCTGGCGCTTCTTCCCGTTCGGACGCTATGCCGGGCCGATCGATAAGTTCCCGGACATGTACCAGAACAGCTACGCCAGACTGTTCGATCGCGCGCAGCCGCTGGACTTTGGCATCGGCTATCGCTGGCGGACGCGGGAATCGAACGTGCTGCTGTCGGTGAGAGCGCCTTCGGCCGACGCCACGGTCTCGGCCGAGGCGACGGGGCCTGCGGAAACCAGCTACCAGCCGTCGCGGGCGCGCCGTCCGCCGCGTCCGCCGGAGTATAGTCCTGTCTATCCACCGCCGCCGCGGCGCGACGACTTCATCTTCTGGCCGCGCTGGTGACGGGCTGCACTCACCAGTGCACGCTCTGGCTCGGATCGATGTAGGTCGTCGTGGTCGGGGGCAGGGTGGTGCTGTCGGCGAGATAGCGCCAGGCGCCGACAATGACGATGAGCAGCGCGATGATGCAGAGCAGGTCGACCTGCCGCACATCGTGACTCATGCGATCATGGCCGTGCAGGTCGGGTTCGACGCCGGTGCGGGATCGGCGCGATCTCGGGTTGATCGTCCAGCGCATCGCTGGTCCTCCCGAAACGGATTTCGACATCAATGCAACAACAGCGGCGACGTTCCTACCGACGGGCCGCCTGATCACATCAGATTAATCCTGCCACGACATCTTGCCAGTCCGATTTGCTTCAAATTGGATGATGCAGTGCAACTAATGGGGTCCGTTGACGCCACGCCAGCGCGCATAGCGCCACGGCAGGTACCAGCGGGCGCGCGGGGGAATCTCGGCCGGAACGTTGTCGATGCCGGAGGTGCCGAAGGGCTGGCAGCGCAACAGGCGGGCCAGCGTCATCCATCCGCCGGCCCAGAGCCCGTAGGTTTCGATTGCTTCATCGGCATAAACCGAGCACGTCGGCAGATGGCGGCAATTGTAGCCGACCAGCGGCGAAAGCGTGTGGCGATAGAGCCAGATCAGAGCGCGCGCTCCGCGCCTGGGGATTCGCAACAGCGAATCGGGCTGCATGTGCGCCGAGTGGCCGCGCGGATGAGGACATGAGTGCTTCATGGGCGTCGTGCCGGACCGGTGAGCGAACGTTTGACCGGTTCCTGCGCGGGGAACTGCAGCTCGCGCGCATTTGTGGTGATGTGATGCAACAATGACAGGTTTTCAGCGGCGCCGCAGCACGCCGCAGCTGGACGCTCAGGGATTGCCCGGATACGTTTCGGGACAAGGATGTGACAGACTAATAACGGATTTGAGGCCAGCTTGTCAGGTCTTGCCGCGAAGGAAACGAGGAACTGCGTACCGAGCTTAGCGAGGGGGGCGGATTGGGCGTGAGATTGCTGCGGTCGCGTGAATTGCGCTGGATGCTTCTCGGTGTTGCAGCGCTTGGGGCGGTGCTGGGGGGCACCATCACCACCTTGTCGAACACGGCGCGCGCCGGTGGCGCGCTCGAAGAGCGCAAGCTCCCGATGCGGTTTAGCTGGGTGGCCTGCGAGCCCAATTGCGGCTGGGTGAGCGCGGTCGGCATCGTCACCGGCGACAGTCCCAAGGATTTCGAGGATTTCGCCAGGGATCGCGATCTCGCAGGAACCACCCTCGTGCTCGACTCCAGCGGCGGCTCGGTCAATGACGCCATTACGCTCGGGCGCCGGTTCCGTGGCCTCAAGATGCGCACGACGGTCGGGATGACGATGCGGCCGAGCCGGGCCAACGACCGGCCGCGCGTGGTGTCCGAAGCCTATTGCGAGTCGATGTGCGTGTTCCTGCTGCTGGCTGGAACCACCCGCTATGTGCCCGATGCGTCGCATGTGCGGGTCCATCAGATCTGGATGGGGGACCGCGCCGACGACGCCAAGGCCGCCAGCTACACGGCGCAGGACCTGATGATCGTCGAGCGCGACATCGGCCGGCTGGCCAAATACACCTTCGACATGGGCGGAGCCGGGGATCTGCTGTCGCTGGCGCTGAACGTGCCGCCCTGGGAGGATCTGCACGAGCTGTCGCGCACCGAGTTGCGGCTGACCAATCTCGTGACCACGGACATGGTCGCGGACGTGCTGCCGCTGAAGGGCACGATTCCGGTCGCCGAGCTCGCGCCGAAGGCCGCGGAGAAGGCCAAGGACAAGGACAAGCAGCAGGACCGCTTCCCGGTGGCGCTCGACAAGCAACTGTCCCGCACCGCCGAAGCCCTTCCGCCGGCGACGGTCGCCGCCACGCCGCAGCAATAGGCCGTGCGGTAGCCCGGGGCCGCCTGTAGCCCGGATGAGCGCACGACTGCGCCGAAGGGCGAAGGCGGGAGCGACATCCGGGTTCTCGCGAGCTGCGTTTGAGATCCCGGATGTCGCTTCGTCGAAGCCCCCAGGGCTTCGCCGGAGATCATCCGGGGCTACGACTTCGGCCTTGTTCAGCCCCCTTGTTCAGCCCTGCGCCGCGGCAGCTGCCTCGCCCTTGGTCTTGGCCTCGATCTGGCCGATCGCGTCCACCACGGCATCAAAGGTCAGCATCGTCGACGCATGCCGGGCCTTGTAATCCCTGACAGGCTCGAGCAGGGCGATGTCGGCCCATTTGCCCTCCGGCGGGGCGCCGTTCTCCTTCAGCATCCGGCGGACCAGCTCCCGCAGCTCGCGCAGTTCCGCGGCGCTGGAGCCGACGACGTGGCGGGCCATGATCGAGGAGGACGCCTGGCCCAGCGCGCAGGCCTTCACGTCATGGGCGAAGTCGGTCACCACCGGGCCGTCCATCTTGAGGTCGACCTTCACGGTCGAGCCGCACAGCTTGGAATGGGCGGTCGCTGACGCATCCGGATGGTCGAGCCGTCCGAGCCGCGGAATGTTGCCGGCGAGCTCGATGATGCGCTTGTTGTAGATGTCGTTCAGCATGTGCCTGAGGTCCAGCCAATTACCGGCGGGGTCGGCCTTGGCGGCCGGGTTTCATCGCCCTATATTGCGAGTATATGGAAACGATTGGCAGGAATTCCAGCCACATCTACAGGCGTCCGGCGCCAGAAGCGCCCAGTCTGCGTGTGGCGCCTCTGCAGGTGACGCCCTCAAGGTGATGCTGTGCCGGTGACACTCCGGTCGGACCGCCGACCGGTCGAACGGAGTTGAGATGGACACTTTGATCAAGACGTTGCGTGCGAACAAGCCCGAGAGCAAGCCGTTAGACGCCAAGCTGACTGACGCTCGCGCTGCAGAGCTCGATCCGGCTGAGTTCCTCGCCGCTGCCGTGCGGCCCGACCGCGCGCGCCCGTCGCGGGCCGAGGCCGAGGCCGCCGTCTATACGTTGCTGAATTACATCGGCGAGGATCCGACCCGCGAGGGGCTCGTCGACACGCCGCGCCGGGTCGTCGAGGCCTATGACGAGCTGTACCAGGGCTACCACCAGTGCCCGGCCGAGGTGCTCGACCGCACCTTCGGCGAGACCGCCGGCTACGACGACTTCGTGCTGATTCGCGACATCGAGTTCACGTCGCAATGCGAGCATCACATGATGCCCTTCTACGGCCGCGCGCATATCGCCTATACGCCGGTCGAGCGGGTCGTGGGCCTGTCCAAGCTCGCCCGCCTGACCGACATCTTCGCCCGCCGGCTGCAGACCCAGGAGCATCTCACCGCCCAGATCGCGGCTGCGATCGACGAGGTGCTGAAGCCGCGGGGCGTCGCGGTCATGATCGAGGCCGAGCACACCTGCATGTCGGTGCGTGGCGTCGCCAAGCACGGCGCGATCACCTTCACCAGCCGCTTTACCGGCATGTTCCGGGACAATCCGGCGGAGCAGGGACGCTTTCTGTCCATGGTGCGCTCGCCGCAACGGTAGGCCCGCCAGCATCTTAGCGAGAGTTTCGTGTCCTCATCCTCAGTCGAGCGCGAGGAAGGCCTGGCCTTCCTGCCGAAATTCGACGCCGCCGGGCTGGTCACCTGCGTGACCACCGACGCCGCCAGTGGCGACGTGCTGATGGTCGCCCACATGAACGACGAGGCGTTGCGCAGGACGGTCGCGACCGGCGAGGCCTGGTATTTCAGCCGCTCGCGCAACGCCTTGTGGCGCAAGGGTGAGAGCTCGGGTCAGACCCAGCGCGTGCTCGAGATGCGCACCGATTGCGACCAGGACGCGGTCTGGCTGCGCGTCGAGCAGCTCGGGGCAGCCTGTCACACCGGCCGCCACTCCTGCTTCTATCGCAAGGTCGAGCGGGCCGACGACAGCGGGCAGGCGCGGCTCGTCTTCGTCGACGCCGAGCGGCTGTTCGATCCCGCTTCGGTCTATCGCAAGTAGCGAGCCGCGCAGTCGGCCAGCGACCTGCATCCGGACATGTCCGGGCCCGTTTAATTGGACTCGTTTAATTGGGGTCGTTCATTGGCGGTCGTTCATTGGCCTGCCTGGCGTGGCGAATTAACTCGCCATTAACCATGCCGATCGCATTTTGCATGATGTTTCCGGCGCGTTTGTCTGCCAGCGAATCTGCAAACAGCGGGTCTTCCTATGTCGGTCGATGCATCCAACTCCTCGCCCACCGGGATCCTCGATAGCGTCCGGGCGAAGGTCGCCGGCGCGATCAAGCAGGCCGCCGACAGCGTCGGCACCAGCTTCGAATATCTGCTGTCGACCGCGAAGATGGAGTCGGACTTCAACCCGACCGCAGGCGCATCAACGTCATCAGCGCGCGGGCTCTACCAGTTCATCGACCAGACCTGGCTCGGCACGGTGAAGCAGGCCGGCGCCGATCTCGGCTACGGCCAGTATGCCGACGCGATCACCCGGACATCGTCCGGCGACTACACGGTCAGCGATCCCGGCATGCGCCAGGCGATCATGAAGCTGCGCGACGACCCCAAGGCGTCGTCGGCGATGGCGGCGGCGCTGACGCAGAACAACAGCTTTCAGCTCACCGGCATGATCGGCCGGCGGCCGACCGATGCCGAACTCTATATGGCGCATTTCATGGGGGCGGGCGGCGCGGCCAAGCTGATCACCAGCGCCCAGGAGACGCCGAACGCATCCGCGGCCCGGATCTTTCCCAGCGCCGCCGCCGCCAACCGTCCGATCTTTTATGATCGCGACGGACAGGCCCGCAGCGTCTCGCAGGTCTATGCGGTCCTGACCACGCGCTATTCCGGCGCGGCCAACTCCTCGGCCACGCGCGGCGCGCTTGCCCTCTATGGCGGCTCGACGAATGTCGCGGCCAATGCGGCGGGCGGCGGCGCATTGCCAACTACGGATACTGCGACCTTCTTGTCGATGTTTCCCGATGCACGTGGCGCGACGCAGGCCGCGTCCGCGACGACGGCTGACGCATCGACCGCGGGCCGGCCGGCCGATCCGATGTTCCGCTCGCTATTCCAGGTCGACGGCCAGTCGAACCAGGCGGTCTCGCCGACCGTGCGCGAATTGTGGGGCCATTCATCGGTCGCCAGCGCAGCGTCGCCGGACGGCGGGAGCAACGATGGCGGCGGCAGTGCTCCGCGTCGACTCGACCTGTTCAGCGATCCCAATGGGACGTTCTCGGGCTGACGGGCCGACTGCTGCGGTCGTCACCCGTCGCTGAGTCCTTGATCAAAAAGAATTATTTTCGACGCCCTGCCACGGCTCCCGTGGCGGGCCATGGTCGCGTTTCGTCCGTGAGACTACGGCCAAATGAAGCATTGAGAGGTATCATAATATTGTATTGAGCCGACGGCTTAACAAAACATCAACAAAACCAGCCACTTATGGTGAACGCTTTGTTAAGCGTCGTGGTTTATTTTCGGTGCTGTTGAGGCCCTCGTGGCCTTCTTTGCAAGTTGCGTAAGCCGGAAAGACCATGATCGTTCGGCAGTTTCTCAGTTGGGTCAGAACCGCCCCCGCCGGTGAGCGGGCCGAGGCCACCAGGGCCCTCGCGCGGGCGTGGTTGTTGTCGGATCTCGGCGACGAGGATCGTGGCGCCGCCGAAGGCGCGCTCCTCATGCTGCTGGACGATCCGTCGCCGCTGGTGCGGCAGGCGATGGCGGAGGTGTTCGCGCGCTCGGAAGAGGCGCCCGCCGCCATCGTCCAGGCGCTCGCCACCGACCAGCCTTCGGTCGCCGCCATCATCCTCGAACATTCGCCGCTGCTGATCGATGCAGACCTCGTCGACATCGTCGCGACCGGCAACTCGGAAACACAATGCGCCATCGCGCGCCGCGCGGGTCTGCCGGCGCCGGTCTGTGCTGCGATCGCCGAGGTCGGCAGCGCGGCTGCCGCGCTCGAGTTGATCGAGAATGCCTATGCCGAGCTCGCGCCGTTCTCCTGGGACCGCATCGTCGAGCGTCACGGCCATCTCGCGGCCATCCGCGAAGCGATGCTGGTGCTTGACGATCTGCCAGCCGCGACGCGCGCGGCGCTGGTCGACAAGCTGTCCGAGACGCTGGCGCAGTTCGTGGTCGCCAGGAATTGGCTGAGCATCGACCGAGCAGGGCGCATCACCAGTGAGGCGCGCGACCGCTCGACCATCACAATCGCGGCGCGCACGCGCGGCGAGGAATTGCGCGGGCTGGTTCAGCATCTGCGCGCGACGTCGCAACTGACAGCCGGCCTGATTTTGCGGGCGCTGCTGTCCGGCAACGTCGAGCTGTTCGAGATCGCGCTGTCGGAGCTCGCCGACATGCCGCGGGCGCGGGTGTCCGGACTGCTCAACGATCGCGGTCGCGCGAGCCTGCAGGGGCTGCTGCGCAAGGCCGGCATTCCCGACACCACCTTCGATGCCTTCAGGATCGCGCTCGACGTCTGCCGCGAGAACGGCTTTGCCGATACGCTGAGCGGCGCAGCGATCCTGCGCCGCAAGATGGTCGAGCGCGTGCTGACGCATTGCACGACCGACCGCGATGCTGCCGAGCCGCTGCTGATTCTGCTGCGCCGCTTCGCCACCGAATCCGCGCGCGACGAGGCCCGCGAGTTCTGCGATGAGGTGATGGCGGAGGATTTCGTCGCCGGCCTGGAGTTCGGGCTGATCGCAGCGTGAGGGGTGCTGTAGCCCGGATGAGCGCAGCGATATCCGGGTTCACATGTGCAGCGCGTGAGACCCCGGATGTCGCTTCGTCGAAGACCTTCGGGCTTCGCCGGAACTCATCCGGGCTACATTCTTTCCGCGTCTTGCGAGCGCAACCCTTCGCGACTACGGCTGATCGCCCGGCACGAGGCTCGGCGCCAGGATCGCTTCGAGATGCTCGGGGCGGTCGCGGTTGACCTGGACCAGATAGTCGTCGGCGACGCGGCGCAGGCGACGGCTGAGCTCGTTCGCAACCGTCACGCTGTCATATTTCGTGTGATCGTGCACGATCGCCTGGATGGCGTTGACGTGATGCTCGAACAGCTCGGCGGGGACCTTTTCGAGATCGGGCGCGTGCTCGATGATCCGGCACAGGCTGTCGGCAACCTCGGCCGCCGCCGGATAGCCGAAGGTCGCGGCATCGCCCTTGATGTCGTGGGTGGCGCGAAACATCTCTTCGCAGGCATTGTCATCGAAGCCGGTCTTGAGCACGGCCGCATACGCCTTCGACAGGCGATCGGCTTCGGTGTCCATCCACGACTTGAATTCGCCGGACAGTCCGGCGAGCGCCGCTTCCGCACGGGCGATCGGATCGTCGAGATCCTTGCCCTCGGCGCGGTGCAGCACCTTCTTCAGCGGATTGGGCTGGGTGATCACATGGTGCGAGGCGTAGGTCTTGACCTGGATCGCCGGGGCCTTGTCTTTCGCCATCTCGATATCCCCTGATGATGCCGACGCACTCTGACCGATTGCCCCGATTCATAACCGAGGATTCGTGCGCACCGGACCCCGATCCCCGCATTGCGTTAACGCGGGCTCACTGCCGCGCCCTAAACTACGGAGCGCGCTTTATCCAGCAGCGACGGCTGCTGGAAGATTTCCGCCTCGCCACCAACCCGGCGCTCGGGGCCGACATAGGCCGTGTTGGTGTTGCGGCGCCGGTCCGGGCCGAAATAGGTCTTGGTCTTGATGAAGGGCCTGGGATTGGCGACCACGTTGAGGATGCGCTGATAGAGGCCCTTTGCCGAGATCGGCTTGGCGAGGAATTCCGTGACGCCGGCGTCGCGCGCGACGGTGACGCGGCGCTTCTCCGAATGCCCGGTGAGCATGATGATCGGCGCGTAGGGGTTCCCCTTCGCTTCCGGTTGGCGGATCATCTGCGCGAGCTCGAGCCCGTCGAAGATCGGCATCGCCCAGTCGGTGATGACGATGTCGGGCGAGAAATGGGTGTACATTTCGAGCGCGGTCGCGCCGTCCTCGGCCTCGTTGACCTCGCGCGCGCCGAACGAATGCAGCAGCGTGCGCAGGATGCGACGCATGTGCGGGTTGTCGTCGCAGACGAGGAAGCGCAGCTTGTTGAAGTCTATCCGATACATTGGGCCGGCCTGGAGGCATCACCGGTGAAGGTGGTCAACGCGCATTAACCATACGGAGCCGCGCGTTAACAAAGCGTTGCGGTCCGGCCAAACGCAGCGAAAAGCGCTGCGCCTAATAGCCGAACTGCTCGCTCAGGATCCGCTCTTCCAGGCTGTGGCCGGCGTCGAACAGCATCCGCATCGAGATGGTCTTGTCGGAGAGCACCTCGACCCGCCGGACGTCGCGGACCTCGTCATGGTCGGCTACCGCCGCGACCGGACGCTTGTCGCCTTCGAGCACCTCGATGATCACATAGGCGGTGTTCGGGAGCAGGGCGCCGCGCCAGCGCCGCGGCCGGAAGGCGCTGATCGGCGTCAGCGCCAGCAGCGCGGCATTGATCGGCAGGATCGGTCCCTGCACCGAGAGATTATAGGCGGTGGAGCCCGCCGGCGTCGCCACCAGCACGCCGTCGGCGATCAGTTCCGGCATGCGCTCGCGCTCATCGATCAGGATGCGCAGCCGCGCGGTCTGCGCGGTCTGGCGGAACAGGTAGACCTCGTTGATGGCGTGATGGATGTGAACGACGCCGCCGGCGTCCGTCGCCCGCATCAGCAGCGGATGGATCACCGATTCCTGCGCCGCTTCGAGCCGGCCATGCAGATCGATGGTGCTGAACTCGTTCATCAGGAAGCCGACCGTGCCGCGATGCATGCCGTAGATCGGCTTGCCCGAGCGCATGTGGTCGTGCAGCGTCTGCAGCATCAGGCCATCGCCGCCCAGCGCCACCACGACGTCGGCCAGATCCGGATCGGCATTGCCGTACAGTGCGCTCAGCTGCGTCAGCGCGGCCTGCGCCTCGCCACTCGGACTCGCGACGAAGGCGATCCGCTCATATCGCTTGGGCGTGGTCATGCGTCGCAAGGCTCGCTGGTCGGTTGCCGGATGAAGGCGCCGTGTCGTCTACCCGACCTTGGCCGTGCTTGTCCATCGCGCCGGGTATGCCAGGGCAATGGGGCCGGGATGAAGGCCGATCTCGCTCGGAAATGGGCTCAGGATGCGGCATCGGCGACGGATGATGTCTGGCTACGGCAGCGGTGCCCCTGACGCCCACCGCAATTTCCATTTGCTCCGTCATTGCGAGCGGAGTGAAGCAATCCAGTGTGGTGGGCGGGACTCTGGATTGCTTCGCTGCGCTCGCAATGACGGCGGAGAGAGCGTCGCCCGGATGAGCTCCCGCCTTCGCCCTTCGACGAAAGCGACATGCTGGCTACAAGACCGTCATGGCAGCGTCATTTTTCCTGCAGACTGCGGATGGGATCCCAGTCGGTGGTGCCGCCTTTCAGAGCGGCGGCGACGCGTTCGGCGAACAGCGCGCTGGGGGTGTCGCTCGCAGCCGCCGGCGCGAAGCAATCGGCGGCCCGCGGAAGCTCGCCGGCCCGCCAATGCGCGAGGCCAGCCGCGTAGCCGGCGAGCAGCGCGTGCTCCGGCGCGGACAGCTCGGCCGTGCGGCCGTGCAGCTCGTAGATCTTGAGCTGCTGCTCGCGGCCCTTGACGCGGATGGTGTCGAGCTCGCGCCAGGCGAATTCGTCGCCGGCGAGCGCCACCGTGCTGTCGGAGGCGATGATCGTGGTGCCGTAGAACTTGTTCGCGCCTTCGAGCCGCGACGCCACGTTCACGGCGTCGCTCATCACGGAATAATTGAAGCGGCGCTGCGAGCCGAAATTGCCGACCAGCGCGGCGCCGCTGTTGATGCCGATGCGCTGCGCCACCTTGATGCCCTGGAATGCCGTGGACGAAAGGTTGAGCTCGGCGAGCCTCGCCTTGCAGTCGAGCGCCGCGCGAGCCGCGCTCTTGGCATGATCGGGATCGTCGAGCGGGGCGCCGAACACCGCGACCACGGAGTCGCCGATATATTTGTCGACATAGCCGTCATGACTTTCGATGACGTCCGTCATCGCCGAGAGATATTCGTTGGTCAGCGCCATCAACTGCTCCGGCGACATCTGCTCGGCGATGCGCGAGAAGCCCTCGATGTCGGAAAAGAACACGGTGACCTCGCGGGTCTCGCCGCCGAGCTGCGGCAGCCGGCGCGAGGCCAGCATGCGGTCGATCTCGCGCGGCGCGAGGTAGTAGGCAAAGCTCTTCTGCAGCAGCCGGCGGTCCTTGTCGGAGACCATGAAGCGATAGCCGGTGGTCGAAGCCAGCGCGAGCACGCCTGCCGCCAGCGGCTCCGCCAGTGGCAGCAGCTGGGCGTGGTTGAACAGGGCGGTCGCGAGCGCCGTGTAGAGCAGCGCGAGCCCCGCGAGGATCGCGGCTGCGGAGGTGGGACGCAGCAGCCGGGCGAGCAGCGCGGCCAGCAGCGCCATCCCGGCTGCGACCGCAAAAGTCGCGGGCCGGCTCATTTCGGTCGCGGCGTCCTGCCTCACCAGATTGTTCACCGCCGTGGCGTGGATGTAGACGCCGGCAATCGTGCTGCGTGCGAAGGTCTCGGTGACCCTGCGTTCTCCCAGCACGCAACGCGGACGCCGCGCGCCCTCGGCACGGGTCGCGAAGCGCTTCGAGGTCAGCCGCCGATCCTCGATGCCGACGGTGCCGATCAGGACGATCTTGCCTTCGAACTCGCGGCGGAAATAGTCCTTGTCGCCCTTGAGCGCGCAGGCGCGCAGATCGGCGAAGGAGTAGGTCGGAATGTCGTCGGCGCCACCGGCGAAATTCAGCGTCATGGTGCCGGGCACGCTGCTGGGCACCGTGTAGTCGCCGAGCGTCACGCCGTCGGCCGCGATGACCGGCGCCTTGCCGGTTGCGCGCGCCGCCAATTCCAGCGCCATGCTCGGCACCGCCTTGCCTTCGGCATTCAGCGTCAGCGGATGGCGGCGAACGACATCGTCGCTGTCGGTGTAGGTGTTGAGCGGCCTCAAGTTCTGCTGCTGGCGCACCGCGATGCGTTGTCCCGGGGCGGGAAGGATGGGCGGCTTGCCGAAGATCTCACCCAGCACCACCTTGCCGCTGGCCGCCGCTGACGCCAGTGCGCGCAAAAAATCGCGGTCGAAGCCGCGCGTCCGCTCACCCAGCGTGCCGTCGCCGAGCGGAATCTCCGACTGCTCGATCGAGGTCTGGAACACGATGTCGAAGCCGACGGTTTTTGCGCCGCCGTCGAGCACGGCCGTCAGCACGCGGCCGATCTCGCCGGTCCAGGTCAACAGCGGCGCGCCCTTGAAAGGCGCCGCCTGATAGCTTTCCTCATCGATCGCGATCACGACGGCCGGGCTGGTCGCGGCCTCGTAGCGGTTGCCGAACCCCTCGAAGCGCAGCCATGTCAGCGCATCCAGCGACAGCCCCCGGCCGCGCTCGAACGCCGGCGAAACGAACAAGGCCGCACTCGCCAGCGCAATGGCGATGACGGCAAGCGCGTCGCGCGTCCGGCGTCCGATCGCCACTGAGAACTGCTTTCAGCTTCAGTTGAGCCGGATCAAGCGTCCGACCGCGGGGCCGGGGCCCGCTTTGGCCTGAGCGTCGACCTTGAACACGAGACGGGAGGCGCCGAAGCTCGCAACATAGGTGCCACCAGGCGTCAGCGGATGGCTGGTGCCGGCAAAATCGTAGAACCGTCCCTTGAACTGCCGGCCCGACAGCTCGACCTGCTGGCGTTCGCCGGGCTGGTCGAGCCGCTCGACGATCAGCGTGCCGCGTCCCCTGGCCTCGACGATCGGTGACGCCCCGTAGATGACGGCCTGCGCCACCGGCGCCGAGTCCGGCCCGAGGCTGCGCACGATCGTCGCCGCGACCTCGCTGGTCTCGCGTGTGGTGGCCTGGGCGTGGCTGGCGTCGCAATTGACGATGTCGCTCTTGAGCGTGGCGCCGTCGACCTTGCTTTCGCCGGGCCCCACCGTGACGCTGCCCGAGCCGCTGACGGTCTCGCGGCGGCACGATTTGAGGTAGCTCATGACCACGGCGCCGTCGGGTCCGAGCTTGATCACCTGGCCGGGCGCGACATAGTCCATCAGCTCGGCGCCGGCCACCTCGCCCTGGACGTCCTCGACCAGGGCAGCCGGCGGCCCGGCCCAGGCCGCCGACGGCCCAACGAGCGCCGGTGCGGCGAGCCCGGTCAGGGCTGCGACGATGAACGTCGGGAATTTCATGCTGTGCTCCGTGATCGCACCCGGCGGCGCGCCTTTTGTCCCATGGATTAGGACGTCGGACGGGATCGAGAGGTTCGAGCCCATAGCACAAACGGCGGGATCAGGCACGTCCCCGATGTGACGTGGATCACGGAAGAGTTGGTTGAGCTTGTGGGTGCGCCGCGGTTCATGCGCTACAGAAAGCGGGCTTTCGACCGGGCGCGTCGAGGCGCGGGGCAGAGGAGTTGAGTTGATGGCAGGTTTGAGGTCGTCCGCCGTGAGGCCGCGTCTGGTTGCGTTGCAGATGGCTTTGCAGGTTGGTGTCGTGGCGCTGACGGCGCTGGTCACAGGCCAGGCCGTGCGCGCCCAGGATGCGCCGGCGGCGCAGGAGCAGGGCGCCTCCTCTGCACCGCGCCCCGCCGCGGCCGGCGCTCGTGCCGCCAGTAATCCGTCGTCGTCATCGACGGCCGAGCAGCACAAGCTGCCGGCCGATTCCACCACGACCCACACGCTCGAGCTGCCCGGCCGCAAGCTGTCGTTCACCGCCACCGCCGGCTCGATCCGTCTGTTCGACGGCAAGGGCGAGCCGCAGGCCGACATCGCCTATACGTCGTATCAGCTCGACGGTACCGAGCACGGCAGCCGTCCGGTCACCTTCTTCTTCAACGGCGGGCCGGGCGCGTCGTCGGCCTATCTGCAGCTTGGCAATGCCGGGCCGTGGCGGATCGGAATCGATGCGGCCAGCGTGACGCCGTCGTCGCAGCCGGAGCTGATGCCCAACGCCGACACCTGGCTCGACTTCACCGATCTCGTCTTCGTCGATCCCGTCGGCACCGGCTACAGCCGCTTCGTCGCGTCCGGCGACGAGGTCCGCAAGCGGTTCTTCTCGGTCGACGGCGACGTGCGCGCGCTGTCGCTGGTGGTGCGGCGCTGGCTGGAGAAGCACGACCGGCTCGGGTCGCCGAAATTCATCACCGCCGAAAGCTATGGCGGCATTCGCGGGCCGAAGATCGTCAACAATCTGCAGCACGACCAGGGCATCGGCATCAGCGGGCTGATCCTGCTGTCGCCGCTGATGGATTTCCGCGACTATTCCGGCTCGAGCCTGATGCAATATGTCGCGAGCCTGCCGAGCTTCGCCGCCGTCGCGAAGCAGATGAAGGGGCCGGTGACACGCGCCGACCTCGCCGATGTCGAGCGTTACGCCAGCGGTGATTTCCTGCTCGATTTGGTGAAGGGCGAGGCCGATCGCGACGCCACCAACCGGATCGCCGACAAGGTCGCGAGCCTGACCGGGATCGACCAGGCGGTCAGCCGCAGGCTGGCCGGCCGCTTCGACGTCTCGGAGTTTCGCCGCGAGTTCGATCGCAAGAACGGCCGCATCACCGGCCGCTACGACGGCTCGGTGCTGGGCCTCGATCCCTATCCGGATGCGAGCCGTTCGCGCGGCTCCGATCCTTCCGGCGACGTGCTGACCGCGCCGCTCACCAGCGCCGCGGTCGAGCTGACGACGCGCAAGCTGAGCTGGCGTCCCGACGGCTCCTATGAGCTGCTGAGCGGGGCGGTGAACATGAACTGGGATTTCGGCCGCGGCATCAGCCCGCCGGAATCCACCGGTGAGCTCCGGCAGATCCTGGCGCTCGATCCCAAGCTCAAGCTCCTGGTCGGTCACGGCCTGTTCGATCTCGCCACGCCCTATTACGGCTCGAAGATCCTGCTCGACCAGCTGCCGGCCTTCGCCCGCCCGCCGCGGGTCAAGCTCGTCGTCTATCCCGGCGGCCACATGTTCTATTCCCGCGACGATGCGCGCAGAGCCTTTCGCGGCGAGGCCGAGGCGCTGATGAAGTAGCAGCTAGCCCGGATGCGCTCCCGTCTTTGCCCAGCGGGCGCCGGCGTCCGCTCATCCGGGCGACGCTCTCTCCACGTCATTGCGAGCGCAGCGAAGCAATCCAGAGTCCCGCCCACGACTCTGGATTGCTTCGCTGCGCTCGCAATGACGGAGCAAATGGAACGGCGGTGGGCTCAAACGTCCTTCTTGCGGCGGCCCTTCGGATATTTCCGCTCCATCTCGGCCTTCACGACGCGCTCCGGGCGGATGCGTGCGCCGCCGAGCCAGATCTCGCTGACGCCGGATTTGCCGCGCAGGCGCCTGACCGCCTCGCCGTGGCTGGCATAGCCCGTGGCCTGCACGATGCGGCCGGCGTCGCGCCCCGTCGGCTCGATGCGGGCGGCATCGATGAACGGGTTGATGAAGGCCGGATTGGCGACCATCACCTGCGCCGCGAACGGGACCAGATCGATCGCGCCCCACAGCGTCCACCAGCGCCCGGTCCAGTCGCGCGTCTTGCGGGACGGCGCGCCGTTGGTGGCGAAGGCCTGCAGGATGAACTTGACGCCGTTCGCCCATGCCGGCGCCCAGCCGTCGAGGGCGTTGGTCAGCACGGTGACCGTGATCTCGCGTGCGGGAATGACCGATGTGCGCGAGATGTAGCCCTGGAAGCCGCCGCCATGGCCAAACCAGTCGAAGCCGGCCGTCGTCCCGCTCATCAGCGCCAGCCCGTAATAGGCCTCCTCGATGTCTTGCGGCACCCGCCATTGCCTGCGGATCATTTCGCGCCGGCTCGCCACCGACAGCAGGCTCTTTTTGGCGTTCGGCGCCAGCTGGGCGAAGAAGCGGGCAGTGTCCGCGGCTGTCGCGACCACGCCGGCTGCGGCCATGATGGCGTTGGTCGGATTGTCACCGGGAATCACGACGCGGCGGCCAACCGGCACGGTGCGCGAGTGCCCGCGCGCGAACGGCAAGCCCTTGCCGAGCAGCGTCATGTCGGGCGCGGTCTCGCGCAGGCCAACCGCCTCGATGACCTCGCGCTGCAGCCAGGCGGGGTAGGGCTCTCCGGTGATCGCCTCGATAACGAGGCCGAGCAGGCCGTAGCCATGGTTGGAATATTTGAAGCGGCTGTTGGGATCGATCGCGGGCGGCAGCTTCAGCTCGGCGAGCAGTTCATCGTGGTCGAGATAGGCGCGGCCGTCGGTAAACTGGCCGGAGTCCTTCCCGTCGCGGATCAGGCCTGCCGTGTGCGACAGCAGCTGGCTGATGGTCGCCGCTGCGACCTCGGGGTGCAGGTCTTTGACATATTGCCCGACGGCGTCGTCGAGCTTCAGGCGCTTCTGCTCGCGCAGGCGCATGATGCCGGCGGCGGTGAAGGCCTTGGTGTGCGAGGCGATGCGAAAGCGATGCCGCGGCGTCAGCTTCTCGCCGCTGTCGAGATTGGCGTGGCCAAACGCGGCCTCCAGCACGATCTCGCCACGATGGGCGATCGCGATGATGCAGCCGGGCTGCTCGGAGACCGCGACCTGGAAGGCCAGCCAATCCTTGATGTAACCGAGGGCGGCGCCAAGCCAGGGCTCCACGAGGCAATCTCCCGTTCAGAGGCGCGATGAGAACGTTCGTGCGCCAGGAGCGCATCATGAGCGGAGGAACGGCGGCGGACAATAGCCGGTTGGGCAGAAGCGCAGCCGTGCAGGCGGCGAAGAGCCATCCCGTAGCCCGGATGAGCCCAAGCGACATCCGGGTTCACATGAGCTGCACGGGAGAACCCGGATGTCGCTGCGCTCATCCAGGCTACGAAGCTACGACGCAGAAATGGCGCAACCCTTTCGGGTTGCGCCATGCATCTGAGACAGACTTTTGAGATCGGACGTATCCGATCGCGTCCTCAGTAGACGAGGCCGGTGCCCGGCTGCTTCTCGAGCGCGTCGGCGAGCGACCGATATTCGGTGCTGTTGGTGCCGGCGAGCTGTGCCACCTTGTCGAGGTGATATTTGGCCTGTTCGCGGTTGCCCTGTTCGAGCTGCCACAGGCCGTAATACTGCCAGGTGCGCACGTGGTTCGGATCGTCCGCCAGGGCCTGCTCGTAGTACTGCTTCGAAGCCTGGTAGTTGCCGAGCTTGCGGTAGGAGTAGCCGATCAGATTGGCGACGTCGGCGACGTCCTCACGGTTCAGCGCCTTGAGCTGCTCGATCGCGGTGGCATAGTCGCCGCGGTCATAGATCGAGGTGTAGGCCGTGCGGTAGGCCGCGAGGAACTTCGGATCTTCGATGCTCGAGCTCTTGTCCTTCTTCTTCTTGCCCGAATCCGACGCCGGCGGCGACGAGGGCGTATCGCTTCCCGCGGCATAGGCCTTCGACAGAAGCAGCGGCCCGGAGGCCACGGCCATCGAGAACAGAGCCAGCGTGGCAATCCTGATCGCAGACTTTTTCATTCGTATCTCCCGAGTTGTCGATCCAACAGGTGACTGCATACGGAGAAGAACTTCCGCAGCTGCGAAATATTCCCGGTCGTTTGCGCGGATTTTGCGCCGCGATCGGTGCATTATACTGGCCACATGATGACAGGCCAGTCATCTCGATGACTATCCCTTCATGTCCATGAACTGAAAGCCCAGCTTTACTTCAGGGTGGGTTCAGTGCCGGTTCCCTATGGTCGTTTCCATGATCACGAGCCCATCCACTCTGGATGGTACCTCCAGATCTTCACATCACGGAGACGACCATGCTGAAGTCAATGTCTGTTGCGCTGCTCGCCGTGTCGATCCTGGCTGCGCCCGCGTTCGCCGCTGGTCCTGCAAAAACCGACACTTCCGCGAAGTCCAGCCAGACCACCGGGACCGCCAAGACCGATGCCGCGAAGACCGACGCCACCAAGACCGACGCCGCGAAGTCGGGCGGGACGCAGGCCGGCGACAAGGCCAACGAGATGAAGCCGACGGTCGGCAAGTCGAAGAGCAAGCCGCATGCTTCGCTGCTCCGCCACTCCCATCGGCACGTCGCGCATATCCGCCATCACAACAAGGTGAAGGTCTCGCAGGCGATCAGCCACAAGAAGGTGAGCTTCAAGCGCGTCACGCCGGCGACGCGCCGCGGGTAACGTCTCCGCAAGCCCGTATCAGCGATCGCCGACGCCCAAGGGGCGTCGGCATCGACGATTTGCTTCCGGACTTAATCCGGGCGACGCAGCGATTTCCATCGCCGGCCGCTTTCGGCTAGAAACCGGTGACGCGACGGGTATCGGACGAGGCGGGCGCCGTGGGCATGGGGACAACGAACTGGCGGCCGGCGGCGGTGATTCTGTTGCTGCTGTCAGGCTGTGCGAGCGGCGGTCCCGCGTCGTTCATGAGCGAGGACAATCGCGGGATCTCCTATACAGACGATCGCGGCGTCTCGAACCAGCCCTTTCCGGCGAACTACCGCACCGAGATCGTGTCCTATCTCCGGACCTACCTGAACAACCCTGTCGGGGTGCGTGACGGCGTCCTGGCGGAGCCGGTGCAGCGGACCGTCGGCGGCCGCCAGCGATATATCAGCTGTTTGCGCTATGCGGCGCGCGAGTCGGACGGCAGCTACCGGCCGGCGAAGGAGCGGGCGGCGGTCTATGTCGACGGCCGCTTCGATCGGCTGATCGAGGATGCCGGCGAGCTCTGCGCCGGGTCGAGCTATCAGGCCTTTCCCGAGCTCGCGGGCCTGACGCGGTAGCGCCTGCCCGCATGAGCAGGGCGCGCCATGCAGGACCGGTCCCGGTATCACCAGGCTCCCACGTCACGCGCTGATCACACGGCCATGCAGACCTGCCACGTCGTCGCAGCACCTTGCGGGGGCACGGCGGGCATCACAATTAGGAGACGGGTTCAAACGCTTTGCCGCCTTGGCGCGACCAAATGTCGGGCGAGACGCGCAGCTTCACGAAATATTCGGGAAGCCTATGGAACAAAAGGCCTTTGTTGCCCGCTGGTGACACGCGACGAGCAATCACAGCTGCGTCACAGCCACCGGGCAACCCAAATGCGGCCACGATGTTCGATAGATGTCGCAAATGAATAACGGGGACGTCCCATGAAACGCTTTTTTTTGAGTGCGGTGGCTTTGTCCGCTTTGGCTGTCCCGGCGTTTGCCGCCGACATGCCCGCGCGCACCTACACCAAGGCGCCGGCCTTCACGGCTCCGCAGGTCGTCTATAACTGGACCGGGTTCTATATCGGCGGCCATCTCGGCGGCGCCTTTGCCGGCAACAACAGCCTCGAAGGCAACAACGCCCGCTTCCTCGGCGGCGTGCAGGGCGGTTTCGACTACCAGTTCGCCCCGAACTGGGTGATGGGCGTCGAGGCCCAGTACAGCTGGATGGATCGCAACACCACCAATTTCGGCTTCCCGGGTGCAACGGTCGTGAGCTCCACCGGCGCCAACCAGCTCGGCTCGGTGACCGGCCGGCTCGGCTACACCTGGGGACCGGCGCTGCTCTACGCCAAGGGTGGTTATGCCTGGCGTGACGGCAATGGCCTCGGCGTGAACGTCGCCGGCGTGCCGGCCGGCTTCACGACCAGCGGCAACACCAAGGGCGGCTACACCGTCGGCGCCGGCCTCGAATACATGTTCGCGCCAAGCTGGTCGGCCAAGGCCGAGTACCAGTACTACAATTTCGGCAACACCACTTTCACGGGCGGCCCGGCACCGGTGGTGGGCAGCCGCTTCAACAGCGATGAGCACACGGTCAAGCTCGGCGTGAACTATCGCTTCGGCTGGGGTGGCCCGGTCGCCGGCAAGTACTGACCGGCTCCCGGCTGCGCCGGACGACAAATCGCCACACGCCCGCGCCCTCGCGCGGGCGTTTTGCTGTGGCGGCGTCGTGACGGGCCATGGTTTCGAGGTCGCTCACGCAGTGCAAAAAAATTTTCAAACCTTCGTGAAACTTTCGCCATCAGTGGCTATTATGAGTCCGCCGGTTTGATGGATCATCCCACATGCGTATCTTGTTGTCCGTGCTGTTGTTGTCGGCGGCCGTCGTGCCGTGCTCCGCCCAGACCGTCCTGAAGTCCGAACCGTTGATGCTGGCCCCCTACGAGGTCGCGCTGGTGCAAACCGCGTCCTGCCCGTCGGGGAAGGTGCTGAAGGTGACCGGCGCAATCCGCGGCGTCAGCCGCAAGCGCGCCTGTGTCGCCCTTCCGTCCGAAACCGCATCGCTGGCGACGGCGACGCCGTAGTCGCGGGCTTGGAGTCGCGGGCTTCTTGGCGATCACACGGCGGGCGGCTTTGGCTGCCCGCCGAATGCCATATCTGTCGCTTCAATAGAAGTTCACCCGAAGGGCCGTCAGCCATGCGCGGACGGCCCTCGGGTCTTGCTGGCGCTCTCCTCGGCCAGGCGCGTCCGCTCCGCGTCATTGCGACGGCAGCGAAAAATCCGAAAATTTTTGCTGCTGGGACAGTCTCGATCTCATTGCTGGGCTCGCGCACAACGATCCGCACGTGCGAATGGACGCCGCCGGATAGCGCTTGCGCTCGTCCGGCCGATATCCGGGTCGATCAGGACGCGAATGGAATGTTGAATTCCTGCTCGGCTTCGACGCGGTTCTGCCAGGGATCCTCCTCCGGCTCGGCGGCGCAGGGCCTGATCTCGTAGTCATTGTCGAGCTGCAGATGCCCGGCCGTGCGCCGAGCGTTGATCATCACGTCCACCACCAGTCCGCTTTGCCGCGCCAGCCGCCAGACGTCGGCTTCGGTTGGATAGGCCTTGCTCAGCTTGGCCTCGTTGCAGAACAGGGCATAGGGCATTCCAAGCAGCTCCAGAGAAGCGAAGGATGAACCGACGATGAACAGGGGTTGTAGCGAGACACGGGCGCGTTCGCGGCCGGAAAGCGGCCTTTTCGGCTCGCCGCGAGTCGTAAACGAGTCCTAAATTTTTGGAAAAAGAATCCGTGGGACTCCGGGGCTAGAATCGCCAGATGGTTAAGCCCATGGGAACCGATCTCCACATCTTTTGCGGGCGGATCCAGCTGACGCTCACCCTTGGGTTGCTGCTTGCCTTCGTGGCCAATGTGGCGCTGCTGTGTGCGTGGCTGTGAGGCCGGCGTGCCGGTTTTTCGAAGCTCGTTCCGTCTGTCACCGATGTGGTCCGCTCAATCCTCGGGAAGTCCGGTCCCTTCGGCAGAGGCCTTGAGGCGGGCCAGCTCCGAGCTGAAATATTCCTGGCGTTCCCGCGTGAAACGTTCCTGATGGGCGCGGAAGCGGGCCACGCGGGCGCGGATTTCCGCCTGCATGTCGCGCTGCAGATCCAGCTGCGAGGCGATGCTGGTGAAGCGCGCAGGCAGGGCAGGGCCCGGACGAGACGCTTCGGGAATGGCGGATGCCTGCTCTTTCATGATGGCGGGCTCGGGCGCGCGGGCAGGCATTTGCTGTGGAGGCTCGCTGTGCGGCGCGTCGGGGGCGGTGCCAGCGGCCACGACCGGCTCAGCCGACATGATCTCGCGCGGTGCGGCGGCCTGCCGGGGGGCGATCGGGATCCTGACCGGAACGGGGGGGAGCTCGAACTGGGAGAAGTCGGCAGGCTTGCCCGTGACCGACTGTACGAAGGCCATGGTCTGCGCGATCAGCGCATCACGCTCTTCCTTCCACGTCATGCCCGTCGTCCCCCAGACTGCCGCAATTGCAACAAAAGCCGGTCCCTAAATCAAGTTGGAACACCAGTGACTTCTGGGGATAAGCGCGAGTCCTGGTTGAGATGTGACAACATTGTTGCCACAGTCTGAACCGGATCCGTGCTCACACGCCGAGAGCGACGCCGTCAATTCGGTCTCGCGCAGATGGTTCCCAAGGATGTCGGGCTGCCGACTTTGCTCTGCTTGGCTTGACAGGGCAGGGGCGCTCTCGCCTAAGAGGGGACGGGCAGTCCCGCTTGTGGGATTTTTGCTGCTCGCTACCCCCGGCGCCCCGCAGTTTCCGATGGACAATCCCTCACGCTCCGAGCGGTCACGCAAGGCCGCGCTCACCGCCGCCCTCACCATCATCGGCCGCGATGGTCCGGGTCGGCTCACGCTCGATGCCATTGCCCGCGAAAGCGGCCTGAGCAAAGGCGGCCTGATGCACCAGTTTCCCAACAAGGAAGCGGTGCTCAAGGCTCTGCTTGAACAGCAGTTCACGCATTTCGACCAATTCGCCAGGAAATTCAGGGCTGAACTGGGCGAAGCGGTGAGTCAGCCCGAACTTGCCACCCAGATTGCGGCTTCGCGGGAGCTGATCGCGCAGCAGTACTCCGTGTCCCAGGCGATGCTGGGCGCGCTCGCCCAGGAGCCCGCTTTGCTGGAGGATGCCCGCGCCAAGGATGCCGAGCGGGTATTGGAGGTCCGGGCCGAAGCCCGCGACGCCGATCTCGCGGTGCTGCGCTGGGCCGCCGCCCGCGGTCTCGCGCTGATGACCATGCTGCGGGTCTCGCCGCTAGAGCAGCCGGACCTGGATCGCCTGTTCGCGCGACTGCTCGACGACAGCCAATGGACGGCATTCGAGCAGGCGGGAGCGCCTCGGGACGCTTGACAGGAGTTGGTTCGGGGCGGGTGACGACGTCGCGATCCCCTGGCCGTTGCTGTCGCGGCGCGCTCACCCCTTGACCGTGTGTTCATCACGCTACTTTACAAACCGTCCAGTCGGTTTTAATGATTGCTGATTGTGCTTCGCAGCAGCTTACACGGAGGAGAAGGAGATGACGGTTCGATCCCGGGCGTCCGGCTTTGCGGCAATTGCCGTGGCCGGCCTTTGCGGTGGCTGCAACACGGTGACGCCGGCGGCCTATTCCGAGGTGGCATCGACGCGCTATTTGGCCCCGAATGGATCCGATTCATCGGGGCGCGTGCCCTACCGCTACGCCGCATCTGCTGATTGGCGCAGCTATGACAAGGTCATGCTCGACCGGTGGTGATCTATCGTGGCCGCGATCATCAGTTCGGCGAGCTGTCCGAGCAGGACAAGGCGAAGCTTGCCGCCTACATGCGGTCGCGCTTCCTGGAGAGTCTGTCGGCGCGCTTCCAGGTCGTCAGCCAGCGGGGCCGGAACACCCTGCGCGTGCGCCTCACCTTGACCGGCGCCGTCACCAACACGCCGGTGCTCGGCACGGCCTCGCGCTTCGATCTCGCAGGCGCCGTCTATAATGGCGTGCAGAGCGCGCGTGACGGCGAGGGGCTGCTGACCGGCTCGGTGTTCTATGCCGCGGAGATCCTCGATGCCGCCAACGGACGGCTGCTGAACGCCTTCGTCAGCAAGCAATACCCCGCGCCCTACGACATCAAGGCCAGCGTCGGTGCGCTCGCAGCCGCGGAAGCGGGGATCGACAAGGGTGCGGACGCCCTGGTCGCACAGCTGCAGTGATGCGGACGAATGCTCCGATCACGCAGGTCGAGTCGCATCGCGGCACCTTCGCTTTCACAAATTGGCATCGAAGGCACCGGCACGGGCAGGAGCCGGAGAGCCGGTTTTGAACTTCGAACGCGCCGCGCGAGTGCGTGGCTCGAAGCCGTGGAGATAACGAGGTCCCTGGACATGACATTGAGATTCGTCCTTCGCGTCGGGCTGCGCATCGTCGTCAGCCTGTTGCTGTCGATGGCGGAAAGCCGTGGCCACGCCGCCCCGGTCAGCGATCCCGCGGGCACCTGGCTCACCGAAGACGGGCGCGCCCGGGTTCGCATCGAGCGTTGCGGCGGGATGCCCGATCGCATTTGCGGCTACATCGTCTGGATGAAGGAGACGGCGGACGCCAAGGGGCAGCCGTTCCGCGACCGGCTGCATCCCGATCCGGCCAGGCGCGCGCGCCTGCTGCTTGGCCACCAGATGCTGCTCGGGCTCAAATTGAATCCGGACGGCCGCTATGTGGGCGAGGTCTACAATGCCGAGGACGGCAAGACCTACAGCGTTTCGATCTGGCGCGAGGGACCGAAGATGCTGGCCGTCAAAGGCTGCCTGCTCGGGCTGTTCTGCGCCACCCAGGGCTGGGCGCAGGTGACGGACCTGGTGCCGGGCCAGCTCGTCGGTGCGACCGGCGAGGGCGGCGGACCGCTGCCGGATCCGGAATGGGCCGCGCCCAAGCCGCCGCCGACGGCCGGTGCCGCCAAGCCGCCCGCAGCGGGGACGATCAAGACCAAGGCGAATTGAGCAATGCCGCAACGGGTAGAGGCACAGCAATCGAGACACGAGGGATTGAAACGCGACGGTCGATGGTGCCGGCTGAGGGGATTGAACCCCCGACCTTCGGTTTACAAAACCGCTGCTCTACCGCTGAGCTAAGCCGGCGAATGCACCGTGAGTGGCGGCGGAGCGCGGCGAGGGGCTCCGAAGCGCGGTGTTCCTACCAGAGTTGATGCGGTCAGGCTACTGCCGTCACAGCTCTCGGCCGGCAACAATCCCGGTCGCAAAAGGGGCGGCCGTGAGGCCGCCCCTGTCGACGCAATCGAGGCGCGCAAGCCTACTGGCAGATGTGCATCAGGCCGTCGCTGCCCTTGAACATGGTGCCGGGGCGGCAGACCAGGCCGTTGCGGGTGGCGTAGCTGTTCCAGTCACCGTAATAGCCGTTCGGGCCGCGATCATAGCTCGGCTGGCCGTAGGAGGGTCCGGGACCGTAGGCATAGGCATCCGCGGTGCGGAACGGCGCGGTGGCGATGGCGCCGGCGGTTCCGATGGCTGCACCGGCGATGCCGGCAGCGGTGCCGACTGCTCCGGCGGCAACGTCGGCCGGCCAGAAGCCGCTGTTGCGGTTGCGGCGATCCCAGCCGTTATTGTTCCACCCGGCGTCGGTGCGCTGCTGCATCATCGCCCCGTCCTGGGTGCCCATGTGCCGATGCTGCATCATTCCTTCGTGCTGGTGGTTCATGTGCCGGTGGTGCATGTCGCGCGCCATGGCCGGGCCGGCCAGCGCCGTTGCGAGTACAGCAGCCCCGAGAATAGCAAATCGTGTCATGGAATACTCCGTCGTTGCGCCCCACCTGCTAAGTGCAAGCCGGCCGCGTCGTTCCCGCCGCGCCGGGAATGTTTTGGAACGACATGAGGCGCCAGCGCTCTTGCGAAGCCCGCGCGGCGGTGGAGGCCCGGCTTGCTCCGAGCATCCTTGCCGCCGCGATCGGCTGATCCATTAACCGTTCTCGCCGAAGCAGGCGGCGCCCATTAACCCGGGCGAATGGCCCATGCGTTAGCCTTACCGGCAGATTGAACCGCGCGCTTAACCCATGGCGGCGCGTGTTGCGGTATTGGTAGTTGGCAACCAGGGCGTGAATTCATGCGTTTTGCAACAGCTCTTGCGATTCTGATCGGGGCGGCTTCGCCTTCGCTCGCCAGCGAAGGCTTCGATATCGTGATCCCCCAGCGGCCCGGCGTCCCGGTCATCATCAACGGCATCGATGCGTCCTACGCCGTCGTCGAAGGCCAGACCAGTCTTGGCAAGGGCCCCTGGATGCAGCCCACGCTCTATGGCGGGCGGCCGGTCGAGCCGGAGCCCCACGTCGGTCACTATTATCCGACGCTCGGAGCGACGCCCGGCTATGGCCGGATGGAGATCGAGCCGCCGCCGGATCGCAAGCTGCCGAAGCCGGCCGAGAGCTATTCCCGCTCCTGGGGCGCCCAGTCCGAGATGCAGCCGGCCGAGCCGGCAGTGCCGATGTATCCGCCTGCCGTGATCCTCGCGCCACGGGAGGGCGGGAGCCCGCGCAACTATCCCAATCCGCCGCCGGCCTATCGCCGGTAGCGGCCATCCGTCGAAAGCCAAAACAAACAAAATCAAATGAACAGGAGAGAATGATGCGTCGAACGATGTCAGGACTTGTCGCCGCAGGAGCTGTCGCCATTGCCGGCCTGGCCATTGCAGGCAGCGCGCCCGCCATGGCCTGCGGCTATTCCTCATGTGCGCCGTGCGGCTATGCCAGCCCGTGTGCACCCACCGTCACCTATCAACCGACTTACACCTACCAGCCCGGCTATGGCTACGGATCGACCGGATGCGGCAGCTGCGGCGTACGCTATGAGCGTTTGGCCGAGCCGACGCGGCAGTACTACTACGTGAACCAGGGCCCGACCTACAGCGGTCCCGGCGCGTTCGCACCGTATCCAGTGTACCAGGAGAGCGCGATCCCGGTCTATCGCTATCACCATCGTCACCACGCCTATGAGGAGACCCGCATGGCTCCTGCGATGGAGTACGGCCATCCGCAGGGCGGCTATCGCTGGGGCGCCTCGTCCTACTATCACGGCCAGCGCGTGCTGCGCCGCTACTACTGATCGACCGGCCGAGCTCACCGCCACCGCCCGTGCGCATCATGCGCGCGGGCGTTTTCTATTTGTGCATCAGCCCGAGCCGGCTCGCGCCGATATAGAGCGCGAGCACGGCGGCGTTGGAGACGTTGAGGCTCTTGATCGCGCCGGGCATGTCGAGCCGCGCCACCACGCTGCACGTCTCCCGCGTCAATTGGCGCAGGCCCTTGCCCTCGGCGCCGAGCACGAGCGCCAGCGGCTCCTGCAGCGCCACCGCCGCGATGTCCTCAGCCCCGGCGCTGTCGAGGCCCACGGTCTGGAAGCCGCGCTCGTTGAGCCGGGTCAGCGCGCGGGCGAGGTTCTGCACGGTGATGATCGGCACCAGCTCCAGCGCGCCGGAGGCGGACTTGGCCAGCACGCCGGTCGCTTCCGGGCTGTGGCGCGCGGTGGTGACGATCGCCTTGACGTCGAACGCGGCGGCCGAGCGCAGGATGGCGCCGACATTGTGCGGGTCGGTGATCTGGTCGAGCACCAGGATCAGACCCTCGGCCGCCAAGGTGTCGATGTCGGGCGAGGGCAGGGGATCGGCCTCGGCGAGCAGGCCCTGGTGCACGGCGTCTGGGCCGAGCCGCTGATCGATCTGGCCGGGGCGTACGATCTCGGGCGCGACCCGCGTCTCGATCCGTTCGTCGGCGAGCCGGTGCGCGGCGTTCTCGGTGAGGTAAAGCTTGCGAATCCTGCGCTTCGGATTGGCGAGCGCCAGGGTCACGGTATGCCAGCCATAGAGAATGACCGGACCGTCCGAGTCGGACCCGCGCTCACGCCACGGCTGCGAGCGTTCGAATCCGCGCGGTTTGCCGGGAGATTTGCCACCCTGCCGGCGGAAAGGGGGCTTTCGGTCGCGTTCGCTCATGACACGAGCTTCTGTCACACGGTGCGGATTCTGGCAATTTCGCACCGCCGAGGCGGGAAAATTCGTCGCCCTTGGTTGACTTTACAGCTCCGGTTCGATCATAAGGGCCCCGGCCGCGCGCGCCCTCATCGGGCCCCGCGGTCTTACCGTCTCCATGGCGCTGATTGTCGCTCAACCGCTGTTCTGCGGCCGGCCGTTAGCTGCCATCGTTACGGGGGAGTGTCCCGAGTGGCAAAGGGAGCTGACTGTAAATCAGCCGCCTCATGGCTTCGCAGGTTCGAGTCCTGCCTCCCCCACCATCCTTTGCCTCTCCGTGCGCACCGCGAAACTCCGTAACTCAGCGATCGCCCCATCGAAGGCGTGCCCCGCATTGGGCTGTGCGTGCAGGCCATCCTAGACGCGGTTTGTCACCGGGGCCTGGGCGGCGCAGTCCTGAACGCATGATACGAGGGAAGCGGTCCCTGCCGCGGCGATCGTCCGAGCTGCGGTAGATGTCAAAAAATCATACAATATATTGAAACTAAACGGAAAATTCTGCTTCCTGAGATCTTTCTCGAAGCCATCTTATTAAACAATTAAATCAGCGGCGTTGGCCTTCGTCCATCGACGGCCGTGCCGACAGCAATATTCTGATACTCCTCAAAACCGGTCATTCCATTTTCCGGGAAATGTGGCGGAGAGTCGCCATTCTGCAACAACCGGTCGATTTTCAGCCGCACATGTGGCGACTCTCGTTGCGAGCTGATCGCGCGTTTGTTATCGGTTCCGTATGTTGAAGATCATATATACACCGATTTTGATATGTGTTGCGGGATTGAGCTTTAGCCCGGCTTTGGGCGCTGAGCCTTTCACGATCCAGGACGCCATCAACCAGGCGGTGAAGACCAATCCGGGTGTCGGCGAGGCAGCAGCCAATCGCCGCGCGACGGAAGCGGAGCTTCGCCAGTCCCAGGGAACGCTCCTGCCGCAGGTCCGGCTCGATGCCAGCGCCGGGCCTGAAATGCTTAAACAATATGTCTCGCCTGCGCCGGCCAATAACGGTCGCTACCTGCGCGGCCGAGAGGCCAGCGTGGTGGTCCGTCAATTGCTGTTCGACGGCTTTTCCTCGATCAATGAAGTGTGGCGTCAGGCCGCGCGCGTGGATGCAGCTGCATTCCGGGTGCTCGAGCGGACCGAGCTGATCGGCCTGGATGCCGCCGAGGGCTATGTCGACGTCGTGCGCTACACGAGGCTGGTCGCACTGGCCGAGAAGAACCTCAAGGTTCATCTCGAGCTGCGCAAGAATGTGCTGGCTCGTTTCCAGGGCGGCCGCGCCGGCGAAGGCGATACGCAGCAGGCGGAAGAACGCGTCGCTGCAGCCCAGGCCGTGCTCGAAGAATTCCGTCTCAGTCTGGAAGTGGCACGGGCGAAATATCGCAAGGTCGTCGGCGTCGAGCCGTACAATCTGCGCTTCCCGGGCCGGCTGTCGGACATGCCGCGAGACAAGGCGGAATCGCTCGACATCGCCTACAAGTTCAACCCGACGCTGCGCGCTGCCGCTGCCGACGTCACCGCCGCCAAGCGGGGCTTCGATGCCACCACCGGCACGTTCCTGCCGACGCTGTCCCTTGAAGGCCGTGCGACGACCGGCAAGGAGTCCATCACCTACACCAATCGCTACGACGAGGTGAGCGGCAAGGTCGTCGCGTCGTGGGACATCTTCAATGGCGGCCAGAACAGCTGGCGCCGCGAGGAAGCCGCGCAGCGGATGATCCAGGAGCAGCAGAAGCACGCGCGGCTGCAGCGCGATGCGCTGGAATCGATCGACAAGGCCTGGTCGGCCCGGATCATCACCGCCGATCGTGTCGCGGCTCTTGTCCGCGATGTCGAAGCCGCGCGCCGCACCTTCGTCGCCTACAACAAGGAGTATGAGCTCGGCCAGCGGACGCTGATCGACCTCCTCAACTCTCAGAACCAGTACTTCAATGCCAACGTGTCGCTGGTGTCGGCGCGCGGGGTCGTGGTGTTCGCTGACTATCAGCTGCTCGCCGCGATGGGGCAGATGCTCAACTATCTGAAGACCGGACATCCTCCGGAGACGGAGCCGGTCGACACGCCGAGCGGATTCATCGGCTACAGCCTGCCGCCCATTCGGCTGAGCGCGCCGTCGCCGGGGCCTGAGCCGCTGAACACCACGCGTCCGGTGCCTCTGTTCGGCTCCAATGACGGCCAGCCGAACCAGCCGGCGCCGATTACCTTCGGTGATCGTTGGGCCTCGAGCGATCCTGCTGATACGACGCTGTTCGTCGCGTCAGGAAAGTACGGCGGATTTTCAAAGGGCCCCACCGGGCCGGCGCCGAAATAGCTGGGACTAACGAAAGCCGGTGCATCTCGCGCCGGCTTTTCACCATACGCATTTACTTTGCGCATTTACTTTGCGCTGAGATTGTCAAGAAGCACCTGCAAAAACCTCGAAAAAGTCAGGTGTGGGCCAAAGAACTGGGCTAAAGCAAATTATTAGCAATACGCGATCGATGCAGGCCCGCATGGCTCGGCTGGCCAAATGGATTTTCGAGGAATCGTTGAATATTCGTCCGACCAGGTTCGAACTCGAAGAGGCGCCGCCCGTGATGTCGCCGGTGAGTCCAGCAGCACCGGCACCTGATCCGCTCAGCGACAGCCTGCTTTACCTTGCAGCTCATCATGGCCGTGCCCTGAGCCGGAGCGCGCTGCTGTCGGGCCTGCCGCTCGAAACCGGTGTCCTCAGCATCGGCCTTTATGAGCGTGCCGCGCAGCGGGCAGGGCTCGAGGCGCAACTGGTCGAACGGCCGCTCAGCGAAATCCCGGCGCTGGTGCTGCCTTGCGTGCTGATGTTTCACGACGGCACCACGCGCATCCTGCTGACGATCGACGAGGCGGCCGGCCGCGTCACCATCGTCGATCCCTCGCATCGTGAGGCGCCGGCGATCGAGCGCGTCGAGATGGTCGCCGCGCAATATGTCGGGTTCGCCTATCTGGTGCGGCCCGCGGCGATCGCCGATCCGCGCGTGATGGCCGCCAGCGAACTGCCGAAGACGCACTGGTTCTGGTCCGTAGTCAGCCGCTTCGGCGCCAATTACGGCCATGTCGCGATCGCCGCGTTCATCGTCAACATCCTGGCGCTGGCAGCGCCGTTGTTCACGATGAGCGTCTACGACCGGGTGATTCCGAACGGCGCGATCCCGTCGCTGGTTGCGCTCGGCGTCGGCCTGGCGCTGGCCATCGGCTTCGACTTCCTGCTCAAGGTCGTGCGCAGCCGCATCATCGACATGACCGGCAAGAAGATCGACGTGGTGCTCGCCGCCAACATCTTCGAGCATGTGATGGCGCTGAAGATGGACAAGCGGCCGCCCTCGGTCGGCATCCTCGCCAACCAGATGCGCGACTTCGATTCCGTGCGCGAGTTCTTCACCTCCGGCACCGTGGTGTCGGCGACCGACATGCTGTTCGCGGTCGTGTTCATCATCGTGCTGTTCATCATTGCCGGCCCGATCGCCTGGATTCCGCTGCTGATGCTGCCGGTGATGATCGGTGTCGGACTGTTCATCCAGCGGCCGCTCGACCGCGCGATGCGGCGGATGCAGGCGCAATCGGCGGCGCGCCACGGCATTCTGGTGGAATCGCTGAACGGGATGGAGACGGTCCGCGCGGTGGCGGGCGAGAGCCGGGTGCAGACGGTGTGGGAGCGCTCGGTGGCGGCGCAGGCGCGCTCCAGCGAGGACGTCCAGTTCTGGGCCTCGATGGCCATGACCGCGGCGAGCGTCGCCAGCCAGCTCTGCAGCCTGCTTCTGGTGACCGTCGGTGTGTTCCTGATCCTGGACGGCAAGCTCTCCGTCGGCGCGCTGGTCGCGGCCAACATGCTGTCCGGCCGCGTGCTCGGTCCGATCGCCGGCATCGCCGGCCTGATGACGCGCTTCACCCAGACGACGTCGGCGCTGCGCTCGATCGACCGGCTGATGTCGATGGACCGCGAGCGGCCGCCGGAAAAGATCTACGTCGCCCGCGAAATCAACCAGGGCCGCATCCAGTTCAAGAACGTCAGCTTCTCCTATCCGGGAAGCCAGACCAAGGCGCTCGACAACGTCTCGTTCGACATCAAGCCCGGCGAGAAGATCGGCATCATCGGTCGGGTCGGCTCCGGCAAGACCACGGTCGGGCGGCTCGCCACCGCGTTCTATCCGCCGACCGAAGGCAGCATCCTGATCGACGGCATCGACATCCAGCAATACGATCCCGCGGACTTGCGCGCCGGCATCGGCTTCGTGCTGCAGGATACCGACCTGTTCTACGGCAAGCTGCGCGACAACATCACGCTCGGGCGCCCTGCGGCGACCGACGAGGAGGTGCTGGAGGCGGCGAGGCTTGCCGGTGTCGAGACGTTCATCGCGGGCCATCCGCAGGGCTATGAGATGATGATCGCGGAAGGCGGCCGCAGCCTGTCGGGCGGGCAGAAGCAGGCGATCGGGCTTGCGCGGGTCCTGATCCGCAAGCCGCGCGTGCTGTTCCTCGACGAGCCGACCGCGCATTTCGACGTGCGCAGCGAAGGCGAATTCCTCGAGCGGCTGAAGGTCCTGGCCAAGGGCGACAAGACCGGCGAGATGTCGATCATCGTCTCGACCCACAGGCCTTCGCTGCTGTCGCTGGTCGATCGCATCCTGGTGTTCGACGCCGGCAAGATCGTCGCTGACGGTCCGACCGCGCAGATTCTCACCATGCTGCGTCCGCAGCAGCCCGCGGCGGCGCCGGCCGCGAGCCACGCCGTGAAGCCGGTCCAGGGGACGAGGTGACATGGCGCACAGTGATTTCGCGTTCTCCAACGACATCCGCGCGGCCGTCGAACTCCGTACGCCGAAGACGGCCCGGATGCTGCTGTTCGCCTCGCTCGGCCTGTTCTTCACCTTCCTGATCTGGGCGCATTTCGCCGTGCTCGACGAGGTCAAGCGCGGCAATGGCAAGGTCGTGCCGTCGCGACAGACCCAGGTGGTGCAGTCGCTGGAAGGCGGCATCATCGCCGATCTGCTGGTGCAGGAGGGCGCGATCGTCGACAAGGATCAGCCGCTGGCACGGATCGAGGACACCAATTTCGCCTCGCAGTTCGGCGAGATTCGTGAGCGCCGCGGCGCGATGGCGGCCCGCGTGATCCGGCTGGCGGCGGAGACCGAAGGCCGCAGCCCCGTCGTGTTTCCCGACGAGCTCGTCGCGGACGCGCCGCGCGCGGTGCAGAGCGAGCGCTCCGTGTTTGACGCCCATGCGCGCAAGCTCGCGCAGGACGTCGACGTGGTGCAGCAGCAGGAGCAGCAGAAGACCAAGGAGATCGACGAGCTCAGGGCCACCGAGAAGCGCTTCTCGGAGACGCTGGCGCTGCTCAATCGGGAATTGGGCCTGACCCGCAAGCTCTACGACCAGAAGGTGGTGCCCGAGATCGAGATGCTGCGCGCCGACCGCCAGGCCACCGACATGCGCGGCCAGCTTGCCGTCGTGCAGGCGAGCATCGTGAAGACCGAGGCGGCGGTGCAGGAGGCGCGCGCACGCCGGCTCAACATCGTCACGGCGTTCCGCGCCCAGGCCGAGGACGATCTCGCGAAATCCCGCGGCGATCTCGCCGTGCTCGACGAGAACATCAAATCGGCCCAGGACCGGGTGCGGCGCACCGAGCTGCGTTCGCCCGTGCGTGGCGTCGTCAACAGGCTCAACGTCACCACCATCGGCGCCGTGGTCGCCCCGGGCGCCAGCCTGATGGAGATCACCCCGCTCGACGACACGCTGCTGGTCGAAGGCCGCATCCGGCCGCAGGACATCGCCTTCATCCGTCCCAACCACGAGGCGGTGGTCAAGCTCAGCGCCTATGATTCATCGGTGTATGGCTCGTTGCACGGCCGCGTCGAGCGCATCAGCGCCGACACCATCACCGACGAGAAGGGCGACAAGAACGAACGGGGCGAGACGTTCTATCGCGTCACGGTGCGCACCGAGAAGAACTATCTCGGAACGGCGGAGCATCCGCTCCCGATCATTCCCGGCATGGTCGCAACCGTCGAGGTTCTGACCGGCAAGAAATCGGTGCTCGATTATCTCGTCAGGCCCGCGCGCATGCTGCGCGACGAGGCACTGCGCGAGCGCTGAATCGCTGCGCCGGCTACCAGCGTTACCAGATCCTGAATCGTTAAAATACGACGCGGTCCAGTCGGGTTCGATTAGTCGCGTCGGCAAACATGGCCGCCGCGATGACCGCTGTTTAACCGGCCCGAAGATGCCCCGGTCCTATCCCTGGTCCCATAACGACCGGGGCAGGGATCGACGCGATGATGTCGGCCGATGTCCCCGGAGCATACGGGGCGTCAGTCATGTTGCGGATCGATCGGCCGCGGGTTTTTCCGCGCGCGCTGGGGCTTGCGCTCGCGCTTGTCGCGGGGGTGGGCTGTATGGGGACGGCCTCCGCCGAGGCGCTGAGCCGGCAGGTCTCGCCAGATAGCAGCGGCCATGCGCAGGTCGCGCCACCCGTCCGCTTCTTCACCATCAACGCCGTGCTCGCCAAGCACGATGGATTGCGTCGCGCCGCCTCGGGGCCGGTCGAGCTCGCGTCCACCACGACGGAGTCGCGCACCGGCAGCGATGCGCCGCAGGGGCCCGCGGTCGCGACACCCAGCAACGAGCCGTTCGGCCTGATGACGTTCCGCGCGCCGGAAGGCGTGCTGTGGGTGAAATGGCGCGGCATCCAGGGCGCGATGGCCAGCGAGCGGGCGGCGATCGACCGTTGCAATGGAGATGACGCGCGCTGTTCCGCATCGGAGCGCATCTTCGTTGCACTCACGCGGTCGGCGGCATCGGCGAGCGACGCACGGGCGCGCGCCGAAATCGTCAATCGCAGCGTGAACCAGGCGGTGCGCTATGTCAGCGACGATCAGCAGCATGGCGTTGCCGATGTCTGGAGCTCGCCGCTGCAGACCTTGCGCACCGGGCTCGGCGATTGCGAGGACTACGCCATTGCCAAATACGCGCTGATGCTCGCGGCCGGAACGCCGGAAGCCGATCTGAAGCTGCTTCTGGTGCGCGATATGGCCGTGCGACAAGATCACGCGGTTCTGGCAGTCCGGCTCGACGGCAAGTGGCTCGTGCTCGACAACCGCCGGAGCACGCTGATGGAAGGCCGTGATCTGCAGTCGTTCATGCCGCTGTTTGCGATCGATCACCGCGGCGTCAGCCTGTTCGCGGCGCCCTATGCCGAACGTCGGCACCATGAAAGCGAGAGCGATCTGGCTCCGGCGGCCGAGGCTGGATTCGCCGGCAGCGGGGATCCCGGTCTGCCCTTGTTGCTCTGAATAGCGCGACTGAGCGGCTTGTCGTTGGTGTGATTTGCGGTCTTAATGCGCGCGGGAAACTGGCGAGCGGAGGGGCCGCGGTGAAAATCAAGCAACTGATGATGGTGGGGGTGACGCTGATGGCGTCGGCGATCGGCGGATTTGCCGGTCAGGCCAGGGCCCATGAGCTCATTCTGCCAGGCGCGGCGTTCTCGATTGCCTGCGACAATGGCGGCAGCTATGTGCTGCAGTCACGCCCCGTGCTCGCGCCCGGCGACATCGTCACGGCCAGGCTGTTCCTCAATCCGCGTCACGCGATTCCGGTCCGCCTGATCCCGATGGGCAATGGTTATCGCTATGCCGGCCGGGGTGTGTGGCTCGACGGCATCAATGACCAGGCTTTGTTGTACCTGAGCAAGTACCAGCCGATCCCCTGCGTCGTCAGCCGCATCTGACCGCTCCGGCATATTTCAGCCTTTCAGAAGAATAGGTCTCGTCTCCCGCAAATAAATCGCAGGAGGCGGGTTCCATTTTGTTTATTTTGGGGCGCTGCCGCCTCTTCCCCGCATCGTGCGTATTGTTCCACGACAGTATAGGCGGCCCGAATACCTGCCGGACGGATCGCGTTTATACAGAATAGACCACGTCTATTCTTGAGTCTGTCTTCAATTCCCGCGCAACAGCCAAGCATTCCGGCCGGCCCGTCGACCTTCGTCACCGCGGCTGCACTTGACTGCATTTACCCAAACTCCCTAAAGTCGGGTTAAGAGACCCCGGTAATATTGACCGAAATTAAAGTTTAATAATAGTTTAACCGTAGAAATGGGCGCGCCACGGCAGCGCCTCATATTTGGAGGTTGCGGAGAATGAATGCTCCTGTCCTGCTGGCCCAGTTGACCGGCACGTCCACGCAGTCATCCCCGCCTTCGGCCAAGAACCTGAAGATCGAAAAACCTCAGGGCAGCCAGGCCGTCACGGTCCATCTCGATGGCGGGAGCCGGATCGACTTCAGCGATATCGCCGGCGAGAAGCTGACCTTCATCAAGATCGGCAGCCGTTTGATCGTTCTGTTCGACAATCAGTCGACGGTCTCGATCGAGCCGGTGTTCGATACCAACGGCGCACCGCTGAAGGACGTCGCCTTCGAGGTCACGCCGGACCGGGTCATCAATGGTGATCAGTTCGCGGAGCTGTTTCCGATCACGACCGATCAATCGGTGCTGCCGGCCGCGGGCACGCCGGGCGCGCCGGGCGTCCCCGCCGGCGCCAATTTCGGTTCGTTCAAGGTCGATCCGCTGACGGTCGGCAACCCGCTGGCGCTGCTCGCGGGCGAGGATACGACGAGCAATTTCGGCAGCAATCCGGTGACGCCGAATCCGACGCCGATCGTAGGCGTCGCCGATCGCGTGGTGCTCAACGAGGATGGCCTGTCCGAAGGCAGGCCCGGTGGGAGTGGTGACGTCGGCGGCCTGACCACCAGCTTCACCGGCTCGCTGCACGTCGATTTCGGCACCGACGTCATCGGCCGCGCCTTTGCGTTCGCGGCGTCGCAGCCCGGTCTCGCCGGGCTGACATCCGGCGGCCAGGAGGTGCATCTGCAGATCACCACCGTCAACGGCCAGCCCGAGCTGATCGGCTACATCGGCAACGATCCGTCGAACGCGGCGAGCCATGTCTTCACGATCACGCTCGACGCGAACTCCACCATCGACGGCACCTACACGGTCACGCTGCTGCAGCCACTCGATCACCCGATCATCGGGACGGAAGATACGCTCAACCTGACCGTCAGCGTGATCGCGATCGACGGCAGCGGCGACAGCGCGCCGGTCACGATCGTGATCGGCGTCAACGACGATTCGCCGGTCGCGGGCACGGTCGAGGCGATCAACGTCGCCGAGCACACCGGCAGCGGCAGTGAAGGCGGCGGCGAGAGCGAGCTCAGCGCCAAGGTCGTGGGCGGCGACGGCTTCGAGCCGACCACCGCCAGCGTGGACCTCCACATCGGCTGGGGCGCCGACAACGGCAACAGCAAGGTCGATGGCGGCTCCGACGGCACCGTGGTCGACGGCGACCGCTCGCTCGTCTTCGCGACGTCCGAGATCGCGACCTTGCAGGCGCTGGGCCTGACCTCCAACGGCGAGGCCATCTCCTACACGCTGTCGGCCAACGGCACCGAGATCATCGCCACCGCAGGCGAGGGTGAAGGCGCGCGCACCATCTTCACCGTGTCGCTGTCCGACACCGGCTCCGGCAGCGCCACCTTCACGCTGTCCGACAACATCGACCACAATGGCGTCAACGACGCGTCGCTGCCGCTGACCTTCAAGGTTGTCGCGACCGACGCCGACGGCGACCCCGTCGACAGCGCCTTTACCGTCAACGTCGCCGATGACGGTCCGAGCTTCGGCGAGAAGCCGAGCTATTCGGTGGTCGACGAGGACGGCCTCGGCAATGCCGGCAACAGCTACAAGGACGGCAATGACGCCTATGGCGAAGACCTGACGGTCACCGACACGCTCGGCATCCGCTGGGGCTCCGATGATGCGAATCATACGGTCGACGGCGGCATCACCGGTTCGCCGGTGAACGGCGACCGCGCGGTGACCTTCGCTTCGAACGTGGTCTCCACGCTCGAGGCCCAGCATCTCACCTCGGACGGATTCGCGTTGCACTACGAGGTGTCGCCGAACGGCACCGTGCTGACAGCCTATCGGGTCGATGGCGAGAGCTTCGTCGATGCGCAGGGACACGCCACCTCGGATCCGAGCGCCGCCCTGGTGTTTACGGTGTCGCTGTCCGACCAGGGCCATGGCTCCTACACCTTTACCCTGTCCGGCAACCTCGATCATCCGGTGCACGGCACCGAGGACGACGTCACGCTGAACCTCGGCTTCGTCGCCACCGATTCCGACGGCGATGCGATCACCGACACCTTCACGGTCAAGGTCAATGACGACGCCCCGACCTTCGGCGAGAAGCCGAGCTATTCGGTGGTCGACGAGGATGGCCTCGGCAATGCCGGCAACAGCTACAAGGACGGCAACGACGCCTATGGCGAAGACCTGACGGTCACCGATACGCTCGGCATCCGCTGGGGCGCCGACAGCGCCAACAGCCATGTCGACGGTGGTATCACCGGCGCGTCGGTCAACGGCGACCGCGCCGTCACCTTTGCCGCAGACGTGGTCACGACGCTCGAGGCCCAGAATCTCTCGTCGAACGGCTTTGGGCTCACCTATGTCGTGTCCGAGAATGGCACGCTGCTGACGGCTTATCGCTACGACGCCGCCCACGAGACCTATGTCGACGCCAACGGCAAGCCGCTGGAGGGCGAGGGGCTGTCGGGCGCCGCCGTGTTCACGGTGTCGCTGTCCGATAAGGACCTCGGCTCCTACACCTTCGAGCTGAAGGGCAATCTCGATCACCCGGTGCACGGCACCGAGGACGACCTCACGCTCACCATCGGTTTCGTCGCCACCGACTCCGACGGTGATGCGGTCACCGACACTTTCACCGTCAAGGTGAACGACGACGCACCGACCTTCGGCGAGAAGCCGAGCTATTCGGTGGTCGACGAGGACGGCCTCGGCAATGCCGGCAACAGCTACAAGGACGGCAACGACGCCGACGGCGCCAATCTGACGGTGACCGACACGCTCGGCATCCGCTGGGGCGCCGACAGCGCCAACAGCCATGTCGACGGCGGCATCACCAGCTCCTCGGTCAACGGCGACCGCGCGGTGACCTTCGCGGCCAACGTGGTCGCGACCCTCGACGCCCAGAATCTCACCTCGGACGGCTTTGCCTTGCACTACGAGGTGTCGCCGAACGGCACCGCGCTGACCGCCTACCGTTTTGACGGTGAGAGCTTCATCGACGCCGAAGGTCACGCCACCTCGGACCAGAGCGCCGCGCTGGTGTTCACGGTGACGCTGTCGGATCAGGGCTTCGGCTCCTACACCTTCGCGTTGTCCGGCAACCTCGATCATTCGATTCACGGCACCGAGGACGACGTCACGCTCACCCTCGGCTTCGTCGCCACCGACTCCGACGGCGATGCGGTCACCGACACCTTCACCGTGAAGGTCAACGACGACGCGCCGACCTTCGGCGAGAAGCCAAGCTACTCGGTCGTGGACGAGGACGGCCTCGGCAACCCCGGCAACAGCTACAAGGATGGCAACGACGCCGATGGCGTCAATCTGACGGTGACCGACTCCCTCGGCATCCGCTGGGGCGCCGACAGCGCCAACAGCCATGTCGACGGCGGCATCACCGGCGCGCCTGTCAACGGCGACCGTGCGGTCACCTTCGCCTCCGACGTGATCTCGACGCTCACCGCCCAGCACCTGACCTCGAACGGTGTCGCGCTGACCTACACCGTCTCCGCCGACGGCACGACGCTGACCGCCTATCGCTACGACGAAGCGCACCAGACCTATGTCGACGGCGAGGGCCATGCCACCGGCACCCTGGCCAACGCTGCCGTGTTCACGGTGGCGCTGTCCGATCAGGGGCAGGGCGCCTACACCTTCACGCTGATCGACAATGTCGATCACCCCGTCCACAACACCGAGGACGACGTCACGCTCACCCTCGGCTTCGTCGCCACCGATTCCGACGGCGATGCGGTCAGCGACACTTTCAGCATCAAGATCAACGATGACGCTCCGGTGCTGAACCGCGAGATTGCCACCGGTGTGGTCGATGAGGATGGTCTCCCGACCGGGCTTGCCGATGGGCCGGGCGACGTCCCCGGCCAGAACACCGTCGCGACCGGCGATCTCGGCATCTCCTGGGGCGCCGACAGCGCCAACAATCTCGGCAATGTCGGGATCGCCGGCGCGTCGTCGGTGAACGGCGACCGCGCCGTCACCTTCGCATCCGACGCCACCACCACGCTCTCCGCGCTGCATTTGACCTCGAACGGCGTTGCCCTGTCCTACGCGCTCAGCGAGGGCGGCACTGAGATCACGGCCTATCGCTACGACGGGCACCACTATATCGACGGCAACGGCAACTGGACCGGCAATCCGGCCAACGCCGCGGTGTTCACGGTCAAGCTGTCCGACCTGAACTCCGGCTCGTACACCTTCACGCTGCTCGACAACCTCGACCATCCGGTACCGAATACCGAGGACAGCATCGCGCTGACGCTGAAATACGTCGCGACCGATTCCGACGGCGACCAGGTCGGCGGCACGTTCAAGGTCAGCGTCAACGACGACAGTCCGGAGGCGCACACCGGCACCGCCAAGAGCATCAGCGAGGCCGACATCAACGCCGGCGGCGGCGACTGCGGCCCGGATTTCGGTGGCCATGATGGCGGTGGCCACGATGCCTCGGTGACCGGCGCGCTCAACATCAAATGGGGCGCCGACAACAACGACAGCGGCGCGGCCGATCGCTCGGTCCGCTTCACCAATTCGTCCAACGCGGCCGCCGACGTCCATGTGACCAACGGCAGCGATGTCGGCCTCAGCGGCCTGACGTCGGATGGTCAGCCGGTGAAATACGCCTTCGATCACGGTGTGCTGGTCGGCTACAGCGGCGGCAGCCTGGCCTACGGGCAGCGCGTGTTCGAGGTGTCGCTCGATGACGACGGCACCGGCTCCTACACCTTCAAGCTGCTCGGCAATCTCGACCATCCGGCCGGGCAGGGAACCAACGTCCTGAAGCTGACGTTCGACTACACCGCGACCGATTCCGACGGCGATTCGAGCGGCAGCACCTTCACCGTCACGGTGGTCGACGACGTCCCGACGATCGGGCATGCCGAGAACGAGACCGTCAGCGAATCCAACCTGCCGACCGACCTCTATGACGTCGTGTTCCCGGATTCGCCTTATTCGACGGTGCAGACGGGCCACCTCGCCATTTCCTGGGGCGCCGACGACAATGATTCCGGCGCGACCAACAACCGCTCGGTGTCGTTCTTCAACACGAGCGCGCCGGAAGGGCTGACGTCGAACGGCTATGCGATCAGCTACGTGGTCTCGGCGGACGGCACCACGCTCAGCGCCGTGACCATCGATCACCGCACCGTTTTCACCGTCACGCTCGGCGATGACGGCGACGGCAGCTACAAGTTCACGCTGCTCGACAATCTCGATCACGGCAAGGCGGGCGCCGACAGCCTGTCGCTGAGCTTCGGCTTCAAGGCCACCGATTCCGACGGCGACAGCGCCACCAGCAGCTTCACGGTGGCGGTGACCGACGACGTGCCGACCGTCGGCTGCGCCAAGGACGAGACCGTCAGCGAGGCGAGCCTGCCGACCGACGGCTACGATACCAGCCATCCCGACGCATCGAACTCGACGGTGCAGACCGGCAGCCTCGACATCTCCTGGGGCGCCGACGACAACAATACCGGCGTCGGTCACAACCGCGCGGTGGCGTTCACCACCGGGGCTGGAGCGACCGGCCTGACCTCCGACGGCTCGGCGATCAGCTACACGATCTCCGGCGACGGCACGCTGCTGACGGCGGTCACCGCCGATCACCGCACCGTCTTCACCATCCAGCTGTCCGACAGCGGCGATGGCAGCTACAAGTTCACGCTGTACGACAACATCGACCATCCGGCGTCCGGCCCGAACGACGACAGCCTGCCGCTGACGTTCGGCTTCAAGGCCACGGATTCCGACGGCGACAGCGTCACCAGCAGCTTCAAGGTCACGATCCTCGACACCGCGCCGGTCGCAGCAGTCGGCGATGCCAGGACCGTCGACGAGGACGATTTGCCGAACGGCACCGACTCCTCCAAGGAGTCGACCTCGGTCAGCGGCGACCTCAACATCACCTGGGGCACCGACGACAGCAACAAGACCACGGGCGGCGGCCTCGGCGACCGCTCTGTCACCTTCCGCTACACGAGCGCAGGCGCGAATGTCGACGCCGAGGACAGCACGGGCCACAATCTGACGCTGACGTCGGACGGCCAGACCGTGAAATACGGTTTCGAGAACGGCGTGCTGGTCGGCTACACCGGCAGCGATCTCGCCCATGGCACCCATGTGTTCGAAGTGTCGCTGAGCGACCAGAGCGACGGCTCCTACAGCTTCAAGCTGCTCGGCAACCTCGATCATCCCGCCGGCAGCGCCGAGAACATCGTCAAGCTGTCCTTCAGCTTCACGGCCACCGACGGTGATGGCGACATTTCGAGCAACAGCTTTACGGTCTCGGTCAAGGACGACGTGCCGGTGATCGGCACGTCCGCAGGCGCATCGCTGACCGAGAACACTACCGGTCCGGCCGGCGCGGAGGTGTTCGCGACCCAGACCGCATCGAATGTCGCCCTCAATATCAATTGGGGCGCCGACGACAGCAATTCGGGCGTGGCCAATCGCAGCGTGGCGTTCGACAGCGCGATCCATACCGGCGACGTCGTGAAGACGACCGGCGCGGGCAGCCCGACGCTGACGTCGAACGGGACGGCGGTGCAGTTCATCCGCGTGTCGGACACCGAGATCTGGGGCGTCGCCAATGACAATGGCGGCCAGCTCACGACGAGCGACCGCAAGGTGTTCCACATCACGCTGTCCGATGACGGCTCCGGCAGCTACACGTTCGAACTGCTCGACAATGTCGATCACATCGGCTCCGGCCAGACCAATGCGCTGTCGCTGAAGCTCGGCTTCGCCGCGACGGATTCCGACGGGGATGCGGCCTCCGGCAACTTCACCGTCACGATCAATGACGACAATGGCCGGCCTGCGATCGGCGCGCCGGTGGCCGGCGTCGTCGACGAGGACGGCCTGTCCGGCGGCAACACCGCAGCCGCGACCGGCGACGTCGCCGGCGCCAATGTCGCCGCGACTGGCTCGCTCGCAATCTCCTGGGGCGCCGACGACAACAACGCAGGCTCCGTCAACCGCGCGGTTGCGTTCTCAGGCATCGCCAACGGCCAGAACGCGTCGACCGATGCGGGGCTGCTCAAGGTCGACGGCGCCCAGGTCAAGCTCTGGGTGGTCGGCGATACGGTCTATGGCTACACCGGCAGCAATCCGGTCAACGGCAACGCGCCGTCGGCCGCGAGCCAGGTGTTCAAGGTCACGCTCGATGACAGCGGCGCCGGCAGCTACAGCTTCACGCTGCTGAAGCACGTCGATCATCCGGCGGGGCAAGGCGAGAACGACGTCAAGCTCACCTTCGGCTTCACCGCGACCGATGCCGATGGCGACAGCACCAGCTCGTCCTTCGCGGTCACGATCAACGATGACAGCCCTGTGGCGACCGCGACCGTGCTGACCACGACGGTCTATGAGAGCGAGCTGTCGACTGGTTCAGTGGTCACCACCACGGGATCGCGGGGCGGCGACCTCAACGGCGACAGCAACACCGACGATTCCGTCTTCACCGGCAATGTCAGCTCGCTGGTGTCGTTCGGCGCCGACAAGCTCGGCAGCTACACCGTCGAGACCACCAACCTCGCGCCCGGCCTGCTGTCGCTCACCTCGGGCGGCGTGGCGCTCACCTACAGCATCGGCGTCGACAACACGCTGATCGCGAAGGCGGGCGGCGTCACGATCTTCGAATTCCAGGTCGATCCGACGACCGGCCAGTATTCGTTCCGGCTCAAGGGCGCGCTCGATCATGTCGGCAACGGCAACGACGACAAACTGACGCTCGATTTGTCGACGGCGGTGACCGCCACCGACTCCGATGGCGATGCGATCGCGCTGCACGACCAGCTCCTCGTCAGCGTCAAGGACGACACGCCGTCGTCGCAGCACGTCAACACGGTGTCGCTCGAGGAGGCCGCGGGCAACGTCTCGACCGGTGCGGTCGACCTGAAGGTCACCTATGGCGCCGATGGCGACAGCTCGGGCGCGTCGCTGACGTTCTCAGCTGCGTCGCCGAAGGTCTACGATGCGGCCAGTCATCAGCTCGCAGGGCTGACCTCGCTCGGCATCGGCCTCACCTATGTGATGTCGGCCGACCACACCACGCTCACCGCCTATCGCATGAGCGGCGGCAGCTATATCGGCCAGAACGGGCTGGTGACGGGCAACGCCGCCGATGCTGCGGTGTTCACGGTGACGCTGACGGATGCCGGCACCGGCGCCTACAATTTCACCCTGCTGCAGCCGCTCGATCACCCGGCCCCGGTCGGAACATCGAGCTCGGCCAGCCAGTATCTCGACCTCAATTTCGCGTTCCAGGTCGAAGACCGCGATCACGATACGGCGACCAACGACTTCACCGTGCGGGTCGATGCCGCAGGCACGGTGACGACGGTGCGCTATGACGCGCCGAACTCGCCGGTATTCGTCAATCTCGGCGACACGTCGCAGACGATCCTCGGCGAGACGCTCGGGGCGCACAGCGTGACCGACCGCGCCGCGGTGACCGACAAGGTGGTCGGCACCGACAAGCTCGGCGGCGTGACCGAAGCCCACGGATCGAATGGCGACGACATCCTGGTCGGCGGCAACGGCGTGGGCGGCGATAGCCTGTATGGCGGCGCCGGCAACGACATCATCAAGGGCGGTGCAGGGGCCGATCGGCTGTTCGGCGGCGCCGGCAACGATACCTTCCTGTACACGGTGGGCGACGGCAACGACGTCATCGACGGCGGCTCAGAGACCGGCGCGACCTCCCCGAACTACGACGTGCTTGCGATCACCGGCGATGGCAATGCGCGCAATTTCACCATCGGCAAGGCGACCAGCGGCACCGACATCAACCCGACGCTGAACGATCCGGCGGCGACCAACGCCACCGACATTCTGGTCCGGTACGACGGTCCCGACGGGGCGACCATCCGCGCCGACGAGATCGAGCGCGTCACCATCACCGGCGGCACCGCCAGCGATACGCTGACGATCACCGACATCACCGGAACCGCGATCGCACCTTCGACCATCGTCTTCGACGGCGGCACCGGCAACGACACGCTCGATCTCACGCGCTTTGCCGGCAACACCAGCGTGGTGTCGGACGGCGGCGGCGACACCGACACGGTCAAGTTCGGTTTCAACTTCGCCGACGCGAGCTACACCAAGGTGTTCGCGGCCGACGGCGTGACGCTGATCGGCGTGCAGGTCACCCATAATGGCGTGACCGATACGTTCACGAACTATGAGAGCTTCGGCTTCACCGACGGCACGCGCACGCTGACCGGTGTGTTCAACACGCCGCCGGTGGCTCATGACGACACGGTGCAGACGAGCGAGGACGCTCCGCTCACCGTCAACGCGCTGCTCAGCCTGCTCAACAACGACACCGACATCGACAACAACACCTTGTCCGTCACCGGTGTGTCGAATGCAACGCACGGCACGGTTTCGCTGAACAACGGCAATCCGGTGTTCACGCCGGACCATAACTTCTCCGGCGTCGCCGGCTTCGACTATACGGTCAGCGACGGCGATGGCGGCACCGCGACAGCGCATGTCACGGTCGACGTCGCGCCGAAGGCCGACTCGCTGACCTTGAGCTTCATGGACCTCGGGCCCGCCTCGGGTGCCGAGGATCAGACGATCAACCTGAAGCTCATCAGCGCCGCCGTCACCGACACCGACGGCTCGGAAAGCCTGCGGCTGCTGATTACGGGCTATCCGGACGGGGCGACCTTCTCGGTCGGCCATGCCGGAACCGGCGCCGACGCCGGCAAATGGGTGATCGACAGCGCCGCCGCGATCGCCGCGTTCGACAGCCATCCGCTGCAGATCACGCCGCCCGCGAACTACAACGGCACGTTCTCGTTGTCGGTCGTCGCCGAAGTCACCGACCAGGCCACGCTGTCGGACGGCCATGTCCACACCGACGTTGCCAGCACCGCGCTGCAGACGATCGATGTCACGGTGACCCCGGTCAACGACGCGCCGCAGATCCATGCGCCGACGCAGGTGACGACGAACGAGGATACACCATTCGCCTTCACCGGCGCGAACGCGTTCTCCTTCTCCGATGCGGACGGCAATGTCGTCGAGTCCGTGAGGTTCGACATCTCCGGCGGCACGCTGTCGATTCCGTCGCTCGGCGTCTTCAACGCTGAACAGCTGCTCTCCATGAGCGGGTTCAAGATCAACGATCTGAACACCCTTCTGGCGTCTGCGGTGTTCACGCCATCAGCCGACAACGACGCGACGGGATCGGTCACGATCACCATCAACGACAACGGCAATGTCGGTGGTGGCAATCTGGGCGCGACGCAGACGATCACGATCAACATCAACCCGATCGAGGATGCTCCCAGGGCCGTGGATGACACGGCGAGCGTGAACGAGGACACGACACTGACGGTGTCCGACCCGGCGCAGGGCGTTCTGCACAACGATCGTGATCCGGACACCGGCGATACGCTCAGCGTGATCGCGGGCGATTTCACGACAGCCAAGGGCGGCACCATCCATTTCAATGCCGACGGCACCTACGTCTACAACCCCAAGGCAGACTTCTATGGCGCGGATACCGTCGACTATACGGTGCGTGACGCGGCCGGACAGACGGACACCGGCACGCTGACGATCAACGTGGCGCCGGTGAACGACGCACCGGAGGTCCATGCCCCGACGCACGTGATCACAAATGAAGGCGCCGCGTTCGCTTTCACAGGCGCCAACGCAATCACCTTCTCCGACGCGGACGGCGATGTCGTCGAGTCCGTGAGGTTCGACATCTCCGGCGGTACGCTGTCGATTCCGTCGCTCGGCGTCTTCAACGCTGAACAGTTGCTCTCGATGAGCGGGTTCAAGATCAGCGATCTGAACACCTATCTGGCGTCGGCGGTGTTCACGCCGAACAGCGATCACCCGGGATCGGTCACGATCACCATCAACGACAACGGCAATGTCGGCGGCGGCGATCTGAGTGCGACCCAGACGGTCAGCGTCGAGGTGATCCCGGCCAACCACCCGCCGGTGGCGAACTCCGACACCCATGCGGTGCTGGAGGACGACACCCTCACGATCTCGGCCGCGAACGGCGTGATCCGCGGCTCGACCGGCGGCTCGGTCGCCGACAGCGATGTCGACAATCCCGTCACCTCGCTCGTCGTCTCCGGCGTCGTCGCCGGCACCGGCAGTGTGACGCAAGGGACCGGCGTCGGTACCTCGATCGAGGGCACCTACGGCCACCTGACGCTGAATGCGGACGGCTCCTATAAGTACGTCGCAGACAAAGCCGATGCGCTGGCGGCGGGCGTGCCCGCAATCGATACCTTCACCTATACCGACCACGATCCGTCCGGCGCGGTGTCCAACACCGCAACGCTGAAGATCACCGTGACCGGCGTCAACGACGCCGCGGTGATCACCGGCGACACCACCGGCACGATCGCGGAGCTCGGCGGCATCGCCAACAGCCAGAGCAGCCCGCTCTACGGCATCGCCCGCGGCGATCTCAATGCGACCGACGTCGATGGCCACAACGATGTCTGGCAGACTGCCGACTCGAATACGGCCACCGGCTATGGCTGGTACATGATCGACAGTGCCGGCAAGTGGACCTACGGGCTCTACGACAACAACCCGACGATCCAGGCGCTGAAGGAAAACCAGACCACGCTGACCGACAGCTTCACGGTCTACACCGAGGATGGCACCGCCAAGACGGTGACAGTCCAGATCATCGGCAACAACGACGCGCCGACCTTGCAGACCGCGATCGTCGACCGCAACTCGGCGGAAGACCAGCCGTTCAGCTTCAGCATTCCGTCGAACACCTTCGCCGATGTCGATGGCCGCTTCGACGGCACCAATGGTCCGCTGACGCTGTCGGCGAACCTGAGCGACGGCAGCGCTCTGCCGGCGTGGCTGCACTTCGACGCGGCGACCGGCACCTTCAGCGGCACCCCGCCGGCGAATTTCGCCGGCGCGGTCAACGTCACTGTTTATGCCAGCGACGGCGAGTATGCCGCCTCGGACGCTTTTACGTTGACGATCACGCCGGTCAATGATGGTGCTGCGACCGTGACGGTGACGGGCACTGCGACGCAGGGCCAGGTGCTGACCGCCAATCTCGGCAGCGATCCGGATGGGGCCGCGTCGAACGTCGCCTATCACTGGCTGCGGGACGGCGCCGTCATCAACGGCGCGACCGGCTCGACCTACACGCTCGGCTCCGGCGACGTCGGCCACAAGATTTCGGCCAACGTCACCTACACCGACGGCCAGGGCTTTGCCGAGAACGTGACCAGCAGCCAGACCGGCTCCGTCACGACGCCGAACCATGCCCCGGTGTTCGGATCGGGCACGACCACGGCAAGCCTCACCGAGGACGCCTCTTATGCGGCGCCGACCGGCAACCTGATCCAGAACGGCTCGTTCGGCTACTACAACGGCAACTTCTACACGCTGGATGCGTGGACCGTCGGGGGGGCCCATGCCGTCACCGTCGTGGGCGGCCGCACGGACGGCGGCTCGGCGGATTTCTACGGCGCATCAAGCTCGATGAGCCAGACCATCAGCACCGTCATCGGCATGACCTATACCGTCGACTTCTACGTGATGAGCTACGGCACCGCCGTGACATCGGGCGTCGACGGAACAACCGTTCTCACCACGAGCGCCTGGAACCTCGGCTGGACGGAGCAGACCTACCAGTTCACGGCGACCGCGACGTCGACGACGATCAAGTTCGCGAGCGGTGGCGGCGCCGTCATCGACGACATCTCGGTGCAATCCAGCACGGTCGTGACGCCCGGCGTTGAGAAGGCGTCCGGCGCGATTGCCTTCACCGATGCCGACGGCGACGCGCAAACCGTCAGCTACACGACTCCGAATGGCAGCAGCTATTACGGGGCGTTCAATGCCACGGTCGACAACACCGGCCACAAGGTGAACTGGACCTTCAGCGTCAATGACGCGGACATCCAGTCGCTGCGCGCCAGCGACCATATCGATCAGACCTATACAGTGAAGATCGACGACGGTCATGGCGGGACGACCACGCAGATCGTCACCGTCACGGTGAACGGCGTCAACGATGCGGCCTCGATCGCGGGCCCGGCGGCGGGCACTGTGAAGGAGGACGGCACGCTGACGGCCGCCGGGACGCTGACGGTCACCGACGTCGATACCGGGGAAGCCCAGTTCCAGACGCCGGCGTCGCTGGCGGGAACCTACGGCACCTTCACCTTCAACGCGGCGACCGGGGCCTGGGGCTATACGCTCAACAATTCGGCCGCCAACGTGCAGGCGCTCAACGATGGCGATGTCAAGCACGATACGCTGACGGTGAAGTCGGTCGACGGCACCGCGACCCAGGTCATCGACGTCACCATCAACGGCACCAATGAGCCGGCGCCGCTGGCGGTCGTGGACACCGCGAGCGCGGACGGACGTTATGCGCTGTCGCAGAACGGCGACTCGCCGAATGTGATCAGCCTGAACGCGGCGACGCTGTTCTCCGGCGGAATGGGAGCGGTGACCTACACCTACAGCCTGGTCTACAGCTCGACCGGGGATGACAGCTGGATTCACCGGACCGGCAACCAGTTCACCGGAGATCCGAACAACAACGACGCCGGCCTTTACGTCTACAAGGTGACGGCCACCGACTCGGTGTCCTCGGTGTCGACCTATCTCGCCTTCAACGCGCTCGACAATGGTGCGTTCAATCTCACCATCAATTCGCTGTCGGACAAGTCGTGGGTGACCGGTTCGGCACCGTGGCTGTCCGGCTACAGCGCCAATGACGGCGATGCGATCACCGCCACGGTCGACAACACGCTCGAAGCCAACGCCAACAACGGCTACGACGTCATGATCGGGTCGAGTGGCGGCAACAACTTCAACGGCGGTGCCGACGACGACGGCATCTACGGCCTCGGCGGCAATGACACGCTGCTCGGCGGCGCCGGCAACGACTACATCAATGGCGGCGCCGGCAACGACTCCATCCGGGGCGGTAGCGGTAATGACGTCGCGATCGGCGGCTCCGGCACCGACACCTTCTATTGGGGCGTCAACGACGGCGTCGACATCGTCGACGGCGGCACCGGCACCGACACGTTCGTCATCGAGGGAACGACGTCCCAGGATCTGGTCTACGCCACGCTTACCGGCGGCGTGATCACCGATATCAATGGGACCAAGCTCAGCAATATCGAGGCGGTGACTGCCGATCTCGGCAGCAGCAGCAGCGATACGCTGACCTACATCACGGGCGAGGACGTGACGGTCAATCTCGGAGCCGGCACGGCCACCGGCTTCAGCTCGATTGCCAATATCGAGCGCGTGACGGGAGGCTCGGGCAACGACATCCTGATCGGCAGCAGTGCTGCCAACACGATCAATGGTGGCGACGGCGACGACATCATCCGCGGCGGTGGCGGCAACGACACCATCGATGGTGGGGTCGGGATCGACCTGCTCGACTTCTCCGATGCGACGGCCGGCATCACCTTCACGTTGAGCCAGAGCAGTGGCAACACCACCGGCCCGACCTTGTCCGGGATCGGCCAGGACACCTACAAGAACATGGAAGGTGTCATCGGATCGGCCTTCAACGATGTCATCAACGGCTCGTCGAGCAACGACGTCCTGGTCGGCGGCGCCGGCTCCGACCAGCTCACCGGCAATGGCGGCTCGGATACCTTCAAGTGGAACGCCGGCGATCTCGCCGGTGGCGGGCTCGACACCATCCTGGATTTCCAGACTGGGACATCCGGCGACGTCATCGACCTCTCGGGCCTGCTGGCGAGCGTCTCCGGCAATCACGCCGATGCGGTCCGCTTCGTCGACAGCGGCGGGCACAGCAGCCTGGCCTCCGCCAATGGCAGCAGCGTGCTGAACAATGGCGACCTGACACTGCAGGTCAATACCGGCTCGGGCTGGACCAACGTCGCCACGATCAAGGACACCGGCGGCAATCTCACGGCAGGCGACGATGTGATCAAGATGATCATCGACAACAGCCACGCCCAGACGCAGGTCCACGTCTGATCCGGACGGGCTACGCCAGGCAAAATCAAAGGGCCGCCGATCAGGCGGCCCTTTTTTCCGGAGCGGGCGTCCCGCTTCCGAGAGGGCAGTGGCTCAGATCTTCTGCCCCGCCGGCCCGACGCCGACATTGATCATGATCCGCTGCACTTCGGTGCGGCCCTGCGGGAATTTGACCTCGAGCGTGACGGTGTCGGTGCCGGCGAAGTCGGTCTTCGACTGGTAGAAGGCGATGAAGCCGGGCACTTCCAGCGCCAGGCATTGCTTGTAGTTGGTGGCGCTGACCTTGCCGCGCTTGATCGTGACCGTGCCGTTGCCGGGCGGCGTCACCAGGCGGATCGAGGGAAGCGGGCCGGATGAGCAGTCGGGCTGGACGTTGAGATAGATCCCGACCTGGATCGGCTTGCCGGCGAGCCCCTTGGCATTGCGCTCGACGGTGCTCGGAGCTGGGGTGGGAGCAGGCGCGTTGGGAGCAGGCGCCTGGGCTTGGGCCAATGCCGCGCCGGCGGCGACCAGCATCACCGCCACCACGGGTCCTCCACGCATGGCCCGCCATCCCCGTTGCAACGATCCTGTCACCGCCATCAACCCCGCACTCCGCTCAGCATCGCCAGATTGCCGCATTCGGGCCGATCCTTCAACGTATCGCCGGATTTTCGGCCGACTTCAGAAATCTCCTTCACATCCGCCTCACCGCTGCCGGCCCGGCGTCATGGGATGGGTCCGATGATGTCATGACTGTTTCCCGCTGTTGCCATTCGTATCTTCCATTTCGTTCGCCTCGAAGAATGCGCGGGGGTGAACCACATTGGAACGCAGTCATCGTGCTGACATCGATGCCCTCAGGGCGATCGCCGTCGTCGTCGTCATTCTGTTTCACCTGAGAATCACTGGCTTCGAAGCGGGCTTCGCCGGCGTCGACGTCTTCTTCGTCATCTCGGGCTATCTGATCACCGGCCAGATCCTGCGCGACGTCAGGGCAGGGCGGTTCTCGCTGTCCGAGTTCTATCTGCGGCGGGCGCGGCGCATCCTGCCGGCGCTGGTCACGACGATCGCTCTGACCTTCGCCGTCGGCTGGCTGTTCCTGTCGCCCGAAGCCCTGCGCCAGCTGGCGAAGGAGGCGACGCACGGGCTGTTGTCGATCTCCAACATTCAGTATTGGCGCGAGGCGAGCGCCTATTTCGCACCGAGCGCGGACCAGCTGCCGCTGTTGCATCTGTGGTCGTTGTCGCTGGAGGTGCAGTTCTACGCGCTGGCGCCGCTGCTGCTGATATGGGCCTGCCGCAGCGGGCATGTCTTCCGCGCCATCGCCGCGATCGGGCTGTTGTCGTTTGCGGCTGCCGCAATCTGGCTGCCGCATGATCCGGACGCCGTGTTCTTCCTGACGCCGTTCCGGGTGTTCGAATTCGCACTCGGCGCGCTCGCCATACCGCTGGAAGCGCGCCTCGCGCCGTCACCGCGGGCACGCTCCATCCTGGCCGCCTGCGGCGACGTCGTCCTGTTCGGCAGCCTGGTCGTCATCGGCCGCGCCCAGGCCTATGCCGGTGTCGCGGCGCTCGCGCCATGCCTCGCGGCTGCAATCATCATCGCGGCCAATGCGCCGACGTCGCTGCTGATGGCCCGTCCGGTGCGCGCCATCGGCCTCGCCTCCTATTCGCTCTATCTCGTGCATTGGCCCGTCATCTTCTTCGTCCGCTTCATCTTCGGCGAGGTCGCGCAGACGCCGCTGGCACTTGCGGCCCAGCTCGCGCTGACGGCCGGTGTGGCTGCGCTGATGTTCGTTGCCGTCGAGCAGCCGCTGCGGCGGCTCCCCTGGCCGCGCTGGACGCAGGTGGCAAGCTTTGCGACCGTGCTCATCATCGGAGCAGCGCTGACCCACGTGACCTTCCGTGCCAATGGCGTCGCCTCGCGCCTGCCGGAAGATCAGCTCGCGCTATTCCAGCTGCAGGGCTTCGGCCTGAACAAATGTGGCCGGGCGGCAGGTCGCATGTGTGCGTTCGGCGATCTCGAAGGCACGCGCGGCGTCGAGCTGCTCGGCGATTCCTACGTCCAGCAATATGTCGCGGCGCTGGATGAACCGTTGAAGTCGCGCGGCATGATCGGGCACGTCTCCACCATGAGCGGCTGCCCGACGCTCGCCGGCCTGACCGCAGAAGGACCGCGCGCGAAAGTCTGTGCGGAGCTGCGTGACAGCGAGTTGCCGCGTATCCAGCAGTCGCGGGCCGATTTCGTCGTGATCGGCCAGGCGTGGCAGCAATATCTCGACCTCGGCGACGGGCCGGAGGCGCAGGCCCGCAACGCCGAAGTGGCCGGTCATCTGGCCGAGACGATCCGCCTGCTCGATCGGCCCGGCCGCCACTTCCTCGTGATCGGCGGCCAGGTCCGGCCGGTGAACTGCGCCTTCGATCAACTGCGCATGCTGCCGGGCCCACGCTGGCATGCACCGGCCAAGCCGTGCGACGCCGTGCCGAGGGCCGAGGCGATGGCGGCGAACCGGACCATCGATGCGGTGCTGGCGCAGGCGATCATGCCGCTCGCCAAGGTGGCGCTGTTGAGGCCGACGGAGGTCTATTGCGACCAGGATTGTCCGGTCGTCCAGGACGGCGTGTGGCTGTTCCAGGATGCCGGTCATTTCACGGTGGCGGGCGCGCAGCGCATGGGCGAGCGCGCGGCGCCGATCTTTGCGGCCTTTCTCTCGGACGATTAGTCGAGCATGCTTGTCGCTATTCGTTTTCGGCTTCGCTTTCGCGCGTGAGCGAAGCGGCAAGCCGCGGTGCGGCGGCGACGATGCGGGCTGCCGCGAGCTCCGATCCTTGTGCCGTGAAATGGCCGTCGTCCCAGGCGATCGGGGCGCCGTCGGAGGCCTGCAACATGCAATCCTTGCCGGGACAGAGCAGCGCGAGCAGCGACACGTAGTTCGTCTGCGGCGCGTCCTTCAGCAACGCGCGCAGGAAGGCGTCGACCTCGCCGATCAGCTCAGGCACGTGGCCATCGGCGCCCACGCCGAAGCGTTGCGCCGCGATCAGGAGGTGCGGCAACGGCCGGTCGAATTGCGGGCTCGGTCCGACCACGAGGACTTTGCTGCCGGCATCGGAAATGCTCCTGATCGTGGCGAGCAGGCTCGCGCGCGCGGCCGGCGCCATCGCGGTGCGCGTCCAATTGCCCGAAAGGATCACGGTGTCGGGGGCGAGATCGCGCACCAGCCCGGGCAGCCGGCCATTGTAGTCGGTGCAGGCGGCCGACTGGCCCGGTTCCTGGTAAGGCGCGCATTGCGCCATCGTCGCGCGCAGCAGCGTGGCCTGCGGCAGAGCGCGTTTCAGCCCGTAAGCGAGATGCGCGGCGTGGCTGTCGCCCCACAGCAGGACGGTGGCACGCCGGCCCCGCGCGAGGCAGGCGGGCTGCAACGCCTCGAATGTCTGGCCCGGGCTCAGGAAGCAGGTGCCATCCTCATAGATGCTGGTGTGGTCGTAGCTGAGGAAGCCGGCCAGGGCCTGCTGCTGCGGCGACAACCGTGCGGGAAAGCCGGACGACCAGATCACGATCGCGCTGGCCGCGAGCGCGGCCGCGCCCGTCGCCGCCAGCGCACGCGCCGTGATCGGCCACGCGGCACGGCGGCCCGGCTGCTCGATGAGATAGAAGCTCGTCAGCGCCAATGTCGTGCAGGCGCCGAGCAATGCGAGCTTGTCCGTGCCCGAGCTCGGCGGTCCCCAGATGGCGGTGGCGAACGAGACGACCGGCCAGTGCCAGAGATAGAGCGAGTAGGACCACAGCCCGACCACGATCATCGGCCGCGCCATTGTGAGCACGGCCTTGCTCGGGGCCGGGTTGGCCCAGATCACGGCGGCGGTGCCGAGGCAGGGCAGGAGCGCCGCAACACCGGGGTAGGGCGTGTGCGGCGAGTAGATGTTGACCGAGGCGCCGAGCGCGATCCACCCCAGCGCGGCCACGCCGACCTTGAGCCATTCGCTGCGCAGGGCCGGCAGGGCCTCCACGGCAAGCAGCGCGCCGAGCATGAGCTGCCAGGCGCGCGCCGGCAGCAGATAGAACGCGGCGCCCGGCTGGGTCCTGGTCTGGATCACGCAGAGCAGCAACGAGAGCGCGCAGATGGTTGCAAGGCTCGCGAGCATCAGCGGGCGCCTCAGCCTGAAGACCGCCAGCGCGAGGACGGGAAACAGGACATAGTACTGCTCCTCGACACCGAGCGACCAGGTGTGCAGCAGCGGCTTGGTGATGGCGGCGGCGTCGAAATACCCCTGCTGCGACCAAAGCAGGATGTTGGAGCAGAAGGCGAGCATGGCCAGCGCCTGCTGCGCCACCGACACCGTATCCCGCGGCAGCAGGATCACGCTGGCGCCGAGCAGGGTGACGCCAAGCATGGCGAGCGCCGCGGGCAGGATCCGGCGGGCGCGGTGCTGGTAGAACGCCGCAAACGAGAACGTCCCGTCCCGGACCTCGGCATGAATGATCCGCGTGATCAGGAAGCCCGAGATGACGAAGAACATGTCGACGCCGACATAGCCGCTGCGGAACGGCGAGACGTCGTAGTGAAACGCGATCACCGACAGGACGGCGAAGGCGCGCAGGCAGTCGATGTCGGGGCGATGATCGGTTGAACGCAAGAGAACCGTCCGGACGCTCGGAAGCGGCGGCCGTCAATTCCTGGTCGTCACCGCGCGCGAGGCACCCCTGGTAGGCTCCGATTGCAACCGTATTGAGGGATTCCTGCGGCGCGGCTGCCCGTGCAGACATGTCACAATGCCATCGAATTGACATCCCGGCAGGAGTCCGCGGCTTGCCTTCACAGACTTGCCTCAATGGCGTGATGGCCTTGCGGAAGTTTGTGCGTCGAGCGAGCGTGTCATGCGTACATTGGGGCGGAAGGCCGGCCATGCCGGTTTATTGTGCGGCATTTTTCTATTTCAGGTTGCGGTCGGCGTCCCGCTTGCGCGCAGCGCAGAGCCTGGCGGCGCGCCGCCATCGACAGGCGAGGTGACCAAGGAGATCGGCAAGGAGGGCGGGCCGTTCGGCGGATGCGAGCCGATCGGGCTCACCGCGTCCGGCGAGCTGGTGTTTCCGCTCGACTGCAAGAAGCTGATCAAGAAGCCGGCCGAGGCTCCGGTCGCAGCCGACGACCCCGCAACTGCCGAGGACAGAACCGCGTCGACGGACGCGAGGCCGGCCGTGCCGAGCCAGTCTGCCGCCGCCGATAAGCCGGCGGCCGCTGACGCCAAGCCGGCAGCGAGCGAGACGGCGGCAGTCACGCCAGCACCCGCCGAGCCGAAGCCTGCGGCGGCTGCCGACAAGCCTGAGGCGGCTCACAAGGCCGTCTCCCTCGATCCCGCCGCGGCCGCCACGAGCCTGAAGAAGCCGGCTTCGACCAAAGCTTCCACCAATGGCGCATCCGGCAAGACCAAGACGATGTCCGGCGACAAGGGGGCGGGCAACGCGGCGTCGAGCAGGACCGCTATGAGCACGGCGCCGAGCAAGCCGTCATCCGGCAAGCTCGTCTCCGGCAAGACCGTGGTCGTTGCCGTCAAGGACCCGGCGCCCAAGGCGGGGCAGACCGAGGCGCCGAAAGCCGCCGGCAAGGACGCCAGGCCCTCGGCCATCTCGGCGATCAAATCGATGATCGTGATGGCGAAGCCTGCAGCCGTCGCGACCCCGGTGGCGGCCCGGTCGCAGTCCGAGGACAGGCCGCGGCTGCGCACCGCCGGCATGCCCGCCTGTGTCCAGTTTCGCAGCTACAATCCCACCACGCGCAGCTATCGCGGCTTCGACGGCCATACCTATTCCTGCCGGTGAGGTTGGAATCGACGCGGTCGACGTCAACATCGGCTTGTGTGACGGCGGCGCGCAGAGCGCCGTCGCCGCGCGGACCAGACAATGATGTCCGAGACCTGCTATAGTGCGGAACCGACATTCACCCGCATGCGTGCCGCCCCCTTCGATCCGAAATGACCGAGCCTGAATCCGACCTGTTCGAGATGCGCCGGCTGGAGTCACTTTCCAACACCATCTTCGGTGTGGCGATGACGCTGCTGGCCTATGATCTGCCGAAGCCCAATTTCGCGCAGATGCCGGGCTGGTTGGACCTCGTCCACACTTATTCGGGCCGCCTTGCCGGACTGGTCCTCAGCTTCATCATCGCCGGGGTGTTCTGGATCAGCCATCACCGCCGGCTGGCGCGGCAACCGCTCTGCAGCCGGGGCGTCGTGATTCTCAACCTGTTCTTCCTGTTGTCGATCGTGTTGCTGCCGGTCACCAACGGGCTCTACGGCAACTACCGGCTCTCGAGCGCCGTCGCCGTGCTCTACGGCCTGCACCTGACGGCGATCGCGTCGCTGAACGCCGGGCTGTGGTGGCTCGCGATCAGGGGCGGCCGCCATGCCGAGATCGTCGGAGCGGTCTTCCCTGTCATCGTGTTCGTTCCGGGCATCGCGATCGCAGCCTTGGCCCCGGAGTACGTGCAATATTTCTGGATGCTCGGCTTCGGCGGCCTGGTGGCCCGGCGCTTCGTGCGTGCGGAACCGGAAAAAGCCGCTGACGACCCGACTTGAGAACCCCTCTTGAGAACCTCTGGAGACGGTAGGCGACAAAAACGCGGCGGGCCATCAGACCCGCCGCGTCTTCGATCTTGAACTCGCTGGTCCAGGGCCGAGACCGCCCCGTTGCCAAGCCGTGATGGCGCGATCCGCTGACGGATCACGCGCTCATCGAACGTCGCTCATCAAAGAGCCGCTCAGCGGGCGATCCCAGCGAGGTGACAGCGCTTGGTGAAAGACACTGGATCACCTCCTTTCGTTGTTGATGGAGAAGCCAATATAGGGCCGCTTGGGCCCGGACGGTAGGGGGGCCGAATACGGAACCTGATGCACCGCAACCGCGTGCTGCGTTGCAGTCTCGAGGTCGTCGGGCGTCGATTCGCCGGCTGTCCAGCGGGAGCCGCATCCCCGGTCTCAGCCCCTTCCGAAGAGGTTGAGACCCGCGGCGGACCATGTTAGGGAACGCGGCGATGCGGGTGTAGCTCAATGGTAGAGCAGCAGCCTTCCAAGCTGAATACGAGGGTTCGATTCCCTTCACCCGCTCCAGCGATTTCAGGCACTTGCGAGACCTCTTTTGGTCTGTTCGGCAAGAGTACTCCGGCTCAGCCGGAATATTGTCCGCCTTTCGTTCGGGCTGCTCGTCGTATCTTCGCGCCACTGACGATTTGCGCCGTGATGTTCAGCAGCGATGGCGGCAGCACATTCGGCGTCGTGTGGCGGCTCTAAGCCCGGGGGCCCGCAATGCGCCTGCGTGGCCGGCCCGGCTTTCGCGTTGGTGCAATTCTCTCGTGCTTTCCTCATATGTGGCTCCACAGCAGCTCGTTTGTTTCGGTGAGCGCCCCGCGAAACAAATCTGGCGCGATCTGCGGATCTTTGAAGTTCCATTTCATTGACCTGGCGATGTCCTGCGCGGATAGTCACCGCCGTCATTGCTCAACCACGGATCGCCAGATGAGTACGAGAACCGCAGCCCTCCGCCTGGTGCGCAAGCGCCTCGCCGGACGCTGCTTCTCCGCGGCGACCGGGGCCTGTTGCTGATCGCTGCAGCCGAACGCGACACCTTTACCAAAATCTGCAGATCAGACAGGAGCGCCGCTGCGCAGGCGGCGAACGAACAGCCATGTCGACAGCCTTCGTCATCGAGGTCCACAATCGCACCGCCGGCATCGTCACGGGCGATGAGCGCGGCTTCAGCTTCTTCTCGTCCGAACGCGCCTTCGACAGCCTGGAGGGGCAGTCTTTTGCATCCGCGCGCGAAGCCGAACGCGCGGTCCGCGCACTCGTCACCTCCAGGGGACGTATCCGCCGCGGCTGAGTGCGGCTGTGGAGTCGCGCGTTGCAAGAAGCATAAATCGTCCACCGCCCGGGCCCTGCACGACAAGCGATGCTAGCTGCAGGGCCGCGGAGAGCAGGGCGTTGCTATTTTCGAGGCCAGCTTGCCGCTGTCCTCCGGGCGGACCAAGATACATGCAATCGCATGAAAAATGTCAGGAGACCTCCATGAGCCTGGTCGAGAGAAAAATCGAATCGCTGCCGTTCGTTCTCGCCGAGCTGAACTACCTGGCGCCGACCTCGGCCAAGCCGCGCACCTATGCGTTCGATCCGCCGCCCGGTGAGCCGAAAACCACGGCGCTGCCGGAGCCGCGCCAGGTGCCGGTGTTCAACGGCCGGCCGATCGCGCCATCGTTCTCGCTCGATCGCGAGGGGTTTGCCTTGGTGCGTCACCCGACATTCGTGCGCGACTTCACGAGCGAGAAGGAAATCCGCAGCGTCTACTACCCGGCGGCCGAGGCGTTCATTCGCGCGACCCTGCGCGCCGATCGCGTCGTCATCTTCGATCACACCGTCCGCAAGCGCGTGGCCGGGGCCGCGGATATTCGTGATGGCGGGCCACGCCAGCCGGCGACGCGCGTGCACGTGGACCAGACGGCGGCATCGGGCGCCAACCGGGTGCGCGAGCATCTCGGCGCCGAGGCGGAGGATCTGTTGCGCGGACGGGTGCAGGTGATCAATCTGTGGCGGCCGATCATCGGACCGTTGCGCGATACGCCGCTCGCGATGTGCGACGGGACGACCGTCGCGCCAGATGATCTCGTCGCCTCCGACCTGATCTATCCTAACCGAAAAGGGGAGACCTATTCGGTGACCTACAACCCGGCGCATCGCTGGTTCTATTTCCCGGAGATGACCGCCGACGAGGCGCTGCTGCTGAAATGCTACGATTCGGCGACCGACGGGCGCACGCGCTTTGGGCCGCATACAGCTTTCGTCGATCCGACGACGCCGGCTGATGCGCCGCCGCGCGAGAGCATCGAGCTGCGGACGCTGGTGTTTCATCGCGAATGAGGTCGTAGCCATCGTAGCCCGCATGAGCGCAAGCGACATGCGGGACGGTGTCCCCCGGTGTCGATTCCGACAATCCGAAGAAGCTGCGCTTCGTCGAGCTCGATGCGGCCCAGCTGCCGCGCGCGCTCGCAGACGTCGCCCTGGTCGCGATCAACAACAACTACGCTGTCCAGGCCGGGCTCAATCCGGCCAAGGATGCGATCGCACGCGAGAATGCCGAAGGGCCGTGGCTCAACATCCCTGCGGTGCGCGAGGAGGACAAAGACAAGGCCTGGGTCAGGCAATTGATCGAGGCCTATCAGTCCGAGCCGGTCAAGGCGTTCCTGCAGACCCGCTTCAAGGGCACCTACATCGCAGCCTGGTGATCCGGAGCCGCCGCGAGGGCCGGCGCATCCAGCGCCGGCACCACGATCGGCCGGCCCTGTAGCAGCTTGCCGGCGAGCGCGGCGCATTGGCTGCGGATATCGGGGATCGCCATGATTTCCCAGAACGCAGCGCGGGTCAGCGGGCCGATCGCGAACAGGCGTTGCGAGGGGGCACCGTCGGCGCCGACGACGGCGCAATCGGCCGTGACCTCGATGCCGATCCGCAGCGGATCGCAGCGCGCCAGCCCCTGGTCGAACAGGCTGCGGACGGCCGGATTGGCGGTGGCCCGGGGATCCCTGACGATCCCCGTGCAGTCGATCACCGCACTGACCTCCAAGGTTTCGATCTCGCTGCGGCCACGACGGCGATAATGCGCCCGTCCGCCAATGGTACCGCCGGCGATCTTGACCAGCTTTGCCGCCGCAATGCGCAACTGCCCGTCCGCGATTGCTCTTGCGACGCGCTCCTCGACCTCCGGCGCCATCCGATGCCGATGGACATCCCACCACGCCCGCGCATGCTCCAGGAAGGCGCGCTTGGACGCCTGCGGCAATTCGTGCCACAGACGGTGACTGAACGGCCTGACGGCGTCAATGACACCACGCCAGTCGCCGCCTTCCGCGATATGAGCGGCAATGCGCTGACGGAACCAGTGCAACAGCGTGCTGCCTTTGGCGCCAAACGGAACCTCGTCCTCGCTGATTTTGCAGGGACTGATGCGCCGATGCCCCCTCGCCATCAGGCCGCGTCGCGACATCGCGACGATCGGACCGCGATGGCCTGCGCGCAGCAGCGACAGCACGTAGTCCGCCATCGTCAGGCCGGTGCCCAGGATCAGCACCGTCGCATCCTGGCTGAACCCGGGAACGGAGGGCGAGATCCAGGGGTCGGCATGCCAGGCCGAGCGCGGGATTGCAGCGTCGTGCCCGGTGGCGAGCACGGCGACATCACCGAGCTGGCGTGTGCCGTCGGCCAGGCTGACGGTCACGCCGCTGCGGCCCTCGCTGACGGCGACGCATTCCCCGCGGATGATGGTGAGGCGCCGCGCGCCGTCCGCCTCGGCGAGATGCGGTGCGATCAAGCTGGCGATGTAGTCGCCATAGACGCGGCGCGGCACGAAGCAGAAGGGATCTGGACAAAGCCGCTCGCCATGCTCCTGCGTCGACAGCCAGCGCCAGAAATGGTCGGGATCGTCAGGCAGCGCGCTCATGTTGGCGGCACGCACGTTGAGAAGGTGATCGGCATTGCCGGTGTGATAGGCAAGCCCGCGGCCGATCTCCGAACGCTTCTCGATCAGGGTGACCCGGACATCCGAGTCGGGGTGCTGCAGCAGCTGATAGGCCAAGAGAACACCGGAGGCTCCGCCGCCGACGATGATCATGTGTCGTTCTGGAAAACGGCTCATGCAAAGATGCCTTTTCTCGCGAGCACTGATGATACGTAACGTTCCGATGCTAGCACGTAAAACATTGGCCGACGTCGGAAAGACAAATATTCTATTTGTTGCGTTGTTCCGATCGATGTTGTTCCAAGAAAATCAAGATTGTTGTCGAACATGTGTCGTCGAAAGCGACCGCGCGATAGAATTGTTATAGGTGCAGGGCCTGCACGAATCTCTCCCTCAGCATTGCTGATCCGTTCGACTGAATTCTTCTTCGGCAACGGATCGCGGCGAGAACAGGGCGCTATCATCGTCGCCTGGCGGGGCGCGATTCCGATCGCAGGGCGGGATGATCCGACTTCCGGGACCTGGCGACGAACTGATTGCTTTGTGAACATCGTCGTGGGTGGAGATATTCGTTCGCCGCTGCGCCACATTCGAAAATCCATTTCATTGACGATGTGCACATGCGAACGCATCATTTGTCCGTCATTGGGGCGTTGACGAAAGCGCTCGTTCAAACAGACATCGATGCTATCCGCGGCGGAGTGTGGGCGTCACGCGCCAGCGCGTCGGCGGAGCGTCGTCGGCAGGAGAGGGTGATGGACAACACTGAAAAGACAGCTGCGCTGAGCAGGCGCCGACTGTTGCAGGCAGGCGCCGGTGCGGCCTTGGTGGCGCCGTTCGGCGGCCTCGCTGCGCAGGCGCTGTCGTTGCGAACCGCGGCCGAGATTGATCTCTCGCAGTTTCCAATCTGCAGGGCGGCGGCCGAAGGAGCGCCGCTGACCGGCGCGCCGCGCAAGCTGAAACTGTCCTGGAATGCGGGTGCGGTCTGCCTGACTCCGGTTCCTGTTGCGATCGACCAGGGCTTCTTCAAGAAGTACAATCTCGATGTCGAGCTGATCAACTACAGCGGCTCGACCGATCAGCTGCTCGAGGCGATCGCGACCGGCAAGAGCGATGCCGGTCTCGGCATGGCGCTACGCTGGCTGAAGCCGCTGGAGCAGGGGTTCGACGTCAAGATCGCTGCCGGCACGCATGGCGGTTGCATGCGGGTGCTCGCGCGCAATGATGCCGGCATCACCAGGCTCGCCGATCTCAAGGGCAAGGCGGTCGCGGTCGGTGACCTCGGCGGGCCGGACAAGAATTTCTTCTCGATCCAGCTGGCGCGGCTCGGCATCGACCCGGTCAAGGATGTCGATTGGCGCGTCTATCCGGGCGCCGTCGTCAACGTCGCAGCCGACAAGGGCGAGGTGCAGGCGTTCCTCGCCTCCGATCCGCTCGCCTATCTCTGGCTCAAGGATCCGTCCTACCAGGAGGTCGCGTCCAATCTCGATGGCGAGTACCAGAACCGGGTGTGCTGCATCCTCGGCCTGCGCGGCAGCCTGGTGCGCGAGGAGCCGCAGGTCGGCCGCGCCATCACCCAGGCGCTGCTCGATGCCGCGATGTTCACGGCTCAGAACCCGGGCGACGCGGCCAAATCGTTCCAGGCCTATGCGCCGAAGCAGGCGACGCTCGCCGACCTCGAAGGCATGGTGCGCTATCACACCCACCGTCACCATCCGCATGGCCCTGCGCTCAAGCAGGAGCTGAAGGCCTATGCCGACGACCTGAAGGTCGTTTCCGTGTTCAAGCCGAGCACCGACACCAACAAATTTGCAGAGCGCATCTATGTCGACATTTTCTCTGTCTGACGTTGCCACCAGCGAGATCGAACGGAGCACCGGGCTCACTGACAAGCTCCGCGAGGCGGCGCCGGTCATTGCCGCGGTGCTGGCGTGGGCGGCGTTCGGTGCATCCTGCCTGGTGCGCGAGGACGTCGGCGACTGGTCGCGCACGACGGATGTCGCCATCGCGGCCTTCGTCGTTGCCTCGCTCGTGCTCGTGGCCGGCATTGCGGCCTCGCGTCTGGGGCGGGCCGGCGATGCGATCCGCCGGCGCAGCCCCTGGCTGATCGTGCTCGGCGTCTTCCTGTCGCTCTGGGAGCTCGCCACCGCAAAATTCGCCTGGCTGCCGCTGCCGTTCTTTCCGCCGCCGCAGGCGATCATCGAGGTCTACACCGACGACCTGCCGAAGCTGCTCGACAGTGTCTGGGCCTCGGTCAAGCTGCAGCTCGGCGGCTACGTCATCGGCGCCACCTTAGGCTTCGTCACCGGCGTCTCGATCGGGTGGTCGACACGGATCGGCTATTGGGTGCACCCGGTGCTGCGCTTCATCGGGCCGCTGCCGGCAACGGCGTGGCTGCCGATCGCGTTCTTCACTTTTCCAACCAGTTGGAGCGCATCGACCTTCCTGATCGCACTCGCCACCGGCTTTCCGGTGACGGTGCTGACCTGGTCGGGCGTCGCCAGCGTGTCGAGCGCCTATTACGACGTAGCGCGCACACTCGGCGCCAAGCCGTCGTTCCTGGTGCTGAAGGTCGCGATCCCTGCCGCACTGCCTCACGTGTTCGTCGGCCTGTTCATGGGGCTCGGCGCCTCCTTCGCGGTGCTCGTCGTCGCCGAGATGATCGGCGTCAAGGCCGGTCTCGGCTGGTACCTGCAATGGGCGCAGGGCTGGGCCGCCTACGCCAACATGTACGCGGCGCTGCTGGTGATGTCGCTGTTGTGCTCGGGCGCGATCACGCTGCTGTTCAAGACCCGAGACCGCGTGCTGGTCTGGCAGAAGGGTGTCGTCAAATGGTAGCCGTCGCGGAAACCGTAAGAACGTCGTTCCCGGGGGCTGCGATCGACATCGCACATGTCGACCATGCCTTCGACATCGACGGCACCGAGCTGAAGGTGCTGGACGATGTCAGCCTGATCGTCGAGCCCGGCGAGTTCGTAGCCCTGCTCGGGCCCTCGGGTTGCGGCAAGTCGACCTTGCTGCGCCTGATCGCCGGCCTCGACAAACCGCGCGGCGGCGTGCTGCGCGAGGACGACATCAGCATCAGGGGGCCGCATCCCTCGCGTGTCGTCGTGTTCCAGGATCCGACGCTGTTTCCATGGCGCACGGTGTGGGACAATGTCGCGCTCGGGCTCGAAGCGCAGGGCATCTTGAAGAAGCAGCGGCATCGCGTCGATGCGGCGCTCGATCTCGTCGGCCTCACGGACTTCCGCAATGCCTATCCGCATCAGTTGTCCGGCGGCATGGCGCAGCGCGTGGCACTGGCGCGGGCGCTGGTCAACGATCCGAAGGTGCTGGTGCTCGACGAGCCGCTCGGCAAGCTCGATTCGCTGACGCGGATCGCGATGCAGAGCGAGCTCGTGGCGCTGTGGCAGCGCAAGGGATTTACCACGCTGCTCGTCACCCACGACGTCGAGGAGGCGCTGGTGCTCGCCAACCGCGTGGTCGTGCTCAGCGACCGTCCGGCACGGATCAAGGCCGACATCGTCGTGGACAGGCCCTATCCGCGACATCGCGGCGATCCGCATCTCGCCGATCTGCGCCGGCAGATCCTCGGGCTGCTCGGATTGGCAGCAACATGGTAGCCGCTATCGAAAGTATCGCGCAGCGCCAGGCCGGTGCGGAGAACGAGCTGATCGCACGGGCGCGCCGGCTGGTGCCGATCTTTGCCGCGCGAGCACCGGCGCATGACCGCGACCGCAGCTTTCCGTTCCAGAACTTTCAGGATCTGTTCGAGGCGGGTCTGCTGTCGCTGACGGTGCCGACGGCGTTGGGCGGACACGGTGCGGGCGCACGCCTCACGGCGCGTGTGCTCGGGATCATCGCCGAGGCCGATCCGTCGACGGCGCTGGTACTGGCGATGCACTATATCCAGCACTTCGTGATGGCGCGGCACCAAGACTATCCGCCGCGGATTGCGCGCAAGCTGGCGCGGGAGTCAATCGAGCGCGGCGCGTTGATCAATGCGTTCCGCGTCGAGCCGGCGCTGGGCTCGCCTTCGCGCGGCGGCCTGCCTGAGACGACCGCGCGGCGGATGGAGACCGGCTGGCGCCTGAGTGGCCACAAGATCTATTCGACCGGCGCGCCGATCCTGAGCTGGTACGCGGTGTGGGCGAAGACAGACGAGGCGGAGCCGCGGCTCGGCCTGTTCCTGGTGCAGGCAGGCCTTCCCGGTATCAGCATCGTCGAGACCTGGGATCATCTCGGCCTGCGCGCCAGCGGCAGCCACGACGTCGTATTCGAGGACGTCGTGATCCCGCTCGACCACGAGATCGAGCTGCGCAAGCCGGAAGATTGGCGCGTGCAGGATCCGGCGCAGGCGCTGGTCCATGCCGCCTTCGTCGGTGCGATCTATGACGGTGTCGCCCGGGCCGCGCGCAACTGGATCGTCGACTTCCTCAAGACGCGGACGCCGTCGAGTCTCGGTGCACCGCTGGCGACCTTGGCCCGCGCGCAGGAGGTGCTGGGCGCGATCGAGGCGCGGCTGCAGGTCAATGCGCGGCTGATCGACAGCGTCGCTGATGACTTCGACGAGGGGCGCGTGGTCAGCCCGGTCGAGGGCAACATCATCAAGCTCACCGTGACCAACAACGCGGTCGCCGCAGTCGAGGACGCGCTGTCGCTGTCGAGCAATCACGGGCTCAGCCGCGCCAACCCGTTGGAGCGTCACTATCGCGATGTGCTGTGCGGCCGCGTGCACACCCCGCAGGACGACGCCACGCGGATCGCCGCCGGCCGTCTGGCCCTTGGACTTTGAGAGCAGCAGGAGAGAGGACCCATGTCCGAGATCGAATTCATCGGCTTCATTTCCAACAACAACTCGTCCGAGACGGTCGTCCGCAAAGGGCCGGTGCTCGATCCCGTACACATCGAGACGGTGGCGAAGGCGCATGAGAATGCCGGTTTCGACCGCGCGCTGCTGGCGTTCCACTCGACCTCGCCCGACAGCCTGCAAGTGGCCCAGCATGTGCTCGGCGTGACCGGGAAGCTCAACGTGCTGATCGCGCAGCGGCCGGGCTTCACCTCGCCGACCCTGCTGGCGCGGCAGTTCGCCGTGCTCGACCAGTTCTCGCGGGGGCGTGTCGCGCTGCACGTCATCACCGGCGGCAACGCCACCGAGCTGCGCCAGGACGGCAACACGCTGGATGACAAGGAGGAGCGCTACGCCCGCACGGCCGAGTTCCTCGACATCGTGCGCGCGGAATGGACCAGCGAGAAGCCGTTCGCCTATGCCGGCAAGTACTATCAGGTCGAGAATGCGTTTGCGCAGGTGAAGCCCTATCGCAAGGAGGGCATCCGGATCTATTTCGGTGGTGCATCCGACGCCGCGATCGACGTGGCGGGCCGGCATGCCGACACCTATGCGCTGTGGGGCGAATCCTATGCGCAGGTGCGCGAGCAGGTCGCCCGTGTCAGCGCAGCCGCCGCGAGGCACGGCCGGCCGGCGCCGCGCTTCTCGCTGTCGGTGCGGCCGATCCTCGCCGACACCGAGGAGAAGGCCTGGGCCAAGGCGCAGGATATTCTGGAACGCGCGACCGCATTGCAGGACCAGACTGGCTATCGCAAGCCGGCCGATGGTCACGCCACGGATGGCGCGAAGCGCCTGCTCGCGATTGCCGAACAGGGCAAGCGCGTCGACAAGCGGCTGTGGACGGAGATCGCCAAGCTCACCGGCGCCAACAGCAACACCACGGCGCTGGTCGGTACGTCCGAGCAGGTCGCCGAGGTCTTCGGCGACTATTACGATCTCGGCATCAGCCATTTCCTGATCCGCGGCTTCGATCCGCTGATCGATGCCATCGAATATGGCCGCGAGCTGATGCCGGCGACGCGCGAACTGATCGCCCGCCGGCAGGGCGCGAAGGGAGTGGCGGCGGAATGAAGCGCGTTCTCCTCGCCGCGGGCCTGTTGCTCGCATTGTCAGCCTCGGCGGTCGCGCAGGTTACCCTGCGCGTCGGCGACCAGAAGGGCAATGCCCGCGCCGTGATGGAGGCGGCGGGCGTGCTCAAGGACGTGCCCTACACCATCGAGTGGAAGGAGTTCGTCGCGGCCGCGCCGCTGCTGGAAGCCCTCGGCGCCGGCGCGATCGAGACCGGGCTCGTGGGCGACGCGCCGTTCACCTTCGCCGCTGCCTCGGGCGTGCCGGTCAAGGCGATCGCTGCGATCCGGCAGACGCAGGAAGGGCTGGCGATGCTGGTGCCGGAGAGCTCCACCATCAAGAGCTTCGACGAGCTGAAAGGCAAGAAGATCGCGACCGGCCGCGGCTCGATCGGGCACCAGTTGGTCCTTGCGGCCCTGGAGTCGCGCGGCTGGACCACCAACGACATCCAGCTCGTGTTCCTGTCGCCTGCGGACGCCAAGGTCGCCTACACGCAAGGCTCGGTCGATGCTTGGTCGACCTGGGAGCCGTATGTCAGCCAGGAGGAGGTGCTGTTCAGGTCACGCCGCATCATCACTGGCGAGGGATTGACGCCAGGCCTGAGCTTCCAGGTCGCCACGCCCGCGGCGATCAAGGACAAGCGCGTTGCGCTGGAGGATTTCGTGCAGCGTCTCGCGGCGGCGCGGGTCTGGTCGCTCGGCAATGTCGAGAGCTACGCCGAGACCTGGGGCCGGCTGATGAACATCCCGCCGGCCGTGCCGCTGAACTGGCTGAAGCGGGCCAAAGTGCGCATCGTCCCGGTCGACGATGCCGTCGTGGCCGACGAGCAGACGACGATCGACCTGTACACGCGGACCGGCCTGATCAAGCAACGTCTCGACGCCGCGGGGATTCTCGACCGCTCGTTCTCCGCGGCGATCGCCAAGGGGGCGGGGCTCTAGGGCGGGGCTCTATAAGGGGTCGTTGCCGGCAAGTGTGATGCAGCAATGCCGGCACGCAGGAGAGAGTTCGCGACCCGCTGCACTAGTCGCAAGAGATGCGATTGCCGAGCCGCCGGCAGGACGTGCCGTCACTGAAGTAGGTCGTATTGCCGATCGTATCGGACGACGTTCCATCGCTGTCATAGTTGCGATGGCCGATGTGTTGCGAGCTCGTGCCGTCGCTGTTGTAGGTGAAGCGTCCGAGCTGCTGCGACGAGGAGCCGTCGCTCCAATAGGTGTTGTTGCCGATGCGCTGTCCCGACACGCCATTGTCGCACAGGATCTGGTTGCCGACGATCTGGCAGTTTTCCGCCATTGCAGCGGTCGTCAGCGAGAGGCTGAATGCGATCGCGAGAAGCTTGCGCATGGCGATTCCTTCCTGAGCTTGCAACATCCAACCGCAACCGGAGCGGGCGCGCAACTGAAAACGATCGTCGCGGACGCGGCTAGCGCCGCGCGCGCGTCGGGGTCTTGCAGTCAGCGGCGCCGGCTGTGAACGCCCGCATCTGGCCGCTGAGAAAGCGCAGCAGCTGGCCCGCGGCGTGCGGCAGCTCGCGGCCGCGCCGTGTGATGACGCAGGCTTCGCTCGACGACAGCTGGCGATTGTCGATCGGCAGCGCGGCCAGCGAGCCGTCGGCGAGATCGGCCGCGATCGAGAAGGCGGGGAGAAGCGTCAGGCCGAGGCCGCTCTTGACGAAGTGGCGGAGCACGTTGATCGAGCTGGTCGCGAGCTTCGGTGACAGAGCGATGCGCTCGGCGGTCTCCGCCATCGCCACGATCTGGCGGGTGCCGTAGCTTGGGTGCATCAGGCCGAGCGGGTGGTCGGCGAGCTCGCGCAGCCGCAACGGACGGCCGAGCCGCGCCAGGACATGACCCGGCGGCACGATCGCGCAGAGCGGCTGGCGGCTCGCGGTGGCGATGCTGATGCGCGGGTCGGCGCCGGGATTGAACACCAGGCCGATGTGATAGCGGTCCTCGGCGACGGCGTTGACGACCTCGTTGGTGCCGGCGAGATCGAACGCCATCGTGAGATCGGGATGGCGTTGCCAGAAGCGGCCGAGCGGGCCGGACATCAGGTCGCTGACGAAACCTTCGCCGAGCACGATGTCGACATGGCCGCGCTTGAGGCCCTGCAACTCGCGGAGTTTTGCAACCGTGTCGGCCTGGTCGGCCTGCCAGTGCCGGAAGCGCTCGACCAGCAGCGCGCCGGCCTCGGTCGCGCGGATGCCCCTGCTCAGCCGCTCGACCAGGGTGAGCCCGAGCTCCTTTTCCAGCAGCGCGATCTGCCGGCTGATCACCGACGCGTTGACGTCCAGCGCCTCGGCCGCGGCGCGGAGGGAGCCGAGCCGGATCGCCTCGTGCAGATAGTGCAGGCGGTGATGATCGAGCAGCGCGGACATGAGGCGCCCCGGGAGTGTTGACCTGAGGGCAACACTAGCGCCGAGGACTGCTGATGTCTGCCCTGAAATCGGGCTGCTACGTTTCTGAGGCAATTCTGGCAGGAGGCCTCGTGGGCGCGGTCGGCATCATCGGACTTGGCAATATGGGGCGCGGCATGGCGCTCACGCTGAAGGGCGCGGGCTTCGCCGTCACCGGTTATGACGCGCTCGCAGCGACGCGCGAGGCGCTGGCGGCCGAGGGCATCGCGATCGCCGCTGGCATCGGCGCGGTCGTCGCGGCCGCTGATATCGTCATCCTCTCGTTGCCGACGGCGGAGATCGTCGCTGATGTTGTGGAAGGCGCCGATGGCATTCTCGCCCATGCGCGGCCGGGCGTCGTGATCGTCGATACCTCGACGTCGCATCCCGAGACCTCGCGCCGGCTGGCTGCGCTGCTCAAGACCCGTGGCATGGGTTTCGTCGATGCGCCGGTCAGTGGCGGGCCGAAGGGCGCGGCGAGCGGCACGATGACGATGGTGATCGGTGCCGAGGATGACGATCTCGCGCGCGTGCTGCCGGTGCTGGAGCGCATGAGCGCCAGGCGCGTGCATGTCGGCAGCGTCGGCGCCGGCAACGTCGCCAAGATCGTGAACAATCTGCTTTGCGCGGCGCATCTGCTCACGTCAGCGGAAGCGCTGCGTATCGCCAATGCTGCTGGCGTCGATGCCGAGCGGCTGCTCGAAGGGCTCAACGCCGGCTCGGGACGATCAGGCGTGACGCTCGTCAACGTGCCCAACTGGATCCTCAACGGCGCGTTCGATTCCGGCTTCACCATGCAGCTGATGCGCAAGGACGTCAGGCTCGCGGCGCAGTTCATCGGCGAGCTAGGCCTCGCGCTGCCGATCGCAGCCGACACCGCACGCATCTGGGCCGACAGCGCCGCCAGCATCGCGGACCCCGAGGATTTCAACCGCATCGTCGAGCTGCAGCTCGGCCCTCAGTCGAAGCCGTGAGAGTGCCATGACCCATTTCATCGATCCCCGTTTGCGCGCAGCCACGCTGCCGTTCTGGCCTGATGTCGAGATCATCGGCTCGCATGTCGGCGGCGAGCCCGTCATCGGCACTGGCGCGACCGTCACCGTGAACGATCCCGCGACCGGCAAGGTGCTGTTCAGCTATGCCGATGCCGGCGCCGATGTCGCCGCGACCGCGGCGCAGGCTGCAGCGGCCGGGCAGGCGGAATGGGCGAAGGTAACCGCCGCGGGCCGCGGCCGCATCATGCAGGCCATCGCGCGGGCGATCCTCGCCAATGCTGAGCCGCTCGCACAGCTCGAAGCGCTCTCGGCGGGCAAGCCGATCCGCGACACCAGAGGCGAGGTCGCCAAGGTCGCGGAGATGTTCGAGTACTACGCAGGCTGGGCCGACAAATTCCACGGTGACGTCATCCCGGTGCCGACGAGCCATCTCAACTACACCCGCCGCGAGCCCATGGGCGTGGTGCTGCAGATCACGCCGTGGAATGCGCCGGTCTTCACCGCGGGCTGGCAGATCGCGCCCGCGATCAGCATGGGCAATGCGGTGCTGCTCAAGCCCTCGGAGCTGACGCCGCTGACCTCGCTGGCGCTCGCGGTGATCGCCGAAGGCGCGGGGCTGCCGAAAGGCGTCGTCAACGTGCTCGCCGGCTTCGGCCACACCACCGGACAGGCGGCGCTGGCGCAGCCCGCGGTGAAGAAGGTCGTGTTCGTCGGCTCGGTGCCGACCGGGCGGCTGATCGGCGAAGCCGCGGCGCGGCGCCTCGTGCCGTCGGTGCTCGAGCTCGGCGGCAAGTCGGCCAACATCGTGTTCGATGACGCCGATCTGAAACGCGCCGCGGTTGGCGCGCAGGCCGCGATCTTCGGCGGCGCCGGCCAGAGCTGCGTCGCCGGCTCGCGGTTGCTGGTGCAGAGCGCGGTGTACGACCGCTTCGTCGATCTGGTCGCGCAGGGCGCCGCCAAGATCAGATGCGGCAATCCGCTGTCGCCTGACACCGAGGTCGGTCCGATCAACAACGCCAGGCAATATGACCATGTGCTGTCGCTGATCCGCGAGGGCGCGGAGGAGGGGGCTGAGATCGTCACCGGCAGTCATGGCGAGACCCAGTTCGGCGGCTACTACGTCAGCCCCACCGTGCTCAAGAACGTCACCAACGCCATGGGCATCGCGCGGAAGGAAGTGTTCGGCCCCGTCGTCGCCGCGATCCGCTTCGACACCGAAGAGGAGGCGATCGCCATCGCCAATGACAGCGAGTTCGGCCTCGCCGGTGCGGTCTGGACGAACGACGTCGCGCGCGCACACCGCGTTGCAGCTGGTGTCAAGGCCGGCACGTTCTGGATCAACGCCTACAAGACCATCAACGTCGCTTCGCCGTTCGGCGGCTACAACAACAGCGGCCATGGCCGCTCCTCCGGCGTCGAGGCGCTCTATGAATACACGCAGGTGAAGAGCGTGTGGGTCGAGACCGCGGCCGAGCCTGCGGCGGCGTTCGGCTACGCGCCTGGCATTCGCGAATGAGATGCTTGCGCTGGCGGGGCTGCGTGGCATGATCGGTGCAAGAGCTGCGCGCCGACGGAACGACAGGTTCGTTCCGAAATAAGGAACAGAATGATGCCGCGCTTCGTCAACGTCGCCATTGGTCAGCTCGGCCCGATTGCCAAGAGCGAGACGAGGACCGCGGTGGTTGCGCGGCTGAGCGCGCTGATGCGACAGGCGCACGCCAATGGCTGCGACCTGATCGTCTATCCCGAGCTCGCGCTGACGACCTTCTTCCCGCGCTGGTACATGGCCGATCAGGCCGAGATCGATCTCTATTTCGAGCGCGAGATGCCGGGGCGGGACACGCAGGCCTTGTTCGCGCTCGCGAAGGAGCTGCGCATCGGCTTCTGCCTGGGGTATGCCGAGCTCACGATCGAAGACGGCATCGTGCGCCGCTACAACACCGCCATTCTCGTCGACAAGGACGCGCGTATCGTCTCGAAATACCGCAAGGTGCATCTGCCGGGACATGCCGAGCACGAGCCGTGGCGCAAGTTCCAGCATCTGGAAAAGCGCTATTTCGAGCCGGGGAAGTCTTTCGGCGTGGCGAATGCGTTCGGCGGTGTCATCGGCATGGCGATCTGCAACGACCGCCGCTGGCCCGAGACCTATCGCGTGATGGGATTGCAGGGCGTGGAGATGGTGCTGATCGGCTACAACACGCCGGTGCACAATCCGCCCGCGCCGGAGCATGACGACCTCTCGCTGTTCCACAACCGCCTCGTGATGCAGTCCGGTGCCTATCAGAACGGCACCTGGGTGATCGGCGTCGCCAAGGGCGGCATCGAGGAGGGCATCGACCACATCGCCGGCAGCTGCATCATCGCCCCCTCGGGCGAGATCGTGGCCGCCTGCGCCACCAAGGGCGACGAGATCGCGCTGGCGCGCTGTGACCTCGATCTGTGCAACTCCTACAAGCAGACGATCTTCAATTTCGACGTCCATCGCCAGCCGCAGGCCTACGGCATGATCGTCGAGCGCAAGGGCACGGCGCTGATGGCGGATGGTTCGCCGGTGCAGAAAGAGTGATGCGTGGCGCCTCTCTATCCTCCGTCATTCCGGGGCATCGCGCAGCGATGAGCCCGGAATCCATAACCACAGGCCGATGTCGTGAGACGAGATGTCATCACCTCCATGCCCCACACAGCGGTCTGTGGCTATGGATTCCGGGCTCGCGCTACGCGCGCCCCGGAATGACGAGAGGAGAGAGCAGGGCTCTTGCGCCCGATGCCTCATTTGCGTTCAAATGAATGCACTCCACGCGCATGGCATGGCGTTTGCTTACAATTTCGGCAATTGAACTCAGGCACGTTGCATAAGGAGAGAACATGGATCGCAGAACGGTATTGAAGGGATTGGCGGGCGCGGGTGGCCTGGCTCTGACGGGGTTTGCGGCGCCGGCGATTGCGCAAGGTGCGGCCGCACGCACGCTGCGTTTTGTCCCGCAGGCCAATCTCGCCAATTTCGATCCGATCTGGGGCACGCAATATGTCGTGCGCAACGCGGCCGCGATGGTGTGGGACACGCTGTACGGCATCGACGACCAGTTCGTGCCGCAGCGCCAGATGGTGGAGTCCGAGGAGGTCTCGTCCGATGGCCTGACCTGGACCTTCAAGCTGCGCCCCGGCCTGAAATTTCACGACGGCACGCCGGTGCTCGCCAAGGACGTCGTCGCCAGCCTCACGCGCTGGTCGGCGCGCGACCCGATGGGCCTGATGCTCAAGGCCATCCAGAACGAACTCACCGCGGTCGACGACAAGACCTTCAAATGGGTGCTGAAGCAGCCTTACCCGAAGATGCTGTTCGCGCTCGGCAAGGGCAACGCGCCGTGCGCCTTCATCATGCCCGAGCGCATCGCGCAGACCGATCCGTTCAAGCAGATGACCGAATATGTCGGCTCCGGCCCGTTCAAATTCGCCAAGGGCGAGTGGGTGCCCGGCGCGAAAGCCGTGTTCGAGAAGTTCACCGATTACGTGCCGCGCGAGGAAAAGCCGGTGTGGCTTGCCGGCGGCAAGAAGGTGCTGGTCGATCGCGTCGAGTGGGTGATCATGCCGGATCCGGCGACGGCCGCCGCCGCGCTGCAGAACGGCGAGGTCGACTGGTGGGAGAACCCGATCACCGATCTGGTGCCCGTTCTGAAGAGCAACAAGAACATCGGCGTCGACATCGGCGATCCCCTCGGCAATGTCGGCTCGTTCCGCATGAATCATCTGCACGCGCCGTTCAACAACGTGAAGGCGCGCCAGGCGATCCTGATGGCGCTGAGCCAGGAAGACTACATGCGCGCGCTGGTCGGCGACGACAACGCGCTGTGGAAGCCGCTGCCCGGTTTCTTCACGCCGGACACGCCGCTCTACACCGAGGCCGGCGGTGACATCCTCAAGGGCAAGCGCGATTTCGCCGGCGCCAAGAAGCTGCTCGAGGAGGCCGGCTACAAGGGCGAGCCGATCACCTGCGTCGTCGCGCAGGACCAGCCGATCACCAAGGCGTTCGGCGACGTCACCGCGGATCTCCTGAAGAAGCTCGGCATGAATGTTGACTTCGTCGCCACCGACTGGGGCACCGTCGGCGCCCGCCGCGCCCAGAAGACACCGCCCGCGCAAGGCGGCTGGCACATGTTCCACACCTGGCATGCGGGGGCCGACTGCATCAACCCGGCCGCCTACACCGCGCTGCGCGCCAATGGCGACAAGGCCTGGTTCGGCTGGCCGACCAGCGAGCCGGTGGAGACGGAGATCACCAACTGGTTCGCCGCCAAGTCGCTCGACGAGGAGAAGGCGGTTGCCGCGCGCATCAACAAGGCCGCGATCGACGACGTGGTGTTCGCACCCACCGGGTTCTTCCTCGGCTACACCGCGTGGCGCAAGACCGTCTCCGGCGTGACCAAGGGGCCGATCCCGCTGTTCTGGGGCGTGTCGAAGACGGCGTAGAGCATGATCCGGAAAAGTGGGCACCGGTTTTCCGACAAGATCATGCTCAAAACATAAGGGATGAGAACATGCTGCGTTTCCGAGGAAACGCAGCATGTTCTCGGGCGAAAGACACCTCATGCTCGCTTATGCGCTCCGACGCGTGCTGTCGACATTGCCGGTGATGGCGATCGTCGCGCTGTTCGTCTTCAGCCTGCTCTACATCGCGCCGGGCGATCCGGCCGTGATCATTGCCGGCGACCAGGCGAGCCCCGCCGACGTCGAGCGCATCAGAGCCAATCTCGGACTGGACCAGCCCTTCCTGGTCCAGTTCGGCAGCTGGGTGTGGCGCCTGCTGCATTTCGATCTGGGCACCTCGATCTTCACCAGTCTTCCGGTGTCGGCGCTGATCGCCCAGCGCATCGAGCCGACCTTGTCGCTGATGATGGTGACCCTGTGTCTCACCATCATCGTCGCGGTGCCGCTCGGCGTCGTCGCGGCGTGGAAGGCGGGCACCTGGATCGATCGGGTGATCATGGCATTTGCCGTGTTCGGCTTCTCGGTGCCGGTGTTCGTGGTCGGCTACATCCTGGCTTATGTCTTTGCCTTGAAGTTCGATTGGCTGCCGGTGCAGGGCTATACGCCGCTCGCGCAAGGATTCTGGCCTTGGCTGCAGAACCTGATCCTGCCTTCGGTGGCGCTCGGCTGCGTCTACATCGCACTGATCGCGCGCATCACCCGGGCCGCCATGCTCGAAGTGCTGCAGCAGGACTACATCCGCACCGCGCGCGCCAAGGGGCTGGGGCAGGGCGGCATCCTGTTCATCCATGCGCTGAAGAACGCCGCGGTGCCGATCGTCACCGTGGTCGGCATCGGCATCGCGCTTCTGATCGGCGGCGCCGTCGTCACCGAGAGCGTGTTCGCCATCCCCGGCCTCGGACGGCTGACCATCGACGCCATCCTGCGCCGTGACTATCCGGTGATCCAGGGCATCGTGCTGCTCTTCAGCTTCGTCTACGTGCTCGTCAATCTCCTGATCGACATCACCTACACCCTGGTCGACCCGAGGATCCGCTATTGACCGCCACGACCACAACGTCTCCGCCGCCGGGCCTCGTCATCGCGCCCGCTCTGCCGGACCTGATGGTCGCGCCGAAAATCCGGCGCGGCGCCATCGGCTTCCTGCGCAACCATCCGACGGTCGCGATCGGCGGCGCGCTGTTGCTGCTGCTCGTCATCATCGGCGTGTTCGCGCCGTTCCTGTTCACCGTTGATCCCACCGCCATCGCGCCAGCCAAGCGCACGCGGCTGCCGTCGGCGGATTTCTGGTTCGGCACCGACGCGCTCGGCCGCGACATCTATTCGCGCGTGCTCTACGGCACCCGTGTGTCGCTCACCGTCGGCCTGTCGGTCGCGCTGGCGGCGTCGCTGATCGGTCTCACCATCGGCCTCGTCGCCGGCTTCGTGCGCTGGGCGGACGGCGTCCTGATGCGCTGCATGGACGGGCTGATGTCGATCCCGCCGATCCTGCTCGCCGTGGCGCTGATGGCGCTGACCCGCGGCAGCGTCGGCAACGTCATTCTCGCCATCACCATCGCCGAGATTCCGCGCGTCGCGCGCCTCGTGCGCGGCGTCGTGCTCTCCTTGCGCGAGCAGCCTTATGTCGACGGCGCCGTCGCTTCGGGCACGCGCACGCCGATGGTGATCCTGCGCCACATCCTGCCGAACACGACGGCGCCGATGCTGGTGCAGGCCACCTACATCTGCGCCAGCGCGATGATCACCGAGGCCATCCTGTCCTTCATCGGCGCCGGCACGCCGCCGACCATTCCGTCCTGGGGCAACATCATGGCCGAGGGCCGCGCGCTCTGGCAGGTCAAGCCCTACATCGTGTTCTTCCCCGCCGCGTTCCTCTCGGTCACCGTGCTCGCCGTGAACCTCGTCGGCGACGGCCTCCGCGACGCGCTCGACCCGCGCATGGCGAAGAGCCCATGAACGGACTTTTGAGAAGCCGAGAGGCTGGCCAACGTGCAGCGCCGGTCTCGGCGCCGGCTCCTTGTAGCCCGGATGAGCGCCAGCCGACGCCTCTTCGGCGTCGGCGACAGCGACATCCGGGTTCACCAGTGACGGTGCGTGAGAACCCGGATGTCGCGTCCGCCTCCGCCCTGCGGGCGCAGTCGTCGGCTCATCCGGGCTACGATTCTGCGCGTGGCCAACATGCGGCCTCGATCTCTCGCCAGGAGCTGAAATGATGCCATTGCTCGAGGTCGAGAACCTGCAGGTGCACTTCCGCACGCCCTCCGGCATCAACCGCGCCGTCGACGGTGTGTCGTTCTACGTCAATCCCGGCGAGACGCTGGCCATCGTCGGCGAATCCGGTTGCGGCAAGTCCGTGACCTCGATGTCGATGATGCGCCTGATCCCGGAACCGCCCGGCAAGATCGCGGGCTCGATCAAGCTCGAGGGCAGGGACATCCTGACGCTCTCCGACCGCGAAATGCGTCAGCTCCGCGGTAACGACATCTCGATGATCTTCCAGGAGCCGATGACCAGCCTCAACCCGGTGCTGACCGTCGGCCGCCAGATCGGCGAGACCTTGCGGCTGCATCAGGGCCTCGACCAGGCGCAGGCCGAGGCGCGCGCGGTCGAGATGCTGACCCTCGTCGGCATCCCCGAGCCGGCACGCCGCGTCCGCGAATATCCGCATCAATTATCGGGCGGCATGCGCCAGCGCGTGATGATCGCGATGGCGCTGGCCTGCAATCCTAAGCTCCTGATCGCGGACGAGCCGACCACCGCGCTCGACGTCACCATCCAGGCGCAGATCCTGAAGCTGATGCTGGAATTGAAGCAGCGCGTCGGCGCCGCGATCATCCTGATCACCCATGATCTCGGAGTCGTCGCCGAAGTCGCCGAGCGCGTGATGGTGATGTATGCCGGCCGCAAGGTCGAGGAGGCCCCGGTCAAGGAGTTGTTCCGCTCGCCGCGCCATCCCTACACGCAGGGCCTGCTCGGCGCGCTGCCGAAGCTCGGCTCGTCGCTGTCGGGGGAGACGAAGCGCCTCGCCGAGATTCCCGGCCAGGTGCCGGACCTGAAGCAGCGCATCGAGGGCTGCGTGTTCGCCGGCCGCTGTGCGCTCGCCACCGACGTCTGCCGGCAATATGCGCCGGGGCTGGAGCAGAAGGCACCGCACCACATCGCCGCCTGCCATTTCGCCGCGAAGGAGCAGGCCGCCGCATGACCATGCCGCTGCTCCAGGTCAACGACCTCAAGAAGCATTTTCCGATCCGCAGCGGCCTGTTCGGCCGCAGCAAGAGCAAGGTGCACGCGGTCGACGGCGTCTCGTTCGAGATCGCGCGCGGCGAGACCTTGTCGCTGGTCGGTGAATCCGGCTGTGGCAAGTCGACCGTCGGCCGCGCCATCCTGCGGCTGTTCGACATCACCGCCGGCCAGATCGTGCTCGACGGCAAGCGCATCGACGATCTCGGCCCGGGCAGCCTGCGCGAGATGCGCCGCCGCGTCCAGGTCGTGTTCCAGGATCCGTTCTCCAGCCTCAACCCGCGCATGCGGATCCGCGACATCCTCGCCGAGCCGATCAACAATTTCGGCCTCGCCAAGGACGCGGCCGAGCGCGACGCCCGCATCGCCGAGCTGATGGAGATCGTGCGGCTGCCGCGCGATGCCGTGAACCGCCGGCCGCACGAATTCTCCGGCGGCCAGCGCCAGCGCATCGGCATCGCCCGCGCACTCGCCGCCAAGCCCGAGCTGATCGTCTGCGACGAGGCGGTCTCCGCGCTCGACGTCTCCGTCAAGGCGCAGATCGTCAACCTGCTGCAGGATTTGCAGCGCGAGTTTGGCCTGGCGCTGCTGTTCATCAGCCACGACCTCGCCATCGTCGAGCACATGACGCACCGCGTCGCCGTGATGTATCTCGGCAAGATCGTCGAGATGGCGCCGAGGCAGCAGATCTTTGCCGCGCCTGGCCATCCCTACACCAAGGCGCTGCTCTCAGCCGTGCCCATCCCCGAGCCCGGCGCCGAGCGCACCCCCATCATCCTCAAGGGCGACGTCCCAAGCCCGGTCAATCCGCCGAAAGGCTGCCGCTTCAACACCCGCTGCCCCCTCGCGTTCGACCGCTGCCGCAGCGAAGCACCGGAGCTCAGGCACAAGGGCGAGGATCAGTGGGTGGCGTGTCATCTGGAGAATGCGTGAAGCCGTAGCCCGGATGAGCGCAGCGACATCCGGGTTCTCCGATACAGCACGTACGACCCCGGATATCGCCGCGCTCATGCGGGCTACCAGCTAACGCACGCTCTCACCGCGTCATTGCGAGCGCAGCGAAGCAATCCAGGGCCACGGATGCCGCCCTGGATTGCTTCGTCGCTTCGCTCCTCGCAATGACCGAGGATAGAGCGTGCATGGTCTCGAAGAGCATGACTCAGGGTCCATGTGCGGAGCGCGGTCTGCTGGACCTCAGCTCTTTCGCCACCTTCCGCTGTCGTCCCGGGCAAGCCGCGACGGCGCGAGGCGGCGGCGGGGCGCTGACCCGGGATCCATACTCCGTGTCGGTCGTTAGCTTGCGCAAGCCGTGCCGGCTCGCGTCGCGACATCGTCCTGCGGTTATGGGTCCCTGCGTTCGCATGCGTTCGCAGGGACGACAGCGGAGGGTGTCGGAGCCGCGCAGGGCCGCCGAGACGACGGCGTTGCCTTGCTCGGCCTGCGACCCATCCGCCACACCGGGCCGGCCAGTCGTGTGCGCGGGACGCCGTCCCCAGGACGGTGCATTGTCACCGCCCGAGCTGGCGATTAGAAATTGATCCGGTTGAGGAATCTCCATTCCGAGCCGCGCCGGGAACCACGCCTTCCCCGCGGCCAGTCCTGCGTTCGATGAGGCCGCCATGCATCTGTCCCACGACCCCACGGCACCAGCGGCGGCCCCCATCAGCTTCGACCAGTTCCTGGCCGTCGACATCCGCGTCGGCACCATCGTCGCGGCCGAGGCCTATCCCGAAGCCCGCAAGCCGTCGCTGAAGCTGACGATCGACTTCGGCCCCGGCATCGGCACCCGCCGCTCCAGCGCCCAGATCGCTGCGCTGTATGATCCGGCGACCTTGGTCGGCCGCCAGGTCGCCGGCGTCGTCAACTTCCCGCCGCGCCAGATCGGCAAGTTCATGTCCGAGGTGCTGACGCTCGGCTTTCCCGATGAAGAGGGCAACGTCGTGCTGTTCCAGCCCGACAGGGCCGTGCCGAATGGCGCGCGTCTGTTCTGAGTACCGGGGGAGAGTGACCGCGATGGATATGCTGCTCGAACCTGTTACGCTGCCGCCATTCCCCGAAGGCCTCAGGATCTCACTCAGGCAGATGCATCTTCTCCAGGCTCCCATGGGCGGCACCCTGGTGACCGGCGGCGCCACGTTCCGCGTGTTCGCGCCGCACGCGACCGCCATCTACGTCTCCGGCCCGTTCAACGACTGGGCGCAGGATGCGAGCTGCCGTCTCGCGCCGATCGGCAACGGCCATTGGGCGATCTTCGTGCCGTCCCTCAAGGACGGCGACGCCTATATGTATTTCGTCGAGGGCGAGGGCACCTCCGGCTACAAGCGCGATCCGCATGCGCGGCTGCTCACGGTCGATCCGCCGTTCCCGCAATCGCATGCGGTGCTGCGCAACCCCCAGGCGTTTCCCTGGCACGACATCGACTTCACGCCGCCGCCTTACAACGAGCTCGTGATCTATCAGCTCCATGTCGGCACCTTCGACATGAAGGCCGGCAATCCAGACGGCTGCTTCTTCGACGTCATCGAGCGCGTGCCGCATCTGGCCAGGCTCGGCATCAACGCCATCGAGCTGCTGCCGGTGCAGGAATTCCCGTCGATGTTCAGCATGGGCTACAACGGCACCGACCTGTTCAGCCCGGAGACGGATTATGGCGAGGCGGAAGAGGCGCATCTTGCAGCCTATGTCGCGCGCACCAACGAGATCCTGACCGCTGCGGGCGCTGCGCCCTATGCCGGCGTCGAGACGCTGCGCCATTGCGACGACCAGTTGCGCGCGCTGATCGACGTCTGCCATGTCCATGGCATCGCCGTGCTGTTCGACGTCGTCTACAACCACGCCGGCGGCGGCTTCGACGAGAACAGCATCTGGTTCTTCGACCGCCAGTCGTACGGCGATCCGAACCGCAGCCTGTATTTCACCGACCAGGGCAGGGCCGGCGGGCAGGTGTTCGCCTATTGGAACGCCGACGTGCGGCAGTATCTCGTCGACAACGCCATCATGTTCTATCGCGAATATCACGCCGACGGCCTGCGCTTCGACGAGGTCAGCGTGATGGATCATTTCGGCGGCTGGGCAACCTGCCAGCAGCTCACCGAGGCATTGCGCGCGGAGAAGCCGGACGCGATCCAGATCGCCGAATACTGGCCGGTCAATCCATGGGTGGTGAAGGACATCGCGATCGGCGGCGCCGGGTTCGATGCGACCTGGAGCGACGCCCTGCGGCTCGCGGTGCGAGGGGCCATCGCCAGCGCGGCCGGTGGCGCAGGGGCTGTCGTCCCGATGCAGCCGATCGCGGCCGCGATCGCCGATCTCAGCCTCGACAAGCGCTGGCGCGCGGTCAATTCGATCGAGAACCACGACATCGTCTATGCCGGCCGCGAGCCGCGCATCCCGCGCCTCGCCGATCCCCTCGACAGCCGCTGCTGGTATGCGCGCAGCCGCAGCCGCGTCGCCACGAGCCTTCTGCTGACTGCGCCGGGCATACCGATGCTGTTCATGGGCCAGGAGCTGTTCGAGGACAGGCCGTGGAGCGACACGCCGAACCCGGACACGACGATCCACTGGGCGCTGCTCGACGGCGAGGACAAGATCACCGCGGATGCGACGCGCTTCACGCGCGAGCTGATCGCGATCCGCCGCACCCATCCGGCGCTGACCGCCGAAGGCTGCGCCATCGTCCACGTCCATGACGGCAACCGCGTGCTGGCGTTCCACCGCTGGGACGGCCAGGGCGACGACGTGGTGGTGATCGTCAGCCTGAGCGAGACGCCGTGGCACGACTACGCGATCGGCTTTCCGGCGGTGGGGACGTGGCACGAGGTGTTCAACAGCGACGTCTACGACAATTGGGTCAATCCCGGCGTGGTCGGCAACAACGGCGCGGTGACCGCAGGCGGCCCGGCGCTGCACGGCCAGCCATGCTCGGCTGACGTGACCATCCCGGCGAATGGCGTGCTGGTGTTTGCGCGAGGGTGATGGGCTGTGCCGCGCTCTCTCCTCGTCATTCCGGGGCGCGTCGCGCAGCGGCGCGAGCCCGGAATCCATAACCACAGGCTGGCGTGTGACACGAGGTGATCGTGGCGCCAATCTTCGACAAACAGCCGGTCGTGGTTATGGATTCCGGGCTCATCCGCGCTGCCTCAAAATGGCTTCGCCATTTTGCGCGCGAATGCCCCGGAATGACGGCGTGGAGAGAGCGTGCAATTCCATGCGCAGAGCGTTATGCGCGAGGAGACCCGGCTATCTCCACCGTCATTGCGAGCGCAGCGAAGCAATCCAGGGTGGTGGGCGGGACTCTGGATTGCTTCGCTGCGCTCGCAATGACGCGGTGAGAGCGGGGCGTCCCATCGGCGAAGCGATCTGCAGAGGCGCACCACACAATCAGCAGACCCTGGCGCTCCGCGATGCCGATTGCGGCCTCGACTTACACAATCAATCGTCCCTGCCGTTCCGCAATCGAGATCACCGCCTCAGTCCCCGCGTTGAAATCGAGATGATCCGCCTCGATGCCATCGGAGAAGATCACGCCGTTCTCGGGCATCAGCGAGCGCAGGCGCATGGTCTCGGCGCCGTCGAGATCACCGCACACCAGCGTCGTCTGTGACGTCTTGCTCGGAAACGGCTCGCGCACGGCAAAGCGCAAGGCGCGGGCGTCCCAGGGCAGGGCGGTGTAGTCGCCATCACTGCGACTGCCATAGCTGCCGGCGATCGCGAGCGCGCCGGTGACGATGCTCTTGAACCAGGCGGTGGAGCCGAGGCCGGTTGCCACGATCAGCCCGCTGGACGACTGCCGCTCATGCGCCGCGCGCGTGGCGATCTCGTAGCGTGCGGAGACATGGGTGCGGGCGCCGATGAAGAGGTCGTTGACGGCATAGAGCACCTGGCCGTCGGCGAGGCTCGCCTTCGCCATGGTCACCGCCTTGGCCGCGCGCTTGTCGGCGGCGACCTCGGGCAGCAGGCTCGCGAGGTCATCCGGCGCGAACGGCAGCAGCACGCCGTCATGGCGCTGCGCATCCGGGTTGAGGCCGAGCAGTGGCTGGCCGTCGAGATATTTCATGGTGTTGGCGACGAGGCCATCGGGACCGAGCGCCGCGACGATGTCGGCGGGGCCGAAGATGAAGTTCGGCAGGAAGCCGCGGTCGACGATCTGGTAGCGGCCCCAGCGCTCCAGCGTCTGCGTCGCCGCGGCGCGCGCGGCCTGGTAGGCCGCGTGCTCGCGTTCGTAGTCGGAGAAGTCGGCGCCGAGATGCTCGACATAGAAGCGGGCCTGGTCCGCGGTGAGGAACTTTGCGATCAGCTCCTCCAGCCGCGTCTGCCTCGTGACCAGCACCACCTTGCGGTCATTTCCGGACACGGGCGGCCTCCGCGGGCTGCTGCATCAGGCTGTTCAACAGCTCCGGCGAGACGTTCAGCTGCCCGATCTTTTCCGCCTTCTCGGCAAGGCCGGAGAACGCCTGCGCGATCAGCTGACCCGGCTGCATGCCGGTGGCGGCCAGCGCCTGGATCACGCGGGTGTCGACGCCCTCGAAGATCTTCATCAGCGCGCCGACGCGATAGGCCTCGGCATCGGCCAGCGTGCGGGTGTTCGCTGCGTTCAGCGACACGAAGTCCTTGCGCTTGGCCTCGAGCCCGATGTCGGCGACCATGCCCGCCTCGCGGAGATCGTTCTTCTTCGCGGCGACGCTGGCCTCCGCATCCATCTGGGTCTCGCGGATCGAGCGCTTCTTCTGCTCGACGGCGATTTCCGTGTCGAGTTCGCTCTCGCGGATCGCCCGCTCGCGCTCGACGGCAAAGTTGCGCCGCGCGAAGATGGCCTCGTCGGCGGTCTTCAGGATCGCCTCGCGCGCTTCCGCCTCCAGCGCCTTGGCGGTCTCCGGCGTCGGCTTCACCGCGCGCACTGCGACGCCGAGGATCTCGAGCCCCAGCGCCTCGATGTCGGCGCGGCGCTGCAGCCCGGTCGCGATCGCTTCGGCGATGCGGTCGGAGGCGCGCAGCGCTTCCTTCAGGGTCATGTCCTTGACCGCCTGTTGCGCCAGCACCTCGACCGCGCCGAGCACGCGCTGCGGCAGCTGTTCCGGATCGTCGGACTCGTAGGTCTTGCCGTCGCGCTTGAGGGTGAAGTTCAGCATCGCCGCCGCCTTCCGGGGCTCGCCGACGCGGTAGGTGACCTGGCCCTGGATCGTGAGCGTCTGAAAGTCGCGGGCGATCTGCTGGAAGATGAAGGCGGCGTCGCGGCTGCCGATCGGGATCGCGACCAGCGACGTGGCAGGTCCGTAATAGAAAGTGGACAGCCCGGCACCTTCCTCGACCACGCGGCCGGCGCGGTACTTGAGCAGATAGGTGGTGGGTTGGGCCTTGATGAAGCGTAAGCCGAACATGGCGGCCTCCTGACGTTGACTGGCGTAAGTGTGTCACGCCAACTTAGTAAGTTGGACAGTACAACTAAGTATGCTAGTGTCAAGCGGCAAAATCGGGGGCAGGCGGCATGGCGGGACGGCAGGGGCAGGGCGGCGGGACGCCGTCGAAGGGACAGGGCCGGGATCCGGCAGGGCTCGATTTCCCGCGGCCGCTGACGACGGTCGACGTCGTCATCTTCACCATCCGCCTGGACGCGCTGCAGGTGCTGCTGGTGCGACGCGGCCATGGCGACGGCGAGCCGTTCCCGGACGCTTTCGCGCTGCCCGGGGGCTTCGTCGACGTCGACAAGGACGCCGATCTCGATGCCTGCGCCCGGCGCAAGCTCGCGGAGAAGACCGGCGTCGTCAGCCCGTATCTGGAGCAGCTCGGCAGCTGGGGCAGCGCCCACCGCGATCCGCGCGGCTGGTCGGCGACGCACGCTTATTTTGCGCTGATCCCGGCTTCAGCCGCCGAGGCCGCGCTCGCCGCCGACGCGCAATGGTTTCCACTCGCTGGCCTCGGCGTGACGCCGAAGCTCGCCTTCGATCACGCTGAGATTTTGCAAGCCGCCGTGCAGCGGCTGCGCAACAAGGTCGAGTACACCTCGCTGCCGGCCTATCTGATGCCGGAAGAGTTCACCTTGCCCGAGCTGCAGCGCACCTATGAGATCGTGCTGGACCGACCGCTGGAGAAGAGCGCGTTCCGCACCCGCATGCTCTCGGCCGACCTGATCGAGCCGATCGAAAAGATGCGCAAGGGCCCGAACCGGCCGGCGCAGCTCTATCGGCTGAAGCCCGCGGCAACGCCGGTGTATTTCGCGCGAACGTTCAATGCACCGGAATAAGGTCCCGTAGCCCGCACGAGCTCCGGCGAAGCCCGAAGGGCTTCGACGAAAGCGACATGCGGGGTCTCCCGCGCTGGTGCGATGAACCCGGATGTCGCTGCACTCATCCGGGCTACGCTGCTATGCGGCCTCTCCACCGTCATTGCGAGCGCAGCGAAGCAATCCAGGGCGTCACGAGGACTCTGGATTGCTTCGCTACGCTCGCAATGACGAGGTGAGAGCGCAGGGCATCACGATCAGCCAGACATACGGACCATCCGGCTGCGCGACGTAGTGCTAGGCTTCAGGCAGAGAAATCCACCACCAGCGATTTGCTGGACGAGCTCGACGAGCTGGTGCCGCTGGCGCTGTAGGACGAGGACTTGCTGCCGTTCGAGCTCTGCAGCGCGTCGAGCAGCTTCTTCAACAGCTCCTCGACGTCGGACGAGGTGCTCGACGAGGATGACGACGACGTGCTCGAGGTGGTGTCGCTGCTGGAATCGCCGCTCGGCGGCGGACCACCGGCGCCGCCCGGACCACCCGAGAAGGCGCTGGCGAACACGTTCTTCAGCTCGCTCGCCTGGTCGGAGGTGAGCTTGCCGCTGTCGACCTCGCCCTGGATGAGATCGTCGATCTTCGATTTCATCGCCTCGGGCGAGGGCGGGGTGCTGGAGGTCGTCGACGACGACGAACTGCTGCTGCCGCTCTTCAGCGCGGAATCGATGTCGTCGAGCGCGGACGACAGCGCGGTCTGGTCGGTCGAGCTGACCTTGCCGGCCGAGACTTCCTTGGTCAGCTCCTGCTTGAGCAGGTCGAGCGGCGAGAGGCCGCTCATGGAGGAGGCGGAGATCGATGTCATGGCGTGCTCCAGGTTGAAACATCAAACCTGGGTCCAGGTGCGATTGTAACGCTTAACAGCTCCTTGTTCCGTGTGTCCGGATGTGTCTCGCCGCAGGCTGCACACAAAATGAAGCAAGAAAGGCGGCGCTCATGCCGGCGGAACTGGCGGCATCGCCGCCCGCCGCACCCCCGCTGTCATTCCGGGGCGCGCGTAAGCGCGAGCCCGGAATCCATTGCTCCGCACGTTCTGCCGCCCGATGGATTCCGGGCTCGTGCTGCGCACGCCCCGGAATGACGCCGTCATTTGGAGCGGCAGCCGCGTGCTCCGGCCTCCCGGCCCGCTACGGCAAGGCGGCATGCCGCCAGCGCAGTGCTCGGAGCTGCGAAATGGTGTATCCGCGGGTGACAGGCGGCGCTCTCGCGCGGGATGTCCGCCACAAGGAATAAAGCTCCCGGAGGAACTCCATGTCGGCCCTGCCGCTTTCTGGCATCAAGATTCTCGATCTCACGCGCGTGCTGGCCGGACCGCTGTCCGCGCAGATGCTGGCCGATCTCGGCGCCGAGGTGATCAAGATCGAGCGGCCCGGCACCGGCGACGACGCCCGCGCCTTCGGCCCGCCCTATCTCAGGGATCCCGACGGCAAGGCCAACAACAACAACTCGTTCTACATCTGCGCCAACCGCAACAAGAAGTCGGTCACGGTCAACATCGCGTCTCGGGAAGGCCAGGAGATCATCCGCGCGCTGGCGAAAGACTGCGACGTCTTCATGGAGAACTACAAGGTCGGCGACCTCAAGCGCTATGGGCTCGACTATGACGCGATCCGAGCCGTCAACCCGGACGTGATCTACTGCTCCGTCACCGGCTTCGGCCAGACCGGGCCGTATGCGCCGCGCGCCGGCTATGATGCGATCTTCCAGGCGATGGGCGGGCTGATGAGCGTCACCGGCCATATGGACGGCGAGCCGGGGGCGGGGCCGATGAAGGTCGGTCCCTCGATCGTCGACTACATGACGGGCATGAACACCTCGATCGGCATCCTCTCGGCGCTGTATCACCGCGACGTCAATGGCGGCGGCGGCCAGCACGTCGACGTCTGCCTGTTCGACACGGTGATCGCCTCGCTGTCGCATTACGCCCAGATCTTCCTGGTGAACGGCAAGTCGCCGCCGCGCCGCGGCACCTGGGGCAATGGCGGCATGCCGGCCGGCGTGTTCCGCTGCACCGACGGCGAGCTGATGCTGGTCGTCGGCAACGACGCGCAGTTCGCGCGCACCTGCGCCGTGCTCGGCGCGCCCGAGCTCGCTACGAATCCGAAATTCGTCAAGAACAACGATCGCGTCGTCAACGGCAAGGAAATCATGGCCGTTTTTGCCGGCCTGTTCCTGAAGAACTCGGTCGCGCATTGGCTGGACGAACTGGAGAAGGCGGGTGTGCCGTGCGGCCCCGTCAACGATTTCGCCCACGTCTTCGCCGATCCGCATGTCCGCTCGCGCGGCATGGAGGTGAAGGTCGAGCATCCGTTCGAGCCGCAGCTGTCGCTGATCCGCAACGCGCTGAGCTTCTCGGGCACGCCGATCACCGAGTACCGCGCCCCGCCGCTGCTCGGCGAGCATACGCAGGACGTGCTGTCACAGCTCGGCTATGACGAAGTGAAGATTGCAGCGTTGAAGCAGCAGGGCGTGGTGTAGCCGCAGGAACCGCTCCCGTAGCCCGGATGAGCGCAGCGATATCCGGGATCACCACGAACGCTGGCGACGACCCCGGGTGTCGCTGCGCTCATCCGGGCTATGGGCGTTGTGTTCGTGGCGAGTTCGAGGCCTCAATGGACGTGACGATGGCGGTGCTTTGCGCGAGGCTTTACGGGAACGGGCGCTTGCGGCTCAGGGACGGCGAGCTGCTGCCGCGATTCCTGCAGGCGGCGCTGGTAGCCCGGGGAGTTCATGATGTTGGCGGCGGCGCCGCGCGCCAGCACCGGGTCGCTGGCCGTCAGCAGCGCGAGCGCTGTGGCGGCGGCGGCCATGATCAATCGCAGATGCTGCGTCATGCGGCGGGCTCCAATCTCATCAAGCGAGGCTAGCGCGCCTCGCGTGCCGCAAGCTTAGCCGGTGGCTTCGTCGCCGTCTCGCGCGTCGTGAGGCCGAGCACGGCGCCGCGCACCACGCGCGCGATCACATCCTCGACATCGTCGAGGTCGCAGCGGCCGTCGGAGAGCTTGGTGAGGCGCTCGCTCTCGCGGATCGTGTGGTGGGCCATGGCGAGCGCAAAGTGCAGGCCCCAGAACAGATCGACCTCGGAGTTGTCGGGCAGCGCGCGCTTCATCGCCGCGGCGAATTTGCGCAAGTGATCGATTTCCTTGTTCTTGATGCGGCGGATCGGCGGCACCGATTCGATCGAGGCGCGGATCATGAAGCGCGCCACCGGCGAGCGCTGGTTCTCCGGCCCCAGGCAGCCGCGCAGGATCGGGCCGACCAGCGCGCGCAGGATGGCGCCGATCTCGGCACGGCCGCCGCCGGCATCTTCCGCCGCCCGCAATTCGCGCAGGCGCTCGCGGTTGAGCGCGATCGAGCGCGTCACGAACAGCTCGGCGATCAGCTCGTCCTTGGAGCCGAAATGATAGTTGACCGCGGCGAGGTTGACGTTCGCCTCCGCCACGATGTCGCGCAAGGTGACGTCGGAGAAGCCGCGCTCGGCGTAGAGCCGCTCGGCGGCAATCAGGATCGCAGTCCTTGTGTGGTCGGTGGCCATGGTCGTCCTCCGGACGATGACGCGGCGTGAGGGAGTTGCGTTTCAAACAATTGTATGAAACTATTGTTTGAGACGGCCGGAATGTCAATCGCGGTGCTTCCGCGGGACGAGATTTCGGCGCTGCAGCGAGCGGGCCTTTAGGAATCGTGCCGCGCAAGATCGCTCTTGCGCGGACGCGGGCCGCGGACCGACACTGCGGCCAAACAAAGTTCTGAGGAAACACCCAAGGAGAGTCCCATGGACTTCACGATGTCGGCGAAGCAGCAGGAATGGCTGGAGCGCGTGCGCAGCTTCATGACCAAGCATGTCCGCCCGGCGGTGCCGATCTACAAGCAGCAGGACGCCGAGGGCGGTCGCTGGAAGGTGATCCCGATCCTGGAGGACCTCAAGGCCAAGGCCAAAGCCGAAGGGCTCTGGAACATGTTCATGCCGCCGTCACCGCATGAGGACGACGAGTTCCGCGGCGCCGGCCTGACCAATCTCGAATATGCGCTGCTGTCGGAGGAGATGGGCCGCATCTCCTGGGCCTCGGAGGTTTTCAACTGCTCGGCGCCGGACACCGGCAACATGGAGGTGTTCATCCGCTACGGCACCAAGGAGCAGAAGCGCAAATGGCTGCGCCCGCTGATGGATGGCGAGATCCGCTCGGCGTTCCTGATGACGGAGCCGGCGGTGGCGTCGTCGGATGCGACCAACATCGAGACCCGCATCGAGCGTGACGGTGATCATTACGTCATCAACGGCCGCAAATGGTGGTCGTCGGGCGTCGGCGATCCCCGCTGCAAGATCGCGATCCTGATGGGCAAGACCGATTTCGCAGCCGCCAAGCATCAGCAGCAGTCGCAGATCCTGGTGCCGCTCGACACCCCCGGCATCAAGGTCGAGAAGATGCTGCCGGTGTTCGGCTTCGACGACGCGCCGCATGGCCACGCCCAGGTGCTGCTCGAGAATGTCCGGGTGCCCAAGGAGAACATCCTGCTCGGCGAGGGCCGCGGCTTCGAGATCGCGCAGGGCCGCCTCGGTCCGGGCCGCATCCATCACTGCATGCGCACCATCGGCAAGGCCGAGGAGTCGCTGGAGAAGATGGTGCGCCGGCTGATGACGCGGCAGGCGTTCGGCAAGAAGATCATCGAGCATTCGGTGTGGGAGCAGCGCATCGGCGAAGCCCGCACCAACATCGAGATGACGCGCCTGTTGTGCCTCAAGGCCGCCGACATGATGGACAAGGTCGGCAACAAGACCGCGCAGGGCGAGATCGCGATGATCAAGGTCGCCGCTCCCAACATGGCGCTCAAGATCATCGACGACGCCATCCAGGCGTTCGGCGGCGCCGGTGTGTCGGACGAGGCCGGTCTCGCCAAGGACTACGCCGGAATCCGCACGCTCCGGCTTGCAGACGGTCCCGACGAGGTGCACAACCGCGCCATCGCCCGGCTCGAGATGAAGAAATACGCTAACGAGCCGCGCCATTGAGCGTAGACATGTAGTCTCGTAGGGTGGGCAAAGCCTTCATCGTCGCGCGGAGCGCGATGATGGCGGCGTGCCCACCATTTTCGAGCATGCAGCAGGGTAGTGGGCACGCTTCGCTTTGCCCACCCTACGAATTCAATGAGAGCCAAGGGAGCCTCGTCGTGGCCGACGGCGTCAAGAAGGACGAAGAATTCTCCGGCACCAAGCCGGTCGAGGAGCGGCATCGCTTCGACGAGGCGAAGCTCGCGGCGTGGATGGCCGAGCATGTCGAGGGCTATGCCGGCCCATTGACGGTGCTGCAGTTCAAGGGCGGCCAGTCGAACCCGACCTACCGGCTGAACACACCGGCGCGCTCCTATGTGCTGCGACGAAAGCCGTTCGGCAAGCTGCTGCCGTCGGCGCATGCGGTCGACCGCGAATTCCGCGTCATCGCAGCGCTGGGCAAGCAGGGCTTTCCGGTCGCCAAGGCTTATGCGCTGTGCAACGACGACAACGTCATCGGCGCTGCCTTCTACATCATGTCGATGGAGGAGGGCCGGGTGTTCTGGGATCCGACCCTGCCGCATGTCGCGGCACCCGAGCGGCGCGCGATCTTCACCAGCAAGATCGAGACCTTGGCGAAGCTGCACAGCTATGATCCCGCCGCGATCGGCCTCGGCGAGTTCGGCAAGCCCGGCAACTACTTCGCCCGCCAGGTCGACCGCTGGACCAAGCAGTACCGGGCGTCCGAGACCGAGCATCTGCCTGAAATGGAAAAGCTGATCGAGTGGCTGCCGCGCACCTTGCCGGCGCAGCAGCGCGTCTCGATCGTGCATGGCGACTACCGGCTCGACAACATGATCTTCCACGCCACCGAGCCGCGCGTCATCGCGGTGCTCGACTGGGAGCTGTCCACGCTTGGCGATCCCATGGCCGACTTCACCTATCTGCTGATGCAGTGGATCATGCCGGGGCTCGACGGCGTCGATCTCAAGGCGCTGAACATTCCGACCATGGAGGAGGCGGCCGCGATCTATGGCGGCGTCACCGGCACCTCACTGCCGGACCTCAACTGGTACTTCGCCTACAATCTGTTCCGCCTCGCCGGCATTCTGCAGGGTATCATCGGCCGCATCCGCGACGGCACTGCCGCCAACGACAAGGCGATCGAGTCGGTCAAGCGCATGGTGCCGATGACCAAGCAGGCCTGGGCCTACGCACAGAAGGCCGGCGCGGCATCGTGACGTTGTCGTCGTAGCCCGCATGAGCGCAGCGACATGCGGGTTCACCACGGACGCTGGCGATGACCCCGGATGTCGCTCCGCTCATCCGGGCTACGCACTACGCGCCGCCATTGCAACTCATCGGCCACCGCCGCCACCACCTCCTCCGCCACCACCGGCCGTGGTCATCGAGTTGCTGTAGCGCGGGTCGGTCTGCTTCATGTAGGTCGGCGACGTATCGTGTTGACGAGAACGGGACGCCGGCTGCGTCGGCGCTTCGTAGCCGCCGCAGGCCCCCCACGAGGCCTGTTCGCACGGCGGAAAGGAGAACTGGCGCGCGCTGGCGCTGGTTGCGGCCGCGCCGGCGGCCATGGCTCCGATCAGGGCGAGCAGGGGCAGTTTCGTTATCCTCGACATCTCTTCCATCCTTCGTTTGGCGAAGCCGGAATGGTCCGCTTGCGAAGTTCGACGGCGCCTCGCAGCAGGCGGTTCGAAGGTGGGCCCTGAATAAATGGGGCCAGCACCGCCATCACAGCTTGAACCAGGCCGTCGGTCGATGCGACGTGACGGCGATGGCGTAGCCCGCATGAGCAAAGCGACATGCGGGTTCACACGAGGAGCGCGTGAGACCCCGGATATCGCTGCGCCCATGCGGGCTACGCATCCCGCTCATGCCGCGCGCTCGGACGTGCCAATGGCAAGCGATGCACACGCACATGCAGGTTGCGTCGCCGCCCATTGCCGTCGCGCGACTGGCTCCATATCTGACGCGCGGGAGACCCGTCATGATCCACCAGCTTCGCATCTACGAGATCTTCGAGCACAACAAGGCTGCGTTCCACGTCCGCTTCCGCGATCACGCCGCCCGCATCATGCGGACGCGCTACGGCTTCCGGATCGTGGCGATGTGGGAGAGCAGGTTCGGCGAGCAGACCGAGTTCGTCTATGTCCTGGAGTGGCCGGACGAGGCGGCCAAGACAGCCGGGTGGGCCGCCTTCATGGCGGACGCCGAATGGACCGAGATCAAGCGCGTCACCCATGCCGAGCATGGGCTGATGGTCGGGCAGATCGAGGACCGACTGCTGACGCCGGTCGATTATTCGCCGGTGGCGGGACGGAGCCTGTTGGCGCTGGATCGATGATGCAAGTTACCTGCGCCGCGCGTGCCCGTCGGGCGACTCGGGTACACGACATCTGGGCGGAGCATTGATGAGCGCCATCCGGCCCTGGGGAAAGGCTGCGCAAACAAAAAAAGTTTGCGTGGTTCTTCAGCGCGATGAGCACTTTCGCCAGCACTCGCTCAAAAATTTTACTTTCGCGTTTTCGGAAATCATGATTTGCTTGCGTCATCCCGCCTCACCGAAGAGGGGCGTTGCGCGCGATCGTCACGACACGCGAGGCGGGGAGGCGATGGCCGCGGATTGCCGCAGCATGCTGATCTGGCGTGCGGACGAACGGTAGTCGGCGGACGTGAAGTCGTGTGGTCCTGACCTCCCGGTGCCGAGGTCAAGTCGACGCCAGCGCTTGCGCGTTGCGTCGATGACGGGGGCAATCAAGCCGGTCCCCGGGGAGAGCACGAAGTAAGCGTTAAGACCGTCGCGCAGGGAAGGCCGGGTGTTCTCGGCTGCACCTGTGGTACCTGCCGCCTGCATTTTTTTCGCAGGCGGGCCGCAGGCGTCAGCCGACGCCTGGCCTTCCCTGCGCCCTCTGATGGAAGAGGGCGGGAATTTCGGGATCACTCGGGCGCGGATCGCGCAGCGGGACTAATTCTGCATGATTGAACTCCGTCATTGCGAGCGCAGCGAAGCAATCCAGGGCTCAGGTGAAGACTCTGGATCGCTTCGCTGCGCTCGCGATGAGGGCTGCGGGCAGGACTGTCGTCCCGGCGAAGCACCGACAGCGCGAGCGCACTGGCGGTGCGTCGAGCCGGGATCGATAGCCACAGCCGGGCGTATCACAGGCAACTGGCAGTCACGTTCCTCGCGAGATACCGCAGTATGGGTCCCAGCGTTCGCCGGGACGTTACCGATGTTTTTGGTGGCAGTCCGCCTAGATCGGTTTCCCCGCATACGGCATCGACGCCGTCAGGCCGCCGTCGACCGGGAAGGCCTGGCCGTTGACGTAGGAGGCTTCGTCGCTGGCGAGGAACAGGGCCATGGCCGCGATCTCGTGCGGCTGGCCGGCGCGCTTCAAGGGATTGAGCTGGCCGATCTTGCTCTCGGTGCCGCGCTCCTTGGCGCCATCGAAGATCGGCTTGGTCATGCCGGTCTCGATCAGGCCGGGGCAGACCGCGTTGATGCGCACACCGGTGCCGGACAGCGAATAGGCCGTGGTCTGCACCAGGCTGATCACGCCGGCCTTGCTGGCCGCGTAAGGATGGCCCGACGCACCGGATTTCAATCCCGCGACCGATGCGGTGCAGACAATGGCGCCGCGCTGCTGGCGCACCATGTGCGGCATCGCGTACTTCACCGCCAGGAACGGGCCGATCAGGTTGATGCGCAGGATCTCCTGCCAGTGCTCGACGGTCTGCTCGGCGATCGGGATCAGGCCGCCGGAGATGCCGGCATTGGCCCAGATCACGTCGAGCTTGCCGTAGGTCGCGACCGCGCGATCGATGAAGCCAGACACGTCGGCCTCGGAGCCGGCGTCGGCGATCACGGCCTCGGCGATGCCGCCCTGCTGCTTGACGAGCTCGACCGTCTCCTTGACGCCCTCGCTGCGATCGACCGCGATCAGCCGCGCGCCTTCTTTCGTGAACATCAAGGATGCCGCGCGGCCGATGCCGCTGCCGGCGCCGGTGATGATGACGGATTTGCCTTCGAGGCGGCCCATGTTTCCTCCTGCTTCGTTGTTGATCCGTTGCGTCCCGCACAACGGAATTCAAACGCCGTTTCAAACGTGCCGGCGTCACGACGCGGCTTGAGACGGGCTGACTCCTGACGTACAGCGAGAGGGCAGCGGAGGGAAGGGTTGCGCGATGACAGCTGATGGAACGAGGCCTTCTGTCGTCACCACGCGCTGGTGGTGGGTGCGTCACGCGCCGGTGCGCAGCGACGGCGGCAACATCTATGGCCAGTCCGACATCGCCTGCGACACGGGCGATCGCGAGGTGTTCGAGGCGGTGGCCAAAATCCTGCCGCGCAGCGCGGTCTGGTATGCGAGCAATCTGATGCGCACGCATCAGACCGCGGAGGCGATCTGGGCCGCCGGCTTTCCGCAGCCTGCTGATATGATCAAGGAGGCTGCCTTTGCCGAGCAGCATCTCGGCCAATGGCAGGGCATGAACCGCGCCGCGTTCCTGGCGAGCCGTCCCGCCGGCAGCAGCTGGTTTGCCGATATCGATCGGCCCGCGCCCGGCGGCGAGAGCTACATGGATCTCTATACCCGCGTCACCGCGGCGATCGCGCGCATCACGGATGCGGAAGCGGGCCGCGACGTGATTGCGGTCGGCCATGGTGGCACCATCAAGGCCGCCGTCGCTCTCGCGCTCGGCGGCCTGGTCGAGAAGGGTCTCGCTTTCGACATCGACAATTGCTCGGTGACCCGGCTGGATCACATCGTGAGTGGTGACACCGGCATATGGCGATTGCCGATGGTCAATCAGCAGCCCTGGATCGCCGATGCGGCGCACAAGGCGATGCACCAGCCGGCCGGGCCGGAGGTGACGACGAGCAAGCTGGCGTAAGGAAGTAGCCCGCATGAGCGGAGCGATATGCGGGTTCACCGTGAGAGCTCGTGAGACCCCGGATGTCGCTGCGCTCATCCGGCTACGCGTCAGCGCTCTTGGCTACATCTCGTTCACAACAACGCACCAAGGAGGACTCCCCCATGACCCTGTTTGACATGACCGGCAAGGTCGCCGTCATCACCGGATCGACCCGCGGCATCGGGCTCGCCATCGCCGAGCGCATGGCCGAGCATGGCGCCAAGGTGGTGATCTCGTCGCGCAAGGCCGATGTCTGCGAAGCCGTCGCTAAGGAGCTCAACGACCGCTTCGGCGCCGGCACGGCGGCGGCGGTCGCGGCCAACATCTCCAGCAAGGAGAATCTGCAGAACCTGGTCGACGAGGCCAACCGCATCTACGGCCGGATCGACGTGCTCGTCTGCAACGCCGCGTCGAATCCCTATTATGGCCCGCTCGCCGGGATCTCCGACGATCAGTTCCGGAAGATCCTCGACAACAACATCGTCGCCAACAACTGGCTGATCAGCATGGTCGTGCCGCAGATGATCGCGCGCAAGGATGGCTCGGTCATCATCGTGTCCTCGATCGGCGGGCTCAAGGGCTCGACCATTCTCGGCGCCTACGCAATCTCCAAGGCTGCCGACATGCAGCTCGCGCGCAATCTCGCCTGCGAATACGGCCCGCACAACATCCGCGTCAACTGCATCGCGCCCGGCCTGATCAAGACCGATTTCGCCAAGGCGCTGTGGGACAATCCGGACAATCTGAAAGCCTCCACCGCCCGCTCGCCGCTGCTGCGCATCGGCATCCCCGACGAGATCGCCGGAGCGGCGGTGTTCCTCGGCTCGGCCGCCGGAAATTTCATGACGGGGCAGACGATGGTGATCGACGGCGGCGCGACGATCAGTTGAGAGCAAATGCTGCTATGGCCGGTGGTGCGGCCACACTCACCAATGTCGTCCCGGCGAACGCCGGGACCGATAACCACACGCCGGAATGAGGCGGGCAACGGGCAGTGACATCCCTCGACAGCTTCCGCGGTATGGGTCCCCGCGTTCGCGAGGACGACAGCTGTGGTTGTCGGTCGACCACGGCAAACGCGGCATGGTCCGTAGCCCGCATGAGCGGAAGCGACATGCGGGTTCACACGAGGAGCGCGGGAGAACCCGGATGTCGCTTCCGCTCATCCGGGCTACAAGAACTCACTCCACCGCCGCATACACCACGTCGCGCACCAAGGTGCGCAGGAAGTCCCGCTGGCCCGGCGCCTGGGCCATGAACACGCAGAACAGCTCCTCCTTCGGATCGATCCAGAAGAAGGTGCCGGCGATGCCGCTCCAGAAGAAGGTGCCGGGCGAGCCGGGGAAGGGGGCGATGCCGGCCTCGCGGCGCACGGCAAAGCCGAGGCCAAAACCGTGACCGGGCGACAGGATCGTGCCCTGGATGCCGACGTGAGGTCCGAGATGATCGGAGGCCATCAGCTCGAGCGTCTTGCGCCCGACCAGCCTGGTGCCATCGAGGCTGCCCTTGTTCAGCAGCATCGCGCAGAAGCGGGCGTAATCCATCGTGGTCGCGACCAGGCCGCCGCCGCCGGATTCCATCAGCGGCTGCTCGGTCATCTTGAACAGATTGACCGCCTCGCCGGTCCAGGGGTCCTTGGCGAACGGCTCGGCCAGCCGGCCGGCATTGGCCTCGCTGGTGAAGAAGGCGGTCTCGTTCATGCCGAGCGGAGCGAGGATGCGCTCGGAGAGGAACACGCCGAGCGATCGGCCGGCGACGACCTCGATGATCCGCCCGAGGATGTCGGTCGAGCGGCTGTAGTTGAACGCGGCGCCCGGCCGGCAGATCAGCGGCAGGCCGGCGACGATCGCGGCGTGCTCGGCGTTGCTGATCTTGCGGCTGCGCACCCGCGACTGCTGGTAGAGCTGGTGCACCGGCCCGGTGCCGGTGTGCTCATAGGCAAGCCCCGAGGTGTGGCGCAGCAGGTCCTGCACCGTCATTGGCTGGGCGACCGGCACCAGCTCCAGCTTGCCGCCGTTGTCCACGCCGACCTTCTGGTCGCCGAATTCCGGGATGAATTTTGCGACGGGGTCGGACAACAGCAGGTCGCCGTCCTCGACCAGCATCATGATGCCCAGCGAGACGATCGGCTTGGTCATCGAGAAGATGCGGAAGATCGAATCGGGCCGCATCGGCGTGTCGGCATCCGGTGCCTGCCGGCCGATCGCATCGAACCAGCCGATCCGGCCCCGGCGCCCAACCAGCAGCGTCGCCCCGGGCATGGTTCCCTTGTCGGCCTCGCGCTTGAACGCATCCGATGCCCGCTGCAGCCGGACGGCGGAGAGGCCGAGCGCCTCGGGGCGGTCATCCGGCAGCGGCGGGGTCAGCGAGCGGAGCGCGGAAAAGGGCACGCTGGAGGCGGCGGTTGGCGGGGTCATGGGCTCTCCCTGAGGGCATGTTGTCGATTTGCATCAAGTCTGGCGCGGAAGTTGTGCTCTGACCAGTCGATTTGCCCCATTGCACCCTTGCATTCGGGGGGAGGTCTATGCTTGAAAGCGCGCGGACCGGACGACGCTGGCGGCCGGTCCCGTAGGAGTGTAGCTCAATTGGTAGAGCACCGGTCTCCAAAACCGGGGGTTGGGAGTTCGAGCCTCTCCACTCCTGCCAGCGACCGCCTTCACGATCTCTCTGAAACCGCTCCGCCCACGGCTCCGCTGCGCGATTTCTCGCGGCGTGCGGAACTTATGCCGTTGTCGTCGCGTTCAGGGGCCGGTTCCAATCGAGGGGTGGTGCGCCATGATGCTGCGGGGAACTGTTGCGTTGGGGTTGCTGCTGGCGTCGCTCGATGCTGGTTTCGCGGCGAGCCCGCCGGGTTCGCTGCGGCACGTGTCGTGTGTTGTCATCCGCTATTATGTCGCCAAATATTCCGCCCCGGCGGCCGAGACCTGGGCGCGCAGTCGCGGCGCCACCGACGCGGAGATCGAGACCGCGCGGCAATGCCTCAAGGGCTCGTCGCCGATCCAGGCGGCGGCTCAGGTCACGGCGCAATAGGATCGGCCGCGCGGCATGTTGGGCCTGCCGACCATCGGGCCGGCAGGGCATCAACGGCATCGACTTGCCTATGAGCATGGGCGGGCGCTGCAGGCCGGGCAAGGGCAGGAACCGCTCCGCCACGGGCATTTCGTCGCGGCAACTGCTCAACCTGCCGTGGTGCGGAAATGGCCTGCCGTGGGACGAAAAGCGGTCTCGGGATGGGGCAGGTGGCGGCCTGCCGCTGATATGACCGGGAAGGCCCGGCATGCCCATATCTTGACCTTTGACCGGCCTGACAGTAGATATCGGACCAACCTGCAGCCGGCCCGCGACAAAAGCGGATATCCGGCGCGGCTTTTCAATCCCCGAACAAGCGAGCCCGTGGATCGGCTCATCTCTCCGACAAGAGGGTGGGCCAAGGTCGGCTGTTCGGTTTTCCCTGTAAACTCTTCAATCGTCTGATGACGGACGCGGACCCCTGACGATGGCTACCAGCCCGTTCAAATTCCTGCAGGAAGTGCGCTCGGAGACCACCAAGGTCACCTGGCCGACCCGCCGCGAGGTCACGATCACCACGATCATGGTGTTCGTGATGGTGGCGCTGGCTTCGATCTTCTTCTTCGCCGCCGATCAGATCATCCGTTATCTCATCACCCTCGTGCTGGGCATCCACTGATGGCAACCGCAACGCAATCGTCCGACAAGCGCTGGTACATCGTCCACGCCTATTCGAACTTCGAGAAGAAGGTCGCCGAGTCGATCCGCGAGCAGGCCAAGCAGCGCAATCTCGAGGATCTGTTCGAGCAGGTGCTGGTGCCGATCGAGAAGGTCACCGAGGTGCGCCGCGGCCGCAAGATCGACGCCGAGCGCAAGTTCTTCCCCGGCTACGTGCTGGTGAAGATGAAGCTGACCGACGAGGCGTTCCACCTGATCAAGAACACGCCCAAGGTGACCGGCTTCCTCGGCGCCGAGAACAAGCCGATGCCGATCTCCGAAGGCGAGGCGATGCGCATCCTGAACCAGATGCAGGAAGGCGTGGAGCGGCCGAAGTCGTCGGTGTCGTTCGAGATCGGCGAGAACGTCCGCGTCGCCGACGGCCCGTTCGCCTCGTTCTCCGGCGTGGTCGAGGAAATCGACGAGGCCCGCTCGCGCGTCAAGGTCGCGGTGTCGATCTTCGGCCGCGCCACCCCGGTCGAGCTGGAGTTCAACCAGGTCGAGAAGGTGGTCGGCTAAGCCAGGTCGCCGCATCTGCGGCGTCGCCGGGCTTCCCTTTTCGTCCGATCTCGTGTATCGGGCGCCCTTCGCTCCCCGAACGGGGGGCGATTTCGTTCGTGGGAGGCGTGACCGGCATTGCCAGCCGGACCAAGCGCGCCGGACCACGGTCCCAAACCACCGCCATCGGGTTTTGTCGCCTGAGGCGTTGCGTTCGCAATTGGCAAAGCTGCGAGCGCATTGGAGAGTCATAATGGCAAAGAAAGTAACCGGTTACCTGAAGCTTCAGGTTCCGGCCGGCGCGGCCAACCCGTCGCCGCCGATCGGCCCCGCGCTCGGTCAGCGCGGTCTCAACATCATGGAGTTCTGCAAGGCGTTCAACGCGCAGACCCAGAAGGAAGAGAAGAACACCCCGATCCCGGTGGTCATCACCATTTACGCGGACCGGTCCTTCACCTTCGAGATGAAGACGCCGCCGATGTCGTTCTTCCTCAAGCAGGCCGCCAAGATCCAGTCGGGCTCCAAGGCCCCGGGTCGGGACAAGGCCGGCGCGGTGACCAAGGCGCAGGTGCGCGAGATCGCCGAGAAGAAGATGAAGGACCTGAATTGCGACTCGATCGAGTCGGCCATGAAGATGGTCGAGGGCTCTGCCCGCTCGATGGGTCTGGAAGTTGCGGGGTAAGCGGCCATGGCTATCGGAAAGCGTTTGAAGAAGGCCCGCGAGGGCATCGATCGCACCAAGCTCTACCCGCTTGCTGACGCGATCAAGATGATCAAGGAGCGGGCCGTCTCGAAGTTCGACGAGACCATCGAGGTCTCGATCAACCTCGGCGTCGATCCGCGCCACGCCGACCAGATGGTCCGTGGCGTGGTCATGCTGCCGAACGGCACCGGCCGTACGCTCCGCGTCGGCGTGTTCGCCCGCGGCGCCAAGGCCGACGAAGCCCGGGCGGCCGGTGCCGACGTGGTCGGTGCGGAGGACCTGGTCGAGAAGGTGCAGAACGGCAACATCGACTTCGATCGTTGTATCGCCACCCCCGACATGATGCCGCTGGTCGGCCGCCTCGGTAAGGTGCTCGGTCCGCGCGGCATGATGCCGAACCCGAAGATCGGCACGGTGACCATGGATGTCACGGGAGCGGTCAAGGGCGCCAAGGGCGGCTCGGTCGAGTTCCGCGTCGAGAAGGCCGGCATCATCCAGGCCGGCGTCGGCAAGGCCTCGTTCGGCGAGGACAAGCTGGTCGAGAACATCAAGGCCCTGGCGGATGCGGTCGTGAAGGCCAAGCCGGCGGGTGCCAAGGGCACCTACGTCCAGCGTGTCGCGGTCTCCTCGACCATGGGCCCGGGCGTCAAGGTCGAGCCGGGCACGGTGCTCGCGTAAGCGCCCACGCATGAGTTAGTGAGGAAGGGCGGGATCGTTCATCGATCCCGCCCTTCGCATTTTGGAGTATCGGCCGACATGCCCGACAAGGTCCTGATCTATTCCCGCTTTCCCAAATCGATGATTCAGCGCTTTGCCGATCGTTTCGACCTGCTCGACACTGGCGGCAAGCCGGCGCACGAACTGTTTCCGGCCGACGAGGTGGCGCAGATCCGGGCGCTGATCACGGCCGGCGCCACGCGGTTGGGCGCGGCCGAGATGGACCGGCTGCCGGCGCTGGGGGCGATCGTCTGCTACGGCACCGGCTATGACGGCGTCGATCTCAAGGCGGCGGCGGCGCGCAATATCGCGGTCGGCCATAGCCCCGGCGCCAATGCCGCGGCGGTCGCCGACATCGCGCTGATGCTGATGCTGGCGAGCGTGCGGCGATTGATCGTTGCCGACCCCTATGTGCGCGACGGCGGCTGGGCCGGGGCCAAGCCGTCGCCGCTAATGAGGCCGCCGCCGAGCCTCGCCGGCTGCAGGGTCGGCGTCTACGGCATGGGCGAGATCGGCCGCAAGATCGCGGCCCGCGTTGCGGCGTTCGAGACCGAGGTCGGCTATTTCAACCGCAGCCGCTACGACGATCTGCCGTACCAATACTTCCCGAGCCTCGATGCGCTCGCCGAATGGTGCACCGTGCTGATGATCGCGGTCCGTGCCAGCGCCGAGACCACCCATGTCGTCGATGCGGAGCTGCTGAAGAAGCTCGGTCCCGACGGTCATGTCGTCAACATCTCGCGCGGCTCGGTCATCGACGAGCGCGCGCTTGTCGTCGCGCTGAAGGACGGCGCCATCGCCGGTGCCGGACTCGACGTGTTCGAGACCGAGCCGCATGCACCGGATGAGCTGACAGCGCTGCCGAACGTGGTGGTGACCCCGCATATCGGCGGCAACACAAGGGAGGCGCATGTCGCGATGCAGGCCTGCGTCGTGGCGAACCTCACGGCGTTCTTCGCCGGCCAGGCGTTGCCTTATCAGGTGAAGTAGAGATCCGTAGCCCGGATGAGCTCCGGCGAAGCCCGCGGGGCTTCGACGAAAGCGACATCCGGGTTCTCACGAGCTGCACGTGAGACCCCGGATGTCGCTGCGCTCATCCGGGCTACGGGCGTGCGGCCGCTGACGTGCGTCCGCTGTTTCCGGACCACTTTGTTGCGCTCGCAATGACGGTGAATAGAGCGCGCGCGGTGTCGTAGACCGGATGAGCTTCGCCTGCGCCCGCAGGGCGGAGGCGGGAGCGACATCCGGGTTGTCCGGGATGCCGGTGATGAACCCGGATGTCGCTCCGTCGCCGCCAGAACGTTCCGCGCCAGCGCAGAAATATTTTGACGCACTGCACGGCTCTGTGAATTGCGAGCCATTCTCGAATGCATCTAACTCGCGGTGTCGAACGAAGGACAGCGAGGGCGGCAATGGCGGCGTTCACCTTGAAGATAAACGGGCGGGAGCATCAGGTCGATGTCGACCCGGGCACGCCCTTGCTGTGGGCCATTCGCGACAATGTCGGGCTGACCGGCACCAAATATGGCTGCGGCGTTGCCCAATGCGGGGCCTGCACCGTCTATCTCGATGGCCAGACCGTGCGCTCATGTTCGCTGCCGGTGTCTGCCGTCGGCAAGAGCGAGGTCACCACGATCGAAGGGCTGACCAGCAAGGAAGGCGCCGCGGTGCAAAAGGCGTGGGCCGCGCACGATGTGCCGCAATGTGGCTACTGCCAGTCCGGGCAGGTGATGAGCGCGGCCGCGCTGCTCGGTCTCAATCCCAAGCCGACCGACCAGGACATCGACCTCGCGATGACCGGCAACATCTGCCGCTGCGCCACCTATGTCCGCATCCGCGCCGCGATCCATTCCGCCGCCAAGACGCTGGAGGGCTGAGCATGAACGCGCATGTCAAGCCTGAAGCCTCCGCCGGCTCATTGTCCCGCCGTTCGCTGCTGAAGGCGGGCGCGGGGCTGGTTCTCGCCACCTACGTCGCCCGCAACGGTGTCGCTTATGCGCAGGACGCCAACGCGGCGAAGTCCGTCAACATCGCCCCGAACACGTTCCTGGTCATCGGCCAGGACGACACTGTCACGGTGCTGTGCAAGCACATCGAGTTCGGGCAGGGGCCGTTCACCGGCATGGCGACGCTAGTCGCCGAGGAGCTCGATGCCGACTGGGCGCAGATGCGTGCCGATCACGCGCCGTCCAATCCGGCGCTCTACAAGAACCTTTTGTTCGGGGTGCAGGGCACCGGTGGCTCGAGCGCGATCGCCAATTCCTACGAGCAGATGCGAAAAGTCGGCGCCGCCGCGCGCGCGATGCTGGTCGCGGCTGCCGCCGATGAATGGAAAGTCCCGGCCGAGGAGATCACGGTCGAGAAGGGCATCATCCGCCATGCGTCCGGCAAGCAGAGCGGCTTCGGCGCCCTGGCCGCGAAGGCGATGCAGCAGCCGATGCCGGCGAACCCGCAGCTCAAGGATCCCTCGGCCTTCAAGCTGATCGGCAAGGAAGGCGCCGTGAAGCGTCTCGACAGCGTCGCCAAGTCGAACGGGTCGGCCGAGTATACGCTCGACATCAAGGATCCGGGCACGTTAACCGTGCTGGTGGCGCGCTCGCCGCGGTTCGGCGGCAAGGTGGCCTCGTTCGATGCGTCGGCTGCGAAGGCCGTGCCGGGAGTGGTCGACGTCAAGGAGGTGCCGAACGGCGTCGCCGTCTATGCCGAGGGCTTCTGGCCGGCCAAGACCGCCCGCGACCTGCTCAAGATCAGCTGGGACGACAGCAAGGCGGAGACGCGCGGCACGGCGCAGCTGCTGGAAGAGTTTCGCGCGCGCGCCGGCAAGCAGGGCGCGCTGGTGAAGCAGGAGGGCGATGTCGATGCCGAGATCGCCAAGGGCGGCAAGCTGATCGAGACCGAGTTCGTCTTCCCGTATCTGGCCCATGCGCCGATGGAGCCGATCAACGCCTTCATCCATTGGAAGGGCGAGACCGCCTCGGCGCGCTATGGCAGCCAGTTTCCGACGCCGGATCATGCCGTGATCGCGCAGGTGCTGGGCCTCGATATCGACAAGGTGGATCTCAAGACGATTTTGGCCGGCGGCAGCTTCGGCCGGCGGGCGCAGCAATCGACGCATGTCGCCCTTGAGCTGGCGCAGGTCGCCAAGGCGATCGGGCCGGGGCGCCCGGTCAAGCTGGTGTGGACCCGCGAGGACGACATGCGCGGCGGCTACTACCGGCCGTTCAGCCTGCACCGCATGCGCGGCGTGGTCCGCGACGGCAAGATCGTGGCGTGGTCGGATACGATCGTCGGCCAGTCGATCATGAAGGGCTCGCCGTTCGAGGCGATGACCATGAAGAATGGTCTCGATTCGACGGCCTACGAGGGATCCAACGAGATTCCCTACGAGGTGGCGAATTTCCGCTGCGACGTGCACCAGGTCGATGTCGGCGTGCCCGTGCTGTGGTGGCGCTCGGTCGGCCACACCCACACCGGCTACGCCGTCGAGGCGTTCGTCGATCAGCTGCTCGAAGCCGCTGGTCAGGATCCGGTGGAGGGGCGGCTCGCCATGATGGCCGACAAGCCGCGCCACGCCGGCGTGCTCAAGGCGGTGGCGCAGCTCGCGGACTGGAAGGGGGCCAAGCTCGAAACCGGCCGCGCCCGCGGCGTCGCCGTGGTCGAGAGCTTCAATACCTACGTTGCCCAGGTGGTCGAACTGTCGATGGGCACCGACGGACCGGTGGTTCACAAGGTGTGGTGCGCCGTCGATTGCGGCGTCGCCGTCAACCCGGACATCATCCGCGCGCAGATGGAAGGCGGCATCGGCTTTGCCCTCGGCCACATCCTCTATGCGCAGCAGCCGCTCGACGAAGGGCGTCCGGTGGCAGGCAATTTCGACACCTACCGCTCGCTGCGCATCAACGAGATGCCGCAGATCGAGGTTGTCGTCGTGCCGTCGACCGAGAAGCCCTCAGGGGTCGGCGAGCCCGGTGTGCCGCCGCTCGGACCGGCTGTTGCCAACGCCATGGCGAAGCTCGGCCTGCCGCGACCGACCCAATTGCCGGTCCGGCCCGGAGATACCGCATGAGACTGGTTGGAACGGGAGCGCTGGCGCTGCTGGCCGGCAGCGCGGTTGCGGTCGCGATCGCGGCCTATCCAGGACTTGATCGCGCTGATGCCGCGCCGGAGGCGACGCGCGTGGCCGGCGGCCTGAAACCGGTCGCCGACTTTGCGAAGATCGCGAACAAGAACGAGCGCGCGGTGGCGCTGTTCGAGGAGGCCGGCAAGGTGCTGCAGTCGCCGCGCTGCATGAACTGCCATCCGGCCGGCGATCGTCCGACGCAGACCGACCGAATGACACCGCACCAGCCGATGGTGGTCCGCGGCGAGGCCGGGGTGGGCGCGCCCGGCGGTCTCGCCTGCACGACGTGTCACCACGAGGCGAATTTCGACGCGGCGCGGGTGCCCGGCAATCCGAAGTGGCAGCTGGCCCCGATCGAGATGGCCTGGCAGGGCCGTTCGCTCGGCCAGATCTGCACCCAGATCAAGGATCCGAAGCTCAACGGCGGCAAGACCATGGCCCAGCTGGTTCACCATATGGCTGAGGATGAGCTGGTCGGCTGGGGCTGGAATCCAGGAGGGGGACGGACGCCTGCGCCAGGGACGCAGAAGCAGTTCGGCGAGCTCATCAAGGCCTGGGCCGACGCCGGAGCGGCTTGCCCGAAGGGGTGAGGCGGGATCGCGCCCCTGCGCGCGCGATTCCCCGTAGCCCGGATGAGCGATAGCGACATCCGGGTTCTCCGGCACAGCACGTGATACCCCGCATGTCGCTGTCGCCGACGCGCGTCCCGCGCGCCGGCTGTCGCTCATGCGGGCTACGGGGCCCACGGGGCCCCGGCATGGCCGAACTGGTGCGATTTTTGCTCTTGGGGTCTTGGCAAGTCGCGATCGAGCGGTTAAAGAACCGGCTTCCGGGCGGGTCGGCTTTTGCTGGCGCGCCCGTGTGCGCATTCCGAAAGTTGAGGGGAGCCAACATTCCTTTTGAGGATATCCGTTTGGATTTCTCGGAAGGAAGAAGGATCTTTCTGCTCTCGAAAATGCCGCAGGGGAGGTCGGTCCGCCGATCCCTCCGAATCCTGTCCGAGACTGCAGGCGCCGGCGCGGAATCCAATTTCCTCAATGGCTTAATCATACAGCCTGCATAGACGGGTGAAGACCGGATTTCGGCATGTCGTCTCGCGCTGGTCGCGGGTCACATGCAAGGTTTGGTTCGAACCTCGACACTCCCTGGGCCGATCAGGCCTTCGGAAGGGCAGGCTATTCATCGTCGTGCTGCCTGACGTGTCCTCGGGGTCCTTAAGCGTCCAGAGGTCGGGTTTGGTGGGACGGCGGGTTTAACCCGGCGGTCCCGCTTTCTGGCGAAGGCCGCCAACCGGAGAGAGCTTGCTGTGGAACGAGCGGCAAAAAAAGAGGCGGTCGAGGAGCTGCACGAGGTCTTCAAGACCACGGGCGTCGCGGTCGTCGCTCACTATTCCGGCCTTACCGTGGCCCAGATGCAGAAGCTGCGCATGCAGATGAAGCAGGCTGGCGCGTCGGTGAAGGTCTCGAAGAACCGTCTCGCCAAAATTGCTCTTGAAGGCACGGACGTCGTCGGCATCGGTTCCCTGTTGAAGGGGCCGACCGTGATCGCAACTTCAAACGATCCTGTCGCGGCGCCCAAGGTTGCCATGGAATTCGCCAAGGCGAACGAAAAGTTCGTCATCCTCGGCGGCTCCATGGGTAAAACCGTCCTGAATGTCGACAGCGTCAAGGCACTCGCCTCGCTGCCGTCGCTGGACGAACTGCGCGGCAAGCTCGTCGGCCTGATCCAGGCTCCGGCGACCAAGCTCGCCCAGCTCGCCAATGCACCCGCGGCCAAGGTCGCGCGCGTCATTCAGGCTCATGCCTCAAAGGGCGAAGCGGCCTGACGCCCTTCGCAAACACTCAAAACCTGGTTTCGAACCGAACCATCTTAAGGAAGTAGATCAATGGCTGACTTGCAGAAAATCGTCGACGACCTGTCCTCGCTCACCGTTCTCGAGGCCGCCGAGCTCGCGAAGCTCCTGGAAGAGAAGTGGGGCGTGTCCGCCGCTGCCGCCGTCGCGGTTGCCGGCCCGGCCGCTGCCGCCGCTGCTCCGGCGGAAGAGAAGACCGAGTTCACCGTTGTCCTGGCTGGCGCCGGCGACAAGAAGATCGAGGTCATCAAGGAAGTCCGCGCCATCACCGGCCTGGGCCTGAAGGAAGCCAAGGACCTGGTCGAGGGCGCTCCGAAGCCGGTCAAGGAAGGCGTCAACAAGGACGAGGCCGAGAAGATCAAGGCTCAGCTCGAGAAGGCTGGCGCCAAGATCGAGCTCAAGTAATCGCAAGATTGCGCAAGCGAAACCTTTCGGCAGCCTGAGGCAGGTCGGAAGGTTTCGAGAGATTCTGGTGACCGGGTGGTAACATCGCCCGGTCATCATCGGGACAAAGAGTTTTGCAGAGGTGTCGGGTGCGGCCCGGGATACTGCAAAAGGCGTGCAACAGGATCGCCCGTTGCGGGCCGAACACGAAAAAGTGTGGAGATTTGGGGGCTTCCCCCTCGAATCTCGGTTATCGTCGGCCCATATTGGGTCGGCAGCACGAAAAGCCGGTTATCGGTGGAGTGGCGTCTCCGACCGTGGACCGTTGGGAGATAGGCAATTTCGGGCTTTTGCAGTCCGTGACGAGATGGTTGTGACGAGCGGGTGCGCCCTCGCGCCTCGCGCGTCGTTTTGCGTTTTGCTGGTCTGAAGAACAGATCTGGGACGTTTCCGTTCCGCGCTCTGCACTTTCGACCCTCGAAATGGATCGAAATTCAACCCGAGATGGCGGTGGCAGCTGCTGTTTCGGAAGGTTCGCCCCTCCGGGCGACGAAATGAGAGGCCACGATGGCGCAGCAGACATTCACCGGTCGCAAACGCGTTCGCAAGTTCTTTGGACACATCAAGGAAGTCGCGGAGATGCCGAACCTCATCGAGGTTCAAAAGGCGTCCTACGACCAGTTCCTGATGGTGGACGAGCCTACGGGCGGGCGAGCGGACGAGGGCTTGCAGGCGGTGTTCCGCTCGGTGTTCCCGATCTCCGATTTCTCCGGCACCTCGATGCTGGAATTCGTCCGCTACGAGTTCGAGCCGCCGAAATACGACGTCGACGAGTGCCGCCAGCGCGGCATGACCTTCGCTGCGCCGCTCAAGGTGACGCTGCGCCTCATCGTGTTCGATATCGATGAAGAGACCGGCGCCAAGTCGGTCAAGGACATCAAGGAGCAGGACGTGTACATGGGCGACATCCCGCTCATGACCATGAACGGCACCTTCATCGTCAACGGCACCGAGCGCGTCATCGTCTCGCAGATGCACCGTTCGCCTGGCGTGTTCTTCGACCACGACAAGGGCAAGACCCATTCGTCGGGCAAGCTGCTGTTCGCCGCCCGCGTCATCCCGTATCGCGGCTCCTGGCTCGACATCGAGTTCGACGCCAAGGATATCGTGTTCGCGCGCATCGACCGTCGCCGCAAGCTGCCGGTGACGTCGCTGATGTTCGCGCTCGGCCTCGACGGCGAGCAGATCCTGTCGACCTTCTACAAGAAGCTGATCTACAAGCGCATCAAGGAAGGCTGGCGCGTTCCGTTCGACGCCAACCGTTTCCGCGGCTATTCGACTGTCAACGACCTGATCGACGCCGACACCGGCAAGGTCGTGCTCGAGGCCGGCAAGAAGCTCACCGTCCGCGCCGCCCGCCAGCTCCAGGAGAAGGGGCTGAAGGCGCTGCGCATGTCGGACGAGGAGCTGCTCGGCAACTACATCGCCGAGGATCTCGTCAACCCGAAGACCGGCGAGATCTACGCCGAGGCCGGCGACGAGATCACCGACAAGCTGTTCAAGGTGCTGAACGAGCAGGGCTACAAGGACCTGCCGCTGCTCGACATCGACCACGTCAATGTCGGCCCCTACATCCGCAACACGCTGTCCGCCGACAAGAACATGACGCGCGAGGACGCGCTGTTCGACATCTACCGCGTGATGCGTCCGGGTGAGCCGCCGACGCTCGATTCGGCGCAGGCGATGTTCCAGTCGCTGTTCTTCGATGCCGAGCGCTACGACCTCTCGGCGGTCGGCCGCGTCAAGATGAACATGCGCCTCGAGCTCGATGCGCCGGACACCCAGCGTACGCTGCGCAAGGAAGACATCCTGGCGGTGATCAAGACGCTGGTCGACCTGCGCGACGGCAAGGGCGAGATCGACGACATCGACCATCTCGGCAACCGCCGCGTCCGCTCGGTCGGCGAGCTGATGGAGAACCAGTACCGCATCGGTCTGCTCCGCATGGAGCGCGCCATCAAGGAGCGCATGTCGAGCGTCGACATCGACACCGTGATGCCGCAGGACCTGATCAACGCCAAGCCTGCCGCGGCTGCGGTGCGTGAATTCTTCGGCTCGTCGCAGCTGTCGCAGTTCATGGACCAGACCAACCCGCTGTCGGAGATCACCCACAAGCGCCGCCTGTCGGCGCTTGGACCGGGCGGTCTGACGCGCGAGCGCGCCGGCTTCGAGGTGCGCGACGTGCATCCGACGCATTACGGCCGTATCTGCCCGATCGAGACGCCGGAAGGTCCGAACATCGGCCTGATCAACTCGCTGGCGACGTTCGCCCGCGTCAACAAGTATGGCTTCGTCGAGACGCCGTACCGCAAGGTCAAGGACGGCCGCGTCACCGACGAGGTGGTGTATCTGTCCGCCATGGAGGAGGGGCGCTACCGCGTCGCGCAGGCCAACGTGCCGCTCGATGCCAAGGGCCGCTTCACCGAGGACCTCGTGGTCTGCCGTCATGCCGGCGAAGTCGTGCCGATGACGCCGGACAAGGTCGACTACATGGACGTGTCGCCGAAGCAGCTGGTTTCGGTCGCCGCGGCGCTGATCCCGTTCCTCGAGAACGACGACGCCAACCGCGCGCTGATGGGCTCGAACATGCAGCGCCAGGCGGTGCCGCTGGTTCGCGCCGAGGCGCCGTTCGTCGGCACCGGCATGGAAGGCGTCGTGGCCCGTGACTCGGGCGCTGCGATCGCGGCGCGCCGCTCGGGCGTGATCGACCAGATCGACGCCACCCGCGTCGTCATCCGTGCCACCGAGGATCTCGATCCGACCAAGTCGGGCGTCGATATCTACCGGCTGATGAAGTACCAGCGCTCGAACCAGTCGACCTGCATCAACCAGCGTCCGCTGGTGAAGGTCGGCGACATCGTCAAGAAGGGCGACATCATCGCTGACGGTCCGTCGACCGATCTCGGCGAGCTCGCGCTCGGCCGCAACGTGCTGGTCGCGTTCATGCCGTGGAACGGCTACAACTTCGAGGACTCCATCCTGCTCTCCGAGCGGATCGTGAAGGAGGACGTCTTCACCTCGATCCACATCGAGGAATTCGAGGTGATGGCCCGCGACACCAAGCTGGGTCCGGAGGAAATCACGCGCGACATTCCGAACGTGTCGGAAGAGGCGCTGAAGAACCTCGACGAAGCCGGCATCGTCTATATCGGCGCGGAAGTGCGCGCCGGCGACATCCTGGTCGGCAAGATCACGCCGAAGGGCGAGAGCCCGATGACGCCGGAAGAGAAGCTCTTGCGCGCCATCTTCGGCGAGAAGGCCTCCGACGTTCGCGACACGTCTCTTCGTGTTCCGCCCGGTGTGCAGGGCACGATCGTCGAGGTCCGCGTGTTCAACCGTCACGGCGTCGACAAGGACGAGCGTGCGCTGGCGATCGAGCGGGAAGAGATCGAGCGTCTGGCCAAGGACCGTGACGACGAGCAGGCGATCCTGGACCGCAACGTCTACAGCCGTCTCGCCGACATGCTGGATGGCCGTCAGGGCATCTCGGGGCCGAAGGGCTTCAAGAAGGACACCAAGATCACGCGTGCGGTGCTCGACGAGTATCCGAAGTCGCAGTGGTGGCTGTTCGCCTCGGCCAACGACAAGCTGATGGCCGAGATCGAGGCCATGCGGAAGCAGTACGACGAGTCGAAGAAGGGGCTGGAACAGCGCTTCCTCGACAAGGTCGAGAAGCTGCAGCGTGGCGACGAGCTGCCGCCGGGCGTGATGAAGATGGTCAAGGTCTTCGTCGCGGTGAAGCGCAAGATCCAGCCGGGCGACAAGATGGCCGGCCGTCACGGCAACAAGGGCGTCGTCTCCAAGATCGTTCCGATCGAGGACATGCCGTTCCTGGAGGACGGCACCCATGCGGACATCGTGCTGAACCCGCTGGGCGTGCCCTCGCGCATGAACGTCGGACAGATCCTCGAGACGCATCTCGGTTGGGCCTGCGCCGGCCTCGGCAAGCGTATCGCCCAGACGGTCGACGCCTATCTGTCGAAGCAGGACGTCAAGCCACTGAAGGAGACGCTGAAGCGCATCTATGGCGAGGACGAGACCATCAAGTCGCTCAACGACAACGAGTTGATCGAGCTGGGTCACAATCTGAGCCGCGGTGTGCCGATCGCCACGCCGGTGTTCGACGGTGCCAAGGAGGCCGACATCGAGGAGATGTTGAAGCTCGCCGGGCTCGACGCCTCTGGCCAGTCGACCGTCTATGACGGCCGCACCGGCGATGCGTTCGACCGCAAGGTCACCGTTGGCTACATCTACATGCTGAAGCTGCACCATCTGGTCGACGACAAGATCCATGCCCGTTCGATTGGTCCGTACTCGCTGGTCACCCAGCAGCCGCTGGGCGGCAAGGCCCAGTTCGGCGGCCAGCGCTTCGGCGAAATGGAGGTGTGGGCCCTCGAAGCCTACGGCGCGGCCTACACGCTGCAGGAGATGCTGACGGTGAAGTCGGACGACGTCGCCGGCCGCACCAAGGTCTACGAGGCGATCGTGCGCGGCGACGACACGTTCGAGGCCGGTATTCCGGAATCGTTCAACGTGCTGGTCAAGGAAATGCGCTCGCTCGGCCTCAACGTCGACCTGCACAACTCCAAGCTCGGACCGGCGCCGACGTCGGAAGCCGCCGAGTAGCCACGACATCAGGCCCGGCCGTCATGGACGGCCGGGTGCCGGCGCCTTCCCCCGCGGGTCAGGACAGGGCGCCCGTTGCGAGATTTTCGAATTTGCGGCCGACCCCCGATCGGCCTGCGAGGAGAATACGATGAACCAAGAAATTATGAATCTCTTCAATCCGACGACGCCGGCTCAGGTCTTCGACCAGATCCGGATCTCGATTGCGTCGCCAGAGAAGATTCTGTCCTGGTCCTACGGCGAGATCAAGAAGCCGGAAACGATCAACTACCGTACCTTCAAGCCCGAGCGCGACGGCCTGTTCTGCGCCCGCATCTTCGGGCCGATCAAGGACTACGAGTGCTTGTGCGGCAAGTACAAGCGGATGAAGTACAAGGGCATCATCTGCGAGAAGTGCTCGGTTGAGGTGACCTTGTCGCGCGTCCGGCGCGAGCGCATGGGTCATATCGAGCTCGCAGCTCCCGTCGCGCACATCTGGTTCTTGAAATCGCTGCCGTCGCGCATCGGCCTGTTGCTCGACATGACGCTGAAGGATCTCGAGCGGATCCTGTATTTCGAATATTACGTCGTCCTCGAACCGGGTCTCACCGCGCTCAAGGACCGTCAGCTGCTGTCCGAGGACGAGTACCTCAAGGCGCAGGACGAGTACGGCCAGGACAGCTTCACCGCCATGATCGGCGCGGAAGCCATCCGTGAGCTGCTGCGCGGCCTCGAGCTGGAGAAGCTCGAGCAGACGCTGCGTGCCGAGATGCAGGAGACCGACTCCGACATCAAGCACAAGAAGCTCGCCAAGCGCCTGAAGATCGTCGAGGCGTTCCGCCACTCCGGCAACAAGCCGGAATGGATGATCATGACCGTGGTGCCGGTGATCCCGCCGGATCTGCGGCCGCTGGTGCCGCTCGACGGCGGCCGCTTCGCGACCTCCGATCTCAACGACCTCTATCGCCGCGTCATCAACCGCAACAACCGCCTGAAGCGGCTGATGGAGCTGCGCGCGCCCGACATCATCATCCGCAACGAAAAGCGCATGCTGCAGGAGGCCGTCGACGCGCTGTTCGACAACGGCCGCCGCGGCCGCGTCATCACCGGCGCCAACAAGCGTCCGTTGAAGTCGCTCGCCGACATGCTGAAGGGCAAGCAGGGCCGCTTCCGTCAGAACCTGCTCGGCAAGCGCGTCGACTATTCCGGCCGTTCGGTCATCGTCGTCGGTCCGGAGCTGCGCCTGCATCAGTGCGGCCTGCCGAAGAAGATGGCGCTCGAGCTGTTCAAGCCGTTCATCTATTCGCGGCTCGACGCCAAGGGCCTGTCGACGACGGTCAAGCAGGCCAAGAAGCTGGTCGAAAAGGAGCGTCCGGAGGTCTGGGACATCCTGGACGAGGTCATCCGCGAGCATCCGGTGCTCCTGAACCGCGCCCCGACCTTGCATCGCCTGGGCATTCAGGCGTTCGAGCCGGTGCTGATCGAGGGCAAGGCGATCCAGCTGCATCCGCTGGTCTGCTCGGCCTTCAACGCCGACTTCGACGGCGACCAGATGGCCGTGCACGTCCCGCTGTCGCTCGAGGCGCAGCTGGAAGCGCGCGTCCTGATGATGTCGACCAACAACATCCTGCATCCGGCCAACGGTCAGCCGATCATCGTGCCGTCGCAGGACATCGTGCTCGGGCTGTACTACCTCTCGATCATGCGCGAGGGCATGCACGGCGAGGGCATGAAGTTCGGCAACATGGCCGAGCTCGAGCACGCGCTGCATGCCAAGGTCATCCACCTCCACAGCAAGATCAAGTACCGCTGGGAAGGCATGGACGAGACCGGCAAGATCTCCAAGCGCTGGATCGAGACCACGGCCGGCCGCGTCATGCTCGGCAACGTGCTGCCGCGTCACACGCGCATTTCGTACGAGCTCATCAACAAGCTGATGACCAAGCGCGAAATCTCGGGCGTGATCGATCAGGTCTACCGCCACTGCGGCCAGAAGGAGACGGTGATCTTCTGCGACCGCATCATGGCGCTCGGCTTCTACAACGCCTTCAAGGCTGGCATCTCGTTCGGCAAGGACGACATGGTCGTGCCGCACGGCAAGTGGAAGATCGTCGACACGACCCGTACGCTGGCGAAGGATTTCGAGCAGCAGTACAATGACGGTCTGATCACCCATGGCGAGAAGTACAACAAGGTCGTCGACGCCTGGTCGAAGGCGACCGAGGAAATCGCCAAGGAGATGATGAAGGAGATCTCTTCGACCAAGAAGACGGCGAAGGGCGCGGATGCCGACATCAACTCGATCTACATGATGGCCCACTCCGGTGCCCGTGGTTCGCCGGCGCAGATGCGCCAGCTCGCGGGCATGCGCGGCCTGATGGCCAAGCCGTCGGGTGAGATCATCGAGACGCCGATCATCTCGAACTTCAAGGAAGGCCTCTCGGTTCTCGAGTACTTCAACTCGACCCACGGCGCCCGCAAGGGTCTCGCGGACACCGCGCTGAAGACGGCGAACTCGGGCTACCTGACCCGGCGTCTGGTCGACGTCGCGCAGGACTGCATCATCACGCAGGACGATTGCGGCACCCATCTCGGCATCAAGATGCGCGCCATCATCGATGCCGGCACCGTCGTGGCCTCGCTCGGCTCGCGCATCCTGGGCCGCGTGCCCTGCGACGACGTGCGCGATCCCTCGTCCAACGCCGTGGTGGTCAAGGCCGGCACGCTGATGGAGGAGAGCCACATCGACGCCATCCAGCAGGCTGGCGTGCAGGAGGTGAAGATCCGCTCGGCGCTCACTTGCGAGCTCGTCAACGGCATCTGCAAGATGTGCTACGGCCGCGACCTCGCGCGCGGTACGCCGGTCAACCACGGTGAGGCTGTCGGCGTCATCGCCGCGCAGTCGATCGGTGAGCCCGGCACCCAGCTGACGATGCGCACCTTCCACATCGGTGGTGCCGCGCAGCTGAACGAGCAGTCCTTCGTGGAGTCCAACTTCGAAGGCAAGGTGGTCATCAAGAACAAGGCGATCGCGCGCAACAGCGAGGGTCACCTGATCGCGATGGTCCGCAACATGGTCGTGACGATCGTCGACCCCGACGGCACCGAGCGTGCGACGCACCGTATCCAGTACGGCTCGCGCATGCATGTGGACGACGGCGACATGATCAAGCGCGGCCAGCGTATCGCGGAGTGGGATCCCTACAGCCGTCCGATCCTCACCGAAGCCGAGGGCACGATCGGTTTCGAGGACCTCACCGAGGGCCTGTCGATCTCGGAAACGCTCGACGAGTCGACCGGCATCGCCAAGCGCGTTGTCATCGACTGGCGCAGCACGCGCGGTGGCGCGGACCTGCGTCCGGCGATCGTGATCAAGGGCAAGGACGGTAAGGTGCTCAAGCTCGCCCGCGGCGGCGATGCCCGCTACATGCTGTCGGTCGACGCGATTCTCTCGGTCGACATCGGGTCGACGGTGAAGTCGGGTGACATCCTGGCGCGTATCTCGACCGAGAGCGCCAAGACGCGCGACATCACCGGCGGTCTGCCGCGGGTGGCGGAACTGTTCGAAGCGCGCAAGCCGAAGGATGCCGCGATCATCGCCGAGATCGCCGGCACCATCCGGTTCGGACGCGACTACAAGAACAAGCGTCGCATCTCGATCGAGCCGATGGACAAGACGGAGGAGGCGCGCGAGTACCTCATCCCGAAGGGCAAGCACATCCATCTGCAGGATGGCGACATCGTCGAGAAGGGTGACTTCATCGTCGAAGGCAACCCGGCGCCGCACGACATCCTGGCGATCAAGGGCATCGAGGAGCTCGCGGCCTATCTGGTCAACGAGATCCAGGAGGTCTACCGGCTGCAGGGCGTGCTCATCAACGACAAGCACATCGAGGTGATTGTCCGTCAGATGCTGCAGAAGATCGAGGTCACCGACCAGGGCGACACCGACATGATTTCGGGCGAACAGGTCGACAAGATCGAGTTCGATCTGCTCAACGCGAAGGCGCTGGAGGAGGCGAAGAAGCCCGCCACCGGCACCCCGGTTCTGCTCGGCATCACCAAGGCGAGCCTGCAGACGCGGTCGTTCTTCTCGGCGGCCTCGTTCCAGGAGACCACCCGCGTCCTCACCGAGGCGGCGGTCAACGGCAAGATCGATCCGCTCGAGGGTCTCAAGGAGAACGTCATCGTCGGCCGTCTTATCCCGGCCGGCACCGGCGCCTCGATGGCCCGCATCCGCGAAGTCGCATTGAAGCGCGACAAGCTGATTCTCGACGAGCGCGAGAAGCAGGCGGCGATCGTGCCGGCGCAGCCCGAGCCTCAGCCGCTGGCGCTGCCGCCGGCCGAGTAAACGAACGACCACGGCGAACCCGGCCAGCGGTGCTTGGTTCTGCCGTACGTTCATCGAGCATAGAAAAAGGCCGGCCTTTGCCGGCCTTTTTTAACATTATCTTCTCCTGTTGCCGCGCTGCAGCCCTGTTGTTCATCTTCCCTTCAGGGACAAAGGCGCTTTTTGGATCATCTGATCCGCCGAAGTGATTTCCGGGACCGCTAATGAGATGCGCCGATTTGCGTGGGCGCAAACCCTGTGCGGAGCGGATACGCTATGGCTGATGGGGCCCGAAGGGTGGCAGGACCCGTGACACGGACGACCGGCGACGTCGCTGACAGCCGGAGATGGCGGAACTTCGATGCTTGACCTTGCGATTGTTGGTGGCGGTCCGGGCGGCCTGATGAGCGCCTGGTACCTGAGGCGCAAACTCGGCGATCTCTGCAAGGTGACGATCTTCGAAGCATCCGACCGCCTCGGCGGCAAGATCGTGACGCGCAAGTTCGATAGTGCGCCGGCGATGTACGAAGCCGGTGTCGCCGAGATCTACGACTACTCGATGACCGGTCCCGATCCGCTGCGCGAGCTGATCCAGCATTTCGGCCTGCAGACGATTCCGATGGATGCCTTGCAGGTCCAGCTCGACGGCGAGCTGCTCGACGACGTGCCGGGGCTGCGCCGCAGATACGGGCCGAAGACGGCTGCCGCCGTCGAGGCGTTCCGCAAGCGCTGCACCGAGGTGATGTCGCCAGTCGAATATTACGAAGGTGTCGGCGCCCACGACAACGAGCACCCCTGGGCCTACAAGACCTGCGAGGAGCTGCTCGACGAGGAGGTCGAGGACGCCACCGCCAAGCGCTTTTTCAAGGTGATGTCGCGCTCCGACCTTGCGACCGAGGCCCACAACACCAATGGCCTCAACGCGCTCAAGAACTTCGTGATGGATATCGACGACTACATCGGCCTGTACTCGATCCAGAACGGCAACGAACAGCTGATCGAGTGCCTGCGCTCCGAGGTCGACGCGGACATCCAGCTCAATCACCGCGTGCTGCGCATCGGCAAGACCGAACAGGGCCGCTACCGGCTCAACATGATGAACGGCAAGGGGCCCGAGACGCGCGAGTTCGATCTCGTGCTGGTGTGCCTGCCGCATTCCTGGCTGTCGACGGTCGGCTGGGAGGGTGAGAAGCTGCGCCAGTCTATGGTCAAGCACGTCGCCTATTTCGACCGCCCGGCGCATTATCTGCGGGTCTCGATCCTGTTCGACGAGCCGTTCTGGGGCGACAAGATCCCGGGCTCCTGGTTCATGTCCGAGGCGTTCGGCGGCTGCTGCATCTACAATGAGGGCTCGCGCCACGATGTCGGCAAGCACGGCGTGCTGAACTGGCTGATCGCAGGCTCGGATGCGCTCGCCTTCGCCAACCTCTCGGATCAGGAACTGATCGATGCCGCGCTGAAGTCGCTCCCGGCTGCGCTTGGCGATAGCAGGGCGCACTTCCTGGAAGGCAAGATCCATCGCTGGCTGTCGTCGGTCAATGCGCTGCCCGGCGGCCTGCCGGTGCGCGACGTGATGACCAATCACCGGCCGGAGCCGAAGGAGCATCCCGGCATCGTGGTGGTCGGCGACTATCTGTTCGATTCGACCTTGAACGGGCTGCTCGATTCCTCCGATGCCGCCACCGACATCATCCTGACCGAGATGATGCGGCTGCGCCGCGCGCGCTCGCAGGCCGAGATGCCGCTGTCCGACAAGATCGACCGCGACTATTTCGACAATTATCGCGGGCAGGGTCCGTATAGCGAATCCTGGGCGCACTTCACCGACCCGGACTATTTGACCGGCCTGATCAAGATCGTCTGGAACCGGGCCAGCAAGGGCAAGGGCTACAAGCTCCTGGTCGCCGGCTCCGCCAGTGGCGAACTGGTGGGCGCGCTGCGCGAGCGCGGGATCGATGCCTGGGGCATCGAGAACAACCGCTACATCCACGGCAAGACGCCGAAGGCGCTCAGGAAGTACAACAAGCTCGGCTCGATCACCGACATGCCGTTCAAGGCCGGCGAGTTCGATTTCGTGTTCGAGACCAGCCTCTGCCACCTCGGCGACAAGCAGGTCGGGCGCGCGATTCGTGAGCTCAACCGCGTGGTCAAGACCGGCCTCGTGTTCGGCTCGATCACCTCGGACATGGCGCCGGCGCTGGTCGACCGCTACGACCTGCTGCGCGGCGTCAAGAAGCTCGGCACCTGGTGGGAGTGGTCGGAGCTGTTCTTCGGCAACGGCTTCGATCTTGCCATGCACCGCCGCGATTGCACCGATGAGGTGTGGGCTGCGACCCTGGCCGCCAACAAGGGCCCGGGCCAGTGGTATGCGGACGCGGACAGCCTGCGTTACTCGTTCTTCGACAAGGTCGAGGACGAAGATTGAGGACGCTGGCCGCGGCGCTGTGCAGATGTTAAAGGCCTGACGCGCAAGGCTGGCGCGTCGTCGGCCACGCTGCTTCGGTTGGTTGCATGGCGCCCAAGAAACCAGAGTCCAAGTCAGGGTCGAGTCCGGCCTCCAAATCAGGCTCGAAGCGAGGTTCGAAATCCGGTTCGGGCTCGGCTGCGCCCGGTCAGACTGAAGACGATCGGATCGCTGGCGAACGAATTGCGGCTGCCGCCGGCGCCGCTGCCGAGATCGCAAAGCGGCTTTCTGGAACCGCCGCGCCCGCGACGCCAACGACACCCGAATCGCCGCCGGCAACTCAAGCACCGGTTGCCGCCGCCCCGCCGACGACGACCGAAGTGCCGCAGCCTTCCGAGCCGATACTGGCCCGCACGCCGCCGGAGGCAGCCAAGCCGGCGCAGCCTCCAGAGCCGGCGCAGCCTTCCAAGCCGCCACAGCCCTCAAAGCCGGCGGAGCCCTCAAAGCTGCCACAGGCCAGCAAGCCTGCGCCGCCGCCTTCCGACGACGAGGACGGCGAGGGCGAGGACGACGATCTCGACGACGACGATGATGACGAGGATCTCGTCGTCTATAGCGCGCGCGAGGCTGCCGGCGCGCTCGCGACGATCTACGGCTTCGTCAGGCCGCTGCTCTCGAAATACAAGAAGATGCTGGCCTTCGTGGGGATCGGCGTCCTGATCGAGACGCTGTTCAACGTCATCATGCCGCTCAGCCTCAAGTTCCTGATCGACGACGCGCTCGGCGAGGAGGATTTCGAGGCGCTCTACCGCATTCTCGGCGTGCTCGCAGCGGCCGGCATCTTCACCTCGATCGTCGCCGTGCTCTATGAGCGCTGGGATGCGCGTCTCGCCGCTTGCGTCATCTCGGATGTGCGCACGCGCCTGTTCGACCACGTGCAGAACCTGCCGGCGGCGTATTTCCAGCGCACCAAGCGCGGTGAGATCCTGTCGCGCTTCTCGGTCGACATGTCGGCGTTCGAGGGCGTGGTCAAGACCTTCGCCAACAGCGCGGCGCTGCCGCTGCTGGAGCTCATCGCCGGCATCATCCTGATGCTGTTCCTGAACTGGCAGCTCGCCGCGATCGCGCTGCTGGTGTTCCCGATCACCCTGATCGGCCCGCGCATCCTGACGCCCAAGGCCGTCCAGGCCAATTACGAGCAGAAGCTCAACGAGGCGTCACTGCTCGGCGTCATCCAGGAGAACATCGCGGCGCAGGCCGTCATCAAGGCCTTCAGCCTGCATCGCAAGGTGTTCGGCTGGTTCAGCTTCCGGAATGACGCGGCACGGCGCAAGATGGCGGATGCGATGTTCCTGTCGACCATGGTCGAGCGCACCGTCACGATCTCCGTTCTCCTGCTGCATCTCGTCGTGCTCGCGCTCGGTGCCTATCTCGCCACCAAGGGCCAGATCACGATCGGGACCTTCGTGACCTTCGAGAGCGCGTTCTGGGAGGTGTCGTACAATATCGCCCATGTCATGCACTTCCTCCCGGTGTCGATCTCCTCGGCGGCCGCGATCCGCCACATGCAGGAGCTGCTGGACGAGCCGACCCGCGGCGCCGACCGGCCGGGCGCGCCGGATCTGCCGCGCATCAGCCACGACATCACGTTCGAGCGCGTCGGCTTCCAGTACGAGGGCAGCCAGACCCCAGTGCTCGACAATCTCAGCCTCAGGCTCGATGTCGGCAAGCGCATCGCGATCGTCGGTCCTTCCGGCTCGGGCAAGAGCACGCTGCTCAATCTGATCCTGCGGCTCTACGTGCCCGATGAAGGCCGCGTCACCATCGACGGCGTCGATATCCGGAAGGTCACGCGCGATTCGCTGCGCGGCAGCATGGCGGTGGTGTTCCAGGAAAACATGCTGTTCAACATGTCGCTGCGGGAGAACATCCGGCTCGGCAAGGAGGGCGCCACCGATGCGGAGGTGGAGGAGGCGGCGAAGAAGGCCGAGATCCACCGCTACATCATGAGCCTGCCGCAGAAATACGACACCCTCGTCGGCGAGCGCGGCGACACGCTGTCCGGCGGCCAGCGCCAGCGCATCGCGATCGCGCGCGCCATCATCCGCAATCCCTCCGTGCTGCTGCTCGACGAGGCGACCTCGGCGCTCGACCAGACCACGGAAGCGGCGATCAACCGCACGCTGCTGAAGGTCGCCAAGGGCCGCACCATGATCTGGTCGACCCACCGCCTGACCTCGGTGGTCGAGATGGACGAGATCATCGTCATCTCCGGCGGCCGCGCGATCGAGCGCGGCAGCCACGCCGAGCTCCTGGCCATGAACGGCGTCTATCGCAAGCTCTGGGACGACCAGGGCCATCAGCCGAGCCGGCTCGATCAGGCGGACAAGGAAGATGACGATGACGACGAGGATGATGAGGACGAGGACGAGGACGACGAGGAGTAACGCGTAGCCCGCATGAGCGCAGCGATATGCGGGACCTCATGAGCTTTCGGTGAGACCCCGGATGTCGCTGCGCTCATCCGGGCTACGCGAGCGTGCCTGGAGCAGAGGGCCAGCCAAACGGTGCCGTACGCCGCGGCCGAGGGAGACCGCAAACCTCGCCCAGCGCTGCGCCAGCCAATAGGGACTGGTGCCGATCGAGACCTCGCGGAACCGATAGGCCTCGTCGAGCGACCAGGCATCGCAGGCGGTCTTGACCGGATCGGCGTAGAACGCCGCGATCTTGGCCTCGCTCATGCCGTCGGTCGCCAACCAGCGCGGAATGTGGAGGCTGCACAGGCGCTCGACGTCGGTGAACACCTTGTCGGAGCCGGTGCCGGTGACAGGGCAGGTGGTGCAGAAGGCGTCGCCGACGAGCACCACGCCCGGCATGCGGTAGCCGCTGTTGACGATGAGGTCGGCGGGCCGGACCTTGACCTCCCCGCTGACCGCGTAGTCACCGGCGATCCGCCGCAGGCCGGGCAGGGCGCCTGCCAGCGTTTCGGCCGGGGCGCGCCGGATCGCCCGCAGCCAGGGATCATCGACGTCGCGATAGGCGAACAGATTGGCGCGCATGCGGTCGCCGATCGGAAACAGGGTGATGTAGGGAACGCGCGCGCTGCTCCGTTCCTGGAAATAGGTCATGGCCGGGAACGGGAAGGCGGAACGGCCGACCGGGATCAGGTCGAAGCCGACCGAGATCGAATGGGCGGGGCTGGTGAGCTTGCGGGTGATTCCCAGCATGTGCCGAAGTCCGACGTTCAGCCCATTGGCGAGCACCACGAGGCGCGCCGAGATCGCCTGTCCGTCGGACAGGACGACCGACTGGCGATCCTCGCTTGGCGTGATCGCCACCGCCTTGGCCGCGATTCGCTCGACCGTGCCGGGGATCTGCGCGCGCACGGCCGCCACCAGCGCGTCGTACGGGATGCCGTACTGCTGCACCGGCGCATGGTCGAGCACGCGGCCGAATCGGGCGACCCAGTTCTCCGAAGCCAAGGTCGCCTGCTGCAGCGCCTTGTCCGCCACGCCGGTGCGACGGAATCGGGCGATCTGCGCGGCGCCGGAAATCTTCTCGATTCGGAAGTCGGGCGGGTAGACGGCATGAGGATCGACGAGAATCGCTGATACGCCCGCCTTTCCGAGCATGGCAGCCGCGATCGAGCCGGCCAGGCCGCCGCCAATGATCGCTATGTCGGTATATCTTGTCACTAGGCGCCTCGTCGCGACCCCATCCTTGTCGCCCAAAGCCGAAAAAAGGCTTATCCTGCGTGTTTCTGGATGTTTCGGGAGGTGCCGAAGCTCGCACCTGCGCCCCGGAAGGCTGTCCGCGGTAACTGGATGTGGGGCCTGTTTCTCCCCACGGAGTTGCAGGAGAGTGCGATCGCCGCATGCCGCGACCGCCGCAGGCCGTTGGTTTTGGCGACCGCCTTATCCGGGCCATGATAAACGTCCTGCGGTGTCGTTTTGCTTGACTTGGATATTTACCGCTTATAAAAGGCGGCCACTCAACGACAGGCGGTGAGCTTCGCTAGCGTCGGTACGGATCACCCAAACCCCTTCGGAAACGGGCGGGAGCGGGCACCAACCTCGACGAATGCCGCTCAAACGCTGTCGATCATAGCTAGGCAATGCCAAAACGATATTAGATCTCTCGAGCTTGTTCTCTTGAGACCAATTTCGGATGCATGACCTCGGTAGGCCGCCGACCAGCGCAAGCTGATTGGTAGCGATCGCGGTCCTCTGTGGCGCAAGCGCTTTCCGTTCAGCGATGAACGGTTGGCGCGATTTCGTTTTGCGCGGGTTTTGATCGCGCGAAACGGCCCGGTGAGGCGGGGAACCTCAAACAGAATTTGCGGAAACCGGTCGCGGTCTCCGTGCGAAACGTTGAGAAGGGTGAAGGCCAAGATGCCGACGATCAACCAGCTGATCGCAAATCCGCGCGAAGTGCAGAAGTCGCGCAAGAAGGTGCCGGCGCTGCAGCAGTCGCCGCAGAAGCGTGGCGTTTGCACGCGCGTCTACACCACGACCCCGAAGAAGCCGAACTCGGCGCTTCGTAAGGTCGCCAAGGTGCGCCTGACCAACGGCTTCGAGGTGATCGGCTACATTCCGGGTGAAGGCCATAACCTGCAGGAGCACTCGGTGGTCATGATCCGCGGCGGCCGCGTCAAGGACTTGCCGGGCGTGCGCTACCACATCCTCCGCGGCGTGCTGGATACCCAGGGCGTCAAGAACCGTAAGCAGCGCCGTTCGAAGTATGGCGCGAAGCGTCCGAAGTAAGACGTTCGAGAGAAGCGGGAACAGATCACATGTCGCGTCGCCATTCAGCCGAAAAGCGTGAAGTGCTTCCGGATCCGAAGTTCGGGAACATCATCGTCACCAAGTTCATGAACTCGGTGATGTACGCCGGCAAGAAGTCGGTCGCCGAAGGTATCGTCTACGGCGCGTTCGGCATCATCGAATCCAAGACCAAGCAGAGCCCGCTGACGGTGTTCGAGCAGGCGCTCGAAAACGTCATGCCGACGATCGAAGTGCGCTCGCGCCGCGTCGGCGGTGCGACGTATCAGGTTCCGGTCGAAGTGCGCTCGACCCGCCGGCAGGCCCTGGGCATCCGCTGGCTGATCTCGGCTGCGCGCGACCGCAACGAGAAGACCATGACCGAGCGGCTTTCGGCGGAGCTGCTCGACGCCTCCAACAACCGAGGCAACGCCGTGAAGAAGCGTGAAGACGTGCACCGGATGGCGGAAGCCAACCGCGCCTTCTCGCACTACCGCTGGTAATAGCGGCCCGAACGGAAATCAGGGAACACCTTCATGCCCCGCCAACATGCCATCGAGGACTACCGCAACTTCGGTATCATGGCGCATATCGACGCCGGTAAGACCACGACGACCGAGCGCATCCTCTATTACACCGGCAAGAGCCACAAGATCGGCGAAGTGCACGAAGGTGCCGCGACGATGGACTGGATGGAGCAGGAGCAGGAGCGTGGCATCACGATCACGTCGGCTGCCACCACCGCGTTCTGGAACGGCAAGCGCCTGAACATCATCGACACCCCCGGCCACGTCGACTTCACCATCGAAGTCGAGCGTTCGCTGCGCGTGCTCGACGGCGCCGTTTGCGTGCTTGACTCCAACCAGGGCGTCGAACCGCAGACCGAGACCGTCTGGCGCCAGGGCGACAAGTACAAGGTGCCGCGCATCGTCTTCGCCAACAAGATGGACAAGACCGGCGCAGACTTCTTCAAGTGCCTGGCCGACATCGTCGACCGCCTGGGCGCGAAGCCGGTGGCGATCCAGCTGCCGATCGGTGCGGAGAACAACTTCAAGGGCTGCATCGACCTCGTGACCATGAAGGCGATCGTCTGGAACGACGAGGCGCTCGGTGCGAAGTTCGACTACGCCGAGATCCCGGCTGATCTGGCCGATCAGGCTGCCGAATATCGCGAGAAGCTCGTGGAAGCCGCCGTCGAGCTCGACGACGACGCCCTGGCCGCGTTCCTGGACGGCAAGGAGCCGGACGAGGCGACCCTGAAGCGCCTGATCCGCAAGGCCGTGCTGACCGGCGCGTTCTATCCCGTGCTGTGCGGCTCGGCCTTCAAGAACAAGGGCGTGCAGCCCTTGCTCGACGCCGTCGTCGACTATCTGCCGTCGCCGGTCGACGTGCCCGCGATCAAGGGCACCGACGACAAGGGCAACGAGGTCGTGCGCAGGGCGGACGACAAGGAGCCTCTGGCGCTGCTGGCGTTCAAGATCATGGACGACCCGTTCGTCGGGACGATCACGTTCTGCCGCATCTATTCGGGCATCCTGGCCTCGGGCACCGGTGTCGTGAACTCGACCCGCGAGAAGAAGGAGCGCATTGGCCGCATGCTGCTGATGCATGCGAACAATCGCGAGGACATCAAGGAAGCCTATGCGGGCGACATCGTCGCTCTCGCCGGCCTCAAGGAAGCCCGCACCGGTGACACGCTGTGCGATCCGAACAACCAGGTGATCCTGGAGAAGATGGAATTCCCGGAGCCGGTCATCGAGATCGCGATCGAGCCGAAGTCGAAGGCCGACCAGGAAAAGCTCGGCGTCGCGCTGGCGAAGCTGGCGGCGGAAGATCCGTCGTTCCGGGTGTCGACCGACCAGGAGTCCGGCCAGACCATCCTCAAGGGCATGGGCGAGCTCCATCTCGACATCAAGGTCGACATCCTCCGTCGGACCTACAAGGTCGACGCCAATATCGGTGCGCCGCAGGTGGCGTTCCGTGAGCGCATCACCAAGAAGGCGGAAGTCAAGTACACGCACAAGAAGCAGACCGGCGGTACCGGTCAGTTCGCCGAAGTGTCGATCGTCGTCGAGCCCAACGAGCCGGGCGTCGGTTATGAGTTCGAGTCCAAGATCGTCGGCGGTGCGGTTCCGAAGGAATACATCCCCGGCGTCGAAAAGGGCATCGAGAGCGTGCTCGGCGCGGGCGTGGTCGCCGGCTTCCCGGTGGTCGACGTCAAGGTGTCGCTGGTCGACGGCAAGTATCACGACGTCGACTCGTCGGCGCTGGCCTTCGAAATCGCCTCTCGCGCGGCATTCCGTGAAGCGCTGCAGAAGGGCAAGTCGGTTCTGCTCGAGCCGATCATGAAGGTCGAGGTGGTGACCCCGGAAGACTACACCGGCTCGGTCATCGGCGACCTGAACTCCCGTCGTGGCCAGATCCAGGGCCAGGACATGCGCGGCAACGCCAACGTCATCAACGCGATGGTGCCGCTCATGAACATGTTCGGTTACGTGAATAACCTGCGCTCGATGAGCCAGGGCCGCGCGACCTTCACGATGCAGTTCTCGCACTACGCTGAAGCGCCGGCCAACGTGTCGGCTGAAGTCCAGAAGAAGTTTGCCTGATTGTCGCGAGCTCAAGTGAGCGACTGAACGGAGAGTCAAATGGCCAAAGCTAAATTTGAACGTAACAAGCCCCACTGCAACATCGGCACCATCGGTCACGTCGACCACGGCAAGACCTCGCTGACGGCTGCAATCACCAAGATCCTGGCCGAGACGGGCGGTGCGACGTTCACTGCCTACGACCAGATCGACAAGGCGCCGGAAGAGAAGGCCCGCGGCATCACGATCTCGACCGCTCACGTCGAGTACGAGACCAAGAACCGCCACTACGCCCACGTCGACTGCCCCGGCCACGCCGACTACGTGAAGAACATGATCACCGGCGCTGCCCAGATGGACGGCGCGATCCTGGTCGTGTCGGCTGCCGACGGCCCGATGCCGCAGACCCGCGAGCACATCCTGCTCGCCCGCCAGGTCGGCGTGCCGGCGCTGGTCGTGTTCCTGAACAAGTGCGACATGGTCGACGATCCGGAGCTGCTCGAGCTGGTCGAGCTCGAGGTTCGCGAGCTGCTCTCGAAGTACGAATTCCCGGGCGACAAGATCCCGATCATCAAGGGCTCGGCGCTCGCCGCTCTCGAAGATTCGGACAAGAAGCTCGGCCACGACGCCATCCTCGAGCTGATGCGCAATGTCGACGAGTACATTCCGCAGCCGGAGCGTCCGATCGACCAGCCCTTCCTGATGCCGGTCGAAGACGTGTTCTCGATCTCCGGCCGCGGCACCGTGGTGACCGGTCGTGTCGAGCGCGGCATCATCAAGGTCGGTGAGGAAATCGAGATCGTCGGCATCCGTCCGACCCAGAAGACCACCGTCACCGGCGTCGAAATGTTCCGCAAGCTGCTCGATCAGGGCCAGGCTGGCGACAACATCGGTGCGCTGCTCCGCGGTACCAAGCGCGAGGACGTCGAGCGCGGCCAGGTGCTGTGCAAGCCGGGTTCGGTCAAGCCGCACACCAAGTTCAAGGCTGAGGCTTACATCCTCACCAAGGAAGAGGGCGGTCGTCACACTCCGTTCTTCACCAACTACCGTCCGCAGTTCTACTTCCGCACGACCGACGTGACCGGCGTCGTTCACCTGCCGGAAGGCACCGAGATGGTGATGCCGGGCGACAACATCGCGATGGAAGTGCACCTGATCGTGCCGATCGCGATGGAAGAGAAGCTGCGCTTCGCCATCCGTGAAGGCGGCCGCACCGTCGGCGCCGGCGTCGTCGCCTCGATCATCGAGTAACAAAAGCGAATAGGGAATGGCGGGTGGCGAATGGAGAAATCCATTCGCTGTTCGCTACTCGCCACTCACTACTCAAAGAAAGATACGGCAATGAACGGCCAAAATATCCGCATCCGTCTCAAGGCGTTTGACCATCGTATCCTCGATACGTCGACGCGCGAGATCGTCAACACGGCGAAACGGACCGGCGCGCAGGTTCGCGGACCCATTCCGCTGCCGACCCGCATCGAGAAGTTCACCGTGAACCGTTCGCCGCACGTCGACAAGAAGAGCCGCGAGCAGTTCGAGATGCGCACCCACAAGCGCCTGCTCGACATCGTCGATCCGACCCCGCAGACCGTCGATGCTCTGATGAAGCTCGACCTGGCCGCCGGTGTCGACGTCGAGATCAAGCTCTAAGTTTTTGGATTCACGTTCGCCGTTTCGCGGACATAGAGAAGAACAGGAAGCACGCCGATGCGCTCCGGAGTGATCGCACAAAAGGTCGGGATGACGCGGGTCTTCACGGAGACCGGCGAACATATCCCCGTGACCGTGCTGAAGCTCGGCAATTGCCAGGTGGTCGGTCACCGCACCACCGAGAAGAACGGCTATGTCGCGCTGCAGCTCGGCAGCGGCAGCCGCAAGACGGTCTACATGCCGAAGGCGGAGCGCGGCCAGTTCGCGGTCGCCAAGGTCGAGCCGAAGCGCAAGCTCGCCGAATTCCGTGTCAGCGAAGACTCGCTGATCCCGGTCGGCGCCGAGATCCTGGCCGACCATTTCGTCGTCGGCCAGTTCGTCGACGTCACCGGCACCTCGGTCGGTAAGGGCTTCGCGGGCGGCATGAAGCGCTGGAACTTCGGCGGTTTGCGCGCGACACACGGTGTGTCGGTCTCGCATCGTTCGATCGGTTCGACCGGTGGTCGTCAGGACCCCGGCAAGACCTGGAAGAACAAGAAGATGCCTGGCCACATGGGTGTCGATCGCGTCACCACGCTCAACCTGCGGGTTGTGCAGACGGACGTCGAGCGCGGCCTGATCCTGGTGGAAGGCGCCGTGCCCGGCTCGAAGGGTGGCTGGATCTCGGTGCGCGACGCCGTGAAGAAGCCGCTGCCGAAGGACGCGCCGAAGCCCGGCAAGTTCAAGGTCGCGGGTGAGCAGGGTGCCGAAGCGCCGGCCGTGCAGGAGGGCGCATAAATGGAACTGAAAGTCACCACCCTCGAGGGCAAGGAAGCCGGCTCCGTCCAGCTGTCCGACGCCATCTTCGGTCTCGAGCCGCGCGCCGACATCATCCAGCGCTGCGTTCAGTGGCAGCTGAACAAGCGTCAGGCGGGCACGCACAAGGCCAAGGGCCGCGCCGAGATCTGGCGCACCGGCAAGAAGATGTACAAGCAGAAGGGCACCGGCGGTGCTCGTCACGGCTCGGCGCGCGTGCCGCAGTTCCGTGGCGGTGGCCGCGCCTTCGGTCCGGTCGTTCGCTCGCATGCGACTGATCTGCCGAAGAAGGTCCGCGCCATGGCGCTGAAGCATGCGCTGTCGGCGAAGGCCAAGGACGGTGATCTGGTCGTGCTGGAGAACGCCACCCTCGAGGCGGCGAAGACCAAGGCGTTGATCGGGCACTTCTCCGGTCTCGGCCTGACCAACGCCCTGATCATCGATGGCGCCGAGCTGCACAACGGCTTCGCCGCTGCGGCCCGCAACATCCCGAACATGGACGTGCTGCCGATCCAGGGCATCAACGTCTACGACATCCTGCGCCGTCAGAAGCTCGTGCTGACCAAGGCGGCGATCGATGCGCTGGAGGCGCGCTTCAAATGAAGACCATCGATCCGCGCCACTACGACATCATCCTCGCGCCGGTCGTGACCGAGAAGGCGACTTTCGCGTCGGAGCACAACAAGGTTCTGTTCAAGGTGGCCGCCAAGGCGACCAAGCCGCAGATCAAGGAAGCGATCGAGAAGCTGTTCGACGTCAAGGTCAAGAGCGTGAACACGCTCGTCCGCAAGGGCAAGACCAAGGTGTTCCGCGGTCATTTCGGTTCGCAATCGGACAGCAAGCGGGCGATCGTGACCCTCGAAGAGGGCCACCGGATCGACGTCACCACCGGACTGTAAGGCTGAGCTGCCATGGCATTGAAGACATTCAACCCCACGACGCCGGGCCAGCGCCAGCTGGTGATGGTCGATCGTTCGGCCCTCTACAAGGGCAAGCCTGTGAAGGCGCTGACGGAAGGCAAGCAGTCGAGCGGCGGCCGTAACAACACCGGCCGCATCACGGTTCGCTTCCTCGGCGGCGGTCACAAGCAGTCGTATCGCACGGTCGACTTCAAGCGCGACAAGGTCGACGTTCCGGCCACCGTAGAGCGGCTGGAGTACGATCCGAACCGCACGGCCTTCATCGCCCTGGTCAAGTATCAGGACGGCGAGCTCGCCTACATCCTGGCGCCGCAGCGGCTGGCGGTCGGCGACACCATCGTCGCCGGCAACTATGTCGACGTGAAGCCGGGCAACGTCATGCCGCTCGGCAACATGCCGGTGGGCACGATCGTGCACAACATCGAGGTCAAGATCGGCAAGGGTGGCCAGCTCGCGCGTTCGGCCGGCACCTATGCCCAGCTCGTCGGCCGCGACCACGACTACGTCATCGTGCGCCTGAATTCGGGCGAGCAGCGCCTGGTGCACGGCCGTTGCCGCGGCACCATCGGTGCGGTGTCGAACCCGGACCACATGAACACCTCGATCGGCAAGGCCGGCCGCAAGCGTTGGATGGGCCGCAGGCCTCACAACCGCGGTGTCGCGATGAACCCGATCGACCATCCGCACGGCGGCGGCGAAGGCCGTACCTCCGGCGGTCGTCACCCGGTCACTCCATGGGGCAAGCCCACCAAGGGCAAGAAGACCCGCACCAACAAGTCGACCGACAAATTCATTCTCTTGAGCCGCCACAAGCGGAAGAAGTAAGGAACGACGGACATGGTTCGTTCAGTCTGGAAAGGCCCGTTCGTCGAGGCGTCGCTGCTCAAGAAGGCAGATGCTGCGCGTGCGTCCGGCCGTCATGACGTCATCAAGATCTGGAGCCGCCGCTCGACGATCCTGCCGCAGTTCGTCGGCCTGACGTTCGGCGTCTACAACGGCCAGAAGCACGTGCCGGTGGCGATCAACGAAGAGATGGTCGGCCACAAGTTCGGCGAGTTCTCGCCGACCCGTACCTTCCACGGCCATTCGGGCGATAAGAAAGCCAAGAAGGCTTGAGGATTAAGCGATGAGCAAACCAAAGCGCGAACGGAGCCTCCCGGACAACGAGGCCAAGGCTGTGGCCCGGATGCTTCGGGTGAGCCCGCAGAAGCTGAACCTGGTGGCGCAGATGATCCGCGGCCGCAAGGCGTCGGCAGCCCTCGCCGACCTGCAGTTTTCGCGCAAGCGGATTGCGGTCGACGTCAAGAAGTGCCTGGAATCGGCGATCGCCAATGCCGAGAACAACCACGAGCTCGAGGTCGACGATCTCGTCGTCACGCAGGCTTTCGTCGGCAAGGGAATCGTGATGAAGCGTTTCTCGCCGCGCGGCCGTGGCCGTTCGGGCCGAGTTTTCAAACCGTTTTCGCAGCTGACGATCATTGTTCGTCAGGTCGAGGCGAGCGCTTAAAGCAGGCGCTGGGAGAATACGATGGGTCAAAAGATCAATCCGATCGGTCTGCGTCTCGGCATCAACCGGACCTGGGATTCGCGCTGGTTCGCCGGCAAGGCCGAGTACGGCAAGCTGCTGCATGAAGACGTCAAGATCCGTGAGATCCTGCACAAGGAGCTCAAGCAGGCGGCCGTCGCCCGCATCGTGATCGAGCGTCCGCACAAGAAGTGCCGCGTCACGATCCACTCGGCGCGTCCGGGCGTCGTGATCGGCAAGAAGGGCGCCGACATCGACAAGCTGCGCAAGCGCGTCGCCGATATTACCTCGTCGGACGTCGTCATCAACATCGTCGAGATCCGCAAGCCCGAGCTGGACGCGACCCTGGTCGCCGAGTCGATCGCGCAGCAGCTCGAGCGCCGCGTCGCGTTCCGCCGCGCCATGAAGCGCGCCGTGCAGTCGGCGATGCGTCTCGGCGCCGAGGGCATCCGCATCAACTGCTCGGGTCGTCTGGGCGGCGCGGAAATCGCGCGCATGGAATGGTACCGCGAGGGCCGGGTGCCGCTGCACACGCTGCGCGCCGACATCGACTACGGTGTGGCCACCGCGTTCACGACCTTCGGCACCTGCGGCGTGAAGGTCTGGATCTTCAAGGGCGAGATCCTCGAGCACGATCCGATGGCGCAGGACAAGCGGATGGCCGAGGGCGACACCGGTGGTGGTGGCGGCGACCGTGGCGGCCGTTCGCGCCGCGATGCGGCCTGACCGATCGCTGCGACAAGACAGGTTTGAGGGCTCAAAGCCATGATGCAACCAAAGAAGACCAAGTTCCGAAAGGCGCATAAGGGCCGTATCCACGGCGTGGCGTCCTCGGGTGCAACGCTGGCCTTCGGCCAGTTCGGGCTGAAGGCGATGGAGCCGGATCGGGTCACCGCACGCCAGATCGAGGCGGCCCGTCGTGCCCTGACCCGTCACATGAAGCGCGCCGGCCGCGTCTGGATCCGGGTGTTCCCGGATCTTCCGGTGTCGAAGAAGCCGGCCGAAGTCCGCATGGGCTCCGGCAAGGGTTCGCCTGAATTGTGGGTGGCTCGCGTCAAGCCGGGCCGGGTGATGTTCGAGATCGACGGCGTGACCAACCAGATCGCGCGCGAGGCGCTGCTGCTGGCGGCCGCCAAGCTGCCGATCAAGACGCGCTTCGTCGAGCGCATTGCGGAGTAATGGCCATGGCCGAGATGAAGATTGCCGACATTCGCGCGATGAGCCCCGACCAGATGGACGATGCGATCGTCAATCTGAAGAAGGAGCGCTTCAACCTGCGTTTTCAGCGCGCCACCGGGCAGCTGGAGAACACCTCGCGGCTGCGTGAGGCGCGCCGCGACATCGCCCGTATCAAGACCATCGCCGCGCAGCAGCGCGCCAAGACGAAGTAAGAGGCTCGACATGCCGAAACGGACCCTTCAGGGCGTCGTCGTCAGCGACAAGCAGGCCAAGACGATCGTGGTGCGCGTCGACCGGCGCTTCACCCATCCGATCTACAAGAAGACCATCCGCCGCTCGAAGAACTACCACGCGCACGACGAGAACAACGAGTTCAAGCCGGGCGACATGGTGTGGATCGAGGAGAGCAAGCCGATCTCGAAGCTCAAGCGCTGGACCGTGATCCGGGGCGAGCACAAGAAAACCGCCTGAGGCGCGAAACGCGGCCCTCCCAAGGGGGCCGGTTTCGCTTTCGGGATCAAACAAGGCGCAGCTTTCCTGCGCAGCAGATGAAGAGGACGAGGTGCATCAATGATTCAGATGCAGACCAACCTCGACGTGGCCGATAATTCAGGCGCACGCCGTGTCATGTGTATCAAGGTGCTCGGCGGTTCGAAGCGCCGCTATGCCACCGTCGGCGACATCATCGTGGTGTCGATCAAGGAAGCCATTCCGCGTGGCAAGGTGAAGAAGGGCGACGTCATGAAGGCCGTCGTGGTGCGCGTCCGCAAGGACATCCGCCGCGCCGACGGCTCGGTGATCCGCTTCGACCGCAACGCGGCCGTTCTGATCAACAACCAGTCGGAGCCGGTCGGCACCCGTATCTTCGGGCCGGTGCCGCGCGAGCTGCGCGCCAAGAACCACATGAAGATCATTTCGCTTGCGCCGGAGGTGCTGTGATGGCTGCCAAGATCCGCAAGGGCGACAAGGTGATCGTCCTGACCGGTCGCGACAAGGGTCGCACCGGCGAGGTGTTCGAAGTACGTCCCGACGAGGGGAAGGCCCTGGTGCGCGGCATCAACCTGGTGAAGCGTCACCAGAAGCAGACGCAGAACCAGGAAGGCGGCATCATCTCGAAAGAGGCGCCGATCGACCTGTCGAACGTCGCGTATGTCGGCAAGGACGGCAAGCCGACGCGCGTTGGATTCAAGATTCAGGCGGACGGCAAGAAGGTCCGCGTTGCCAAGAGCTCGGGAGTTGAGATCGATGGCTGAGACTGCTTACACCCCGCGCCTGCGCACGGAATATGATCGCGAGATCAAGAGCCAGCTGACCGAGAAGTTCGGCTACGCCAACGTCATGCAGGTGCCGCGGCTCGACAAGGTCGTGCTCAACATGGGCATCGGCGAGGCCGTCAACGACCGCAAGAAGGCGGAGACGGCGGCTGCAGACCTGTCGCTGATCGCCGGCCAGAAGGCGGTCGTGACCTATTCGCGCGTCGCCATCGCGACCTTCAAGCTGCGTGAGAACCAGCCGATCGGCTGCAAGGTCACCTTGCGCAAGACCAAGATGTACGAGTTCATCGACCGGCTGATCAACGTCGCGCTGCCGCGCGTCCGCGACTTCCGCGGCCTGAACCCGAAGAGCTTCGACGGCCGCGGCAACTACTCGCTCGGCATCAAGGAGCACATCATTTTCCCCGAGATCGATTTCGACAAGGCCGGGGAGAGCTGGGGCATGGACATCACGGTGTGCACCACCGCGGCGACCGACGACGAGGCCCGCGCCCTGCTGACCGCATTCAATTTCCCGTTCCGGCAGTGAGACGCTGACTTAAGAGCATCTCAAACGCGGATACCCAGGAGCCAAGCATGGCAAAGAAGAGTTCAATCGAGAAGAACAACCGGCGCAAGCGGATGTCGAAGAACGCCGCTCCGAAGCGCGCCCGGTTGAAGGCGATCATCGCCGACAAGACCAAGCCGATGGAGGAGCGTTTCGCCGCGACCCTCAAGCTGGCTGAAATGCCGCGCAACTCGTCGGCGACCCGCATCCGCAACCGTTGCGAGCTGACGGGCCGGCCGCGGTCGAACTATCGCAAGAACAAGCTGAGCCGCATCGCGCTGCGCGAGCTGGGCTCGAAGGGCCTGGTTCCGGGCCTCGTGAAGTCGAGCTGGTAAGGAGGATCGCACCATGTCAACGCACGATCCCATCAGCGATCTGATCACCCGTATCCGCAACGCGCAGATGCGCTCGAAGTCGAAGGTCTCGACTCCCGGCTCAAAGATGCGCGCCAGCGTACTCGAGGTGCTGAAGTCCGAAGGCTACATCCGCGGCTATGCCACGGTGGAGCATCCCTCGGGCCGCAGCGAGCTCGAGATCGAGCTGAAATATTTCGACGGCGAGCCCGTGATCCGCGAGATCGAGCGCGTCTCCAAGCCTGGCCGGCGCGTCTACACCTCGGTGAAGAACCTGCCGCGCGTGAACAACGGGCTCGGAATTTCTGTTTTGTCGACACCGAAGGGAATCATGGCCGACCATAGCGCGCGTGACGCGAATGTCGGCGGTGAAGTTCTCTTCACGGTGTTCTAAGAAGGATTGAGCCATGTCACGTATTGGCAAGAAGCCTGTGGCGGTGCCGTCCGGAGTGACGGCCTCCGTCGACGGACAGACCGTCAAGATGAAGGGGCCGAAGGGCCAGCTTCAGTTCATCGTCCATGACGACGTGGACGTGAAGTTCGAGAGCGGCCAGGTCAAGGTTGCTCCGCGTTCCGAGACCAAGCGCGCCCGGTCGCTGTACGGTACCGCTCGCGCCCAGATCGCGAATCTGGTCGAAGGCGTGACCAAGGGCTTCGAGAAGAAGCTCGAGATCACCGGCGTCGGCTACCGCGCCGCGATGCAGGGCAAAAACCTGCAGCTCGCGCTCGGCTACAGCCACGACGTCGTCTACCAGATCCCGGAGGGCATCACGATCGCGGTGCCGAAGCCGACCGAGATCACGGTCACGGGCATCGACTCGCAGCGCGTCGGCCAGGTGGCCGCTGAAATCCGCGCCTACCGGCCGCCGGAGCCCTATAAGGGCAAGGGCGTGAAGTACGCGGGCGAATTTATCTTCCGCAAGGAAGGCAAGAAGAAGTAACGGAGCCGGACATGTCGAGAGCCAAGGTTACGAATGCCCGGCGCAAGCAGCGTGTGAGGCTGTCGCTGCGCCGCTCCGCCGGCGGCCGTCCGCGTCTGTCGGTGTTCCGCTCGTCGAAGCACATCTACGCTCAGGTCATCGACGATCAGAAGGGCGAGACGCTCGCCTCTGCGTCGTCGATGGAGAAGGAGATGCGCTCGGCCGGCAACACCGGTGCCGACATCGACGCGGCGAAGGCGGTGGGCAAGCTGCTCGCCGAGCGCGCGGTGAAGGCCGGGATCAAGGAAGTCGTGTTCGATCGCGGCGGCTATCTCTATCACGGGCGCGTCAAGGCCCTGGCCGACGCGGCGCGCGAGAGCGGGCTGAGCTTCTAACATCAATGGATATGGGCGCGAGAGCCCCTCAGAAGATTGGATAGCACCATGGCAGGTGAACGGGAACGAGGCGGTCGCGATCGCAAGGAGCGCGAGGAGCGCGACAGCGAGTTCGTCGACAAGCTCGTCCACATCAACCGAGTCGCGAAGGTCGTGAAGGGCGGTAAGCGCTTCGGCTTTGCGGCGCTCGTCGTGATCGGCGATCAGAAGGGCCGGGTCGGTTTCGGCCACGGCAAGGCACGCGAAGTGCCGGAGGCGATCCGCAAGGCGACCGATTCCGCCAAGCGCAATTTGACCCGCGTCGCGCTGCGCGAGGGCCGGACCCTGCATCACGACATCTTCGGTCGTCATGGTGCGGGCCGCGTCTATCTGCGTGCGGCTCCGGCCGGTACCGGCATCATCGCCGGCGGTCCGATGCGCGCCGTGTTCGAGACGCTGGGCATCCAGGACGTGGTGGCGAAGTCGATCGGCTCGTCCAACCCGTACAACATGGTGCGCGCGACCTTCAACGCGCTGAAGCACCAGGACAGCCCGCGCTCGGTTGCTGCGCGCCGTAACATCAAGGTGTCGACTCTGCAGGCCCGCCGCGTCGGTGGCGATGCCGAGGCAGCTGCCGACTAACGAACGCGCGCCGCCTTTCGGCCGGCGCATCTCGGAGTGAAGACCATGGCTAGCGCCAAGACGATCAAGATCGAGCAGATCGGCAGCCCGATCCGCCGGCATCACTCGCAGCGCGAGACGCTGATCGGGTTGAAGCTCAACAAGATCGGCCGGGTGACCGAGTTGCCGGATACGCCGGCGGTCCGCGGCATGATCACCAAGGTTCATCATCTCGTCCGCATCGTCGACGAGAAGTAAGGAGAAGGGCGATGAAGCTCAGCGATATCGCCGACAACGCCGGCGCGCGCAAGAAGCGCATGCGCGTCGGCCGCGGCATCGGCTCCGGCAAGGGCAAGACCTCGGGCCGTGGCGGCAAGGGCCAGACCGCGCGCTCCGGCGTGCGCATCAAGGGCTTCGAAGGCGGTCAGATGCCGATGCATCGCCGTCTGCCGAAGCGCGGCTTCAACAACATCTTCGCGCTGGATTTCGTCGAGATCAATCTCGACCGGATCCAGCAGGCGATCGATGCCAAGAAGCTCGACGCCGGCAGCGTGATCAACGCCGAAGCCCTGGTGAAGTCGGGCGCGTTGCGCCGGTCCAAGGACGGCGTGCGTCTGCTCGGTCGTGGCGAGCTCAAGGCCAAGATCAACATCGAGGTGTACGGCGCCTCGAAGTCGGCGATCGCGGCGGTCGAGAAGGCCGGCGGCACCGTCAAGATCCTGGCGCCTGCCAAGGACGAAGGCGAAGCGGCGTAACTTCTGCGTCATCGCGCCGCCACAGGCTCAGGCTTGGTGGGGCAGGGCGATGGACAGAATGCGTCTGCGCACCAGATAATATCCGACGTCTGCCCAAGCCCCGCGAGCCCTCGCGGGGCTGATGCGGTCAAGAACGGGCGGCGGGAGAAAGCTAGACATGGCCTCAGCAGCGGAACAACTTGCGGCAAACCTCAATTTCGGCGCGCTTGCGAAGGCCGACGAGCTGAAGAAGCGCATCTGGTTCACCCTCGGTGCGCTGCTGGTCTACCGCCTCGGCACCTACATCCCGCTGCCGGGCATCGATCCCAACATCTGGGAGCAGGTGTTCCGCACCCAGGCCGGGGGCATCCTCGGCATGTTCAACATGTTCGCCGGCGGCGGCATCCACCGCATGGCGATCTTCGCGCTGAACATCATGCCGTACATCTCGGCATCGATCATCATTCAGCTGCTGACCACCGTCTCGCCCCAGCTCGAAGCCTTGAAGAAGGAAGGCGAGTCGGGCCGCAAGATGCTGAACCAGTACACCCGCTATCTCACCGTCATTCTCGCTGCGGTGCAGTCCTACGGCATCGCCGTCGGCCTGGAAGGCGCGGGCAACGTCGTCGCCGATCCCGGCCTGTTCTTCCGCCTGTCGACCGCGATCACGCTGACCGGCGGCACCATGTTCCTGATGTGGCTGGGCGAGCAGATCACCTCGCGCGGCATCGGCAACGGCATCTCGCTGATCATCCTGTCCGGCATCGTGGCGGAGCTGCCCTCGGCGCTCGCCAACATGCTCGAGCTCGGACGTCAGGGCGCGCTCTCGACCGGCCTGATCCTGGTCGTCATCGTGATGGCGGTCGCCGTGATCGCGTTCATCGTGTTCATGGAGCGCGCACAGCGCCGGCTTCTGATCCAGTATCCGAAGCGCCAGGTCGGCAACAAGATGTTCGAGGGCCAGTCCTCGCATCTGCCGCTCAAGCTCAACACCTCGGGCGTCATCCCGCCGATCTTCGCCTCGTCGCTGCTGCTGCTGCCGACCACGGTTGCCAATTTCAACGCCGGCAAGGGCCCGGAGTGGTTCCAGTGGATCACGACCCAGCTCGGCCACGGCCGGCCGCTGTTCCTGGTGCTCTATCTGGCGCTGATCCTGTTCTTCGCCTTCTTCTACACCGCGATCGTGTTCAACCCGACCGAGACGGCGGATAACCTGAAGAAGCATGGCGGCTTCATTCCGGGCATCCGGCCGGGCGAGCGGACCGCGGAATATATCGATTACGTGCTGTCGCGGATCACCGTCCTCGGCGCCATCTATCTGGCGATCGTGTGTCTGATCCCGGAAATTCTGATTTCCTACGCTTCCGTCCCGTTCTACTTTGGTGGCACTTCGCTTCTGATCGTCGTCAGCGTAACGATGGATACCGTTGCGCAGGTTCAGGGTTATCTGCTGGCCCATCAGTATGAAGGGCTGATCAGGAAGTCGAAGTTGCGGGGGCGCCGCCGCTGATAGCGGCGGATCGCGGCCCGGGAACCAAAAGCCAAGAACAAGGTGTGCGGGAGGGTCGCTCACCGTGTGCCGGGGGGCGGAATTCGATGAGACTCATTCTTCTGGGACCGCCCGGTTCGGGCAAGGGGACGCAGGCACAGCGTCTGGTGCAGCGTCACGGCATCGTTCAGCTGTCGACGGGTGACATGCTGCGCGCCGCGGTGGCCGCGCAGACGCCGATCGGACTGAAGGCCAAGGACATCATGGCTGCCGGCGGCTTGGTGCCTGACGAGGTCGTGGTCGGCATCATCGCCGACCGGATCGAGCAGCCGGATGCGCATAACGGTTTCATCCTGGATGGCTTCCCGCGCACCGTGCCGCAGGCCGAGGCGTTGGACGCGCTGCTGAAGCAGAAGCAGATGAAGCTCGACGCGGTCATCGAGCTCCGGGTCAACGAGGGCGTGCTGCTGGAGCGCGTCGAGCGCCGGGCGGCCGAGACGCGGGCCCGCGGCGAGGCGGTGCGGGCGGATGACACCCCTGAAGTCCTCACCAAGCGCCTGGCGAGCTACCGCGACCAGACCGAGCCCCTGATCCACTATTATTCCGACCACCGGATGCTCGCGACTGTCGACGGCATGATGCCGATCGAGGAGGTCACCGAGGAGATCGGCCGGATCCTGGCTGCCGTCGGGAAGGGTGGCGCGAGTCGCTCGGCCAAGAAGGCGGCGGCTGCCAAGCGCAGCGCCAATGCGCCGGCCAAATCCGCCAATAAAGCTGCCAAAAAGGCCGCCAAGGCGGCTGCGCCGGGCAAGAAGGCCGGAAAAGCCGCCAAGAAGGCGACCAAGACCGTGACCAAGGCTGCCAAGACGGCGCCGAAAAAGGCCTCCAAAGCCGCCGGCAAGGCCCCCAAGGCCGTCGGCAGGGCCTCAAAGGCCGGTGGCAGGGTTGCGAAGGCCGCCGCCAAAGCGGCCAAGGGAACCCGGAAAACCTCTGCAAAATCTGCAAAAAAGCGTGCGACAAGGTGATCGAATCTTGTAGGGGCGGTTGACGACCGCCGTGTGAATCCATTAATAAGCCCGCATCCAAGTCGGATAGTTTTCCAAAGATGCCGGGCCCCATGAAACGAGGGGTGGGCGTCTTGTTCGCGTTTGCGGACATCTGCCCGAGTTAGCGAGAACGAAGGCCGGTCTGCCCCGCAACCGGTGACAGGAGAGAAGTCCGTGGCCCGTATTGCCGGTGTCAACATCCCGACCAACAAGCGCGTCCTCATCGCGCTCCAGTATATCCATGGCATTGGCCCGAAGATCGCGGCCGATATCGTCGAGAAGGTCAAGATTGCCGAGGATCGCCGCGTCAATCAGCTGAGCGACCAGGAAGTCCTGCAGATCCGCGAAGTGATCGACCGCGACTACGTCGTCGAGGGCGACCTGCGGCGCGAGACCGGCATCAACATCAAGCGGCTGATGGACCTCGGCTGCTATCGCGGCCTGCGTCATCGCCGCGGCCTGCCGGTGCGCGGTCAGCGGACCCACACCAATGCGCGCACGCGCAAGGGGCCGGCCAAGGCGATCGCCGGCAAGAAGAAGTAATTGGCGAATTGCAAATGTGCGGGTGGCGAGTAGGGGAGGTCCCTATTCGCTATTCGCCGTTTACCATTCGCCCGTTCGGTGTAGCCGCTGGCATTACGGCGGCGTTGAGATCTCAGGAAAGGTACCTATATGGCCAAGGAAGCCGCACGTGTCCGCCGTCGTGAGCGCAAGAACATCGCCTCCGGCGTCGCACACGTGAATTCATCGTTCAACAACACCACCATCACCATCACCGACGCGCAGGGCAATACCATTGCCTGGTCGTCGGCCGGCACGATGGGCTTCAAGGGATCGCGCAAGTCGACCCCGTATGCCGCGCAGGTCGCGGCGGAGGACGTGTCCAAGAAGGCCCAGGAACACGGCATGCGCACCCTCGAAGTCGAGGTCGCCGGCCCTGGTTCTGGCCGTGAATCGGCGCTTCGCGCGCTGCAGGCTGCGGGCTTCACCGTCACCTCGATCCGCGACGTGACGACGATCCCGCACAATGGTTGCCGTCCGCGCAAGCGTCGGCGCGTCTGATCTGTAAGGAGGCGGACAGCATGTCCGCCTCGTCGTGCTTTTGAGACATTTCGGTTGCCGCGGTCTGATGCGCGGTTCTCCAACGCCAGTCAGTCAGATCCTATGACTGGAAGATGCCGTGACTGGCCCATGGGTGAAACAGTGACGATCCAGAAGAATTGGCAAGAATTGATTCGGCCGAACAAGCTCCAGGTCACGCCGGGCTCCGACGCGACCCGTTTCGCCACCGTGGTTGCCGAGCCGCTGGAGCGCGGCTTCGGCCAGACGCTCGGCAATGCGCTCCGCCGCATCCTGCTGTCGTCGCTGCAGGGCGCCGCTGTGCAGTCGGTGCACATCGATGGCGTGCTGCATGAGTTCTCCTCGATCGCCGGTGTCCGCGAGGACGTCACCGACATCGTGCTGAACATCAAGGACATCGCGATCAAGATGCAGGGCGAAGGCCCGAAGCGCATGGTCGTGAAGAAGCAGGGTCCGGGTGCCGTCACCGCCGGTGACATCCAGACCGTCGGCGACATCGTCGTGCTCAACCCCGACCTGCCGCTCTGCACCCTGGACGAGGGCGCAGAGATCCGCATGGAGTTCACGGTCGCGACCGGCAAGGGCTACGTCGCCGCCGATCGCAACCGCCCCGAGGATGCGCCGATCGGCCTGATCCCGGTCGACAGCCTGTTCTCGCCGGTCCGCAAGGTCTCCTACAAGGTCGAGAACACCCGCGAGGGCCAGATCCTCGACTACGACAAGCTGACCATGACGATCGAGACCAACGGCGCGATCTCGCCGGAAGACGCGGTGGCCTATGCCGCCCGCATCCTGCAGGATCAGCTCAACGTCTTCGTCAACTTCGAAGAGCCGCGCAAGGAAGTCGCCCAGGAGATCATCCCGGACCTCGCCTTCAACCCGGCCTTCCTCAAGAAGGTGGACGAGCTCGAGCTGTCGGTGCGTTCGGCGAACTGCCTGAAGAACGACAACATCGTCTATATCGGCGACCTCGTGCAGAAGTCGGAGGCGGAGATGCTGCGCACCCCGAACTTCGGCCGCAAGTCGCTGAACGAGATCAAGGAAGTGCTGGCCCAGATGGGTCTGCATCTCGGCATGGAAGTGCCGGGCTGGCCGCCGGAGAACATCGACGAGCTGGCCAAGCGCTTCGAGGATCATTACTGAGCGGATGGCGGGTAGGGATCCTACCCGCCACTCGTCACGACCGGGCGAACGCAGGCAGCCCACCTGAGCAACATGTCCGACGAACCGTCGCGGCAGATTGAAATGAAGGACTAACACAATGCGTCACGGCAAGGTTCATCGGAAGCTCAACCGCACCGCCGAGCATCGCAAGGCGATGTTCGCCAACATGTGCGCCGCGCTGATCAAGCACGAGCAGATCGTCACCACGCTGCCGAAGGCGAAGGAGCTCCGGCCGATCGTCGAGAAGCTCGTCACCCTCGGCAAGAAGGGCGGACTGGCGCTGCGCCGGCAGGCCATCTCCGAGATGCGCGACATCGACCAGGTCAAGAAGCTGTTCGACGTCCTGGCGCCCCGCTACAAGGATCGCAACGGCGGCTACACCCGCATCATCAAGGCCGGCTTCCGCTACGGCGACAACGCCGCGATGGCCGTGATCGAGTTCGTCGATCGCGACGTCGATGCCAAGGGCCTGGATTCCGGCCCGGTGCAGGAAACCTCGGAAGCCGCGTAAGCGCCGCTCCGATCCCGGTTTCAAAGCGGCGCCTTCGGGCGCCGTTTTCATTTTTGGGTCGCGGCTCGGCTACCGGGCGGACGAAGACGGGCGTGGTGGATCGGAGCATCAGCTATGAGCACGGCAGAGCTGCAGATCGTCTACGAGCCGGATGACGACGGCACGGGGAAGGTCATTGCGAGCGCGAAGGCCGGTCCCTTCAGCGCGAAGGGCGCGGCGTGGTTCGGCCGCGATCTGGATATTTTCCTGAAGAGACTAAGATCCTATCCGCTGTCATCGGAGAAGCCGCCGATGATCGAGGGCGGCTATTACGACGATAAGGGCAATCTCAAGCAATGCCACGTCCGGATCGTCATCAGACCACACGACCTTCGCGGACGGTTACTCGTGCAAGCCGAGCTGACGTCCGAGGTCTGGAGCATGCCGGAGGCCATTGTGCCGAACAGTGCCTCGATCCGCTTCCTGACCGAATATGCGGTCCTTGAGCGCTTCGCCGCCGAGTTTGAGGAGCTGCTGAAGGGCCGGCGCCAAGTTGCGATCCTGACGGGGACCACGAGCTAAAGATCTCGGCGCCGTTTCCATTTTGAGGATTCGTAGCCCGGATGAGCGAAGCGATATCCGGGTTCACCCGTACAGCTCGTGTGAACCTGGATATCGCTTCGCTCATCCGGGCTACGGACCTTCGCTGCGCCGTTCAGCCCGGGTCGTGGACGCAAAAGAGGATCAGCTCTGCGTGCAGCGCGTTGCGTTGGCGCGACGACGCCCCACATCCGTTCCTTCAGCACAACGGAGAGCTGCCCATGCACATCGACCTCTCGGGAAAGACCGCCCTCGTCACCGGTTCCACGGCCGGTATCGGCTTTGCCATCGCCAAGGGGCTCGCCGCGTCCGGCGCGGAGGTCATCATCAACGGTCGCGGCCAAGCTCGTGTCGACGAGGCGGTCGCGAAGCTCAAGCAGCTGGTCCCCGCCGCCAAAGTGCGGGGCGTCGCCGGCGATGTCGCTCAGATCGAGGGCGGCAACGCCATCATCACGGCGCTCCCCGAGGTCGACATCCTCGTCAACAATGCCGGGATCTTCGAGCCCAAGGACTTCTTCGACATTCCCGACGAGGACTGGAGCCGCTTCTTCGAGGTCAACGTGATGTCCGGCGTGCGCATGGCCCGCGCCTACATGCAGGGGATGCTGAAGCGCAACTGGGGCCGCATCATCTTCATCTCCTCGGAGTCGGCGGTGAACATCCCGACCGAGATGATCCACTACGGCATGACCAAGACCGCCCAGCTCGCGGTCTCGCGCGGGCTCGCCAAGCTGACGCGCGGCACCGGCGTCACGGTCAATGCGGTGCTGCCCGGACCGACGATGTCGGAAGGCGTCGAGACCTTCGTCAAGGATCTCGCCCGCCAGAACGGCCAGTCGGAGCAGGAGGCGGCCTCGTCCTTCGTCAAGCAGCACCGGCCGGCTTCGCTGCTGCAGCGCTTCGCCAGCGTGGACGAGATCGCCAACATGGTCGTCTACGCCGTCTCCAAGGAAGCCTCCGCGACCAACGGCGCCGCGCTGCGCGCCGAGGGCGGCATCCTCGACACCATCGCGTAGCATCGTCGACAGGATTGCGTAGATTGCGTAGCCTGGATGAGCGCAGCGACATCCGGGTTCGTCCGTGAACCTGCGAGACCCCGGATATCGCTTTCGTCGAAGCCCTTCGGGCTTCGCCGGAGCTCATCCGGGCTACGAAGCGAGGTCGGCCATGGCGGCTTACGTCATCTCCGAGGTCGAGGTCCGCGACATCGAAGCGATGGAGCGCTACCGGGCGCTCGCGGCGGGCTCGATTGCGCAATATGGCGGCCGCTATCTGGTCCGCGGCGGACCCGCCGAGACGGTCGAAGGCGGCCCGCCCGCCAAGACCCTCATCATCGTCGAGTTTCCGTCGATGGCGCGGCTGCGCGAATGGTATGCGTCGCCGGAATATGCCCAAGCCCTGGATGAGCGCTGGAGGGCGCTGGACCGCCGGCTGATTTTCGTCGAGGGTGCTGCACCCGCGTAAAGACCGGACCGTGCCGCACCCATGCTGAAGATCACCCCCCGCCGCAAGCGCTGGCTCAAGCTGACCTCAGCGCGCTGGCAGCGGCGGGTGCTGTTCGTGGCCGGCGGTCTGGTGGTCGGCGCCGCCGCTGTGGCGCTGGCGGAGCTTGCCGACCAGGCGCAGCTTGCCTTCAACTGGCTGTTGTCCAAGTCGCGCTACGCCTCGCTCATTGTCACGCCGGCCGGTTTTGCGCTGTCGGTGTATCTGACCCAGCGCTTCTTCCCCAATGCGCAAGGCAGCGGCATCCCGCAGGCGATCGCGGCGCGGCACCTCTCGGACTCGCGCGCACGCAGCCCGCTGGTGTCGCTCCGTGTCGCCATCGGCAAGATCGTGCTGACCCTGCTCGGGCTGCTGTGCGGCGCCTCGGTCGGCCGCGAAGGGCCGACGGTTCAGGTCGGCGCCTCCATCATGTTCGCGCTCGGCCGGCTGTCGCCGCGCCGCCAGCCGGGCCTGATCCTGGCCGGCGCGGCGGCCGGGGTGGCGGCGGCCTTCAACACGCCGCTCGCCGGCATCGTGTTCGGCATCGAGGAGATGAGCCGCGCCTTCGAGACGCGGACCTCGAGCCTCGTCATCGCCACGGTGATCGCTGCCGGCCTGACCTCGCTGGCGCTGATGGGCAACTATGCCTATTTCGGCTCGACTCCCATGGCGCTCGGCAAGGGCATCGACTGGCTCGCCGTGCCCGTCTGCGGGGTGATCGGCGGCGCCGCCGGCGGCCTGTTCAGCCGCATCCTGATCACGATGGCGCGCGGGCTGCCCGGCGCCGTCGGCCGCGCCATCAAGCGCCAGCCGCTGCCGTTCGCACTCGCCTGCGGCTTGGCCGTCGCGATCTGCGGCCTCGCCTCGGGCGACACGGTCTACGGCACCGGCTATGCGCAGGTGAAGGCGGCGCTGGAGACCGGCACGCCGCTGCCGGCCGATTTCGGCGTGCTGAAATTCCTCGCCACCACCTTCGCTGCGATCAGCGGCATTCCCGGCGGCATCTTCGCGCCGTCGCTCGCGGTCGGCGCCGGCATCGGCGCCAACGTCGCGAGCCTGTTCCAGCAGGCTCCGCTGGCGCCGATCATGCTGCTCGGCATGGTCGCGTATTTCGCCGGCGTGGTGCAGGCGCCGATCACCGCCTTCGTCATCGTCACCGAGATGACCGACAATCACGCGATGGTGGTGCCGCTGATGACGGCGTCACTGATCGCCTATGGCACCTCGAAGCTGGTCTGCGAGGAGGGCCTCTATCACGCGCTGGCCAAGGGGTTCGTCGCAAAGGCTGAGACGACGGCTGAGCCCAAGCCGGTCGCCGCGCCAGGCTGAGGGCCGCGCTCACGCGTTGCTTGATGCCGCCCGGGCAAGCGGCGTGATTTCAAATGCTTGACGGAAGATCTTGAGATCGGACCTCTCTCATCGAGAGGCTGCCGCTCCCTGCTGCTTCAAGGTGATCGGGCGCACAGTCGGCACCATCGAAACCGCGCATCCTGTGGGCCGTTCGCTGGACGAGTGCGGACAATGACGTCTTCACGCCAGTGGACACATCACCACAGGAGAGTGAAAATGAAGTCCATCATGGCCGGTGCGCTGGTGCTCGTCGTCACGTCGGGCGCATGCCTTGCGGGCACGCCCCTGATCGATGCCCGGCAGAACGTGCAGTCGCATCGCATCTACAACGGCATCACCTCGGGACGGCTGACCTATCCGGAAACCCAGCAGCTGGTCCGTGGCCAGATCCACGTACAGAAGCTGGAGAACAAGGCCAAGGCCGACGGCGTGGTGACGCCGTTCGAGCGCGCTCGGATCAATGTCGCGCAATCGGTGCAGGGCGCACGCATCTTCTGGAAGACGCACAATTAGTCCGCTTGCCGTAAAGGTTGGCCACTCGTAGCCCGGATGAGCGGTGCGACATCCGGGCTCATCGACACAGCTCGTGAGACCCCGGATGTCGCTGCGCTCATCCGGGCCCCTAATACGTCGCGCGGCCGCCGGAAATGTCGAACACCGCGCCGGTGGAGAACGAGCACTCTTCAGAGGCGAGCCACGACACCAGCGCGGCGAGTTCCTCGACCAGCACAAAGCGGCCCTTCGGGATCTTCGACAGCATGAAGTTGATGTGGGTCTCGGTCATCTGGTCGAAGATCGCGGTCTTGGCCGCGGCCGGCGTCACGGCGTTGACGGTGATGTTGTGCTGCGCCAGCTCCTTGCCGAGCGACTTGGTCAGCGCGATCAAGCCGGCCTTCGATGCCGAGTAATGCGCGGCGTTCGGATTGCCTTCCTTGCCGGCGATCGAGGCGATGTTGACGATGCGGCCATAGCCCTGCTTCAGCATGATGGGGACGATCGCCTTGGCGCAGATGAAGGGACCGTCGAGATTGATGCGCAGCACCTTGCGCCACTCCTCGAGATCGGTCTCCCACACCGTCTTGTTGATGCCGGCGATGCCGGCATTGTTGACCAGGATGTCGAGGGTGCCGAACGCGGCCAGCGTCGCATCGCGCGCGCCTTCGACGGCGGTCGTGTCGGTGACATCGACCTGCAGCGCCAGCACCTCGGGGCCAATCTCCTGCGCGGTCTTCTCCGCCAGTGCGATGTCGTGATCCCAGATCGCGACTTTCGCGCCGGAGGCCTTGAAGCGCTCGGTGATGGCCCGGCCGAAGCCTTGAGCGCCACCGGTGACCACGGCGCAGCGGTTGGTGAGGTCGATGTGGTTCATGAAAAAAGACTCCTCTTTCGACCCTCATGGTGAGGAGCGCGCAGCGCGTCTCGAACCATGGGGCCCCGGCGTCCGGGCCCCATCCTTCGAGACGCCCGCCAAGAGGCGGGCTCCTCAGGATGAGGAGAAGCTACAGCGTCCAGCCGCCGTCGATGGTGTGCGCGACGCCGGTCGTGAACGCGCTCTCGTCGCTGGCGAGATAGACCGCGAGATGCGCGATCTCCTCGGCGGTGCCGAGCCGGCCCATCGGCTGGCGCGAGATGAACATCTCGAGCCCGTTCGGACCGGCGGCCGCGGCGCGGCCGAGCAGCGAGGGCGTCTCGATCGTGCCGGGGCAGATGCAGTTGCAGCGGATATGCTTGCCGACAAAGTCGGCCGCCACCGAGCGCGTCAGCGCCGCCACCGCGGCCTTGGTCGCGCCATAGACGTAGCGGTTCGGCGCAGCCTTGAACACGCCCGCGGCGGAGGCGATGTTGACGATGGCGCCGCCGCCCTCGCCGAGCATCTTTGGCAGGAACGCACGGATCGTGCGATGCATCGACTTGACGTTGAGATCGAACGAGAAATCCCAGTCGTCGTCGGAGCAGTCGAGGATGCTGCCATTGTGCACGAAGCCGGCGGCGTTGAGCAGGATCTCGACCTTGCCGACCCGCTCGGCCATCGCGTTCACGGCGGCGGTGTTGCGTACGTCGAGCGTCGCGACCTCGGCGATGCCCTCGCTCTTCAGTGTCGCCAGGCCCTTCTCGTCGATATCGGTCGCGAACACGGTGGCGCCTTGCCGCGCGAAGGCGACGGCACAGGCGCGGCCAATGCCGGCAGCGGCAGCAGTGACGAAGGCGCGTTTGCCCTTGAGGCGGTCGGACATGGGGTCTCCCTTGGATTCTCGTTGTCTCGTCGTCATTGCGAGGAGCGAAGCGACGAAGCAATCCAGAGTCTTATGCTCGGCCCTGGATTGCTTCGCTTCGCTCGCAATGACGGTGGTGGTTCAATGATTATGCCGCGCCACACCCACCGTGCCGGCGATGTTGTGGTAGCGCGTGGCGAACTCCATGCAGGCGCCGGTGGCCTGCTGGCCTACGGTGTTGCGATAGAGTTCCTGCCATGGCGTCTGGTTGGCCGGATGCGGGAAGCCGCCCTTGGCCTTCAGCTCGGCGCGGCGCTTGGCGACCTCCTCGTCCGAGATCAGGATGTTGGCCGAGCCCTTGTTGAGGTCGATGCGCACCTTGTCGCCGGTCTTGAGGATCGCGAGCCCGCCATCGGCCGCAGCCTCGGGCGAGGCGTTGAGGATCGACGGCGAGCCCGAGGTGCCGGACTGGCGGCCGTCGCCGATGCAGGGCAGGGACAGGATGCCGCGCTTGATCAGCGCGGCCGGCGGCTGCATGTTCACCACTTCGGCGCCGCCGGGATAGCCGATCGGGCCGGCGCCGCGGATGAACAGCACGCAGTGCTCGTCGATATCGAGCGACGCATCGTCGATGCGGTCGTGATAGTCCTCCGGCCCTTCGAACACGATGGCGCGGCCCTCGAACGCGTTCGGGTCGTTCGGATTGACGAGATAGCGGTCGCGGAACTCCTTGGAGATGACGCTGGTCTTCATGATCGCGGAATCGAACAGATTGCCGCGCAGCACCAGGAAGCCGGCATCCTTCACCAGTGGCTTGTCGTAGGACCAGATCACGTCGTTGTCGGGCTTGGCCGCGTCGCGGCAATTGTCGCCCATGCTGCGGCCGTTGACGGTGATGGCGTCCTCATGGATGCGCTTGTGGCGCATCAGCTCGCCGATCACGGCCGGCACGCCGCCGGCGCGATGGAATTCCTCGCCAAGATAGAAGCCGGCCGGCTGCATGTTGACGAGCAGCGGCACGTCATGGCCGAATTTCTGCCAATCGTCGATGTCGAGCTCGACGCCGACATGGCGCGCCAGCGCGTTGATGTGGATCGGCGCATTGGTCGAGCCGCCGATCGCGGAGTTGGCGACGATGCAGTTCTCGAACGCCTTGCGCGTCAGGATGTCCGACGGCTTCAGGTCTTCCCACACCATGTCGACGATGCGCGTTCCGGTCTCGTAGGCGATCTGCCCGCGCTCGCGATAGGGCGCCGGAATGGCGGCGCAGCCGGGCAGGGACATGCCGAGCGCCTCGGCCAGCGCATTCATGGTCGAAGCCGTGCCCATGGTGTTGCAATGACCGATCGACGGCGCCGAGGACGCCACGATCTCCATGAACTCCTCATAGCCGATCTCGCCGGCGGCCAGCCGCTCGCGCGACTTCCACACCACGGTGCCGGAGCCGGTGCGCTGACCCTCGTGCCAGCCGTTCAGCATCGGCCCGCCCGACAGCACGATCGCCGGAATGTTGACGGTCGCCGCCGCCATCAGCAAAGCCGGCGTCGTCTTGTCGCAGCCGGCGGTCAGCACCACGCCGTCGAGCGGATAGCCGAACAGGATTTCCACCAGGCCGAGATAAGCGAGGTTGCGGTCAAGTGCCGCAGTCGGACGCTTGCCGGTCTCCTGGATCGGATGGGTCGGAAACTCCATCGCGATGCCGCCGGCGGCGCGGATGCCCTCGCGGACGCGATGCGCGAGTTCGATGTGATGCCTGTTGCAGGGCGACAGGTCGTTGCCCGTCTGCGCAATGCCGATGATCGGCTTGCCCGACTGCAGTTCGGCGCGGGTCAGGCCGTAATTGAGGTAGCGCTCGAGATAGAGCGCGGTCATGCCCGGATTGTGCGGATCGTTGAACCACGCCTGCGAGCGCAGCTTGCGGCTCTTGTCAGCGCCGTTGCCGGCATGTCCGTTGGATTTCGTCATTCGTTTTCTCCCGCAGTGCAAACGTAGCGAGGTTCGCCATCTTGATGCCTTGGATCTTAAGGCCTTGGATCTTGAAGCCTTGCATCGTGAATCCTTGCCTCAAGCCTTGCATCGATCGCGAGACGGTGCGCCGCACTCATGCGCATCGGCCCGCTGTCGAAGATCGCCTACGTCTTTCGTTCAAGTCGTTGTTGGTTCGAGTGGTTCTAGTTCATGGTTTTTGGTTGCGCTACCATTTTGTTCCGGAGGCACGGCCCGTCGCCGGCTCGAGGCTCCCTGCGGTGCGGTGCAAGGTCGAGCTCTGCCGTTCGATCACCTCGAAGCCGAGATCGACCACGCGCTGCGCAACGGGACGGCCCTCGATCGCGTCCATGATCATCGTCGCCGCGCGCCGGCCCATCTCATAGCGATTGGTGCGCACGCTGGTGAGCGGCGGCACCGCCGCCGCCATGAATTCCATGTCGTTGAAGCCGACGATCGCAAGCTGCTGGGGGACTGCGATGTGGCGGCGCTGGCACTCGAACAGGACGCCGAGCGCGAGGTCGTCGTTGGCGCAGAACACGGCATCGAGATCCGGCGCCTTCATCAGGAGATCGGAGAACAGGCTGCCGCCCATGATCGTCGACGTCGGAACAGGGGCTGTGACGATGAGACGCGGGTCGAAGAAACCGGCATCCTTCATCGCGTTCTGGTAGCCCTGAAGCCTGCGCTGCACCCTTGGGTCCATGCGTGCGCCGATGAAGCCGATGCGGCGGCAGCCCTGTGCGAGGAGGTGCGAAATGGCTGCATAACAAGCATCGACATGCGAAAAGCCGATCATCATGTCGATCGGCTCCGTGCCGAGCTCCATGATCTGGACGACGGGGCAATCGGCGGCCTCGATGATCGACCGGCTCTCCGCAGTCTGGTCGAGGCCGGTGACGATCAGCCCTGCCGGCTTCTGCATCAGGAACAGCCGCAGCAGGCGCTCCTCCTGCAGCACGCTGTAGCGCGTGTTCGCCAGCTGGATGCTGTAGCGGCTGCCGTCGAACGCATCATAGATGCCGCGCAGCACGTCGGAGAACACATTGTTGGTGAGGGACGGTATCAGCACGCCGATCACTTCGGTGCGCTGCGATGCGAGCGCACGCGCGGCGAGGTTCGGCACATAGCCGAGCTCCTTGGCGGCGCTCTCGATCCTGGCGCGGCGGCCGGCCGAGACCGTGTCGGGATTGCGGAAGAAGCGTGACACCGTGATCGGGCTGACGCCCGCCAGTGCCGCAACTTCGGTCAGCCGGACTTTGCCCGGCTCGATGCGCTTCCGTCCCATGCCTCGCTCATAGCATAGGCGGTCTGGTACACAAGCGATATTGACAGCGCTATCACGCGGTTGCTAAGCGAAGCATTGCGGAAGCGAACTAAACTGCGGACAATGTCAGCCGGGCTGGTCCTCGTTTCGGATCCAGTCGGGACGACCAAGACGAACAAGAAAAACACTGCTCGACCAAAGCTACACGACCAAGATCACAAAACGACAAGCGGCCTGATCAAACGGCCGAGAACAACGGTCAGGATGCCGCCGGCATGCAGCCAATGCTGTCGGTCATTGAGGAGGAAATTGATGTCGTCGGTGCAAATTCGCGACGTGCGCAAATCGTTCGGCGGATTCGAGGTCCTGCACGGCGTGACGATTCCGATCGAGGACGGCGAGTTCGTCGTGCTGGTCGGGCCGTCCGGTTGCGGCAAGTCGACGCTGCTGCGCATGCTCGCAGGGCTCGAGAACATCACCGCCGGAACGATCTCGATCGGCGAGCGCGTCGTCAACAACGTGCAGCCGAAAGAGCGCGACATCGCGATGGTGTTCCAGAACTACGCGCTCTATCCGCACATGACGGTGGCCGACAACATGGGCTTCTCGCTCAAGCTGCGGGGCGCGCGCCCCGAGGACATCAAGAAGGGCGTCGCGCGCGCCGCCGAGATCCTGGCGCTGACGCCGCTGCTCGATCGCTATCCGCGCCAGCTCTCCGGTGGCCAGCGCCAGCGCGTCGCGATGGGCCGCGCCATCGTGCGTGATCCCCAGGTGTTCCTGTTCGACGAGCCGCTCTCGAACCTCGACGCCAAGCTGCGCGTCGCGATGCGCACCGAGATCAAGGAGCTGCATCAGCGGCTCAAGACGACGACCGTCTACGTCACCCACGACCAGATCGAGGCCATGACCATGGCCGACAAGATCGTGGTGATGCATGACGGCATCGTCGAGCAGATGGGCTCGCCGCTCGATCTGTATGACAAGCCCGACAATCAGTTCGTGGCCGGCTTCATCGGCTCGCCCGCGATGAATTTCCTCAACGGCCACCTCAAGTCCAACGGCTCGGTCCATGTCGTGACCGAGAACGGCGCCAAGCTGCCGCTGCTCTCGGCGCCGGCCGCGTCCGACGGCCGTCCGGTGGTCTATGGCGTGCGGCCGGAGCATCTCGAGCTTGCCGATGACGGCATCGAGGCTGAGGTGGTCGTCGTCGAGCCGACCGGATCGGAGACCCAGATCGTCGCCCGCATCGGCACCCAGGACATCATCGCGGTGTTCCGCGATCGCCACGAGGTCAATCCCGGCGAGAAGATCCATTTGCGTCCGCGCGCGTCGGCGGCGCATCTGTTCGACAAGGACAGCGGCCGGAGACTTTGATCCGGTCGCGCGACGCCAGAATACAACAAACAAAACAAGCAAAATATTCAACGGGAGAAAACTTCAGATGACTTATTTCCCCACCGATCGACGGTCTCTGCTCAAGGGCGGCGCGACCTTGCTGGCGGCTGCGGCAACGATGTCGGCAGACGAGCTGCTCGGCTACGCCAAGGCATGGGCGCAGACCTCGCCGTTCAAGCCGGAGCCCGGCGCCAAGATCAACATGATGCGCTGGAAGCGCTTCGTCGAGGCCGAGGACGTGGCCTTCATGAAGATCGTCGACGCCTTCCAGAAGGCTAACAACGTCACCATCAACGTCTCCAACGAATCCTATGACGACGTCCAGCCCAAGGCCTCGGTGGCCGCCAATACGGGGCAGGGGCTCGACATGGTGTGGGGCCTCTACACGCTGCCATTCCTGTTCTCCAACAAGTGCGTCGACATGACCGACGTCGCCGACTACCTCGGCAAGAAGTGCGGCGGCTGGACCGACTCGGGCAAGGCCTACGGCATGCTCGACGGCAAGTGGATCGGCATTCCCGTTGCGGCGACCGGCGGCCTTGTCAACTACCGCATCTCCGCGGCCGAGAAGGCCGGCTTCAAGACGTTTCCGAAGAATCTCGCGGAACTGTCCGAGTTCTTCAAGGCCATGAACAAGAACGGCACGCCGGGCGGCATGGCGCTCGGCCATGCCTCGGGCGATGCCAATGGCTGGGTGCACTGGGCGCTGTGGGCGCATGGCGGCAATCTCATCGACAAGGACAACAAGGTTGTCATCAACTCGCCGGAGACCGCCAAGGCGCTCGAATATGTCAAGGGCCTGTACGACAATTTCGTGCCGGGCACCGCGTCCTGGAACGACTCGTCGAACAACAAGGCGTTCCTCGCCGGCCAGCTCTATGCGACCGTCAACGGCATCTCGATCTATGTGACCGCGAAGAAGGAAGCGCCGCAGATCGCCGAGGACATGAACCACGCGCATCTGCCGCCCGGCCTCGACGGCAAGACCCGCGAAATGCATCTGGGCTTCCCGATCCTGGTGTTCAACTTCTCCAAGTATCCGCAGACCTGCAAGGCGTTCACCGCCTTCCTGCTGGAGCCGGAGCAGTTCAATCCGTGGATCGAGGCGGCGCAGGGCTACCTGTCGCACTTCCTCAAGGCCTACGACGCCAACCCGATCTGGACCGTCGACCCGAAGAACACGCCGTATCGCGAGGTTGCGGCGACCGCGACCACGCCGGCCGGCCTCGGCAAGCTCGGCGAGGCGGCTGCGGCCGCGATCGCCGACTTCGTCCTGGTCGACATGTTCGCCAACTACTGCACCGGCCGCGAGGACGTGAAGACGGCGATGGCGAGCGCGGAGCGGTCCGCCAAGCGCATCTTCCGCTGAGCCGAGAGTCGACTGCGTAGGGTGGGCAAAGGCGCGCCGGGATCGAAGCGAGAGATCGCGATGTCTCCCGCGCCGTGCCCACCAAAGAGACTGACGCACACCTGGCGGTGGGCACGGCCCTCAGCATGATGCGAGCATCGTGCTAAGATCCTTTGCCCACCCTACGAGTTTGATTTTCGTCATTGCGAGGAGCCGTAGGCGACGAAGCAATCCAGACTTCCTTCCAGAACCCTGGATTGCTTCGTCGCTTCGCTCCTCGCAATGACGGAACCAACGTCTATCCGTCCCGAACGCCGGTGGGCACGCTGCGCTTTGCCCACCCTACGGTTCGAAGGGAGCTGCTCGATACATGAGTACCATTCAGACCTCGTTGCCGCAGCGCGCCGTCATCGGCGAGCCCTCGGCGTGGGCGCGCATGAAGACCAACCGCAACGTCATCGCGCTGTGGTTCATGCTGCCGGCGGCGGCGTTCCTGATCCTGTTCCTGGCCTATCCGCTTGGGCTCGGCGTCTGGATGAGCTTCACCGACGAGAAGATCGGCCGCAGCGGCGTCTTCGTCGGCCTCGAGAACTACGAATGGCTGTGGGACGACAGCATCTTCTGGCTGTCGGTGTTCAACACGCTGCTCTACACGATCGTCGCGTCAGCGATCAAATTCGCGATCGGACTCTATCTGGCGCTGCTGTTGAACCGGCACATGCCGTTCAAGGCGATGGTCCGCGCCATCGTGCTGATCCCCTTCATCGTGCCGACCGTGCTGTCGGCGATCGCGTTCTGGTGGATCTACGACGCGCAGTTCTCGATCATCTCCTGGTCGCTGATCAAGCTCGGGCTCATCACCCAGAACATCAACTTCCTCGGCGACACCTCCTGGGCGCGCGCCTCCGTCATCATCGCCAACATCTGGCGCGGCGTGCCCTTCGTCGCCATCACCTTGCTCGCGGGCCTGCAGACCGTGTCGCCCTCGCTCTATGAGGCCGCGACGCTCGACGGCGCCACCAGCTGGCAGCGCTTCCGCTACATCACCTATCCGCTGCTGACCCCGATCATTGCCGTCGTCATGACGTTCTCGGTGCTGTTCACCTTCACCGACTTCCAGCTGATCTGGGCGCTGACCCGCGGCGGCCCGGTCAATGCCACGCATCTGATGGCGACCTTGAGCTACCAGCGCGGCATCATCTCCGGCCGCCTCGGCGAGGGCGCCGCGATTGCGACTGCAATGATCCCGTTCCTGATGGCCGCGATCGCGATCTCCTGGTTCGGCATGCAACGGCGCAAATGGCAGCAAGGATCCGACCAATGACCGACACCGCGCTGCCCCCCAAATCTCCGTCCAACGTGACCGTCAACGCCGCCACGCTCGCGGCCGCCGATGACACCGAAGGCATGAGCTACCTCGAATCGCTGCCGCGCCGGCTGATCACGCTGTATCTGCCGCTCGGCATCATTCTGCTGGTGCTGCTGTTCCCGTTCTACTGGATGGGGCTGACGTCGATCAAACCCGACGAGCAGCTGATCGACATGGAGAAGTACAACCCGTTCTGGGTCGTGCATCCGACCTTCAAGCACATCTCGAAACTGCTGTTCGAGACGCAATATCCGCGCTGGCTGTGGAACACGATGTATGTCGCAGTCGGCGCCACCACGCTGTCGATCTTCGCCTCGGTGCTCGCGGCCTATGCGATCGTGCGGCTGCGCTTCAAGGGCGCCGACACCGTCGGTGTGCTGATCTTCTTCGCGTATCTCGTGCCGCCGTCGATCCTGTTCATTCCGCTGGCCTCGGTGATCCAGGCCTACGGCCTGTTCGACTCGCCGCTGTCGCTGATCCTGGTCTATCCCACGCTCCTGATCCCGTTCTCGACCTGGCTGCTGATGGGCTACTTCAAGACGATTCCCTTCGAGCTCGAGGAATGCGCGCTGATCGACGGCGCCAGCCGCTGGCAGATCCTGGTCAAGATCGTGGTGCCGCTGGCGATCCCCGGGCTGATCTCGGCCTTCATCTTCTCGTTCACCTTGTGCTGGAACGAGTTCATCTACGCGCTGACCTTCCTGCAATCGACGCCGAACAAGACCGTCCCGGTCGCTATCGTCAACGAGTTCGTCGATGGCGACATCTACAAATGGGGATCGCTGATGGCCGGCGCCCTGGTCGGCTCGCTGCCGCTCGTGATCCTTTACGCATTCTTCGTCGAGCACTATGTGTCGGCGATGACCGGCGCGGTGAAGGAGTAGGGCGGACTTGACCGTGAGCCGGCTCAACGCGTCGCTTTCGGCTCACGCGGATTTCAAACGCCCGTCATTGCGAGGAGCGAAGCGACGAAGCAATCCAGAGCCGTTCCGATGACTCTGGATGCTTCGCTTCGCTCGCAATGACGAACGCTGAGACCGCGCCCCATCGTTGCAATTGAAGGAGCATTCCCTTGCATATTCTCGTTCTCGGCGCCGCCGGCATGGTCGGGCGCAAGCTGGTGGAGCGGCTGGTCCGCGACGGCCGTCTCGGCGATGGCGCCATCACCCGCATGACCTTGCAGGACATCGTCGCGCCAGCGAAGCCGGACACGTCGATCGCGGTCGAGACCATCGCCGGCGACTTCGCTGTGCCCGGCTTTGCCGAGAAGCTGGTCGCCGCGCGTCCCGACGTGATCTTCCATCTGGCCGCCATCGTCTCCGGCGAGGCCGAGCTCGATTTCGACAAGGGCTACCGCATCAATCTCGACGGCACGCGGATGCTGTTCGACGCGGTCAGGCTGATCGGCGACGGCTACAAGCCGCGGCTGGTCTTCACCTCGTCGATCGCGGTGTTCGGCGCGCCGTTCCCCGACACCATCGGCGACGAGTTCGTCAATGCGCCGCTGCTCAGCTACGGCACCCAGAAGGCGATCGGCGAGCTGCTGCTGGCCGATTACTCCCGCCGCGGCTTCTTCGACGGCGTCGGCATCCGCCTGCCGACGATCTGCATTCGTCCCGGCGCGCCGAACAAGGCCGCGTCCGGCTTCTTCTCCAACATCCTGCGCGAACCGCTCGCCGGCAAGGAGGCCGTGCTGCCGGTGTCCGAAGACGTCCAGCATTGGCACGCCACGCCGCGCTCGGCGGTCGGCTTCCTGCTGCACGCCGCGACCATGGATACCGCCAAGATCGGGCCGCGCCGGAACCTGACCATGCCCGGCCTGACGGCCACCGTCGGCGAGCAGATCGCGGCGTTGAAGCGCGTCGCGGGCGAGGCCGTCGCCGCCCGCATCAAGCGGGTTCCGGACCCCTTCATCATCGGTATCGTCGCCGGCTGGCCGCGGACGTTCGAGGCCAAGCGCGCCCGCGAGCTCGGCTTCACCACCGAGGAAAAGACGTTCGACGACATCATCCGGATCCACATCGAGGATGAGCTCGGCGGCAAGTTCGTGGCCTGAGACCGCCACCAGCCTCTGGACTCGAATGGCGCAAAGCGCCATTTGAAGGCAGGGAGACATTCGGGAGAGAGATCATGACCGCCAGCATCGTCGGATGGGCGCATACGCCGTTCGGAAAGTTCGACGCCGAGACCGTCGAGAGCCTCGTCGTCAAGGTCGCCAATGAGGCGCTCGCCGACGCCGGCATCTCGGCCGGCGATGTCGACGAGATCGTGCTCGGCCATTTCAACGCGGGTTTCTCCCCCCAGGACTTCACGGCCTCGCTGGTGCTGCAGGCCGATCCCGCGCTGCGCTTCAAACCGGCCACTCGGGTGGAGAATGCCTGCGCCACGGGCTCCGCCGCCGTCCACCAGGGCATCCGCGCCATCGCGGCTGGCGCCGCCAAGATCGTGCTGGTCGTCGGCGTCGAGCAGATGACGCGCACGCCCGGGCCGGAGATCGGCAAGAACCTGCTCAAGGCGTCCTATCTGCCGGAGGACGGCGACACCGTCGGCGGCTTCGCCGGCGTGTTCGGCAAGATCGCCCAGGGCTATTTCCAGAAATACGGCGACCAGTCCGACGCGCTGGCGCTGATCGCGGCCAAGAACCACAAGAACGGCGTCGCCAATCCCTATGCGCAGATGCGCAAGGATTTCGGCTTCGAGTTCTGCCGCTCCGAGAGCGAGAAGAACCCTTACGTCGCCGGTCCCCTGAAGCGCACCGACTGCTCGCTGGTGTCCGACGGCGCCGCTGCGCTGGTGCTCGCGGATTCCGAGAGGGCGAAGTCCTTCGCCAAGGCGGTGACCGTCCGCGCCACCGCGCATGCGCAGGACTTCCTGCCGATGAGCAAGCGCGACATCCTCGCCTTCGAAGGCTGCACCGTGGCCTGGCAGCGCGCGCTGGAGAAGGCCGGCGTCACCCTGTCCGATCTCTCCTTCGTCGAGACCCATGACTGCTTCACGGTCGCCGAGCTGATCGAGTACGAGGCGATGGGCCTGACCCCGAAAGGGCAGGGCGCCCGCGCCATCAAGGAAGGCTGGACGCTGAAAGACGGCAAGCTGCCGGTCAATCCGTCAGGCGGCCTGAAGGCCAAGGGCCATCCCATTGGCGCCACCGGCGTCTCCATGCACGTGATGACCGCCATGCAGCTCACCGGCTCCGCGCCGGAGGGCATGCAGCTCGCCAACGCCAAGCTCGGCGGCATCTTCAACATGGGCGGGGCCGCTGTCGCGAACTACGTCTCGATCCTGGAACCGGCGAAGTAGGCCCAGCGCCATCCGCGTCATTGCGAGCGCAGCGACGCAATCCAGGGCCGAGCGCTCGACTCTGGATTGCTTCGTCGCTTCGCTCCTCGCAATGACGGTTGTCCCGCGTAGCCCGGATGAGCGTAGCGACATCCGGGTTCACACGCGCTCCTCATGAGACCCCGGATGTCGCTGCGCTCATCCGGGTTACGGCTTCCACACCTTCTCTTCGCTGAAGCCGAGTTCGGCCAAATCCTTCGCGCGCAAGCCCGCATCGTCGGCCGGGAAGAACTCATCCAGCTGCGGCGGCTTCACCGATGTGCCCGACAGCATCGCGTGCGCCTGGCCGCGATGGTGGATGTCGTGCTGGAACAGGTGCAGCAGCAGGCGGTCGCAGCGCTCGTTCTGCACCCGGCTCTCGCGGTTGATGCGGACGGTGTCGTCGAGCCGCGCCGGCGTCAGCGTCTCGCAGAACGAAATCAGCCTGCGGTCCATCGCGCCCTGCGCCTTGACGAGATCGGGCAGTCGCGGGAACGGCACCTCGTTCTGCCAAGCCATAGGGCCGAGCCAGCCGCCCTCCAGCGCGTCGATGTAGAACAGGTCGATGATGTAGATGTGGTTCAGGGTCTTCTGCAGGCTGGGGAAGAAGCCGGTGCGTTCGGCGGCAAACTCTTCGGCACTGAGCTGGCCGCAGGCCGCCAGCAGCCGGTGATTGGCCCATGCATTGTTGTAGGCGAAGGCGCGAAGCGTCTGGACGAGATCGGCGGGCATTGTGTCGGGGCACCCCGTGATGGCTCGCTTCAGATCATACGGAACTGATGCCGCCATTCACCACCGATTTCGGCGCTCGGCCGCGCATCATCCCCATCAGCGTGATGGAACTCTGCCTCAAATGGTCACGGTGCATCGGCGCCCAACCTGTGCAAGAAGTTCAGATGCCGCATGACACACCCCTCATCGCGACCATTGTCGCTGGCCTCGGCCTCGCCTTCGTCTTCGGAGCCCTGGCGCAGCGGTTCCGGTTTCCGCCACTGGTCGGCTATCTGCTCGCCGGCGTCGCCGTCGGCCCGTTCACGCCCGGCTTCGTCGCCGACCAGGCGCTGGCGACCGAGCTCGCCGAGCTCGGCATCATCCTGCTGATGTTCGGCGTCGGCCTGCATTTCTCGCTCAAGGACCTGATGTCGGTGCGCGCCATCGCGGTGCCCGGCGCCGTTGTGCAGATCACGGTCGCGACCTTGATGGGCATGGCGTTGAGCTGGGCGATGGGCTGGTCGCTCGGCGGCGGCCTCGTGTTCGGCCTCGCGCTCTCCGTCGCCAGCACCGTGGTGCTCTTGCGCGCGCTGCAGGAGCGGCGCCTGATGGACACCGAGCGCGGCCGCATCGCGGTCGGCTGGCTGATCGTCGAGGACCTCGCGATGGTACTGGCCTTGGTGCTGATCCCGGCCTTCGCCAGCCTGCAAAATGGCAATGGCGACGTCGCCGCCGCCGATCCGCTCGCCGCCCGCTTCGGCCTCGGCTTGACCGGCGTTCTGCTGCTGACCTTCGTCAAGATCGGCGTGTTCATGGCGGTGATGCTGCTGGTCGGACGCCGGCTGATCCCGTGGATCCTGCACTACATCGCCCACACCGGCTCGCGCGAGCTGTTCCGCCTGGCGGTGCTGGCGATCGCGCTCGGCGTCGCCTTCGGCTCGACCAAACTGTTCGGCGTGTCGCTGGCGCTCGGCGCGTTCTTCGCCGGCATGATGCTCGGCGAGTCGCCGCTGAGCCAGCGCGCCGCGCAGGAATCGCTGCCGCTGCGCGATGCCTTCGCGGTGCTGTTCTTCGTCTCCGCCGGCATGCTGTTCGATCCGGGAAGCGTGATCCGCGAGCCCTGGCCGCTGCTCGCGACCTTGTTCATCATCCTGTTCGGCAAGTCGGTCGCCGCGTTCCTGATCGTGGTCGCCTTCCGCCACCCGGCCTCGACCGCGCTGACGATCTCCGCGAGCCTCGCGCAGATCGGCGAGTTCTCCTTCATCCTCGCCGAGATCGGCGGCGCCACGAACCTGCTGCCGAAAGCAGGACGGGACCTCATCCTGGCCGGCGCCATCATCTCGATCATGCTCAATCCCTTGATGTTCGCCGCGCTCGACTGGCTGCTGCCGCGATTGGAGCGCCGCCGCGCCGATCCGTCCACGCCGGCCGCGCCGCCACCAGCGGAGATTCCGGTGACGGAGCTCACCGAGCACACCATCGTCGTCGGCTATGGCCGCGTCGGGCGCCTCGTCGGCGACGCCCTGCAGCAGCGCAGACATGCGTTCCTCGCGGTGGAGACGTCGGACGACGTCCTGAAGTCGTTGAAGAGCGCCGGCGTCGAGACCATCACCGGCAACGCCGCACGCAGCAACGTGCTGCGCGCGACAAATCCCGCGGGCGCGCACGCGCTCGTCATCGCCATCCCCGAGGCATTCGAAGCCGGCCAGATCGTCGAGCAGGCCCGCGCCGCCAACCCCGCTCTGCACATCGTGGCGCGGGCGCATTCGGATGCCGAGGTCGATCATCTGAAATCGTTGGGGGCTGACATCGTGATCATGGGCGAGCGCGAGATCGCGCGCGGCATGATCGAGGAGCTGGACAGGAGGCCGCCCGATGCTGCTCCCGAGATGGCGCCGCAACGGCCGGCGGAGCAGGTGCAGGTCTGAGCGCGTAGCCCGGGTGAGCTCCGGCGAAGCCCGAAGGGCTTCGACGAAAGCGACACCCGGGTTCATCTGTACAGCTCGTTTGAACCCGGATGTCGCTGCGCTCATCCGGGCTACGCGGCTGCGCCGATCGGCGAATTTCCCTCGCGCAATCAAGCTGATTTGCCCTGTCCAGTCCCTCGGCGAAAAATATAGTTGTTTCGCTTTTCCAGAAAGTATGCTTCACTCCCGCCATCCTGCTTCGCCACGAGGGGCGCTTCGCGATCGTCACGAACGTTGAGGCAGGGATGCGGTGGCCGCAACATGTCGCAGTGTGCGAAAGCATGCGGACGGACGGCAGGTTGCGGACGCGAAGTCGCGTGGTCCTGGCATCCCGACGCTGATGCCAAGCCCGAGGGGCATGATGATCCCAAGGGCGACGGTGGCTAACAAGCCGGACACCGAGGAGAGCGCGAAGTAAGCGTGAAAACCATCGCGCGGGGAGGGCCGGGTTGATCCGGCCGGACCTGTGGTTCGTTCCCCGTGCTTTCTTTCGCACGGGGGCCACGGGTGCCAGTCGGCACCCGGCCTTCCCTGCGCCCTCTGTTTCGAAAGAGGGCAGGTTCGATCAGCAAAGCTCGGACAGATCCTGTCGCGAGGCCATCGATGCTCGTGTATCTATTCGTAGCCCGGATGAGCGCAGCGACATCCGGGTTCATCTGCACAGCTCGTGTGATCCCGGATATCGCTCCGCTCATCCGGGCTACGGTGGAGCTTATGCCGAGCTCACTCCGGCATCATCTCGCCGGAGCCGCCGAACTCGGCCGGAAAATCCTTCAGCTTCGGCAGGCCGTCCCTGATCGGCAGCACGCTCTCCGCATAGTTGACGTGCACGCCGGGCGCGAATTTCAAGGCCGGAATCGTCGCGGCATAGACGTCGATCATGCCGAGCGGCGGATGGTCGGTCATCAGATGCCCGCCACACTTCGTGCAGTATTTGCGGTGGCTCATGTCAGTCTTGTGGTAGGTGCCGATCGCCTCCGCGCCCTTGGTCACGCGCACGTTCTCAGGCTTCCACAGGGTGAAAGCGTTGACGGGGCCGGCCGACCAGGAGCGGCACGACGCGCAGTGGCAATAGCCCATCGCTTCCGGCTCGCCATCGGCCTCGATCTCGACCGTGCCGCAGAAGCATTTGCCCTGATAGAGCGTCATGAGCGTTCTCCCTCGTGTGGTGTTCTCTGATGTTGGACCGGCATGCTGACACACCTGAATGGCGAAATGGAATCGCAGAATGCAGTCCGCCGCAGGGAACATCTGGTGCAACGCAGCGGCTCTCATCCGTGGTCCGCGACACGGAATGTCGTGGCGGCGAAGCCCGGCGCATGGCCCCATACGCGCAGGCCCGCTTGCTCGGGAACATCAGGTGCCGTTAGCTCTGGCGACAACAACGATCGAGGGAGCCGACGCCACGATGGGACCGCTTGCGGGCATCAAGGTCATCGACATGACCACCGTGCTGATGGGGCCGTATGCCGCCCAGACGCTGGGCGATTACGGCGCCGACGTCATCAAGGTGGAATCGCCCGAGGGCGACGTCACGCGCAAGATCGGCCCCTGGCGCCATCCCGGCATGGGGCCGGTGACCCTCAACACCAATCGCAGCAAGCGCGTGATCTGCCTCGACCTCAAGACGCCCAGGGGGCGGGAAGCCGTGCTGCGGCTGATCAAGGACGCCGACGTCCTGATCTACAACATCCGCCCGCAGGCGATGGCGCGGCTGAACCTCGGCTATGACGTGATCGCCGCGGTCAATCCGGGGCTGATCTATGCCGGCGTGTTCGGCTTCGGCCAGGACGGTCCTTACGCGGCCAAGCCCGCCTACGACGATCTGATCCAGGGCGGGGCGGCGCTGTCGCACCTGATGGCGGTCGCCGGCGACGGCACGCCGCGCTATGTGCCGAATGCGCTGGTCGACCGCATCGTCGGGCTGACCGCCGTCGGGGCCATCTGTGCGAGCCTGGTGCATCGCGACCGCACCGGGCGCGGCCAGCGGCTGGATGTGCCGATGTTCGAGACCATGGCGGCCTTCATCATGGGCGATCACATGGGCGGGCTGACCTACGAGCCGCCGCTCGACAAAGGCGGCTATGCCCGGCATCTGTCGCCCGACCGCAGGCCTTACAAGACCGCCGACGGCCATATCTGCGTGATCGTCTACAACGACAAGCAATGGGACGCGTTCTTCACGGCGTCGGGCCGCACCGACCTTCGCGCGGATGACAGGTTCAACAGCTTTGCGCGGCGCGCCGCCAACATCGACCTGGTCTATGCCGAGCTCGCGCGCATCTTCCAGACGCGCACCACGGCCGAATGGACCGAGCTGCTGAATGCGGCCGATATTCCGGTCATGCCGATGCACGACCTCGAAAGCCTGCTCCACGATCCGCATCTGGTCGCGACCGATTTCTTTCCCGTGGTCCAGCATCCGACCGAAGGTCCGATCCGCAGCACGCGCGTCTCGGCGACCTGGTCCGAGACCAAGGCGGAGCCGCAGCGTCTGGCGGCACGGCCGAATGAGCATGGCGAACAGATTTTGCGCGAGGTCGGTTTCTCAACTGACGAAATCGCCGCGATGATCCGTGACGGCGTGACGACCCCGGCGCCTGCGAAGGAGTGAGACGATGGATTTCGCACTCTCGGCCAATCAGGAATCGATCCGCGATGCGGTGGCGAAGATCTGTGCTGATTTCGACGACGCCTACTGGCTGAAGAAGGACAAGGTGGGCGGCTTCCCGGCAGACTTCCACAAGGCCATGGCCGATGCCGGCTGGCTCGGCATCTGCATTCCGGAAGCCTATGGCGGCTCCGGCCTCGGCATTCTCGATGCCGCGATCATGATGCGCACGATTGCAGAGTCCGGCGCCGGCATGTCCGGCGCGTCGGCGATCCACATGAACGTGTTCGGGCTCAACCCGGTCGTGGTGTTCGGCAGCAAGGAGCAGTGTGCGCGCATGCTGCCGGGCATCGTCGATGGCAGCGAGAAGGCCTGCTTCGCGGTCACCGAGCCCAACACTGGCCTCAACACCACCCAGCTCAAGACGCGCGCCGTGCGCAAGGGCGACCGTTACGTCGTCAACGGCCAGAAGGTGTGGATCTCGACCGCTCAGGTCGCCGAGAAGATCCTGCTGCTGGCGCGCACCACGCCACTGGAAGACGTGAAGCGCCCGACCCATGGGCTCAGCCTGTTCTACACGGATTTCGACCGCAGCCGGATCAAGGTGCATGAGATCGAGAAGATGGGCCGCAAGCCGGTCGACTCCAACGAGCTGTTCTTCGAGGATTTCGAGATCCCGGTCGAGGACCGGCTGGGTGAGGAGGGGCGGGGCTTCGACTACATCCTGCACGGCATGAACCCGGAGCGCATCCTGATCGCGGCCGAGGCGGTTGGGCTCGGCCATCTCGCGCTGTCGCGCGCGTCGGCCTATGCGAAGGTGCGCAACGTCTTCAACCGGCCGATCGGCCAGAATCAAGGTATCCAGCATCCCCTGGCGAAGAACTGGATGGAGCTGGAAGCCGCCTGGCTGATGGTGCTGCAGGCCGGCTGGCAATACGACCAGGGCATGCCCTGCGGCCCGGCCGCCAACGCCGCGAAATATCTCGCGGCAGAGGCCGGCTTCCAGGCCTGCGAGCAGGCGGTGATGACCCATGGCGGATTCGGCTACGCCCGCGAATATCACGTCGAGCGTTACCTGCGGGAATCCCTGATCCCGCGCATCGCGCCAATCAGCCCGCAACTGATTCTGTCGTTCATCGCCGAGAAGGTGCTCGGTATGCCGAAGTCGTATTGAGGATGCTCCTGACCGTGACGTGCCCGCACTCTCTCCACGCGTCATTCCGGGGCGCCCGAAGGGCGAGCCCGGAATCCACACCCCCAGGAAGATGTCGTGAGGCACGATGCCAACCAGGTGCGTGCCTCGAACGACATCCTGTGGTTATGGATTCCGGGCTCATCGCTGCGCGATGCCCCGGAATGATGGCGGAGGGTGTGGCACGATGACCTACATCACCGGCACGGGCCTGACATCATTCGGCCGTCACGACGGCCGCTCCTCGCTCGACCTGATGAGCATGGCGGCGCAGCTGGCGCTCGATGACGCCGAGCTCAAACGCACCGACATCGACGGCATTCTCTGCGGCTATTCCACCGTGTCGCCGCACATCATGCTCGCCACCGTGTTCGCCGAGCATTTCGGCATCCAGCCGTCCTATGCCCACGCCGTGCAGGTCGGCGGCGCCACGGGCCTGGCGATGGTGATGCTCGCCCATCATTTGGTCGAGGCCGGCGTGATGAAGCACATGCTCGTTGTCGCCGGCGAAAATCGCCTGACCGGGCAGAGCCGCGACGCCTCGATCCAGGCGCTGGCACAGGTCGGCCATCCCGACTACGAGCTGCCGCTGGGGCCGACCATCCCCGCTTATTACGGTCTCGTCGCCTCGCGCTACATGCATGAGCACGGCGTCACCGAGGAGGACCTCGCCGCGTTGGCGGTGCTGATGCGCAGGCACGCGCTGGATCATCCCGGCGCGCAATTCCATGAGCCGATCACCATTGCCGACGTGATGGCGTCGAAGCCGGTGGCGCGGCCGCTGAAGCTGCTCGACTGCTGTCCGGTGTCCGACGGCGGCGCCGCCATCATCGTCAGCCGCGAGCCGACTGGCACCACTGCCGTACGCGTGCGCGGCTGCGCCCAGGCGCACACGCATCAGCATGTGACGGCGGCGCCGGCCTTGAGCGAACTCGGCGCCGAGATTGCGATCGAGAAGGCGAAGGCAGCAGCGGGCGTCGGCATCAAAGACGTCAACTACGCCGCCGTCTATGACAGCTTCACCATCACGCTCTGCATGCTGCTCGAGGATCTCGGGCTCGCCGGCCGCGGAGAGGCGGCGGCGCGGGTCAGGGCCGGTCATTTCAGCCGTGACGGCGCGGTGCCGCTCAACACCCATGGTGGGCTGCTGAGCTACGGCCATTGCGGCGTCGGCGGCGCGATGGCGCATCTCAACGAGGCGCATCTGCAGATGACAGGGCGCGCGGGCCCGCGTCAGGTGCGCGACGCCTCGCTGGCGCTGTTGCATGGCGACGGCGGCGTGCTGTCGTCGCATGTCAGCATGTTCTGGGAGCGGGTGCGATGAGCGAATCGACGGACTGGACCAGGGGCGTCGCCGCGATTCGCTATCAGCGCTGCGCGTGCTGCGCCCATGTGCAGTATTTCCGCCGCGACTTCTGCGCAGCCTGCGGCTCGCTCGCACTCACCGACCATGCGGCGAGCGGCGAAGGGGTGATCTATGCGACGTCATTGGTCTGCCGCGCTGCGACGCCGGAGACGCGCGCGCATGTGCCCTACAACATCGTGCTGGTGGATATGCGCGAGGGCTTTCGCATGATGGCCCATGGCGACCACGATCTTGCGATCGGCGACGCGGTCGAAGCGCGTTTCACCGCCTTCGCAGGCGGGATTGTGCCTTACTTCGGGAAAGCGGAATGACGAGACGTCGCCGAGCGGCTTCGGAGGGTACGAACGCGGGGCGGCCGAGACGGGACGATACGCAATACCAATTCGTCCCGACCCGGATCGCCGCGCGATTGACGCAAAACTGTTACGCTACGCTTACTAACTCAAACGCAACTCTACTCTGTCTTTCGCGTGAGCAATCAAGCTCACATTCCTACCTACGGGCGATGAAGAAACTGCGACGCAGAACCTCCAGACAGCCCTTCATCGCCCGTAGAACAGGACGCTGGCGATGACAATCATCGACGTCACCGCCAGCATGTGCGCGAGTGCTTCCGATGTTGCCCTCTTAGTGGCTTCCTTCATGCCGTTTCCTCCCTGGACACTGGACACGACTCTCCGTTGCGCAAATACGCACGCGACGGCGGCTGGAATTTTACTCGGAACACCCCACTTCGACGTTCGCTTCGCGAGTCCCCACTCGGCGTTCATCGACGGTTCAGAACATCGTCGGGTAATGCGGCGCGAATTGGGCTCGCTTATGGTTGTCCTGCGACCGACTCCCGGTAACGTTTAGGCGAGGCCGTACAAATACGAGTGATGACAAATATCGCCCGGAAGCCATCAGTTGCTGTGAATTGCAACTTTAAGTGTTCGTTAGCTCCGGCCGTATGCGACGCTTGGATGACTGACTTTGACGCCGTGAAATCAGTCTGCCGCGAGCAGGTTGAGCCGCGCATTCGCGATGGTCAGGCGCTCGGCCAGAAGTTGCGCCAGATTGCGCATGATGCGCTCGCCCGCCTTCGGATGTCGCGCGCGGAAGCGCTCGAAATCGTCCAGCGTGATTTCGAATGCCGTGGCCGAGAAGTCGGCGACAACATCGGCGGAGCGCAAGGGCTCCAACAGCGCCATCTCGCCGAAGCACTGCCCGGCCGTCAGCGTGGCCAGCCTGATACCATCGGGCAGGGTGACGTGGATGACGCCGGAGCGCAGGAAGAACAGCGAGTTCGCCGGCTCGCCGGCGGCGAGGATGCGCTCGCCCTGCTGATAATGTTTGATCGTCGCGAGCGCCGCGAGTTCGTGGCGTTCGTCCCCGGAAAGCCCTGCGAGCAGCGGCTGCTCGGCGAGCTCGGTGGTTTCGATGAAGTCGATCGCGCCGCCGTAGCGGTAGACGATCTGGTCTTCGGCCCATTCGATCGCGGTATCGAGCAGATAGAAGTCGCGCACGTTCCCGAGGTCGCCGGTCCGCTCGGTGATCTCCTGCCATTCCGCAGACGAGCGCCGGATGCCGGACAGCACCACGGTGACGTGGAAGTCGGCGAGCTCGCGAAACAGTTCGGCGAGCAGGCGCAAGCCGGCTTGTGTCATCGCCGTGACGCGGTGGAGATCGAAGATGACGAATTGCGGGCGTGCGCTGCCCGCGAGCTGCCGCGAGACGTAGTCGACATTCGAGAAGGACAGTGTTCCGACCAGTTCGAGCACGCGCACCGCGTCGGGATGGGCGGCGAGGATGTCGCGCTCCTGCGCGCGGCGGCTGCGGCGCGATGGGTTGGCGCCGATGTCGTAGTCGGCGATGATCGAGGTGCGGGCGTCGTCGGAGCGGTTCAGCATGTGCAGGCCGTAATGCGCCGACAGCGCCTCGCAGACCTTGATGCCGCGCACGCTGTTGCCGTGGCCGTCGAGCCGCGGCGAGTAGCTGCCGAGCCCGAGCCGCGCCGGCAGGCTCGCCAGGATGCCGCCGCCGACGCCGCTCTTGGCGGGGATGCCGACGCGGTAGATCCATTCGCCGGCGAAGTCATACATGCCGGACGACGTCATGACCGCGAGCGTGCGCGACACCGCATAGGGCGTGACGACCTGCTCGCCGGTGACCGGATTGACGCCGCGATTGGCCAGCGTCGCCGCCATGATCGCGCAGTCGCGCGCGGTGACCAGCACGGCGCATTGCCGGAAATAGACCGCGAGCACGTCGTCGACGGGCTCCTTGAGCACGTCGGACGTTCTCAAGAGATAGGCGATCGCGCGGTTGCGGTCGCCGGTCGCGGCCTCCGAGGTGAACACCGCATCGTCGACGTCGAGCCTGCGGCCCGCGAAGCGGCCGAGCGCATCGCGAATGGTCTCGAACGCGTCGCCGTGCCGGGCCTGGCGGACCAGGCCGCTGCAGGCGATCGCGCCGGCATTGACCATGGGATTGAACGGATGGTTCTCGGCATTGAGCCGGATGGAGTTGAAGGGATCGCCGGACGGCTCGACGCCGATCACGCGTTCAACCTGGTCGGAGCCGAGCGCATCGAGCGCGATCGCGAACACGAACGGCTTCGACATCGACTGGATCGTGAACGGCACGCGGCTGTCACCGACCTCGTAGACATGGCCGTCGAGGGTGGCGAGGCTGATGCCGAAATGCGCCGGATCGGCCTTGCCGAGCTCCGGAATGTAGTTGGCGACCGCGCCGTCATGATCCGGCCAGAACTCGGCATGGCAGCCAGCGAGAAAGCGCTGCAGCGGCGGCATCGCGGCCGTGGCCCAATGCTGCGGATGGCGGATCGGCTTCGGCTGTTCGGTCGTCATGGCAAGCTCGGCGGGGACTTAGGGGGCGCGCCGGTTATGTCGCAGCCGCGACGGGGCAGCCAGCCCACACTTGTCGCATCACTGGTCAAATGTTGCCGCTGCTCAGGGATTGAGCGCGATCACTCTGGCCCGTGGTGGGGCCGATGCGTGAGAGACGCGGTCCGAAACCGGGCGGGCAGCCGCAGTGCCAGGACTCGGAACCGGCCATCCTGTTCATCTCCGGCATTGCCGGGAAGACGCCGAGTCTTGTGCCAACACGCTGAAGAACGACGGCTTTTAGAGACGGTCTACGGTTGTGACGGCAAAAGGGCTGCGCTAGCTTGTTCAATAAGCGGAATATCATTCCGTAAAACGGAATTGGGTGGACGCGCATGGGACGACGGTCTGAGCGACTGAGCAGGGTGGGCATGCTGCCCGGAGATATCGCCGGCGAGGGCGAAGTGATCCAGGTGGTCTCGCGGGCGTTCGACGTGCTTCGCTGTTTCGAGGGGCACGATTCACGGCTCGGCAATCTCGAGATCTCGAACCGCTGCGGTCTGCCGCGATCGACGGTGTCGCGCCTGACGCACACGCTGACCCGCATGGGCCAGCTGGTCTATCTGCCGCGTGACCAGAAGTACCGCATCGGCCCGAGCGCGGTTGCGATGAGCACGTCGATGACCAGGGGCCTGCAGCTGCGTAATCTGATCCGGCAGCGGCTGCAGGACGTCGCCGAGCAATTGCCCGGCACGGTCGGTTTCGTGATTCCGGACCGCTTCCACCTCGTCTATCTCGAATTCGGCCGCGCCGCGAACGCGCTCGGCCTGCATGAGACCACCGGCAGCCGCATCTCGATGGCCTCGACGGCGGCCGGCCATGCCTATGTCGCTGCGCTCGATCCCGAGATCGGCGACGCGCTGCTCGCCGAGATGGAGCGGGAGATGCCCGATGCGGCCAAGCTGCTGCGGCCGCGGCTCGAGCACAACAGGCAGTTCTTCAAGGAGCACGGCTATGTCGTCGCCTGCGGGCTGTGGAGCCCGCACATCAACGGCCTCGCGCTGCCGCTGTGGTCGCCGCAATACCAGACCTATGTCGTGCTCACGATCGGCTTGTTGTCGGCGATGTATGACGAGCAGCGCCTGCATGACGAGGTCGCCCAGCCGATGCGCGAGCTCGGCCGCAACATCGCAGCATTGCTGCAGGGGGCCGAAGCCGATGTCTTCAACAGCCGGATGGAGAGGAAGCCGCTTCCTGTGACCACGAAGACCAACCATAAAAACAAGACCATCACCGGGACGGGGGATACGAATGAGTTGGCAGCCGGAGCTCGAGGAACTGGCCCGGCGCGAAGCCTTCGCGCGGGAGATGGGCGGGCCTGACAAGGTCAAGCGTCAGCACGACCAGGGCCGCCTCACCGTTCGCGAGCGCATCGACGGCGTCGTCGATCCCGGCAGCTTTCACGAGATCGGCGCGGTTGCCGGCCTCGGCGAATATGACGAGCAGGGCGAGCTCAAGCAGGTGACGCCCGCCAATTGCGTGTTCGGGCGTGGCCGCGTCGACGGCCGCACCGTCGTGGTCGTCGGCGACGATTTCACCGTGCGTGGCGGCTCGGCGGATGCCTCGATCGCGGCCAAGCCGCTGATGGCGGAGGAGATGGCGCACGACTTCCGCCTGCCCATCATCCGCATCATCGAGGGCTCAGGCGGCGGCGGCTCGGTCAAGACGATCGAGACCAAGGGCGCGGCGAACCTGCCCGGCGGCATCGGCGGCAATCGCTGGTATCGCTACACGACGGAGAACATGTCGCTGGTGCCGGTGGTCGCACTCGGCCTCGGCTCGGTCGCGGGCCTGGGCGCTGCGCGGCTCGCCGCCAGCCACTATTCGGTGATGACCAAGCAGTCGGCGATGTTCGTCGCCGGCCCGCCGGTGGTGAAGCGGCTGGGCCAGGATCTCGGCAAGATGGAGCTCGGCGGCGCCGATATCCAGACCAAGGCCGGTGGCGTCGACCACGCCGTCGACACCGAGGCGGAGGCGTTCGCCTGTGCGCGCCGCTTCCTGTCCTATCTGCCGTCGTCCGTCTATGAGCTGCCGCCAACCTTGCCATGCACCGATGATCCGCAGCGCGCCGACGAGCAGCTGATCAGTGCCGTGCCGCGGCACCGCCGCCACGTCTACAAGATGCGGCCGATCATCGAGGCGGTCGTCGACAACGGCTCGTTCTTCGAGGTGGCGCAGAATTACGGCCGCCCGATTATTATCGGCCTCGCGCGCCTCGAGGGCCGCGCGGTGATGGTGCTGGCGAGCGATCCCTATCACTTCGGCGGCTCATGGACCGCGGATGCCTGCCAGAAGGTGATCCGCTGGGTCGATTTCGCCGAGACCTTCCATCTGCCGATCGTCTACTTGATGGACTGCCCCGGCTTCATGGTCGGACTCGATGCGGAGAAGGCGGCGACCATCCGCCATGGCGTGCGCGCGATGGCCGCGGTCAACCAGTCGACGGTGCCGTGGTGCACGGTGATCGTGCGCAACAATTTCGGCGTCGCCGGCGTCGTGCATCAGCCGGCCGACCGGTTCTCGATCCGCTACGCCTGGCCGTCGGCCTATTGGGGCTCGCTGCCGCTCGAAGGCGGCATCGAGGCGGCCTATCGCGCCGAGATCGACGCGGCGCCGGATCCGAAGGCCAAGCTCAAGGAGATCGAGGATCGGCTCAACAAGCTGCGCTCGCCGTTCCGCTCGGCCGAGAAGTTCTGGGTCGAGGAGATCATCGACCCCCGCAAGACGCGCGGGCTGCTGTGCGAGTTCGCGCGCCTTGCCGAGCCCTTGCGCACGCCGGGGCCGCCCCAGGCGATGACGACGCGGCCGTGAGAGGGGCGAATGGCGAGTAGGGAGTAGCGAATAGGGGAGGCGGAGACAAAAACCAATTCGCTACTCGCCATTCGCTATTCGCGGTCTCACGCCGGCTTGGCCTGGCGTGCGATCGACAGCGCCAGCAGCGCCGCCACCACGCAGAGCGCGCCGGCGGTGAAGAACGCCGGCAGGTAGCTCTGCAGCAGGGTGCGCGACAGGCCGGCGCCGAAGGCGGCGGTGCCGGCGCCGAGCTGATGTCCGGCGAACACCCAGCCGAACACCAGATTGGCGCGCTCGGGCCCGAAGCGCTGGGCCGTCAGCCGCACCGTCGGCGGCACCGTGGCGATCCAGTCGAGGCCGTAGAACATCGCGAACAGCGACAGGCCATAGAATGAGAAGTCGGTGAACGGCAGGAACAGCAGCGACAGCCCGCGCAGGCCGTAATACCAGAACAGCAGCCAGCGATTGTCATAGCGGTCCGACAGCCAGCCCGACACGATGGTGCCGAAGAAGTCGAAGATGCCCATGGCGGCGAGCAGGCTCGCGGCCTGGACCTGCGGGATGCCGAAGTCGAGGCACATCGGGATCAGGTGGACCTGCACCAGCCCGTTGGTCGAGGCGCCGCAGATGAAGAAGGTCGCGAACAGCATCCAGAACACCGGCGCGCGCGAGGCGTCGCGCAGGGTGCCGAGCGCGGCGGCGAGGATCGGTATGGTGACGGGAGCAGGGCCCGTGACCGGGTCGGTGCCCTTGTCGCCATAGGGACGCAGGCCCAGATCGCTCGGCCGGTCCCGCATCAGCAGCAGCACGGCGGTCGCGGAGACGCCGAGCATGACGCAGATGAGCCCGAGCGCCACGCGCCAGCCGAGCCGCTCGGTGAGACTCGCGAGCAATGGCAGGAACACCAGCTGCCCGGTAGCGACGCTGGCCGTGAGAATGCCGACCACGAGACCGCGGCGCGCGACGAACCAGCGCGTGGCGATGGTCGCGCCGAGCACCAGGGCGGTCATGCCGGTGCCGATGCCGATCACCACGCCCCACAGCAGCACCAGATGCCAGACCTGGCTCATCGCCAGCGACGAAAGCAGCGCCGACACCACGATCAACTGCGCCAGCAGCGTGATGTTGCGCAGGCCGTAGCGATTGAGCAGTGCTGCGGCAAACGGCGCCATCAGCCCGAACAGCACGAACCGGATCGACAGCGCCGAGGAAATCTCCGCCGTGCTCCAGCCGAACTCCTGCTGCAGCGGCACGATGAAGACGCCGGGGGCGCCCACCGTGCCGGCGGACACCAGCGCCGTGAAGAAGGTCACGGCGACCATCACCCAGCCGTAGTGGATGTTGCGTCGTTCGAGGACCGCTGCAAGTTGGTTCGAGATCATGATCTTCTCAGTTCGATGGGGACGCACCCCCATTCTGCCAGGATGGACGGATGACTTAAACAGCTAAGTTCCCTCGTTTCAGGACATCAGGATTCTCCAGGGCAATCGCAGTCGCCTCGCCGCTCCATCGCATGCAGCAGCGCGCGCCGCTCGCGTCCCGGCGGACAGGATCACGATGGGTTCGGACGACGCCATGACGGGCTTCCTGAAAAGAGATGTTAAGCATCATATAATGGTGTGTCAAAAAAGGAAACCCGGTGATCCTCGCTGCACGCGCGGTGAAGACGGAACGAGATTGCCAAGGGGCCGCGCCGGAAAACTTGGAGAAATTTGCTATCGCTTGCGGTCGATGAAATGCTGCATCAGCCGCTTCGGCTCGTCGGTCAGGAACGATCGTCCGAAGGCGCCGATCGAGACCTCGATCGACTCCTTGAGCGGCAGGTCCTCCCACTGGCGCAGCAGCGCCTTCTGCCCCCGGAGTGCCTCGGGGCCGCAGGCGAGCAGCGACGCAACGACCTTCTCGACCGCGGCGTCCAGCTCTCCCTCCGCTGCAACGGCGTCGACGAGGCCCCAGGCGAGCGCGGTCGGCGCGTCGATGGTCTCCGCTGTCATCAGCAGCCAGCGGGTGCGGCCCCAGCCGATCAGTCGCGGCAGCAGCGCGGCGTGAATGACCGAGGGAATGCCGACGCGCACCTCGGGCATGCCGAACTTGGCATCATGCCCCGCCACACGGATGTCGCAGGCGGCTGCCACCTCCAGGCCGCCGCCGAGACACCAGCCCGGCATTCGCGCCACGACGGGAGCGGGAAATGTTCGGACTGCTTCGCAGAGCCCGGCGAGGCGTGAAATGAACGCTTCCGCCGAAGCCTGCTCGAGCGTCGCCATCTCCTTGATGTCGGCGCCGCCGATCATGCTCTTCTCGCTCTCTCCGGCCAGCACGAGGGCGCGAATGCCGTCATCCGCGGCGAGTGACTGCAGCCCGGCTTGGATGCCAACGATTGCAGCCGATCCCAGGATGTTGAGGCTGCCGGCGTTGCAGATCGTCAACCGGGCGACGCCGCGACTGTCGCGAGTCACACCGCAGTGGGAATTGAGCATGTCCATTGGTCGCCTCATCAGGATGGCAGGTGAGTTCCGGCCGAGGCCAGAATGGTGTCACGGACTTGATCTAGATCAAGTCGAATTCATCAAATAGCTGCAGCGAGCAGGGCGCGGAACTGCTATTGTATGACTGCAGACATTCAATGGGACGGCAATGCGCTACTCTCCGGAACACAAAGCGGAAACCCACGCGCGAATCGTGCGCAAGGCGTCGGTGCGGCTGCGCGAGAAGGGCGCTCACGGCGTCGGTGTCGCCGACTTGATGAAAGAGGCGGGCCTGACCCATGGCGGCTTCTATGCGCATTTCGAATCACGTGAGGCGCTGGTGGTCGAGGCGTTCGGCTACGCGATCGACCGTTCGGTGGAGCGTTGGCGCAAGCAGCTCGATGAGCTTCCGCAGCAGAAGCGGCTCGCTGCGATCGTCGACGGCTATCTCTCGCCGCAGCATCGCGACGATCCCGGTCATGGTTGCGCGATTCCCGCGCTCGGCGCCGAGATCGCGCGCGAGAGCGCCAAGACGCGCAAGGCCTTTGCCGCCAAGCTGGAAGAGTTGATCGAGCTGTTTGCCGATTACATCGTCGATGTGCCGCGCAAGACCGCGCGAAAGCGGGCATCGTCGATGCTCGCGACCCTGATGGGGACGTTGGTCATGGCCCGCGTGACCGGCAGCGGCGAATTGTCCGATGAGATCCTGAACTCCGGGCGAGAGGTGGCCCTGGCCGTCGCCGCCGGCGGCGGGCAGGCCGGTAAATCACCGGCGCGGGCACCCGCGAAAAAGCCGGTGAAGAAGGCGGCGGCCGCGAAGCGCTGGGCCGCCGGCTGACTGGGACGCAGCGCGCGACCGCAGGTCTTGGCGGGGCAGCCAAGGGGCGGCATTTTCGCAGCGCCGGTCAGCGCTTAGACCCTTCCCAAACGCCGCAAAGACTGCAAGATGCCGGCCAAATCGGCACTGCTACCCCCTGCGGAGGATACCCCATGCGTTCGATCGGTCATTTCATTGGCGGCAAAGAGGTCGCGGGCACGTCTGGACGGACGGCCGATGTCTTCGAGCCGATGACCGGTGACGTTCAGGCCAAGGTCGCGCTCGCCTCGCGCGCCGAGCTGCGGGCCGCCGTGGAGAACGCCAAGGCCGCGCAGCCGGCCTGGGCCGCGACCAATCCGCAGCGTCGCGCGCGGGTGATGATGAAGTTTCTGGAGCTTGCCCAGCGCGATTACGACCAGCTGGCCGAGCTGCTGGCCCGCGAGCACGGCAAGACCGTTCCCGATGCCAAGGGCGACATCCAGCGTGGCCTCGAAGTGGTCGAGTTCGCCTGCGGCATTCCGCATTTGATGAAGGGCGAGTACACGGAGGGCGCGGGTCCGGGCATCGACATCTATTCGATGCGCCAGCCGCTCGGTGTCGTTGCCGGCATCACGCCGTTCAATTTCCCGGCGATGATTCCGATGTGGAAATTCGCGCCCGCGATCGCCTGCGGCAATGCCTTCATCCTCAAGCCCAGCGAGCGCGATCCGGGCGTGCCGATGAAGCTCGCCGAGCTGATGATCGAGGCCGGCCTGCCGGCCGGCATCCTCAATGTCGTCAACGGCGACAAGGAGGCGGTCGACGCCATCCTGGAAGACCCGGACATCATGGCGGTGGGCTTCGTCGGCTCGTCGCCGATCGCGCAATACATCTATGAGCGCGCCGCCGCCCACGGCAAGCGCTGCCAGTGTTTTGGCGGCGCCAAGAACCACGCCATCATCATGCCCGACGCCGACCTCGACCAGGCGGTCGACGCGCTGATCGGCGCCGGCTACGGCTCGGCCGGCGAGCGCTGCATGGCGGTGTCGGTCGCGGTACCCGTCGGCAAGACCACGGCCGATCGGCTGATGGAGAAGCTGATTCCGCGGGTGGAAAGCCTCAAGATCGGCACGTCGGTGGATCCGTCGGCGGATTTCGGACCACTGGTGACCCGCGAGGCGGTCGAGCGCGTCAAGAATTATGTCGACATCGGCGTCAAGGAAGGCGCGACGCTCGCCGTCGACGGCCGTGGCTTCAAGATGCAGGGCTACGAGAACGGCTTCTACATGGGCGGCTGCCTGTTCGACAACGTCACCAAGGACATGCGGATCTACAAGGAAGAGATCTTCGGGCCGGTGCTGTCGGTTGTCCGCGCCAAGGATTACGCCGAGGCGCTGGCGCTGCCGTCGGAGCACGATTACGGCAACGGTGTCGCCATCTTCACCCGCGACGGCGATGCGGCGCGCGACTTCGCGGCCAAGGTCAATGTCGGCATGATCGGTATCAACGTGCCGATCCCGGTGCCGATCGCCTACTACACCTTCGGCGGCTGGAAGAAGTCCGGCTTCGGCGATCTCAACCAGCACGGCCCGGATTCGATCCGCTTCTACACCAAGACCAAGACGGTGACCTCGCGCTGGCCGTCCGGCGTCAAGGAAGGCGCGGAGTTCTCGATCCCGCTGATGAAGTAAGGGCAAGTGGGAGCCCGCAAGGGCTCCCACTTGCGTCATTGCGAGCGGAAGCGACGCAATCCAGAATCCCTCCGCGGCGGCACTCTGGATTGCTTCGTCGCTTCGCCCCTCGCAATGACGGAGTTTGAGGCGGCGGCGAACGCCAACAATCAGAAATTGGGAAACGCGGAGAACGGATGCAGTTCGCTCTCGACGAGGATCAGATCGCGGTGCGCGACATGGCGCGGGCCTTTGCGGCGGAGAAGATCGCGCCGCACGCCCTGCGCTGGGACGAGGAGAAGCATTTCCCGGTCGACGTCATGCGCGAGGCGGCGGGCCTCGGCATGGGCGGCATCTACATCCGCGACGATGTCGGCGGCTCGGGCCTGGGGCGCCTCGACGCGGCGCTGATCTTCGAGGCGCTGGCGACGGGATGCCCGACGGTGTCGGCCTTCATCTCGATCCACAACATGGCGTCGTGGATGATCGACACCTTCGGCACCGAGGCGCAGCGCCAGGCGTATCTGCCGAAGCTCTGCGCCATGGACCTGATCGCGAGCTACTGCCTGACCGAGCCGGGCGCCGGCTCGGACGCCGCAGCGCTGCGGACGCGCGCGGTGCGCGACGGCGACGACTATGTGCTCAACGGCCAGAAGCAGTTCATCTCCGGGGCCGGCGCGACCGACATCCTCGTCGCGATGGTGCGCACCGGCGCCGACGGCCCCGGCGGCATCTCGACGCTCGTCATCGATTCCAAAACGCCCGGCGTGTCGTTCGGCGCCAATGAGCGCAAGATGGGCTGGAATGCGCAGCCGACCCGCGCCGTGATCTTCGAGAATGCGCGCGTGCCGGTGGCCAACCGGCTGGGCGAAGAAGGCATCGGCTTCAAGATCGCGATGGCCGGGCTCGATGGTGGCCGTCTCAACATCGCTGCCTGCTCGCTCGGCGGAGCGCAGTCGGCGCTCGACAAGACGCTGGCCTATACCAGGGAGCGCAAGGCGTTTGGCAAGCGGCTCGATGAATTTCAGGCGCTGCAGTTCCGGATTGCCGACATGGCGATCGAGCTGGAAGCGGCGCGCACCTTCGTCTGGCGCGCGGCGGCCGCTCTCGACCGCAAGGATGCGGATGCGACGATGCTGTGCGCAATGGCGAAGCGCTTCGGCACCGATGTCGGCTTCGAGGTCGCCAACCAGGCGCTGCAACTGCACGGCGGCTACGGCTACCTCAGCGAATACGGCATCGAGAAGATCGTGCGCGACCTGCGCGTGCACCAGATCCTCGAAGGGACCAACGAGATCATGCGGCTGATCGTCTCGCGCAAGCTGATCGAGGGCGCGCGATGAGCGAGGTGGTCGAAGGCGACCTGATCGTCCGCCACGAAGGTTCGGCGGGGATCATCCGGCTGAACCGGCCCAAGGCGATCAACGCGATGACGCTGGAGATGTCGATCGGCATCGACGCGGCGCTCGATCAGTTCGAGGCCGATCCGGCCGTCGCGGTCGTGGTGCTGGAAGGCGCCGGCGAGCGCGGCCTCTGCGCCGGCGGCGATATCAGAGGGCTCTACGAGAGTTCGAAGGTGAACGGCGACCTCGGCAAGGTGTTCTGGCGCCAGGAGTACGTCATGAACGCGCGCATCGCGGCGTTCCCGAAGCCTTACGTGGCCTATATGGACGGGCTGGTGATGGGCGGCGGCGTCGGGCTGTCAGCACACGGTCGCCACCGCATCGTGACTGAGAAGACCAAGCTGGCAATGCCGGAAGTCGGCCTCGGCTTCTTTCCGGACGTCGGCGGCACTTGGCTGTTGTCGCGCGCACCCGGCGAGCTCGGCGCCTATTTCGGCCTGACCGGTCAGACCATGAACGGGCCGGATGCGATCCACGCGCGCTTCGCGGATGCCATGGTGCCGACCGAGACATGGCCGGCGCTGCGCGATGTCCTGACCAAGGTCAGGCCCGGCACGCTATCAGTTGAAGTCGATCGGCTGATTGCGGGCTTCGCCACGGCGGAGACGGCCGGGCCGGTCGCCGCGCAGCAGGCGCAGATCGATCGCTGGTTAGCTCATGACAGCATGCACGGTATCTTCGCGGCGCTCGAAGCCGATGGCTCTGATCTCGCACTCGCGACGCTGAAGACGCTGAAGGAGAAGTCGCCGCGCGGCATGGTGGTCACGTTGAAGCTGCTGCAGCTGGCGCGAGGAGCGGCCTCGCTCGAAGAGTGCCTGGTGCGCGAATATCGCGCGGCGCTTGAAGTATTCCGCAGTGACGATTTCCGCGAGGGTGTCCGCGCCGCGATCATCGACAAGGACCGCAATCCCCGATGGTCGCCATCTGACGTCGATCAGGTGACGCCGGAGATGCTGGCGCCGTATTTCGCCGAGATCGGCACCGACGAGCTGACATTTCCGCAAAGCAGATAACAAGTCGAGGGGAGAGAACCAACCATGGCAACGATCGCATTCATCGGCCTCGGCAACATGGGCGGACCGATGGCCGCCAATCTGGTCAAGGCCGGCCACAAGGTCGTGGCGTTCGATCTGGTGGAGGCGTCGCGCGCGCAGGCCAGGGCCGACGGTGCTGATATTGCAGACAGCGCGGTCGCGGCCGTGAGCGGCGCCGAGGTGGTCGTCACGATGCTGCCCGCCGGCAAGCATGTGCTGGCGGTCTGGACCGAGGTGGTGCCGGCGATGTCGAAGGGCGCTGTCATCATCGACTCCTCCACCATCGATGTGGAGAGCGCGCACGCCGCGCATGCACTCGCCGCGAAGCACGGCATTGCATCCGTCGATGCGCCGGTGTCGGGCGGCACCGGCGGTGCCAAGGGCGCGACGCTCACCTTCATGTGCGGCGGCGAGGAGGGCGCGTTCGCCCAGGCCAGGCCGATCCTGGAAAAAATGGGCAAGAAGATCGTCCATTGCGGCGGGGCCGGCGCCGGGCAGGCGGCCAAGATCTGCAACAACATGATCCTCGGCATTTCGATGATCGCGGTCAGCGAGGCGTTTGCGCTCGGCGAAAAGCTCGGCCTGTCGCATCAGGCGCTGTTCGATGTCGCCTCGACCTCGTCGGGACAGTGCTGGTCGCTGACATCCTATTGCCCGGTGCCGGGTCCGGTGCCGGCCTCACCCGCCAATAACGACTACAAGCCCGGCTTTGCCACCGCGCTGATGCTCAAGGATCTCACGCTGTCGCAGGATGCGGCCAAGGCCGCCGGCGCGGCGACGCCGCTTGGCCAGCACGCGCAGGAGATCTACAAGGCGTTCGAGGCGGCCGGCCAAGGCGGCGTCGACTTCTCAGGGATCATTCAGCACGTTCGCAACCTCGCCGGGACCACCTGATGGTGACATTCAAGGACGCACGCGCGTTTCTGCTGGCGCATCGCACCGACTACGATGCCGCGGTGAAGGGTTTCCGCTGGCCGGATGCGGTGCCCTTCAACTGGGCGCTCGACTGGTTCGATGCCGAGCTGGCGTCGGACCCGGAGAGTCGCGATCGTGCGGCGCTGTGGATCTTCGATGCCGCGCACGATCGCCAGACCAAGCTGTCTTTCGCGGCATTGTCGCGCCGCTCCAACCAGGTCGCGAATTTCCTGCGTGCGCAGGGCTTGAGGCGCGGCGACCATCTGCTGCTCTTGCTCGGCAACGTCGTGCCGCTGTGGGAAACCATGCTGGCGGCGATGAAGCTCGGAATCGTCGTGATCCCCGCGACCACGCTGCTGACCATCGACGAGCTGCGCGACCGGCTGGAGCGCGGCCGCGCCAAAGCGGTGGTCGCGGCGCAGGACCAGGTGGCGAAGTTTACCGATCTTGGCGCCGATGATCTCGTCCGCATCGTGGTCGGTGCGCCGGCAGCCGCTGCCGGCTGGCTGTCGTTCGAGCAGGCGGCTGACGCAGCCGAGGCGTTCACGCCGGATGGTCCGACGCAGCCCGACGATCCGATGCTGCTGTATTTCACGTCGGGCACGACGGCGAAGCCGAAGCTGGTGCGGCACAGCCATCGCAGCTATCCGGTCGGCCATCTCTCGACGATGTACTGGCTCGGCCTGCAGCCCGGCGACGTGCATCTCAACATCTCCTCGCCGGGCTGGGCCAAGCACGCCTGGAGCTGCTTCTTCTCGCCGTGGAATGCGGGCGCGACCGTGTTCGTCGTCAACCAGCCGCGCTTCGACGCCAAGGGCCTGCTCGCGATCATCAAACGTTGCGGCGTGACGACGCTGTGTGCGCCACCCACCGTGTGGCGGTTGTTCATCCAGGAGCATCTTGCGGACTTCAAGGTGTCGTTACGTGAGGCGTGCGGGGCAGGCGAGCCGCTGAATCCGGAGGTGATCGACCAGGTGCGCGCCGCCTGGGGGCTGACGATCCGCGATGGTTACGGCCAGACCGAGACCGCCGCCATCGTCGGCAACTCGCCGGGGCAAAGGCTGAAGATCGGCTCGATGGGACGGCCGCTGCCGGGCTATCGCGTCGAGGTCGCCGACATCGACGGCAATCCTGCGAGCGAAGGCGAGATCACGCTTGCGCTCACGGGGGAACGTCCGGCCGGCCTGATGCAGGGCTACCAAAGCGAGGACGGCAAGCTGTCGGGTGCTGATGGCGAGCGCTATCGCACCGGCGACGTCGTGTTCCGGGACGAGGATGGCTATCTCACCTTTGTCGGCCGCTCCGACGACGTGTTCAAATCGTCAGACTACCGCATCTCGCCGTTCGAGCTCGAGAGCGTGCTGCTGGAGCACGAGGCGGTTGCCGAGGCGGCCGTGGTGCCGAGCCCTGATCCGATCCGGCTCGCCATTCCCAAGGCCTATGTGTTGCTGACGGCAGGCGCGGAGCGCTCGCGCGCGACGGCGCTGTCGATCTTCGAGCATCTTCAGGCGCGGCTGGCGCCGTTCAAGCGCATCCGGCGGTTGGAGCTCGTCAGCGAGCTGCCGAAGACGATCTCCGGAAAAATCCGCCGCGTGCAGCTGCGCCGGCTGGAGCATGACGACAACCGCACCGATCATCTGCGCGGGACGGAATTCAAGGAAGAGGATTTCCCGGAGCTGAAGACCAGGCCGTCCGGGCACGAGGTGTAGGAACACATGAACAAGATCTGGAAGAAGCCGCCGATCTCGCTTGAGGCCTATCAGGCCATGGTCGGCCAGGAGATCGGCGTGTCGTCGTGGCACGTGCTCGATCAGAAGCGCATCGATACCTATGCCGACGTGATCGAGGATCATCAGTTCATCCATGTCGATCCTGAGCAGGCCAAGGCGACGCCGTTCGGGACGACGATCGCGCACGGCTTCCTGACGATGTCGCTGCTCTCAGTGATGTCCTACGAAGTCATGCCGGCGATCGAAGGCACGGCGATGGGCGTCAATTACGGCTTCGACAAGCTGCGCTTCATCTCGCCGGTCAAATCGGGAAAACGCGTGCGCGGCCGCTTCGTGCTGGCCGAGGCCACGCTGCGCAAGCCCAAGGAGTTGCAATCGCGCACCAATGTCACGGTCGAGATCGAAGGCGAGGACAAGCCCGCTTTGGTCGCCGACTGGATCGGGCTGATCTATCTGAGCTAACTCTCTTCGTCATAACCCACCCCTCGTCATCGCCGGGCTTGACCCGGCGATCCATCCACTTCTGAAAAGGGATGGATGCCCGGGTCAAGCCCGGGCATGACGAGCTCAAACCGCAGGGCAGAACATCATGGCAATCAGATTCGACGGACGCGTCGCCATCGTCACCGGCGCAGGCAATGGTCTGGGACGCGCGCATGCGCTGGGATTGGCGAGCCGCGGCGCGAAGGTCGTGGTCAATGATTTCGGTGGCGCGCGCGACGGCACCGGCGGCTCGATGACGGCGGCGGAGACCGTGGTCGAGGAGATCCGCAAAGCCGGCGGGACCGCGATCGCCGACGGCGCCGACGTCTCGAATTTCGAGCAGGTCACCGCGATGGTCGAGCGCGCCACCAAGGAGTGGGGCAGCGTCGACATCATGTGCGCCAATGCCGGCATCCTGCGCGACAAGTCGTTCGCCAAGATGGAGGTCGCCGACTTCGCCAAGGTGCTCGACGTGCATCTGGTCGGCTCCTTCTACTGCTGCAAGGCGGTTTGGAACGGCATGCGCGAGCGCAACTACGGCCGCATCGTGCTGACGACGTCGTCGTCCGGCCTGTTCGGCAATTTCGGCCAGGCTAATTACGGTGCCGCGAAGACCGGCATGGTCGGCCTGATGAACGTGCTGGCCGAGGAGGGCCGCAAGACCAACATCCGCGTCAACATCATCTCGCCGACGGCAGCGACCCGCATGACCGAGGAACTGCTGCCGCCGCAGGCGCTGCAATTGATGAAACCGGAATCGATCACGCCGGCAGTCGAATATCTGCTCAGCGAGGATTCGCCGACCCGCACCATCATGGGCGCCGGCGCCGGCTCGTTCGCCGTGATCAAGATCCTGGAGAGCGAGGGCATCAACCTGGCCGAGGAGGAGTGGACGCCGGACGCGATCGCCGCACGTTTCGCTGAGATCAGCGACATGTCGAAGGCGAGGGCCCTGCAGGGTGCGTTCGAGCAGACGCAGAAGTATGTCACGCAGGCCGCGACACGGCTGGGCATCAAGCTGTAATTCTCGCTGTCATTCCGGGCCGCGCGAAGCGCGAGCCCGGAATCCATACTCCCGATCGTGATTATGGATTCCGGGCTCATCGCTTCGCGATGCCCCGGAATGACGATCTCTGTTGTGGATCCTCCGTCTGACCCAAACCGTTTGCGCGATGTCCTCAGCAACACCGAACATCGCCGTCATCGGAGCCGGCCCGGCCGGACTGATGGCGGCCGAGATTCTGGCCGAGGGCGGTGCCACTGTGACCGTCTACGATGCGATGCCATCGGTGGCGCGCAAGTTTCTGATGGCTGGTCGTGGCGGGCTCAACCTCACCCATAGCGAAGACCTGACGGCGTTCCTGTCGCGCTATCGGGAGGCGGCGGCTTGGCTGGAGCCTGCTATCAGAGCGTTTCCGCCGCAACGTCTGCGCGAGTGGTGCGAGGCGTTGGGTGAGCCGACCTTCGTCGGCTCCTCAGGCCGCGTGTTTCCGGTTGCTATGAAGGCCTCGCCGCTGCTGCGCGCGTGGCTGCGGCGGCTCGATGGGCGGGGCGTGCGCTTCGAGCTGCGGCACCGCTGGACCGGCTGGGACAGCGAGGGGCGGCTTACTTTCCGGGCGCCGAACGGACCCCGCGCGATCGTCGCCGACGCCGTCGTGCTCGCGCTCGGCGGCGCCAGCTGGCCGCGGCTCGGCTCCGACGGCGGCTGGGTCTCGGTCCTTGCCGCGAAAGGTGTCGCGATCGCGCCGCTGCGGCCGGCCAATTGCGGCTTCACCGTCGCATGGTCCGATATCTTCCGCGGCCGTTTTGAGGGCCAGCCGCTAAAGGGCATCGCGCTGTCGTTCGGCGACCGCAGCGCGCGCGGCGAAGCCATTGTCACACGCGGCGGCCTCGAAGGTGGCGCCATCTACGCACTATCGGCCGAACTACGCGAGGTGATCGCGCAGACCGGCGAGGCGATCCTGCACGTCGCGCTGCGGCCTGATGTGAGCCCCGCAGAACTGATCGCGAGGTTGTCGGCACCGCGCGGCAAGCAATCCTTCTCGAACGTGCTGCGCAAGGCGCTGCAACTGTCGCCGGTCGCGATCGGGCTGCTGCAGGAGGTCGCGAAGTCGCAAGGTTTGTCATTGTCGTCGCTCCCGCCGGAACGTCTCGCCGCGCTGATCAATTCCGTGCCGGTCAGGCTGACAGGTACGACCGGACTCGCACACGCCATCTCCAGCGCCGGCGGCATCGCGCGTGAGGAGCTCGATGAAGACTTCATGCTCAAACGCCTGCCCGGCATATTCGCCGCGGGCGAGATGCTGGACTGGGAGGCGCCCACCGGCGGCTATCTGCTGCAGGCGTCGTTTGCGACCGGCGCGGCGGCCGGCAGGGGCGCGTCGAAATGGCTGAAATTGTAGGGTGGGCAAAGCGCAGCGTCCCCACCGTCGTACAGCGGATACCGTGGCGAGACGGTGGGCACGGCGCCATTTCGAGCCGTGCATGAGCATGCAGCACGGCAGCGCCTTTGCCCACCCTACGATTCTTTCGAGGTTATTCGTGCGGGAATGAGCGTATCCCATCTCCAGTCGTCATTGCGAGCGAAGCGACTTGTCCGCCATAGCCCGAAGGACGACGGCGGAAGCAATCCAGGGCTGCGCGTGTGACTCTGGATTGCTTCGTCGCTTTGCTCCTCGCAATGACAGTCGAAAAATCTCCGCCTCAGCGCAACTTTCCTCTTGCCGCGACCGGCAGCGTGCCCAGGATCTCTTCGCCGCGGACCATCACCACCTCGTCCATCATGTTGACGACCACGCAGACGTGGTTCGGCACGATGCGGACGACGTCGCCGACATTGGGGCGGGTGTTGCTGCGCGACAGATCGAGGAAGCCGTGCTCCTCGGCGAAGCGGGCGATCTTCGCTTCGGGGTGCTCCAGGATCAGGCCGTGGCCGTCGAGGCCGCCGGTGTCCGTCGTCAGCGTCTTGGAGCCGGCATCGAGGATGCCGCGCTCGGGCGCGGCGCGGCTGACGACCGTCGAATAGATGTGCAGCGCGCAGTCGTCCCAGCTGGCCACGCCGGCGGCGACCTGCATGCGGTCGTTGTAGATGTAGGTGCCGGGCCGGTGCTCGGTGGCGCCCTTGAGCTTGCCGAGATTTTTCAGGTTCGGCGAGCCGCCGGTCGAGACGATGGCAGCCTCCAGCCCCTCGGCGCGGACGCCGGCCAGCGCCTCGTCGTAGAAGCGCTGCGCATCGTCCCAGCCAGTCTCGGTCGGGTACATCATGAAGCCGGCGAAGCGCAGGCCTTCTGACGCTGCGATCTGGCGCGCGAGCTGGATGGCCTCGGCCGGCGTCTCGACGCCGGCGCGCTTGCGGCCGGTGTCGCATTCGACCACGACCGACAGGGGACGGCCGGATTGCTTGGCCGCCTGCGGCAGGCCGGCGATCACGGTCGCGTTGTCAGCGGCCACCGTCATGTCGGCCTTGGCCTGGAGCGCGGCGAGCCGCGCCATCTTCTCCTCGCCGATCAGGTTGTAGCTGATCAGGATGTTATTGATGCCGGCGTCCGCCATGATCTCGGCCTCGCCGATCTTCTGACAGGTGATGCCGTGCGCGCCGGCCGCGATCTGCAGCTTGGCCAGCACCGGGCTTTTGTGCGTCTTGATGTGGGGACGGTTGGCGACGCCCGCCGCGTCGCATTGCGCCTGGATGCGCGCGATGTTGCGCTCGACCTTGTCCATGTCGATGACGGCGCAGGGCGTGCCGTACTCCCGGGCGATCTTGGTGGCGAGCGGGGTGGTCATAGGCTTACTCCGTTGTTGGATTGCGTCATTGCGAGGAGAGAAGCGACGAAGCAATCCAGAGTCGTGGCCGGAACTCTGGATTGCTTCCGCCGTCGCCCTTCGGGCTATTGCGGACACGTCGCTCCGCTCGCAATGACGGAGAGAACGTAGGGTGGGCAAAGCGAAGCGTGCCCACCGTCTTCTGTTGCGCAAGACCGCGGTGGGCACGGCGCTGGCGCGCCTTTGCCCACCCTACGGGACTCATCACGCGCCTTCGATCTCCTCGCGCAGCACTTCGAGCTCCAGCCAGCGGTCCTCGGCAGCGGTGAGTTCGGCCTGCGCGGTGGCCATCGCCGTGGAGGCGGCGTCGAACCTTTTGCGATCCTTCGCGTACAGCGCGGGGTCGTCGAGCAGCTTCTGCTGCTTGGCGATCTCGGCTTGCAGCTTGGCGATCGTCTTCGGCAAGGTCTCCAGCGCGTGCTTCTCGTTGAAGGAGAGCTTGCGCTTCGGCGAGCTCGCAGGCTGAGCAGCCGCAGGCTTGGCGTCCTTCTTCTCCTCCGCCGCCTTCGCGTGCTCGCGTTTCAGATCGGCGCCGCGCTGCACCAGCATATCGCTGTAGCCGCCGGCATATTCCTGCCATTTGCCATTACCCTCGGGCACGATCACCGAGGTCACGACGCGATCGAGGAAGTCGCGGTCATGGCTGATCAGGATGACGGTGCCCTCGTAGTCGCCGAGCATGTCTTCCAGCACGTCGAGCGTCTCGAGGTCGAGATCGTTGGTCGGCTCGTCCAGCACCAGGAGGTTCGAGGGCTTGGCCAGCGCGCGCGCCAGCATCAGCCGGCCGCGTTCGCCGCCGGAGAGAACTTCGAGCGGCGTGCGCATCTGCTCGCGCGAAAACAGGAAGTCCTCCATGTAGCCGACGACATGCCTGGGCTTGCCGCCGACCATGACGTGATCGCCGCGGCCGCCGGTCAGCGCATCGGCCAAGGTCGTTCTGGGGTCGAGGCTCTCACGATGCTGATCGAGCGTCGCCGTCTCCAGATTGACACCGAGCCGGATGCTGCCGCTGTCCGGCTCGCTGCCACCGGTGAGCAGATTGACCAGCGTGGTCTTGCCGGCGCCGTTCGGGCCGACGATGCCGATGCGATCGCCGCGCTGGATGCGGATGGAGAAATTGTCGACGATCTTGCGATCGCCGAACGCTTTCGACGCGCCCTTGGCCTCGATCACCAGCTTGCCGGACTTGTCCGCCTCGGCGGCGGCGAGATTGGCGGCACCGGCCGTGCCGCGGTAATCGCGACGCTGTTGGCGCAGCGCGTGCAAATTGGCAAGCCGCTTGACGTTGCGCTTGCGGCGGCCGGAGACGCCGTAGCGCAGCCAGTGCTCCTCGTTGACGATCTTGCGATCCAGCTTGTGCTGCTCTCGCTCTTCTTCCGCCAGCACCTCGTCGCGCCACGCCTCGAAGCCGGCAAAGCCGCGGTCGATCTCCCGGATCTGGCCGCGGTCGAGCCAAGCGGTCGCGCGCGACAGATTGGTCAGGAAACGGCGGTCGTGGCTGATCAGCACCAGCGCGCAGCGGCGGCCGTCGAGCTCGTTTTCCAGCCACTCGATGGTCGTGAGGTCGAGATGGTTGGTCGGCTCGTCCAAGAGCAGGATGTCGGGGTTCGGGGCGAGCACGCGCGCCAGCGCCGCGCGGCGCGCCTCACCGCCGGAGACGTGCGCCGGATCTTCATCGCCGGTCAATCCGAGCTGCTCGACGAGATAGCGCGCCTGATAATGATCGTCGCCGGGCCCGAGCCCGGCCTCGACATAAGAGAGCGTGGTGGCATGGCCGGAGAAATCCGGCTCCTGCGGCAGATAGCGCACCGTTGCGCCCGGCTGCACGAAGCGCGTGCCGCTGTCGCATTCGACGAGGCCCGCGGCGATCTTCAGCAGCGTCGACTTGCCGGAGCCGTTGCGGCCGATCAGGCAGACGCGCTCGCCGGGCGAGACCGACAGCTCGACGCCGGATAGCAGCGGCGTGCCGCCGAACGTCAGGCGAATGTCCTTGAGTTGAATGAGAGGTGGCGCCATGTCTGTTCTCTAGCTCTGCTGCTGGATCCGCGCGGCGCGCTGGCGCTGCACGCGGCGGATCGTCGTATCGAGGGTGGAGAGGAAGGTGGAGCGGTCGCGCGGCGTGAACGAGCGCGGGCCGCCGGTGACCTCGCCGGAGGACCTCAGGTCGGTCATCAGGTTGCGCACCGCCAGGGTCATGCCGATCGACTCCTCCGTGAACGGCTTGCCGTTGGGGGCGATCACGGCGCTGCCGGCCTTGACGCAGCGGCTCGCCAACGGAATGTCCGCGGTGATGACAATGTCGTCAGCCCCGGTGCGCTCGGCGATCCAGTCGTCCGCCGCATCCATGCCGCTGCCGGCCGCGACGCGCGTGATCAGCGGGTCTTCGGGCACACGGATGAAGCCGCCGGCCACGACGATGACCGGCAGGCCGTGCCGGATCGCGACGCGATAGATCTCGTCCTTCACCGGACAGGCGTCGGCGTCGACAAAGATTCTGACAGGGGCGGGTTCGGCGGTTTCGATCGTCATCGGGCCATCGGTTGGGATGGCCGGTTGGTACCCCATCGCAGCGGGAATTGCGAGCCAAACGCCGACCTTGCCAGGACCTTTCCGGCCGCTACCATCGCCCGAAAAGGTCAAGGAGGCGTGGATGGCAGGCGAAATCGCGGCCTATGCGGTCGAGGCATTCAACACGGCCAAGCAGTCCGAGAACAAGATGCACGACGACAGCGTGGCGCGCCGCTTCGGCTTCGCCGGCGGCCTCGTGCCTGGGGTCGAGGTGCTCGCCTATATGGTGCATCAGCCTGTCGCGCGCTGGGGCCGGGCGTTCCTGGAGCGCGGCCTGATCGAGGCGCGGTTCATCAAGCCGGTCTATGACGGCGAGGTCGCCGAGGTCCGGGCGAGCGAGGCGGGCGGTGGGCTCGACTTGGAGGTGATGAGTCAGGGCCAGCTCTGCGCCACCGGTTCCGCGTCATTGGCGGCGTCGGCGCCAGATGTCGTGCTGGCAGAGTATTGCGAGGTTCTGCCCGCGGCCATGCGACCGCCAGTCAGCGCGGAGTCATTCGCCGTCGGCAGCTGGCTCGGCACCGCGCCCCGTGCATGGCCGGGGCAGGCGGCGACGAGCTATCTCGCCGAGATCCGCGAGCGTGATCCGATCTATGCGAGCGAGCGGCTCGGGCATCCCGGCATGTTGCAACGGGTGATGAACCGGCTGCTGGTCGACAATGTCGTGCTCGGCCCCTGGATTCATGTCGGCAGCCGGATGCAGCTGCTGTCGGCGATCGAGGAAACCGACGAGATCACGGCGCGCGGCCGGGTGGTTGCGAACTACGACAAGAAGGGCCACCGCTTCGTCGAGATCGATGCGCTGGTGGTGGCGAATGGCACCCGGCCGCTGGCGCAGTGCCATCACGTGGCGATCTACCAGCCGCGTGCGCAGGCGGCGGCGTAGCGCCGCGGCCGGGAAAGAGGCAAGCGGCCTCCCCAACCACAACTGTCATGCCCGCGCAGGCGGGCATCCAGTACGCCGCGGCCTTTCGGTTCAATCACAACCGTCTCGGCGTACTGGATCGTCCGCTTTCGCGGACGATGACAGCGGAGGGTGGGGCAAGCCGCCTGCCCAACACACCGTCATTGCGAGCGCAGCGAAGCAATCCAGGGTGGTGGGCGGGACTCTGGATTGCTTCGCTGCGCTCGCAACGACGGCGCCTAAGAATCAGTCGTCATGCCCGGGCTTGTTGCACCTCGTCGATAACTACGCCGCCGTCTTCGCCTTGCCGTCCTGGATGGCGCGCCAGAGTTTTTCGGTGGTCAGGGGCATGTCGAGATGGGTCACGCCATAATCCGACAGCGCGTCGATCACCGCATTGATCACGCTCGCCATCGAGCCGGCGCAGCCGGCTTCGCCGCAGCCCTTGGTGCCCAGGGGATTGCTCTTGGCCGGCACCGGATGGTTGTCGACCGTCATCATCGGCACATCCGTCGCGCGCGGCAGCGCGTAATCCATCAGCGAGCCGGTGATCGGCTGGCCGCTCTCGTCGTAGCGCAGATGCTCCATCAGCGCCTGGCCGATGCCTTGCGCGACGCCGCCGTGGAGCTGGCCGGCGACGATCATCGGGTTGATCACGGTGCCGAAGTCGTTGATCGCGGTGTAGGCCACGATCTGCGCGACGCCGGTGTCGGGTTCGACCTCGACCTCGCAGACATGGCAGCCATTGGGGAAGGTCGATTCGGTCACGGTCGAGTTGTGGTCGACGTCGAGCGAGGCGGGCACGCCGTCGGGCATCCTGCCCTCGCGCATGCGGCGCGCCAGCTCCATGATGTCGATGCTGCGGTCGGTGCCGGCGATGGTGAACTGGCCGTTGGCGAACTCGATGTCGGCCTCCGAGGCTTCGAGCAGATGCGCTGCAGCCTGCTTGCCCTTGGCGATGACGAGCTGCGAGGATTCGACGATGGCCTGGCCGGTCGCGGTGATCGAGCGCGAGCCGCCGGTGCCGTTGCCGAAGCGCACGAGATCGCTGTCGCTCTGCTCCAGCCGCACCTTTTCGAAGGGAACGCCGAGCTGCGCCGACAACACCTGCGCGAACGGGGTCGCGTGGCCCTGGCCGTAATCGAGCGTGCCGGTGGTCAAGGTCACGCCGCCGTCGGGATCGAAGGTGATCTTGCCGAGCTCGCCGGATGGCGGCGCGGTGACCTCCAGGTAGGAGCCGACGGCGATGCCGCGCAGCTTGCCGGCCTTGCGGCTCTCGCGCTTGCGCTTGGCGAAGCCGGCGTAGTCCGAGACCTCCAGCGCCTTCTCGAACACCGCGGCGAAGTCGCCGGAATCGTAGGTCACCCCGGAGGCGGCCGGGAACGGCATCTGGCTCGGCTTGATGAAGTTGCGCTTGCGGATGGTGAGACGATCAATCCCCATCTCGCGCGCAGCGGTGTCGATCAGCCGCTCCATGAAGTAGTTCGCTTCCGGGCGGCCGGCGCCGCGATAGGCGCCCATCAGGGTCACGTTGGTCAGCACGGTCTTGATGTCGACGCCGAGCAGCGGCGTCTTGTAGACGCTGGCGAGGTTCTTGCCGGTGTTGAGCGACAGCGGCAGCGGCGCCACGCCCATGATATAGGCGCCGAGGTTGCCATAGCCGGAGAGATGCACGGCGAGGAACTTGCCGTCGGCGTCGAGCGCGAGCTCGCCATGGATGATCTGGTCGCGGCCCTGGCTGTCGGACAGGAAGCTCGTGGTGCGCTCGTCGCGCCACTTCACGGGACGGCCGAGCTGCTTCGCGGCATGCAGGGTGCAGACATATTCGGGGTAGGAGACGTTCTTCATCCCGAAGGAGCCGCCGACATTGGTGGTGAGGATGCGGACCTTCTCCGGCGCGACGTTGAGGATTTTCGCCAGCGTCGCCTTGTTCCCCGACACGCCCTGGGTCGGCACCTGCAGCGTGAAGCGCTCGCTCTTGCCGTCGAAGGCGGCGAGCGCCACGCGCGGCTCCATCGACACCACGGCGACGCGGGTGTTGACGATATCGAGCTTGGTCACATGGGCGGCCTTGGCGAAGGCTTCCTGGATCTTGGCGGTGTCGCCATAGTGGTAATCCAGCGCGACGTTGTTCGGGATGTGGTCGTAGAGAAGCGGCGCGCCGGGCTTGGCCGCTTCCTCGGCATTGGTGACCGCGGGCAGGGGCTCGATGTCGATCTCGACCGCCTCGGCGGCATCGCGCGCTTGCGCGGCGGTTTCCGCCACCACGAACGCCACGGGGTCGCCGACGAAGCGCACCTTGTCGGTGGTGAGCGCGGCGCGGTTGGTCTGCAGCAGTGGCGAGCCGTCCCGGCTCTTCAGCGGCAGGCCGCAGGTGAACGGGCCGTAGGCGGCGGCAGCGAGATCGGCGCCCGTCCACACCCCGAGCACGCCCGGCATGGCCTTGGCGGCCGCCGTATCGATGCTCTTGATGATGCCGTGGGCGTGGCTGGAGCGGACGATCCAGGCATGGGCCTGGCCGGGCAGGTTGAAATCGTCGGTATATTTGCCGTGCCCGCGCACCAGCGTGTCGTCCTCCTTGCGCCGGACCGGCTGCCCGACGCCGTATTTCTGCAGCGCGATCGCGTTTTCGAGGGAGGCCGGGGAGGTGTGATCTTGCATGGATGAGGACCCAACGGGCTGGATTGGTCGCAAATGCGGGCTGTTCCCAGATAGTGCAGCGCCCACGGCCGGACAACGGTTGATTAGGAATGGTGCATCACGCCTGATGGAGGGGCTGTTGCGCCGGCGCTATCCACTGATAATGTCTCATGAAAGAGAACTTCCATCTGGGCCGGTTCGGCCAGCGGAAAGAGATTTGAATGATCAATGACACGCGGCTGCGGGAGAGTCCCATGCCGCGCGGGAACCTGGAGCCCGGCTTGCGTCCGGGTCTGAACGTCGCGACGCCTTCCTGCGCCAGCAATGGCAGCAGCGTCTACGCGGCCCTGGACCTCGGAACCAACAATTGCCGGCTCCTGATCGCCTGTCCCTCGGGCGACAGTTTCCGCGTGGTCGACTCCTTCTCGCGCATTGTCCGGCTGGGCGAGGGCATCTCGACCACCGGCTGCATCAGCGACGCGGCGATGGATCGGGCCATCGCGGCGCTCTCCATCTGCCGGGACAAGATCCAGTCCAAGAAGGCCGGGCGCCTGCGCCTGATCGCGACCGAGGCCTGCCGCGCGGCGGCCAATGCCGAGGGGTTCCGCAGCCGGGTGGCCGCGGAGACCGGCATCGAGCTCGAGGTGATCGACCGCGAGACCGAGGCGGCGCTGGCCGTCAAGGGCTGCGCGCCGCTGCTCGATCCGGGCGGGCGCGGGGCGATCCTGTTCGATATCGGCGGCGGCTCCAGCGAGCTGGTCCGGATCGAGCGCGATGCGGGCGACCGCAACGCCGAGCCGCGGATCAAGGCCTGGATGTCGATCCCGCTCGGAGTGGTCACCCTGGCCGAACGGTTCGGCGGCCGCGATGTGACTCCGGAGATCTATGCCGCCATGGTCGAAGCCGTGGCCGAGCATGTCGGGCCGTTCGCGGCCGAGAACGGCGGTGATCTCTCCGGCATGCACCTGCTCGGCACATCGGGCACCGTGACGACGCTCGCCGGCATCCACCTCAATCTCGCGCGCTATGATCGCCGCCGGGTCGACGGCATCTGGATCAACGATGCCGACATCACGACGACGATCGGAAAGCTGCTGGCGATGAGCTACCAGGAGCGCGCCGAGAACAATTGCATCAGCATCGACCGCGCCGACCTCGTGCTCGCCGGCTGCGCCATTCTCGACGCGATTCGCCTGGCGTTTCCGCTGCCGCGGCTGCGCGTCGCCGATCGCGGCCTGCGCGAGGGCATGCTGGTCGAAATGATGCGCGAGGACGGCGCGCTCAGGACGGCGTAGCCTCTTCACCCTCCCCTGGAGGGGGAGGGGCGGCTCACATTGAGCAAAGCGAAATGTGAGGCGGGATGGGGTGAGCCACACGGGCGGTGCCGCTGTGGCTCACCCCACCCCGATCACTCGCTTCGCTCCCGATCGACCCTCCCCCTCCCGGGGAGGGTGAACCGAGTATTTCTGTCGTACCTTGCGCATCGCCTGATCATCGTTGACGGCACTGGTGACGACCCACCGAGACACACATGGCAAAAGACACGACTGGCCGCATGCATGTGCAGGTCAAGACCGGGGGCAAGCGCAAGCTGTCCTCGAAACTCTGGCTGGAGCGCCAGCTCAACGATCCCTATGTCGCCCAGGCCAAGCGCGACGGCTATCGCTCGCGCGCGGCCTACAAGCTGCTCGAGGTCGACGACAAGCATCATTTGCTCAAGAGCGGCATGACGGTGGTCGATCTCGGCGCTGCGCCCGGCGGCTGGAGCCAGATCGCGGCGCGTCGGGTCGGCGCCGAGGCAGGGAAGGGCAAGGTGATCGCGATCGATCTGCTGGAGATGGGTGAAATCCCCGGCGTGACCTTCACCCAGCTCGATTTTCACGCCCCCGATGCCCCCGAGAAGCTGCGGGAGATGATCGGCGGCCGCGCCGACGTGGTGATGTCCGACATGGCGGCCAACACCACCGGCCATCGCAAGACCGACCAGCTGCGCATCGTCGGCCTGGTCGAGCTCGCCGCGCATTTCGCCGGCGAGGTGCTGAAGCCGGGCGGCGCGTTCCTGGCCAAGACCTTCCAGAGCGGCGCCGATGCCGAGCTGCTGGCGCAGCTCAAGCGCGATTACGCCAGCGTCCGTCACGTCAAGCCGGCGGCGAGCCGGCAGGACTCGTCGGAACGCTATGTGCTGGCGATGGGTTTCCGCGGGGGAGAGCAGGCCGACCTGTTGTAATGGCGTCATTGCGGCCATCCCGCCCTGGCGATACAGAGCAGATGCACAATGGTCTCGGGAATCGGCCTGGGCCGACGAGACCCAATTCCGGAGGTCCTGATGCGTGTTCTGACCTGGAGCGCCTTCGTGCTCGCTTTGACGATGGGCTCGGCCCTGTCGGTTCCGGCTCAGGCCCAGGCCTATGATCCGCGCTATCCCGTGTGCATGAAGGTCTATGAGGGCCGCTGGGGTGGCGAATGGATCGACTGCAGCTACACCTCGCTGCCGCAATGCCGCGCGACGGCGTCGGGCCGCGCGGCGATGTGCGACCTCAATCCGTTCTTCGCGCCGCCGCAGCCTCCGCCGCGTCGCGCGCATCGGCGGCATCGCTGAAACATTTCATGACGGGACGGCCGTTGCCGTGCCGCAATCGAACTGAAGATTCGAGACCTCGAATCCATCGGGCTGCCGTCATGCCACATCGTCTCTTCGTCTCGATCGTGATGCTCCTGATGCTGTTGCCGGCGCTCGCCTTGGCCGCGCCGGCGCACAAGCGCAAGGCGCACCGCTTGCAGGGCTACGGCTTCCTGCCCGGCTACAGGCAGCCGCCCAACAACAGCCTGCCGCTCTATGCCGACAAGGAGGCCATGCGCAACGGGCCGCGCGGCAACCGGCGCCACTGGTACATCGACGGCACCCCGAAATACATGCTCTACAACGGCGAGTGGCATTATTTCGGCCAGCCCGGCTTCTACCGCGGCCACTACAATGGCGGCAGCTTCGGCCCGTGCTGGACGCGGACGCCGGTCGGCATGGTCTGGACCTGCGGCTAGGCCTTCGAGGCTCCGACCGGCTGAAGAGCCGCGTGCGCAGAGGGGTGCGCTATCCTGTCGCAGGATGGCGCCTTGAATGCCCCTTCTACGGCTGTAAGCTTTTGGTGTGTCTTGAGAATCCGAGAGCGGACCTGACCCGTCTGTGCGCATTCACGTCTGCGCGGGCGCGGGTCTTGGTGCCGCGTGTTCGCTTTCGCGACACCGATAAAGAAACGTGAGCCGCTCGGTCGGCCGTGGAGGGGTCCTTTGAAGTCGTTCTGTGCGCGCCTGTTGGGCGCAGCTGTCGCGTTGACATGCGCGTTGGTTCTCTTGGCCGGTGCGCCGGCCTCGGCCCAGCAACTCGAGCTCAAGGTGATGGCGCCGGCCGCGCCCGGCGGCGGCTGGGATCAGACCGCGCGAGCGATGCAGCAGGCGTTCGTGGCGTCGGGGGTGGCGCGCAGCGTGCAGGTCACCAACGTCGCGGGGGCGGGCGGCACCGTCGGCATCGCGCAGTTCGTCAACGGCGCCAAGGGCGATGGCAATCAGCTGATGGTGAATGGCTTCGTCATGGTCGGCGCGCTCGCCATGAACAAGTCGCCGGTGACCTTGGAGCAGGTCACGCCGATCGCGCGGCTGACCGAGGAAATCCAGGTCATCGTCGTGCCGGCGGCATCGCCGATCAAGACGGCGCAGGATCTCGCCGCGGCGCTGAAGGCCGACATTGCCAAGGTCACGTTTGCCGGCGGCTCGGCCGGCGGCGTCGACCACGTGATGGCGGCGCTGTTCGCGGGCACGGTCGGCGCCGATGCCAAGAAGGTCAACTACATCCCGTTCTCGGGCGGTGGCGAGTCGCTGGCGGCGATCCTCGGCGGCAAGGTCACGGCCGGCATTTCCGGCCTGTCGGAATATGACGGGCAGATCAAGAGCGGCAAGCTGCGCGCGATCGGCGTCTCCTCCGAGAACCGCATTCCCGGCGTCGACATCCCGACCTTCAAGGAGCAGGGCATCGACCTCGTGCTCGCCAACTGGCGCTCGGTCGTCGCTGCGCCCGGTATCACGCCGGAGCAGAAGAAGACGCTTAGTGACGCCGTCGAGAAGATGGTGAAGTCGGACGCATGGAAGGAGATCCTGAAACAGAAGGGCTGGGATGACGCCTATCTGCCGGGCGATGCCTTCGCCGAGTTTCTCAAGAAGGAGAATGTCCGCGTCACCGACGTGCTGAGGTCGGTCGGCCTCGTCAAGTCATGACGCCGGACAGCGCCGGCACCGAGACTCCCGCCTCGGGAAGCGTCGACAAGGCCGGCATCGTCATCGCGGCGCTGCTCGCAGCCGTCGCGCTGGTGCTGGTCTATGACGCCAACCAGATCCCGGCGACCACGATGTACGGCATGGGCCCGCAGGTGATGCCGGTGGTGATCGCGATCGGGCTCGGCATCCTCGCGCTCGCCAATCTGATCGATGCGGTCAGGGGCAACCTGCCGCCGCGCGAGAGCTCAGATCCTGTCGCGGTGCTGCTCATTCTGGTGGGGCTTGCGCTGCTGATTGGCATCATCTGCTTTGGCGGCGGCTTCATCCTGGCGACCACGGCGCTGTTCGTGACGACGTCGGCGGCGTTCGGCCGCCGCGCCTTCGTCACCGATCTCGTCATCGGCGCGGCGCTGACGACGCTGATCTACCTTGCCTTCGACCGTCTCCTCACCCTGAGCCTTCCCGCCGGTCCGCTCGAAAGATTGCTCTGATGGACACCTTCGCCGCGCTCGCGCATGGGATGGCGATCGCCGTCCAGCCCATGAACCTGCTCTATGCGCTGATCGGCGTGTTCCTCGGCACCGCCGTCGGCGTGCTGCCCGGCATCGGTCCCGCGCTCACCGTCGCGCTGCTGCTGCCGGTCACCTACAAGCTCGATCCCGGCGGCTCGCTGATCATGTTCGCCGGCATCTATTACGGCGGCATGTATGGCGGATCGACCACCGCGATCCTGATCAACACGCCCGGCGAGAGCGCCTCGATGGCGACCGCGCTCGAAGGCAACAAGATGGCCAAGGCCGGCCGCGGCGGCCCGGCGCTGGCGACCTCGGCGATCGGCTCCTTCGTTGCCGGCACCATCGCCACCATCGGGCTGGCGTTCCTGTCGCCGTATCTCGTCGACATCGCCGTGCGCTTCGGACCGGAGGACTACTTTGCGCTGATGTGTGTCGCCTTCGTCACGGTGTCCGCGACCTTCGGCGACTCGCCGATCCGCGGGCTCACGAGCCTGTTCATCGGGCTGACGCTTGGGCTGATCGGCATCGACAAGCTCACGGGGCAGGCGCGGCTCGCCTTCGGCGTGCCCGAGCTGCTCGACGGCGTCGAGGTGACGACCTTGGCGGTCGGCCTGTTCGCGGTCGGCGAGGCGCTCTATGTCGCCTCGCGCCGGCATCACAGCGAGGAGAAGATCGAGGCCATCAAGGGCTCGCTATGGATGACGCGCGAGGACTGGAAGCGCTCGTGGAAGCCGTGGCTGCGCGGCACGCTATTCGGCTTTCCGATCGGCGCGCTGCCGGCCGGCGGCGCCGAGATTCCAACCTTCCTGTCCTATTCGGCCGAGCGGCGGCTGACCAAATATCCGGACCAATTCGGCAAGGGCGCGATCGAGGGCGTCGCCGGGCCCGAGGCTGCGAACAACGCGTCTGCGGCCGGAACGCTGGTGCCGTTATTGACGCTCGGCCTGCCGACGTCTGCGACCGCCGCGATGATGCTCGCCGGCTTCCAGCAATATGGCCTCAACCCGGGACCGCTATTGTTCGCCGAACGCCCAGACCTGGTCTGGGGCCTGATCGCGAGCCTGTTCATCGCCAACACCATGCTGCTGGTGCTGAATCTGCCGCTGGTCGGACTGTGGGTGAAGCTGCTCGCCATCCCGACGCCCTGGCTCTACGCCGGCATCCTCGTGTTCGCGACCATGGGCACGATCGCGGCGAAGCCGTCGGTGGTCGAATTGTCGATGCTCGCGGGCTTCGGCGTGCTCGGCTTCCTGATGCGCCGGTTCGATTTTCCGATTGCGCCGGTCGTTGTCGGACTGATCCTCGGACCGATCGCCGAGAGCCAGTTGCGGCGCGCGCTCGCCATCAGTCTCGGCGATCCCATGACCTTGCTGCAATCTCCGATCTCAGCGACGCTGCTGGTCATCGCGCTGATTGCGCTGATCGCGCCGTTCATCCTGAAGGGACTCGGTCGCTTCAAGGCGAATGAGGATTGAGTGTGGCAGGCAAGCGCGAAAACGGCGCTGCCGCATCGCAACATAACGTGACCGCGAGGAAGGGGCGAAGATCGGCCTCGGCTTGAAACGATGTGCGCGCGACGTGGTTTGCGCTTGAACATCGAGACTGGAGCCTGGAACTCCGGATCATCCGAGGAAGCGTCTTTCGGGGGCGTCAACCCACACCGAAAGAGACCCGATGACCGATCGCTTCGATGCCGGTTTCAAGCCATCGCCCGCGCCACGTTCCGCACCCGAGAAACCCGCGGTGCGCCGGCATCGCCATCCCGTGATCCTCCGCGTCTCCGCCATCGGCGTCGCCGGCATCCTGTCGGCGCTGATGCTGACGGCCGTGGTGCCGCCGATCGTGGCCGACCAGTCGGATCGCGCCGTGGTCGATGCGCCCGTGATGCTGCTGACCTCGCCGATCGCGGGCCAGGTCGAGACGCTCACCGCCACGCCCGGCGGCGAGGTTCGCAGCAGCGATCGGCTGGCGCAGATCAGCAATTCGCGGCTCGACCGCACCACGCTGATCTCGCTGGAGGAGAAGGCCGGCGACGCGCGCCAGAAGCTCGATGCCACCCGGGCCAAGCATCAGTCCGACATTGCGTATGTCAGCTCGCTCGACGAGGAAATCGGCGGCCAGGCCGGGCAGCTCAAGGCGCAGCTGCAGTCGCAGATCGAGGAGCTGCGCGCCCGCGTCGCGCAGTCCAACGCGATGAGCAGCGAGAAGAAGGCGATCGTCGACCGGCAGAACCGCATGGTGGCGCGCGATGCCGCCAGCGTCGAGATGCTGAAGCCGACCGAGCAGCAATATGCGGCGGCGCTGCACGACACCGATGCGCAGAACGCCAGGCTGAACCAGAAGCTGGCGCAGCTGAAGGCTTTGAACGCCGGCATCTATGTCGGCGAGGACCTCGTCGCGCTCAACATGCTCAATCAGAAGCGCCGCGACATCGATCTCGACGCAAGGCGGATGGAGATCGAGGAGAAGCAGCAATCGGCGGTGCTCGACGATCTCGAAGGGTTGATCAAGTCCGAGCGCGCCCGGCTGGCGCGGCTCGCCTCGGCCGACGTGCTCTCGCCGGGGCCCGGCAAGGTGCTGGCCGTCGGCGCCGAGACCGGTCGCCACGTCAGCGCCGGTGACACGATTGCCTCTGTGGTCGACTGCGACAAGCGCTTCGTGGTCGCGATCTTCTCCTATCGCCAGGGCGAACAGATGAAGCCGGGGACCAAGGTGCGTATCGACGGCGGCGGCTTTCACGCCGGCGTCGTCAGCGCGGTGCTGCCGAAGACCAGCGACAAGGTCGACGAGCGCTTCGCCGTGCCGTTTCCGCAGACCGAGCGGCGCGAGCTCTATGTCATGATCACGCCGGATGCGCCCGCTGAGCAGGCGGCAGTGGCGCTGGCCTCGGCGGCGACGCCCGCCTGCACGGTGGGACAGTGGGTCACGGTCACGCGTGACAACGGCGTCATTCCGTCGATGTCGGTGACGTGGCGGCGGCTCGGCCACCTCGTTGCGTCGCTCACCGATCTCGATCCATCCGAGCCCGACGCGGCGACGCGCCGTGCCGGCGTCACCAAGCTCGACGACGCCCTGCGATCGCAGCCGGCATTGGTACAGCAGCCGGAACTGGACGAGCACTGGCTGCCGGCAGCTCGCGCGGTGTCGGCGCAATGAGGCTCATATCCATGGTGATGGTGGCTATGGCGCTGTTCGGCGGCGCGCTGCCTGCGCGTGCCGAGGGCTCGTTCTGCCCCGGCCTGATGAAGGCCGTCGGGCCCAAGCTCGCGGGCCATGATGCGATGTTCATCCGCAGTTACGAGCCCGGTGCCGACGAGGAGGGGCTGCCGCTCGGCCTGTCCACGACGGCCTTCGTCTACGACAACGCGCTGGCCGCGATCGCGCTGGTCGCGTGCGACCGCGTCGATCAGGCGCGGGCGATCGGCAATGCGCTGGTGCACGCCGCGTCCCACGATCGCACCTTCGACGACGGCCGGCTCCGCAACGCCTATCGCGCTGGTCCGGTCGGCGCCGGCGCCGCGCTGCTGCCGGGCTGGTGGGACGGCCAGAAGAACATCTGGGGCGAGGATGCCGCGCAGGACGGCACCTCGACCGGCAACGTGGCCTGGGGGGCGCTGGCGCTCCTGACCCTGCATCAGGCGACCGGGGAGGCGACCTATTTGTCTGCCGCACGGCGCCTGATGGACTGGATCATCAGCAACGCGAGCAGTGGCGCCGACGGCTTCAGCGGCGGCTTTCACGGCTACGATCCGCAGCAGATACGGCTGACCTGGATGTCGACCGAGCACAATGCCGACGTCCACGCGGTGGCCAGCTGGCTGTTTCGCATCACCTCGGAGCCGCGCTATCAGGACGCCGCGCAAAAGGCCCGCCGTCTGCTCGACCGCAGCTTCCGCGGCGATCACTTCCTGCTCGGCACCAAGCCGGATGGCAGTCTCGCCGACGACAATCTGCTCGCGCTCGACGTGCAGCTGTGGCCGTGGATGGCGGTGGCGGATGCGCCGGCGTGGCGCAAGGCGCTGACCTTTGCCGGGACGCACCTCGCGGTCGATGGCGGCTTCGACTTCAACGGCGATCGCGACGGCGTCTGGGTCGAGGGCACCGCACAGGCGGCGCTCGCCTATCGGATGGTCGGTGATCCCGCCGACGGCCAGCGGCTGCTCGCCGGCATGCGGGCCGACCGCACCGCCTCGGGGCTCTTGAATGCGACGCGCAGCGCACGTTTGACCACCGGCCTGTCGATCGATCCGAGCGGGCAGACCACCATTCCGGACTTCTTCTACTACAAGCGTCCGCATCTCGGCGCCACCGCCTGGGCCGTCCTCGCCGAGGCCGGCTGGAATCCCTTCACCGGCGCGAGGGTGCCATGATGTTCCCGACCGCAAGCAACGATGCGTCGGTGCTGTCGACCGATCTCGGCGTCCTGCTCGGGCTTCTGGTGATGGCGCGGCTGCTCGATCCGTCGCGGACGCGTGACCGCGTGCTGTTCGGAGCGACCGCCGCGTCCTTCCTCCTGATCTACACGCTGTGGCGCTGGCACGACACGCTGCCGCCGTTCGATCTGAGCTTGCAGGCGTTGTGGCCGCGGCTGTTCATCACGCTCGAGATCATCGCAATCTCCTACACGCTGATGTCGATCCTGATCCTGACCCGCAGCGTCGACCGCTCGGCGCAGGCTGACGAGGCGCATCGCAGGCTGGGCGGAAACCATCCCGCCGTCGATGTCTTCATCTGCACCTATGACGAGCCGATGGAGATCGTCGAGCGCTCGATCCTGGCGGCGCTCGCGCTCGACTACCCCGACAAGACCGTGTGGGTGCTCGACGACACAAGGCGCGACCGGCTTCGAGCCTTCTGCGATGAGGTCGGCGCGCGCCATCTGACGCGGCCCGACAACAAGGGCGCCAAGGCCGGCAATCTCAACAACGCGCTGGCCGCGACCGCGCAGCAGTCCAACGCGCAGGTGATCCTGGTGCTCGACGCGGATTTCGCGCCGCGCCGCGACTTCCTGCAGCGCACCGTGGGGCTGTTGCTGTCGGAGCCCGACATTGCGGTCGTGCAGACGCCGCAGTTCTACTACAATCCCGATCCGATCCAGCACAATCTGCTGGCGTCCGGCAGCTGGGTCGATGATCAGCGCTTCTTCTTCGACGTGTTTCAGCCGGCCAAGGACGCCTGGGGCTGCGCGTTCTGCGTCGGCACCTCCTTCGTGGTGCGCCGCGAGCGGCTCATGGAGATCGGCGGTTTCCCGCATGCGGCGATCTCCGAGGATCTCAATCTCACCTACACGCTGCTGAAGCGCGGCCATCGCACCGTCTGGCTCAACGAGCCGCTCAGCTTCGGGCTCTCGGCCGAAGGCGTGCCGGAATACATAACCCAGCGCGCCCGCTGGTGCCTCGGCACGATCCAGGTCGCGCTGCTGCGCGATGGTCCGATGCGCAGCCGCGGCTACAGCTTTACGCAGCGCTGGCAGTTCCTCCACGGCGTGCTCAACTGGGCCTGCAAGCCGTTCATGGTGCTCTTGCTGATTGCGCCGCCGATCTACTGGTTCGCCGGCTTGCCGGCGTTCGAGGCCGACTATCTGTCGTTCCTGCGCTACGGCGTCCCGGCGCTGCTCGGCACCATCATCTACATGGGCTGGATCTCGCGCTCGCGCACCTTGCCGCTGTTCATGGAGGCGACGCATGCGGTGACGTGTTTCGCGGTCACGGCGACCTTGCTGAGCGCCGCCGTGAGGCCGTTCGGCCGCCCATTCAAGGTGACCGACAAGGGGGGCGACCGCTCGCAGCCGCGCGTGCATGGCAAGCTCGCCGCGATCTTCGGCCTGATCGCGGCGAGCTCGGCCGCCGCCATCGTCTGGGCTTTCGTGTCGCCGAACGCCGCGAGCGAGATCTCGTCGATAGACTATTTCAACCTGCTGTGGGCCGGGATCGCGATGCTGATCGCCTTCATCGCATTTCTCGTGTGCTTCGAGCTGCCGCGCGGCGAGGACCTGTTTCCGAGCGATGAGGCGGGGTGGCTAGCGCAAGAGGGTGAGGTGGTGCCGTGTTCGATCGAGGCGCTGTCGCTGTCGTCGGCTCGGATTGCCAAACCGCGCGATCGCAGCCCGGTGAAGCCGGGGGCCATGCTGACGCTCCATCTCGACGGCCTCGGATGGGTCGACGCATCCGTTGTCGACGTGTTCAGGAAGACCGTTCACCTCCGTCTGCAGCCCGACGAATCGCAGCGCCGCAAACTGGTGGTGAGATTGTTCAACTCCTCCTGCGGTGTCATCACCGGCCGCGCCCGCCTGCGCGGCGCGCTGGCAGGCCTCGCCCGCCGCGGCTTCGTCGGGCGGTGATGTCACCGGGCTCCGGCGTGTAGCGCCCGGAATGACAGCAGCAGACGGATCCCGCGCTCTCTTCCGCGCTGCTTCAAAATGGCTGTGCCATTTTGCGCGCGGATGCCCCGGAATGACAGCGGAGAGATTGGGCGCGCTGTATTGACCGCCACGGTGGCACTAATCCAGTCCGGTGGACTGCCGCTCTGGATCGCGTCGCTGTGCTCGCGATGACGACGACCGGTAACTACCCCAGCCGCTGATCGCGCGCATCCTGCGTGGTCTCGCTCGCCGATTTGGTGGCGGCCTTCTCGACGCCCTTCTCGGCGCCCTTGCGGCTGGCGATCGCGGCGACCTTGCGGCCGGAGATTTCGCTGCCGGCATCGTCCGGCATCTGCCAGAAGAAGATCGACGAGAGTGCCGCGGTGATGGCGACGACGATGAAGGCCGGCGCGAAGGACGAGGCGCTGATCTGGCTCGCGCCGTGCATCCACATCGTGGTCTCCACCGAGAAGGCGCCGACCGCGACGCCGGCTGAGATCGCAAGCTGCTGGTTGACGCTGGTCAGCGTCGTGGCGCGGCTCATCTGCGCGGTCTCGACCTCGGCATAGGCGACGGTGTTGATCGCGGTGAACTGCAGCGAGCGGAAGAAGCCGCCGACGACCAGGATGATCAGGATCAGCAGCAATGGCGTTGCCGGCGTGAACAGCGCGCAGGCGGCGAGGAAGACCGAGCTGACGACGGCGTTCACGGTCATCAGATGGCGGAAGCCGAAGGTGCGGATGAGGCGTGCGGCCAGCGCCTTCATGCCCATCGCGCCGGCCGAGGAGCCGAAGGTGACGAGGCCGGACTGGAACGGCGACAGGCCGAAGCCGATCTGCATCAGCAGCGGCAGCAGAAACGGCAGCGCGCCGATGCCGAGGCGAAACATGAAGCCGCCGACGATCGAGGCGCGCAGGGTCGGCAGCCGCAGCAGCGAGAAATCCAGCACTGGTGAATTGGTGCGCCAGGAGTGCCGGACATAGAGCGTCATCGAGATCGCGCCGATCGCGACCAGACTGCCGACCACCGACCATGGCAGCAGATTGAGGCCGGCGACGGAGAGGCCGAAGGCGAGGCCCGCGAGGCCGATGCCGGCGAGCACCATGCCATAGAGATCGAACGGCTCGGGATTGTCGCTCTTGATCGGATCGATGAAGCGCAGCGCCATGATGATGCCGACGATGCCGATCGGGATGTTGATCAGGAAGATCCAGTGCCAGGAGAAATAGGTGGTGATGAAGCCGCCGACCGGCGGCCCGATCACCGGGCCGATCAAAGCAGGGATGGTGACCCAGGCCATGGCCCCGACCAGCGCGCTTTTGTCGACCGAGCGCAGCAGGACGAGACGGCCGACCGGGGTCATCATCGCCCCGCCCATGCCCTGCAGGATGCGCGCGAATACGAAGTTCTCGACCGAGTTGGCCAGTGCGCAGCCGATCGAGCCGATCATGAACACGGCGACCGCGCTCGAGAACACCCGTCGCGCGCCGAAGCGGTCGGCGGTCCAGCCGCTCGCCGGGATGAACACCGCCAGCGACAGCAGATACGAGGTGATGGCGAGCTTCAGCGTCAGCGGACTGGTGCCGATATCCCGGGCGATCGCCGGCAGCGAAGTCGCGATCACCGTGGAATCCATGTTCTCCATGAACAGGGCGGTGGCGACGATCAGCGGAATGATGCGTTGCTTGTTCATCTGCGGCGGGGAATCGGGAGGAGGGCGGGGGCGAGCGCTGCGGCTTTATCACCCTGCGACGGGGGAGGCCATTGCGCCGGTCGCATGGCCGCCTAAATGCAGCGCGACGCTGTCGCGTCCCACGTGTTGGAGATGGCCGATGATCTACCTGCTTGCCGCTCTGGTGCCGCCGCTGGGCCTGCTGTTCAACGGCCAGCCGTTCGCGGCCATCTTCAACCTGCTGCTGTGCGTGATCTGTCTGATCCTTGGCCTGTTCTTCCACGTTTTGCTGCTGGTGCCCTCGGCCCACGCCCTGATCGCCGTTCACATGCGGCGGGAGGACCGGCGGCACCGCGAAGTGGTCGAGGCGATCAGGCGCTACGGCCCGCCGCCGGGCGCCTGGCGCTGACAGCGGAACTTCCGCCCCGAAATCGGGGCATTCGCGACCTTTTATTGCGCGTTTCGGGCCTGATCAGAGCCGGTCTCGGCCGCCCTTCGCAATCGCGGGAGGGCGGCGCATCGGCCCTTTGATTCGTCACGGGCCCATGCTATCGACCCGCGTCAACCCCACCGATGGGCTCCGATTCGACGGCGAGGCATGGTCTCGCTGGCGTCGCCGCTCATCCGTAATCGCATCGCGGCCGTGACCGGCCGCAGACAAGGAGTTGACGATGGCGACCGTCCAGGGACTTCGCGAAGCCTTCACCTTCGACGACGTGCTCTTGAAGCCGGGCCTGTCCGATGTGCTGCCCTCCGAGGTCGACATCCGCTCGCGCGTGACGCGCGAGATCCCGCTCAACATTCCGATCATGGCGTCCGCCATGGATACCGTCACCGAGGCGCGCATGGCGATCGCGATGGCGCAGGCCGGCGGTGTCGGCGTCATCCACCGCAATTTCGATCCCGAGGGCCAGGCGGCCCAGGTGCGCCAGGTCAAGAAGTTCGAATCCGGCATGGTGGTGAACCCGCTGACGATCTCGCCGGAGGCGACGCTCGCGGATGCGATGGCGCTGATGAAGGATTACGGCTTCTCCGGCATTCCGGTGGTGACCGGCGGCGGCAAGGGCATTCCCGGCAAGCTGGTCGGCATCCTCACCAACCGCGACGTGCGCTTCGCCACCGATCCGCGCCAGAAGATCTCCGAGCTGATGACGCATGAGAACCTCGTGACGGTGCGCGAGGGCGTCGGCCAGGACGAGGCCAAGAAGATCCTGCACAAGCACCGCATCGAGAAGCTGCTGGTTGTCGACGAGCACTACCGCTGCGTCGGCCTGATCACGGTCAAGGACATGGAGAAGGCGGTCGCGCATCCGCTGGCCTGCAAGGACGGCCAGGGCCGGCTCCGCGTCGCCGCCGCGACCACGGTGGGCGAGGGCGGCTTCGAGCGCACCGAGAAGCTGATCGAGGCCGGCGTCGATCTCGTCGTGGTCGACACTGCGCACGGTCATTCCTCGCGCGTGCTCGAGGCGGTCAACCGCATCAAGCGCATCTCCAACGCGGTGCAGGTGATCGCCGGCAACATCGCCACCCGCGACGGCGCGCAGGCGCTGATCGATGCCGGCGCTGACGCGGTCAAGGTCGGCATCGGCCCGGGCTCGATCTGCACCACCCGCATCGTCGCCGGCGTCGGCGTGCCGCAGCTCACCGCGATCATGGATGCGGTGGAAGCCGCCAAGAAGGCCGACGTGCCCGTGATCGCCGACGGCGGCATCAAGTTCTCCGGCGACCTCGCCAAGGCGCTCGCCGCCGGCGCCGACGTCGCCATGGTCGGCTCGCTGCTGGCGGGCACCGACGAGACCCCCGGCGAAGTTTTCCTGTGGCAGGGCCGCTCCTACAAGGCCTATCGCGGCATGGGCTCGGTCGGCGCGATGGCGCGCGGCTCGGCCGACCGCTACTTCCAGCAGGACATCAAGGACACCTTGAAGCTGGTGCCGGAAGGCATCGAGGGCCAGGTGCCGTACAAGGGCCCGGTCGGCAACGTCATGCACCAGCTCGCCGGCGGTCTCCGTGCGGCCATGGGCTATGTCGGCGCCAAGGACCTCGCCGAATTCCACGGCAAGGCCGAGTTCGTCCGCATCACCGGCGCGGGCCTGCGCGAAAGCCACGTCCACGACGTGACCATCACGCGCGAGAGCCCGAACTATCCGGGCGGGGCGTAAGCCGACTCTCGCTCGCAATGGCGAGTGTAGCCCGGATGAGCGAAGCGACATCCGGGTTCTAGCAAGCAGTGCGTGTGACCCCGGATGTCGCTTCGCTCATCCGGGCTACGGGACCGTCTCCGTCATTGCGAGGAGCGAAGCGACGAAGCAATCCGGGGCTTGCACACGCGGCTCTGGATTGCTTCGCTTCGCTCGCAATGACGGCGTCCTTTGGGGCCGGCACCGAGCGTCACATCAACAAGAATGAGGAAACACCATGTCCCAAGCCAAGCGCATCGTGCTCGCGTCCCGTCCCGTCGGCGAGCCCAAGCCGTCCGACTTCCGCCTTGAGGAGCACGCCATCCCGACCCCCGGCGCCGGCGAGGTGCTGTTGCGCACGATCTGGCTGTCGCTCGATCCCTATATGCGCGGGCGGATGAGCGACGGGCCGTCCTACGCTCAGCCGGTCCCGGTCGGCGGCGTGATGGAAGCGGGGACCGTGTGCGAGGTCGTCGCGTCCAACAATCCCGGCTTCAAGCCCGGTGACATCGTGCTGGCGCGCGCCGGCTGGCAGACGCATGCGATCTCCGACGGCAAGGGCCTCGCCAAGGTCGACCCGAGCCTCGCGCCGATCTCGACCGCCGTCGGCGTGCTCGGCATGCCCGGCATGACCGCGTACACCGGCCTGCTCGACATCGGCCAGCCCAAGGCAGGCGAGACGGTCGTGGTCGCCGCCGCCTCCGGCGCGGTCGGCTCGGCCGTGGGGCAGATCGCCAGGATCAAGGGCGCCCGCGCCATCGGCATCGCCGGCGGCAAGGACAAATGCGACTACGTGAAGTCCGAGTTCGGCTTCGACGACTGCCTCGACCATCGCGATCCCGATCTGGCCGCCAAGCTGAAGGAAGCCTGTCCGAAAGGCATCGACGTCTATTTCGAGAATGTCGGCGGCGCCGTGTTCGAGGCGGTGTTCCCGCTGTTCAACAATTTCGCCCGCATGCCCGTCTGCGGCCGGATCGCCCATTACAACGACACCCAGGCCGTTGCACCGAAATGGGCAGGCAGCCTGATGCAGCACGTGCTGACCAAGCGGCTCACGATCCGTGGCTTCATCGTCTCTGACTTCGCCGACCGCCGTGACGCCTTCCTGAAGGACATGTCGGCCTGGGTGCGCGACGGCAAGGTCAAGTACAAGGAGTTCGTCACCGACGGCCTCGAGAACGCGCCCACGGCGTTCATGGGCCTGCTCAAGGGCGCGAATTTCGGCAAGCAGCTGGTGCGGGTCGGGCCGGACAAGGCCTGAGCCACTCCTGATGTGAAAGTTCGGCGTAGCCGGGAAAATGAAGGGAACCACGGGGCTTGTCGGGAGTCCCTTGGGAACCGGTTCAATCATCAGGGCCCGGCACCACGCCGGGCCTTCGACATTCCCAGGGGGATTTTCGATGTCGCTGACCATGGTGCTGCTGCCCGTCTTCGTCGAGGTCGGGCTCACCTTCGCGCTGCTGTTCTGGAACAAGGCTCGGGCGCAAGCCTCGGACGCTGCGGACGAATTCGGCCTGCCGACCCTGTTCTACGCCCTGATCGCCATTGCGCTGCCGCTGAGGCACGCCGATCTGGTCATCGTGCTGCTGTCCTGGGTGTTCGTCGTCACCCGCTTCGTCAATGCCGGCCTCGTCAGCGGCGCCAAGGACAGCCGCGGGCTGGCCTGGACCGCCTCGGCGCTGGTGCTGCTGGCGATGTGGCTGTATTTCGCCCTCAAGATATTGCTTCTGCTCTAACCCCTGGATTCGTAATGACCCCCGCCGCCCGGCTGTCCGCCGCCATCGACATCATCGAGTCCATCGAGGCCCAGAGGGCGCCGGCGGCCAAGGCCCTCAAGGACTGGGGCACCAGCCACCGCTTCGCCGGCTCCGGTGACCGCGCAGCCATCGCCGGCCTGGTCTGGGACGTGCTCCGCCGCCGCGCCTCCAGCGCCTATCTCATGGAGGATGACACGGCGCGTGCGCGCGTGCTCGGCATGCTCAAGCTCGAGCGCGGCCTCGATGTCGCGACCATCGCGGCGATGTGCGACGGCAGCCGTTTCGCGCCGCCGCCGCTGACGGCGCAGGAGGAGAGGGCGCTGGCGTCGCGCACCACCGCAGGCGCGCCGCCGCCGGTCGCCGGCGACTATCCCGACTGGCTCGACCCCTATCTCACGGCGGTGTTCGGCGATGACCGCGTCACTGAAGCCATGGCGATGGCCAGCCGCGCACCGCTCGACCTGCGCGTCAACACGCTCAAGGCCAAGCGCGAAAAAGTAGAGGCCTCGCTCAAGCATCTCGGCGCCGTGCCGACGCCGTGGTCGCCGATCGGCCTGCGCATCCAGCTCGGCGCCGACGCCCGCAATCCCGGCGTTCATGCCGAGGAGGATTTCATCAAGGGCGCGATCGAGGTCCAGGACGAGGGCTCGCAGCTCGCGGCTTTGTTCACCGCGGCCAAGCCTGGCGAGCAGGTGATCGACCTCTGTGCCGGCGCCGGCGGCAAGACGCTCGCTCTGGCTGCGATGATGGGCGGCAAGGGCCGGCTGATCGCCACCGACAGCGACAAGCGCCAGCTGGCGCCCATCCACGAGCGGCTGTCGCGCGCCGGCGTCCACAACGCCGACGTGCGCACGCCGAAAGGCGACGCCGACCCGCTCGCCGACATCAAGGCCTCCGCCGACCTCGTCGTCATCGACGCCCCCTGCACGGGCACCGGCACCTGGCGCCGCAACCCCGACGCCAAATGGCGTATGCGCCCCGGCGCGCTCGAGATCCGCCTCAAGGACCAGGCCGAAGTGCTTGAGCGCGCAGCCGCATTGGTCAAGCCCGGCGGCCGCATCGCCTACATCACCTGCTCGGTGCTCCAGCCGGAGAACGGCGGCCAGGTCCGCAGCTTCGTCGCCCGCCACCCGGAGTTCACCATCCAGCCCCCCGACCAGACCGCGACCGTCCTCTGGGACAAGGCCGAGGCCTTCGCCGAGGCCGCCCTGAAGTCGGACGAAGGCTGGCTGATGACCCCCCGCCGCACCGGCACGGACGGCTTCTTCGTGTCGGTGCTGAAGAAGGCGTAATCCCTCTCCGCCGTCAAAGCTCTTTCCGTCGTCATTGCGAGCGCAGCGAAGCAATCCAGAGTCCCACCCGCAGCCCTGGATTGCTTCGCTGCGTTCGCAATGACGGAGGATGGAGCCGGGGCCGCCCCACGGCCACCGGCGATGACGGGGCAGGCGGCCGCGGACACCCTCCGCTGTCGTCCTCCGCGAAGGCGGGGGACCCAGTATTCCACCGCCGGTCGTGGCCGACCGAGACGCCGCGGCGTAATGGATACCCCGCTTTCGCGGGGTTTGACGGCGTCGCCACAATCACGCTGTCATTCCGGGACGCGCCCCTTGGCGCGGGCCCGGAATCCATACTTCCCGGTCTTGGTTATGGATTCCGGGCTCGCGCTCCGCGCGCCCCGGAATGACGGGGAGGAAAGGGCGTCGGCCCCGTCGAAGGGTTGCGGGACTCGTGCTCTCGGCGTAATTCCTTGCCATGACAGCCCCAGCCAACACCCAGACCAGCGCCGCCGCCGACACCTCCGTGGCCGCGCTCCACGACAAGATCCTGATCGTCGATTTCGGCAGCCAGGTCACGCAGCTGATCGCGCGCCGGGTGCGCGAGGACGGCGTGTATTGCGAGATCGTGCCGTTCCAGAAGGCGGAGGCCGCCTTCCGCGAGATGAGGCCTAAGGCCGTGATCCTGTCCGGCGGCCCCGAATCCGTCCATGAGGCCGGCTCCCCGCGCGCCCCGCAGCTGATCTTCGACTCTGGCGTCCCCGTGATGGGCATCTGCTACGGCCAGATGACGATGGCCGCCCAGCTCGGCGGCACCGTCGAGGGCGGACACCACCGCGAGTTCGGCCGCGCCGACGTCGAGGTGAAGACCAATAGCCGCCTGTTCGAGGGCGTCTGGCAGACAGGCGAGCAGCACCAGGTGTGGATGAGCCATGGCGACCGCATCACCCAGATGCCGCCGGGCTTCTCGGTCGCCGGCGTCTCGCCGAACGCGCCCTTCGCCGTGATCCAGGACGAGGCGCGCAAATATTACGGCCTGATGTTCCACCCCGAGGTGGTGCACACGCCGGATGGCGCCAAGCTGATCCGCAACTTCGTCCGCAACATCGCCGGCCTCGGCGGCGACTGGACCATGCACGCCTTCCGCGCCGAGGAGATCAAGAAGATCCGCGCCCAGGTCGGCAAAGGCAAGGTGATCTGCGGCCTCTCCGGCGGCGTCGATTCCGCCGTCGCAGCCGTCTTGATCCACGAGGCGATCGGCGACCAGCTCACCTGCGTGTTCGTCGATCACGGCCTGCTCCGGCTCAACGAGGCCGAGACCGTCGTCGATCTCTTCAGGCACCACTACAACATCCCGCTGGTGCACGTGGACGCGTCAAAACTCTTCCTCGGCGAGCTCGCCGGTGTCACCGACCCGGAAGCGAAGCGCAAGACCATCGGACGACTCTTCATCGACGTGTTCGAGGCCGAAGCCAAGAAGATCGGCGGCGCCGATTTCCTGGCGCAGGGCACGCTCTATCCCGACGTGATCGAGAGCGTCTCCTTCACCGGCGGCCCCTCGGTGACGATCAAGTCGCACCACAATGTCGGCGGCCTGCCTGATCGCATGAACATGAAGCTGGTCGAACCCTTGCGCGAGCTGTTCAAGGACGAGGTCCGCGTGCTCGGCCGCGAGCTGGGCCTGCCCGACGTGTTCGTCGGCCGCCACCCGTTCCCGGGCCCGGGCCTCGCCATCCGCTGCCCCGGCGAGATCACCGTCGACAAGCTCGACATCCTGCGCAAGGCCGACGCCATCTACATCGACGAGATCCGGAAAGCGGGCCTCTACGACACCATCTGGCAGGCCTTCGCCGTGCTGCTCCCCGTCAAGACCGTCGGCGTCATGGGCGACGGCCGCACCTACGACTACGTCGTCGGCCTGCGCGCCGTCACCTCGACGGACGGCATGACGGCGGACTTCTATCCGTTCGACATGAAGTTCTTAGGGAACACGGCGACGCGCATCATCAACGAGGTGAAGGGCGTGAATAGGGTGGTGTACGACGTGACGAGCAAGCCGCCGGGGACGATTGAGTGGGAGTAGGGGGCTTAAAAGATCAATTCTGTCGCATCGACGCTTAAGAAGTGGATCGAACTGGACTGGAAGATCAAAGGGGTGTTGCGATCTTCCTTTCAAGAATACAATTTCGTGTCTAGTCAGTGTCTCTTTCTGAAAGAGGGACGAATGTCGTTGCTCGATGAAGTCAAGGCAGCCAGAAAAAAAGTCGTTACTGACGGCTATGAAATGTCGCTCGGCGAACTAATAAATCTGTACAAGGATAACGAACTGAAAATTGATCCCGTCTTCCAGCGGCTGTTTCGCTGGGACGATGAACGTAAAACTCGTTTTATCGAATCTTTGTTGCTCGGAATCCCTTTTCCTCCGATTTTCGTTTTTCAGAACGAGGGTGGTATTTGGGAGCTAATCGATGGCCTTCAGCGCCTGTCTACTCTGTTCCAGCTTACCGGCGATCTCAAGGGTGAGCGCGCACAAGAACTCGGGCCTCTGGTTCTAAATGGAACTCAGTTTCTGCCCAGTTTGGACGGAAAGCGCTGGGCCGACTCCAGCGATGGAGCTGAAGATGGCATTGGTCAGTCTTTGCAGATTGAAATCAAGCGCGCGCGAGTTCGCGTGGAGATACTAAAGAGCGAAAGTGATCTCGCGGCAAAATTTGAGCTATTTCAAAGATTGAACACCGGCGGTGCAGGGCTGACCGAGCAGGAGGTGAGAAATAGTATTGCGGTCTCGATCAATCCAGATTTCTACCACTGGCTAATTGCCCTGTCAGAGTATGAGCCCTTCAGAAGAACAACCGCGCAGACGGATTCGGCAATAGAGGCGCAGGCCGGCGTGGAGCTCGTTTTGCGGTTTCTCTCTTTTCGTTCTGTTCCTTATCGCGCCGGTCTAGATGTTCACGAATACCTAGATCGGGCCTTGATCGAAATGGCGACGAACCGAAATTTTGATAAGGCGGGCGAAGATGCAATATTTGTCAAGACTTTTCGGTATCTAGATGAAGCTCTTAGCGATCAGGCCTTCAAGCGCTGGAACGGCCATGCGTTCGCAGGGAAATTCCTCATGTCCGTATTTGAGGTGCTCGCCACAGGCGTTTCTCATAACGTAGCTGCACTTGAGGCTATGGAAGCGGATGACCGAAGTGGGTTTATCGTGCGGGTTGCTCGAGGTATTTGGAACAACAACGCATTTACAACCAGTTCTGGCGCGGGAGTTAGAGGGACTACTCGTCTCTCGAAATTGCTTCCCATCGCTGCTCAGCTGCTGAATCCTAATCAGTAGCGAGACCAAAGAAGATGGCGAAGATACGTACGTTGTCTCAGCTTCAAGAAGCGCTCGACGCTGAGATGAGTTGGCGCATTAAGGAAATATCTGACTTCAAGTTGGCAACGAAGGGTCAAGCTGCGAGCTCAAAAACTTTCATCCGCGCGGGGGTCGCGCTGATCTACGCGCACTGGGAGGGGTTTATAAAGGCGTCGTCTGAGATCTACCTGAACTTCGTAGACAATCAGGGGCACATTTATCGGGACCTCAAGACTTGTTTTGCGGTGTTCGGTTTGAAGGGGCGTCTTGGCTTGCTAAGCAGTGGCCGAAAGGCGAGGTCCAATATTGAGGCTCTTGACTTTGTTCTAGCCGAAATGGACAAGCCGGCAAAGATGAGTATGTCGAGCGCCATCGATACGGAGTCGAACCTTTCGTCCAAAGTCTTCGTTAATATTGCTGAATCGTTGGATATTTCCACAGAGCCTTATGCAACGAAGTTCAAGCTGATCGATGAAAGTCTGGTAAGTAGGCGCAACAAGGTAGCTCATGGTGAATACTTGGATCTCCCCCAAGCAGATTTTATTGTTTTGGCGGACGAAGTGTTGCAGATGATGAGAAGCTATAAGACCGATATCGAGAATGCGGCGACTCTCGAGAGTTACAAGCGTTTAGGCGTGGGTGACGTACGAAACGCAGTTGGGACCGAATAGGTTGGGAGTTCGCGTAGACCATCACTTCATGTGCTGTTCTTTTTTGCCTGTCATAAAGTTGTTCATCAGATCGAGAAGGTGCAGCGTGGCAAAGGTGTGGTTTGCAAAAGGTGGCGATAATCCTACCCTGGGAGAAGCCGTTTACGAGCTTGCTCTTTCGGGCTGCATCATGACTTTGCACGTTGATCCATCATTTTACCGTGGACTGGAGCCCCCACGGTTTGCGTCCAGTGGCATGGATGATTTTGTCGGTTATCGTTACGTGGTGATCGAGGTGGATCAGTGCGAAGCTATCCCTGGATGGAGGGCTGGATACTACGTGCTGCCAATGACTCCTGCTGAGGCGATGGAGCGGCTTAGCCGCTAATCAGCCTCTGGGCGGGTTGCGGTGAAAGTGCAGAAAATTCATCAGGAATTTTGGGGGGTAGTGCATTCGAAGGGTGCCCAGGTTACGGTGACCGTGCACGAAACTGCCTTGGTGAGGTTTGGATTTGGAGCGAGGGTGGGCGCGGTCCGCGTCAGAGCACTCAGGCCTGTGCCTCCTGCCAATGCGGATAAGTGACGTAGGCAGTCAGCGCTCCCTCGTCATGCGACTGGATCGTGACATGCTCGCCTTTCGGCATATGGATGATCTCGCCCGGACCGGCGGTTTCGGTGCTGCCGCCGGTCGAGACCGACAGTCGTCCCTCGATCACGATCATGACGTCGTCTACGGCGAGCGTCTCAACAAGGCGTTGATTGGGCGCATAACGCCCGTAGCCGATCGTGATCGGCGCACCATGGCGTTGGTCGACGACATTGCCCGCGAACACGTCGCCATCCTGTCCGGGCGAGCGTTCGAACGTCGGTCGGAGCAAATTTGCGGACAGTCATGGCGTCACCTGGGTTGTCCGGCGGATGGTTTGAAGCGGTGGCGGTTAACGCGGAAGCGAATGTTTGGTTCGCTGTCGCCGCAATCTCCATGGGATTTGAGACAGCCGGCTTAAACCGCCCGACGGGCAATCCTCGCATGCCCCGCATGCGTCAACCGCCCGTCGCGCCAGTTTGTCGCAAACTAATCACTTGCCTCGTCGGGCAAATCACCTCCACATTCTCGCGCATCCCGGCTCGCTGAAGAGGGACGTTTCGCGATCGTCATGAAGCGTCGAGCCGGAGATGCGACGGGCGCGTTGCTCTGCAGCCGGGTGTCACAGCCCGTGCCGACGAACGGAGCGAGGCGACGGCGAAGTGGCGTGGTCCTGGTCTCCCGACGCTGAGACCAAGCCGGCGGGGATGATGATCCGCTGGCGACGGGGGCAAGACAGCCGGTCCCCGGGGAGAGCGCCTATAAGTCGTCAAACCGTCGCGCAGGGAAGGCCGGATATTGGGCTGTACCTGTGGTTCTGCCGCGTGCTTTTTGTTGCACGCGGACCGCGGGTATCAGCCGATACCCGGTCTTCCCTGCGCCTCTTCTTCCGACGAAGAGGTCGAACGAATGCAAAGCTCGGGCGCAAGGTGCCGCGAGATGGCTCAGTCATGCCTGCTGTTTGAAACGTGGAGAAGCTTGTCGTGACGACATCCCGTGCCGGCGTTGCACAGCGGCGCCGGCCCGTCGATGAAGAAGGCCGTGTCGCGCCGATGGAAATGCCGGAAGGCTCTTGCTGCGATACGCGTCGGTTGGTCGATCTGCGACGATCGTCGAGCCCGGGGCCAACGCCGATGAGCCCAGGTCTCGTTCGCAAAAGGCTGTCGTCACTTTGCAGTCAGGGCTGCGACCGGTTGCCAGGCGGAGTCGCCGGCATTGGCGAGCATGCGCGTGCTGCGTTCCAACATCACGGTCGCGGGGCCGTCGTGTGGACGCTCCAGCAGCACCTGCGCGAAGCCGGCGGCGGCCCCGGCGAAGTCCTTGACCCTGTAGCAGGCCAAGGCGCGTTCGTAGTCGTCGATCCAGGACGGACGTCGCCCGATCGCTGCGCCGGTCACGCGCGCGATCAACTCATACGCTGCGAGTCCCTGTTCGCGGCCATAGACGCCGATGCGGTCCACCTCGCGGGCGATGACCGAGGGGCCGGCGCTCTGCGCGGTCGCCTCTCCCATCAGCACCGTCGTGCCATAGGCCTTGTTGGCGCCCTCCAGTCGGCTTGCGACGTTCACGGCATCGCCGATCACGGTATAGTTCAGCCGGAGCTCGGAGCCGATATTGCCGACCAGCATGCGGCCGGTGTTGATGCCGATCCGGATCCGCAGTCTCTGTCCGAGATCGTCGACGAGATCGGCCTCGTCGATGGCGCGCTGGCAGGCGAGCGCTGCGAGGCAGCAGCGCAATGCGTGGTCGGCCTGGGGCTGTGGCGCGCCCCAGAACGCCATCACGGCGTCACCGATGAATTTGTCGATCGTTCCGCCATGCGCGACGACGACCTCCGAGACCAGATCGAGATAGCGCGACAGCAGCCCGACGACGCCGTCGCCCATTCGCTCCGACAGGCCGGTGAAGCCCGCGACATCGATGAACATCACGGTCAGCTCCTGCAGCGTCCCGCCGGGTTTCGCCTCGACGCCCTGACGCAACAGTCCGCGGACCAGATCGGTCGGAATGAATTTGCGGAATGCCGAGAGGCCCGACGCCATTTCGGCGATGGCCCCCGACAGGCTGCCGATCTCGCGCAGCCGCGACGGATGACGGCGCACCGCTTCCAGCGCGAACGCCTCGACGTGGCGCAATTCGCCGACGACCCGCGCGAGCGGCACCGCGATCATGGAGCGCACCAGGATCGCCGAGGCGAGTGCGGCCAGCGCAGCGCCGGCCACCAGCATGATGATCAACCGGCGCAGGGTTGCCTGTACCGGGCCGAGAAACTCGGCTTCCGGGATCACCGTCACCAGCCGCCAGCCCGGGAATGGCAATGGTGTCACCGTGGTTTCGTAGGCGTCGGCGGCATCGGAGAGGCGGCTGCGCCAGGCCTCGTCCATCTTCTGGGCGATGGCGGTTGCGACCGCCCGTCGCGCGAGCGGCAGCAGTGCCGGCGGCTCACCCTGCGCCGGATTGATCTCGTCGGCCTTCGCGTCGGGCGACGCCACGAGGGCGCCGCTGCCGTCGAAGATGAAGGCGGCCCCGGTGCGGCCGACCTCCAATTGGGCGAGGAAGCGAGACAGCCGCGTATACTCGATGATGATCGCCAGCACGCCCTGCCGTTCCTGGTACACGTCGATCGGCCCGGCGAACGCGATCGCCGCGCGCTCGCCGGTCGGATGCTCGGCCACCCTGAACCAGTCCGGCCCGTCGGCGGCGATCGCAGTCTTGAACCAGGCCTGCTCGGCGACGCGGAAGCCGGTCGGCTCGAACCGTCGGCTGGCGAATTCGATGTCGCCGGGCACGACGTCATATTCGTCGATGCGGCGCTCGCCCGCATGATCGGTCAGCGAGATTTCCATCATCTCCAGCCGGCGATCCCCGAGCTTGTGGGCGGCGAAGAACGAGCCGTCGGGCCAGCCGAACGCCGCCCAGGAAATGGTCGGGTGCGACTGCAACTGCGAGAGAAAGACGAACTCGCGCTTGTCGGCCTCGCGGGTTTCGAGCACGTTCTGCAGGAACAGGGTGCGGATCGCGGTGTGCGCCGCGCGCGCCTGATCGACGATGGATGCGACCTCCTTGCGGACCGCAGCGACGATCTGGTCGTTGATGGTCGACGCCAGCTGGCGGCTGGTCGCGTCGGCCGTCCGCCACCACACCAGGCTGGACGATACCGCCGTCAGCAGGATGGCAGCCAGCACCATCGCCGAGACCACCAGGCGAATGCTGACGGTAACGCCATGGGATGCGGGTCTCGCATGTCGATGTTGCGCGTCTGGAGTCACCGTCTGCTTTCCATGCCCGCCTGTCATGCTTCATCGCCTTACGCCCTGACGGCTCCGCTCGTTACATCAGGTCTTTGCGGGCTAAGGGCGGAGAAAGCCAATGCCCAGGCGCTAACGCCGCCATAGGGACAAGGCATTGGCGCCCGGCCGGCAGCTCCAGACTAATCCGTCCCGGCGCTGCACGAAGTGGGCGCATGTCGATGTCTCACGGATCTGTGATCCGGACCGCTGCTAACGGCGATCCCAATCGATCCGAAGGAGACAGTGCCATTTCGCCGGTCCAGGCGAAGCAAACGAAGAGGAGAAATTCCATGTCTGCCAAGACCACCATCACCTCGCTGGCGCTCGCCGGCGCCGTCTCCACCGCGCTGGCCACGCTCGCCGCCGCCGGCCCCCTCACCAAGGCCGAGGTCGATGCCGCCGTGGCCGCCAAGAAAGAGAAATGCTTCGGCGTCGCCCTGAAGGGCCAGAACGACTGTGCCGCGGGACCGGGCACGACGTGCCAGGGCACCTCCACGACCGACTACCAGGGCAATGCCTGGAAGTTCGTCGCTGGTGGCACCTGCGCCAATATCGAGCTGCCCAACGGCAAGCGCGGATCGCTCAAGCCGATCTGAGCTGGTGAACAACGGGGGGCAGGGGGAGGAGAGCATGACAGATCGGATCTCGCTGCGGGGTTCAACGCGCATGCCCCTTCGCTTCCCGCCGCCGCTCGGCGGTGTGGCGGGCACCTGCTTCAAGCACGAGCATCTTCCCGCGATCCTCGGGGAGCCGCCGCAGCGCGGCTTCTTCGAGGTGCATGCCGAGAACTACATGGGCGCCGGCGGGCCGCCGCATCGCGCGCTGGAGCGTGTCCGCTGCGACCATGCGCTGTCGCTGCACGGCGTCTGCATGTCGATCGGCGGTCATTCCCCGATCGACCGTGACCACCTCGCCCGGTTTCGCGGGCTCGTCGCACGCTACCAGCCCACGCTGGTGTCCGAACATCTGGCGTGGTCCACGCACGCGACCAGCTTCTTCAATGACCTGCTGCCACTCCCGTATACGGCGGCAACGCTGGCGCGGGTCTGCGATCATGTCGACCAGGTCCAGGAGGCGCTCCGGCGGCCCATCCTGCTGGAGAATCCCGCAACCTACGTCACCTTTCGCAACTCCACGATCAGCGAAACTGATTTCCTTCGCAGCATCACGCAGCGGACCGGCTGTAGGCTGCTGCTCGACGTCAACAACGTCTTCGTCTCTGCAACCAATCACGGCTTCGCAGCGCTGGATTATCTGAACGAATTTCCCCTTGCGCGTGTCGGCGAGATCCACCTCGCCGGCCATGCCGAGCAGCACAGCGACGATGGCGATCTGCTGCTGATCGACAGCCATGACGGACCGGTCGCCGATGCGGTCTGGAAACTATTCGAGATCGTGATCGCCCGCTGCGGGCCCGTACCGACGTTGATCGAATGGGACAGCAAGGTCCCGGAGTGGCCGGTCCTGAAGGCCGAGGCGGCCGCAGCTCAGCGCATTCTCGATCGAGCCACCGAGAGCATCCGCCATGCAGCCTGACGGGTCGTCCAACTACGCAGCGGCGTTTTCCGCAGGCCTGCTCGCGCCAAGCGCGGCCGCCCCGGTTGACGTCGCCGGACCTGGCGGCAGATCGGCCGGCCGTCGCTACGACGTGTACCGCAACAACGTCACGGTGAGCCTGATCAATGCGCTGGCCGCGATCTATCCGGCGGTGCAGCGGATCACGGGCGACGACTTCTTTCGCGCGATGGCGCGCAGCCACATGCGGCGGACGCCGCCGACGTCACCGCTGCTGTTCGCGTATGGCCACGATTTTCCGGCCTTTATCGAAACGTATCCTCATGCCGCCGGGCTGCCGTGGCTCGCCGACGTGGCGCGGATCGAGCGTGCGTGGCTGGACGCCTACCATGCCGCCGACGCCGCACCATTGGCGCCCGCAGCGTTGTCGACGATCGCGCCGGACAGGCTCGCCAATGTCGTGTTCACTCCGCATCCCGCCACCCGGCTCGTACGCTCGACCTTCGCCGCGGTCACGATCTTTGCCGCCAATCGGACCACTGAGCCGACAGGACGCATCGATGCCTCAACCGCCGAGGACGCTCTCGTCGTCCGTCCGGACTTCGACGTCGAGGTCCGGCGGCTGCCGCTCGGCGGCGCAATCTTCGTCGCAAGCCTGATCGACGGCCGGCCGCTCGGCGAGGCAGCCGTGAATGCCCTGGACGCCGAGCGGCAGTTCGACCTCGCCACCAACATCGCAGGTCTGATCGAGGCCGGCGCCTTCACCTCAGTCACGTCGGGACATCCATCATGATCACAGAGCAGCGCATTGCAGCCAGTTCGAATGTTCCTCCGCTCGGCGCCCTCGTCGACAAAGCGAGGCACCTCGTTCAGATGATCGCGCCGCTGTCGGTTGCCCAGCTGGCGCTGCGGGTCGCGCTTGCTGTGCCGTTCTGGCGATCCGGCATCCTGAAATGGGACGGCTTCCTGAAGCTGAGCGACACCGCCGTGACCTTGTTCACCGACGAGTTCATGCTGCATCTGCCGGGCGGTCCCTATCATTTCCCGGCTCCGGGCGTCATGGCCTTCATGTCCGGCTGCGGCGAGATCACGTTTCCGGTGCTGCTGGTGCTCGGTTTGGGAACGCGCTTCGCAGCACTCGGCCTGCTGGTCATGACCGCGATCGTCGAGCTCGCCGTGCCCGATGGCTGGCCGCTGCACATCACCTGGGCGGCGATGGCGCTTGCGCTCATGGCACATGGCGGCGGACGGGTCTCGCTCGACTACCTGATTTGTGCTTGGCGAGGCCGGACCTGATCGACGCATGTCCAGGATTCAGGAGCGCATCAAAGCCGCGTCCGAGCGGGCACGGCTCTTCTCCCTGCTTCGCGATGGCTCGCGGAGGCGTTCTCACTCCGCCGCGATCGGCATCTCGTCCATGTGCTCGTGCAGGATCACGCCCGTGAGCGCATCGAATTCGCCGATCCACGGCTTCTGCTGCAGCACCGATCGGGTATGCGCGTAGCCGGCGTCCCAGCGCTGCATGATGCCGGAGGGACTGAAGTCGATGTCCTTGGTATGGGTCTCGTGGTCGAGCTGCGGCGCGAGAAGGCGCACCACATGCATCCTCGTCGAACAGCCGTAGCTGGCGAGCTCGCGGACGGCCGGATCGTTGCGTTCATTCTCCGGCAGACGCGCCGCCAGCTGGTTGATGACATGGCGGAGTCGATGAGCCTGTTGCTGGCGCGCAATCTGGCTCACGATACGGCTGGAGTACTGCACGTCCTTGTGACGGTTCAACACCTCGGCCATCGTCGTCGGCTCGGCTCCCACTGGATTCCAGAGATGGACGGCGAAGATCAGTGAGTTCCTGCGCGGATTATCGTCGAACACGGCTTCGGTCGGTGTGTTCGAGAGAATGCCGCCGTCCCAGTATAGCTCGCCGTCGATGCGGATGGCGGGAAAGGCCGGGGGCAGGGCGCCCGAGGCCATGACATGCTTCACTGTCAGCTCGCCGTCGCGGCTGTCGAAATAGCGCATCTGGCTGGTGCGCACATGCGCGGCACCGACGGTCAGGCGCGGCGCAGAGCGATTGATCAGGTCGAAATCGACCAGGTCGTTCAGTGTCCTTTCCAGCGGGGAGGTCGAATAGAAGCCTGCATTATCGGCCCCGAGCGGATAGGAATAGCCGGCATGGGCGAACGGGTTGGGACGAAAGAAGCCGGGAATGCCGTTGGTGATGGTCGACCAGTAGGCGAGGCGTTCGTTGAATCCCGGAAAGGCGGTGCGCAGGTTCCAGACCGGGTTCTGCTCCATCCGCTTCCAGAACTCCCTCAGCCGCGGCAGCCGCTTCGCGGGCGCATTGCCGGCGATCAGGCTGGCGTTGATGGCGCCGATCGAGGTGCCGATGATCCAGTCCGGCTCGATCCCCGCTTCATGCAGGGCCTGATAGACGCCGGCCTGGTAGGAGCCGAGCGCCCCGCCACCCTGCAGCACCAGCACGATCTGTCTCGGCTCGTCGTTGATCGCCTTCGCAGCGTCCCTGCCTGTCATCTGCAGCTCCCTCACCGTGTTTGTAATACGTCCCGAGGCTTACCTTGACGTGTCAATGCGCGGTCCAGCCGCCGTCGACCGGCAGCGCCGTCCCTGTAATCGACGCCGCTGCCGCGCTCGACAGGAACACGGCCAATGCGCCGATTTCCTCGACGGAAGCGAAGCGCTTGCTGGGCTGCTGGGCTAACAACACGTCGCGGATCACTTGATCGCGCGAGATGCCGTGGGCTTTGGCCTGTCCGTCGATCTGTGCCTCGACCAGCGGCGTGTAGACATAGCCGGGGCAGATCGCGTTGCAGGTGATGCCAGCCTCGGCCGTCTCCAGGGCCGTCACTTTGGTCAGGCCGACGATTCCATGCTTTGCCGCGACATAGGCGGCCTTGAACGGCGAAGCGACCAGCCCGTGAGCCGAGGCGACGTTGATGACCCGGCCGAAGCCGTTCTGGCGCATCGCCGGCAGCGCCAGGCGGGTGGTGTGAAAGGCCGACGACAGGTTGATCGCGAGGATCTGGTCCCACTTCTGCGGCGGGAATTGTTCGAGCGGCGCGACATGCTGGATGCCGGCATTGTTGACGAGGATGTCGAGCCGGCCGGATTGAGTGATGGTCGTGACGATCATCTCGGCGATGGAGTCTGGGCTCGTCATGTCGGCCGGGGAGTAGTTCGCCCTGACGCCGAACCCAGCTGCTATCTGCTCCTGAGTTATCTCGATCTCTTTTGCATCACCGAAGCCGTTCAGCACGATGTCGGCGCCGGCCTCTGCCAGCGCACGCGCGATGCCGAGTCCGATGCCGCTGGTCGAGCCGGTCACCAGCGCCACCTTCCCGGACAGTGGTCTGGCGGTAACCGGCGACGGCATTGGCGCAGTAACGTTCATGACTGATCCCTCGTATGATCTTTGCGAACGGACGCCTGGGGTGCACAATCTCGATTGCAGTCTGCAGGGCCAACCGATCCAATGGAAATGCTGGATGGCTTCCGAAACGATAGGACGGCGCTATTGTCGGCCAGATGTCCTTCGTCACGGCTTTAGGATATTCAACCGCGGGATAAAGGAGCAGGGAGGCGATCCGTGGAGATGCATCAGGTCCGCTATTTCCTCGCCGTTGCGCGGCTGCTCAACTTCACCAGGGCCGCCGAGGAGTGCAATGTCACGCAGCCATCGCTCACGCGCGCCATCAAGCAGCTCGAAGCAGAGCTCGGCGGTGATTTGTTTCGGCGCGAACGCCCCGCGGCCCAACTGACCGAGCTCGGGCAGCGCATGCACCCGCTCCTGCAACAGTGTTATGACGCCGCGCTCGGCGCCCGATCGCTGGCGTCCTCGTTCAAGAGCGGTGAGGTCGGCGCGCTGCGGATCGCGCTCACGCATTCGATCGACCTTGCGCTGCTGATTCCGCACCTCGAGCAGATCAAGCGGCAATTCAACCAGCTGGAGTTCCGCTTCCTGCGCGGCAACAGCCGCGAGGTGGCCGAGTATCTGAAGAAGGGCGAGGCTGAACTCGGCATCGCCGCCGAGATCGACGAGAGCTGGGATCGGCTCGATGTCTGGCCGCTGTTCACCGAGGATTTCGAGCTGGTCGTGCGCAAGGATCATCATCTCGCCGACCGCGACAAGGTCGAGATCGACGATCTGCGGACCGAACAGCTTTTGAGCCGGACCTATTGCGAACACCGCAACCGGATTTCCGACGGTCTGCGAGAGCACGGTCTCGACATCGATCGTAGCCATGAGGTCTGCTCGGAGCGAGACCTGATTGAGCTGGTGCAGGCCGACATCGGGGTTGCAATGATGCCGCACACCTCACCGGTGCCGGAGACGCTGAAGCGCACGATGATCACGGGTCTCGACGCACGACGCACCGTTCATCTCTACGGAGTTGCCGGCCGCCAGCGCACCGCCGTGGCCTCGGCCGTGATGCGGATGCTTCGCGGCGCCGACTGGCGCGCGATCGCGGGATAAGGCGATAAGCTCAGCGCGCGCGCTCCAGCGCATCGACCAGGTCCTCGACGTCCATGCGCCTGCGGAAATCCGGATCGACAAAGCGCGACGAGACCATGCCGTCGCGGCCGACCACGAACACGGCGGGGATCGGGAGCATCCAGCTGGCATTGCCGTGAAATCTCGCCATGTCCTGGTGGGACAGCAATTGCTGGATCTCGGGACCGAGCCAGATCGCGAGGTTCAGCGACAGGGCATAGCCGTTGTCGAGATCGGTCAGGATCGGAAAGTCCGCGTCGCAATCCGCCTTGAACCTGCCGGTGTATTCCTGCGTTTCCGGCATGATGGCCACCAACCGCGCGCCCATGGACTCGATCCGTGGCGCGGCCTGGATCACGGCACGGACGTTGAGCCGGCAATACGGACACCAATGGCCGCGGAAGAACATCACCGCGACCGGGCCCTTCGCCAGCAGGGATGACAGTGCAACGAGACGACCGCGCTCGTCGGGCAGGATGAAGGGGGGCATCGGTTCGCCGGGCCGTGGTGCATTGACGCCGCCGCCGTTCTCGTCGAGCCGCTCGACCAGCCGGTCCACGGCCGCGGCATAGGCAGGAAAGATGTCGCGACCGGCCTCCGCATAGGCGCGGAGCTGTTCGTTCAAGGGGCCATCCATCTCGCGGCAGCGCTGGAACGCGAGCTTGAGCCGTTCGGCGTCGGCGGGGGAGAGAGCGGTCATGGTCGGCTCCGGCAAGGGTTGCAGGATAGGGCTTCTGCGCAGTTCCTGAAAGGGCGCCGCCGCGCAACATGGCGCAGCCGACACCTCACAATGGTCTGCGGCGAGGCGGAAATGCCGATCCCCAATCGGTTCGATAGCCGTCGCCAATCGCGCTGGGATAGCGCGGCGCTATCGCGTTCAGAGCCAGACTGCATTTTCCAATTGTCGGCACCGGGCGCAACATCCTCGGTGAGATCGGTACTGCCGAGATCCGACATAGGCTCGGACACGGATAGCTCCGCGATATCGTCTCGAAAGACACTTGGCATTTCCGGAGGCCGTGGCCCTCGATGACAATGCCATCACTGCTGCTGAATGCACCATCAACAGAGGAGACTCCCGATGTTCCTGCAATGCCGTCTTCCCCGGACTTTGTCGCTCAGCCTGGCCGTCCTCGGCACAGCCATACTAACCGCGCAGCCGTCCTTCGCCGGCGAATGTCCGGCCGATAAGATGAAGCCGGATGCGCGCGCCATGGTCGACTACAAACCGGTCGGCGTCACCGACGTGACGCTGGGTTCGATCGACCTCGAGAAGCAGCCCGCCAACATCAAGGACCGCGAGCTGCGCTTCCGCAAGCTGACCATCGAGCCCGGCGGCATCGTGCCGTGGCACAGCCATGACGACCGGCCGGCACTCATCTTCGTGCAGCAGGGGGAGATCGTCGAATACGCCTCCAATTGCGTCGACCCGATCGTGCACAAGGCCGGCGACATCCGCCCCGAAGTCCACGGCACATCGCACTGGTGGAAGAATCTCGGCAAGGAGACCGTCATCCTCTATGTGGGCGACGTCCGCCGCGATCCACACGATCACAACATGTAACGACCCGATTGTATCGAGCGCCTCTCGTCAGGCGACTGCTTTGCCCGATGTGACGCCCCCGACGCCCCGCACCGCGCCTGCACGCGGGGGCGTTACATCTCTTTAGTCCTGGCGGCAGGAGACCCTCCCATGATGATCGACATGTCCTCCGCACCGATGATGCCGGCTGCGATAGCAACGGTCAGCCATGCTCCGAGCACCGTACGCCGCGCGCTGGTCATCGGGTTGACCGCGTTTCTCACCGTCGTCGATCTTTTTGCGACCCAGGCGATCCTGCCGGCACTGACCCGCCACTACGGCGTGACGCCTGCGGCGATGGGCTTTGCCGTCAACGCCTGCACGATCGGCATGGCCATCGCGAGTCTTGTCGTCGGCATCTTCAGCCCGCGGATCAATCGCCGCGTCGGCATCCTGCTGAGTCTCGTTCTGCTTGCTGTGCCGACCAGCCTGCTGGCGGTGGCTCCCGGTCTGATGACCTTCACGGCGCTCCGTGTCATGCAGGGTCTCTGTATGGCCTCGGCCTTTGCGCTGACGCTGGCTCATCTCGGCGAGCAATGCAGCGCGGCCGATGCCGGCAGCGCCTTTGCGGCCTACATCACCGGCAATGTCGTGAGCAATCTCGTCGGGCGCCTGATCGCCGCAGCGGTGGTCGATGGTCTTGGGCTGGCCTGGAACTTCCTGCTGTTTGCCGCGCTCAACCTGGCCGGCGCCGTGCTGGTGTACTTCACGATCCGCAGCGTTGCGCGGATCAGCGAGGGCAGGCCCGGCGACAGTCCATGGAAAGCCCTGGCTGCACATTGGCGCAATCCACGTCTGCGCGCGGCCTTCGGCATCGGCTTCTGCATTCTGTTCGCCTTCATCGGCACCTTCACCTTCGTCAATTTCGTACTGGTGCAGCCACCGCTCTCGCTCGGAATGATGACGCTTGGCGTCGTCTACTTTGTGTTCGCGCCCTCAGTGGTCACGACGCTTCTGGCGGGGCCCGTCGCAATCCGGCTCGGCACCCGCGTAACGATATGGGCGGCTGTGGCCTTGGCCGCGTCCGGCCTGCCGCTGTTGCTCTCTGCGCACCTCGCCGCTGTGCTGAGTGGCATGGTGCTGGTCGCGGTAGGAACCTTCTTCGCGCAGGCTGCCGTCACCGGCTTCGTCGGGCGAGCTGCGACCAAGAATCGAGGCATCGCCAGCGGCAGCTATCTCGCCTGCTATTTCTTCGGTGGCCTGGCCGGCAGCGCGCTGCTCGGTCAGTTGTTCGATCGGTGCGGCTGGAGCGCCTGTGTCGCCGGAATAGCGCTGGCGCTCGGCATAGCCGCCGTGCTCGTGTCGTGGTTCAAGGAGTGAGTCGACCCGCTTTCCGAAGCCCTTGCTCCGGCGACAACCCCCGCGTCTACATCCTGGTGTCGTTGAGGCAGGAATGGGGGGAGGGGCAGGGAGCTTGGATCACTGCAATTTGCTGACACCAGCCAGGACAGATCGCGGAGCCGGTCACCGAGAATATCTTCGATGCAACCTCAGTGCGTTTCCTGCTTGTCCCCCAGGGGCCCAGATTGATCGGCGTCAACGATAGTCAGGTCCTGTATCGGAGCGACGTCGCGCCCGATCCGCGTGCGCGCCTATGTCGACTATCTGTTCGAAACCATCGGCCAGGCCCAGTCCTGGCAGCAATCGTGCGTGGCTCGATCAACCCGCATCGGATCGTAGCGCCGCTGCAACCAGATCGGTGAAGGCACGCGCCTTTGCTGACACCAGACGGCCAGTGGGGAAGACCGCCCACAGGTCGATGGGGTCGAGTGTCCATGCGTCAAGCACGGTACAGACCTCGCCCGAAGCCATTTCGGGTGCGAACATCCAGTGGGACGCGATTGTCAGTCCCATGTCTGCCAGCACGGCGGAACGGATGCCCTCGGCGCTGCTGACCCGCAGCCGACCGCCGACCACCACAGACGTCTCGGTTCCATCGTGCCGGAATCGCCATGTGCCGTGACGCCCCTGCATGTAGACGACGCTGTCATGCCCGGCGAGGTCGGAAGGTGATGCGGGCATCCCCACCCGCTCGAAATAGCGCCGCGTTGCAAGCATTGACCGCGGGCTCGACGCCAGCCGCCGTGCCGTCGCAGACGAGTCCTCGAGGTCGCCCATACGCAGCGCGACATCGATCCTCTCCTCGACCAGATCGATCACCCTGTCGTCGAGAATCAGCTCGACCTCAAGCCTCGGATGGGCGGCGAGAAAACCGGGCAGCAGCTTCACGACATGCAGCCGCGCAAAAGTCGTCGCCGCCGATACACGCAAGGTGCCGTGTAGCCCCGCGCCGGCGCCCCGTGCCGCAAGCTCCGCTTCGTCGGCTTCCTCGATGGCGCGACGCGCGCGTTCGTAGAAGCGCAGGCCTGCCTCGGTCGGGCTGAGCCCCCGAGTGGTCCGGGTCAGCAAACGAACCCCCAGACGGTCCTCGAGCTGCGCAACCGTCTTGGAGACCGCCGGCTGTCCGATGTTGAGCGCACGCGCAGCAGCCGAGAAGGAGCCGGTGTCGACCACCCGGACCAATGTCTGCATCGCTCCCATTCGGTCCATGCCGGACACCTCCCCCACTGACGGGCAAGTTACACTCATCTATTCCATATGGGAATAAGCGATATCGCCACGAGCCATCGTCCGCGCCGGCGTGACCCGGCTTACCTCTGGCGAGACGCCGCCGATCCCCGGATGGCCCGATAGAGGTTCCGATGGCCAAGTTCGATACCTACAAGGATGCTTTTCCCAACGCCCGGCTGACCCGCCAGGACAATGGCGTGCTCGAAGTCGCCCTTCATTCCGGCGGTGGAAAGCTGATCTTCAACGGCCATACGCATGAGCAGTTCGTCGATCTGTTCCACGTGATCGGCGAGGATCGCGATAATCGCGTCGTCATCCTCACGGGCAGCGGCGACGCGTTCATGGACACGATCGAAGCGGACGGCTTCGATTTCTTCAGCCCGCAAGGCTATGACAGGATCCTGCGCGAAGGCCGGAAGGTCCTTTCCAACATCCTCGACATCGAAGTTCCGATGATCACCGCGCTCAATGGCCCGGTGCTGCTGCACAGCGAATACGCGCTTCTGACCGACATCATCCTCGCGACGCCCGAGACGGTGTTTCAGGACAAGCCGCATTTCGATTTCGGGATCGTGCCGGGCGACGGCGTCAATCTGTTGTGGCCCGAAGTGATCGGAAGTGTTCGGGGACGCTATTTCATCCTCACCCGTCAGGTGCTCGATGCCCGGACCGCCATGGCATATGGCGCCGTCAACGAAATCGTCCCTGCCGACCGCCTGCTGGCGCGCGCGCACGAGATTGCCGACGGTCTCGCTGCGCTGCCGCCGCTGACCAGCCGCTATACCCGCATCGCGCTGACGCAGAAGCTGCGTCGCATCATCGACGAAGGCGCCGGTTACGGCCTCGCGCTCGAAGGGATCAGCGCCGCAGACGTCGCCCGCCGCATGGCCGCGCAAGGCTGATCCGCCTCCTCTGGCGGGGCGGCGCACCACCCGGCCGCCAGGACACCCGTTCGAACACTTGTCATCAGGAGACCCGACATGACCCTGCAAGCCAGACTCGACGCCTTCAAGGCCGACTTCCGCGCGGGCAAGCCGCCCTACAGCGTGCCCGCCGCCGTTATTGCGACGATGGACCGTGCCACCGACGAACTGATCGCTTCGGGAGCTGCCGGCCGCGCGCTGAAGGCGGGCGAACAGGCGCCGGACTTCGCGTTGCCCGCCGAGGACGGAACATTGGTGAGTTCGCGCGATCTTCTCGCGCGCGGACCGCTGATCGTTAGCTTTTACCGCGGCGTCTGGTGCCCCTATTGCAACATGGAGCTGCAGGCCCTGCAGGCCGCGCTGCCCGATTTTCGCCAGGCCGGAGCCAACCTGATTGCGATCAGCCCGCAGACCCGAGTCAACAGCCGCAAATCGGTGCGCCAGAACGAACTCGACTTTCCGATCCTGTCGGATGCCGAAAACACGGTTGCCGCGATGTTCGGCCTGCGCTTCCGCATGCCGGACTATCTGATCGCGCTCTACCGCGACGTGCTGCGCAACGATCTCCCTGCATTCAATGGCGACGCCAGCTGGACGCTGCCGATGCCGGGCCGTTTCGTGATCGGGCAGGACGCAACGATCCGCTATGCCGAGGTGAACCCCGACTACACGCGCCGGCCTGAGCCGTCTGACATGCTGCCCGCCGTCCGCGCCGCGTCGCTGGCGCGCGCCTGATTGCCCGCACGGATAGATCGCCGCATTTCCCGGAGACTGACCGATGATCCACGTCTATGCCTTTTCGACGCCCAACAGCGTCAAAATTCCGATCGCGCTGGAAGAACTGGGGCTCGATTACATCCTCACCAGCGTCAACATCCGCCAAGGGGGCCAGAAGGCGCCCGATTTCGTTGCGCTAAACCCTAACGGCAAGGTACCGGTGCTGGTCGATGGCGATCTTGTCCTGAGCGAAAGCGCCGCGATCCTGGTTTATCTGGCGGAAAAGACCGGCAAGCTGCTGCCGACATCGGGCGCAGCGCGGGCACGGGTGTTCGAACAATTGTTCTTCCACGCGTCGGGGCTGGGGCCGGCGTTCGGCAACGCGGGCTTTTTCCGCAATTTAGCGCCCCAGTCGATTCCGGTTGCCATCGACCGCTTCGGCAACGAGGCGCAGCGCGTGACCGGCCTTCTCGACAATCTTCTGGCGCATCAGCGCTTCGTCGCAGGCAACGCGCTCAGCATCGCCGACATCGCCCATTTCGGCTGGCTGTGGCGACGCCAGTTCGCTCAAGTGTCGATTGACGCTGCGCCTAACGTCCAGCGCTATATCGCCGAATTGGAGGCCCGGCCCGCCTTCCAGCGCGGGATCGCGCGGACCATCGCGATGGCGGAGGGTTGAGGCGATGGCGCGCAGCATCATCGTGACCGGAGCTTCCAAGGGCATTGGGCGAGCGGCCGCCGAGGCGCTTTCCGCAAACGGCTGGCATGTGATCGGCATCGCCCGATCCGCGCCGGCCGCCTTTCCTGGCACATTCATCGAGGTTGACCTCGCTGACGCGGCAGCAACCAGCGCGCTGGTCGAGAGCGTCGCGGCGCGCGGCGACGTGCTCGGCATCGTCAACAATGCGGGCATGGCGCGGGCGGAGCGGTTCGGCGACGTCGATCCGACGGCCTTCCTCAGTCTGCTGGCGTTCAACCTGCAACCGGCGCTCCGCCTCACCCAGGCGCTGCTGCCCGCGATGCGGGCCGCACGGTTCGGCAGGATCGTCAACGTCACCAGCCTCGTCACACTGGGTCTGCCGCAACGCACCAGCTATGCCGCGTCGAAGGCTGCGCTCGAGAGCATCACGCGCACGATCGGCATCGAACAGGCGCCGCACGGCATCACCGCCAACGCGGTTGCTCCCGGGCCGACCGAGACCGAGCTGTTCCGTTCCAACAATGCTCCCGGCAGCGAGGGTGAAGCCCGGTACCTCGCTCAGGTGCCGATGAACCGGCTGGGTGCGCCCGCCGAAATCGCCGCCGCGATCGCCTTCCTCGCGTCGGACGCTGCTGGCTTCATCACCGGACAAACGCTGTTCGTCGATGGCGGCGCTAGTCTGGGCCGCGGTTGAAGCAGGCTTTTGAAAAGCCGGACCTCAGCAGCCGTGAAGCTGAGATCCTGTGCTCGGTCTCGGCGCGCCGGCCCTGGCAAGCAGTGCATTCGCGGCGTCCATCTTCCGGCCGGCAATCGCGCGTATCGCGGCGAATACGCGATGCCCCACATTGGTGAGTGTTCTCGCGGTGTCGCGGCCAAAGCCCGACGCCGCACCAGTGATCGCAATGGTCGCAAACAGCAAAGTCTCCTTGGATTGGAGACTTCAGTTGGCGAAGCTCGCCTTGATCTCCGCGGCGACCGTGGCGGCGTTTTCGTCGAGGACGAAGTGGCCGGCATCGAGCCAGACGAGGCGGGCGTCGGACAGATCGGCGAGATAGGCCTCGGCACCGGCGGGGATGAAGAACGGATCGTTCCTGCCCCACACGATCAACGTCTTCGGGCCGTGGGTGCGGAAGGCCTGGTGCCAGCCGTCGTAGAGCCCGACGTTGGTCTTGTAGTCTTCGAGCAGGTTCAGATGTGCCGCATCATGGCCGGTGCGGTCGAGCAGCGCCTGATCATGCGTCCAATTGTCGGGGCTGATGGCTTCGGCATTGCGGGCGCCGACCTGATACTGGTACTTCGTCGTGTCGGCGGCAAGGAGCCCGCGCGCGGCGGCCTCGCTGGCCGCGTCGCGCTTCGCCCACAGCGGCAGGAAGACCTGCGCCGCCATCTCGCCGACGCCTTCCATATACGCATTGGTGTTCTGGATGACGAAGCCGGTGACGGCCTTCGGATTGCGCGTGAACAGCCGGAAGCCGACGGGGCCGCCGTAGTCGTGCATGTAGAGGATGTAGGAGCTCAGTCCGAGCTGCTCGATCAGCCCCGCCACATGCGTGGTCAGATTCTCGAAGCTGTAGTCGAACTCGGCAACCGATGGCGCATCTGACTGGCCGAAGCCGATGTAGTCGGGAGCGATCACGTGGAACCGTTCCGCCAGCAGCGGGATCAGGTCTCGGAACATGAAACTGCTGGTGGGAAAGCCGTGCAGCAGGATGATGGTCGGATGTGTCGGATCGCCGGCTTCGCGATAGAACACCTGGCGATCATTGACGGTGGCGAACTTGTAGTGGGTCACGGGGGAAGCTCCGATGAAGGGGTGAAAGGGCGTCAGGCGCGTGGGGAGAGCCGATGCGGTCCTCACGCCCTTGGGGTCAGGCGGCCTTGCTGGTTTCGACGACCGGGAAGTCGATCTCGGTCTTGAACACTTCGTTGAAGAAGTTGGTCCAGCTGTTCAGAGCGACGTGCTGCACGATCTCGATGACCTCAGCGTCGGTGTAGCCGGCGAGCTTCACGGCGGCGAAATCGGCGTCGGTGACATGGCCGCGATTGGCAGCGACCAGGGCTGCGAAGCGAACGGCGGCGTCGGCCTTGAGGTCGTTCGACGCGCCGTTGCGGTTGGCGGTGATCTCCGCGTCATCCAGCCCGGCGAGGTTGCGGCCGAGATAGGTGTGCGCGGACAGGCAGTAGCTGCAGCCGTTGATTTCGGCCACCGCCAAGGCGATCCGCTCCCGCGTGGCGGCGGGCAGCGAACCCTTGCCGAGCGCGCCGGACAAAGCGACATAGCCGGCCAGCGCCTGCGGGCTGAGCGCGATCGCACGGAACATATTTGGCGTGCTGCCGAGCTGCTTGGCGACCGCTTCAAGCAGCGAACGCGAGGCTTCGGGCGCATCGGCGATGGTGGCGGGGGTCGGGATGCGGGTCATGGGAGGGTCCTTTCGTGGCAGCCCTGTTGGCTGATGACCCTCACCTACGCTCTTCCATTTTTGAGCAGTAGGCGTTAATTTTGAGAGCCGAGGTTTCAATTTTTGGAAGAGTGATGGACCGCTTCGAAGCGATGCGGACGCTGGTGGCGGCAGTGGATGGCGGCAGCCTCTCGGCGGCGTCCCGAGCGCTCGGCGTGCCCCTGCCGACGGTCAGTCGCTGGATTTCCGATCTGGAGGCACATCTCGGCTCGCGGCTGCTGGTGCGGACCAGCCGCAAGCTGATCCTGACCGAGGCCGGCGAAGCCTTCGCGGCTGTGGCGCGGCGCCTGCTCGACGATCTGGCCGAGGCGGAGCGCGCGGCCAGCGGCGAATATCGCGAACCGCGCGGCGAGTTGCTGGTGACGGCGCCGATCATGTTCGGCAAGCTTCATGTCGCGCCGCTCGTCCATGCGTTCCTTGCCGCCTATACGCCGGTCAGCGTGCGGCTGATCCTGTCGGACCACGTCATCGATATCGTCGAAGCGCATGTCGACGTCGCGGTCCGCATCGGCCGCATGCCAGACAGCCAACTCATCAGCCGCCAGGTCGGCCACGTGCGCTGGATCCTCAGCGCCAGTCCGGACTACCTCGCCCGCCGCGGCGAACCCGCGAACCTCGAGGCTTTACGCGATCATGATTGCATCGCCTTCGAAGGCTTGCAGACCTACCGGAGCTGGACGTTCGGCAGTGGCGCCAACGAACGCACAGTGCCCATCAAGCCGCGGTTTTCGGTCAACACGGCCGACGCCGTGGTGGAGGCGGCGGCGGCCGGCCTCGGTGTCGCGCGCCTGATGTCATACCAGGCCGCTCCTGCGATCGCTGACCGTCGGCTGGTGCAGATCCTGCACCGCCGGGACGATCACCCAACCCCGGTCAACCTCATGCACCAGCCGCAACCGGTCCAGCCGCTCAAGCGCCGTGCCTTCCTGGATTTCGTTGCACCAAGGCTGAGCCTTGCCCTGGCAAATATCGAAGAGTCCCTTGGGAGAGCATGAGTAGTACGAGGCGTTGGTATACCCTCGTTCAGGACGGCACGCTGATATCCTGCCTTTGGCGATCGTCATGAACCAGAACTCCGTGCTGTTGACCTCGAAGCGGACACCGGCAGGCCAGTCTGGTCGATCTTGCATTACGCCAGGGAGGCTCAACTCGCCTCGTCGCGCAGATGATACCAGCGATAGAGCATCCGCTGTCCGATGCGGCGGAACGGCGCGAAGGGATGCGTCGGCAGCGGCGAGGTGAAGATCGGCAGGTCCTGTCCCTTGAAGGATTGGCCCGCGAGCATTTGCGCCATGCGGCGGCCGGCCTGGGCCGAATAGGACACGCCGTTGCCGCCATAGCCGAGCGCATACACCAGTCTCGCCTGGGGATCGGGGCGCACGATGCGCGGCATCATGTCGTGGCTGACATCGACCCAGCCCCACCAGGAGTAATCGATCTCGATGCCGGTGATCGCGGGGAATTTGCGATGCAGGCCATCGATCAAAAGCTGGAGGTGGCGGTCATGCGTAGCGTCGGCGCCGGTGATCGCGCTGCGGCTGCCGATCTGGACCCGGTCGTCCGGCAGCAGCCGGTAGTAGAAGCGCAAGGTGCGTGTGTCCGTGATGACCTGCCGGGTCTTGAAGCCGGTCGCCGCAAGTTCGGCCGCCGTGAGCGGGCGCGTGACCAGCGAGTTCGACAGGATCGGCATGCAGCGGCCGGACAATTCCGGCGTCAGCCCGAGCGAGGTATAGGCACCGGTGGCGATGCCGACGCCGTTCACGCTGACGGCGCCGCCCGGCGTATGCAGAACGAATTTGCCGTTGCGCTGTTCGATGCGCGTTACCGGGCTCGCGGTATGAATCCGCACGCCGAGCGCGCGCGCCATCTGCAGATAGCCGAAGGCGAGCTTTGCCGGATGCACACCGGTTCCAAGCGGCTCGTGCACCGCGCCGACGGCCTCGGCCTCATTGACGAAGTCGCTAGCCAGTTCCTCACGTGATATGACGCGCGAGGCATAGCCGAACACATCGTTGAGCACATTTGATTCCGCTGCGATCTTGTCGAGATTGCGCTGGCGGTGAGCGATGTAGAGGTGACCGCCGCGCTGCGGCTCGACGTCAACAGGGCTCGATCGCACCAGTTCCTCGAAGGCCTCGAAGCCCTCGGTGACCTCGTCGTGCATGCGCCTGGCGACGTCGAGCCCCCAGCGCTTGATCCATTGCGAGCGCGTCAGCCGGCCAGAGGCATTCTGGGCCTGGCCGCCATTGCGCGTGCTGCAGCCCCAGGCCACGCGGTTGGCCTCGAGCACGATCGCTTTGATGCCGTGCTCGCGGGCCAGGAAGATCGCGCAAGCGAGACCGGTGTAGCCCGAGCCGATGATGGCGATTTCGGCCGTCGTGTCGGTCGTGATCGGACCGTCGCTCTCCGGCGGCGTGCCGGCGGTGGCGATCCAGTAGGTGGGAGCGTAGTCGCGGTTACGACCTGGTCCGTCGGCGACCAGCGGGTCGTAGTGGGGGTCGTAGGCGGCCGTCGGCAAGGCATGCATGTTCATCGCGCGGCACTCCCGCTCGCGGCCGGCTGCGGCGGCCGGTCCTTGCGGAAGGCGCTCTTGGTGCAGATCTTGTCGCCGCGGAAGCTGAACAGGTCGCAGCCCTGCACTTCGATGCGCCGGCCGTCGGGCGCGGTCGCGCGGAAGATCCACTCGGACAGGGCCCGGTCGCCGAACACCGCATGGCGCGTACACTCCCAGCTGACGTCGGGCATGCCGCCCCAGGTCGCCTCGAACGCGGCGCGCACGTCGGCCCTGCCGTTGATACGACGCCCGCAGCTGTCGGGGCCGGCAGCTGCGTCGAACACGATGTCATCGGTCATGCAGGCCATCACGGCTGCGCCATCGTGACGGTTGAAGGCGGCGAACAGATTGTCGAGCAGTTCGCTGCGGACGGTTTCGAGATCGGCCATGTCATGTCCTCCGCGGTTGGAGCTTGGCTCGCATGTGCCACGCCGGCGGTTGGGGGCCCTAGAACCAGAGCGGGCGAGCTCTGTAGCCAGAACTGGCCCGGTGGTCGGGCGCGGCTGGCCCTTTCACAACGATGGCGATCCTGATGACTGGGCGCATGACGCCGCCTCTGTGTCCTTACATCACACCCTGACGATGGCCCCGCAGCAACTGGCCGTCGCGGTCTATGACATCGCCGCCACCTCGCTGCCGAGCGCCGCACTGGTGCTCGCTGCGGCGCTGTCGATCTTTGCAGCGGCGCTGGTGCGCGGTTTCACGGGCTTCGGCTTTGCGCTGACGGCCGTGCCGTTGCTCGGCCTGTTCATGCCGCCAACGCAATCGGTGCCGGTCGCAGTCTGTCTGCAGCTTCTGATCGGGCTCGGCGATCTGCCGCGCGCCTCGCGGGTCTGTGACTGGCCCTCGCTGCGTTGGCTGATCCTCGGAGGCGTAATCGGCTCTCCGATCGGCGTGCTGGTGCTCAGCCTGGTCTCGGCCTCGGCGGCACGCCTCCTGATTGCCCTGATCACGGTCGGCGCGGTCGTGCTGCTGAACGCCGGGTTTCGGTTGACGACGGCACCGGCGCGCAGGATCACAGCGCTGGTCGGTCTCACCGCCGGTATGTTCAACGGTCTTGCGGGCATGCCCGGGCCGCCGGTGATCGTCTACTACAATTCGGGCGCGTTCGGCCGAATCGCTGCGCGTGCCTCGATGATGGTGTTCTTCCTCGTCTCCTCGATCGTTGCGACCGCCACCCTCGCGTCGTTCGATCTCCTCGACCTGCATGTCGCGGTCCTGACCGCGCTTGGTATTCCCGTGATGCTGGTCGGGACCTGGCTCGGCGATCTCGGTTTTCACCGCGGCAGCGACACGCTGCATCGCCGGGTGTCGATGACGAGTCTCGCAGCGGTCGCTCTCGGCAGCGCGCTCAAGGGGCTAAGCGACCTGCTGTAGCCGCTCAGGTGTCTTGCGACGACATGGACCGGGCGAAGATCTGGCCCAGCTTCGCGATACCCGGCGCGATCCGGTCGGTCCGGATCGAGGAGAAGCCGAGACGAAAGCAGTTGCGCGTCGCATCCGGGTTGATCGAGAACACGTCGCCGGGCTCGATGACGACGCCTTCGGCGCGCGCGACCTCTGACAGCTTGACCGTGTCCGTTCCCGCGGGGCAGGTGATCCAATAGCTGGTGCTGCCCGGGCCGCGCGACCAGCTGCAGCCCGGCAGTGCCTGCGGCAGCAGGGTGTCGAGCAGGGTGGCGCGTTCGAGCAGCACGCGGCCGACCTGCTGCAGATGGGAGCGGTAGTGTCCGAGGCCGATGAACAAGGCCGCGACGCGCTGGTTGTTCAGCGGCGGATGGCGCAGCATCAGCCTGCGCAGCGCACGCAACTCGCGGATGACGGGCGCCGGCGCCACGACGTAGCCGAGCCGCAGGCCGGGCGCCAAGGCCTTCGACAGGCTGCCGACATAGAGCACGCTCTGGTCGCGATCCAGGCTCATCAACGGCGGCAGGCTGCTGCCCTCCGGCATCAGCTCGCTTTCATAATCATCCTCGATCAGGACGATGTCGCGCTCGCGCGCGACCTTGAGAATCTCCTCGCGGCGCGCCCGCGACATCGTGGCCGTGGTCGGGCATTGATGGCTCGCCGTCACATACGCCAGCGCGCAGCGCGCGAACGCCTCGTCAGGCACCAGACCCTGATCGTCGAGCCGAAGCGGCAGGACTTGCGACGTCATCATGCCGAAGATGTTGCGCGCGTCCGGATAGCCGGGGTCTTCGATTCCGATCGGGGTGTCGGGCTGCAGGAACAGCTTCGCAATTAAGTACAGGGCGTGCTGTGCTCCGATCGTGAGCATGATCTCGTCGGCGCGGGCGCGGATGCCGCGGCGCGGCAGCACCTGCCGCTGCAACTGTTCGATCAGCGCCGGATCGTCGCCGTCGATCATGTCGCGCGCCCAGTTGTTGATCTCGGGCACGCTGAGCGCCGCGCGCGCGCTTTCGCGCCAGTCGTTGGTGGGAAACAGGCTCGGGTCGAACTGGCCGAAGATGAAGGGATAGGGATAGGTCTGCCAGTCAAGCGGCTTGACGATGTTGCGTAGCGCCGACGGCTGCAGTGCGAACCGCTCGGTCCAGCGGCGGCTGTAGACCTCCGTCGCAGGCTGCTGGGCTTCGCCGATATGCTTGGGCAGGCCGGCCACGAAGTAACCGCTGCGCTCGCGTGAGACCAGGAAGTTCTGATCGACGAGCTGCTCATAGGCGATGACGATGGTATTGCGGGACACCTTGAGCAGCGCGGCGAGATCGCGGCTGGACGGCATGCGAACGCCGAGCGGCAGACGACCATCCTCGATCGCTGTTACGATCATCTGTCGGATCTGAAGTTGCAGGAAGGTGCCGCCGCGGTCCAGGCCGTCGAACAGTGAAACCCAGAACAGGAGGTCGTGAATCGGAACTGTTGGCCGGTCCGCTTCGGATCGCAGCAAGGGCGCGAATTTTGCCATCGAGGTATTTGGTCCTGACCCTGTGAGCTGCTGAAACTAAAGCAAAAACCGCGCCATGGCGGAATGCCTGCGGCCGTGTTTCGCATGGGCTGGCTCCATTTGTGCATGGCATCTGGCGCTGGCCTGGACTCATTCGGCACCGCAGGTTTCGAGAACGGCTCTTAACGGCTCTCGGAAATTGAGGAAGTTCGCGGTGAGTTCAGATACCGTCGTCTACGCGGCCCGCAGGATCGTGACGATGAACCCGTCGCGGCCGTTTGCGACGCATGTTGCGGTGCGGGCGGGGCGGATCGTTGCGGCCGGCAGCGAAGCGGAGATCGCTCAGTTCGCTCCGGACGGTCGGATCGACATGCGCTTTCGCGACAAGGTGCTGCTTCCGGGCTTCGTCGAAGGCCATAGCCACATCATGGAAGGCATCATGTGGTCGCTGCCCTATGTCGGGGCGTTCGAACGGCGCTCGCCGGAGGGCAGGGCGGTCGCCGGCGTTGCTGACCTCGACGCCATCGTCGCGCGGCTGCGCGAGGCCGAAGCCGGAACGGCCGATCCGGATGCAACGCTGTTCGCCTGGGGTTTCGATCCGCTGCATATCGGTGGCCAGAAGCTGGCGCGCGAAGCGCTGGACCGGGTCTCGACGACGCGGCCTATCATGGTGATCCACGCCAGCTTCCACATCAGTGTGGTCAACACGCTGGTGCTGGAGCGGACGCAGCTCCTGCACGCCACCGACATCTCTGGCGTGGTCGCCGGAGCCGACGGTCTGGCCAGCGGTGAGCTGCAAGGCATCGCGGCACGACTTCGGGCGTTCCGCCTGGTGGGCAATCCGCTGTCGGAGCTACTGACGATGTCCGATGTGCAGCGCTATGCGTCGTCAGCCTGCGTGCAGGGCGTCACCACGATCACCGATCTGCACAACGACCTCAGCGAGAACACGCTGGACCTCTACCGCTCCGCGACGCAGCAGCCGGATTTCGGCGTGCGTCTGGTGCCGGCGCTGGCTTCGGCCACACATGGTCCGGACCAGGCGATCGAAAAGATCGTTGGCTTGCGCGAGTCCGGCAACGACAAGCTGCATTACGGCATCGTCAAGCTGGTCGTCGACGGCTCGATCCAGGGCTTCACGGCGCGCTTGCGCTGGCCCGGTTATCACAACGGCGCGCCGAACGGCCTCTGGTACATCGCGCCGGAGGAGCTGCCGCGCCTGGTCGATCTCTACCACCGGGCCGGCATCCAGCTTCACATCCACACCAATGGCGACGAGGCGACCGAGCTTGCGCTCGACGCGGTGGAGAAGGCGCAGACCGCTCACCCTCGTCCGGATCATCGCCACACCCTGCAGCACTGCCAAATGGCCGACGCGGCGCAATTCCGCCGCATGAAGGCACTCGGCATGTGCGTCAATCTGTTTGCAAACCACGTCTTCTACTGGGGCGATTCCCATTACGAGCTGACGATGGGGCCGGAGCGGGCGAACCGCCTCGATGCTACCGGCACGGCACAGCGGATCGGCGTCCCGTTCTCGATCCACTCCGATGCGCCGGTCACGCCGCTGTCGCCGCTGTTCACCGCGTGGTGCGCCGTGAACCGCGTGTCCTCGTCGGGCCGCAAGCTCGGCGCGGAGACCGAGGCGCTGAGCGTGGAGCGGGCGCTGAACGCCATCACGATCGGCGCGGCCTATACGCTCAAGCTCGATCATCTCGTCGGCAGCATCGAGGCCGGCAAATACGCCGATTTCGCTGTCCTCGAGCAGGATCCGTTGACGGTCGCGCCGGAGATGTTGAAGGACGTTCCGGTGTGGGGCACGGTGGTCGGCGGCATCGTCAAGGAGGCGCCCCGCGCATGACGGTCTCAGCGCCCATTCCGTTCACCGTGATCGGCGGCTTTCTCGGCGCCGGGAAGACGACGCTGCTCAACCGCCTGCTATCCGCCAGCACGGAACGCTGCGCGGTGCTGGTGAACGATTTCGGCGAGATTAACGTCGATGCGGCTTTGATCCGGAGCCACGACGGCACGACGATGTCGCTCACCAATGGCTGCGTCTGCTGCAGCATCGGGGCGGGCTTTCTCGATACCTTGGCGCGGCTGCTGGACGATGTCGGGCGCTTCGATCGCGTCGTGATCGAATCCAGCGGAGTGGGTGATCCCTGGCGCATCGCCGAGATCGCGCTGGTGGAGCCGTCGCTGCGGCTCGACGGCGTCGTCGTGCTGGCCGATGCAACCCGTATCGCAATGCAATGCGAGGACCGGCATATCGGCGAGACCATCCGCAACCAGTTCGCCAGATGCGACGTCGTGCTGCTGAGCAAATGCGACCTGGCCAGCGAGAGCCAGCGCGCGGCGGCGTGTGCCGTCATCGGCGCCATCCGGCCGGATGTGCCGATCGAGCAACTATCGGCGCTAGCTCCTGTGCATCACGCCGTTTTCGGACGAGGGCGGCCCGCGCGTTTCCGCGCCGAGCCGGTCGTGGGGACGGTGGATCATGAGAGCGATTTCCGTCGCTGGACCTATCAGCGTCCCGGACGTTTCGATCGCGACAGGCTCGCCGCGGCCGTGCTCGATCTGCCGGGACAATTGCTGCGGCTGAAGGGAATCTGCCGAGTCAACGGCGACGACCGGGCGCAGGTGTTCCAGCTGGTGTCGCGCAACTGGTCGCTGACGCCGGCAGATGATGCTGCGCCTGATGTGGCCGAGACGATCACGCTCGCGGGCGTGGGCACCGCGAATTTGCCATCGGATCACGAACTGGACGCGATCCTCGACCGCGCCCTGACCGCTGCGGCATGACGCGATGACATCGAGGCCTATCGGACCACCAAGCGACTTTCTCATCATCCACCCTGTCGTGAATCAGGAAGCGGGATAGCCATGTTGATCAGACGACATTTCGTGCTCGGAGCTATCGGACTCGTTGCGGCCACGGCCGCATCCCCCGCGGCGCAGGCTCAGTCATCCGGCGGCAACACCTTGGTGGTCGCGACCACGCAGGTGCCACGGCATTTCAACGGCGCTGTGCAGTCGGGCATGGCGACGGCCATGCCGACAGCGCAGATCTTCGCGAGCCCGCTGCGCTATGATGACAAGTGGAATCCACAGCCCTATCTGGCGCAGTCATGGGAGGTTGCGCCTGACGGATTGTCCGTCACGCTGCATCTGGTGAAGGATGCCGTCTTCCACGACGGCCATCCCGTGACGTCGGAGGACGTCGCGTTCTCGATCATGGCGATCAAGGCCAATCATCCGTTCCAGACGATGCTGGCGGCGGTCGACAAGGTCGAGACGCCGGATCCCGCGACCGCGATCCTCCGCCTGAAGAACCCGAGCCCGTCGCTGCTCCTGGCAATGTCGCCGGCGCTGATGCCGATCCTGCCCAAGCACGTCTATGGCGACGGCCAGGACCTGAAGACGCATCCGGCGAATCTCAAGCCGATCGGCTCCGGTCCGTTCAAGCTGACGGAATACAAGCAGGGCGAATATTATACGCTGGAGAAGTTCGACAAATTCTTCATCCCCGGCCGGCCCAAGCTCGACAAGATCGTGGTGAGGCTGGTGTCGGATCAGAATGCGGCCGTGGTCTCGCTGGAGCGCGGCGATTTCAGCGCGCTTCCTTTCATCGCGGGTGCGCGTGATATCGATCGCCTGCAGAAGGCCCCGAACCTGATCGTGACCGACAAGGGCATGGCCGGCGTCGGCCCGCTCAACTGGCTCGCCTTCAACACCAGGAAGAAGCCGCTCGATGATGTCCGTGTGCGCCAGGCGATCGCCTATGCGGCGAACCGCGATTTCATCGTCTCCAAGCTGATGGGCGGCAAGGCGACGCCGGCGCTCGGGCCGATCGCGCCGGAGTCGCCGCTGGCCGAAGCCGGCGTCGAGCCCTACAAGGTCGACTATGTCAAATCAGCCGCGCTGCTGGATGCCGCGGGCTATGCCAAGGGCGCCGACGGCTCGCGCTTTTCGCTGACCATCGACTACATTCCCGGCGCTGACGAGCAGCAGCGCAACGTCGCCGAATACATGCGCTCGCAGCTCAAGCGCGTCGGCATCAATCTCGAGGTGCGCGCCGCGCCGGATTTTCCGACCTGGGCGCAGCGCGTCTCGAATTTCGATTTCGACCTGACCATGGATACCGTCTACAACTGGGGCGACCCAGTGATCGGCGTCAACCGGACCTACCTGACGTCGAACATCCGCAAGGGCATCATCTGGTCGAACACACAGCAATATTCCAACCCCAAGGTTGACGAACTCTTGCAGGCGGCGGCGGTCGAGACCTCGCCCGAGAAGCGCAAGGCGCTCTACTCGGAATTCCAGAAGATCGTCGTCTCAGAGGTGCCGATCTACTTCATCAATGTCAGTCCGTATTACAATGCGTTCGCCAAGGGGCTCGGCAATCTCCCGAACTCGATCTGGGGCATGATGTCGCCGCTCGACGAACTGTACTGGGAAGTCCCGCCGAAGACCTGAGGCGGATCCGACCGACAACGGCGTTCCGAAAGCCACGAGGAGACTTGCTGCACCATGGCATTCGCCACCCATCTGGCCAGGCAGATCGTCAATGCGATTGCCCTGCTGATCGCTGTGCTGGTGCTGAACTTCTGCCTGATCCATCTTGCTCCCGGCGATCCCGTCCAGGTGATCGCCGGCGAGATGGGTGGCGCGTCGGCGGAGGTCGTTGCGGCGTTGCGCGCCAAATATGGACTCGACCAGAGCCTGATGCAGCAGCTCTCCATCTACCTCGGCAACGTTGCCGTCGGCGACTTCGGCTACTCCTATTACTTCAACCAGCCCGTGCTCGGCCTGATCCTGCAGCGGCTGCCGGCGACGCTCTATCTGACGCTGTGCGCGCTGTCCGCCGCGCTTGCGATCGGGACCTTGCTCGGGGTGGTCAGTGCCCGGCGGCCGAACGGCCTGTTCAGCCATGCGGTCACCGTGGTCTCGCTGGCGGGCTATGCGGCGCCAATCTTCTGGACCGGGCTGCTGCTGCTCCTGTTGTTCGGCTCGGTGTGGCCGATCCTCCCGGTGGTCGGCATGGCCGACGTCGTGAATCCCAAGCACGGCTTCGCCTATGTGCTCGACGTCGGCCGCCATCTGGTGTTGCCGTCGCTGACGCTGGCCCTGGTGTTCATCGCGCAATACAGTCGGCTGGCGCGCGTCAACATGATCGAGGCGCTCTCGGCCGACTATGTCAGAACAGCCCGCGCCAAGGGGCTGCCAGAATGGCTGGTGGTCGGCAAGCACGCGCTGCGCAATACGCTGATACCGATCGTGACCGTCGCCGGTCATCAGTTCGGCAATCTGTTCGCCGGCGCCGTGCTGGTCGAGACCGTGTTCAGCTGGCCCGGAATGGGCAGGCTCGTGTTCGATTCCATCCTGCGTCGCGACTATCCGACCCTGATGGCCGTGCTGTTCTTCTCCGCCCTGATGGTGATGACCGCAAACATCGTGACCGATATGATCTACCGCCTCGTCGACCCGCGAATCCGGACGGGGCGGCGATGACGATTGAGACGTCCTCGCCGATGGCGACGCCGCAGATCGATCTTTCCGCGCCGGCGGCCGTGCCGCCCTGGCGCCTGGCCCTGTGGCAGTTCATGAAGAGTCCGTCGGGCGTGGCCGGCGCCTGGATGCTGGTCCTGATCATTCTGGTGGCCGTGGTCGGGCCGTCGCTTTATCCGGTCGATCCGCTCGATCTCGTCGGCGCGCCGTTCATGCCGCCGGATGCCGATGCCTGGTTCGGCACCGACTATCTCGGCCGCGACGTGCTGGCCGGACTGATTTACGGCGGTCGCGCGACGCTCGCGGTCGGCGCCGCCGCGGCGCTGATCACGATCGCGATCGGGCTCGTCGTCGGCGCCGTCAGCGGCTTCTTCGGCGGCGCCATCGATGCCGGGCTGGTCAAGATCACCGAGTTCTTCCAGATCCTGCCGCCGCTGTTGTTCGCGATGGTGCTGGTGACGCTGTTCGGGCCGAAGCTGACCACGATCACGCTCGCGATCGGCGGGGTGAGCTGGACCTCGGTGGCGCGACTGACGCGGGCGGAGTTCATGCGGCTGCGCGATCTCGATTTCGTCAAGGCGTCGCGCGCGGCGGGCGCATCCAGCGCCAACCTGATCCTGCTTGTGCTGCTGCCGAATGCGCTGCCCGCGGTGATCGTGTCGGCCACGCTGGCGATCGGTGTCGCCATCCTGTTCGAGGGCGGCCTGAGCTTCCTTGGCCTGGGCGATCCGAACGTCATGAGCTGGGGGCTGATGCTGGGCCAGAACCGCAACTACATTCTCGATGCGTGGTGGGCGGTGATGTTCCCAGGCGCGGCGATCTTCCTTGCGGTGCTCGCGATCAGCCTGGTCGGCGACGGCCTCAACGACGCGATCAACCCGCGTCTGCGGCGGAGGTCATGATGGGTGCGCTGCTCGAAGTCGATGATCTCAATGTGAGCATGCGCAACGGGGCCGGCCGCCTTGTACCCGTCATCGAGAACCTGTCGTTCGCGGTTGCTCCGGCGCAGACCCTGGCGCTGGTCGGCGAATCCGGTTGCGGCAAGAGCATGACGGCGCTGGCCCTGATGCGGCTGCTGCCGGAGGATTTCGTCATTACCTCGGGCCGCATCGTGCTGGAGGGCAGGGACGTGCTGACCCTGCCGGCGAAGGAGATGCGGTCCTTGCGCGGCAGCGCCATGTCGATGATCTTCCAGGAGCCGATGACCGCGCTCAATCCGCTGTTCACCGTGGGTGACCAGATCGGGGAGGTGCTTCGCTGGCACCAGGGGCTCAATCGGGCCGCGGCGCGATCGCGCGCCGTCGAGCTGCTCCGCGCGGTGCAGATTCCGGCCGCGGAGCAGCGGATCGATGCCTATCCGCACCAGCTTTCGGGAGGCATGCGCCAGCGCGTCATGATCGCGATGGCGCTGGCCGGGCGGCCGAAGCTGCTGATCGCCGACGAGCCGACCACCGCGCTCGACGTGACCGTGCAGGCGCAGATTTTCGACCTGCTGGCCGAACTGCAGCGCAGCACCGGGACGGCGATCCTGCTGATCACCCACGATCTCGGTGCAGTCGCTGAACTCGCTGACGAGATCCTCGTGCTCTATGCCGGACGCTGCATCGAGGCCGGGGCCTCGCGCGAGATCGTGACGGCACCGCGCCATCCCTATACGCGCGGTCTGCTCGGCTGCGTCCCGCACCTCGCATTGGGGCAGGCGCCGCAGCCCTGGGTCGACCTCGGCGAGATCCCCGGCATGGTGCCGCCGCTCGGCGCGCGCGGCGCCGATTGCGCTTTTCTGGCAAGATGTGTGCAGGCCCGCGACGTTTGCCGCGCGCAGCCGCAGCCGGCGCTCGAGCCGATCGCGCCGAGCCACGCGGTGTCCTGCTGGCGCAAGACGGAGATCGCCGCATGAGCTTGGCTGACGCGATCCGCGGGACAGGCACCCGCGAGGTGCTGCTCGACGTCAACGACCTCGTCGTGCATTTCCCGGCCGGCCGCCGCCAGGGCAAGCCGTCTTTCGTCCATGCAGTCGACGGCATCAGCTTCCGCGTTTGCCGCGGCACCACCTTTGGCATCGTCGGTGAGAGCGGCTCGGGCAAGTCCACCACCGCGCAAGCGGTGATGCGGCTGGTGCCGGCGACATCGGGCCAGATCGTGTTCGGCAACCGTGACATCGCCAGCCTCACCGGTCGGCCGCTGCGCGAGGTGCGGCGGCATCTGCAGATCGTCTTCCAGGACCCGTTCTCGGCGCTCAACCCGCGCCGCCGCGCCGGCGACCAGATCCGCGAGCCGCTCGACCTGCTCGGAATCGGGACGCGCAGCGAGCGCGACGAGCGGGTGCGCAGGCTGCTGGGCGACGTCGGCCTGCCGCCGCAGGCAGCCGATCTGTTTCCCCATCAATTCTCGGGCGGCCAGCGTCAGCGGCTCTGCATCGCGCGGGCGATGGCGCCCGAGCCCGATCTGATCGTCTGCGACGAGGCGGTATCCGCGCTCGACGTGGCGATCCAGGCACAGATCCTGAATCTGTTGAAACGGCTGCAGCGCGAGCGTGATCTCACCTACATCTTCATCTCGCACGATCTCGGCGTGATCCAGAAATTCTGCGACGAGGTCGCGGTGATGTATCTCGGCAAGATCGTCGAGCAGGCGCCCGCCGCCGAGATATTCGCTGCGCCGCGCCATCCCTATACCTGGTCTCTGATTGCGGCCGCCGCGCCGCCCGGACCCATGCGCGACGAATTGAAACGCCGCCATCTCGTCAAGGGCGATCCGCCGAGTCCGGTTGACCCGCCGCCCGGCTGCCGTTTCGCGCAGCGCTGTCCGGCCGCGATTGACAAATGCGCGCAGCGTCTTCCTGCGTTGGATGCGATCGGATCACACCACTACGTCGCCTGTCATCGTGTCGCCGAGCTGCCTTGATCGACATCCCTGCGAACGCTCCAGGATCGTCGCGACGGCGCTGCTGCGCGGAGTGGCCGTGATACATCGTCGGCAAGCGGGGAGGATGTCGGCCATTGCAGCGTCCAGAGCTTGCGTCGCCGGCCGACAGCGACCTATGGTCTTCGCTCAGCTCTCATTCGCTAGCGGCTGACTCCAAGGTCAGCAGTTACTCATTGCTGTGCAGGGCAATAGTAGCCGATAGTTGCTGAAGGGGACCTCGGCATGAGCGCGCAAAATATTCCTGTGGAATCAAGATGAAAGAAAATCGCCGGTCTCGTAATCGGCGTCCTGAGACGACATCTCGGCAAAAGCCTTTAGGATCAATGTCTTAGTCACGCTCAAGATGATCGAGTGGGAGTAGGGTAGGCCGTCACGAGCGGATATCGTGGTGCTATCTGCTGGCCATCCTCCGTGGCGCCGTCATCCGGCCCCGGCGCTCGCCAGGAGCGTGTTCGCCTCTCCGGACCGCACACCTTCCTCATGCAGGTCATGAACCTCAAACCGCCCGACGGCTGGGATGCGGCTGACCGGAGGTTTGTGGGGTCGTTCAAGTCTTGATCTGACGCCAGCGACGCAGGCCCAATCGCTTCGTGGTGCAAAGATCGCGGAGAACAGTTGGTCTGATGGATCAAGACGGCTCGAGCGAAAGATATCCCGAATGGAGGCGCGGCTACAGGAGCTCGCCGAAGCTGCCGAGCGTCGAAGGATCATCCTGGTCTCGAAGGTCGTAATTTAGGTTGGCACGGGGCTGCTGCTCGGCGGTGCTTGGCCTGTTCGGCTCCAATGCGGTCACTGCCGTGGGTGCAACTGCCGCGGTGCGCCACTCCAGATCAATACTGGCCGCTCCAAAAGCCGGTTTTTCGTAAGCTGACCTCATGTTTTCGGACGTTTGGGCTCGGCAACTGCTGTGGCGTGAATGATGTCGAAGGCCTTCCCCGGCCGGCGCTCTGTCTCTTTCCAATCTATGCCGCGTGGCAGGAGCAGCTCCCATTCCTGAGACTTCCCGACGTGGCCCCATAGCGAACGCAGCGACACGCACAACTTAAGTACCAGAACGATTGGGCGTCCATTGATGCAGTCAACGCCAGCCCGCCTGTAAGCGCTGTTTAGGGCAACGATGGGATCGAGTGTAGCAGAGACGTAGCTAGGGTAGGGATGCTCTGCGACGAGTTGGTCGTTGCATCGGCCATGAAACAAGATCTGACCCGGGTCTAGTGATATCTTGGAGGCGTTGAACTCGAGGTCGAACTCGTCGATAAGCTTTCGATCCGTCGTCGACGCTTTCCCGTCAGCAATCTGCCGAGCCGCCGCATGGTACTTGTCATATTGGCGGCGACGATAAGCCCGAAAGTGTTTTAGGTTCTTGAGCGGTGTGCGGAGCGCTTTTACAGCCGCGACATCCGGGTCCTGCCCTAGCCGCTCCGCTATGCTCTGCTGAAATCGGCAGCGGTCGTCGTCCCCAGGCCCGTCCAGGTGCTTCAGCAGGGCCTCGGTGTCGGGGAAGTCGTAATACTCTGGACCCCGCACGAGTGACGCATCGTATGCGCGAAGCGCGCGATCCTGCGGTGTGTCGTGCAGGTACTCAAAATGCCAGCAGGAGACATCAACAAGCATTGTAATCCCACTCGCCACCGGGCGCAAAAAAAAATCTAAGTGGCACCATTCTTTATCAGTATAGTCTATCACACAATGGACTTTGGGCTCCGCCCTCGACCTATGTACAAAATTGAGAAGGACCGTGGGGCGCCTCTAACGCTACTCAATCCTGAGCCTCCGCGCTTTTCGGTGCCTCATTGCCAGCGCTTTCAGCATATCACCCCCAGGAGAACTCTGGTCTACCGGCATTCATCGGGTAGCGAAGATCGCGTTCCTCCGTGAGTTACACGAGATAAAAAGTGGCCGAATTCACGCCTGGCGCAGTGATTAGCTGCGGAATGTCGGCCTCATTTATTGACGCATGCTCTACTGCAAGCACACCTTGCTTGAATGCGGACTTCAGTGATTGACCGGCAGCAATCGCTGCGTAGAAACGGGTTGCTAATGCCGTTGCCGCAATATCGCTTACGCTGTCCCTCATCACGATAATGGCCGAAACCAAAGGCAACAACGCCTTTTCTGCGCCAGCACTTTCGCATGCGTTCAAAACGACGACCCGAGGAGGAGTATCGACTGCGGCGAACGCCTTTCCAAGATGCTCAAATGTCAGAATCCTTCTCTTCGGCCGAGTGACCTTAGCGTGATCGACAGCGAGGCCTCCGCTGTAGCCGTGCCCCGAAAAATGTACAATTCCAGGCGCATAATCATTCAGTCCGTCGACTAAGGAATCGAGGTCCGCAGCAGGTCGATAAAGTAATTCGATGTTGTCTCGTAGCTTTGATCCACGCACGGCTTCTTGAACTTGCCGAACTTCTGCATCGATCCGCAATGAATTTTGCTCGTCGGGATTGGCTGTCAAGTACAACACATTGAGTCGCTTGAGCTTCTTTAGCGCGCGAACGGTGACAGTCTTTACGTTGGATACCTTCACCGCGGGCCTTCGCTTGGTCGGTATAGCTGCGGCTAGCTTGGGATTATCGGCGAACTTAACGATCATCTTGCGATGGGCGCGAACGTTTGAATCCTTACTGTACAAATACTTGCTGCCATCTTTCACTTGCCCATTATTATCTTCGCGGCGGATAAGGCCATAACGCGCAAGATGGTCTAGTTCATTCTGGGCCTGTTGCTCGTCGCCCGCCTTGAGCTGGGCATCGATACGCATCTGCTTGCGCGATCGCGGTTTCGATCCGCGACCGTATATTGTATCGAACAACTTCCGACGGATTTTGCTAGTGCCGAGGTGCTTCGCAAGACGTTCGCAATTCTCTTCGTAGTTGCCTGACCAGTCGATTACGGCGGTCCTGCCTATCATCGCTTCAGCCTTTCTTGCCGGTTACTTTCGGCGCCATACGGCTGATTGTAGGCTGGCTCACGCCGAGGATTTGTGCGAGTTGTGATTGGGAATAGCCGCGCTCGAGCATTTCCGCGAGCTTAAGCTTGCGGATGATTTCCAATTCCTTGATTATCTGAGCGGCCTGTTCTTCCGTCATGCCGTGTCCGTGTGAACAAGGCGGCGTTCAACAATTTTGGCAATTTCCCTGGCGAATCCCTTCGGAAACATCCGGCTTAGCGTGGCGTCGCTAATGCCGAGCGCCGCAGCGACGTGCTTCTGCTGGCAGCCCTGCGCGAGCGCATTCAGGATGAGCAGCATCTTGATGGCGCGTAGCTCCTCCAGAGTTTCGTTGCTTTCCATGGTCGCTCCCCTGCTTTACTTCGCTTTCGACGGCTTGCGGCTCTTCGACAGCGTGACGTTGACGTTGTTGGCTGTAGTCCCGAGGATGTCAGCGACCAGCGTTGGGCGGAGGCCTGCGGCCGAAAGGAATAGGATCTTTTCCTTTGAAGATTCCATCGCCGCCGTCAGAGCTGCAGCTTGCAGCCTTATGAGGATGTCGAGCTTCTCCAGTATTTCTTCGTTCATGGCCTAATCTTCGTCTCTCGCCGAGACCTTGGTGAGCGGATAAACGTGTAGAGGCAGGCGCTCGCTGCCTATACGCACAACGACTCCGGCTTCTATCCACTTCGTTAGAGAGCGGCTAAAGCTTCCTTTGTCGAGTTTTGCTTTCTTGCAAATCTCGGCTTGTGGCGTCTGCCCGTCGCACAGGTTGTACGCCAGGAGCTGTTTTTCGCTTCCCGAGGTCGGAGCCACAATCTTGGTAATAACCGCAGGCGGAAATGTATTCCGTGCAACAGTAGCCAAAATAGCCTTCAGCAATTCATCGGAAGTATCCAATCGATTCTCCTATGAACGATTTCGCGAAATATATGCATGTCTCGCATAGTATCAAGAGCGCGTCTATTCACTAGCTATTGTTGGTAAGCGCGGAAATATTAATTGTCGATCTAATGCATTGATAAAACTGAAGAAATGTGGATTGCGTGCTAATGGTATTACTCTTCTACGTGAATATCGTGGACATCGAAGTTGTTAGCTCAGCAGCCTTCCTGCGGCAAGCTGGCAACGCGGAGAGGGGCATGAGCCAACGCATACCAGCCGTGAGTAGCGGCGTAACTTCACCGTAGGATTACGGTGACGGGATTTCGGTGGCGCCTGCTGGCCCGCATAAGACTCCTTAGCTTCGCTCGCTATCGAACTCCCCTCGTTGCGCCGTTTAGAGCGGGGCCCGCACGAAGCTAGTGCATCCACGTCCGTTTACGGTCCTCTCTCCGTGGTCATGTCCGTATTCGGCCACGGCTTCCCACGGTTATCTCCTAACCCTGTCCATCTGCCCGACGGGTAATCTTCGCATGCCCCGCATGCGCCAACTGCCCGTCGTGCCAGTTTGCCGCAAACTAATCACTTGCCACGTCGGGCAAATCACCTCCACATTCTCGCGCATCCCGGCTCGCTGAAGAGGGACGTTTCGCGATCGTCACGAGCGTCGAGTCGGGGAGGCGACGGGCGCGTTGCTCTGCAGCCTGGTGTCACAGCCGGGCCGACGAACGGAGCGATGCGACGGCGAAATGGTGTGGTCCTGGCATCGCGGTGCTGATGCCAAGCCGGTGGTGATGATGATCCGCTGGCGACGGGGGCAAGACAGCCGATCCCCGGGGAGAGCGCCTATAACCCGTCAAACCGTCGCGCAGGGAAGGCCGGATATTGGGCTGAACCTGTGGTTCTGCCGCGTGCTTTTTGTTGCACGCGGACCGCGGGTATCAGTCGATACCCGGCCTTCCCTGCGCCTCTTCTTCAAAGGAGAGGTCGACTGATTGCAAAGCTCGGGCGGAAGCAGCCGCGAGATGGCGCAGTCATGCCTGGTGTTTGAAACGTGGAGAAGGTGCCCCTGACGATGTCGCGCCGGGACGCGCGGGATCATTCCCCTTGCGTGCAGACGTCAATGGCTCATCCGGAGCAGGTTGCGCAAGGCCGGCCGCCATTCGCCGGTCATGGTGTATTCGAGTCCAAGGCGTGCGCCGCAGGCGATCGCCAGCATTGTGAGCGGCGCCGACAGTGCGAGGGTCGAGAATGCGGACAGGCCTTGGCCGATGGTGCAGCCCATCGACATGATGCCGCCGGTGCCCATCAGCAGCGCGCCGATCATGTGGCGCTTCAGCTCGCGCGCGTCGTCGCAGGCTTCCCAACGGAAGACGCGCGAGACCATCGCGGCGGCGAAGGACCCCAGGATGACGCCCAGGACCGAGCCGATCGCGAAGTCGGCGTGGCTGCCGGAGAGCGTGGCGATGTACAGCACCGTGTTGCCGAGCGGCGCGACGAAGGTGAGCGAGGCGACCCGCTCCGGATCGAAATCGTCATTCCCCAGCCATCCCGTTGCAAACCAGCCGAAGGCGACCGCGCCGCCGACGGCAAGCCCCGACAACAACAGCCGCGGCGATCTTGCCAGCCGGCCATCGGCCAGCGCCCAGGCCGCGAGCGCCACCGCCATCAGAGAGACGAGAACAGGCCTGGCATAGGAGCCGAGCGCAGGCGACAGCAGCGAGTCCATGCCCTGGGTCATCGCGTCAGGCAGACGCACGGACAGCGGCTCGATCAGGCCGACGCGCATGAAGCCAATGAGCCCGCGCATCGCCGCCAGCGCCGAGACGCCGAGCACGAGAAAGACCACGATGGCGCGCAGATCGCCGCCGCCGATGCGAACCAAGGTCCCGAAGCCGCAGGTGCCGACCAGCGCCATGCCGATCCCGAACAACAAGCCGCCCAGGATGGCGCCGCCGAGCGGAATGGAGGAGGTCAGATAGATCGAGCGGGACAGATCGACGAGGCCGAAGCCGGCGAGCAATTGGGTCGCGACCAGCGCGATGGCCGCAGCCAAGGCGAAGGATTTGAGCCGCCGCGTGTCGGCGCCGAAGAAGGCGTCCTCGAGCATCGCGAGCGTGCAGAAGCGACCCGCGCGGCCGGCGACCCCGAGCACGCCGCCTGCCAGCAGTCCGCACATGAACGTCAAAGCTGACGGACTGAGCATGCCTCCCCGATGTCCTTGTTCTTGTCCGGGCGATTGTGCGCCAGGATCGACGGCGAAGCCAGAGCTGTTGCGAAGGCCGCTGCCGGCGTTCGCGCCCGCTTACTGCGGGGCCGACGACGTCGCAACGCAAGCGGGACCTTCAGCGGCGGCGCTTGCGGACCGGCTCGCAGAAGACGTCGTAGATCGCGGTCAGGATCTTGCGGACGTCCTCGCTGGCGAGACTGTAATAGATCGTCTTGCCGTCGCGCCGCGTCGTCACCAGCCGGTCGAGCCTGAGACGGGCGAGCTGCTGCGACACCGTCGACTGCCGCTCGCCGAGAAACTGCTCGAGCTCGGTGACGGATTTTTCGCCTTCGGAAAGGATGCAGAGCAGCAGCAGCCGGGACTCGTGGGACAGCGCCTTGAGCATCTCGCTGGCTTCCCGCGCCTTCTCGATCATCTGCTCGAGCTCGGCGGAGGTTTCGATGTCCTTCAACTTCGGCAGCGGCATGAATTTGGGATCCTCGATTGTCCGTCAGGAGCGGGCCGGCGTTCCGCTTGTAGCATTCATTATGCGGCCGAGCAGCCCAAAGAAGAACGCGTCGCCCGGATAGCCGCGGATCCGCCCGATCTCGTGGCCCTGGTCGACCACCACGAAGGTCGGCGTGAAGGCGCCGGGGTCTATGCCGGCGAGATCCGCCGGCAGCTTTTGGGTGAGGTCGACCCGTCGCAGCGGAAGGGCGCGCCCTTCGTCGGTCTTGCCATAGATCGGCGCGATCTCGGCATTGAACCGGGCGCACCAACCGCAGCCGGGGCGCTCGAACATCACGAGCTCGGAGGCGAGGAGCGGGGTCGACAGGGACAGCACGGCGATCGCGGCCGAGGCGAGCGTTGCGAGCCTGCGCGCTGTGATTTGACCGGGCATGCTGCCATCCTCTCTGGACTCTCCGGCCAATCTATCATTAAATTCGAATATGTACCAGTGCACGATTTCCGAATCCTGCCGTGCAGGCGGGCCTCATCATTGGGCCGCGGGAGGATAGATGGATCTCGACGTCACGCTCGGCGCTGCGCTCGCCGCCGGCCTCCTGTCGTTCCTGTCACCCTGCATTCTGCCGTTGGTCCCGCCGTTCCTGTGCTACATGGCCGGCATCTCGGCGGCCGATCCGATGACCGAGGGCGGCATGGTCCAGCGTCGGCGGACGATGCTGACGGCGCTGTGCTTCGTCGCCGGCTTCTCGCTGGTGTTCATAGGCCTCGGTGCGACAGCCTCCGTCTTCGGCCGCTTCATCGCCGGTCATCTCGGCCAGCTCGGCATGGTCGCGGGGCTCGTTATCATCGCGATGGGGCTGCATTTCCTCGGGGTGCTCAGGATTCCCTTGCTGTACCGGAGCGCGACGATCGATGTCGGCCGCACACCGGCCGGCCTGCTCGGGGCGTTCGTCATGGGGCTGGCCTTCGCCTTCGGCTGGACGCCGTGCGCGGGGCCGGTGCTCGCTGCCGTGCTGATGATGGCCGGCGCGGAGGCCACCGTGGGGAAGGGCGCGCTGCTGCTCGCGGCCTATTCGGTCGGAACGGGCATCCCGTTCCTGATCGCGGCGGCTTTCACGGGGCAGTTCATGACGATGCTGAAGGGCATCAAGCCGCATCTGCCATGGGTTGAAAAGGCGATGGGCGGCTTTCTCGTCCTCACCGGCGTGGCCTTTCTCGCCGGGGTCATTCCGGAGATGTCGCAATGGATCTTCGAGCGCTTTCCCTCGCTCACCACCATCGGCTGATCAGCCGAAGCGGAAGTCGAGCAGATTGACAAAGGATTGCAGCTCGATCTCGAAGCGATGCACGAGGCCGGCATCGCCCTCGCGCGCGGCACGGCCGATCTCCGCGGCGCTCGCGGTGGCGCCGTCAATCAGGCGGCGGAATTCGGCCTGGCCCGCAATGTCGGGCGCGGCGAGGCCGTTGCAGCGCTGCAACCGGGCGTGCAGAGCGGCGCCGGCTTCGACGACATCGTCGGGCGCGGCGGTGTTCGCCGCGAACCGCGTCGCGACGTTGCGCAATGCGTCCATGACAGGGGCGAGCTCGAACACGCAATCGCTGAGCTCGATCATACCGGCATCGCGTCTCAGCGCGTGGATCGACTGGCGCAGCGCGGCGATGTCCGCCGCAGCGCGGGCGCCATTACCGGCGGCCAGCGCCGCGTCGGCCTTGCTCAGGCGATCGCTTCCGCCCGCGATCAGCTCCGCAAGCGACGTGTCCGAATGGGGGCCTGCCGCGCGCGCGGTCAGTCCTCCGAGCTTTGCCCAGGCCCGCCGGGCATCGTCGAGCTCGGTCTGCGCGAGGCCGATATTGCCGGTGCGCGCATAGCTCGCAGCGGCGCGCAGGCTGCCCATCGCCGCCGGCATCAGCGCAGCGATGTCCGCTTTCTCTGCGGCATGCAGATGGACGCTCGGGACGAGACACGACAGTACGAGGGACAGAATGATGGCGCGGCGCAGCATCGAATGTCCTTTTCACATTCTATTATTCGAATATGGTGTACCGAACTTCGAAAGATTTGGCAAAGCGCGCTGGGCGGGCTCATGACTTCGACCGGGACGATGACGCGGCGCGATCTGATGGCCATGCTGCCTGCCGCGGCCATCCTCGGCGCCGTGCCGACGCTGGCGCGAGCGGACGCGGCGCTCGGCGACGACGGGCTGTATCATCAGCCGTGGTTCCTCAACAGCTTCCTCGATCTCCGCGAGGATCTCGACAGCGCGGCATCGGAAGGCAAGCGGCTCGCGATCATGTGGGAGCTTCGCGGCTGTCCGTATTGCCGCGAGACGCATCTGGTGAACTTTGCCGATCCTGCCATCACCGACTACATCCGGGCGAACTTCGAAGTGCTGCAGCTCAATCTGCTCGGCGCCCGCAAGGTGACCGACTTCGACGGCAAGGAGCTCACCGAGAAGGAGCTCGCCGAGCGCTACGCCATCCGGTTCACGCCGACCTTCCAGTTCTTTCCGCCCTCCGCCGACGGCGTCGCAGCCAAGGAGCCGCTCGCACGCGAGGTGGCGCGTGCGCCGGGCTATCTCAAGCCGCCGCACTTCCTCGCAATGTTTCGCTTCGTGCGCGACGAAGCCTATGAGCGCGGCACGTTCCGCGACTATCTCGCCGCGTCTAAAGGTTGAGTGTGCCGCCGCATCGAAATCGGCTTGACATTAGTCACATTATCAAATCATAATTTGTGAATATGACGAGCCGTAAGTTCGTCGAACATGAGCAGGCGAGGGGAAGCCTCGTCGGTCAGGGTGGAAGCATGCGCCGTTTGATCCCGGCTGCCTTGTTCTGCGCGTTGCTGTCAGCAACAGCGCGAGGCGACGAGTCGATCAGGCTCGACGTCGTCGACGATGCCATTCCGAAATCGTTGACGGGCGCGCCCGGCAATGCCGATGCCGGCAAGAAGGTGTTCTTGACGCGGACGCTGGGCAATTGCCTCGCTTGTCACCAGGTGTCGCAGCTCAAATCCGAAGAGTTTCACGGTGAGTTCGGTCCGTCGCTCGACGGCGTCGCTGGTCGCTACAATACGGCGCAGCTGCGCCTCATCGTTGCCGATCCCAAGCGAATCTTCGTCGATACGGTGATGCCCGCCTTCTACAAGAACGACGGCCTCAATCGCGTGCGTCCGGAGTTCGTCGGCAAGCCCGTCCTCACCGCCGCGCAGGTCGAGGACGTCGTCGCATTTCTCGAAACATTGAAATAACCGCCTCTGGAGGATGATGCATGGGCGCAATCAATAGACGACAGGCGTTCCTTCTCGGCGGCGGTTTCGTCGCCCTGACGGTGATGCCGATGGCCGCCAACGCCGAGCCGAGCAACGACGCGGCCGAGCTGATCAAGACGTTCACCGGCGGCAAGGAAGCGGCCAAGGGCAAGATCACGCTCGATCTGCCTGAAATCGCCGAGAACGGCAATACCGTGCCGCTCGCGCTTTCGGTTGAAAGCCCGATGACGCCGGACAACTACGTCAAGGAAGTGCTGTTCGTGGCCGACGGCAATCCGAACGCCGGCGTCGCGACGCTGATGTTCACACCGATGTCCGGCAAGGCCGAGGCGTCGATCCGTATTCGTCTGGCGCAGACCCAGAACGTGATCGCGATCGCGAAGATGAGCGACGGCTCGCTCTTCACCGAGCGCAAGACCGTCAAGGTCACCATCGGCGGCTGCGGCGGCTGAGACAGGGGAGAAAGCAACATGGCAGACAAGCCGCGGATCAAGCTTCCGAAGGAAGCCAAGAAGGGCGAGATCATCCAGATCAAGACGCTGGTCTCGCATCTGATGGAATCGGGCCAGCGCAAGGATGCGCAGGGCAAGCCGATCCCACGCAAGATCATCAACAAGTTCGCTTGCGAGTTCAACGGCAAGCCGGTGTTCTCCTGCGTGCTGGAGCCGGCGATCTCCGCCAATCCGTACATCCAGTTCGACGCGAAGATCGACGAGGAAGGCACGTTCAAGTTCGCCTGGACGGATGACGACGGCTCGGTGGTGACGGCCGAGGAAAAGATCGCGTTGAAGGCCTGATCGGCAGCGTGTGATCGCTACGGAGAGTGACGGATGTCCATTCGCTACGGTTCTCTCGCTGTCCTGGCCACGGCTGCGCTGACCCTCTCGGCCATCGCGACGTTCGGTCAGGAGGCGGAACGGAAGGGCATTCCGGCGCCTCCCGGCCACGTCTTTCAGACCATCATCTCGGGCTATCAGTTCCGCACCAAGGAAACGCGCGCGCTGCAGGACGACGACCTGGAGAATCCGGGCTTCCTCTCGGTGGAGCGGGCCGCCGACGTCTGGAAGGCGGTCGACGGCAGCGAAGGCAAGTCGTGCATGAGCTGCCACGGCGATGCCGAGACGAGCATGAAGGACGTCGGTGCGGCGATGCCGAAATGGAGCGAAAAGCTCAACAAGCCGGTCAATCTCGAGCAGCAGATCAACATCTGCCGCACCGAGCACATGAAGGCGGAGCCCTGGGCCTTCAAGTCCAAGGAGCTGACCGACATGACGACCTTCGTCCGCTTCCAGTCGCGCGGCATGCCGGTGGCGGTGAAGACGGACGGCCCGATGTCGCCTTGGTTCGAGAAGGGCAAGGCGATCTACTACACCAGGGTCGGCCAGCTCGATCTCGCCTGCGCCTCCTGTCATGAGAAGAACAACGGCAAGTTCATGCGTGCTGATTTTCTGAGCCAAGGCCAGACCAACGGCTTTCCGACCTACCGGCTGCGCGATCAGCGCCTGATCCCGCTGCACGAACGGTTCGAGGGCTGCATGTTCGACGTTCGCGGCGTGCCCTACAAGCCGCTGTCGGACGAGTTCCTCGCGCTCGAAGTCTACGTCGCCTGGCGCGGCATCGGCCTGCCCGTCGAGACACCGTCGGTCCGCAACTAGCGGACACAAGGAAGACACATCATGATATCGCGTCGCGAATTCGTTCAGGTCGCATTGGCGGCGGCTGCCCTGACGGGCGGATCCGGCCTCGCCGGCACGTCCCGCGCCTTTGCGCAGCAGAAGCTGACAGAGAAGGAGCTGCTGGCGTTCGAGCCGGTCGGCAACGTCACGCTCGTGCATGTCACCGACATTCACGGGCAGCTGATGCCGCTGTATTTCCGCGAGCCGTCGACCAATCTCGGCGTCGGCGACGCCAAGGGGCAGCCGCCGCACGTCACCGGCAAGGACTTCCTCACGAAGTTCGGCATCGCTCCGGGATCGTCGTCCGCCTACGCGCTGACATCGGAGGATTTCGAGGCGCTGGCCAAGACCTACGGGCGTATTGGCGGCCTCGACCGCGCCGCCACCGTCATCAAGGCCATCCGCGCCGAGCGCGGCGACAAGGTGGTGCTGCTCGACGGCGGCGACACCTGGCAGGGATCATGGACGTCGCTCAAGACCCGCGGTCAGGACATGATCGACTGCATGGCGCTGCTGAAGCCCGATGCGATGACCGGCCATTGGGAGTTCACCTACGGCACCGAGCGCGTCAAGCAGGCGGTCGACGCGCTCGGCTTCCCGTTCCTCGGTCTCAACATCCGCGACACCGAGTGGAACGAGCCGGCGTTCGAGGCGTCGACGATGATCGAGCGCGGCGGCCTCAAGATCGCCGTGCTCGGTCAGGCCTTCCCGTATACGCCGGTGGCCAATCCGCGCTGGATGATTCCGAACTGGTCGTTCGGCGTGCGCGAGGAGGACGTCCAGAGCCAGGTCGACAAGGCGCGCAAAGCCGGCGCTGGTCTGGTCGTGCTGTTGTCTCACAACGGCTTTGACGTCGACCGCAAGCTGGCGAGCCGGGTCAAGGGTCTCGACGTCATCCTGACAGGGCACACTCATGATGCGCTGCCCGAGGCCGTGAAGATCGGCAAGACGCTGCTGATTGCGTCGGGCTCCTCAGGCAAGTTCGTCTCGCGGCTCGATCTCGACGTCAAGGACGGCGAGGTCAAAGGCTATCGCTACAAGCTGATCCCGCTGTTCTCCGACGTGATTACGCCGGATGCCGCGATGGCCGCCAAGATCGCCGAGGTGCGCAAGCCGTTCGCCGCGGAACTCGCTCGCCCGCTCGGGCGTACCGAGACGCTGCTCTATCGCCGCGGCAATTTCAACGGCACGTTCGATGATCTGATCTGCCAGGCGCTGCTACAGGAGCGCGATGCGGAGATCGCGTTGTCGCCGGGCTTCCGCTGGGGCACCAGCGTGATGCCGGGCCAGGACATCACCTTCGAGGACGTCACCAACGCCACCGCGATCACTTATCCCGCGGTCTACCGCATGGGCATGACCGGCACGCGCCTGAAGGAGATCATCGAGGACGTCGCCGACAACCTGTTCAACGTCGATCCCTACTACCAGCAGGGCGGCGACATGGTCCGCATCGGCGGCATGTCCTATGCGATCGACGTCAACAAGCCGCAAGGGCAGCGCATCTCGGACATGCGCCTGATCAAGACCGGCGCAGCGATCGATCCGGCGCGCGAATATCAGGTCGCTGGCTGGGCCAGCGTCAACGAGGGCACCCAGGGCCCGCCGATCTGGGAGGTCGTGTCGAGCTATCTGCAGCGCCAGAAAACCGTGCGTCTCGAGCCCAACCGGGCCGTCAAAGTCTCCGGAGTGTGACGACGATGTCGAAGGACAAATCTCTGCCCTCAGCCCCGCGCGCGTCGCGCCGCGGTTTCCTGACCGCGGCCGGTGGCCTCGCAGCCACGGCGCTGGCCCCGCAGGCCCGTGCCGGTGCCGGCAATCCCGCCAACCAGCCACCGAACGTGCCGGAATGGACGCGGACGCTCGGCGAGGGTGTAGCCGTGCGTCCCTACGGCAAGCCGTCCAAGTTCGAGAAGGACGTCGTCCGCCGCGACGTCGAATGGCTGACGGCGTCGCGCGAGTCCTCGGTCAGCTTCACGCCGCTGCATGAGCTGGAGGGCATCATCACGCCGAACGGCCTGTGCTTCGAGCGCCATCATGGCGGTGTGGCCGACGTCGATCCTGCCGATCACCGGTTGATGATCCATGGTCTGGTCGATCGGCCGCTGCTGCTCTCGCTCGACGAGCTCAAGCGCTACCCGCGCGTCAACCGCATCCACTTCATGGAATGCGCGGCCAATTCAGGCATGGAATGGCGCGGCGCCCAGCTCAACGGCTGCCAGTTCACCCATGGCATGATCCACTGCGTGCAATATACGGGCGTCTCGCTGCGCACGTTGCTGGAAGAAGCCGGCGTCAAGACCAACGGCAAGTGGCTGCTGGTGGAGGGCGCCGATTCCGCATCGATGGATCGCAGCCTGCCGATCGAGAAGGCGCTCGACGACTGCATCATCGCCTACAAGATGAACGGTGAGGCGCTGTATCCCGAGCAGGGCTATCCAATGCGGCTCGTCGTGCCGGGATGGCAGGGCAATCTCTGGGTCAAATGGTTGCGCCGCATCAAGGTCGGCGATCAGCCCTGGCAGACGCGCGAGGAGACATCGAAGTACACGGATCTGCTGCCGAACGGAAAGGCGCGGCGCTTCACTTGGGCGATGGATGCGAAATCCGTGATTACGAGCCCGAGCCCGCAGGCGCCGATCAGGCATGGCAAGGGCTTTACGATCGTCTCGGGCCTGGCGTGGTCGGGCAGCGGCAAGGTCAAGCGCGTCGATGTGTCGCTCGATGGCGGCCGCAACTGGTGGCCGGCGCGGCTCGACGGTCCGGTGCTGGATAAGGCGCTGACGCGCTTCTACTACGAGTTCGACTGGAACGGTGAGCCGCTGCTGCTGCAGTCGCGGGTGCAGGACGAGAGCGGCTACGTCCAGCCGTCCAAGGCCGAGCTGCGCAAGGTCCGCGGCTACAACTCCATCTATCACAACAATGGCATCCAGACCTGGCACGTGCAGGCAAACGGTGAGGTCGAGAATGTCGAGGTCGCCTAAGCTCATCATTGCAGCCGCCGCGCTGGCAACGCTTGTAGCTTCGGCGGCACTTGCCGGCGGTCCGAGCGAGAAGACCGAGGCCAAGATCGAGACGAAGGCGCCGCAGCGCTTCAACATCGGCCGCGCGCCCAGCGCGGAGGAAATTCGCGGCTGGGACATCGATGTGCGTCCCGACGGGCAGGGGCTGCCGGTCGGCAAGGGCAGCGTCGCGCAGGGCGAGAAGCTTTTCATGGACAATTGCGCCAGCTGCCATGGCGAGTTCGGCGAGGGCGCCGGCCGCTGGCCGGTGCTGGCGGGCGGCAAGGGCTCGCTGACGGCAGACAATCCGGTCAAGACGGTCGGCTCCTACTGGCCCTACGCCTCGACGCTGTTCGACTATGTCCGCCACGCGATGCCGTTCGGCAGCCCGCAGTCGCTGAAGGTCGACGAGTACTATGCGCTGGTCGCCTATGTGCTCTACCTGAACGATGTCGTCACCGACCAGAATTTCGAGCTGAGCAACAGCAATCTCTCCACGATCAAGATGCCGAACGAGGCCGGATTCATCATGGACGACCGGGCCACGAGCGAGAAGGCGTTCTGGCAGAAGGACCCTTGCATGAAGAACTGCATCGCGCCGGTCAAGATCACCGGGAGGGCGACCGCGGTCGACGTCACGCCGGAGGACAAGGACGGCAAGCCGCGAGGCGTCGAGTGACGATTGCGGGATGCAGTCGCCGCCAGATGCTGTTGGCGGTCGCATCCGTCGCGGTGGCCTGTGGTGGGGCTGCGTCCATCGCTGTCGCGGCCGGGCCGCACAGGCTCGCGCTGCAGATCAGCGACGACGACCCGGCCAAGATGCGCGCGGTGCTCGACGTTGCCGCCAACGTTTCGCGTCACTATTCGGGCGAGGGCGGCGAGGTCGAGATCGTGATCGTCGCCTTCAACGGCGGCCTGGACATGCTGCTGGCCGATCGGTCGCCGGTGAGGGAGCGGGTCATGGGTTTTGCCAGGTCGATGCCCAATGTGAGCTTCATCGCCTGCGGCAATACGCTGGAGACGCTCGCGAGCAAGGAGGGACGGCTGCCGCCGTTGCTCGAGGGTGTCACGGTGGTCAAGACCGGGGTCGCAACCCTGCTGGACCTGGCCGAGAAGAACTGGACGATCGTGCGTCCCTGAAGGGCTTGAAGATGCGGTGGTCGCTCGCTCTCGTTGTCTCGCTCGTGACATCGGTCGCGCTCGCTGCGGAGGAGCCGCGCGAGCTCGTCATTGGCGGCCGCATCGCGCTCGGCACGCTCCGGCTGCCGGCGCAATCGGGGCCCGATGTGCCGCTGGTGCTGATGACCCACGGCACGCTCGCCCACAAGGACATGGAGACCATCCAGGGCCTGTCCAAGGCTCTGGCCGGGCGCGGCATCGCCTCGCTCGCGCACAACCTCGTGCTCGGCCTCGATGGCCGCACCGGCATGTACGACTGCGCCAAGCCTCATGACTATGCGCCTGATGATGCGATCGCGGAGATCGCGGCGTGGCTCAGCGAGGCGCGTAAGACCTCGTCGCACCTCTTTGTGCTCGGGCATTCGCGCGGCGCCAATCAGGTTGCGCGCTATCTGGTCGCCAATGCGAATGCCGCCATTGAAGGCGCGATTCTGCTGGCTCCGGCCACCGCAGGCATTGAGACCACCCTGAGAGCCGCCTATGCCGAGAGCTACGGCCAGCCATTGGCGCCGCTGCTCGAAAAGGCTGAGGCCGCGATTGCGGCCGGGCGCGGCAGCGAGTGGATGTCCGTGCCGGGCTTCATCTATTGCCGCGATGCCAAGGTGACCGCGCGCGCCTTCGCGGCATTCTATCGCGCCGGCCGGCGCCAGGACACGGCTGCGCTGATCGCAGAGGTGAGTCTCCCGGTCCAGGTGCTTGCGGCCGCGCAAGACAAGACCGTGCCGGACGTGGCAGCCTCGTTCGCGCCGCTGGCCGCTCGCGCCGGCAGCCGTGTCCGGCTGGAGACGATCGACGACGCGGATCACTTCTTTCGTGATCTCGCCGCCGAGGATGCCGCTGATCGCATCGCAGGATTCATTGCAGCCGCGCGTTAGGAGTAACCCATGGAACGACGATCTTTGATGCAAGCTGGTCTTGCTGGCGTGTTTGGAATGTTCGGTGTCGGCAGCGCACGAGCGGCGACGGAGTCTCCGCGCCAGCGCGTCGCCTATCATCTCGCCGATCAGGACCGCGCTTTGTTCGTTCTCGGCAACCTCCAGAACCACGTCGATGGCACCGGAGGGCCAGGACGCGCCGACATTCGCCTGGTGATCCATGGTCCGGGGTTGCGCGCCTTTCATGCGATCTCGGTCGATCAGACCATCTCGGCTCTCGCCGAGCGTCTCATGAAGGCCGGCGTCGGCTTCGAGGCCTGTGCCAACACGATGAAGGCGCAAGGCGTGAAGCTCGACGATCTCCTGCCCGGCTTCGCGGTCGCGGAGAAGGGTGGCGTGGTGCGTCTCACTGAGCTGCAGCAGAGCGGATATGCCTATCTGCGCCCATGACGGGCGCTTATGTCTTTGCCGATGCCGCCCGGTGCCTCGCGCGGCGGACCTGAACAACGAGAGCGCCCGTGCTCACCGCATTGATCGACCTGTTGGGTGAGGAGCTGGTGTCGCTGCTGTGCGGGCTCGCGGTCGGCTGCGCGTTCGGTTTCTTCGCCCAGCGCAGCCGCTTCTGCCTGCGAGCGGCCACGGTCGAGTTCGCACGCGGATATGGTGGCCCGCGTCTGGCGGTGTGGCTCCTCACCTTCGCCTCGGCGCTGCTCGGCACCCAGGCGCTGGTGGCGATGGGCCTGCTCGACGTTTCCGAAGCGCGCCAGCTTGCGCAGCAGGGGAGCATTTCCGGCGCGATGATCGGCGGCACCCTGTTCGGCTGCGGCATGATCCTGGCGCGCGGATGCGCCAGCCGCCTGCTGGTGCTCTCGGCCAACGGCAATCTGCGGGCGCTGCTGTCGGGCCTGATCTTCGCTGTGACGGCGCAGTCCGCGTATCACGGGCTGCTCTCACCGCTGCGCGAGTGGCTCACCAACCTCTGGCTCGTCGATGGCGGCCCGTCGCGCGACATCATGGGTCTGTTCGGCGGCGGCACGCCAGAGAAGCTCGGCTTCGGCATGCTGTGGTTCCTGGCAGGCCTCGCCGCGGTGTCGAAGTTTCAGGTCGGACCGAAGATCCTGCGCGCGGCAGTGCCAGCAGGAGCCGCAGTCGCGGCCGGCTGGCTGCTGACCTATCAGCTCGGCCAATCTTCGTTCTCGCCGGTGCCGCTGAAGAGCCTGACCTTCAGCGGTCCTTCGGCGGAGCTGCTGATGCAGGTGCTCGCCGGCACGCAACTCAAGCCGGGCTTCGATCTCGGCATCATCCCGGGCGTCTTCATCGGCTCCTTTGTCGCGGCCGCTCTGGCGCGCGAACTCAATCTGGAAGGCTTCTCGGATGGGCGCGGCATGCGCCGCTATCTGATCGGCGCCGTTCTCATGGGTTTTGGCGCGATGCTGGCCGGCGGCTGTGCCGTCGGCGCCGGCGTGACCGGAGCATCGGTGTTCGCTCTCACCGCATGGATCGTGCTCGGCGGCATGTGGCTGGGCGCGGCGCTCACCGACTTCGTCGTCGACCGATGGCTGTTCGCCGCCAGATCGGCGCCGATCCCGCTGCAGAGCGTAGCGCCACCGTCCGCCGCGACGTCTTCGTGAATCACCGCATAGCAGGCCTCGGCGCCAGCTTGCTATGTACTCCGCGGTTGCTCCATTAACCAATTTTCGAAGGTTCAATGTTACTCTCACGAGCAATGCGGCGCCATCATGCGGTGGACCGATACGAAATGCTGCTGCAATCAAAGGCGCGCGAGATGTCACAACTCTCAATTCGAGCAAAGATGGCCATCGTCATTGCGCTGCTGCTAGTGGCCATGGCCGTGGTAGGATTGCTGGCAGTCCGCGGCATGCAGACGACCAACACGCATACCGAACAGATTGCCAAGAACTGGCTGCCGAGCGTCCGCGTGCTCGGCGAGTTGCGCTCCGGTATCAATCTCAATCGCGCGCAGCTCCGCGCCTATATGACCGCCGACACGGCCGAAGAAAGAGATAACCTCGATCGCAACATGAAGGCGACGCTTGCGGCCATCACGACGGCGCGTCGCTCCTATGAAGCGATGATCTCGTCGGCTGAGGATCGTGACCTGTTCGAGAGCTGGTCGCGAGCCTGGGAGCAATATTTGAAGACGGCGGATGGCGTGCTCGACGTTCTGCGCGCTGGGAACGGTAATGCGACCAAGCAGGCGAGTGATCTGTTCAACAAGACGGTCCGGAGCATCGCCAATCAGTCGGATGAATATCTGAAGAAGTCCATCGAGCTCAACAATCGTGGCGCCGACGCGGAGACGAAGGTCGCCGCCGATGGCTACGCCCAGGCATTCACACTGATGTCGACGATCATCGCGCTTGCGGTCTTCGCTGGCATCGGGATCGGAAGCTGGTTCGTTCGTGACATTTCCAGGTGTATCGCCTCGATCATCCGACCCATGCAAGCGCTCGGCGAGGGCAACCTGGCGACGGAGATTCCGTATCGCGGCCAGAAGACCGAAGTCGGCATGATGGCCGACGCCCTGGAGGTCTTCAAGGTCGCGTTGATCGCCAAGAAGGTAGCCGACAATATTGCGTCGAGGGAGGCGGAGGTGAAGCTGGATCGCAGTCGGCGGCTTGACGAGATGACGGGCCGTTTCGAGACGGTGGTCAGCGAGATCGTCGAGACCGTCTCGACCGCGTCGAGCAAATTGGAAGGGCACGCCGGAGGACTGAGCGATACGGCCAATCGCGCGCAGAACCTGGCGACGTCCGTCTCCGCTGCGTCCGAAGAAGCCTGCAACAACGTGCAGTCGGTGGCCTCGGCGGCGGAGGAACTGTCCGCATCCGTCAACGAGATCAGCAGACAGGTCCAGGATTCTGCGCGCATGGCCAACGAGGCGGTGGCACAGGCCCGCAAGACCAATGAGCAGGTCAGCGAGCTTTCGAAGTCCGCTGCCCGTATCGGCGACGTGGTCGAGCTCATCAATACGATTGCCGGCCAGACGAATCTGCTCGCGCTCAATGCAACGATCGAAGCCGCGCGCGCCGGCGAGGCCGGTCGCGGATTTGCCGTGGTCGCGTCCGAGGTCAAGGCGCTGGCCGAGCAGACGGCCAAGGCCACCGGCGAGATCGGCCAGCAGATATCGGGCATCCAGTCCGCGACCCAGCAGTCGGTCGGAGCGATCCGGGAGATCAGCATCACGATCGAGAAGCTGTCGGAGATCTCGTCGACGATTGCTGCAGCCGTGGAGCAGCAGGGAGCTGCGACGCAGGAGATATCGCGCAACGTCCAGCACGCGGCTTCGGGGACGCAGCAGGTTTCGGCCAACGTCACGGATGTGCAGCGTGGTGCAGTCGATACCGGCACCGCCGCGTCGCAGGTTCTGGCCGCCGCAAAGTCGCTGGCCGGCGACAGTGCGAGGCTGAGCATCGAGGTCACGAAGTTCATCACCGGCGTGAGGGCGGCCTAGCAGGCCGCCTCTACGGGTGGCGGGGGAGGGACGGGGCGCCGTCTCGACCGGCTGCAGCGGCGCGGATAGCAATGCAGCGCATGCCTGATGCGGATTCGGGACGCGCCACTGTCTGCTCGCCGCGCAGCGGCTCGCCCATCTTTGGTTCGGCCACGACGTCGGCCGCGCGATGTCATGAGCCTGTTTGGGGCGGCAGCAAGCCCGGTAGGCTGGGCTTCGGATGCCGCGGTCAACGGCAAAGTCGCGCCGGATCGACGGAGTCTCGGAGCCTGCGCGCCGCATGATATTCTCAAAAATACATTCACAAGTTCGAATATACGTATATAGTGCCGTACTTGTCGATCGCGGCACCGGGCCGCGCGAGCAGGGAGGACAGGCGTCATGACGATCATGACCGACGTCGCGGTCGGAGGTGCAAGGAAGTCCGGTCGCATCGACTGGTCGCCTTATCTGGTCGGCGCCGGCATCGGCATCCTCAGCTGGGTGGCCTTTGCCGGGTTCGGCGACCCGCTCGGTGTGACGACGGCGTTTTCGCGTATCGCGTCACTGTTCGCCGTGCCGGTGATCGGATCCGACGCTGTCGCCGCCAACAGCTATTGGAAATCGATGCCGCTGAAATGGGATTATGGCGTCTGGTTCCTGGTCGGCATTCCGCTCGGCGCATTCCTTTCGGCGGTCATCTCCGGCACCTGGCGCCTCGAGCTGGTGCCGGAGGTCTGGAGGGAGCGCTTTGGTCCGTCGGTGTTCAAGCGTTTCGTCGCTGCGTTTCTCGGCGGCATCGTCATCATGTATGGCGCGCGTCTGGCCGGCGGCTGCACCAGCGGACACGGCATTTCAGGCGGTCTGCAACTGGCGCTGTCGAGCTGGCTGTTCCTCGCCGTGATGTTCGCGACCGGCCTGATGGTGTCGCGCATCATGTTCCGCAAAGCATAGGAGAAGGGCCATGACGTCATTGACGAGCATCGCCGGCCCGCTGTTGATGGGCGCCGTGTTCGGCTATCTCCTGCAGCAGGGCAAGGTCACGAGTTGCAACGTGATCGAGAACCAGTTCCGGCTGCGCGACTTCACGGTCTTGAAGGTGATGGGCACCGCGATCGTCGTCGGCGGCATCGGCGTGCTGCTGCTGGTCGATACCGGCAACACCAAATACTACGTCAAGGATGCCAACATGCTGGCCGTCGCGCTCGGTGCGGCGCTGTTCGGCATCGGCATGGTCGTCTACGGCTATTGCCCCGGCACTGCGCTCGGCGCGATCGCCAGCGGCAGCGTGCATGCCGCGGTCGGCGCGTTCGGCATGATCGTCGGCGCGATCCTCTATGCGCTGAGCTTCGACTGGGTGAAGGCCCACATCCTCAATGTCTGGGCGCTCGGCAAGGTGCGGCTGCCAGATATCACCGGCGTGCCGGATGGTGTCTGGTTCGTCGCGCTCGCGATTGGCGCAGGGGCGTTCTTCTTCTGGGTCGAAGCGTCCGAGTCGAGGGCGGGGCGCTTGCGGGGCTAGGCGGCTTTCGTCCGACCAGTCCTCATCAACAGTCGAAAGGTTCATCCAATGCTGGCAGGATTGTTCAACAAGCTGACGGGATCGACCAGCGTGCCGGCCATCGAGCACGACGAGCTGGTCAAGGCGCATCAGCAGCGCAGCTGTGTGATCGTCGATGTCCGCGAGCCGCACGAGTTCAAGGGCGGTCACATTCCGGGCGCAGTCAATCATCCGCTGTCGCGTTTCGATCCGGACAGTCTTGTGCACGACAAGCCGGTAGTTCTGATCTGCCAGGCCGGCGGCCGCTCGGCCACGGCATTGCGGCGGGCGTTGGCGGCAGGACGGCAGGACATCCGCCACTATGCCGGCGGCATGAGCCGCTGGCGCGCGCATGGCGGTCCTGTCGCCTAGGCCCTCTCCGATCCGTCAGACACTCGGCTCCGTCAGGGCGCCGAGTGTCTGTCCTTGTTGAGTTGTGATCGTCGTGCAACTAAAAGATTTTGCGGCAGGGAACGGAGCGGGAGCGGAAGTGTCGACGGCGGCCTCTCGCCTCGCTGCGCACCCTTGCTGTTAGTTCGCAACATTGGTTGACTCATTCAGGAATAATTAGTTTCAGCGCTACAATACTCGAGCACCGGTCAACGTTCGAGGATTGCATGTTGAAGTTTGGTGGCTTGAGAACCCGGATCACCTTCTCTGGTGATCGGTGCCGCTGCGACGGCCTTGTTCGTGCTCGTGGTCGCCATGTGGATCATCGGCGGCATCATCGACCGCGCCAACGAGCGCGAGCTCCACGCCCAATATGACGCCTTCAATTTGCGTTTGCAGCTGGAGTCGACCCGTGCGGAAGCCATGAGCGCGGTGGTCGCCAAGATTCCCGCCGTCCAGGATGCCATGGCGCAGAACGACCGCGACGCCTTGATGCGGCTGTTCGGCGCGGGCATGGCGAGCATGAAGTCCGATTACGGCGTCGACCAGTTTCAGTTTCACACCCCGCCGGCGACGTCCTTTCTGCGCGTGCACCAGTCGGCAAAGTTCGGCGACGATCTGTCGGGCTTTCGCAAGACCGTGGTGGCGGCCAACGCCGAGCGCAAGCCGATCGTCGGGCTCGAGAGCGGCGTCGCCGGCCTCGGGCTCCGCGGCGTGGTGCCGATCGTCTCGGCCGGCAGGCATCTCGGTTCGGTCGAGTTCGGCCTGACCTTCGGGCAAGGCTTCTTCGACGAATTCAAGCGCAGCCGCAATGTCGATGTCGCGTTTCGCCTGGCCGGCTGGAGGTGGCGGTCATGCGTGGCGTCGGCACCCGTGATGGCGCTGCGGCTGCCAATCTGAATCCGGTTATCCGGCAGCAGCCGGTAGTAGAAGCGCAAGGTGCGCGTGTCGGTGAGTTCGGCCGCGGTGAGCGTGCGTGTGACCAGCGAGTTCGACAGGATCGGCATGCAGCGGCCGGACAAGTTTGGCGTGAGCCCGAGCGACGTATAGGCGCAGGTGGCGATGCCGACGCCGTTCACACCGACAGCGCCACCGGGCGTGCGCAGCACGAACTTCCCGTCGCGTTGCTCGATGCGCTGGACCGGGCTTGCGGGATGGACCCGCGCGCCGAGCGCGCGCGCCATCTGCAGATAGCCGAAGGCGAGCTTGGCCGGATGCACGCCTGTTCCAAGCGGTGCACCGCGCCGACGGCCTCGGCCTCGTTGACGAAGTCGTTCGCCAGTTCCTCATGCGAGATCACGTGCGAGGCGTAGCCGAACACATCGTTGAGTACTTTTGATTCCGCTGCGATCTTGTCGAGATTGCGCTGGCGGTGAGCGATGTAGAGGTGACCGCCGCGCTGTGGCTCGACGTCGACAGGGCTCGATCGCACCAGTTCCTCAAAAGCCTCGAGGCCCTCGGTGACCTCGGCGTGCATGCGCTTGGCGATGTCGAGCCCCCAGCGCTTGATCCATTGCGAGCGCGTCAGGCGTCCCGAGGCATTCTGTGCCTGGCCGCCATTGCGGTGGGCGGCGTCAGCCCGACGCCTGCTGCCAATGCGGATAGGTGACGTAGGCGGTCACCGCACCCTCGTCATGGGAGCGGATGGTGACGGCGGAGCCCTTCGGCATGTGTACGATCTCGCCTGCGCCGGCGGTCACCGTGCTGCCGTCGGAAGAGACCGACAGCTGCCCCTGGAGCACCACCATGACATCGTCCACGGCGATCGTCTCGACGAGGCTCTGGTTGGGCGCGTAACGCCCGTAGCCGATGCTGACCGGCGCGCCGTGTCGCTGGTCGATGACATTGGCCGCGAACACGTCGCCGTCCTGTCCGGGCGAGCGCGCGAAGGAAACGTCTGTCAAAGCGAATTTGCGGACAGTCATGCCGGCCTCCGGTTCTGGCGCCGGATGTGCACTCGGTCCGGCTGCCACCAACGCCGCTCTAGCGTCTTGGTTCGAATTCGCGGGAGGATGATGAGCGCCCGCCCTGCTCGGCGAGGCGGGCAAGGTGCGAAGCGCCGTGCCCTACCGCTGGTGGTCACCGACATCGGTGGGCAGCTGCGCTTTGTCGACGCTACGGACCGAGGCCAATTGATCAGCTCTGCTTCCCGACAGGGCTCGGCCAGATTGCACGACGAGCAATTTTCCGCATGGCCGTCATGCGGCGACTGCCCGTCGTGCCAGTTTGTCGCGGACTTATCACTTGCACCGTCGGGCAAATCACCTGCACATTTCCGCGCATCCCGGCTCGCTGAAGAGGGACGTTTCGCGATCGTCACGAGCGTCGAGCCGGAGATGCGATGGGCGCGTTGCTCTGCAGCCTGGTGTCACAGCCGGGCCGACGAACGGAGCGATGCGACGGCGAAATGGTGTGGTCCTGGCATCGCGGTGCTGATGCCAAGCCGGTGGTGATGATGATCCGCTGGCGACGGGGGCAAGACAGCCGATCCCCGGGGAGAGCGCCTATAACCCGCAAAACCGTCGCGCAGGGAAGGCCGGATATTGGGCTGAACCTGTGGTTCTGCCGCGTGCTTTTTGTTGCACGCGGACCGCGGGTATCAGCCGATACCCGGTCTTCCCTGCGCCTCTTCTTGAAGAAGAGGTTCACTTAGGACCACAACTCGGGTGGAGATCGCCGCGAGATGGCTCAGCCATGCCCGCCGTCTGAAACGTATGACACGCGTCCGTGCGATGTCCCGCATCAAGTAGGCCCGGGCAGAGTGATCTGCGGCCTGTCTGACGGCGTCGCCGTCGCGCTGCAGACATTTTATCGGCAGTATGCGTCGACGTCCAACATCGACGCCGGCAAGCCGCTGCAATTCGGAATAGAAGACATGCCGACTCTCGAGTGGGGTCAACGTTGGGCGCCGACCGGAGAGCCAAGACCACGCAAATCCAACAATGTCGTGCGAGCGCCTGATACGGCGTTCACCGCGGCGACGCTCAAGGGGGAGCGATATAGCCGTACCAGGCGGCTTTGACCGGATCGGCTCGCAGCGCATGCGTCATCTTTACATAGAGCTGGCTACCCCAATCATAGTGCCAGAACGTGAACGGATCGTTCTCGAAGCCCGCGCTGAGCATGGCCCAATGGAGCAGGCGCCGATATCTCAGTCGGGGGTCGTCATCAGCGATCTCCCCGCGCGCGAGTTTCCGCTCGAAATAATCCGTAGCGGCGACGTCGTTGATGTCCTCGAAACGGCCGCCCAGTTCGCAGTAATCTCCGGATTGCAGGTCGCGCAGCGCCAGGTCGACGGCAGCGCCAGTCGCATGGGTCGGCCAGGTTTCCGGATCATCTTCCCTGAAATCGCTGGGATCGACGGCATGCTTGAGCGCCTGCGCGCGCCAGGTCGCCGGCGTTCCGTCGGGCAGCGCTCGAGCTGCTTCGCGATAGAAGAAGTCCCACATGCCTTGCTGGCAGGCGAGCGTGCGATATCCATCCCAAACGATCAGCTCGACGCGGTAGGGCCGGAGCAGGTCATTGACGTCGGCCAGCATGCCGGCAACGGTCTTGCGCAGCCAGACATCCTTGCGTGCGCCAGGCACCGCTCCGAAATACGGCCAGTTGCCGCCGTCGGTCCGCGCGTGATGGGCTTCATAGGCGACGCCGACGGTTTCCAGCCTGACCAAAGGCTCGTTCCGGCGTGGGTCAGTCGAGTCGAAGGGGATGCGCGTATAGCTCCCGGCATAGACCTTCGGCTTGATGATGGGGACTTCATACGCAAGATCGAAAATCGACGCGGTCATTGCCAGCCTCCCTCGGACCCCAGCCGATCGTCTGATCGTTCATTCTTCGAGAACGGCCCGCTCGACCACCTGCATTCTTTCCTTGAAAAAGCGGCCTCCATAGAGGCCCTCCTGAAGGATCGCGCGATGCAGCACCCGTCGCCCGGAAGGGCGCAGCGCGTCGAAGATCGCTGCGAGTTCATCCGGATCATGGGACAGCAGCCGCGAGATCAATTTTCCCGTGGCTTCGAATTCGCCATCGCGCAGGAAGGCGATGAAGTCCGGGAGACCGGCGAGGCTCGAAGCGTTGATCTCGCTCTCGATCTGGGGAAACGTGCGTCCGATCGGGCGCTCGACATTCACGATCAGCAAGACGTCGAGGCGCTCGACACCGGCGCCATCCAGAAGCTTCGTGATCACGGCGAGCTGCGTGCCGGTAACGTTGATGTCGTTCACGAAGATTACGCGGCGGCCTGCGAAGTTGGAAAGATCGTAGCGTGCGGGCTGATCGCGCGCCAAGTGAAAGTGCTGCCGGGTCTTCAGGTCGTGCTTGCTGTAGTCGTTGTAGCCCTTGAAGTCGGCCTCGCTGTCGATTGGTTTCCTGGAGCCCTGAATCTGCATCGCGTCGAGGCGCAGGGTCATGCCGGGCGGCAGGGCTTTGGCGATCATGCCGTAAGCCGCGCGGCAGACCAGATTGGCGCCGCACGGCAATCCCTGCAGCGGTGGCGATGTCAGCACCCAGTCCTGCTGGTGCCGGGGCGCGTCGCGCATGGCCTGGTGAGCCATCGGTGCGAGCAATCCGGCGAAGTGGTCCACGCTTTTTCGGTGGCCGAGTTTCATGGCCGGGTAATGCGAGAGGAGTGGGACACCCGGGTCAAATGGATAAGTGCGGATGGTGTGCAAGGCTGAGATCACGCGACCACCATGTTGTCCTCGCGCATCGCCTCGCCCGACGGCTGCGGCCGTGAGGAGGACAGCTCGTGTGTGCGCCCCGCGCCTGGCTGGCGCGGAGCGCAGGGACGGCCGGTCAGCGTCCGGCAAGAGCTGCGTGCAGCTTTTCCAGACGGCTCTTGTCGAAGCCGACCGGGAAGCCCCGCGCGGCAGGGGCGGTCGCCTGGACCGCGGTGGTGGGTACCGCAAATTCGGGCTGCGCCACGGGGCCGCCGCTCAGTGTGAAGCTGAAATCGGTGCCGCCGCGCTGGGCCCGGCCATGGCAACCCATGCAACCGCCCATATTGGTCCGCGTGAACTGGTTCGGCGGGACCTGGCCGCCGGGGGGGCCATAGATGTTGAAGGCGGGGCCGGTCGACTTGCTGGTGTTCGGATCGATCTCGAACGCCGATTTGAAGAACAGGCCGTTATTCGCATTCGGATAATAGAACAGGCCACCGAAGAACTGCTGGAGCGTGTTGTCCGTCTCCACGACGCTGTTGGCGAGGCTGAAGGTCGACGAGAGCCGGCTCGAATTCTTGCCGCTGGTGTCGATGTCGCTGATGTCGAATGGCTGCCACTGGACATTGACCAGTTTGTAGTTCTGCCATATCGGCGGAGCGCCGTAGCTCGAGAGCGCAGCGTGTGCCGCTGCATTGACCTGCTGGATTTGCGGTGGAATCGCGAAGTAGCGCTTTTTCACGCAAACGCCGCTATTGGCCGGCGGAACGGGGTCGCCATTGAGGTCGAGGTCCTGGAAGTACAAGCTGCTCTCCGGCTTGCAATAGGCCCCGGTCACCTGGACCAGCGGCAGCGTTGCACCGGATGGTGGCGTCGGCGCCGGGGGCTGCGCCGGAACGCCCTTGGGTTGATCCGGGCTGTAGTACTTGTTGTTGACGTCGAAGTAGTTAAGCCGCGGATTCATGGCGTCGCCCGGCGGCGCCTTGACCTCCGCGCCGTTGTTGTTCTCGACCGGAGTTCCGTTCTGGTTCAGGATGTTGCTGGTATATTCGAACGTAGCGAAGATGAAGTTGGGTGCAGTCGGCGTCTTCTGGATGATGTGAAGCGCGATCAGGGCCCAGGTCTGCTCGCGATAGCAGGCGGTCTGGGTCCCCGCGCCTTCGTCGTAGAAGCGGACGGTCTTCGTGTGGAAGCTGGAGGCGTTCTCGCTCGGCGCCAGCTGTCGCCACGCCGCCTTCACCAGAACGGTGCCGGCCGGCAACGCGATGGTGGGTTGCGGCGGCGGATATTGATTGTTCACGGCGGCGGTGTTGAAATTCGATTTCGCCGTCACGAACGCCGCTCCCTGGTACCAGAACGTGTTGGCCGCCACGTAGTCGTAGAAAGTCCGGTTGCCCTTGGCCAGGAACCGGATCAGTTGCGGCTGGGCGTTGGCGTTCTGGGCCGTCGGCTTTTTGATCGAGGACGGCAATACGCCCGCGAGCATCGAGTCCAGGCCGATCTGGGTGATCTCGTCCAGATTGACGTAGGCCGGCGTTGCCACCGCGCTCTGCGCCGGGTTCTGGCAGGGAGGCACATTCAGCGGAGACCCGCCGGGATTGTTCTGCAGCGGCGGACCATTCGGAGGGGACGTTGTCGACCGGGTCCCATAGACATAGGCCGGTCCGACATCGAAGCCGTAGTCCTTCGTCGGATCGTTGACATAGCCCGGTGGGTCGCCGACGCCCGGGAAGGTCTCGACCTTGGAACGGTAGGTTTCCCAGACGACGGGCTGGTTCGCCTGGTTGGCACCGCTGCTGTCGTCACCGAACCTCTTGCTGTTGTCCGGCACGCCGCGGGTCTGGGATCCTGCTACGCCGGTCTGCTTCGCCGCCGGCCAATTGAGCGCGATGAACTCCTGCCATGCGAACACCGCAGCGTCGGTAATGGTCGCGTTGCCCGCACCGCCCGGAATATCCGCCGGCAATTGCGAACTCAGCGTAGGAAACCTGATCGCCGTCTCCGCCTGGGCGTAGCAGGCCGTGCCGTCGCAACAGAGCGCCGCCAGGGCGACGACCGCGCCGAGACCGGCCGCTGCCCGCAGCGGCGCAATGACCGGACTACCGCATTTCATATCGCTCGCCATCATTTGCTCCTCTGTGAGCTGTCGAATCTAGACGCTGACGCCTTCGGGATGTCGGGTCTCGAGATCGCTCCAATAGTCGTCGCGCAGCACCTCAGCAGGCAGTTCGCCGGGTGCCAGCGGCCGATCGACCACTTCGACGTTGAAGTTGCGGGCAAGCGGCGCGGCCCAGATGCGGGTCGAGAGCGTGACCTTGAAAATTTCGAACTGCCGCTTGTCCTGTTTGGTCTCGGCGGCGGTTCCAAGCCGGTCGGAAAGCTCGTAGAACGCCCGCGGCACGAAATCCTTGCGGAGCTTGACGGACGCCGTCCTGCGGCCATCGCTGACCCACCATTCGAACTTCATCGAGCTGTTGCACTTCATGCCGCAGTCGGCTTCGAGAACCACCCTGTAGCGGTCGCGCCCGACGACACCGGTGACATGGTCGATCGCGTCGCGTACGCCCGGCCCGGGGTGAGCACCGACGACGTAGAGATTGTCGCGGCTCCACAGCCCATCTATCGACAAGGCTTCGGCCGCGGCTTGCATGGCGCGGTAGCCGACCGCCGTGCCCCACCACAATGAACCGACATGCCTGGTCATGGCGCCGTCGTAATCGATTTCCCGGATCTCTCCGCGGTCCATGATACGGACCATCGTCGCATCGACGGGCGTGATGGCAGCGGCGTCAGTGCTCGGCATAAGAGAGCCTCTCTCTATCGTTCCAGTCCTGGTGCTGCGCCGTCTTGCGCCGGCTCTAGCAAATCCTCGGCAGCTGCTCGCCAACCAGCATGTCGACGATGCGGCGCCCACCAAACACGGTGTGCATGACCACACGTCCGGGCCGCCCGTCCGTGGCATGGCCGATGATGGCGCTGTCGCGGCCGAGCGGATGGTTGCGCATGGCGGCGAGCGCCGCTTCGGCCTGATCCGGCGGCACCGCGCACACGATCTTGCCCTCATTGGCGAGGTAGAGCGGATCAAGCCCCAGGATCTCGCAGAACCCCCGGACTTCGTCGCGCAACGGCGTGCGCTCTTCGTGAATGAGGATGCCGACCTGCGACGCTTCGGCGATTTCGTTGAGCACCGTCGCGATGCCGCCGCGCGTCGCGTCGCGCAGAAACCGCGTGCCGGGAGCTGCGGCCAGCAAGGTGCCGATCAATCCGTGCAAGGCGGCACAATCACTCTCAAGCGGGGTCGATAGCGCCATGTCGCCGCGCGCGTTCAGGATGGCTGCGCCATGATCGCCTAACAGGCCGTTCACCATGATGACGTCGTCCGGACGGACGCGGCCGACGCCAAGCTCGATGCCTTCGCGAATGACGCCGATTCCCGTCGTGTTGATGAACAGCTTGTCGCAGGCGCCCCTGTCGACGACCTTGGTGTCTCCCGTGACGATCGAGACGCCGGCCGCGGCCGCGGTACGGGCCATCGAGCCGGCGATCTCTCGCAGTGTATCGACGTCCAGCCCTTCCTCGATGATGACCGCGCAGCTGAGATAGAGCGGCCTGGCACCCCCGACCGCCAGATCATTGATCGTGCCGCAGACCGCCAGCTTGCCGATATCTCCGCCCGGGAAACGTATGGGATGGATCACATAGGAGTCCGTCGTCATCGCCAGACGGTCGCCATGTGCTGTCAGTTCGGCGAGGCGGAAGCGCGCCTGGTCTTCCATCGTCGAAAGTGCCGGGTTGTCGAATGCGGCGACGAAAACGTCGTCAATGAGGTCTCGCATCGCCTTGCCGCCGCCGCCATGGGCCATCGTGACATTGGGGACGTGAATGCGGCCCAGTTGACGACGGGGCGCGGACGAGGCGGGCGTGAGTTGGACGACCGTCATGACCTTGTCCTCGCCATCATGGGTTCGACGGCCTTGACTTCGGCACGCCTGGCATGGATTTTTTCGACATCGCCAAACTGGTAGTACGCGGCGCAGGCGCCTTCGGACGACACCATCAGGGCGCCCAGCGGTGTTTCCGGCGTACAGGCCGTGCCGAACACCTTGCATTCCCAGGGCTTGATCACGCCCTTGAGGACTTCGCCGCACTGGCAGGATTTCGGATCGGCGATCCTGGTGGAGCGGATGGCGAACTTGGTCTCGGCGTCATATTTCTCATAGGGTCTGCGCATCCGCACGCCGGAGTGATCGATGGAGCCGAGACCCCGCCATTCGAAGAACTCGCGCAGCTCGAACACCTTGCCGATGGCATCGAGCGCGACGGGGTTGCCGTCCTTGGGGACGACGCGGGCGTACTGGTTTTCGACTTCGGATCGTCCTTCATCGAGCTGTTTCAGGACCATCCAGAGGGCGTGCAGGATATCGAGCGGCTCGAAGCCGGCGACGACGATCGGCTTGCGATATTGTCCGGCGATGAAGTCGTAAGGCGCATTGCCGATCACCATGCTGACATGGCCCGGCCCGAGAAACCCGTCGAGTTCGAGTTCAGGGGAATCGAGGATCGCCTTGACTGTCGGAATGATGGTGATGTGATTGCAGAACAGAGAGAAGTTCGTAATGCCCTCGGCTTCGGCTCGCAGCACCGTCATGGCCGTGCTCGGCATGGTCGTTTCGAATCCCAGCGCGAAGAACACGACCTCCCTGTCCGGGTTCTCCTGCGCGATGCGCAGGGAATCGAGCGGCGAATAGACCATGCGCACATCGGCGCCCTCGCTCCTGGCCTGCAGGAGACTCTTCTTCGACCCGGGAACGCGCATGGCATCGCCGAAGGTCGTGAAGATGAGGCCGGGGATTTCCGTCAAGGTCACGCAATCATCGACCCGCCCCATAGGCAGCACGCAGACCGGGCAGCCCGGGCCGTGCACGAGTTCGATCTCGTCGGGCAGCATGGTCTCGATGCCGTAGCGGAAGATCGCGTGCGTGTGTCCGCCGCACACTTCCATGATCTGCAATGGGCGCGCCTTGCCGCTCTGCAGCCTCGCGGAAAGGCCGGTGATTTCCTTCAGCAGGTTTCGCGCCTTTTCCGGATCCCGGAATTCGTCGACATATCTCACGCCAAACCCCTTCATTCATTCGCGCGCCGCCACCGACAGCGAGCCGCGGTCATCAGCCAGCAGCGAGTGCACCAGATCCCAGAGGATGTGATAGATCGTCACGTGGCATTCCTGGATGCGATGAATGCTGTCCGCCTCTACGATCAGGCAGTGGTCCAGCCCGATCGTGGCCATTGCGCCGCCGCTCATTCCGGCGAGCCCGATCGTTGTCAGCCCCATCTCCTTGGCCTTGATGAAGGCCTTCACCAGGTTCTTCGAATTGCCGCTGGTCGACAGACCGATCAGCGCGTCGCCGGACCTGCCTTGAGCGATGATCTGGCGGACAAAGATGTGCTCGAAGCCAACGTCGTTTCCGACTGCGGTCAACATGGTACGATCGGCGCTCAGATCGATGGCCGTTAGAGCCGGGCGGCCCGCCGTTACGGGATGCTGGAACTCCACGGCAACATGCGACGCGTCACAACTCGATCCGCCGTTGCCCATCGAAAAGAGCCTGCCGCCACGCTGATACATGGCCGCAATCGCGCCTGCGGCGTCGATGACCGCCTGGGCGTTCTTCGCGAAGAACGTGCCAATCACGTCGCGATGCCGGCCGACCTTCTCGCCAACCGCCTCCAGAAGCGCGGCGTTCATCGCAAGCGGCTCCTGCTTCCTGCCGTGCAGGAACGGATAGAGGGACCTCAGCGTATCGTTTTCGTCGCTTGCCATGATGCGGTCTGCTTCACGCCGTGCCGGCCATCGCGGCCAGCTCCTGTTGGACCTCGCCGAGTTCGTTGAGCACGCGGAGTGTCGCGGCGGCCTCGTCTTCATCGATCCGGCTCATTGCGAAACCGACATGGACCAGAACCCAATGACCGACGCAGTCCTCAACTGGCCGTGCATCCTCGACGACGCAGGCGACATTCACCTCGCGCTGCACGCCGCTCACATCGACCATTGCGAGTTTGCGCGCTGCGTCCGTAATTCGGATGATCCGGCCCGGAATTCCAAGACACATGGTGTTGTTCCCATTTCCCGAAGGTTCAGGCGGCGGCTCGCATGGTGATCTCGCGGGCTGCCGCGATGGCCGCCTGTCCCAGCGCCAGCCCGCCGTCATTCATCGGGACTTGCGACTGAGTGAGACACGTCAGCCCTTGGCTCTCGATCCGGCCCACGCAGGCCTCGAACAGTGTCTTGTTCTGGAAGCAGCCGCCCGTGAGCACGATGGTATCGATCGGCTCTGCGCGTGATTGTCGTGCGAGGCGCACCGCCATGTCAGCGACCGATATCGCCAGGCCGAGATGAAACCGCGCGGAAATGACCGGTGTCGGCGTCTCCGACCGCAGGTCTTCGAGCAAGGCGCGCCACATGGGACGGGGTTCGAGGATTTCGTGGCCGGTCTCCGGCGGCGTCTCGCAACCGAACGCATAAAAGCCGAGCGACTCAGCGGCGGCGCGCGCCCGATCGTCAATCAGGTCCTCGAACATCATCGCAGCCTGGCCTTCGAACAGCGCCACCTCCGGACAAAGTCCTGCTGCCGCCGCCGCGGCGTCGAACAGCCGGCCGCATGAGCTGGCCAACGGCACGTTGATGGCACTGGCCAGCATCCGATCGATGATCGCGCGTGGCTTGCCGGCGAGATAGCGCGCGAGGTTCAGGTCGCCGAAATCGCGCTGGAATTGCTCCCAACCGAATGCCGCCACCAGATGCGCGTAGGTGTTGCGCCAGGGTTCGCGAATGGCCTGCGCACCGCCGATCATCGCGACCGGCTTGAACGCCGCCAGGCGCTGGTAACCGCAATAATCGGCGCGAAGAAACTCTCCGCCCCAGAGCGTGCCATCGACGCCGAACCCCGAGCCATCAAGCACCACGCCGAGCACCGGCGCGGCTGCAAGCTCTCGGCCGTTCTCGGCCAGGGCGCTCGCGATATGGGCATGATGATGCTGGATCTCGTGCAGCACGGTCGCGTCGTCACCCGACGCGCGCTTCCTGGCCAGCTTGCTCGACAGATACTCGGGATGCATGTCGACCGCCAGGACACGCGCCCGATGGCTGTAGAGTTCGCCGTAAAGCGCGAGGTTCTTGTTGTAGTCGTCGAACGTCGCGACGTCCTCCAGATCCCCCTGATGCTGGGACGGAATGGCCACGCCGTTGCCGATCAAGCAGAAGGTGGACTTCAGCTCGCCGCCGAAGGCCAGGATGTCCGGCGCGTCCGCAAGGCTTTGCGGGAGTGCGATCGGAGTCGGCGCGAAGCCGCGGGCGCGTCGAAGAAGTCTCGCCCGTCCGCTCATGACGCGAACGACTGAATCGTCGATCCGATTGGCGATGTCGCGGTCATGGAGCAGGGCGCCATCGGCAATCCCGGCAAGCTTGGCGCGGGCATCTCGATTGTCGGTGACCTGGGGTTCATCAGAGATATTGCCGCTGGTCATGACCAGTGGACCATCGAAGTTTTCCAGGATCAGCTTGTGCAGTGGCGTGTAGGCCAGCATGAAGCCCAGCGTAGCAAGCCCTGGCGCCACGTTCTCGGGCAGATGTCGAGGTCCATCGGCGCGCAGCAGAACGATTGGCGCGCCCGGACTCTGCAAGAGCTCCAGCTCCCGCGACGAAATTGCTGCGAAGCGCCGGATGACGGCGGTGTCCCGCGCCATCAGGGCAAACGGCTTGCCGAACCGCCGCTTGCGTGCGCGCAGCCGGTCCACGGCGCCCGCATTGGTCGCATCACACGCCAGATGAAATCCGCCGAGACCGCGGATGGCGAGGATCTTGCCGTCTCTGATCCAACGCACGGCCGCGTCGAGCGCTGGGACAGGCGACTCGTCGTCCGGCATGTTTCCGCCGAGCGGCTCGAACCACAGCTTCGGCCCACATTCCGGACAGGCGATCGGTTCGGCATGGAAACGCCGGTCCGATGGGTCGCGATACTCCGCCGCGCACGCCCGGCACATCTCAAACGCGGCCATCGTCGTGTGCGCCCGATCATAGGGCACCGCGGTCACGATCGACATGCGCGGTCCGCAATGGGTGCAATTGGTGAACGCGTAGCCGTGACGTCGCTCGCGAGGGTCGAGCAGCTCGGCCCAGCAGGCAGGACAGGTCGCGGCGTCGGCAGTGACGTTGGTCCGTGTGTCGCCGCCGATGCTGCGCGCAATGCAGAAGTCTTCGAATGTCAGGATCTCATCGAGACGATGGATATCGAGACTTTCGATGCGCGACAGGGGCGGGGGATTCGCTTCCAGGCAACTTAGGAAGCGGGCAATGCGCGCCTGTTCGCCGGTCGCCCTGATCAGTACGCCGCAGCTGTCGTTCAGAACGTGCCCGACAAGTTCATTGTCTCTCGCGAGGCGCCAGACAGTGGGTCTGAAGCCGACGCCCTGAACGGTGCCGCGGACCCGAATCTCAACCGTCTCGACGCCGTGCCGCGGCCTCAATGCTTCAGTGCCGGCCGCGCTTGCGTCCATAGCCCCAATTCCCCTTGTTTGAACACCGGGCAGAGTCTGACGCCGGCATCAACAAACCTAGCGACCTGAAACAGTCGCTTCGGGATCCTTCATAGTTTATACCATAGGTTGTTGTGTTTGTTCCAGTGCAATGTTAGGATTATTACCGTTAGAGTTGTAAATGTTGGGCGCGCTCGTTCGCGATCCAGCTTCGTCGGCCTGGTCTGCGTTCTCCTGCGAAAGTTTCGAACGCAAGCATTCACTCGCAAGCATTCACTTGGCGATTCTCATTCACGCAGCGATTTCAAGGGGGACGCCGAGAATGACGAGCCTGACGCTCCCGATACCCTGCGAGACCGACGACATCCTTGCGGAGCGCGCATCGCCGGTTGGTCCGGAAGCGATCGCTTGTCTGGCCGGCCGCGTCGGGCCGGGCAAGGCGTTGATGGCCAAGATCGCGCAGACGAACGCGACGCTGGAGTCCGACAACTCGGATCCGTACCGGCGGATCGGCGGCGGGCTAGTTCTCCATTGCAGCATCGATCTCGCGGAGCGGAAGGTATCGGATGTCGCCTCGGTCGCCACGGCGTATCGCGGCTACGAATCCCTGCTGCGCAACCGTGGCCTGCAGGATGCCGGCCTGATCGGGTCGACGGCGTCGGGGATTTGTGGTGGCGTTCATGCCGCGACGTCCGCGCAGTGCCTGGAGATGGCGCTCGGGATCAGGCCGCCGCCGCTCGCCATCATCGCGCGCAACCTCCTCCTGAGTTGCCAGTACCTGAACGACAATCCGATGCATCTCTTCGTGTTGTGCGGACCCGACTATTCCGAGGATGTCGTGAAGTCTGCGAATCCCGAGATCTGGGCCGTAGCGCAACGCACGTCTACCGCTCATGCGGCAGTTCACGGCTACCAGACCATCGGCGCGATCATGACGGACTTGAACCGCGGTTGCGGCAAGCTTTTCGTCGAAGCGCTCGATATGATGCGGACGGCGCGCGCCGCCTACGTCCTGCTCGGCGGAAGATATCCGCATTCCGAGTCGATTTGTCCGGGCGGTGTCTCGCTCACGCTCGGCACCGACCAGCTCGATGCGTTCGTTCAGAAGCTCGAGCCGTTTGTCGATTACGCCAAGCGCTGTGCGCGGATCTGGGACGACGTATTCGACTTCCTCTATTCGTGCAACCCGGCCTTTCGGGAGCTGGGGCGCGGGCCGGCCAGCATGATCGACTTCGGTCAGTGGGATCACGAGGACTACTACGACGGGACCTACGCCAATTGCGACCGGTGGGGCGAGAAGCGATGGTCGACACCGGGAGCGGTGATCGACGGCAAGCTTGTCACGACCGATCTGAGGCGGCTCAACAGCGGCATCGAGGAGTTCGTCGACCGCTCCTTCTATGATGCCTGGGAGGGTTACCCGCACCGACAGGATCCCGCCGGCAACCCGGTGAGCCAACATCACCCGTGGAACAAGGCGATCAACCGCAACCCTGCGAAGAATTCCAATGCGCCGCCGTATAGCTGGGCCACGGCTATCGTATGGGATCGCAACACCTTCGAGGTCGGTGCCTATGCCCGGCTCTATATCAGTGCGCTGGCCCGGAAGATGCCGGCCAACGAATTTGCGGCGTCGACCGGCCGCAGCGTGGTGCTGGACGTTCCCGCGGGCGAGTTGCCCAGCGAGCGCCTGGAATGGCAGGTGCCGCCGCTATGGAACGCCTTCGAGCGCAACCGTGCCCGCGCCTATGCGGTCGCATTCAACCTGATGGTGACGCTCGAGAACCACCGCCGCGCAAGGGCTCTGCTGCTGCGCGGTGAGCGCGAGACGCTGACTCCCTTCGATCTGCCGGCAACCGGCAAGCGCTTCGGCGTCGGGTTCGGCGGAGCAGGCCGTGGTTTTCTGGCACATTGGGCGGTTCTGACCGGCGCGGAGATCAGCAACTATCAGGTCTCGGTGCCGTCGCGCATCAACGGCGGTCCCAGACGGCCCTGGGGCGAATTGGGCCCGTGCGAGCGGGCCGTCCTGAATACACCGATCATAGAATCCAACTGGAGCGGTCCGGCCAGTTTCCACGGAATTGATCTCGTGCGGGCAATTCAGAGCTTCGATCCCTGCATGCCCTGTCAGATGCACCTGATCTTCAAGGGCACCGATCTGACGTCAGCCATCGAGGTGAATACCGACCAATTGATATGAGCATTCGCTTCGCGGGAAAGTCTGATCGTGCATCCTGACCCACTCTGGCGACGATGAAGGAGACGAGGATGGAAAATACGATGTCTACGACGGCAAACGAGCTGCTGCTGGAGCTCCTGTCTGCCGGTATTGATGCGGTCGGCGTTCACTGTCGGCCACCCGGAGACGACGAGCCGGATGATGGCGACGATGCCCCCGATGAGCCGCCGAGTGATCCGAAGGAGCCCAGCAAGTCCGCTTGCGTCAATCGCGCCGGCAATTGCTAGGCCTGGAGAAGCGCGCGCCAGCGGGGCCGGACCTTTTGGCCCGGACGGGAACGGGCGGCCGGTCGGGCGGGGGATTGCCCTGCATGAAGGCCGCCCGCAAGGCAGCCGTGTAGTCTCGCATCCGGGGACGCTCTTTTGAAGACCGCGGGCGCATCCGCTGCCGGATCACACCGGCAAGCGTTTCGGCGTTGGGTTTGGCGGAGCAGGCCGTGGTTTTCTGGCGCATCGGGCGGTTCTGACTGGCGCGGCGATCAGCAACTATCAGGTCTCGGCGCCGTCGCGCATCAACGGCGGTCCGAGACGGCCCTGGGGCGAATTGGGTCCGTGTGAACTGGCCGTCCTGAATACACCAATCATGGAATCCAACTGGAGCGGTCTGGCCAGTTTCCACGGAATTGATCTCGTGCGGGCAGTTCAGAGCTTCGATTCCTGCATGTCCTGTCAGATGCACCTGATCTTCAATGCCACCGATCTGACATCAGCCATCGAGGTGAATACCGGCCAATCGATATGCGCATTCGCTTCGCGGGAAAGTCTGATCGTGCATCCTGGCCAATTCTGGCTACTACGAGGGAGACGACGATGCAAAATACGATGTCTACGAAGGCAAACGAATTTCTGCTGGAGCTTCTATCTGCCGGCATTGATGCCGTCGGCGTTCACTGTCCCCAACCGACGCCCGGAGACGACGAACCGGACGATGGCGACGATGCCCCCGATCGGCCGCCGAGTGATCCGAAGGAGCCCGGCAAATAAGGCCGCAAGGCAGTCGTCTTGTCCCGCATCCGGGGACGCTTTTTCCAGACCGCGGGGGCATCAGCGGCCGGATCAAGCGGCGCTCGGTCTGCTTCGGCTCCGCGCGGTGCAGAGCTCGAAGTGCTGGTTTGCTCATTGAGCTGATGCGCCGAACGACGTCGTGGGCTCGGGCTCGCGATCGTCCGACCCGCAAGCAGGCTGGTCGACGATGGGTGTGCGTGCCGCGTATTCGGGGGACGGGGGTGGCTTGCATGAACAGATTGCATACGAGCGCCCGCCTCGTGCCTCCCGAGACGACCCTGCGTCACGCCATGGCTTGGGCGAAACTGGCCCGGATCCGCACGGTCAGGGATATCACCGCGATGGATTGCCTTGGCGTTCCGATTTTTGTCAGCGAACGGCCAGGCTCTGCAACCGGTGCCTACGCCTTTGGCAAGGGAGGGCTTCCGATCGAATCCGAGGTCGGCGCCTATATGGAGGCGATCGAGTCCTATTTCTCGGAGCCGGGGGTCGCGCCGATCGAGACACGATGGGGACTGCCATCCGAACTCTCAGGTGTTGGTGAGGGCTGTGACCCGGTCTTCGCGTTCGCGCCGAAGTTGGGCCGCCGCGCCGAGCCCGATCAGGCCTTGTTGCTGGCTCGCGCAGAGGATGCGGACAGCGGCGCCGACGGCTGGATCCCGGCTGAGCTGGCGTTCAATCCGGCGCCCGATGCCGGCATGCCGCTTTACGGCGCATCGAGCAATGGATTGGCGTCCGGCAACAGCGTGCTGGAAGCGAGCATTCACGCGCTCTATGAATTGATCGAGCGCGACATCTGGTCGATCGAGTTCGTCCGCAGACGCTCGGTCCGGGTCACGGGTGAAAGCTTGCCCGGAGCCGTTCAGGCCATCGTCGAGACCGCCGCCCGCAACGGGTTGCGGCTGGTGATCCGTTTCGTCCCCAATGACTATTGCATCCCGTTCTTTGCCGCCTTCTTGGTCGATCCGACCCACCCCGAGCGTCGCTTTTTCAATGGTGGCTGGGGATGCCATGACGAACGCGGGATCGCGTTGATGCGCGCGGTCACGGAGGTCGCGCAAAGCCGCGTGGCGGTCCTGCACGGCCTGCGCGAACCGAACCGATGCGACGATCCCGTTGCGGAAGCCGATCGCGTGCGACGGCAGATCGCGAGCGTGTCGAGCCAGACGCCGTCGATCCGGTTCGATGACGTTCCGGAGCGCCCCGTAGCGGCCGCCTCATTGGCGGCTCAGTGGGCCACGGTGTCGGCAAGCCTGCGACGCGTCATCGACCGGCCGATCTATCGGGTCATCTACACGCCGCCCGATGCGCCGCTCCACGTCGTCCGGCTGGTCGTGCCTCTGCTGGAGCATTTCTCCCAAACGACGCGACGTATCGGTCCCAGGTTGCAGGCGGAACTCGAGGCCCATAGCTGCGCCAGCGCGGCAATCGCCTAGCGACGGACCTGGTCTCGAACAGTCGCGCTTGCATCTCACGTTGGTCTGGCCCGAAATCCTGACCGAACAGAACGCATCGGGGGCAGAGAACCAGCGAAAGTTGTTTGGCGAGAACGACCTCATTGTCGCCTGGCCTCGGCAATGGTGGTACGTTTCATGGCGACTGATCGGGCGTTTGCCAAGTCGAAGCGGACACCAGCCCCAAGGCCAAATAGACGCGGAGTCGCGCATCGCGTTGGCTTGCTCCGCTCAACCTCGGAGCTGGCCTCTTCCGGATCGCGCTCATCCAACCCCCACGAGTCCTTCCAAGTCCGGGCTGCAGGCCAGCCCTTCGGCGGGCTCCGATAGAGCGTCCTCTGCCAAGCGCGGGGACAGTGCGGATGGGACAGGCTCAACAGGAGCGGGGCCCTCATGCAGCGCCTTCGGAATGCCTGTATGCCGGCGAACCAATTCCAGGATTGCTGATGATACCCCGATATAGGCGGCCTCAATGTCATGCCCCTGCAACGGCAGCTTCGCTCCCAATGGCCTCACGGGGCAGCCATGGGCAGCGATGACATTCTTGAAGATCCAGCAGGGCATGACCCCCAGATAGGACGAAATGCCGTTGGCGAGACCGAATTCCTGACAGGCCTGGATGAGCTGCCCGATCACTCGGCGCCGTCCGCCGGCGCTCAGTGCGCGATCGCAGCCGAAGCGCGATGCTTCCCAGACTGCATCCGAATGCGGCAGCAAGCCTTCAACCAGGTCAGGCCACAAGGACTTGACCATGTAGGGGCGTGTGGTCGGAATCAGCCGTGCAGTTCCCAGGGCCTGATCGTGCTCGTCGACGACCAGAATGTAGGTAGCTGCCGGCGTGTCGAACTCATCATATTCCAGGCCCTGATAATGAGGCACGGACCACCCCTGGCGCTCGACGAACATCCGGTACCGCAACCGATGATGCGAGATCCACGCCTCGCCATATCGATGGACGGTTTCCCACCTGATTGAAAGGGTACGCATGAGCATCTTCCAATGTGCCGCGTGAAAGGAAGGTGCAGACTAATCGGCGCAGCGTCAGCGAGGGAGCTACCCAGTCGAGTAGCTCGCGGGCCTGTCGAGCGGCCGCCGTCTCATTGGCTGCTCAGAGGACGGCAGCAGTCAGGCCTCGCCCCAATATCACCTATAATTAGACGCAATTCTGAGTTGTGTTGTGGTGGGGTTCTTGGCTTTTGCAAGGCTGTTGTGGCAGGTGCGAACGGGTTCAGCGTGGGAGAGCCATGAGGCCTGACTTGCGGGTGCGGCGTGCCGGGATGAATGTCTCTCGCGCCCATGATCCGCTGGAAGCTCATACAAGCAAGCAAACGCATGATGACAGAAGTGCCAGAGAGCGCCTATCCAGCAGGCACTTTGCTGCGCGATGTCGTCGACCGAGTTGGCAAGATCGTCTCGGCTGCCGACTCCCGAGGAGGGCAATGCTGATGACATCAAGGCTTCCGAATGATTAAGCGAATGTGATCGTCAATTGCACGACGGAGCGTATCATGGTACAGTCTACCTCAGGTTGGGTTGAAGTTTTGACGAACAAGTGCCCGCTTCTCGCCTTAGTCGAGGCGCACGAGGGGGCAAGAACGGACCGTCGGCGTTCGGGGCGCTGAGACGGATTCGCTTTCACGATCACATCTGGGCGGAAGTCTGCGCAGCTTTGTCTGCCGTGAGGTGGCAATGGACCTCTTCAGCTTCATAGATTGTGCAAACCGCACGCAGTCGTTGTCCGACCTGTTCGATCTTCTCGTCGGTTCTGCAGCCGATGAGGGTTTTGGTCAGGTGGCCTATGGCGCGTTGAACTACGAAGAGACGGTACGGCTGCCAGATCATCCGATGCCGGCCATCGCTCTCAACTTTCCGCTCGATTGGCGGAAGCACTATTTCGAGCGCAAGTATCACGAGATCGATCCGGTCGTCAGGAGAACGGCGTTTCACAGCAGGCCATTCCTGTGGGATCAGCTGCTCGAGCGGCGGCAGCTGCAGGACGGCGAGCGATTGGTCCTTCATGAGGGCCGCGAAGCCGGTCTCAAGCACGGGGTGAGCGTGCCGCTGTTTGGCCCGTCGGGACGTATCTCCGTTCTATCCTTTGCATCCAGCTTCGAGGATGCGGACCCGGTCCGGCATCTCAAGCATCTTCACGCTATGGCGTGTCAGTTCCATGTCGCTTTTGGCGAGCTTGCCCGGCCAGCGGCGGGCAAGAAGGCGATCGAGCTTTCGCAGCGCGAACGCGAATGTCTGAAGTGGACCGCGGAGGGCAAATCCTCCTGGGACATCGGAATAATCCTCAAGATCAGCGAAAACACGATCAACTTCCACATCAAGAAGGCGATGAGAAAGCTTGGCACGAACAGCCGGACGGTCGCCGTCGTGAGGGCGATAAGGCTTGGTCTGATCGAGATTCCCGGACTAGCCGGCCCATCCATGTCGGCGTGGATCGACACACCTTGCGTCTGAAGCCGACCAACCGTTGCCGCCCTGACATTCGCGTCCACCCTTTCGGGGGTGAGCAGCGGCATTGCAAGATCGCAGCGACGAACCCTCGCCCGACGCCCGTGCTTTGATGCGCCGCATGGCCGGGCAGCTCACGACATCTAGGAGCCATGACCACTGCGGATAGCCTGTCGTGCGCGCAGTATCGTGGCGGCACTTGGTTCCGCTGGCCGTCTGTGATGGAGCTATGCTCACGCTCCCACGGGGACCGTTTCGGACGGAGGCGATGCGCTCCGAGGATACGATTCGCTCGCTCTGCGGTCGCTTCCGCGTAAGCCCCTGGTACGGTTGAGTTCCGCCGTTGCCCATAACGCCTAAGAATAGGTCTCCTTGATTTCGGACTTTGACAGAGATGCAGGACTCTTCCAGCCTGACGCGTGGGCAACGGGCGAGGCACCGGATGAAGTGCGTCTATATGAAGTACGTCTATATATTGGCCTTCTGCATCGCCGTCATCGTGAACGCGACCGGTGATGTGTCTGCCGCGGAAGACCTGCCGGGGGCGACCCTGCAAATGGGGGCCGGCGGATCAGACATCACCACGCTTGATCCCCATCGTGCGACGACCAGCACCGACAAGCCGCTGATCGGCCTGATATTCAACGGCCTGGTTCGTTTCAAGCCAGGGAGCGCCGATCCGAAGGATCTTGAACCCGATCTCGCCGAGCGCTGGGAAACGTCCCCGGACGGACGAATCTGGACCTTCTTCATCCGAAAGGGTGTCAAGTTTCACGGCGACTGGGGCAGCCTCACCGCAGATGATGTCGTCTACTCGCTGACACGTGCCGCAGACCCCAGCCGATCGAGTTTCGCTGCGGACTTCTCTGCAGTGGAGAGCATCGCCAAGGTCGACGAGTCCACCGTTCGTATGACCCTGAAGTATCCGGATCCGAATTTCCTCGGCCGCTTGTCCAACTATCACGGTGGAAACATTGTCTGCAAAAGAGCAGTCGAGGAGCTCGGGGACAAGTTTGGTTCCAACCCCGTCGGTACGGGTCCGTTTGCGTTTTCAGAGCATGAGACTCAGCGGTATGTGAAGCTGGTCGCAAACGAGCGCTATTTCCGCGGCCGGCCGCAGATCAGCAATATCATGTACCGTACGATCCCCTCCGACAGCGCCCGCGAGCTCGCCTTTTCGTCCGGAGAGCTCGACGTCATCCAAGGCCGGCGCGAGCAACGCTGGGTCGATACGACCCGCCAGCGCAGCAACATGGTCGTTGATGTCTTCCGTCCAGGAGAGTTTCGGACGCTTCACATCAACAGCAGTATTCCGCCGCTCGACAACCTGAAGGTCCGACAAGCCATCGCCGCTGCGGTCAATCTCGATGATCTCGTGCAGTTTGTCGGTAAGACCGTCAGTCTGAAAGGCTGCTCGGTCGTGCCTCCAGGCTATATTGGAGAGGACTGTTCATCGGGGGCTTACGCTTACGATCCGGTGCAGGCCAAGACGCTTTTGGCCGAAGCGGGCTACCCCAATGGTCTGACGCTCAAGGTCGTGGTGTCCAATATCTCGGCTATCCTGCCGACAATGGAGATCATTCAGCGCCAGCTCGCAAAGGCCGGTATCAAGCTCGATATGAGCGTTGTCGATCACGCGACGTATCAGAGCCAGATTCGCGGCAATGCCAGCGCCCTGGTGTTTTACGGCGCCGCCAGGTTTCCGGTCGCCGACACTTATCTGACCGAGTTCTATCACTCGAGCTCGAGCATCGGGAAGCCGACGGCGGTTGCCAATTTCTCCCATTGCGAGGTTGCGGATGCCGACATACAGGCGGCACGGGTGGAAGGCAGTGTGGAGCGGCAGCAGGAGCTGTGGAAAGAGGCCCAGCGCAAGATCCATGACGCCGTCTGTTCTGTTCCGCTGTTTGAGCTGCAGCAGGTCTGGGGCCACAGCAAGCGCGTCAACTATGGCTATGAGCTCAAGGGAGCAATGAACCTCGCTCCACCGATTACCGAAGCGACAACGCTTATGCCGCGCTGAGGGACTCCTGGGCAAGCCGTGCCGCCGTCGAGCGCGCTTGCTGGAGGAAGGCGTCGACAAGGCTTGCATTGCGGCTATCGCGCATTCGACAGAGCTGGAAATCGTAAGACAAAGCGGGCTCAAAGCGTCTGATGGCCAGACGGTCCTGAAGCCCGCTGAACATCAAAGGGTGCACCAGCGAGACGCCGAGACCGGCTGCCACGAACTCGCAAAGGGTCGGTGAGACATTGGCGACGAGCACGGTATGGGGTCTGACGTTGTAGGCGTCGAACATCGTCGCAATGCACTGACCTGCCTGGCTCTCGGGATCGAAAGACACGAACGGAATGTTGTCGAGATCATCCGGCTCCACAACGTTCTTCATGGCCAGGGGATGATCGGTCGGCATGATGCAGACGAGCGGCTGCTGGGTCAGCGGTTCGGCGATCACGTAGGGATTGTCGATCCGCGAGCTGACAAGCCCGACATCGAGCTTTCGTGTCACCAGCCAGTCCACAATCCATTCCGAGCTGCGTGACTTGACCGAGCAGAACACGTTGGGATGCTGTTGCAGAAACCCCATCGTCGCCTGCTGGATGAACGCGCGCGACAAGGCCGGCATGACTCCGACGAGAAGCTGCCCCTGCTCTTCGCGGCGGATGGCCTCGACGGCATTCTCCACCTGGCGCACACCCGAGAAGATACGATCAATCTCCTTGTAAAGCCGCATGCCGCGCTCTGTCGGAGCAAGGCGGCCTTTGACGCGATCGAACAGGCTGAGTCCGGTATCCTCTTCGAGATGAGCGATCAGTTTGCTCATCGCGGGCTGGGAGATGTTGAGAATCAAAGCGGCTCGGCTGATCGAGCCGCTCTCGATCACCGCCTTGAACGCCTCAACCTGTCTCAGGTTGATCTGACGAGCCATCCCATAACCCTGAAGAATACAGCCAGAGATTTTCGACTTTGACCAAATATCCCTTTTTGTCGTCATATTGGGCAAGAGGAAATCTGATGCATCCTGAGATAATAGTTATCGGTGCTGGCACGGTCGGTGCTTCGATTGCTTATGGGCTTGCGCGGAGACAATGCCGGGTGCTCGTGCTCGACGGTGACGATCGCGACCATCGCGCGGCACGGGCTAATTTCGGCCTTGTTTGGCTGCAGGGCAAAGGCCAGAACATGCCGGCCTATCAGCAGCTGTCACGCCGTAGCGTCGACATGTGGTCCGACTTTGCATCGGAACTCACTGATTTGGCCGGCTTGGATCTTCAATACGAGCAGAATGGCGGTTTGGCGTTCTGCCTCGGAGACGACGCGTTCGAGAAGCGCCGCTCGGATCTTCAGCGGTTGCACAATCAGCTCGGCGGAGCGGAGGCGGATTGGCGGATGCTCGATCGCTCTGAACTGACGAGGCTGCTTCCGAACGTTCGATTGGGACCTGACGTGACCGGCGCCAGCTTCGGCCAGCGGGACGGGCATGCCAATCCGCTTCAGCTCCTTGCGGCTCTTCATGCCGGAATTCTGCGTCTGGGCGGAGATCTGCGTCGAAACGCTGCGGTGCGGCAGATCGCGCCCAGCGAGGCGGGCTTTACCGTGGCGTTCGGAAACGAGATCGTCAGTGCGCCGCGCGTGCTCATCGCCGCGGGTCTCGGCTCTCAGGCGCTCGCGCGGCAAGTGGGTCTTGAAATCCCGCTGCGGCCTCAGCGAGGGCAGATCCTGGTGACCGAGCGCCTTGAACCATTTCTGCCTCTCCCGACGAGTGGCTTGCGTCAAACCCGGGAAGGTACGGTCATGATCGGGGCAACCCATGAGGAGACCGGCTTTGACAGCTCGGCGACCGCGACCGCGGCGGCAGATCTCAGCCGGCGGACGCTTCGCATCGTGCCGGGGCTTGCCGAGGCGAAACTGGTCCGGCAGTGGGCCGGGTTGCGCATCATGACTCCTGATGGGTGCCCCGTCTACGCTCAGTCGCAGAAGCATCGGGGAGCCTTCGTGGCGTTGTGCCATTCAGGCGTCACGCTCGCGGCTCTGCATTCCACCGTTCTGGCCGATGCGATCTTGGCCGGGCAATTGCCGGGTTCGCTCGATATCTTTCACCAGAGTCGTTTTGATGTTCCGAAAGCTGCATGAGTCCGCTGAGGCCGTGACGATCTATGTCGAAGGCAAGCCTGTCGCGGCGGAGCCGGGCGAAAGCCTGGCAGCTGTCCTGCTCCGGCAGGCTGTCGTCTGGTCGCGTCCCACGCCGGTGAAGGGGAGCAGGCGAGCTCCTTATTGCATGATCGGCGTCTGCTTCGACTGTCTCGCTCAGGTGGATGGAGTTGCCTCGGTTCAGACCTGCATGACTCCGGTGCAGGAGGGGATGAAGGTTGAGCGCCAGCAGCGCAAGCGGTGCTTGCCCTCATGAGCACCACCGATGTTCTCATCGTAGGGGCTGGCCCTGCAGGCATGACAGCGGCCATCACGGCTCGCCGCTATGGAATTGACGTTCTGGTTGTGGACGATCAGACTTCGCCTGGCGGGCAGATCTGGCGCTCGGTCGAAACTCAAGCCGCGACACCAAGGGGGGCCATCCTTGGACGGACTTATCAGGACGGAAAGGCGACGACCGACGCATTCCGCGCCAGCGGAGCGCGGTACGAGCCCCGTACACAGCTTTGGCAGATCGAACCCGGCTTTCGTGCCTTCGTGACCCATGATGGCAAAGCCCGGACGATCGAGGCGCGTGCCATCATCCTTGCAACCGGCGCCCAGGAAAGGCCTGCTCCCTTCCCAGGCTGGACACTCCCGGGAGTCCTCACGGTGGGTGCCGCTCAGGTCCTCTTGAAGGCCGCCGGGCAGATCCCCTCCAAGCCAGTCTGGGTCGCTGGTTGCGGCCCGTTGCCGCTTCTCTATCTCGTTCAGTTGCTCAACGCCGGAGGTCAGATCGCCGGCTATCTGGACACGACACCGGCCGGGAGTCATTGGGCGGCGCTCCGGCATCTGCCGAATGCCCTGCGTGCCAGTGGGGCGCTCCTCAAGGGGCTTGCGTGGATGGCCGCTCTTCGATACCGGCGCGTGCCCGTCATCCGTCATGTCATTGACCTGCAGGCGCACGGATCGGACCGGATCGAATCCATCAGCTATCGAACGGCCGACGGACGGGAGAAGACCGTTTCCGCGGATAATCTGTTTGTGCATGAGGGCGTCGTGCCGAATGTTCACGCGCCGCTGGGGTTGGGCTGCGCGGTCGAATGGCGTGACGAGCAGGATTGCTACGTGCCGGTTCTCGATCAATGGGGTGAAACAACCAAAGCCGGCGTCTTCATTGCCGGGGACGGCGCGGGCATTGCTGGTGCGAAGGCCGCGCAATTTCGTGGGGCGCTCGCAGCACAAAGGCTGGCAGTCAAGCTCGGCTATGTGGACGAGCAGATCGTGATCAAGGACGCATTGCGCGTTCAAAAGAGCCTGGCTCGCGAACTTGCGTTGCGGCCCTTTCTTGACACCATGTTCAGGCCCCGCGGCAGGATTTTCAGTCCGTCCGATGAGACCGTCATATGTCGCTGCGAGGAGGTCACCGCAGGAGAGGTCCGTGCGATGGCGCAGATCGGCGGCTCCGGCCCGAACCAGATCAAGGCCTTCACGCGTGCAGGAATGGGCCCGTGCCAGGGGCGGCAATGCGGTTATACCGTCACCCGCATCCTCGCGGAGATCCAGAATTGTCCTGCAAGGGAGATCGGCTTTTATCGCGTCAGGCCTCCGCTCAAGCCCGTGACCCTTGGAGAACTGGCCACACTCGATCAAAAGGAGGAGGTGTTGTGAGGCACTGTGCTTGTCCGCAGAGAAACGTTCAGCTCGGACATCCCGGCTTCTGTTCGCGAATGTGCCGGGTAATCGAATGATCAGCTTTACCTTTAAACGGCTGCTCCTGGCGATCCCCACCTTGCTGGTGATGCTGACAGCAATCTTCGTGCTGGTGCGTCTCGTTCCAGGTGATGCGGCATCCGTCATCCTCGGCGACCAGGCAACCGAAGCCTCGCTTCGGGCGATGCGAGCCCGGCTCGGGCTCGATCAGCCGATCCTGGTCCAATACCTTCACTTCCTCGGAGAGGTGCTTACCGGAAATCTCGGGCAATCGCTGAGCAGCGGCCGGACGGTCGTTCAGGAGGTCCTGCTGGTGTTGCCCTCCACGATCCAACTTACCTTGGCGGCCATCGTGATTGGAATCGTCCTGGGTCTGCCGCTTGGAATTCTCGCGGCGCTCGGCCGCAACAGCTGGATCGACTACGTTTCGCGGCTGGTCTCGTTGGTCGGACTCTCGTTCCCAGCGTTTGTGTCAGGCATCCTTTTGCTCATCGTATTCGCAATCCATCTGGGGTGGTTCCCGGTTCTCACGTCCGACAGCACCGATCCGTTCGAACGGTTGCGAAGCCTTGCCTTGCCTGCGCTGAATCTCGGCTTGATCCTGATGGCCTATGTCGTGCGTGTCACGCGGTCATCCATGCTGGGAGTTCTTGGCGAGGATTACATCCGCACAGCGCGCGCGAAGGGGGTAACTCCCACGCGGCTGGTCATGCGACACGCTCTGCGCAATGGCCTCATTCCGGTGGTGACCGTTGTTGGCCTCTACTTCGGTACGTTGATCGGAAATTCGGTGCTGACGGAGATCATCTTCAACCGGCCGGGCCTCGGCAAGCTGATCTTCGGGGCACTCAACTCTCGCGACTATACGCTGCTTGAGGGGCTGATGATCATCTTTGCCATCTGCGTCATCGTCGTGAATACGCTGACGGACATTACCTATGGGCTTATCGATCCGCGGGTGAAGTACAAATGACGATCGAGGTTGCATCGGTTGCAGTGGCGCAGCCCAGTCGATTGTGGGTGGCCTTCTCCAGAAATCCCCTGTTCTGGCTAGGTGCGCTGCTCCTTGCGGTCATCATCATGGTGGCGGTGCTCGCGCCGCTGATCGCGCCTCATGACCCGCTGGAGCAGAATATTGTTGCCAGGCTCGAGCCGCCGTCAGCGGAGTTCCTGTTCGGAACGGACAATTATGGTCGAGATGTCCTGTCCCGTCTGATCTATGGCGCCCGCATCTCTCTCATGGTCGGTTTTGTCGCCATCCTGATTGCGATGACGATCGGCTGTACGATCGGAATCGTTGCGGGTTATGTCGGAGGAGCGCTGGATCAGGTCGTGATGGGCGTGCTCGATGTGATGCTCTCGTTTCCAGCTCTCCTGCTCGGCCTGATGATTGCAGCGATGCTCGGCGCCAGCCTTCAGAACCTGATCATTGCAATAGCAATCACGGAGATCGCACCGTTTGCGCGAGTTGCCCGTGCGCCAACGATTGCTTTGAAGCAGCAGGACTTCGTGATCGCCGGTCGAGCGCTTGGGTTCGGACCCGTCCGGATCATGGGGGTTCATATTCTCCCCAACCTCATCTCGGATGTGGTGGTGATGAGCTCGTTGTGGATGGCGTCCGCGATTCGCACGGAAGCATCCCTGAGCTTTATCGGGCTAGGAGTTCCGCCACCGACACCGACCTGGGGGAGCATGATCCGCGAAGGGTTCGACAACATCCTTGACTCCTGGTGGCTCGCGGTCTTCCCGAGCCTTGCGATCTTGTTGACCGTGCTCGCCCTCAATCTCCTGGGAGACGCTCTGCGAGATGCAATCGATCCAAAGCTGCGGGGAGAATAGCAGGCATGACGTCGTTTCCCAGGCCAGCTCTCGACCTGCGCAATCTACAGACCGAATTCCGAATCGGCGGCCGCTGGTATCCGGCCGTCCGGAACGTCTCGGTCTCACTGATGCCCAATGAGACGCTCGCGGTCGTGGGCGAGTCGGGCAGTGGCAAGAGCGTCACGGCCCTGTCTATCCTACGATTGCTTCCACGTGCCGGTGCTCGCATCCAGGGCGGAGAGGTGCTGTTCGAGGGCCAGGATCTGGTGACATTGTCCGAACGGGACATGAGCTCCATCCGGGGAAATTCGATTGCGATGATCTTCCAGGAGCCGATGACGAGCCTCAATCCGACCATGACGGTGGGAGACCAGATCGCGGAGGCGATCCTCATTCATCGTGGAGGATCGCGTATGAAGGCCAAGGCTGAGGCGCTTCGGCTCTTGACAGAGGTCAAGATTCCGTCGCCGAAGAGCCGGCTGGATGAGTATCCGCATCAATTTTCGGGAGGGATGCGCCAACGCGTCATGATTGCCATGGCACTCGCCTGCCATCCGAGGGTTCTTCTGGCCGATGAGCCGACGACGGCACTCGATGTGACGATCCAGGCGCAGGTGCTGACCCAACTCGAAGAGCTCAAACAGGCCTACGGAATGTCGATGCTGTTCATCACGCATAATCTTGGCGTGGTTGCGCAGATCGCCGACCGTGTTGCCGTGATGTATGCGGGCGAGATTGTAGAGCTTGCGGCTGTCGACGCGCTGTTCGCAAAGCCCATGCATCCTTATACGGCGGCGCTGCTGCGCGCCATGCCGCGAGCTGACCGGGGCAACGAGAGCCTGGAGCCAATCCCCGGCAGCGTTCCCGGCTTGTCCGCTGTTCCAACAGGCTGCGCCTATGCGCCCCGCTGTCCCTTCAAGGACCGCAGCTGTACCGAACTGCACCCCGAGCTCGTATCATCAGGTGATCCCGGACATCTGGTGCGCTGTCCCGTCAGGCCGGTCGGAGGAGTGCATTGATGACGACGTCCCTGGGAAGCGGCGACTTTGTCGTACGCAATCTTTCGAAGACATTCGTGAGAAACGGACGTTCGGGCGCCAGAAGCGTCCGGGCGGTCGATGATGTGTCTTTCCGCGTTCCAAAGGGGACTTCCCTTGGCCTCGTGGGCGAGTCCGGCTGTGGCAAGTCAACGGTCGCGCGTGCCATCCTTCGGCTCATCGAGCCCGATAGCGGATCAATCTCATTCGACGGCATCGATGTCCTGGCCGCAAAGGGTGCCGCCTTGCGTGCGTTGCGGCGCCGGATGCAGATCGTCTTTCAGGATCCATATTCTTCGCTCAACCCGCGCCGAACAATTCGGCAGACTCTGGAAGAACCCCTTCGGGTTCATCTGCGTCACTCATCCAAGGAGATCCGCGAGAAGGCGGAAGCTGCCATGGTCGAGGTCGGGTTGCCGCGAGACGCACTGGAACGCTATCCGCATGAATTCTCCGGCGGCCAGCGGCAACGGATTGGCATTGCACGGGCGCTGGTGCTGGATCCCGAACTGGTTGTCGCGGACGAGGCCGTTTCTGCTCTCGATGTTTCGGTCCAGGCGCAAATTCTTCGACTGCTGGAGGGACTCCGCGAACGCCGCGGCCTGTCGTTCTTGTTCGTTTCGCATGATCTCGGAGTGGTCCGCCATTTCTGCGACCGGGTCTGCGTCATGTATCTTGGGCGCATCGTCGAAGAGGGGCCGACGGCCGATGTTTTCGACCGTCCGTTGCATCCGTATACCAGGCTTTTGCGCGACAGCTATCCAGTGCCAGACCCAAGGGCACGCCGGCCTCTGATCCAGATCGTGGGAGAGGTTCCTTCTGCAGCCAATCCGCCTCCGGGCTGTGGCTTTCATCCGCGTTGCGGGCGAGCGGAAGGTCCATGTTCCGTCGAAAAGCCGGAGCTTGAAATGTCGGGAGACGGCCGATCCCGGGCATGTCACTTCCCTGAAACAAGCGATATCGCGTGGGGGAGCCTGCGCATCGGCGCGCGATGACTGAAGTCCCGCCAAGGGAATTCGCCAAGGGAATTCATTGGTGAGCTCATCGTGATCATGATCCGGTTGCCCGATCCCTTGGATCGAAGTCGATCGAGCGGGGGCTTGGCTGAGAGGTCAGCGCGAGAGCCTCTTCATTGATCAGTGCCGACCGGGGCTTATCGATCCGATCGGTGTTGCTTTCGCGCGTCGTTGACCAGATCGGGTCGTGGCACGTAGGTGGCAGGTCCGTCCGGGGCAAAGTCAAGCGAATAGCCCAACCCTCGCACCGTGCGGATATAGTTCGGCTCGCCACGTTCACAAAGAGCCTTGCGAATACGGCTGATGTGAACATCGATTGAGCGCACCGCGTTCTCCTGAGTATGTGCTCGTATGCTGCAAAGAATCTGCTCCCGAGAAAAGACCTTTCGGGGGCATTCGAGGAGGTGTTGCAAGATCCGATATTCGACGGGGCAGAGGCGAACGGAGCGCGCTCCTCGGGAGACGCGATGCGCGTCGGACTCCATGACGATGTCGGCAAATCGAAGCACTTTGAGACTGGAACAAGCCGATTCGCGCAGAATACCATGCAGCCGGTCGATGAAGATGTCCGGAAGAAACGGCTTCAATATATAGCTTGTCCGATCCGTATGGACGCAGGTCTCCTCGAGGTGGGGCGATACGCTTGCCATGATCAGCGTCGGCACAAATTGCGTTGCGGGGTCCCGGTGCAGCTGTTCGAGCGCGCAGGCTACCCGATCCCCGCAGGATACGTCGTCCAGGGCGATCAAGCCGGGCCGCACGGCGGTGGCGGAGGCGATCGCATCTGTCAGGGTGTCGGTCAGCATGCAGTCGAAACCGTTGCTTTCGAGAATGTATTTGAGGAGGCTCGTGAATCCCCTGTCGCCAACCATTAGGATGCGCGGTCTCGTAGGCGTAGACATGGACCTGCCTGCGTCGGAGGCTGCAGACGCAGGCGCAGATATCTGGTCGCATCCCGCCGCGGGGTGGTCGACGCCCGACTCCGTCGTCCAGCCGGTCGCGACTGCAAAGCCTTTGTCCTGATTTTTAGCTGAGTTTGCGACACTGCAGGACTCCTCGGCCACCTCGTCGCTGTCAGCCAGGACTGCTCTGTGCATCATTCCCATCTCCATCATGCGTCCGCGCGTCAGAGGCAGTAGAGCAGCTTCCGGTGCGCGGGGCAGCTACCAAGCCGGATAGGGGACTGGACGTGTACGGCTACCGTCGGCAACCTGAGGGCGGGCACGGATCAGTGAATGGATGGTGATGCATTTCCGTAAATGGTGGTCGCCGCTGCGGAATAGGAAGCCTGCGCTCCGGATCGCGGATCTCTACCAGGGTTGGTAGTGGCAGAGCGTGGTCGGTCGCCCTATCTTTGTGGCGCAGCTCTCCGTGCCACACCCGGTCGCAAGTCATCAAGCTTGGCGCGTCCAGTCGAAGGTTCCATGGTATGATTTTCGGAGAGGCGCAGATGGTCAGCCGTATCGGATTTATGCAGGGCGACCTCATGGAGCGGGCTGACAAGAGAGGGCGGGGCTTTCTCACGGATTGCTGGCGCGAGGAATTCTCGGTCGCCCAAAAGGTCGGATTCGAACTGATCGAGTGGCGGATCGGTGAAGAGCCGATCCTGATGAATCCCGTGATGTCGACCACTGGACGAGATCAGATGCGGCGGCTCAGCGGCGAATGCGGCATCTGCATTCCCTCGCTGTCCGCCGATTTCATGATGCAATTCCCGTTTTACATGGTCACCGGCCGCGAGCATCGGGCGCGGCTCGACCTGCTCGGTGCTGTGATCGAGGCGTGTGCCGAGATCGAAATCAAGCTTCTCGTGATGCCACTCACGAACGGTTGGCAACAGCTTTCCTCTCGCGAGGCGGTGGCACTTCGATCCGGACTGGATCGGCTTGCGCCGCTCCTCGAGGCTTGCGGCGTGGTCCTCTCCCTTGAGTCCGATCTCGATCCGCGGTGCTTGGTCTCGCTGATCGAGCCATACCCGGCAGACCGGTTCGGCATCACCTACACAGTTGGATGTCGACCGTCGATCCGCGCTGATGCGCATCAGGACCTCGCCGCTTGCGGCAACCGGATCGTGAACGTCCGCCTCAAGGACTGGAATTTGGACGTAGACCGCGCTTCGCCTTCCCGTCAGCGGACCAGCCTCGCCGACGCGCTGAATCAGCTGAAACGCGCTGGCTATCGGGGCGATCTTATTCTTCAATCGGCCCCTGGTAACTCTCGCGCAGCAGTGCTCGCCCAGTACGGTGCCATGGCGGCGACCTGGTGGAGCTTCGGTAGGTCAGATCATCTCAGTCTTGCTCCAGGGATGGTCGAGGCGAGCGAGAGCCGACAACAGCTGGCGCATACGCGGTGAGCTCGGAGCTACGCCGAGACGAAATCCCTGCTGACTGTGAACCGCTCTGCATGAATTCGGCGCGCCCAGGGCTCGCTTAAGACGAAGCATGATCCTGGCGGCTGCCCTTGGCCAGGTGGCGGTGGCTAATCCGGCGCGCGAAATAGCAGTGCTCAAGATCAGGTCGATCTGTTGACTGCGCAAGCACGTCAAGTCGCGCACTTTTGCATTTCTCAACAACTCATTATTAGTAGTCAAGCAGCCTATGTTAGCGAGATGCGTCTGTATGTTTACTGGATTATTATGTTGACCAGATCGCGCGGCTCCAAGAATACTGCGATCTACGTTAGGTTGTGTAATGGAGCAGCGACATGCAGACGTCGGTTTCGATCATTGGTGCCGGGAATTGCGGGTGTGCGTTCGCGGCCGATCTTGCCAGTCGAGGAGCGAATGTATTGTTGTACGCGCATCCCGAGCATCGCCGGCACGCGGAGACGATCGAACGCAACGGGTATCTTGAAGCAGGCCTCAAGATCGAAGGTCGCTTCCATCCGGATGTCAGCTCGGACATGGCCGACGTTGTCCGGTTCTCCCGGTTCATCGTCATCACTGTCCCGTCATATGGCCACGAGGCCGTCCTGAGCGAACTTGCAAAGTTCGACCTCAGCAAGCATGTCGTCATTTCGATCACGGGCAACTTCTTTGCTCTGATGGCGCGCAGACAAATCAATGCGCGGTACATCCTCGAAACCGCCACGGCGCCATACGCCTCGAGAATGCAGGATGGCAAGGTGATGGTGATGGGCGTCAAGAGCATCATGCCGATCGCGGCGATGCCGGTGGACGTCGGTGAAGCGTTGCGCGACGAGATCGGCGCAATCTTCTCGATGCCGCTGGAGTGGCGCAGCAATGTTCTCGAGATCGGAATGTCTTGCATTACCGGGGTGATCCATCCGACGCCGGCGCTGATGAACGCCGGATGGATCGAGACGCGAAAGGGCGACTTCTATTTCTATCGTGAAGGCATGTCGGCGTCGGTCGCCCGCGTCATCGACCAGGTCGACAGGGAGCGAATGGCGATCGCCAGGGAATTTGGCTTCAGGCCGCAGTCTGTCGTGGCGATCATGAACAGCTACTACGACAGAAGCTTTGCCAGCTTCGGCGAGTTCGCGAAACAGACGGTCGAACACAACACCACGAAGATGGCCCCTCAGCACCTGCGCGACAGGTTTATTGTTCAGGACGTTCCATACGTTCTGGTTCCCTGGTTCGAGCTCGGCGTCAAAGTGGGTCTCCATTCCACCGCGATCAAGTCGATCATCGATCTCGCCTCCATCGTCAACGAGACGGATTATCTGGAGACAGGCCGAAATCTGCGCAGGCTGGGACTGGACGCGGCCTCCAAGGGGCAGGTGATCGAGACATTCAGCGCACGGCTTGCGCCATGGGGCGATGAGCTTCGCCGTATCGCCTAGATCTGGGCCGCTTCTCGACGAGGAGGCTTCCATGACGATCATCAGCAGCCGGCAGGACGTGCCAGACAGCTCGGCTTCGTCTCACCTGCCGGCGATCGGCTATAAGGTGCTCTCGGCAGCGGTGCTCGCCGTCATGTTCGCCTTGATCAAGAAGTTGGGCGGCGAGTACCCCGTTGGACAGATCGTGTTCGTTCGGAGTTTCTTCGCTCTGCTGCCGATTCTCTGGCTTGTCCGGCGTCTCGGGGGGTATCGCCTGCTTCGCACCGAGCGGCCGGGGGCTCATCTCCGCCGCTCCGTCGCCGGTCTTTGCTCTCTCTTTTTCAGCTTCACCGCGGTCGGGATGCTGCCGCTCGCGACCGCGACGGCGCTCGGCTACGCAGCACCATTGTTCATTACGCTGTTTGCCATTCCCTTGCTCGGGGAGAGCATTCGCCTTCATCGTCTTGTTGCCGTCGTTTTCGGATTTGGCGGCGTGCTGCTGATGGCCCATCCCGATGGAAGAGGGCTCTCCTCGGGAGTCTTGTTCGCGCTGGCCGGTGCGGTGGCTACGGCCCTCGCATTGATCTCCATCCGCAAGATGCGGGACACCGAGACGAGCATGGCCATTGTGTTCTACTTTTCCCTGTCGGGCACGCTGGTGAGCGCTGCGACGCTGCCGTTCTCTGCGGTCTGGCCGAGCACGACCGACTTGCCGATCCTCGTCGCTATTGGTGTTCTGGGCGGCGCTGCCCAGATTCTGCTCACCAAGGCCTACCATATGGCGCCGGCGAGCGTCGTTGCACCGTTCGAATACGCCACCTTCGTCTTTGCCTTTCTGCTCGGTCTCATCGTCTGGCGCGAGATGCCGGTCCCGATCGAGCTGGCCGGGATTGCCGTCGTGATCGCCTCAAATCTCTTCATTGCCATGTACGAGCAGCTGACTGGAGTTTCGTCAAAGCTTCGCTTGCCCGGCAAGTGGCACCACACTGCGGCGGTCCGTGCTAAAACCGACTGAAGGGGAGCAGCGCGGGATCTGGCTCGACCCCATAACCCCGACGAATAGGTGCTCGCAAAATTCGACTTTGACTTCCTGCTGCCATTCGCGAGGAAGATGCTCAGAGGCCAGCTTCGGGCCACTTCGATAGAGTTCAGTCTGCCCATCATGGGTCGGACGGCTGCGCTACCTCACCTCGTCCGATCCAGCATACATATTGATGATCCCTGGAGGCCGCATGACATACACCGCTGCCGAGCTGCTGGCCGAATGGGTCAGCGCGAGCAAAGTTCCAGAAGACGCCCGGATCAGTGCGGCGAAATGCGCGCTCGATTTGATGACGGCCGCGATAGCCGGCCATGAGACGCCGAATGCGGTGGCCGTGCGCCGAATTGCGAACGCGACTTGGGGCCATGGACCGGCAGCGATGTGGTTTTCGGGAGAGCGGTCGACCGCTGCGGGGGCAACCTTCGTCAATGCCGCCTGCGCGTGCTCGCTCGATCTGGATGATGGCCACCGCGCCGCTTCGGGGCATCCCGGCGCAGCGGTCATTCCGGGGGTATTGTCGCTGCTCGGCTGTCCGTCCCTGGACGGGCAACGGGCGCTGGCCGCCATTGCTATCGGGTATGAGATAGGCGTTCGTATCTCTGCTGCCCGGGATCTGCGAAGCGTTCCGACAGTGAACAGCGGACTCTGGAGCGGTCAAGCCGTTGCCGCAGCGGTGGGTTGGGTGCGAGGGCTCTCGCGGAGCCAGATCGCACACGCGATCTCAATCGCAGGCACAACGGCGCCGAGCCAGTCGGCTACGCCATACACCCGGTTCAGAGGCAACAGTGTCAAGGAGGGGATTCCATGGGGCGCTGCCAATGGCATCCTGGCGGTCGATCTGGCCAAGCAGGGCTTCACCGGACCGATCGACATTCTGGACAGTTCAGAACGTTACGATCGGGCGCGGCTGCTCGACGGGCTCGGAACGAGTTGGCTCATCAACAGCACCTATTTCAAGCCCTACAGTTGCTGCCGTTGGATTCACGCGCCGATTGATGCGCTGCTCACATTGCTGAAAGAAAATGACATCGACCCGGGAGTCATCGTCGACATCGAGGTGGAGACCTTTGGGAGGTCGTTGACCCTGAGCAACGAGGTGGCGCCGGGTACGCTGGAGGGAGCGCAGTACAGCCTTCCCTTCTGTCTCGGTGTCGCCGCGACCAGTGGCGCACCGGCCTTGCTCCCCTTGAGCAACGAGTCGCTGACGGATCAAAGAGCGATCGAGATCGCCGGGCGTGTCAGGATGAGCGTCAATCCCGAATTTGAGCTCATGTTCCCGGCGGCGGTTCCCGGGAGGGTTCGCATCACCACGGCTTCGGGCGCCTTTGAGCGGACCGTGTTGGCGCCCAAGGGAGAGCCGACGAACCCGATGAGCTGGGATGACATCGGGTCGAAATTCCAGGCCATTGCAGCTGGCCGCGTCGATGCTCGTGTCGCGGCTGGAATTCCAAGTGCGATTGGCGCGTTGCGAAGGGGAGATGTTGCGCCGTTGCAATCGCTGCTGGAAGCAAGGCTGTTCGTCAGCACGAATGACGCATCGCCCGTCGAGCGGCTCAAGATCGCCCATTAGGCGACGAGGGGCGAAGTGACGGCGGCAAAAAGTCTTCCTGCCAACAGACGTCCAAGCAGATCGCATTGTCCCATCCGATGAAACGGAGCGTCCGCGGCAGAGCCGGCGAGGGGGCACGGGCGACACGATGTCTGCAGCAGACGAGCACCTTTCTTGCGATGCGGTGTGGGTCGGCCTCCTGATGGAGGTCACCAGCAAGCGGCACTACCTATAAAGGTAGTGGTCCTGAATTCGGTCGCATGCCTGTCATGGTATGGGTGGGCAGTGGCTACTCGCGTAAGGCGAGTAGTGATGGAAAGGCTTGCAAAGCACTGGGCCGCAGTGCGGATGTCGGACGAGCTTTCTGAGCCAGAGATGCCGCCGACGGCGTAGGACCACCAATCTGGGTAGCTCGCCAAGCGCAAGCTTGCGTGTCATGAATGGGTCAGGCTAGCGGAGCGCAACCTTCATTTCTGTATCGGCTGATCTCGTGGGATGAGCCGACGTCAAAGATGATTTTGTTTCCGATGCTCGCCATGTGAGCTCTCCACGTTGAATCGTCGCGGAACTCTGGCAGTCTAGAACCTATTGATTAGGGCCTGAAGCAGTATTGTATTGATGTTAATACGACTGAGCGATATCGTCTCACGTCGAGAAGGAGAGGCGACGGCGTCCGTGGGTGCACGTCGATCCCTTGTAACCGACCGGCTGTCGGCGACCTTCCACCGACCGTTTTCGGCCTGGAGTTCGGTGATGTCTCTTGATGAAACCCTGCGGATTTTGGCAACCGTCGAGCCAGGTGGTCCGATGCTTGACGAGAAAGCCATCGAAAACAATCCCGACGCCGTGCTGGTTGCCCTGGGACGCAGCTTTGAAGCGCTCTCCGCAGAACTCGCAACTCTCCAGCAGCAGGATGCGCAATCAGCCGCGACGACCTGCGATGCAAAATCGCAGGTCGCCGCCGTGGTGCTGCCCGGTGTAGAGCGCATCGAAGCGGTCTTGAGCTCGCTTGACCCGATCGAGCGCGCCATCATGGCGATTCCGGCCAGAACGGTCGTCGGTCTGGGGGTAAAGGCACGACATGCTGCACATGTGCTCTCAAATTACTGGACGGAGGTCCCCGAGAGGCTCGACTGGGATGCCCGGACCGTGCGGCATCTCATCGAATCCGCTTGTTCAGTGGCCGGCGTAGATCTGAGCTGAGGTCTTTGCTGCAGGCGATCTTCGTCACGGTGCGATCGTCTTTTGCGTAGGCAGCGAAGCTCGTGAGCCTCAGTGGCGTTGCGCAATGAGGACTTGCGATTCGATGACCTCTACGACGCCGCCGGCGGTTGCGAATGGCGACATCTCCATCGTCAATTCCTGCGCGAGCTGATCCGAGAGTGCCCCCAGCTGTTCAGGCGAGGAGGTCGACATCGATAGTGCCCGATCGATCAGTCGGGCGACAGGTACGTGACGCTGCTCAATGATACCAATTCGGGTGAGCTGACTGAAGCGCGACTCCAGCAGGATCGTTTCGTGACGTAGGCGCTCCGGTGCAAAGCCGACACTTCTATTGGTGAAGCGATCGACGACTTCCGCGTAACGCTTGTACCAGGCGTTCTGCGGGACATCGGAACGTACGTCATTGAACAGCATGATTGCGCCGTCCTCATCGATCAATGGGTCGAGCTTTCGCAGCGTATCGGCACGATCCATCCAATGAAAGGCGCGTCCAATCGCCACGGCGCGGAAGCGGCCGAGCTGCGGACCGAGGTCGAACGAGCTGCCTTGGATCAGTTCGATCTCAACGGCCGCCGCGTTGGCGATCGCCTGAGCAGCCTCTAGCATGGCAGGCTCCGGATCTATTCCGATGACCTCACCGACGAGCGGCGCAAATGCGATGCCGAGCCACCCTGGTCCACAGCCAAGATCCATCAATCGGTGGTCTTTGGTCAGACGAAGGTGTTCCGCCACGGCTTGGATGAGCGCGGGTGCGTAATTCGGTCGCCCCGCCACGTAGTGAGGGACCGTCGATTGAAAGCGAGGGAATGAAGGAGAAACTGGTTCGGACGTCATCTGTGTCGTTCGGCCGCCGTGCAGAGGCTGGTTCTTGTGACGTGTCCCGGTGCGGGCCGGTCCGCCCACGGCGGGGGCCCCATGAGATCGAGAGCGTTTCTCCTTCGCGCACCGAAATGTCGGTTTGGACGGGATGTGCTTGGGAGTTGGCGCGCTTGCAGGCAGGCTAGAAATCTTTCAATGGCATACGAAGCTCGTAGGTTGCAGGTGGAGCCAGCAGCTCGAAGTGCTGAATCGGACGGCCGCCGCCGTCGAAATGGATGCGCACCACCTTCAAGAGCGGTGCGCCTATCGCGACATTGAGGCGTGCTGCGACAATGGGATCGGCTGCAGCCGCCGTCACAACCTGCTCGCCAGATGCGAATGTAATGCCGAAGCGCTGCAGAATCGCATAGAGCGATCCCCCTTCCAGGTCTTCAGGACCAAATTGCCGTCCGATCGCTTCCGGAATGTAGGTCGTAACCTGCATGATTGGCCAGTCATTCATGTAACGGATGCGAACTGTTCGCTGGAAAAGGTCGTCTGACTGGGCTTGGAAGTGCTCGCGAACGTGACGAGGGGCCACCTTGAACTCGAACTCGACCACGTGAGCTCGCGTCGTGCGCACAATCTCCCTGTTTCGGGCAGCGAGGTCCATCATCGGCACGGTGAGAGGCTCTGGCTTCGAGAGCTCCCGCACGAACGTGCCGATGCCCTGGCGGCGTTCAATCAGTCCGAGCTCATCGAGAGTGTCCAAAGCTGCCCGGATCGTCACGCGCGAGACGCCGAAGAGCCCAGCCAGATCCGCCTCCGCCGGCAATACTTCTCCTGGTGCATAGCGGCGTTCTGCAATTTCATCCTGCAGAACCAAGAACACCTGATGATGAAGCGGGATGTCGCGCCGACGTCTTGCAAGGATCGCGGGCCGTCTTTTAGGGCGCTTGGGCTCATCTGTCGGACGCGTTTTCCGCGCCGTCTTCTTGACGACAGAAGCAGAAGCGTCCGAATGCTGCGGAACTCGGGGCGCCACCACCTAGCCTCGATCCCTCAGTGCCGCGGGCGTGTTCATCGACTCGAGCTCTCCGCGGTGCTATTTCGATGCTAGCGTCTGGAGAGCCTTTTCGACGAATCTGTTCGTAAATGTCTCGGCGAGATCGACCTTCACGCCACGCAATTGTGGGTCGACGGTCGACAACACCTGAAATGCAATGCCCGCGCTCTCGGCGCTGAACCGGCCATCGGGGGAAAACATGTCTCGTGTGCCCCGGATGGAGGCAAGAAATATGTTTCGATCGGGCTTGGCCCATTCCTCCGGGAGCGCATCAGCAATCTCATCGACGGATGCGCGATCAATCCACTGGAGGGCGCGCACCATCGCGAGAGCAAAAGCCTGGAGTGTATCGGGATTGCGTTCGATGAAGTCCGACCGTGCGTAAATCGTCCCTGACGGATAGAGGCCACCGAAAATGCCGATTGTGCCTTCGTTGGTGCGAGTGTCGGCGACCAGTTTGACGTCGCCTGTGGCTGTCAGTGTCGTCAGCGCCGGCTCTCCCGTCACGACGGCATCAACGGCGCCGTTGCGGATCGCTGCCACGGCGCCCGTTCCACCTCCAACGCTGACGAAGGAAATGTCGGTTGGGGAGACGCCGGCTCGCAAAGCCATGTACTCCACCATGAACTGTGTTTGGGATCCCAACGCCGTGACCCCAATCTTCATGCCTCTCAGGCTGCTTGGGTCGCGATATTCCGCAGCCCTCTCCTTTCGCAGAGCCAATGCGAATGTCGGATGCCTGCCAAACAGCACAACCCCAACGATCTTTTGTCCTTTTGCATGCATCTGAATCGTGTGGTCGAAAGCGCCGGCGGTGAGTTCAGCGCTTCCTGCCACGAGAGCCTGGAGCGCCTTGGATCCGCCGCTCACGTCAAGAAGCTCCGGGTCGAGGCCCGCGTCCTTGAAAAAGCCAAGGCGCTCGGCAAGGGTCACCGGTGCGTATTGTAGGAAAGCCTTGCCGCCGATCGTCACTCTGACTCTGGACGTCTCGACGGAGTTGCCGGCCCGGGCCAAGTTTGCCGAGCCACACAACGCCAATAGCGGAAGCCCGAGAAAACTACGTCGCTGTAACACTGGCCGGTTCTCGCGAGCGTTGTTGAGGGAGGTGTGCCGGTAGTGAACTTTTCTCACGATCCGATCACATTCGAATCATACGAACGATCATCCGCACGAGCAAGGCAAAAGCTCGCCGAGGTTGCACGGGTCGAGCGCACGCAAGGCGATAGTTGTCGGAAATTGCGACCAAAAATTGTCAAGGTAGTTGATGAGCATGGATTGACGCCGGAGGCTGGCCGGTCACGTCCGCCGCCGTGTACCGTTGTTGTTACGTCCATCCTCAAGCAAACGCAGGCGGAGTTGGAAGGAAAGGAGGGCTCGCCGGCAAGGGCACGTGTCGGATCTTCCATCGCTTTCGCGGGAGGCTCACGCCGTGTCGTATCGACAGCTACGCCCCAAACACAGCTCATCTTCAGCTCTCAGCTGCGGTGGATGACCCATCCGAGAAGAGCTGGCTCAAGACCCTGGGTCGTCTATCAGGCGCTCTGGACGCGCAAGGCGCTCTCCTGCTTTTGGTCGATGACGATCTCTCGTCCGTGGACGCGGACCCCATGGCTCGTCAGTTGAGCAAGACTGCGTGACAGGTTTTCGCGTGTCATGCCGATGTGAGACGCCAGCGTACCGCGGTCGAACGGAATGACGATGTTCGAGTGCGCCGGCTCGCGCTGGGAGTCGGCCAAGATCCAGTTGGCAAGACGTTCGATGCTCGATCGCGCCATGATGCCCTTCAACTTTTTGACGGACGCCCGGTAGGCATACCCGAGCTCCTTCGCAACGACCCGTGCGAATGCGATATCTTCGTCGAACAGCGCCCGCACATCTCGGGCGGGGGATCAGCAGACCCCGGGAGTCGACGAGGGTACGGGCCGAATTGAGGTATGCATGGTCGACCACCACTGTAGCAAGTATGAAGGTCGATACGGGACGAAGCAACGAGATGCCCCACTCGGCCTCGTCCTGCTCGGTGTAGATCTCGACGAGCCCCCCAATCAGCACATGCAGGAAATCGGCCTGATCTCCCTCGCGAGCGAGCCGCACTCCGGCGGGAAATTGCCGCAGCAAAGCCGCGCCGAGCAGCTGCTTCAGGTTCTCCTCGCTGATGTCCGCAAAGAGCGGCAGGCTCTTCAATTGGGCGAGTTCGTCGGGGCGCAAGCGAAGCTCCAGCATTGATCCGGCCCAACATTGGTGCCTGGCGAGAGTTTGCAGGCGATATGGGCGTTGAGCTGGAAGCTCGCGAAGATGTGGATCGTTGGCTGGATAGTGCGGGACGAGATATGAGCTAGGGTCCAGCAAAGACGGTTCGATGACATCTGGTCTAGTTCGGCGACGTAGGTAGACGAGATCGACGTCAGAAACCAAGTCATACCGCGCTCCAGCGGCTGTTTTCTCAAAATCTGACCGCGCCCAAGGAAGGTCACGACCCTCGAGCTAAATGAACCCGAAGGTGAAACCCGATCTCTTCGTCGATCTTGCGCGCTGCCGGCCATGACGTGTCGCGGGGGGTCTCCAAGGGACGCTCGTGATCCCCTGCGGATGAATGCACTCATGACGCGAACTGTTCGGGTGTTTCGCGCGTTCAAAAATATCCTGGATGAAAACGTGGCAGATCTTGTCTAATCGTTTCCCGTGGTACATGAATCCTGTGCGACTTGAGGTAGTGCTGGGGCGATGGACGCGGGGCAGAGGGATACGGGGCTTGACTGCCTGACATTGCTGCTGCGGTTCCATCAGGTTGCCGTCGATCCGGCGCAGATTGCACATCAGCTTGCGGGAGAGCCGGTCGGCGTGACCGAGATGCTTCGCTGCGCCAAGCAGCTGAAGCTGAAGGCGCGCGCGGTCCGCCAGAGTTGGGGCGGGCTTGCCAAGCTGCCGCTGCCGGCGATCGTGGCGCGGTCGGATGGCACGTTCGCCATATTGGGCCAGGTCACCGCGGAGGCGGCGTTGATCCAGGACCCGCTGGTCCACCGGCCGCAGAGCCTCAAGCGCGCCGAGTTCGAATCCAATTGGACCGGCATGGTGGTGCTGATGGCGCGCCGCGCCTCGCTCACCGACCTCGCGCGGCGATTCGACATCACCTGGTTCCTGCAGGCGATGCACAAATATCGCCGGCTGCTCGGCGAGGTGCTGCTGGCCTCGTTCTTCCTGCAGCTGTTCGGCCTGGTTACGCCGCTGTTCTTCCAGGTCGTCACCGACAAGGTGCTGACGCATCGCGGCTACACCACGCTCGACGTGCTGGTGTTCGGACTCGTCACCGTCACCATCTTCGAGACCGTACTCGGGGGTCTTCGAACCTACGTCTTCTCCCACACCACCAACCGCATCGACGTCGAGCTCGGCGCGCGGCTGTTCCGGCATCTGGTGGCGCTGCCGATCGCCTATTTCGAGGCGCGGCGGGCGGGCGATTCGGTGGCGCGGGTGCGCGAGCTGGAGAACATCAGGAACTTCATCACCAGCTCGGCGCTGACCCTGGTGATCGACCTCGCCTTCACCTTCGTCTTCCTCGGGGTGATGTTCTACTATTCGCCGTTCCTCTCCTGGATCGTGGTCGGCTCGTTTCCGTTCTACATCGCGCTGTCGGCGGGCGTCACCCCGATCTTCAAGAAGCGGCTCGATGTCAAGTTCGATCGCGGCGCCGAGAACCAGGCCTTCCTGGTCGAGACCGTGACCGCGATCCAGACCTTGAAGGCGATGGCGATCGAGCCGCAGATGCAGCGGCGCTGGGAGGAGCAGCTCGCCGGCTATGTCGGCGCCAGCTTCGATGTGCTGTCGCTCGGCAACTGGGCGAGCCAGTCGGTGCAGTTCATCAGCAAGATCGTCACCGCGCTGACGCTGTATTTCGGCGCGCATCTGGTGATCGCGGGAGACTTGAGCGTCGGCGAACTGATCGCCTTCAACATGCTGGCCGGGCGGGTGGCGCAGCCGGTGCTGCGGCTGGCGCAGCTGTGGCAGGATTTTCATCAGGCGCGGCTGTCGGTGGCCCGGCTCGGCGACATTCTCAACACCACGCCGGAGCCGGCCTTCAATCCCGGCCGCGCGGCGCTGCCGCCGGTGCGCGGCGAGGTGGTGTTCGACCACGTGCATTTCCGCTATCGCGTCGACGGGCCCCTGGCGCTGCACGATGTCAGCCTGAAGGTGCCGGTAGGCCAAGTGGTCGGCATCGTCGGCCCCTCCGGCTCGGGCAAGTCGACGCTGACCAAGCTGATCCAGCGGCTCTACGTGCCGGAGAGTGGCCGCATCCTGATCGACGGCGTCGATCTCACGGTCGCCGACGTCACCTGGCTGCGGCGGCAGATCGGCGCGGTGCTGCAGGAGAACGTGCTGTTCAACCGCTCGATCCGCGACAACATCGCGCTCGCCGATCCCGGCATGGCGATGGAGCAGGTGATCCAGGCGGCCGAGCTCGCCGGCGCCCACGAGTTCATCCTCGGCCTGCCGGACGGCTACGACACCATGGTCGGCGAGCGCGGCGCCAGCCTCTCCGGCGGCCAGCGCCAGCGCATCGCGATTGCACGTGCGCTGATCACCAATCCGCGCATTCTCATCTTCGACGAGGCGACCTCGGCGCTCGACTATGAGAGCGAGAACATCGTCCAGCGCAACATGCGCAAGATCTGCGCCGGGCGCACCGTGTTCATCATCGCGCACCGGCTGTCGGCCGTGCGCAATGCCGACCGCATCCTCACCATCGAGAACGGCCGCTTGGTCGAGGACGGCACCCATGACGAGCTGATCAAGCGGGCCGGGCGCTATGCCAGCTTGCACCAGATCCAGGCGGGGCTCCATGTCGTCGGCTGAGGCACAGAAGCAGGACAACGCGCCGATCTCGCTCGACGCGCGGCGGGGCCGCCGCAACGATGCGCGCGAGTTCCTGCCGGCGGCGCTGGAGATCGTGGAGACGCCAGCCTCGCCCGCGGGCCGGGCTGTCGCCGCCACCATCATGCTGTTCTTCGTCATCGCTATCGGCTGGTCGATCGCCGGCCATGTCGACATCATCGCCTCGGCGCAAGGCAAGATCGTGCCGACCGGGCGCACCAAGACGATCCAGCCGCTGGAGGCTGGCATCGTCGCCGCCATCCACGTCCAGGATGGCGACAAGGTCCGTGCCGGCGCCGTGCTGGTCGAGCTCGACCGCACCGTGACGGAGGCCGAGCGCCGCCGTGTGGCGCAGGGCCTGATGCAGGCGCGGCTGGATGTCGCAAGGCTCGGCGTGCTCCGCGGCAGTTTTGCCGATTTGAACGAACTGCGGCCGCTGGCAGTGCCCGAGGGGGCCGCGCCCACCGACGTCGCGCGCACCCGGGCCGCCTTGCAGGCCCAGGCCGCCGAGCAGCTGTCGAAGCTCGCCTCCAACCTGCAGCAGATCGCGCAGAAGCGCGCCGAGGCGCAGTCGGTCGAGGCCGCGATCGCCAAGATCGACGCCACCCTGCCGTTCCTGCAGGAGACCGCCGACATCCGCCGCAACGCCAAGGAGATCCAGTACGGCAACCAGATCGCCTTTATCGATGCGCAGTCGCGGCTGATCGACCAGCAGAGCGAACGCGTCGTGCAGACGCGGCGCCTCGTCGAGGTCGAAGCCGCGCGGCTGGCGCTGGAGCAGCAGCTGGCACAGACCCGCTCCGGCTTCGAGCGCCAGGTGCTGTCGGACCTCACCGATGCCGAGAAGAAGGCCGAGGAGCTGACGCAGGACCTCGTCAAGGCCGAGCGCAAGATCGCCGAGCAGGTGCTGCGCGCCCCGATCGACGGCACCGTGCAGCAGCTCGCGATGCACACCGTCGGCGGCGTCGTCACGCCGGCGCAACAACTGATGCTCATCGTGCCCGCCGACAGCCAGCTCGAAGCCGAGGCTATGATCTCCAACCGCGACATCGGCTTCGTCAATGTCGGTCAGCCGGCCGAGATCAAGATCGACACCTTCAACTTCACCCGCTACGGCCTCGTCCACGGCAAGGTGCAGAGCGTCTCCCAGGATTCCATCGTTCGCGAGAAGCCGGCCGACAAGCAGACCGGCGGCAAGGCCGGTGGTGCGCTGGCAGAAACCAGCGAGCCGGCCGGGCAGGAGTTCATCTACTCGGCTCGCGTCTCGCTGGAGGAGAAGCAGATGCAGGTCGAGGACAAGATGGTCGGGCTGGCGCCAGGGATGGCAGTGACGGTGGAAATCAAGACGGGAACGCGGCGGATCGTCGAATACGTGATGTCGCCGCTGCTGAGGTACAAGCAAGAGAGCTTGAGGGAAAGATGAGTGTAGAATGACAGGCGCTCTCGTTCGCGGTCACAACTTTGGTGAGCCTTCTACAATTCTGCAATGATTGGATGAGAAGCTTGGTCGTCTCGAATCAAAAAAACAGAAGCGCGATGTGTTTTCCGTTATCAAAGATCGGACGGCTAACGTCTGTGGTCCTCAGTCTGATACTGACCACTGAGATCGCGTCAGCCCAGGGAGCTTCTCGATCCCCTAGCGATGTACCGGAGTTACCAGAGAGGTTGAAATACCTTTTGGATGTTCCATGGTGCACGCGATGGAAGATCGATTGCCTGAGCTGCGAAAGGAAAGACAATCGGATCGTTTGCCAGAAGACGAGTCCGAGCTGCGGAGCGTTCGAAATCTACAGTTGCGACGAGTATAACGTTCCGCCGGAGCAATGCGTGGCTTGGTTTGATGGATGCAATACTTGCGAGAGGATTCAATGCTCGCCGAGTTCTGCGAATTGCGGTCAGGTCTTTTGCACTTCTAGGGCATGCATCAATCATAAGCCGCGCTTTGTGTGCTCAAAGCGACAATATTTCTGAAACAGGGTGGCACTATCGCAATGACAACGAATCCAAACATTCTTCGTCTTTTCGTTACCGAGACTTTCTCGGCACCAGGAACATTTCCTCCGCCCGTTCCTTATGCTGAAGCATACCTGGGCAGCGGTGTGCTTCTCTCTCCGTACTTGTATTTCACTGCTGCGCATAACTTCAGCTATTTAAAAGATCGGCATAATATTTTCACCGACCAGTTGATAGATTTCTCGATGGAGGCGACGCCTGGGGCAGTGCCAGATCCTCAGAGTACGGTGTTGGCAACCTCGCCCTATCCGCCGCAGACGCTGCATTCAACAAATCCGCAGGCGGATCCCAACATTTTTTTTGTCCGGGGCTACACCATACTTCCCGCAGATGTTGCCCAGCCGGCAAAAGATATCGCTCTTGTGAAATCCAGTACGCCATTCTCAAATGGAACTGCTGTGGTAGGCCAAGCTGTTGCATTTTTCATGGATCAACCTTGGACAAGCCCGATCGTAGTTTCCGGCTACGGGACAAATGGGGGCGACGGAAGGTCCCAGCTGGAGGTGTCTACATCGATAAATTCAGTTGATGCAACTGGGGTTGTTCACTACACGAATAACCCTGGAAAGGGATCAAGCGGAGGTCCCATTCTTCAGACACTGGGGCCGCTTGGTGAGCAGGTCGCTATTGGCATCACCGTCGGGAACGCTGGCGCTGACAGCCAAGGTGTGCTGCTAACGTACTCCGATCTACAGACTATACGGTCGTCGTTGACGTCGGCTGAGCAAGGACTTGATCCGGACACGTTGCCGCGGATCTATATCTACGGATCACAAAGTAAGACTGCTAGCGATACCGAGACGATCGACGGATTGGAAGCGCGTCGGAACGCGATTTTCGGCGGCGGAGCAAAGAATTTAGCGAGTGGAGGGAAAGCTAACGATTGGATTTTTGCTGGAGCTGGCGACGACTCTCTAAGAGGGAACGCTGGTAATGACTATCTCGATGGCGGAGCCGGTGTCGATGTCGCACTGTATGATGATGCGACAAAGTCACAAGAACTCATTCTCAAAAGAGGGGTAGTGCCAGACGGTTTAACGCCAGATGGACCAGGCTCAATCCTTTCGGTTACCCGGGGCTCAGAAACGGACATTCTTCATTCGATCGAGAGGTTGAGCCTGTCCGGACAGGCCGATGTCGTGCGATTGGAATCCGGTGCAGATCTCTCTACTTTGAAGGAAATTGATGCTGGCGACAACCCTGATGGAACTCAAGACGTTTTCGATGGCAGGGGTTATGAGGGCATCTACGAAGACAAGGGGCACATACGCGGTAAAGATATTGACATTGAGCTAAAGAATTTCGAGCGTATTCAGATGTCGGACGCGGATGACGTCGATATTGTGACTGGAAGTATTGGCGGAGGAGGGCTTAAAGAATTTGACGCCGGAGGCGGTAAAGACATCGTCAGCTCATCCGTCGCGGGTCTCTTGATTGATCTCGGTGACGGTGACGACACGCTCAAGTCCAACGGCAAGGGCACTATCGTCAAGACCGGTAGGGGGAACGATAAGATCGAGATATCCCACAACGGTCAGCTGCTCGTCGAAGATGCCAGCACCGATGACCGGATGACGTCTTACAGGCATGTGCTGACTGGCGCCGTCCGCTGGGGCGGGTCGGAGGACCCGTACGCATACGATATCTATGGTAACAAGTATGGTCGCAACAAACAGGACGATCTGATCATCATCGACCATGAAGGCAACTCGACCTTCATCCCTCACTTCAATTTCGGCCTCACCGGATACAATCTCACGGCCGGTCTTTACGTCATCGAGGTCACCTTCAAGACCGTCCGCAGCAACATGTGGACGAGCGCGTTCGAGACTGCGGCGTCGATGATTCTTGCCACCGAGAAGGTCGGCCAGGCGCTGTTCGGCTGGAAGCCGACCGGGCGCAAGGATCCGCTGGTGCTCGATCTCGACGGCAATGGCATCAGCTTCACCATTCAAGAGGCGTCGCGCGCGAGCTTCGACATCGACAAGGACGGCTTCGCCGAGCCGGTCGGCTGGATCGGCGGCGATGATGGCTTCCTGGTCCGAGATCTCAACGGAAACGGCAGGATCGACGATGTCGGCGAAATGTTCGGCAACGATACGGCGTCCGGATTCCAGCGGTTGGCACAGTTCGATGGCAACCACGACGGCAAGGTCAGCGCGCTCGACGACGGGCTTGTCGATTTCAACGGCGATGGCGTGATCGACGCCTCCGACACATTGGGATCGTTGAAGGTCTGGGTCGATGCCAATGAAAACGGTATCACCGATGCCGGCGAGCTGCACTCGCTGGCCGATTACAACATCGTCGCGATCTCGACCGCGGCGACGCCGTCGTCGTACACCGACGGTGCGGATACCATCTCGGAGACGGGAACGTTCATCCGGGCTGACGGCACGACCGGATTGGCCGCGGACGTCCAGCTCGAAACCGACAACAGCAACACCAAATGGCTGGGCGACTCGACAGTCAGCGATGCCGCGGCGAGCCGGCCGAACCTCAAGGGTTTTGGCACGCTGACCGATCTGCACGTCGCGATGACGCTGAAACCGACCCTGATCAACGTGGTTGACGCGGCGCTGCCCACAATGGCAACTGTGTCGCTCTCGGCGTTGCGTGAGGCGGTTCGTCCGATCCTCTATGCGTGGCAGGCGGCTGTTCCGGTGCCGGTGGGGACACCGGGCACCGAGGCGACAGAGGATTTTCATTTCGTTGGTGCCACCAATGAAAAGGGCGCCCAAGTATACGATTTCATCATCAAGAAGACGGACGACGCGGGAACCTATTACGTCTATGCCAGCGGTCAGCCGGTGTATGCCAAAGACGAGATGCAGAAGACGATCATTCTCGCGCGGCCGACGCTCGAGCAGATCCTGAACAGCGTGCCCCAGCAGGGCAGCTGGCAGACGTTGACGGCAGCAGACATCGCCTTCCTCGAGCGCTTCACTGGCGAGCGGCTCGGCTTCGGCGTTGCCACCAATCCAAGCGCGGATGTTATCCAGCGCGTTGCCGACGCGGTGACCGCTGGCTGGAACGAGCTGAACAGGCTCGCGATCCGGGTTGCGATGCAGGGCGAACTGAAGCCGTTCTTCGCTGGCATCACCTACGATGTCGCGACCGACACCTTCAAGCCGACCACCGATCAGCAGTTTGCGCCGATGCTGGAGCAGATCTTCCAGCACACGCCAGCCGATCCGACGGCCGCCGGCACCTATCTGGAGCGCTGGAAGGACCTCATCGGCATGATGCTGCCGGACTTCCAGCGTGACGACCAGGGACGGCAGATCACCGACGCCTATCTGTTCGCCAACATCGTCAATGCCTATGAGAACGATCCGGTCAACCTGTCACTGCAGGCGGTCGCGGACAAGCTGTTCGATATTCCGGCCTCGGAGCTGGTGATCGGCAACGGCAATCTGACCGGCGGCGACACGACAGACGACATCTTCTATCTCAACGCCTCCGACCAGGTCGTGCAGGGGCAGGGCGGCCGCGACGCCTATGTGGTCGGCACCAATTTCGGCCACGACGTCATTCAGGACGTCTGGCAAGGGCTCGGCGACAACCAGGAGGATGCGATCTGGTTCGCCCACCTCAACGTCTCCGATCTCACCTTCAAGCGCGACGGGCTCGATCTCGTCATCACCCAGAACGGCACCGACAACCAGATCCGGGTCATCGACGAGTTCGCCGGGCGCCGGCCGGGCCTGGTCACGGCCTATCAGGATTTCGACAAGTCGATCGAGGTGATCAAGTTCGCCGACGGCACGACCTGGGGCAAGCTCGACCTCGCCAATGCCGTGGGCATGCCGTCCTACGCCACCGATGACACGCTGATGGGAACGCCTGACGCCGACGTGCTCAATGGCGGCCTCGGCACCGACTACATGTCGGGCGGCGACGGCGGCGACACCTACATCTTCGGCCGCGGTGACGGCCATGACACGATCGAGGACAAGCAGGGCTGGATCTGGGGAGAATTGCCCGACTTCCTCCGCTTCGGCGAGGGCATCACGCTCGACGATCTGTCGTTCCAGCGGGATGGCAATTCCGACGACCTGACCATCGCGATCAACGGCACCGACGACGCCGTGACCGTCAAGGGACAGTTCGGCGTCGGCTACGGCCTGCTGAACACCATGGTCGACCGCATCGAATACTTCACCTTTGCCGACGGCAGCTATGTCGGCTGGGAGGACGTGATCCAGAGCATGGACGCCAGTGCCGGCACAGACGGCAACGACGTCATCTATGGCTTTTCCTATGCCGACACGCTGCGCGGCGGCAAGGGTGACGACGTCATCGACGGTGGCCGGGAGGACGATACCTACATCTATGCCCGCGGCGACGGCAACGACACCATCATCGATGGTCCCGATGCGCAGACCTCCGCGTTCGACACGCTGGTGCTGAAGGGCGTCAGCGCCGCCGACGTGAGTCTGGTCCGCGACGGCAACGATTTGCGGCTGGTGTTCGCCGAGAGCGCAGCTGGGGCCGGCGACGCCGGCTCGGTCCTGCTCAAGGACGAGCTCGACGACTGGTTCGCGCGCGGCATCGAGCAGGTCAAGTTCGACGACGGCACGGTGTGGACCCGGAACGATCTGCGGCTGAAGCTGCTGGCCCAAGTATCGACCGATGGCAACGACATCATCGTCGGCTACAACACCAATGACGTCATCACGGGGGGCAAGGGCGACGATGCGCTGGCTGGCGGCGCCGGCGACGACACCTACATCTACAACCGCGGCGACGGCCACGACGTCATCACCGAGGTCACGAGCGGCAACTACAGCACGATCGATACGCTGAGGTTGAAGGGCATCAGCCCGGCGAGCATCTCGTTCAGCCGTAACGGCAACGACCTCACGCTCGTCATCAACGAAAGCGTGACCGGCGCCAATGACGGCGGCTCGATCCTGCTCAAGGACGAACTCGGCGACTGGTTCAGCCAGGGCGTCGAAAACATCGTGTTCGACGACGGCACGACCTGGGATCAGAACTATTTGCGTACGACGGCGCTGTCCCAGGCGTTCACGCCGGGCGACGACGTCATCAATGGCTTCAACACTAATGACATCCTGATCGGCGGGCGCGGCAACGATACGCTGAACGGCGGCGCCGGCGACGACACCTATATCTATGCCCGCGGCGATGGCAACGACACCATCATCGACGGGCCGGCCGGCAACAACTCGACCTTCGACACCTTGCGCCTGCAAGGCATCGATCCCGTCGCGATCGGCTTCGTCCGCAACGGCAACGATCTGACGCTGGTGATTGCCGAGAGCGCGCCGGGCGCTGGCGACGGCGGCTCGATCCTGATCAAGCAGACGCTGGACGATTGGTTCAGCCAGGGTATCGAGAAGGTCCTGTTCGACAACGGCACGGTGTGGACGCAGAATGATCTGCGGCTGAAGGTGCTGGCGCAGTCTTCGACTGCGGGTAACGACGTCATCGACGGCTTCAACACCAACGATGTCATCACTGGCGGGCGCGGTGACGATGTGATGTCGGGCGGGAGCGGCGACGACACCTATGTCTACAACCGCGGCGATGGCAACGACACCATCATCGAGGGAACGGTCGGCAACGCCTCCAGCTACGACACCGTGAAGCTCCAGGGCGTCGAATCGTCCGATGTCAGGCTCGCGCGCAACGGCAATGACCTGACGTTGGTCATCGCTGAGAGCGCGCCCGGTGCGGGCGACGGCGGCTCGATCCTGATCAAGCAGACGTTCGAAGACTGGTTCAGCCAGGGCATCGAGCGGGTCGCGTTCGATGACGGTACGATCTGGACGCAGAACGATCTGCGCCTGAAATGGATTGCCCAGAATGAGACCGCGGGAGCCGATACCGTCACCGGCTTCAACGGAGCCGACGTCCTGGACGGCGGCGCCGGCAACGACCTGCTGCAGGGCGGCAGCGGCAACGACACCTATGTGTTCGGACGTGGCTACGGCTCCGATACGATCAGCGACAGCGGCGACGGCGCCGATCGCGTTCTGTTCAAGGCCGACGTGTCGCCGGCCGACGTGCGTCTGGAGACGGACGGCACGAACATCCTGGTGCGACTGGCCGACTCCGACGACACTTTGACGATTCTGAACTGGTTCAATTCGAACTCGGAAGTCGCGACCTTCGAATTCTCCGACGGGACGGTGTGGCAAGCCACGGAGATCCTGAACCGAGCCTATGGCGGCAACGGCACCAACGTCATCTCGGCCGGCAACGATACGTTCGTCGGAACGCGATCCGCCGATGTGATCGACGGACTGGCTGGAGACGACATCCTGATCGGTCGCGGCGGGGGCGATACCTATCGGATCTATGCCGGAGGCGGCAACGATACGATCATCGAGAGCGAGGAGGGCTGGACGACCGACGTGGTTCAGCTCGTCGGGCTGAATGCTGGCGATGTCACGCTGTCGCGCGTCAATGCCGACCTGGTGATTCGTATCAACGCGACCGGCGAGACCACGGTCGTTCGGTCGCATTTCGTCTCGACGGACCGTGGCATCGAACAGCTCGCCTTCGCTGACGGCACCAGCTGGAGCCGGTCGCAGATCCAGGCCGCAGCTTGGTTCACGGGAACGGCCGGCGCCGACACGATCACCGGCACCAATGGCGACGACGTGATTCAAGGCAATGGCGGCGACGACGTCCTGATCGGGGCAGGCGGCAGCGATACCTATCACTACGCATCCGGCGACGGCAGCGACATCATCCGCGATATCGGCGCGGGGTACGATACGGATGTCCTGCTGCTCAAGGATCTCAACCGCGGCCAGGTGACGCTGTCGCGCTCCGCAGCCGATCAGAACGATCTGCTGATCACCGTCAATGCCACCGGGGCCGTCATCACCGTCGATGATCAGTTGCTCGGCGGCGGCACGGGTCTCGAGAAGCTGCAGTTTGCCGATGGCACGTATCTCGACCGCGCCGGTATCGCGAATGCGGTGCCGGTCGTGATGTCGGGCACCTCCGGGGCCGATACGCTGAATGGCGACAACAACCCGAACATGATCCTTGGCCTCGACGGCAACGACAGCATCTACGGCCGTGACGGCAACGACATCCTGGTCGGCGGGACGGGCAACGACTACCTCGAAGGCGGCAATGGAAACGACACCTATCAGTTCAACCTTGGCGATGGACAGGACACCATCCTCGACAATGGCTGGACGGGTGATGTCGACGTCCTGAATTTCGGCGCCGGCATTCGGCCGGCCGATGTCGTCGTCACGCAGGTCAACAATGGCAGCGATCTGCTGCTGTCGATCACAGGGACGGCCGACAGCATCCTGCTGCGCAACCAGCTGAACGGTTGGGGCACATGGAGCGGCGTGGACGAGGTCCATTTTGCCGACGGCACGGTGTGGAATCGCCAGGCGCTGGTCGTGCAGTCGACGCTGGCCAATGCGGGCAACGACACGTTCTACGGTGATCTCAACGCCAACATTCTGTCCGGCGGCGCGGGCAACGACAGTCTCTATGGTCGCGACGGCAATGACGTCCTCGCCGGCGGCACCGGCAACGACTATCTCGAGGGCGGCAACGGCAATGACGTCTACCTGTTCGATCTCGGCGATGGTCAGGACACCGTCCTCGACAATGGCGGCTCCGGAGAGCTCGACGTCCTGAATTTCGGCGCCGGCATCGGCGCCGGCAACGTCGTCGTGAGTCAGGCCAACAACGGCAGTGATATTCTGCTGTCGATCTCCGGGACGACGGATGCGGTCTTCCTGAGGAACCAGCTCAATGGCTGGGCGGCCTGGAGCGGCGTCGACGAGGTTCATTTCGCCGACGGCACGGTGTGGGATCGGGCGACGCTGCTGCAGCTCTCGATGGCCGCGAATTCCGGCAACGACAGCTTCTACGGCGATTTCAACGCCAACGCGCTGTTCGGCGGCGCAGGCAACGACAGTCTCTATGGTCGCGACGGCAACGACGTCCTCGCCGGCGGCACCGGCAACGACTACCTGGAAGGCGGCGTCGGCAACGACACCTATCAGTTCAACCTTGGCGATGGCCAGGACACGATTCTCGACAATGGCGGTTCGTGGGATGTCGACGTTCTGAACTTCGGTGCCGGGATCAATGCCGGCAACGTGGTCGTCAGCCAGGCCAACAACGGCAGTGATATTCTGCTGTCCATTTCGGGAACGACCGATGCGGTCTTCCTGAGGAACCAGCTCAACGGCTGGGCGGCCTATAGCGGAGCCGACGAGGTTCATTTCACGGACGGGACGGTGTGGGATCGCGCGACGCTCTGGCAGCTCTCGACCCAGGCGAACACTGGCAACGACAGTTTCTATGGCGACTTCAACGCCAACTCTCTGTTTGGCGGTGCCGGCAATGATAACCTCTATGGCCGCGACGGCAATGATGTGCTGGCCGGCGGCACCGGCAACGACTACCTGGAGGGCGGCGTCGGCAACGACAGCTATCTGTTCAACCGCGGCGATGGCCAGGACACGATCCTGGACAACGGTGGCTCCGGCGATCTCGATGCCCTGATTCTGGGCGCGGGCATCTCCGTCGGCGACGTCGTCGTATCGCAGGCGAACAATGGCAGCGACCTGTTGCTGTCGATTTCCGGTACGACCGACACGATCCTGCTCAAGAATCAGTTGAACAGCTGGGATGCCTGGAGCGGAGCGGATGAAGTCCATTTTGCCGATGGCACGATCTGGAATCGTGCCGCGCTCCTTGCCCACTCCACGCTGGCGAATGGCGGTGACGATACATTCTTTGGCGATTTCAACGCCAACACGCTGTCCGGAGGCGCCGGCAACGACAGCCTCTATGGCCGCGACGGCAATGATTTTTTGGACGGCGGTCCGGGCAATGACTATCTGAACGGCGGCAACGGGACTGACACCTACATCTACAGCTCGGCCGGCGGCGACGACGTGATCGAGGACAATACGAGCGACAACGTGCTCGCGATGCAGGACATCGCCTCGACCTCGGTACTGCTGAGCCGGTCGGGCAATGGTGCTGATCTCGTGATCGAGAACGTGTCGACCGGCAAGACGGTTCTCGTGAAGGGGCAGTTCAGCAGCGGCGTGCTTGCGACCGTGAGCTTCAGCGACGGCGTGAGCTGGTCCGCGCAGACCATCGGCAGCATCGTTGCGAGTCAGCCCGCGTTCATCGGCACGGACGCGGCCGACACGTTCACTGGAACGGCAAACGCCGAGACGATCGACGGCCGCGGCGGCAACGATACGCTCAATGGCGGCGGCGGCGCGGATACGTACCTCTATCGGGTCGGCTCCGGAAACGACGTGATCCAGGAGGCGGCGACGAACAGCGGCACCGACGTCGTGCGACTGGTCGGGCTGAGCCCGAACGACGTCGACATCGCGCGAAGCGGGACCGATCTTCTGATCCGCATCCTGTCGAGTGGCGAGACGGTCACCGTCAAGGACCAGTTCGTTGGCTCCGGCACCGTGGTCGAGCTGCTTCAATTCGACGCCAGCGGCACGGTGATCGACCTGCGCAACAACGCGGCGCCGACGGTGACGATCACGAGCGCAGCTGAAACCAGCAACGTGGCGGTCCAGACCATCACCGGCACGGTCACCGCTGGCGGCATCGGCAAGGTCGTGGGGCAGACCGTCATTCTGACGGACAATGGTGTCACGCTCGGAACGGCCACCGTGCAGGCGGATGGCAGCTTCTCGGCGACGGTGACCTTGCCGAACCAGGGCAGCAACGCCATCGTCGCCAGCGTGACGGACGGTCTTGGCAATACCGGCGCCAGCGCGGCTGTGGTCGACTTCCTCTACAGCACACCGCCGACGGTTGCTATCACCGGCGTCTCGCATGGCGGCTACGGCGCGAGCCAGAGCATCTCCGGGACGGTGGTGGCTGCCGGAGCGGCCGTGGTGACCGGTCAGACCGTCACCCTGACCGACAATGGGGTGACATTGGGGACGGCGACGGTGCAAGCCAATGGCAGCTTCTCCCTCAACGTCGCGCTGCCGAACGTGGCCGGCAATACGATCGTCGCAACTGTCGCGGACAGCTACGGCAACAAGGGTCGCAGTGCTGCCGTCGTCGACAGCTACGCTGGCATCCTCCCGACGATCCGCGGCACGATCGCCGGCCAGATCACGACATCGGAGGCAGCGGTTCATCCGTTCAGCACGGTGACGATCGACGATCTGAACGTCGGCGCGACGGACACCCTGACCATCACCTTGAATGGCGGCGGCGGCACCCTGTCCGGCACGGGCGTGAGCGGCGGGAACGGCGTCTACACCTTGTCGGGCAGCGCGGCCGCGATCACCGGCCAGCTCAGGGCCTTGACGTTCACCCCAACCGCAGGTGCACCGAACAGCAGCACGACCACCACGTTCACGTTGTCGGACAGCAGCACCGGCTATGTCGCGCCCAGCTACGGCGGCCCGGGGGTGATCTACACGTTCAACAAGGACAACGGAAATCCGGTCGGTGGCTTGACCATCGACGCGGCCGGCAACCTGTTCGGCACAACGGTAACGAGCGGCCAGATCTTCGAGCTGGCCAAGAGCGGAACCGGCTGGAGCAGCACGCTGACGCCGCTCGCGGGCGTCGGTTCGGCGGGCAGCTTGTTGATGGATTCGGCCGGAAACCTGTTTGGCGGGACGATGGCCACGAGCAACAGCGGCGGCACGGTGTACGAGCTCGTCAAGAATGGCAGCGGCTGGAACAGCAGCGTGACCGTCCTGGCGACCTTCAACTCCGCAACGATGGGGTCGTCTCCGTCCAGCCCGATCAAGGACGCGGCCGGCAACCTGCTCGGCACGACGCAGATTGGCGGACCCGGCGGCCGCGGCACCGTGTACGAGATCGTCAAGACCGGCAACGGCTACAGCAGCACGCCGGTCGTGTTGGCCGCGTTCAACAACGCCAACGGACAGCTTCCCTTCGGCCAGCTGATCCTCGACTCCGCAGGCAATGTGTTTGGGGCGTCGGCGACCACCGTGTTCGAGATCCCCAAGACCGCCAGTGGCTATGGCAGCATGGTCGTGCTTGCCAGTGACATCTATTGCGCGGGGGGCCTGATGATGGATCCGCAAGGCAATCTGTTCGGCGTTCAGACCACCGGCGGGGCCTACAACAATGGCGGCGTGTACGAGCTGGTGAAGACGAGCAGCGGCTACGGCGCGGCCACGCTCGTGGCCTCGTTCCCCACCAGCTTCTCGTCTCCGGCCGGACCGCTGGTGATGGATGGCGCGGGGAACCTGTATGGCTCGGCGGGCACGAGCAGCGTCTTCGGCCGCGGCAGCATCTTCAAGGTCGTCAAGACGGGTTCCGGCTACAACAGCACGGCGTCGGCCATGACGAGCTTCGCCGGCTTCAACGGCCTGTTTCCCGGCCCCATCATCATGGATGCCGCCGGCAATCTGCTCGGGGAAGCCCAGGGCGGCGGTGCGAACAGCTCCGGCGTGATCTTCAAGGTCACCAACGGGTCCTCCGTTGCCGTCGATGCCGCCGCGGTCGACGCCACGACGACCGTGGTCGATGTCGATCCGCCTGCGGTCTCCGCCATCACCGTGGCGACCGCATCGGATGCGAGCCTGGTCGGAGTCGGCGGCCTCGCGGCGATCTCCAGCTATGCCTTCACGGCGCAGGATCCGGCGCCGGCCGCGACGACGACGTTCGATGCCGACAGGCAGCTCTCGCAGCTCGTGCAAGCGATGGCCGGCTATGGGGCGGATGGTCAAGGGGTCGGCGTTGCCCCGGCCGCGTTGGCATCCGCGCTCAATGATGCCGCCCTGCAGAACGCACTGGCTGTCGCGTCGTAGGGCAGGGCCATGATCGCGCACCGCGCAAAGCATTGACCACGCGACGAGCACGCGGGCCGGGTGTCTTGACACCGGCCCGCCGCCAATTCCACCCTTATCGCCGGGATGTCGTTATCGGTGGTTGCGCCTCCGCGATTTGAACCTGCTGCGCTCTGACGTCCGCGGGCTCACCGACCTCTGACAAGACGTCAATCTGCAGAGGACAGGCGCGATGCCAATCGAGAAGAGTGATCGGCTGCAGGAAGTTGAGCGGTCGATCGCGCCGCGGCAATCGTATTCCGGAGGCTTTGCTGTCGCCTGCCTAAGCGCAGCGTAGGTCTCCTGGGCCGTTGACATCCAGGCTCAGTAGCCATGTTGCGCCTGTCGTTACCAAACTCCGGCGCTCGCTGCGGGCGCATTGGCAGTCTCATTGCCTGCGCATACGGCGAGCGAGAGCGGTCATACGTGACAGTGCGATATCGAGCAGCAAGCCGACGGCGTTCAGGCGCTGCGGTCGTTCGCTCGCTGCCTGATTTGTCGCGCCCGCAAGGTACCTGTCGCAGTTTTGCGCGAATGTCGTCGTGATGCGCGACGCCAGATCGCGTACGAGCCCGTCACGCGCGATCTGCGCCAGCGGACCGGAGAGACTGTAGCCGACCGTGAGCACCACGCGGGTTGCCCGTCCTTCGTCGATCGGAAGCATTCGCCAACTGATCTGCCCCGACGTCGCGGTGCGGCTCTGCCGGTCACGTCCCGTGCCGATGAGCCGGCCTGACAAATCCGCCTCGTTGCGGTCTATCTGTGCAGAACCGCGGAATACGGCCGACAGCGGGCCGATGGCGACCCTGATCTCACCTTCGATGCGATCCGGAGTGGGGAGGTCCGTGATGGTGGCGCCGGGAAAGCATGCAGCCAGGGTTCTGACGTTTCCGAACAGCGCGAAGACGCGCTCGGGCGCGGCGTTCACCGTGAACGATGCGTCGAAGCTCTTGGCGGGCACGACCTCGGTGGGATCGAACGTGGCCGGGGCAACGCCGTGGGAGAGCTTCATCTCGGTCACTGGTAGCAGCGCCGACGAGGTGGCGGTCGCGATCGCGCCCGGCTGCGATCCCACAGGGCCGAGCGCTGTGCGTCCGGCGCCGACCTCGGCTGCGATGCCCCGCTGCCGCCGCGCCTCGATCACGGCGCGGACAGCGCGGACGATTCCGACATAGCCGGTGCAACGGCACAGATTGCCGCTGAGGCCGACACGGATGGCCTGCTCGTCCGGGTGATCGAGGCGCAGCACGAGGTCTCGCGCCGACATGATCATGCCTGGCGTGCAGTAGCCGCATTGCAGGGCATGCTCGCGCGCAAAGGCCGCGCGTAGTTCGGCTGCGATCTCATCCTCATCCAGGCCTTCGATGGTCGTGACTGCAGCACCATCGCAGGCCACCGCGAACGTGATGCAGGAGCGGGCCGGAGCGCCGTCGAGCAGCAGCGTGCAGGCGCCGCAGACGCCGTGCTCACAGCCGAGATGGGTCCCAGTCAGGTCGAGCTGATCACGTAGGACGTCGGCGAGGTGGGTACGCGGCTCGACCGAGCCCTCGGTCGTGGTGCCGTTGATGGTGAGCTGGATCGTCGTCATGCGGCAGCCTCCGCGATCGCCCGCGCGAGCACGCTCACATGGATGTGCCGGGCAGCCGGATCGGCGACGCCGGCCTGCATCAGCAGGTGGTCGGCGAGGTCGCGATCGAACTGCTTCGTGAGATTGGTGATCGCGCCGCCGAACAGGGATGAATCGTCGACGACGATCGGCGTCGTGTCGATGGCGCCGATGACGATACGGCTGCGTGCCTTGTCCGGCTCGATCAGGACGGCGGCCATCGCATGCGCGAATTCGCCAGGCTTGCGACAGGCCTTGGCGTAGCCGAAGCGTGTCGTCGGCGGCAGGCAGGGAAGGCGGATCGCGGTGACCAGCTCGCCGGGACGCAGCGCCGTCTGCAGCGCGCCGTGGATGAATTCCGACACCGCGAGGTCACGCCGGCCTGCGGCGCTCGCCAACCGGACGCCGGCGCCGAGGGCGGCGAGCGTCGTGACCCAGTCGGCGGCCGGGTCGGCATGACCTAGCGAACCGCCGATGGTGCCCCGGTTGCGCACGGCGCGATAGGCGATGCCGCCGGCGACCCGCCGCAGCACGCCATTCGACACATCCGGAATTCGGCCGTCCTCGAGATCGGCATGGGTGAGGCAGGCGCCGATGATGAGATCATCGCCCTCGCGGTCGACCGTGCGAAGCTCGGCGAGTCCCGCGATGTCGATGATGAGTTGCGGCTGCACCAGGCGCAGATTGAGCATCGGTCCGAGCGACTGCCCGCCGGCCATGATCCTGGCCGCGCCGTGGGCGTCCGCGAGCAGGCCAAGCGCGGCGCTGAGGCTGTCGGGACGCTCATAGGCGAAGGATGCAGCCTTCACGGTGAGCTCGCCTGTTTCGCTGCCAGCACCGCCGCAACGATGCGCCGTGGCGACAGCGGCGACTGCATCATTTCAGCGCCGAGCGGCCGCAGCGCGTCGTTGACGGCATTGGCGATCGCCGCCGGTGGCGCGATCGCGCCGCCTTCGCCGATGCCCTTGACGCCGAACATCGTGTAGGGCGAGGGCGTCTCCATGTGAAACAGGCGCGGCGCGGGCACCTCGGTCGAGCCCGGCAGCAGATAGTCGGCGAGCGTGGTGGCGAGCGGCTGCGCCGCATCGTCGAACGGCATCTCCTCATAGAGGGCGGTGCCGATGCCCTGGGCCAGGCCGCCGAGAATCTGGCCATCGACGATCATCGGATTGACCAGGACGCCGCCATCCTCGACGATGACGTAGTCGAGCAGCTCGACCTCGCCGAGATCCGGATCGACCGCGACCGTCACGGCATGCGCCGCGTAGGAGAAGGTGCCGCTGTCGCGCACCGGCTTGTAGCCGCTGGTGACCTCGAGCCCGGAGGGATCGACGTCGTTGGGCAGATCCTGCGGCCGACGATACCAGGTGTGGGCGATCTCGGCGAGGCTCACGCTGCCGTTCGGCCCGCAGGCGCGGCCCTCGCGCCAGATGACCGCCTCGGGCGCGAGCTGCAGCAGCTTGGCGCCGATGCGCGTGGCGCGCGCGACGAGTTGCGCGCAGGCGGTGCCCACGGCGCCGCCGGCCATCACCATCGACCGCGAGCCCCAGGTGCCGGTGGAGTAGGGCGTCATCGCGGTGTCGCCGAGCACGACGCGGATCTTGTCGGGATCGACGCCAAGGATCTCGCACGCGACCTGGGCGAGTGTCGTCTCCAGCCCCTGGCCGTGGGAATGAACGCCGACGCGCAGCTCGAGCCCGCCGTCGGGCGTCAGCCGCGCGGTGGCCTGCTCATGGCCGGGCACCATCGGAATGCCCCAGCCGGCATAGACCGAGGTGCCGTGCGCCGCCTGCTCGCAATAGATCGAGACGCCGGTGCCGATCAGCCGGCGGTCCGCCTCGCCGCGCTGCTGGCGCGCGCGGACGGCGGGGACGTCGATCGCCGCCAGCGCGCGCTGCAGCGCGCCGGGATAGTCGCCGCTGTCGAAATGCTTGTTGGTGATGTTGTCGAACGGCATGTCCTGCGGCTGCACCAGGTTGCGCAGCCGGACCTCGCCGGGTTCGAGCCCGGCCTCGACCGCGACGGCGTCGAGCAGCAGCTCCAGCGCGAAGCAGACGCCGGTGCGGGCGACGCCGCGATAGGGCAGGATCGGGCATTTGTTGGTCGCGACCGAGTAGGTGCGGCAGCGATAGGCCGGCATCCGATAGGGCCCCGGCAGGATGCTCGCGATCTGCGCCGCTTCGAGGCAGGCCGAGAACGGATAGGACGAGTAGGCGCCGGAATCGACTGCGGCCACGCAGTCGATGCCGCGCAGGCGGCCGTCGCGATCGGCATAGACCGTGATGTGATAGGCGTGCTCGCGGCAATTCGCGCTCGCGCTCAGATGCTCGCGCCGGTCCTCGAGCCAGCGCACCGTCATGCCCTTGTGCATGGCGAGCCAGCTGAGGCAGACCTCCTCGGGCAGCAGGATGCCCTTGTGGCCGAAGCCGCCGCCGATATCCGGCGCAATGATGCGGATGCGGCCCTGTTCGATGCCGAGGCAGTCGGACAGGCCGTTGCGCACGATGTGCGGCATCTGCGACCCGGTGTAGAGCGTGAGCTGATCGAGCCGGTGATCGAAGGTCGCGACGACGCCGCGACCCTCCAGCGGCGCCATGCACTGGCGCGCGGTCGAGATCTCGCGCGTCACCTTGATCGGCGCGTCCAGCGCGGTGGTGATGTCGACCTCGAAATTGGTTTCCAGGAAGACGTTGTCGCCCCAGTGCTCGTGCACCAGAGCGCTGCCGGCGTCCCGCGCCAGCCGCATGTCGTGCACCGCCGGCAGTGGCTCCAGCTCGAGCTCGACTGAAGCGGCGATGTCCTCGGCTTCGGCGCGGCTGCGCGCGACACACATCGCCACGAGCTCGCCGACGTGGCGCACCTTGCCTGTCGCCAGCACCGGCTGCTCGGAGATCTTGAAGCCGGGCAGGCCGGAGACGGCGCGGATCGGCTTGATGGCGGTGAGGTCATCGGCCGTGAACACGACGTCCCGGTATTGAGCGGGAACGTGGATCGCCTTGATCCGGGCATGCGCCACCGGGCTGCGAACGAAGGCGACGTCCTTCAGTCCCGGCAGCCTGATGTCGGCGACATACTGACCGCGGCCGCGCAGAAAACGGTCGTCCTCCTTGCGCAGCAGACGCGCGCCGACCCCGCGCGGCGCGCGGTCATCCGGGACGGTCGGCGCCGCGTCCGTCACGTCAGGCCGCGACCGCTGCGGGCAGGATCGGCGCGGTGGCGTCGTGACGGACGCCGGCGCGCAGGCAGAACACCGGCTGCAGCAGCTTCTCGGCGATCACCTCGGTCTTCTCGTTGTCGCGCAGTACGAAGCGTCCTTGCTGCTCGCGGAGCACGCTGACATCGGCGGCCATGCCGGGACGCAGCGCGCCGATCTGATCGGACAGGCCGAGCATGGCGGCGGGGTTCGACGTCACCATCGGCACGACCTGCTCCAAGGTCAGGCCAAGCGCGATCAGCGAGCTCATCGCCTGCACCAGGCTAAACTTGGCCTGGCCCGCGAACGGATGGTTCTCGTCGTCGGCAGGCTCGTCCGGCGTGCCGGCGGGGGCCGGAACGTGCGTGTTGTAGCCGTGGATGTCGGCGCCGAGCGTATGCGGCACGATGCCGGCGTCGATCGCCTTGCGCGCCAGCCGATAGGAGAAATGGCTGCCATGGCCGACGTCGACCTTGAGACCGCGGTCGAGCGCGGCCTGGATCACCGGATGCACCTCGCCCTTGGTGTTGACGAAGCCGCCGGGATGCCGCGTGAACGGGTGCGCCAGCACGTCGCCCGGACGCAGCAGCGGGATCACGCGCTCCAGGATGGTGTCGACATCTTCGCCATTGGTGCCGCTCGCGGGCAGGCCCCACAGCTGGCCGAAATGGACATAGACCGGAAGCTCGGCGCGGCGGCCGATCTCGGCCGCCATCTCGATGACGCGGATGCCCCAGCGCGCGAAGCCGCCGATCTCGGCATGCGCCTTGATGCCGCGGACGAGGTCGCGGTTGGCGACGGCGGATTTTACCGTCGCGTCGATGTCGACGCAGTCGGGCCGGTAGAGATCGGGGTAGTAGTGGCCCTCGAGGCCGCCGACGAGATAGGCCGACAGGAAGGCATAGACGCGCGATTGCGCCTGCTCGGCGACGAAGTGCCGGAAGCCGGGAAGGGTCATGCAGGACGGGCCGCCCTGGTCGATCAGGCTGGTGACGCCCGATTGTACGCCGACCATGTCCGCATTCATGCCGAAGCGGCCGGTGACGTACTGATAGACATGGGCGTGGGTGTCGATCAGTCCCGGAAGCACGAGCTGGCCGGTGACGTCGACCACGTCCTTGGCGCTGGTCGGCAGGATATCGGATTGGACGGCGGCGATGCGGCCGTTGCGGATGCCGACATCCTTCAGTCCGTCGATGCCGGAGGCGGGGTCAATGACGCGGCCGCCGCGCAGCAGCAGATCGAACGAGGCGCTCACGGACATGCAAGGTCTCCTTTCCGGGCAACTTGCTCGTCCCGGTCAAAGCCTTCCTCGACGAGCCGGCACGCATGATGCGCCGACCAATTTACGAAGCATGCTTCGCATTACATCAAGATCCGTGCCATAGACAGCTTCAATAAGATGCAGTGTGATGAGCGCTTATGCGGGAGCCGTTCGATGGCTGGAAGGAACAAGCCCAGAGCAGAGACATCGTGGCCGCTCGAGGAGCGCCCGGGCTATCTGATCCGGCGGCTGCACCAGATCCACGTCGCGCTGTTCCAGGAGAAATGCGCGGCCTATGAGATCACGCCGTTGCAGTACAGCCTGTTGACGGCGCTGGCGAAACGGGGAACGGCGGACCAGACGGCGCTGGCCCAGGACATCGCGCTCGACCGGACCACCACGACGGGGGCGTTGAAGCGGCTGCAGGCACGCGGCCTCGTCGATCGTAGCGTCGGACAGCACGACCGGCGGTCGCAGACCTGCCGTTTGACCCGTTCTGGCGCGACCTTGCTGCGAAAGATCGAACGGCCGGCCAGGGCGGCGCATCTCGCGACGATTGCGGATCTCACCAAGGCCGATCAGAAGCGGTTCATTGCCATGATGCAGGCGATCGTCGAGGCGCAGGGCCAAAAGCTCGATGCGACACGGTCGCCCGGTTGATCGGGGCCGACGGCGATCGTCTCGATTAGATAATGGGCATGGTGCTGCCTGAAAAGCAGCGCGTCGTCGGTGGGCCGCATCCGGCCGGGGCGTCGGTCACCGGAACAAATACCACAAATACGAAGTATGCACCGCATTTCGCCGCCGCGGCGTTTTGCCCGGAACTGGCGCATGTAGCTGCTCATTTGGGGCTTAGAACGAGGTGCGAGCGGGTGCACAAGCATCCCGTGCGAAATGCCTGAACACGAACTGGCATGTCCCTTGCTGACCCATTCCGACAAGAGCCCTGCGCGTCAGCGACGGGGCGATACGAATCCGGGGCGGCGACACCGATGTCGCGGCGCGTGGAGTGAGCGATGCGATGTCTGCTGCGGCGCGACCCGCCGATCATTGCTCTGGCCAATGGCGTTCGTTCGACGTGGTGCGTCGCGCGCGAAGCGGGAGAGGCGCTGTGATGTCCGAGCACGCCGATGCCCTCGCAACACGTTTCGGTGACGGCGGGCCCGATGGCGGCGACATCGAACCCAATGCGTTTCTGCGCGGCGTGCTGTCGCGCAAGACGGTGCGCCGCTACAGCGACCGGATGCCGGAAGAAGGGCTGCTCGACCTGCTCGTCGCCTGCGCGCTGAGCGCCTCGGCCAAGTCGGATTTCCAGCAGGCCTCGGTCATGCGCGTGCGCGATGCCGACAAGCGGGTAGCGATCGGCAGGCTGTTTCCGAGCATGCCCTGGATCGCAGCATCGCCGGTGTTCTTCGTTTTTCTTGGTGATGCACGGCGGCTGCAGCGCATCGGTGAACTGCGCGGCAAGCCGGTCAAGAACGGTACCCTGGAAGGTTTCTTCAACGCCTCGGTCGACGCGGCGCTGGCGCTGCAGACCATGATCCTGTGCGCGGAATCCTCTGGTCTCGGCACCTGTCCGATCAGCGTCATCCGCAACGAGATCGACACGGTCGCCAAGGTGCTGGAACTGCCTGACATGGTGTTTCCGGTCGCCGGGCTGTGCCTCGGCTACCCCGCCGCGGAGGGCCATGTCAGCCTGCGGCTGCCGCGCAGCATCACCACGCATGTCGACCGCTACGGCGACGATGCGCTGCCCGCGGCGCTCGACGATTACGACCGGCGGCGCCATGCGCGGCATGCGATCCCGAAAGAGCAGCAGCGCGGCAATGCGGAGTTCGGTGAGGCCGAGTTCTACGGCTGGTCCGAGGACAAGGCGCGGCAGGCCGCCAAGGCCGAAGGCGCAGCCTTTCCACCCTATCTGCGCGCGCACGGCTTCAGCTTCGACTGATCAGTTCAAATGAGGAGATGCGAGATGACCAAGCCTTCGTTTTCCCGCCTTCAGGCGCCGTCGCGGCGCCTCGCGCTGGCGCTATTGGCCGCCGCGCTGACCTTGCCGGCCGTGTTCAGCGCCAAGGCCGGCAGCCTCGACGAGATCAAGAAGCGCGGCCTGATCGTCGCCACCGAGGACGATTTCCGTCCCTTCGAGTTCGTCAAGGACGGCAAGCCGACCGGCTTCGACAACGAGCTGATCGAGGATCTGCGCAAATACGCACCGTTCGAGATCAAGCAGCAGATCCTGCCCTGGACCGGCATCCTGGCCGGCGTCTCCACCGGCAAATACGATGTCGCCATCACCGCGGCAATCATCACCAAGGAGCGCAACAAGTCGCTCGATTTCACCAGCCCGATCGCCGACGCGACCCACTACTACGTCAAGCGCAAGGACGACAAGAGTATCTCCGCGATCAAGGATCTCAGCGGCAAGACGGTCGGCGTGCAGGCCGGCAGCGCGCTGCTCGGGAGGCTGCCCGAGCTCCAGGCCATGCTGGAGAAGGAGGGCGGCAAGCTCGGCAAGGTCGTCGAATACACGTCCTATCCCGAAGCGTATCAGGATCTCGCGCTCGGCCGCGTCGACTACGTCGTCAACACGATCATCAACATCAAGGCGCTGGTCGCCGAGAAGCCGAACGTGTTCGCGGTCGGTCAGCCCGTCTCGGGCAAATCCTATCCGGCCTGGGCGGTTGCCAAGGGTAACACGGAGCTGGTCGAGTTCCTGAACGGCTTCATCGCCAAGGAGAAGGAAACCGGCCGGTTCGCCGAGCTGCAGAAGAAGTGGTTCGGCGAGGCCTTCCCGGATCTGCCGGTCACGTTCGAGCCGGAATTCTGACGCCGCGGACGAGGAGCAGCTGATGTGCGGGTGGCGAAGGCTGCGCGCCGGTCCGCATGACGGCGAGTTGATCCTCGACGGCATGCGGTCGTCCAGCAACGCCATGGATGGACGGCGATGAGCGCGGCCGACGTACTGGCCATCCTGCAGGGCGCCGTGGTCACGGTGACGCTGTCGCTGGTCGGCATCCTGATGGGGTTGCCGATCGGCCTCGGGCTGGCGCTGTTGCGCTGGGCCGACGTGCCGGTGATCGCGCGCATGGTCGCCGTCTATGTCTCGGTGCTGCGCGCGACGCCGCTCGTGACCCTGCTGCTGCTGCTATTCTTCGCGCTGCCCAATGTCGGCATCGCGATCGGCCCGGTCTCGGCCGCGGTCCTCGCGCTGGTCATGAACACCTCCGCGTTCAACTGCGAGGTCTGGCGCGCCGCCCTGATGAACTTCCCGAAGGAGCAGTACGAGGCCGCGCAGTCCGTCGGCATGCATGCGAGCTTGCGCTTCCGCCGCATCGTGCTGCCGCAGATCGTCCGGGTCAGTCTCCCCGGCCTCGTCAACGAGATGTCGCTGCTGATCAAGGTGACGCCGGTGCTGGCTGTGGTCGGCGTCGTCGATATCACCCGCGCCGCGGTGCGCATCGGTGCCGAGACATACGAGCCGCTGCCCCCGTTCCTGGTGGCGATCGCGATGTATGCGCCGATCGTGTTCGCGCTGGTCTCGCTGCAACGCTTCATCGAGCGGCGCCAGCTTGCAGCCGAGGCCGCATGATCCGGGATTTCGCCATCGTCTGGAGCGAGCGCGATCTGCTGCTGAGCGGGCTCGGCAACACCACGATTCTCTCGGCGCTGTCGGCCATCGCCGGCCTCGTGATCGCCTTCGTGCTGACGCCGGCCCTGATGTCGAAGCGGCGCTGGCTGGCGCTCACCGTGCGCGTGTTCGTCGATGGCATGCGCTGCGTGCCGTTCCTGCTGTTCGCCTACATCGTCTATTACGGGCTGCCGTCGTTCGGCATCCGGCTCGATAATTGGAGCTCGGGGCTGGTGGCGCTGACCGTCTATCACGCCGCCTATCTCGCAGAAATCCTGCGCGGCGCCTGGGTGGCGCAGCCGCGGGAGCCGATCGAGGCCGGTGTCGCCTTCGGCTTCTCCGGGCCGCGATTGTTCCGCCGCATCATCCTGCCGCCGCTGCTGCTCGCCGCCGGTCCCGTCATCGGCAACCAGATGATCCAGATCGTCAAGGACAGCGCCTTCCTCACCATCATCGCGCTGCCCGAGCTGACGCATGCCGCGAGCTCGATCCAGTCGCGCCACTACGTGCCGTTCGCCGCCTTCATCACCGCCGTGTTTCTCTATTGGGGCCTGTGCCTGGTGATCGAGGCCGGTGTCAGCGGCATCGACCGGCTGGCTGCGGCACGGCGCTGAGAGGAGAGCCTGGGATGACCGATGACATGGCCGTGCTCGACGTCGCCGGCATCTCCAAGCGCTTCGGCGCGCTCGAGGTGCTCTCGGACATCAGCTTCACGGTGACGCGCGGCGAGACGGTCTGCGTGCTCGGCGCGTCCGGCTCCGGCAAGTCGACCCTGCTTCGCTGCATCAACTGGCTGGAACGGCCCGATGCCGGCCAGATCTATCTCAACGGCGAGCGCATCGGCATCAACAATGGCGGCGTCGTGATGTCCGATCGCGAGCTGTCGCGGGTCCGCACGCGGATCGGCATGGTGTTCCAGCACTTCGCGCTGTGGCCGCATCTGACCGTGCTGCAGAATCTGATGGAGGCGCCGGTGCAGGTGCAGAAGCGCCCCGTCGCCAAGGTGCGCGAGGAGGCGATGGCGTTGCTCGCCAAGGTCGGGCTCTCCGACAAATCCGATGCGTTCCCGGCGCGGCTGTCCGGAGGGCAGAAGCAGCGCGTCGGTATCGCGCGTGCCTTGGCGATGAAGCCGGACGTTCTGTTGTTCGACGAGCCGACCAGCGCGCTCGACCCGGAGCTGGTCGGTGAGGTGCTCGTGGTGATGCGCGAGCTCGCCCGCGAGGGCCGGACGATGGTGATCGTGACCCATGAGATGGGCTTTGCGCGCGACGCCGCCACCCGCATCCTGTTTCTCGATCGCGGCCACGTCGTCGAGACCGGGCCGCCGGAGCGCTTCTTCGTCAACCCGGACACCGAGCGCGCGCGCCAGTTCATCCAGCGCTACGCCGCCGGATGAAGCATAACGAGGACAGGGGACACGCCATGGATCCGATCTATCATCTTCTGCCTGATGCGCCGAAGCCGGTCACGCCCTACAGCCATGCGGTGCAAGCGGGGCCGTTCCTGTTCGTCACCGGCCAGCTCGCAACCGATCCTGATGACGACGCGCTGCCGCTCCCGGACGGCATCGAGGCGCAGACCCGCAAGGTGATGGACAACCTCGCGCGCGTGCTGAAGGGCTGCGGCATGAGCTTTGCGAACGTCGTGTTCGCCCGCATCTTCCTGACCGATTTCAAGCGCGACTACGCCGCCATGAACGCGATCTTCTCCAGCCATTTCGACGATGCGCATCGGCCTGGACGGACCACGATCGGGGTCTGCGATCTGGCGCGCGGCGGCATCGTCGAGATCGACATGGTCGCCTACAAGCCGTGAGGGAGAGTGCAATGGAGCGAATCGAGATTCCCGCGCGGCGCGGCAAGGCGGCCTTCGTCACCGCCGGCCAGGTGGTCACCGTGATCAACACCCATGGCGAGCAGGTCGTCGACACCTGGGCCTTCAGCCGCGCCGACCTCTCGGAGTTCATGTCGAACGAGCACACGCGGGCGCATTCGCTGCATCTGGTACCGCGGCCGGGCGACGTGCTCCGGACCAACAGGCGCCGGCCGATCCTGACCTTGATCGAGGACACCTCGGGCGGCATCCACGACACGCTGATCGCGGCCTGTGACCGCTATCGTTATGCGTTTCTCGGACACGAGGGCCATCACGACAATTGCACCGACAATTTGTTCGCCGGCATGGCCGAGCTCGGCCTGACGCCGCCGGAGGTGCCGAGCCCGCTCAATTTGTTCATGAACATTCCATGGGATGCCGACGGCACGCTCGGCTTCGCCGCGCCGCCGCGTCCCGTGCCCGGCGGCCATGTGCGCTTGCGCGCGGAGATGGATCTGGTGATCGCGTTCTCGGCCTGTCCGCAGGACATCCTGCCGATCAACGGCAAGGCCGGACGGCCGGTCGAGGCGCATTTCACGGTGACATCAGCATGAGCGCAGCGAGCAAGGCTGAGCGGGCCGCCGCCAACCGCCGCCGCTACGAGGAGCTGCGTGCAGCGGGGCAGGAGCTCAAGCAGCTGCCGGCGCCGACGGCGCTCGACGGTGCGCCGATCGCGGCGGACGCTGTCGTCCAGACCGAGCAGGTGCCGCCGGGATGGCACACGACGGTGCGGCTGTCGCGCGGCGAGGCATTGCGCATCATCGATGACCACGGCCGCTCCAGCGTGTCGCTGCTGGCGTGGCGCAGCGAGGATCCAACCGAGCGGATCAACTGCGCCGACACGGTGAAGGTGCAGTGGAGCGCGGCGCTGTCGAAGGGCCGGATGATCCTGTCGGACATGGGGCGCGTGCTGCTGGCGGTCATCGAGGATACCTCCGGCGCGCATGATCTGCTGGTCGGCGGCTCGACCGCGGACTCCACGCTTTCGGCCTATGGCGAAGTGACGCGCAACACCCAGGCGAACTTCATCTCGGCCGCCGCCAAGATCGGGCTCGGCCTGCGCGACATCCCGCCCTGCGTGACTTTCTTTGCGCCGGTGACGACGGACGCGGCCGGGCGTTTCGTCTGGCACGCCGCGCGCAAGCACGCCGGCGATTTCGTCGACCTGCGCGCCGAGATGAACCTGATCGTCGCGGTCTCCAACTGCGCCCATCCGCTCGACCCGGCGCGGCCGGCCGCGACGGCGCCGATCACGCTGATCCGGCACCGGCTGCCGCCGCCCGCTGTTGACGACGTCTGCCGCACGGCCTCGGAGGAAGCCGTGCGCGCCTACGCCTTCACCGATCAGCTGTTCGCCTGAGGAGCATGGTCATGCCATCGACCGATCCCGGCCATCTCGTCTATGGCTTCGACATTCCCGCCGAGCGACCCTGGTCGCGGGTGCTGAAGAGGGGCCAGACCCTGCGCATCATCGACAGCGAAGGCGAGCAGGCGGTGGACGCGCTGATCTACGCCGCCGCTGACACCGCCGAACGCTACAGCGCGCAGGACACCTTGCGCGTCCAGGGCTCCGCCTATCTCGAGCTCGGCACGCGGCTGATCTCCAACCGCGGCCGGGTGATGGCGCGGATCACCGCCGACACCTGCGGCCGCCATGATACGTCAGCGGGCTGCTGCTCCTGCGAGAGCAACGCCGTGCGCTTCGGCGAAGCGACGCGCTATTTGCATGCCTGCCGCGAGAACTTCATCCTGGAGCTGTCGCGTCACGGCCTCACCAAGCGCGACATCGTCTCCAACCTGAACTTCTTCATGAACGTCCCGATCGAGCCCACCGGCAATTTCACCGTGCTCGACGGCCCCTCGTCGCCGGGCAACTACGTCGACGTGACCGCCGAGATGGATCTGCTGTTCGTGATCTCGAATTGTCCGCAGGTCAACAACCCCTGCAACGGCTTCGATCCGACTCCGATCCGCGTGGAGATCCGGGAGACGGCTGCGGCCTGAGAGCCCTCCATTTTGCCTGAGAGAACCGTCGCTACGTTGGCGCTTCAGGCTCAACGTTCCTTCGATCTGTCGCGCAGCATCTCATCCCGCCGCATCGGCATGGCATCGACGCGCTTGAACAGGTCGTCCGCTGATATCGGCGTCTGCGAGGCAAACGCGGTGTGGCCGTCTTTGCCGATCAAATAGACCTTGAAACGGTGTCCGTCGGTGCCGACGGCCGCGCGAACCTGGTGGGAGGAGACACCGTCGTCCAGCGCCTCGAGCAGGATGATCTGGCGCTCCGTCATGCCGGCTTTGGCGGCGTCATAGAACCGGCGTTGCCGCCGCGCGCTCGCGTCGTCGGGGCCGGTCACGACGAGGAGCCGGTGTTTCCATCGGTACTTTTCGAGCGGCGAGGCGGAGCTTGCCGGCGGCATGGCGATGGCTCCCAGGAGGATCGCGGTCGTGAGCAGACGCAGTCGCATGTCCCGGACCTCCTGATGGCGTTGTCATCCGAACGTTGGCGGCGATGGGCTGGATCTCTGGTCTCGCCGGAGGAGGGGGACGAGCCTAGCGGTTGCCCTGGTCCTCGACCGCGACGTCGTCCCAGGGGCGATAATAGAGTTTGCTGCAGGCCTCGCGCAGAACGCCGCCTTGAATCGTGAGGTCGTCGCGATAGGCGTTCGCGACGAATTTGAGCGTGTCGACATGCCGGGCTTCAAAGTACATCTGGTGCACGTCGTCGCGGCCGGCGCCGAAGACGATTCGGCCGATCTTGCTCCAGATCGAGGCCATCGTGCACATGCCGCACGGCTGCAGGGTGGTGTAGAGCGTGGCGCCGCGCAGCTCGCCGTCGTCGAAGCCGCGTCCGGCCGCGCGGATGGCCTCGATCTCGGCGTGGGCCGTGGCGTCATTCTTGGCGGCGACGTGATTGCGTTCGGCGGCGATGATGTCGGAGCCCAGCACGATCACGCAGCCGATCGGCGACAGCGCCGGCTCAGCGCCATCCTGCGTGGCGACCTTGATCGCCTCCTGCATGAAATGCTCGTCGGTTCTCAGGTTCGGCACGATGGGTGATATCCGGATGTCTGACGATGAGAGCCGCGCGCGGGAAGGCCACGCGCCATCCTGCTCGGCTGGGGTGAGACGGTCGCTCAGGTCGCGAGCTGCTTCATCTCGGCGATTTTCACCAGCAACCTCTCGCGCTGCCGGCGGAGCGTGGCCGTGATGGCAGGATCGCCCGCGCAGTCCTTCAGCGCGTCGTCGTATTGGTTGATGATCTGCTCCTCGCCACTGACGAAGGATGACAGCGCGTTGGTGCCGAGGCCCGTCACCGCGGAGCGCACGCGGATGACGGTCTCATGCACCGCGGACATGAACGATCCGGACTCGTCCGTTTTCTCGCCCATCCGCGTCAACGCGTCATGCAGCTCAGTGTGATCACGCTCCTTCAGGACGATCATCGCGGCGAACAGCGCCGCCAGCGCCGGCGTCTCGGCATCCTTTCCTGCTTCCTGATAGCCGTTGCGCGCATCAATGAGGGCCGTGTGCAGTGTCTTCAGGCTGTCTGCAGCCATTGTCGCCTCACCGGTCAAAAGTGTGGAGATTTTGACCACGACAATCCGGAGTTGCCGGCTTTGTTCCGGCCCGCGGCCTTCTGCTCCGGGGATGGCACGCCCACGCGCATCCGGACCTGCGATGCACGGTCACGCCACGGCTCGGATGGTTGCCGGGGTCATGGCGGCGTCGTAGGCTCGGCTCCACGCGACAGGCGGCATGATCATGGACAGGCCCGTTTCAGGACGTCCGATGGCGGGACATAATCGTGGAGGACGGCGCGGGTGATGGATGAGGACGACGAGGGCGGACAAATCTCTCGGATCGAGGCGCGGATCGAACAGCTTGCCGAGGTGGCCGAGCGGTGTCGAAAGATCATCCTCGCCTCGAAGATCGTGATATCCGGCGGGGTCGCATTGCTGCTCGGCGCGATGCTGGGCCTGTTCGGGTCCACCGCGGTCGCGTTCCTCGGCGCAATGGCCGCGGTGCTCGGCGGCATCGTTTCGCTCGGATCGAACGTCAGCACATTGCGACAGACAATGGCGGCGATGGCCGCCGCTGAAGCGCTGCGCTCGGACCTGATCGGCAGGATCGATCTGCGCGTGGTCGGCGAGGGAACCGGCTGAGCTTCACTGGATTATTCGCCGATGACAGCGCCGCTTCAACCGCTCAGTTCTGCAACGGGATTTGCGCTCGGCGAAGGGTCCACCCTCGTTGAGATGTCCTCAGCCGCTCCACTGTCGGACGCAACAGGGGGAGCGACATTGTCTACGCTGGTGTCGCGCACTTTCAGCTCGCCTCGTCAGACAACGCACTACCTCGAGTGCGGGCCGGCCGACGGGGCGTTGATGATCTTCCTCCACGGCTGGCCGAGCATCAGCTTGATGTGGCGCGCCCAGATGAATGCGTTCGCCGCTGACGGTTGGCGCTGTGTTGCTCCTGATCTGCGCGGCTTTGGCTGCTCGTCCGCGCCTGCAGCCGCGGACGCCTACGCGATCCAGGAAGTCGTGGCAGACATGGCGGAGTTGCATGATCATCTTGGCGGCCAACCTGCGATCTGGGTCAGCCACGACTGGGGCGTTGTGGTGGCTGCTGAGTTGGCCGCGCATGAGCCCCAGCGCAGCCGCGGCGTCGTGCTGACCTCGCTGGCGTATCAGCCGGAAGGGCACGCCTTGCGCACGGTCGTCCCACTGGTCGACCGGACGATCTATCCGGCTGACCAATATCCGGATGGTCAATGGGACTACTACCGCTACTACACGACGCACTTCGACGCGGCAGTCGCCGACCTCGATGCGGACGAGGCAGCATCGCTGGCGTCGATTTTTCGACGGGGTGATCCCGCCGGCGTGGGCCAGGTTTCGCCGAACGCGGTGGTCACCCGCAACGGAGGGCGCTTCGGCGCCGCGCACCGGGCACCGCCGACTGAGCCCGACCCGGCTCTCTGGCCGCCGGCGGACTTCGAGGTGCTGGTGCAGGCGTTCAAGGCTCACGGTTTCCGCCCCTCCTGCGCGTGGTACCTGAACGATGACGCCAACATCGCCTACGCGCGCAAGGCCCCCAATGACGGCCGCCTGTCGCAGCCGGTGCTGTTCGTCAACGGCGACTTCGATCAGATCTGCAGCATCACCGGAAATCGCCAAGGCGATCCGATGCGCGCGACCTGTGCCGACCTGACCGTGACCAGCATCCCCTCCGGACATTGGTTGCCGCTGGAGCGCAAGGCAGAACTCATCCAGGCCATCCGCACCTGGCTCAAGATCAAAAGCCTTTGACAGGCGGGATGTCCGAGGTTTGTTCCGGCGTCGAGACTCGGGATTGCGTTCGCCCTGGTCGAGGCCGTAGAGATCAACCTCGACCGCCGTCCCCAATCCTGATGGCGGATGCAAACGAGGGAGGGGGCCATGCTCAAGGGGATCGACCCATTGCTCAATGCCGATGTGCTCTATGCGCTCCGGTCGATGGGGCATGGTGACCGCCTGGTGATCTGCGACACCAATTTTCCGGCCGATGCGATTGCGCGGCAGACCGTGTTCGGCGAGCTGCTGCGCATCGACAATATCGGTGCCGCCAGGGCCATCCAGGCGGTGCTGTCGGTGCTGCCGCTCGACACGTTCGTCGATGATGCCGCCGTCCGCATGGAGGTCGTCGGCCAACCGGAGGAGGTGACGCCGGTGCAGCAGGAGGTCCAGGCGGTGATCGACCGGGCCGAAGGCAAGTCCTGGCCGCTGGTCGGTGTCGAGCGCTACGCGTTCTACGAGATGGCCAAGTCAGCCTATTGCGTGATCGCGACCGGCGAGCGCCGGTTCTACGGCTGCTTCATCTTCTCGAAGGGCGTCATCCCGCCGGATGCGGCGTAGGCGCGGGGTTGAAAGGACGTCGGAGCACGTTTCGGGACGGTCGCGATCGGATGCGCGTCGTGTTCGACAGGCGTAGCCCGGGCGGCGCCCGCCGGGGCCCATGGGCGTCAGCGGAAGCGCCCCCCCAGGGAGAGACCGGCTGCCGCATGTCGCTGCGCTCATGCGGGCCTACCGGACTGTCGCCTCGATCGGGGACATGATCATATCAGCGACCGGCGTTTCAGGGATATGCTTTGGCGCGGTCGTCGATCAAATCGGGCTGGCCGACGCACTGGGGGGAGGCATTTCATGGGTTGGATGCGAACGGCGGCCGGCGTGGCGATCGTCCTGCTGGCAGCGGCGAGCGCGGCCCATGCAGAGAAGGTGTATTATCTGCACGGTCCCGGCGGCAACGTCGCGGCGCACATCTATCAGTACACCCGCGTCAACCAGGAATACGATCGCGTGGTGATCGATGGCCAGTGCAAGTCGGCCTGCACGACGGTCCTGGGCGTCGTTCCCCTCAGCAAGATCTGCATCGCTCCTGGCGGCTACTTCATGTTTCACGCCGCCCATCACAGCGATCGCAGCTTCAGCTATCCGCTCACCCAGCTGATGATGCAGGCCTATGCGCCCGAGGTGCGCGACTGGGTGATCCGACACCATGCGCTCGAGCATGTCGATCCCTACACTTATTTGTATCCGAGGGATGTCACGTTCGTTCGGCGCTGCAATCGGTAAGGGCGACGAAGCGGGGCAGGCAACCGGCATGGCCGACATCTACGATCCTCGCTCGTGAAAGGGGTCTTCGACCGCTGCTCTAGTCGCTACATCAGCTTCAGCCTGATCTTCTCGTTCGGGTTCACCGAGCGCTGGCGCCGGCAATGCGTCGCGGCGATTGAGGCCAAGATACGGACGGTCGACCGATAGACGCAGCCGAACCCACGCTCCAGGCTGTCGTCAGCGGGAAACGATCCATCGCTGGACAGCCTCTGCCGTGTCCGCGGGCGTGGAGTTGAAGGCAATGCATGCGTCTGGCGCAAGTCGATGCGCGAGATTGAGGACCTTTTCGAACAGCAGGAGGTGCTCGGACGGTTCGCGCAGCCCCGCCCCGATCACGACGCACGCGAAGCTCTTGCTCCGCAAGGCCGCCTCGACATCTGATTCGGCCGTCGCGTCAGGGGTAAGCAGGCAGGTGTCGACCTCGAACCCGGCGTCGCGCAGACGGTTGATTTCCGCCTCGATGTAGGCGCGCACGAGTTCGGCGGTGAGCTGGGGCATTGCGCTGTAATCGGCGAAGCGCGGATCGAGGCCAATTGCAAGCACGTTCGGCTTTCTCATCGTCGCTTCCCTTGCGTCGTCACGCGCCAGGTGCGGAAACTCGGTCCCGGTAAGGCTCATCGCCTCTGTCTAAAGCCGACAGGATAGCCTCCACCGCCAGGGGCACGATCAGTCGATAGCGCAAGAGGCTATCGATGCATCCGAGATTGCCTCCGCCAAATGGACGTACGGAGGCCCGGGCACCATGTCGTTCCAGTTCGACGACGTAGATGGCCGGCCCTTCGCCGCGCCGAACGGCTTTCGGTCGCGCAGGAGGGACGAGCCCGCATGACGGTGTGAGAGAGACGGATATCGGCCAGCCGCGATTGACCGGTCCCATGGCGCGCTCATGGCGGGCCGTGGGACTGGTCACTGGCGCTTGGGTCATGGCGCCGGGCGAGCGTTACGAAAACTCGCCCGGTCTCGCGCCGAGGTTTCAATCAGAAGCGGCCTCAGCGGCAATTCCAGGTCGTCCCTTGCGCGCAGACTGCGTTCGGGCTGTCGCCGCCATAGATCTGATAGGGGTATTCGCCTTTGCGGTAGTAGCCATAGGCGTTCGGATTCGGTCCGTAGTAGGACGGCGCCGCGTAATACGCCGGGCCGCCATAGACCGGGCCATCATAATAGTCATAGGCGTCGCGGCTTGCGGCGATCGCAAGACCGGTGCCGATGGCACCCGCCGCCAGCGCCGCGCCGACCGCAGCGCCGCCGCCCCCGTGCCAGCGCGCATTTCGAGCGTCGGCACTGGTGGGCGTCAAGGCGCCGATCGCGAGTGCGGTCAATGAAGCGATAACGGCCGTGCGGCCGATCAGAGCTTTCTTGGTCGACATGTCAGGCCTCCAGTGAGTTGCGCCGTGATCGGCGGATGTCTTAAGGTGTCCGGCTGTGCCGAGAACTGCTTACGAACGTCAGAGCCGACGACGACCGGCAAACGGATGATCAATTGCGTTCTCGAACCTGACCGCGCTCGGGGGAGCCAGCGGCCATCCCGAAGCGAATATCAGGTCCACCGCACTAGAACCGCTGGTCCGCTTTGGAGTTCCGGCGCTGTCCAAACTTCCATGCCATTGGAACAGGGGGGCGCTGGGCGTGCGGAGGAGGGGAATGACGCCTGCTTTGCGGACTTGGTCACCCGGCGCCGGAGTTAACTCATCACGGTGCATTTTATGGGCTGAAGACGTTTGAAGGATGTCGATGGGACTGGCTGCTGTGATCCGATGAGCTCGCGTCACCCCATCTGCACGACGGGCAATCCTCGCATGCCCCGCATGCGCCAACTGCCCGTCGTGCCAGTTTGCCGCAAACTAATCACTTGCCACGTCGGGCAAATCACCTCCACATTCTCGCGCATCCCGGCTCGCTGAAGAGGGACGTTTCGCGATCGTCACGAGCGTCGAGCTGGGGAGGCGATGGGCGCGTTGCTCTGCAGCCTGGTGTCACAGCCGGGCCGACGAACGGAGCGATGCGACGGCGAAATGGTGTGGTCCTGGCATCGCGGTGCTGATGCCAAGCCGGTGGTGATGATGATCCGCTGGCGACGGGGGCAAGACAGCCGATCCCCGGGGAGAGCGCCTATAACCCGCAAACCGTCGCGCAGGGAAGGCCGGATATTGGGCTGAACCTGTGGTTCTGCCGCGTGCTTTTTGTTGCACGCGGACCGCGGGTATCAGTCGATACCCGGTCTTCCCTGCGCCTCTTCTTCGAAGGAGAGGTCAACGCGATGCAAAACTCGGGCGCAGGCCGCCGCGAGATCGCTCAGCCTCGTCTGCGGTTCGATCGTTCGAAGAGGGGGGCGTCGTGACGATGTCCCGCGCGGGCATTGCGCCATCTCGTCGCATCGGCGCCGTGTCACCCCATCGTGGCCAGCCGCAGGGCCAGCGTGCAGGCGCGGTCGTATTCGTCGCGGTTGATCCACTCGTCGATCGTGTGCGGCTCGTTCTGGCCGGTGCCGAAAGTGACGGTGGGGATGCCGTGGCGGACCATCCAGTTGGCGTCGAGGCCGCCATTGCCGGCGCGCAAGGTCGGCGTGGCGCCGATGTCGGCGATGGCGGCGGTGGCGCGCTTGACGACGGGCAGGGTCTCCTTGATCCGGAACGGCGGAAACTCCGTCACCGCCTTGAACTTGACGCGGCCGGACTTGCCGTCACTGTTGGTGACCTGCCTCGCGGCCTTCTCGAACGCGGCCTTGTAGGCGTTGCTGATCTCGCGAACGAACTTGGCGTCGTGGCTGCGGCACTCGCCGCCGACATGGACGTAGTCGGTGACGACGTTGGTGGCATCGCCCGCGGGACGACCCTCACCGCCGGTGACCGGGCCGACATTGCTGGTGCCGAGCCTGGCGTCTTTGCCCTTGCCCTTCACCACCTTGCCGAACCATCCGCCGGCCCCGACCTCGGCCAGCGCGAGCGCCAGGATCATGGTGGCGCTGATGCCGCGCTCAGGTGCTACGCCGGCATGCGAGGCGCGGCCAAAAATCTCGACCTCCCATTTGTCGGCGCCGACCGCGGCGATGGTGACCGACGAGGCGGAGCTGCCGTCGAAATTGAACGCCATCGCGGGCGCGCCCAGCGCGTCGAGATCGACATGGCGGGCGCCGTGCAGCCCGCTCTCCTCGCGCACGCAGAACAGCAGCGTGATCGGCGGATGATCGAGCTTTTGCCTGATAAGCTCGGCCGCGAGCGTCACGAGGATGCCGCAGCCGCAGCGGTTGTCGCCGCCGAGCGCGGTCTTGGCCTGGTTGACGATCTTCCGCCCGGCGATCTTCGGCTGCGCGCCGGCGCACAGCGGCACGGTGTCCATGTGGGTCATGAACATCAGCCGCGGCTGGTTCTGCATCGTGCCGCGGCCGGGCAGCTCGACGATCAGGTTGCCCGTCTCGGTCGGCAGCGCAATGCGCGTATTGGCATCGTCGAACCGCATCGCCTTGGCTGGCACGCCAGCCTGCTTCAACGCCGCCATGATCTCGCGCCCGATCGCCTTCTCCTGTCCGGTCACGCCCTGGACGGCGAGAAAACGCATGAGGCGATCGGTAGCGGCGGTGGTGTCGACGGACATGAAGCGATTCCTGTGATTGGCGAGCGTGCGCGCAGCATCGGTCGCGGCGTTCTGTTGCGCAAGGGCGCGGCCTGCACGGTCGGGCTGCGCCTGGCGCGGGCGGCCGCGTCGATTGGCCGATCCCGTCGATCGGCCGACGGCCCCGACTCTTTTCCGAGGCTCCAATCGTCTTCACTTCATCTGAACATTGGAGCATCATCATGAGCCTGAAAGACAAGACCGTCGTCGTCACCGGTGGAAGCCGCGGTCTCGGCCTGGGATTGGTCGAGGCGCTCGTCGACCACGGCGCCAGGGTCACCGTGGTTGCGCGTGGTGCTGCGGCGCTGGAGGCCGTCGCCGCCCGTCTCGCCGTGGCCACGATCGCGGCCGACGTCACCGACGAGGCCGCCGCGCTTCGCATCGTCGGCGACCTCAGCCCCGACATCCTGGTGCTGAACGCCGGCGCGACGCCGCCGATGGGTCGGCTGGATCAACTGAGCTGGAAGGATTTTTCGATGGCTTGGGAGACGGACGTCAAGGCGGGCCTGTACTGGCTGCAGGCGGCGCTCAATCGCCCGCTCAAGCCGGGAAGCCGCGTCCTGGTCGGATCGAGCGGCGCGGCCGTGACCGGCTCGCAGATGTCGGGCGGCTATGGCGGCGCCAAGCGCATGCTCTGGTTCATGGCGAAGTATGCCAACGGCGTGTCGCAGGAGAAAAACCTCGGCATCCGCTTCCAGGCGATCGTGCCGCGCATGATGATCCTTGGCACCGGGGTGGGGGACACGGCCGCGGGCGCGTATGCGCGCTCGATGGGCATCACGCCGGAAGCCTTCGTCGCCCGCTTCGGCGCGCCGATGCCGCCGCGCGCGTTCGGCGATCGGGTGGTCTCGATGCTGGAGGATGCGCGCTTTGCCGATGGCGTCGTGTTCGGCCTCAACGGCGATGCCGGCGTGACCATCATGGAAGGAGCGACAGCTTGAGCGACGGCGGACATGCGTCGGACGGCGCGCGCAGGACCGAGCTCGTTGCGCTGGCCGAGCAGTTGCGGCCCGAGCTGCATCGCTATTGCGCGCGTCTGATGGGGTCGGTCATCGATGGCGAGGACGTCGTGCAGGACGCCTTGACGAAAGCGCTCGTCGCCGCCGATGAGATGCGCGACGTCACGACCTTGCGGGCCTGGCTGTTCCGGGTCGCGCATAACCGGGCGCTGGACCTGCTGCGCAGCCGTGCGATCCGGACCGTCGAGCCGATGGAGACCGCCAACCACGTCGCTGATGACGCCACGCCAGATGCCTTGGAGATGATGATGCGCCAGGACGCGATCAGGACGGCGGTTTCGCGCTTCACCGAGCTCTCGATCGTCCAGCGCAGCGTGCTGATCCTGAAGGATGTTCTGGATGAGCCGCTGGCCGACATTGCAGCCCTCCTCAATCTCAGCGTGGACTCGGTGAAAGCCCATCTCGCCCGCGGGCGGGCGCGTCTCGCCGCGATCAACGCTGTTGCCGACGCGCAAGCCCCCTCGCGGCCGGCGTCCGATGCGGTGGCGCGCTACGTGGCCTTGTTCAACCGGCGTGATTGGGACGGCCTCCGCGCGCTGCTGGCCTATGATGTCAGGCTGCACCAGTCCACGCATCCGGTCCGCGTCGGCTCCGTCGATGTCGGGATGTTCTTCGGCATCTACGCCAAGTTCGACGGCGTCTGGCTGACGCCAGCCTGGCTCGAGGGCCGCGAGGTCGTTGCAGTGTTCGAGAACCGCGGCGATGCAAGGCCAAGCTACGTCATGTGGCTCACTTGGCGCGACGGCAAGATCAGCTTCATCCGTGACTACCGCTATGTCCGCTACGTCATCGCCGATGCGGAGCTGGTGCTGGCAGCGGACGCGCCGGATCGGTCGTGATGGTGATCATGCCGGAGTCAGCGTTGCGGATCGAGCCGTATTCGGGATCAGGATTGTGGACCTTGACCAGCGTTTGGAGGCTGGTGTTGAGAGGCGCCTCTGACCACACCCCGTCAAAGCCGCTCACGGTCGAGGTCCATGGCGTGCAGAGTTGTTGATGATTGCGATCGCAGATCTGTTTCGCGGCCCGGTCGGCGTCGAGGCCGCTGCGCTCTCACAAGCCGATGGCGAGCTTTTCCCGGAGGAGCGCGCCTTCATCCAGGCTGCCGTGCCCAAGCGCCGGGCGGAGTTCGCCACCGCAAGGATCCTGGCGCGGCGGGCGCTGGCGGCGCTCGGGGCTCCGCCAATCCCGCTGGTTCCGACGCCGGATCGCGCGCCGGTCTGGCCATCGGGCTATACGGGGAGCATTTCACATTGCAGCAATTATTGCGCCGTCGTCGTGGCGCGCAGCCGTGATGTCGCTTCGCTCGGCCTGGACGTGGAAGATCTGCGCGAGCTCGACCCCGCGATGCAGGATCTGGTGCTCACGCCGGCAGAGCGGCGATGGGTCGGGGCCCAGCCCAGGGACATTCAGGCTGTGCTTCCGATCCTGATCTTCAGCGCCAAGGAAGCCTACTACAAATGTCAGTATCCGACCACGCGCGGCTTCCTCGATTTCCAGGATGTCGAGCTTTCGATCGAATGGGCGTCTGGTAGCTTCGAAGCGCGCGTTCTCAAGGCGGGCTGGCCGGCCGCCGTCGCCCGCCTGTCGGGGCGGTTTGTTGTTGATACCGACCGTGTCGGCTGCGGCGTCGAGTTCGTGCGAGGCTGACTGTGCGATTGCATCCAAAGGTTGGGTCCCAGCCGTGCGCCGATGCCGCCGAAGAAAAATTATGTCGCGGCCATTTCCCGAAAATCTCCGATAGACGAACCGGTTACCGCAGGCGCTAAACATGGTGTGCAGCAATAATAGCGGAAATGCGCTTGACATGTTTAGTCGTCGGCAATCTACTAAACAAAATACTTAACTCGGACTGATGATCCGGGACCAAGGGGAAACGCTTGCGGCTCCCGCTGTCGTTGTGACGGCGCAATGGGCTGCGGGCCAACAACCGCCGTCACCCGCGCAAAGGCAGGGGCGGCGCCAACAGGGAGGGAGTGCCAGATGAAGTTGCTGCAGACATTTGCACTGACGGCGACGGTCGCCGCCGCCGCGGCGTTCGGCGCGTCCGCGCCGGCGCGCGCCGAGGGAAAGACGATCACCCTGTGCTGGGCCGCGTGGGACCCCGCCAACGCGCTGGTCGAGCTGTCGAAGGACTTCACGGCCAAGACCGGCGTCAACATGAAGTTCGAGTTCGTGCCATGGCCGAACTTCGCCGACCGCATGCTCAATGAGCTCAACTCCAAGGGCAAGCTGTGCGACCTGATGATCGGCGACTCCCAGTGGATCGGTGGCGCTGCCGAGAACGGCCAGTACGTCAAGCTCAACGAGTTCTTCGACAAGGAAGGCATCAAGATCTCCGACTTCATGCCCGCCACGGTGGCCGGTTATGCCGAATGGCCGAAGGGCTCGCCGAACTACTGGGCACTCCCGGCGATGGGCGACGCCAATGGCTGGACCTATCGCAAGGACTGGTTCTCGCGGCCGGAGATCAGGGAAGAGTTCAAGAAGAAGTTCGGCCGTGAGCTCGAGGTGCCGAAGACGCAGGAAGAGCTGAAGGACATCGCCGAGTTCTTCCAGAAGCGCGTGATCGACGGCAAGACCGTCTATGGCGCGGCGATCTTCACCGAGCGCGGTTCGGAAGGCATCACCATGGGTGTCACCAACGCGCTCTATCCGTTCGGCTTCAAATATCAGAACCCGAAGAAGCCGTATGACATGCAGGGCTTCGTCAACTCCGACGACGCCGTGAAGGGCCTCGAATTCTATAAGGCGCTCTACAAGTGCTGCACGCCCCCGGGTTATTCCAACGGTTACATGCAGGAAGGGCTCGACGCCTTCAAGTCCGGCCAGGTCGCGCTGCAGATGAACTGGTTCGCGTTCTTCCCGGGGCTCTACAAGGACCCCAATGTCGGCGGCGACAGAATAGGCTTCTTCGTCAACCCGGCGCAGAAGGAAAAGGGCTCGCAGCTCGGCGGGCAGGGCATCTCGGTGGTGGCCTATTCGCCGAACCGCCCCGAGGCTTTGGCCTACATCAAATGGTTCGCCTCGCTTGACACCCAGAAGAAGTGGTGGGCGCTCGGCGGCTACAGCTGCCACAAGGGCGTGCTCAACGATCCCAACTTCAAAAACACCGCGCCGTTCGCGGCCGACTTCCTGGTGGCGATGGACCAGGTGGTCGACTTCTGGGCCGAGCCGTCCTACGCGCAGCTGCTGCTCGCGATGCAGAAGCGCGTTCACGACTATGTCGTCGCCGACCAGGGTACGGCCAAGGGCGCGCTCGACGGGCTGATCGTGGACTGGACCAAGGTGTTCAAGGAGGACGGCAAGCTCTGATGACCAGCAGCGCCTCGAATGCGATGCGTCACGATCGATGCTGCCGGCAGGCTCAGCCTGCCGGCGGACCACCCGACCCACCGCAAGCCTGAAGCAGCAGTGAAGTAGTCCCTCGCATGACCGACCAAACCGGATTGAGCGGCCTCGTCGACCGCGCCGCCATGGTGACGCCGCCTGTCGTGGCGCGCCGCGCTCGCGGCCTGTCCGAGCGCGCCATCGCCTGGCTGTTCATCACCCCGACCATGCTGCTGCTGCTCGCGATCAACATCTTTCCGCTGATCTGGACCATCCGGCTGTCCTTCACCAACTACCGCGCCAACCGGCCGAATGCGACGGTGCTCGATGTCGGGCTCGCCAACTACCAGTCGATCCTGACCGATCCGGATGTCTGGGCGGCGATGACCGTGACTGCGCGTTTCGTGTTCTGGAGCATCCTGATCCAGACCGTGCTCGGCTTCACCCTGGCCTGGCTGATCGACAAGAAATTCCGCGGCCATGGCCTGTGGACCACGCTGATCCTGTTGCCGATGATGCTGTCGCCGGCCGTGGTCGGTAATTTCTGGACCTTCCTGTACCAGCCGCAAATCGGCCTGTTCAATTACGTCATCTCGGCCGCGACCGGCGCGCCCGCATCGTCGTTCCAGATGCTGGCGCAGGTGCCGCTCGCACCCTGGGCGATCGTCATCGTCGACACCTGGATGTGGACGCCCTACGTGATGCTGATCTGTCTCGCCGGGCTGCGTTCGATTCCCGACTACATCTATGAGGCGGCCGAAGTCGACCGCGCCTCGCCGTGGCGGCAGTTCTGGTCGATCACTCTGCCGATGGCGCTGCCTTTCATCATGCTGGCGGTGCTGTTTCGGGGGATCGAGAACTTCAAGATGTTCGACATGGTGAACCTCCTGACCGGCGGCGGACCCGGCTCGACCACTGAAGTGGCCTCGATCACCTTGAAGCGCGAGGCGTTCGAGAAGTGGCGCACCGGCTATTCTTCGGCCTTCGCCATCATCCTGTTCGTCACGGTGTTTGGTCTCGCCAATATCTACGTCAAGGCGCTCAACCGGGTGAAAAACCGATGACCGGTCTCGCAACCGCCCATTCCGTGGTCGATCCGTCGCCGCTCGTGAAGCGGATCGCGGCCGGCGTGGTCATCGCCTATGCGCTGATCACGCTGGTGCCGCTGCTGTGGATCGTCATGACCGGCTTCAAGTCGCCGTCGGACGCGATCGCCTATCCGCCTAAGCTCGTGGGCGAGCCGACCCTGGAAGGCTATTGCAACCTGTTCACGACGCGGACGCGGCAGACGCCGGAGTATATGGCCAAGCTGCCGCCGGCCACGGATGTGTGCGACCGCGTCTCGCGCGGCCGCAACATGGTGGTCGCGGGACCGTCGAACTATATCCCGCGCTATGTGAACTCGCTGGTGATCGCGTTCGGCTCGACGGCGCTGTCGGTCGTGCTCGGCACGCTTGCAGCCTACGCGTTCTCGCGCTTCAAGGTGCCGCTGAAGGACGATCTCATGTTCTTCATCCTGTCGACACGCATGATGCCGCCGATCGCTGTCGCGATTCCGATCTATCTGATGTACCGCGAGCTCGGACTGTCGGACACCAGGCTCGGCATGATCCTGCTCTACACCTCCGTCAACATCTCGCTCGCGGTCTGGCTGCTCAAGGGCTTCATGGATGAGATCCCGCGGGAATATGAGGACGCGGCGATGGTCGACGGCTACACGCGGCTGCAGGCGTTCTTCAAGGTGGTGCTGCCGCAGGCCACCACCGGCATCGTCGCCACCGCGATCTTCTGCCTGATCTTCGCCTGGAACGAATATGCCTTCGCGGTGCTTCTGACCTCGGGCACGGCGCAGACCGCGCCGCCCTTCATCCCGATCATCATCGGTGAGGGCGGGCAGGACTGGCCCGCGGTCGCGGCCGGCACCACGCTGTTCCTGATTCCGATCGTCGTGTTCACCGTGCTGCTACGGAAGCATCTGTTGCGCGGCATCACATTCGGAGCGGTGCGCAAATGAGCCAGGTCATTCAAAGGAAGACGGCCGATGTTGCGAGCCCGCGCTGGCCGCGGGCGCTGCGTCGCGGCCCCATGGAGACAGTGGCGACGATCCTGATCGCGGCGGGCGTGCTGATGCTGCTGCAGCCGTTCGCGCTGGTGCTCTATACCTATTCCTTCGTCATCACGCTGGCTGGCGTCGTGATGTTCACCATCGTCTCCAAGTTCCCGGATTGACGCCATGGCAGAGATCCGGATCGAAAAACTGGTCAAGCAGTTCGGCGGTTTCGCGGCCGTGCGTGGCACCAGCTTCACCATCGCCGACGGCGAGTTCTTCTGCCTGCTCGGTCCCTCCGGCTGCGGCAAGACCACGACCTTGCGCATGATCGCAGGGCTGGAGCTGCCGACCTCGGGGACGATCAGCCTGGGCGGCGAGGACGTCACCTTCCGCCGCGCCCGCGAGCGCGACATCGCCATGGTGTTCCAATTGTTCGCGCTGTACCCACACATGAACGTGCGCAAGAACATCGCCTTTCCGCTGATCTCGATGGGCGTGCCCAAGGCAGAGATCAAGCGGCGCGTGGAGGAGGCGGCGCGCATTCTCCGCATCGATCATCTGCTCGATCGTCCGGTTAGCGGATTGTCCAGCGGCGATCGTCAGCGCGTCGCCCTCGGCCGCGCCATTGTGCGCGAGCCCAAGGCGTTCCTGATGGATGAGCCTCTCGGCGCGCTCGATGCCGAGTTCCGCCACGTCATGTGCGGCGAGCTGCGCGCATTGCACGACCGCCTCAAGGCCACCACCGTGTTCGTCACCCACGACCAGCTCGAAGCGATGTCGATGGCCGACAAGATCGCGGTCATGAATCGCGGTATGGTCGAGCAGCTCGGCACCCCGCAGGAAATCTATGACCGTCCCGCCACCATGTTCGTTGCCGACTTCATCGGCTCGCCGGCGATGAACTTCATCCGTTTCGAGGACCGGCTGGCAGCCGGGGCCAACAGCGTGCGCATCGATGGTGCCGAAATCGGCGTGCCCGAGCTGCGCGAGGATGCCGGGACGAGCGAGCTGGTGCTCGGCGTGCGGCCGGAGCAGGTGATGCTCACGGCTGACGGCGGCTTGCGCGGCGAGGTGTTCGGCGCCGAATATCTCGGCACCACGCAGATCGTCACCGTCACCACCGCCCATGGCACGGTGAAGGCGCGCACGTCCGCGGCCATCCGTGTCGAGCGGGCGGAGCCGGTCGGGCTCAACTTCCGCGCCGACCGGCTGTCGCTGTTCAATGCTGCCACCGGCCTTGCTATTCGCACCGCGCTGTATGAGCAGCCGGCGAGGGGAGGCCGTCATGGCTGAGACGCGCCTCAACGCCGTCAGCAAATCTTTCGGCATCAAGCCTGCGGTGCGGGATCTCTCGCTGACGATCCGTGACGGTGAGCTCGTCGTGCTGCTGGGTCCGACCGGAGCCGGCAAGACCACGACGTTGCGGCTGGTCGCCGGATTGGAGATGCCCGACAGCGGCACCGTCACCATCGGCGGCATTGAGCAGACCCAGGCGACCCCTGCGGCGCGCGACGTCACCTTCGTGTTCCAGCAGTACTCGCTCTATCCGCATCTGTCGGTCTACGACAACCTCGCCTTCCCGCTGCGCTCGCCCGTGCGCAGGACGCCGGAGCCTGAGATCAAGCGCATCGTGGGCGAGATCGCGGCGATGCTGAGGATCGACGACAAGCTCGGCAACCGCGCCACCCAACTTTCCGGCGGCCAGATGCAGCGCGTCGCCATCGGCCGCGCGCTGGTGCGGCGTCCTGCGATCGCGCTGCTCGACGAGCCGCTGTCGTCGCTCGACGCCAAGCTCCGCTCGGAGCTGCGCATCGAGCTCAAGCGCATCCAGCAGGACCTCGGCGCCACCATGCTCTATGTCACGCACGACCAGATTGAGGCGATGACCCTGGCCAACCGGATCGGCGTGATCGAGCAGGGCCGGCTGGTGCAGGTCGGCAGTCCGCGCGAAGTCTATGAGGACCCGGCCAACACCTATGTAGCGACCCGGCTCGGCAGCCCCGGCATCAATCTGCTGCCGCGCAAGCTGTTCCCGGATCTCGCGGTGCCCGGTGACGTCGCGACCATCGGCGCGCGCACCGAGCACATGACCGTTCGTCCCGCCAAAAACGGTGCGGACGCACGGGTGAAGTGGATCGAGCATCTCGGTGATCAGAATCATCTGCATATCACGTTACAGGACCAGACCATCGTCAGCCTGGTCGAGCCGGATACGGAATTGAAAGTCGGCGACGCCGTCGCTATCGAGTTCACCCGGCCGCTGCTGTTCGACCGGGATGGCCAGCGGGTGAGATAGAGCATGGACCAGGACTTCAAAAGCCGACTGATCGCGGCGATGGCTGACGCCATCATCGCCCACGCCGAGGAACTGACGGCGTTGGATTCGGCGATCGGCGATGGCGATCACGGACTCAACATGAAGCGTGGTTTCGAGGCCGTGCTCGCTGATGCCAGCAACATCACGGCCAAGCCGCTGCCGGATGCGCTGAAGGCGATCGGCATGACGCTGGTGATGAAAGTCGGGGGCGCCTCCGGTCCGCTCTATGGCACGCTCGCGATGGGCCTCGGCAAGGCGCTGCCGACAGAGCCGTCGGTTGCCGATGCGGCCGGGGCGCTCGGTCGCGCCATCGAGGACGTCAAGGCGCGCGGCAAGTCCGAAGCCGGACAGAAGACCATGCTCGACGTGCTGGTGCCGGTGCAGGTCGCCTTTGCCGCTGGAGGCGAAGATATCGCGACACGATTGCCAGCGGTTGCAGCGGAGGCCGCGGATGCAACCATCCCGATGAAGGCGGTCCGCGGCCGCGCCTCCTTTCTCGGCGAGCGCTCGATCGGACACATGGATCCCGGCGCCCGCTCGTCCAGCCTGCTGGTGCAGGCGATCTGCAGCGTATTCGATGAGGCCTGATCATGGGTGAACGGAAGAATGTCGGAATCGTCATCGTCTCGCATTCCGCCAAGGTGGCGGAAGGCGCGGCCGACATGGTCAGGCAGATGGTCGGCGACAGCGTGCCGCTCGCGGCCGTCGGCGGCAACGCCGATGGCGGGCTCGGCACCGATGTCGGGGCAATCATGGGCGCGATCGGCAAGGCATGGTCGGAGTCCGGTGTTGCGATCCTGGTCGACCTCGGCGGCGCCGAGACCAACAGCGAGATGGCGATCGAGATGATGCCGGAGACGCAGCGCGACCGCATCGTGATCTGTAACGCGCCGCTGGTCGAAGGCGCCGTGATGGCGGCGACGGAGGCCTCGGGCGGCTCGCCGCTCGCCGCCGTGCGCGCGACCGCTGAAGAGCTGATGGGCGGATGAACGAGAACGACAATGGCTGACGGTGGAGAGATCGGCATGCAGGACGTGAAGGCGCATGCGCTGTTGACGAACGAGGTCGGGCTGCATGCGCGCCCCTCGGTCAAGCTCACCCAGCTCGCCAAGCGTTTTGCGTCGACCGTCGAAATCGCGATCGCGGCCGATGGTCCGTGGACCGACGCCAAGAGCCCGGTGAAGATCATGCGTGTCAAGGCGGCCAAAGGCGAGACGCTGTTCATGCGCGCCAATGGAGCGGATGCCGAGGCCGCCGTCAGCGCGCTGGTCGATCTGGTCAACCGCAAGTTCGACGAGGAGTGACAATGGAGCGGCGGATCTCCGGGCGTACAGCATCGGACGGGCTGGCGATTGGGCCGGCGACGATCCTGCATGCGTTGGATGGCGCCAGCAGATCCAAGGGCTCCATCGCCGAGGAGCATGCGGTGCTGGCCACCGCGGTTGCGCGCGCACGCGAGGCGGTGGCCGAGCTGATCGGCCAGCTCGCCGGCGATGCCGCCGAGCTGATTGGCTTCCAGCTCGCGCTGCTCGAAGACGATGCGCTGACGGAGACGGCTTACGCGCAGATCGAGCGCGGCGTCGCGGCCGATGTTGCCTGGCGCGCGGCGATGGCGGAGGAGATCGCGGGCTACGAGACGGCCGACGACGAATATTTCCGCGCCCGCGCCAGCGATCTGGCCGACATCCGGGATCGCGTGCTGCGGCATCTGTTCGGGCTCGCGGACGATGGCCAGCTGCTGGACGGCGCGATCGTGGTCGCCCGCGATCTTGCGCCGTCGGCCTTTCTCGGCATCGACTGGTCGAAGGGCGGCGGCATCGTGCTCGGCGAGGGCAGCCCGACCAGCCATGTCGCGATGTTGGCGCGAGGTCGCGGCGTGCCGATGGTGGTCGGACTCGGTCATGAATGGGAGGAACTCACCGGTCAGTTGCTGGTCGATGGCGGGCGCGGTGTCGTCGTCGTCGATCCCGGCGTCGAGCATGTTGACGCCGCGCGGGCGGAGGGCGAGACGCTGACCCGCCGCAAGGCGGAGGCCGTGGCGCGGCAATGCGAGCAGGCGCTGACGCGCGACGGTACGGCGGTCGCGGTCCTCGTCAACATCTCCGGTCCTGCTGACATGACCGTGTTGCCGGCCGCAGCCTGCGACGGCGTCGGATTGGCACGCACCGAATTCCTCACCGCCAATCTGCTTCACGACGAAGAGGCGCAAGTCAGCGCCTACACTGATCTCATGCGCTGGGCCGATGGCCGCCCGGTCACGATCCGCACGCTCGATGCGGGCGGCGACAAGCCGATCCCGGGCTATACGATCGACGGCGAGAGCAATCCCTTTCTTGGCCTGCGCGGCATCCGTCTGTCGCTGCGTCATGCCGATATCTTTCGTATTCAGCTGCGGGCGCTGGCGCGCGCCGCCGCGCTGGGACCGCTCAAGGTGATGCTGCCGATGGTGACCAATGCCGCCGAGCTGGACGCGGCGCGCAGCCATCTCCGCGCCGTGCTCGCCGAGCTTGCCGACAGCAATGTCGCCTTTGCCGAGCCGGCCCTCGGCATGATGGTCGAGGTGCCGGCTGCGGCCCTTGCTGCGCAGAACTTCGCGGCAGACTTCTTCTCGATCGGTACCAATGATCTCACTCAATATGCCACCGCCGCCTCGCGCGACGGCGCCGAGGTCGCCGACTATGCCGACGTGCTGCATCCTGGCGTGCTGGCGATGATCGCTCATGTGGTGCGCGCCGGCCGCGTGCGCGGTGTCGAGGTTTCCGTCTGCGGCGATGCCGCCGGCGACGTCAGGGCCATTCGGGCGCTGCTCGAGGCGGGCGTGCGCGCGCTGTCAGTCTCGCCCGGCCTGTTGCCGCTGGTGAAGGCCGCGATCCGCGAGCTCGATCTGGTAGGGATTGCCGAGGGCGCATGAGCGATCATGATCAATTCGCGGCCACGAGCCCGCTCGCCGAATACAAGGCGATCCTGCGCGCGGTCATCGACAGCCGGCCTTCGGGCACGCGGCAGCGGCTGGCGGAAGCGATCGGCAAGAACCGCAGCTTCATCTCGCAGATCGTCAATCCGGCCTATGCGACCCCGATTCCGCTGCAGCATCTCGAGACCATCTTCCACATCTGTCATTTCTCGCCGCATGAGCAGCAGGCGTTTCTGATAGCCTATCGCGCCGCCCATCCGGGCCGGCTCGACGGGGCCGAGACGCAGCGACCGATGCGGCGCCTCGTGGTCGAGCTGCCGGACTTCGGTGATGTCGCGCTCAACGCCCATGCCGATCGCATCATCACCGGCGTCGCCCGCGGCATCGCCGCGCTGATCTCAGCCAATGAAAACAATGACGACGCCGAACCGGGAGGGAAGCCATGAAGAAGCTGATCAACGCCGTCGACGACGTGCTGACCGAGAGCCTGCAGGGCTTTGCAGCTGTTCATGGCGACATCGTTGCGCTCGGCGAGGACAACAAGTTCGTTCGCCGCAGGAACCTCAAGCCGGGCAAGGTCGCGCTGATCTCCGGCGGTGGCTCCGGCCATGAGCCGCTGCATGCCGGCTTCGTCGGGCTGGGCATGTTGGATGCCGCCTGTCCCGGCCAGGTCTTCACCTCGCCGACGCCGGACCAGATGCTCGCCGCCGCGCAAGCCGCGGACACCGGCGCCGGCGCACTGTTCATCGTCAAGAACTACGAGGGCGACGTGATGAACTTCGCCATGGCGGCGGAGATGATGGAGACCAAGGTTGCGACGGTCATCACCGACGACGATGTCGCCGTGGAGACCTCGACCTATTCGACCGGCCGCCGCGGCGTCGCCGGCACGCTGGTGGTGGAGAAGATGCTGGGCGCCGCGGCCGAGCAGGGCCGCGATCTCTCCGCGCTCAGGGCACTCGGTGACGACGTCAACAAGCGCACGCGGTCGATGGGCGTGGCGCTGACCTCCTGCACGGTGCCGGCGGCGGGCAAGCCGACCTTTGCGCTCGGCGAGGACGAGATGGAGATGGGTGTCGGCATCCATGGCGAGCCCGGCCGCCGCCGGGTCAAGCTCGCTTCGGCCGATGCCATTGCCGAGGAGATGATGGGCGCGATCCTGACCGATCTTGCAGCGAAGCCCGGCACCCCGTGTCTGCTGCTGGTCAATGGTTTCGGCGCGACGCCGGCGATGGAGCTTTATGTGATGGCCAATGCGGCGCGGCGCATCCTGGAGGGCCGCGGGTTCACCATCGCCCGCGGGCTGGTCGGCTCCTACGTCACCTCGCTCGACATGGCCGGCTGCTCGCTCACGGTGACCGCGCTCGACGACACCACGCTGGCGCTGTGGGATGCGCCGGTGCACACGGCAGCGCTGCGCTGGGGCTGCTGAGCGCGTTCAGCGGATCTCATTCGAGTAGTAATGATGCGCGGTCGTGGCGCGGTGCTGGCTGAGGATCGTAAGCGCGCCGGTCTGGTCGTAGGCTTCCTCATCGATCACCAGCACGGCGCTCGGGGCGGGCAGGCCGAGCAGCTTGCGGTCCTCCTTGCTCGCGACCTCGGCGGTGACCTTCTCGCGCACGGCCGCGATGCGGATGCCATAGGCTTCGAGCAGGTGCCGATAGATCAGGGCAGGGACCTTCTTGGCCTCGCGTGGAAATTCAGGCACGCGGCTCGCGACCAGCGAGATGCGCGAATGCAGCACCGGCGCGCCGGCGACGCGGCGAATGCGATGAAGATGCAGCAGCGGTTCGGCGTCGGCGACGGCGAAGAGCGCGGCCGCGGCCGGTTCTGCGGCCCGTGTCCTGACCGACAGCGCCTCGGCATCCGACTGCAGCAGGCTGCCATCCTCACCGAGCAGGCGGAAATACTGGAAGAAGAAGCTGAGGCCGTGCCGTGACGCGCGGCCGGTGACGACGGTGCCGGTCTTGCGCCGGCGCATCAGCATGCCGCCGGCGGTGAGGTCGGCCAGTGCGCGGCGGATGGTGCCGACGGCGACGCCGTATTGGGTGGCGAGCGCGACCTCGCCGGGCAGCACCGTGCCCGGCGGCATGTCGCCGATCAGGATGGCCTCCGCGATCTGCCGCTTGACGTGCTCGTAGAGCGGCACGGGCAACCCGCCCGGACCTGCGCCCGCCCCGTCTGCCGCTTTGCTGGCCACGCCTGCCTGTTTCATGGAATTGACAAACGCCACGTTGTGATTTCTATTTCTATATAGAATATAGGATTGAGCTAACGGCAAATGAATTCTCGGGGCCTACAGGCAGATCGCGGCGAGGCCAGTCTGGCCAGCGCCTTTGCTGCGATCGACCGGCTGTCGGAGACCGCGGTCGAGGATCTCCAGCGCATGGTGGCGGTCGACACCAGCTTTCCGCCCGGTGCCGGCTACGATTCGTTCGCCGATCTGATGGAGCAGCTCGCCGCAGCATTGGCCCTGGAGTGCGAGCGCGTGATCGTCCCGGAGGAGCTGTGGCGCGCGCCCGGCGCGATGGGACAGCGCACCAACCTGATCGTACGGCGCTGCTCCGGCAGGCCCGTGCTCGGGCTGTATTTCCATGTCGACACCGTGCCTGCAGCGCCCGGCTGGGCCGGCGATCCGCTGCAACTGATGCGTGACGGTGATCGCCTGACAGGCCTCGGCGCGGCCGACATGAAGGGCTCGATCGCGGCGGCGCTGCTGGCGCTGCGCGCCGCGCACGAGACGGGGCTCTCTCTCGCTTACGATCCGATGCTGCTGCTGTGCACGGATGAGGAAGCGGGGCTCTATCCCGGCGTGCGCTATCTGGCCGAGCAGGGCCGTCTCGAAGGGCACATCCTTAATTTCAACGGCAGCGCCATGCCGCGGATCTGGGCCGGCTGCTTCGGCCTGTTCACGCTGACGGTGCGTGTGCACGGCAGGGCGGCCCATGCCGGCGAGCAGCGAAGCGCCGGCGTCAATGCGATCGAGGCGGCGCTGCCGATCCTCAATGCGCTCGCCGCGCTGAAGCCGCTCATCGCGCAACGGACGTCGTTGCTGCCGCCACCGCCGCAGGCGGCCGGTCCGCTTACCGCGAGCCTCGATATCTCCGCTATCCACGGCGGCCAATGCGGCGGACAGATCCCGTCGCAGGTCGAGATTCTCGTGTGCCGCCGCTATGCGCCGGAGGAGGATTTTGCCGCCGCGCGCAGCGAGATCGAAACCGCGATCGCGCAGGCGGCCGGCGGCCTCGACGTCGACATCATCCTCACCGGGCACCTGAAGCCGACCGCGGATCCCGGCGGGCCGCATTGGCTGCGCTGGCAGCAGGCGCTGTCCGCCGGCTTCGGCTATGCGCCCGAGGAGTTCGCACGCTGGGGCGCTTCCGGCTGTTCCGATTTCGGCTGGGTGCAGCAGGCCACGGGCGTGCAGGAGGTGCTGCTCACCGGCCTCGGCAAGCCCGACAGCCGCATCCATGCGCCGGGCGAATCGACTACGCGCGCCGACATCGTCGCACTGGCGAAATCGGTGCTCGCATATCTTTCAGCCGAGTTCAGTCCTGAACTCTCTCCCGAAGCCATGACGCTCAAGAAGGACCTCGCCTGATGCCGTCCGTCACCCGTCGCCATTTTCTTGCCGGCTCCGCGCTCGCGCTCGGCGCATTGCCGCATGTCTCTCGTGCCGCCGAGGCGCCGACTCGTGGTGGCGTGTTGCGAATCTCCGTCGACCAGGGTGCGGCCGTGATTCATCCGCTGCTCGCGCGCGTGAATCCGGAATACCTCGTCACCGAGCTGCTCTATTCCAACCTGACCCGGCTCAAGCCGGACATGACGGTCGAGCCGGATCTGGCGCTGTCGTGGCAGCCGTCGGCCGCCGGCCTGAGCGAATGGATCTTCAAGCTGCGGCCCAATGTCAGCTTCCATGACGGCTCGCCGCTGACGGCGGATGATGTGGTCGCGACGTTCAAGGCCATCCTCGATCCGAAGACGGCCTCGCCCGCACGCACCAATGTCGGTCCGATCAAGGATGTCACAGCCGTCGATGCCTCGACCGTGAAGTTCACGCTGTCGGTCGCCTTTGCGGATTTCCCGGTCGCGCTCGCCTACACCAATGCGCGGATCATCCCGGCGAAGGTGATCGCCGGCGATCTCGGCGGTCTCGCCACCAAGGCGAACGGCTCGGGACCGTTCAAGCTCGTGTCCTACGAGCCGGACCGCAAGATCGTGGTCGAGCGCAATCCAGCCTATTACGATCCGGCGCGTCCGTTGCTCGATCGCGTGGAGATCCTGGTCTATCCCGATCGGACCGCCGAAGCCTCCGCCCTGATCTCGGGCGATATCGATCTGATGCTGTCGACCACGCCCGGCGAATATGACCGGCTCGGCAAGGCCAGCGGCGTCAAGGCGCTGCGCGTCCCCTCAGGCCAGTTCCTGAACGTCAACATGGGCTGCGACCAGAAGCCGTTCAACGACGTCCGCGTGCGCCAGGCGTTGGCGCTGACTATCGATCGCGACGCCATGGCGGGCTTCGTCGCCGGCGGCTACGGCACGCCCGGCAACGACACGCCGCTCAGCCCGGCCTATCGCTTCTACAAGGACGATCAGCTGAAGAAGCCTGATATCGCCAAGGCCAAGCAACTTCTGGCCGAAGCAGGCTATCCCTCCGGCATCGAGGTGACGATGGTGGCCTCCGACAAGCCGGAGACGCGCACCCAGCTCGGCGTCGCGATCCGCGAGATGGCCGCACCCGCCGGCTTCCGCATCAACGTGCAGACGATGCCGCATGCGACCTATCTCGACCAGGTCTGGAAGAAGGGCAATTTCTACGTCGGCTTCTACAACATGCAGCCCACGGCAGATGCGATCTTCAAGCTGCTCTATACCTCGGATGCCGCGTGGAACGAGACGCGCTGGAACAATCCGCGCTTCGACGAGATCGTCAATGCGGCACGCGGCGAGACCGATGACGCCAATCGCGCCGCGCTCTATGCGCGGGCCCAGACCATGATGAACGCGGAGGTGCCGTCGGTGATCCCGGTGTTCTTCGACATCCTGGCGGCGCAGCGTGGCTACGTCGAAGGCTATAAGCTGCATCCGCGCGGGTCGGTGTTCCGACTCGATCTCGTCTCGCTCGGCGCTGGCGCGCCCAAGCGCGCCTGAGGCAGGAACTCATCGGTGTCCTTGGCTTGGCTGCTGCGGCGGCTGCTTCTCATGATCTATACGGTCGTCATCGTCTGCGTGCTGGTGTTCGCCATCACGCAGGCGCTGCCGGCGGATGCTGCGCAGACCTTGCTCGGCGAGAATGCTTCGCCCGAGGCGCTGGCCGCGGTTCGCGCCCGGCTCGGGCTGAATGATCCGGTCTGGCTGCAATTCGCGCATTGGGTCGCGCATGCGGCCACCGGTAATTTCGGCATCTCGATGCGCACCGGCCTGCCGGTCGCGCCGGAGATGCTGACCGCGTTGTCGCGCTCGCTGCTGCTCGCGGCCGGCGCCCTCGTCGTCACGCTTCTGATTGCGGTCCCGCTCGGCATCTTCGCAGCGCTGCGTCAGGGCCGGCCGACGGATACGGCCACCAGCGTGGTCGCCTATCTCGGGGTCTCCCTGCCGGAGTTCGTCACCGCGACCGTGCTGGCGCTGCTGCTCACCGACATCCTGCCATGGCTGCCCGCCACCGGCTACGTGTCGCCGCTGGAGGATGCCGGACTGGCGCTACGCCATTTGGTGCTGCCGGTCCTGACGGTCTCGGTGATCCTGGTTGCCCATGTCATGCGCATGATGCGCTCGGAGACGCTGGACGTGCTGCAATCGGACTATGTCCGCGCGGCGCGGCTGAAGGGCCTGCCGCAGCGGACGGTGCTGGTCCGGCACGTCATGCGCAACGCGCTGCTGCCGGTCATCACCATCGTCGCGCTCGACGTCGGCTACCTGCTCGGCGGCATCATCGTCATCGAGGAAATCTTCGCCATCCCCGGCATCGGCCGCGCGCTGATGATTGCCATCACCACGCGCGATCTGCCGTCGATCCAGGCCGGCGCGCTGATCATGGCGGTGACCTACGCGATCACCAATACGCTCGCGGATGTCGTCTACGCGCTGCTCGACAGACGGATCCGCTATGACTGAGCTCTTCGGGAGGATGATCCGCAAGCCGCAGGGCGTGATCAGCGTGGCGCTGCTCGTTGCGCTTGCCGTCATCTGCATTTTCGGCCCCTGGCTGGCGCCATACGGTCCGGAGAAGATGGATTTTCTCGGACGCTTCCGCGCGCCGGGATGGCAGAACTGGCTCGGCGCCGACCAGTTCGGCCGCGACGTGCTGAGCCGCCTGTTATCCGGCGCACGCGCGACCGTTCCGATGGCGCTTGCTGCGACGTTGGCCGGCAGCGCGATCGGCGCCATCATTGGCGTCGCATCGGCCTATCTCGGCGGCAAGGCCGACGAATTCATCATGCGCACCAACGACGCCGTGATGGCCATTCCGGGTCTTCTGATGGCGCTGCTGCTGGTCAGCACGCTCGGGAACGGCGCGGGCAACGCGGTGGTCGCGATCGCGCTTGCATTCGCGCCCGGCATGGCTCGGGTGACGCGTTCGGTGGCGCTCGCGGTGCGTAACCAGGACTACGTCAAGGCCGCCGTCGCGCGCGGCGAGGGCGCGTCGCAGATCGTCTTCCGCGAGATGCTCCCCAACGTCATGGGGCCGATCGTGATCGAAGCCACGATCCGGGTGTCGTTCGCGGTGATGCTGTTTGCGACCCTCAGCTTCCTTGGTCTGGGCGCACAGCCGCCGGCCTCGGAATGGGGGATGATGGTGGCGGATGCGCGCCAATACATGCATCGCGCACCCTGGATCCTGATCGCGCCCTCGGTCGCGATCGCGCTGTCCGCAATCGCCTTCAACCTCGTCGGTGACGCCCTGCGCGATGCGCTCAACCCGCGGGATGACCGATGAAGCCTGTCCTCGCCATCACGAATTACGGGCTGGACTACGTCACGTCGACCGGCGCCGTCGAGGTGCTGCACGACGTCTCGCTCGAGATCGCGCCGGGCGAGGTGCTCGGATTGGTGGGTGAATCCGGCTCGGGCAAGAGCTCGCTCGCCTGGGCGCTGATGCGGCATCTGCCGGCCAATGCCCGCGAGGTCTCGGGATCGCTGCGGCTCGGCGATATCGACCTGCAGGCGCTCGGTCCAAGACAGTTGACCGAGGTGCGGGGACGCCGCATCGGCATGGTGTTCCAGGATCCGTCCACGGCGCTGAACCCGACCCTGACCATCGGTCGGCAGATCACGGAGGCGCTGATGCGCCATCGTGATCTGAATGCGCGTGCCGCGAAGGACCTCGCGATCGAGCTGCTCAGCCATGTCGAGCTGCGCGATCCGGCCGCGATGCTGCGGCGCTATCCGCATGAGATATCCGGTGGCGAGAAGCAGCGCGTGATCATTGCCACCGCGTTCGGCTGCCGTCCGGATGTCATCCTGTTCGATGAGCCGACGACGGCACTCGACGTCATCACCGGCGCCCGCATCATCGACCTGTTCGCGCGCCTGCGCGCAGAGACGGGCGTGGCCGCGCTCTACATCTCGCATGATCTGGCGATGATGACCCGCGTCGCCGACCGCGTCGCGGTGATCAGGCATGGCCGCGTCGTCGAGCAGGCGCGGGCATCGGAGATCTTCCGCAGGCCGCGGCACGACTACACCAAGTCGCTGATCGCCGCGGTGCCCCGTCCGGAGCGGCGGCTCGTCTACGACAGGCCGGGCGAGGCTGCGGTGCTGGAGGCCCGTGGCATCGAAGTCCATTATGGCACGGCCAGTCTGTTCCGCGCGGCGCCGCCGCCGGCGACGCGCGCGATCGACCTCGACATTCGTGCCGGCGAGATCCTGGGCCTCGTCGGCGAATCCGGCTCGGGCAAATCGTCCATGGCGCGGGCGCTGACCGGGCTCGCCCGCTTCTCCGGCGCGATCAGTTTCGACGGCCGCACGCTGCGCGGGGCAGGTGACATGAACACGGCCTATCGCCGCGATGTTCAGATCGTGTTCCAGCACCCGGATTCCTCGCTCAATCCGCGCCATCGCATCGGCGAGATCCTGTCGCGCCCGTTGAAGCTCTATGGCGGTGACGTGATATCCGTGCCGCGCCTTCTCGAACAGGTTCGGCTGCCGGCGTCCTATGCGACGCGTTGGCCGCATCAGCTCTCCGGCGGCGAAAAGCAGCGTGTCGCGATTGCACGCGCCTTTGCTGCGCGCCCGCGGCTCGTGATCTGTGACGAAATCACGGCACCGCTCGATGTGTCCGTGCAGGCCCAGATCGTCGAGCTGTTGCTGGCGTTGCGCGCCGAGACGGGCGCGGCCTATTTGTTCATCACCCACGACCTCAACCTGATCCGGCAGATCGCGCACCGCATCGTCGTCATGCGCCATGGCCAACTGGTCGACAGCCGCGCCGCCGATGCGTTCAGGGCCGACGACCTTCACCCTTACACACGCGAATTGATGGCGGCGTCGCCTGCGCCCGTCGGCTGACCGCAAGGATCTTGAGCTCATGGACCGCAACGACCTGCTCGCCCGCATCGACGTCCCGGCGTCGCTCGCGCTGTTGTCTCGCATGGTACAGCACAAAAGCTATTCGAAGACAGATGGCGAGAGGCAGCTCGCAAACTTCATGGCGGAGCGGATGCGCGAGATCGGCCTCGACGCTGCGGTCGCGCCATTCGGCGACGAGGGCCGCGTCAATGCGGTTGGCCGATGGAAGGGCAGCGGCGGCGGCAAGAGCCTGCTGTTCAACGGTCACGTCGATACCAACCCTGTGACCGAAGGCTGGACCGTCGATCCCTGGGAAGGGAAGGTCGACGACCAGTTCATCTACGGCATTGGCGTCTCCAACATGAAGGCCGGCGACGCAGCCTATTTCTGCGCCGTCAAGACGCTGATCGAGGCCGGTGTGAAGCTCAGGGGCGACGTCATCCTGACCTACGTGGTCGGCGAGCTGCAGGGCGGGGTCGGGACCTACTCGCTGGTCGAGCAGGGGTTGCGTGCGGACTATTTCATCAATTCCGAGCCGACCGATTTGAAGGCGATGACGATGCACGCCGCGGCGTTCATGTTCATCATCGAGCTCGTCGGCAACACGCGGCATCTGTCCAAGCGCGAGGAGGCCGTCGATGCGATTGCGGCTGCGTGTGATCTCATCCCGCGCCTGAATGCAATGAAGTTTTCAGATGCGCGCTCGCCGGCGCATGAGGCGATCAACCGCGTCCATGTCGGCGTCGTCCATGGCGCGCTCGGGCGTGAGCTGCATGAATGGCGGACGCCGCAGGTTGCAGACTTCGTGCGCATCAAGGGCTCCGGCCGCTATGCGCCAGGGCAGACCGAGCAAGGCGCGCTGGCCGACATGCGGCGCGAGCTCGATGCGCTGGAGGCGCGTTTCCCGGGCCTGAAGGCGAGTCTGATGTCGGAGGATCGCGCCGGCGTGCCGACCATGCCGCCCTTCGAGGTCGCGGCGGACAGCCCGATCGTCCGTGCGGTGAACGACGCCTATCGCGCGGTGCGCGGCGAGGCGCAGCCCACCGGGCCGGTGGCGCCGAGCTGCTTTTATGGCACCGACGCCGGCCATCTTTATACGTATGGCGGCATGGAAGGCGTCGTGTGTGGTCCGGGCGGCCGCTACAACACGATGCCGGACGAGCGTGTCGACATTCCGGATTACCTCGACATGATCCGCATCTACATGCTCGCTATTCTCGACACCTGCGGGTGACCCCGCCTCAGGCGGCGGCAGTCGCCTGCTGCTGAAACTGCTCGAACGCCGCGATCGCATCGGCGGCATACATCAGCGACGGCCCGCCGCCCATATAGATCGCCATGCCCAACGTCTCCTCGACCTCCTGGCGGCTCGCACCCATACGAACGAGTGCCTCGGCGTGAAAGCCGATGCAGCCGTCGCAGCGGACGGCGACGCCGATCGCGAGCGCGATCAGCTCCTTGGTCTTCTTGTCGAGCGCGCCGTCACGGCTTGCGGCCTGGGCCAGCGCGGAGAAACCCTGCATGACCTCAGGGATATCCTTGCGCAGCGTTCGAAGATTGCCGGAAATGTCCTTGCAGAGTTCAGGGTAGTTCTTGTCCATGATCATCTCCTACGGCATCTTCGTGGTGGGTTTGCCGGGATCGCGCAGCGCGATGTAGATCGCGGGGATCACGAGCACGGTGAGCAGGGTGGACGAAGCCAGGCCGAACAGCAGCGAGATTGCGAGGCCCTGGAAGATCGGATCGAGCAGGATCGTCGCGGCGCCGATCATCGCTGCCAAAGCCGTGAGCAGGATCGGCTTGAAGCGCACCGCGCCCGCCTCCAGCACGACGTCGCGCAGGGTCTTGCCCTCGCCGCCGCTGTGCCGGATGAAATCCACCAGCAGGATCGAGTTGCGCACGATGATGCCGGCGAGCGCAATGAAGCCGATCATGGACGTCGCCGTGAACGGCGCGCCGAGCAGCCAGTGGCCGAGCAGGATGCCAATCAAGGTCAGCGGGATCGGCGTCAGGATCACCAGCGGTAGCCGGAAGCTCTTGAACTGCGCGACGACCAGCACGTAGATGCCGAGGATGGCGGCGCCGAAGGCCGCGCCCATGTCGCGGAAGGTGACATAGGTGATCTCCCATTCGCCGTCCCACAGCAGTGTGGGGCGGGATTCATCGGTGGGCTGGCCGTGGAATCCGATCGCGGGTTTCGGCAGCTTGCCCCAGTCATGCGCATCGATGCGGTCGGCGACCGCGAGCATGCCGTAGAGCGGGGCCTCGAACCGCCCGGCGAGCTCGGCCATCACCATGTCGGCGAAGCGGCCGTCGCGCCGGAAGATCATCGGCGAACCTTCTTCCATGGTTGCTTTCACGACCTGGCCGAGCTCGACCACGGTCTTGCTGCCGGGAAGCGTGTTGGCGGGCACCGGCGTCGATGCCAAAGCCTGGCTCCAGGTCTTGTCGTGCTTCGGTAAGCGCACGGCGATCTCGATCGGATTGCGGTCCTCGCCGCGATGCGAGTAGCCGACCGAGACACCGCCGAACAAGGTCTGGATGGTGTCGTAGACGTCCTTCTGCTCGACGCCGAAAAATTCGAGACTGTCCTGGTCGATCGACAGCCGCAGCCGCGGCCGCCGCTGTCCGATCGAATCGTCGATATCGACGATGAACGGGACGTCGGCGAACACCTTCTTCAGCTCAGCGGTGACCGCGCGCCGGGTCGCTGCATCCGGACCGTAGATCTCGGCCAGTAACGTCGCGAGCACCGGCGGGCCGGGCGGCACTTCGACCACCTTGATGCTGGTGCCGGCCGGGACGGCGACGCTCTTCAGCCGCTGACGCAGGTCGAGGGCGATGTCGTGGCTGGCGCGCTTGCGGTCGCCGCGCGCGGCAAGGTTGACTTGGAGCTCGCCGAGCTCCGGGCGCTCGCGCAGATAATAATGCCGGACCAGACCATTGAAGTTGAAAGGCGCCGCGGTGCCGGCGTAGCTCTGCACGGTCGTGATCTCGGGCAGCTGACGTGCAATGTCCGCTGCTGCGAACAAGGTCCGCTCGGTGTCTTCGAGCGTCGCACCTTCCGGCAGATCGACCATGACGGCGATCTCCGACTTGTTGTCGAACGGCAGCAGCTTGACGGTCACGGACTTGGTCGCAAACAAGGTCATGGACAGCAGCGTGGCGATGCCGACGCCGAGCAGAAAGATCCAGGCCGAGCGCTTGCTGGCAACGATTGGACGCGCGACGCTGCGGTAGATCCGCCCAAGACGGCCTTCGCCATGGGCCTCATGGGAGCCTGCCGAGGAGCCCGCCGCCTTCGGCGCCAACCGCACCATCAGCCACGGCGCCACGACCATGGCGACGAAGAACGAGAACAGCATTGCCGCCGAGGCGTTGGCCGGGATCGGCGCCATGTAGGGCCCCATCAGTCCCGACACGAACAGCATCGGGAGCAGGGCGGCGACCACGGTCAGGGTCGCGACCACGGTGGGATTGCCAACCTCGGCCACGGCCTCGATGGTCGCCTGCAGGCGCGGCCGTCCGTCATGCATGCCCCAGTGGCGCGCGATGTTCTCGACCACGACGATGGCGTCGTCGACCAGGATGCCGATCGAGAAAATCAGCGCAAACAGGCTGACCCGGTTGATGGTGTAGCCCATCAGATTGGCGGCGAACATCGTCAGCAGGATCGTGGTCGGGATCACGACGAGTGTGACGAGGGCTTCGCGCCAGCCGATCGCAATCGCGATCAGGACGACGATCGAGATCGTAGCGAGGCCCAGATGAAACAAGAGCTCGTTGGCCTTCTCGTTGGCCGTCTCGCCGTAATCGCGTGTCACGGTCACGACCACGTCATCGGGAATGAGTCGCGCTTTGAGCCCTTCGAGCCGCTGCGCGATGTCGTGGGAGACGACGACCGCATTGGCGCCGGCGCGCTTGGCGAGCGCGAGGCTCACCGCTGGCACACGATGCCACTCTCCCTTGTCGTTTCGGGCGTCGTCCCAGACGCGATGCTCGGCGAGATTGGGGCCGAGGATGACGGTCGCGACGTCGCGCACATAGACGGGACGGCCGTCGCGGGTCGAGATCAGCAGCAGGCCGATATCTGGGATTCCTGCGAGCGTCTGGCCGGCCGCGACATTGCGCACGATGCCGCCCTCGCGGACGTCGCCGGCCAGGAACGAGCGGTTGGCGTCCTTCACCTTGCCGACGAGCTGCTGCAGCGTGACCCCGAATAATGCAAGCTTCTCGGGATCCGGTTCGACGCGGATCTGCTGTGCGCCGCCGCCCGAGATATAGCTCAGGCCGATATTGTCGACCTTTGTCAGCTCGGAGCGCAGCTTGTCTGCGAGCTCATAGAGGTCCTTGTCGGACCAGCGCTCGGCTGCCTCCGGCTTCGGCGACAGCGTCAGCACCGTGACGGCGACGTCGTTGATGCCGCGGCCGACGATCAGCGGCTCGGAGATGCCGACGGGAATCCGATCCAGATTGGCGCGGATCTTCTCATGAACGCGCAGGATCGCGTCCTCGAACTTGGTGCCGACCAGGAACCGCGCGGTGACCATGACGCGGTCATCCTCGGTCTGGCTGTAGACGTGCTCGACGCCGTCGATCGCCTTGACGATGGTCTCCAGCGGCTTGGTCACGAGCTCGACGCCATCAGGTGCGCGCAAGCCGTCCGCGTTGATGCGGATGTCGACCATGGGCACGCTGATCTGCGGCTCCTCCTCGCGCGGGATCACGACCACGGCGATCAGGCCGACCACGAGCGCCGCGAGCAGAAACAGTGGCGTCAGCGGCGAGGCGATGGTCACCTGGGTGAGCTTGCCTGAGAGTCCGAGTTTCACGGCTGCACCAATTGGTCGCCGGCGCGCAGGCCGGACAGGATTTCAAGTCCATCGGGAAGGTCTGCACTCGGCAGAGCGCGGCCGCGCTGCACGGGGACGCTCACTTTCTGCGCGCCCTGCTGCAGCTGGACGTAGTCGATGCCGAACCGGGTGGTGACGTAGCGGGCGGGGATCACGTAGGCGTCGCGCTGCCCGCCGGAGATCCAGACCCGGAGCCGGTCGCCGACGAAATATTGGCCGAGACTGGGGACGATCGCGTCGGCCACGACCCGGCCTTCCTCGATCTGCGGATAGACCAGGTCGATGACGCCCCATTTGTCCGAGGTGTCGCCGAACTCGGCGCCATCGAGACGGACCTTGTCGCCGGCCTTCAGGAACAGCGCATGGCGCTCGGGCACACGCAGCCGCAGCTTGAAGTTCTGCTGCGCCACGGTGACCACGGGATCGCCGGGCAAAACCACGGATCCGACCGCGACCAGTTTCTTCAGCACGCGGCCATCATCGGGCGCCAGCACCTGACCTTCGGTCATCTGCTGATTGACGACGGCGCGTTCGGCGATCTTGGCCCGCAGCGAGTTCTCGGCGACGTTGAGGGCGGTACGCGTTTCGTCGAGCTTGATCCGAGGCAGGGTGCCGCGCTCGACCAGGCCTTCAGTGCGGGTGAAATCGATCTGCGCCTGGTTGGCCTGGGCCTGCAGCGCCTCGATCTGCGCGTCCAGCGACTTGAGCTGCAGCGCGAGCTTCTCGTCGCCGATCAAGGCGATCGGCTGGCCGCGCTTGACCGGATCGCCTTCGCGAACCGAAAGCTGGGCGATCGTGCCGCCGATCCGGCCGCGCGCCGGAACGACGCTGATGCTCTCCACCGTCGCGAACACCGCCTTTTCGTCGGCGACCTGTCGCGGTGCCACCGTCAGTGTCTCGGCGCGGGCCGGCGCCGCCTGCCACGCCATCACGGCGATCAAGCTCAGGACCGATAATCTGCGCATCAGCCTATTCCTGTCTGTTTTGAATCGATTTTGTGAGGTCTGGGCGAAGCGTCGGCAGTCGGGGGCAGACATGTCACCTGGATGAGGTTCCGCCCTTGATGCTGCTCAATCTGTCGGCGCGGCAACGTCATAGGCTCGGGGCCGATTTCGGCGGTCGTGGCGCGCAGTACACTTGGTACAGCGTCTTGAGGACCTCGCGGGCCGGCTCGCTCGTGATCGAATAGTAGATCGTCTGCCCGTCGCGCCGGGTGCTGACCAGACCATCCTTGCGCAGCAGTGCAAGATGCTGCGACACGGCCGAGTCGCGCAGCCCGAGGAATTCAGCGAGTTCGCCGACCGACCGCTCGTCGTCGACCAGCTGGCAGATGATCAGGAGGCGGTGACGGTTGGACAGGGCTTTCAGCAAGTCGCTGGCCTGGTCCGCCGCTACTTCCATGATGTCAGCGTCAATTTTCATAGTTGCGTATATACGGAGATACGAATATATAGTCAAGACCGGCGGCGGCGTTGTCGTCGGCGTGAAGCAAAAACAAATCAAGATCGGATGGAGGACCCTATGGCGGACGTTGTCGTGATCGGAGCAGGGCTGAGCGGCTCGCTGATGGCTTATGAAATGTTGCCGCAGTTGAGAAAGGAGGATCGCGTGACCGTCATCTCGCAAGGGTCCTCCTATCACTTCGTGCCGTCCAACCCGTGGGTCGCGGTTGGCTGGCGCAAGCGTGACGAGATCGAGATCGATCTTGTCGACGTGATGCAGCGCAAGGGCATCCGGCTGCTGACGCAGGGCGCCAAGCGCGTGCATCCGGCTGAGAACCAGGTCGAGCTGTCGGACGGCGCCATGGTCGCCTACGACTATCTCGTCGTCGCCACCGGCCCGGAGCTGGCGTTCGACGAAATTCCAGGCCTTGGGCCGGACGGGCATACGCAGTCGGTGTGCCATGTCGACCACGCGATGCACGCGAAGGCGGCCTTCGACAGGCTGGCCGAGAAGCCCGGTCCGGTGATCGTCGGTGCGGTGCAGGGCGCGTCCTGCTTCGGCCCCGCCTACGAATTCCTGTTCATCCTGGAGACCGAGCTACGGCGGCGGAAAATGCGCGACCAGGTGCCGATGACCTTCGTGACCTCGGAGCCCTATATCGGCCATCTCGGCCTCGACGGTGTCGGCGACACCAAGGGGCTGCTCGAGAGCGAGATGCGCGAGAAGCACATCAAGTGGATCACCAGCGCGCGCGTCACCAAGGTCGAGGACGGGCGCATGTCGGTCGAGGAGGTCGCCGACGACGGCACGGTGCGCAAGACGCATGAGCTGCCGTTTGCCTATTCGATGATGCTGCCGGCCTTCCGCGGCGTCGGTGCCATCAGGGGTATCGACAAGCTGACCAATCCGCGGGGCTTCGTCATCGTGGACAAGCATCAGCGCAATCCGGCCTTTCCCAACGTCTTCGCCATCGGCGTCTGCGTCGCAATCCCGCCAATCGGGCCGACGCCGGTGCCGGTCGGCGTGCCCAAGACCGGCTTCATGATCGAATCCATGGTCACGGCGACTGCCATGAACATCGGGGCATTGCTGCGCGGCCAGGAGCCTAAGGCGCAACCGACCTGGAATGCGATCTGCCTCGCCGATTTCGGCGATTCCGGCGTCGCCTTCCTGGCCCAGCCGCAGATCCCGCCGCGCAACGTCAACTGGTCGTCGAAGGGGGAGTGGGTGCACTATGCCAAGGTCGCCTTCGAGAAGTACTTCCTGCGCAAGATGAAGCGCGGCACGTCCGAGCCGTTCTACGAGAAGTTCCTGCTCGACCGGCTCAACATCGCAAAGATCAAGGAAGTCAGGACCGGCACATGAGCCCGACCTTTCAGCTGGTGTGCGGTCATTGCGGGCAGATCAACCGTCTGCCCACGGGCCGCGCGCCGACCCAGGGAAAATGCGGCAAATGCCGCGCGCCGCTGTTCTCCGGCCATCCGGTCGAGGTCGACCAGGCCGCATTCGAGCGCCATGTCGCGCATAGCGACCTGCCGCTGCTCGTCGACGTCTGGGCGCCCTGGTGCGGCCCCTGCCGGGCGATGGCGCCGATGTTCGCCCGCGCCGCCGAGGAACTGGAGCCGCGCGTGCAACTGCTGAAGCTAAACTCCGACGAGGCGCCGGAGGTTTCGTCCCGGTTCGGCATCTCCGGAATTCCGACCATGCTGCTGCTGCAGCAGGGCCGGGAGCTGGCGCGCATCTCGGGTGCGATGGACTCGCAACGAATCGTCGCCTGGACGCTGTCCGGCCTGCGGCCGTGATGCCGCGGCCTTCTTGATTACGCTCAAATGCAACCATGAAGGAAAATGCCATGAACGTCGACAAAGCAGTTCTCACCTTCGCGGGGATCGTCGTCCTGCTCAGTCTGGCCCTGGGTTGGTATGTCAGTCCGTATTGTTTCCTGCTCGCGGCCTTTGCGGGCGTGAACATGATCCAGGCCTCGTTCACCGGCTTCTGCCCGGCAGCGATCGTCTTTAAGAAGCTGGGGCTCAGAAGCGGCAACGCGTTCTCCTGAGCAGATGGGAAGAACGGGGCGAGATGACGATGAAGCGAGGGTATCATGGCTGACCAGGACGAAACCTATATCGTCGGTCCGCTCTACAAGGCGCGCGACAAGGTCTATCCGGCGGCCGTGCACGGCCGCTTCCGCCGCATCAAATGGACGATCCTCTGCATCACGCTTGGCATCTACTATCTGCTGCCCTTCGTGCGTTGGGACCGTGGTCCCGGCATGCCGAACCAGGCGGTGCTGGTCGATTTCCCGCATCGCCGGTTCTATTTCTTCTTCATCGAGCTGTGGCCCCAGGAGGTCTACTACTTCACGGGCCTGCTCATCATTGCGGCGGTGGCCCTGTTCCTGATGAATGCGGTGGCCGGCCGGCTGTGGTGCGGCTATCTCTGCCCGCAGACGGTGTGGACCGACCTGTTCTATGCGGTCGAGCGCTGGGTCGAGGGCGACCGGCGCGAGCGCATCCTCAGCGACAAGCGTGGCTGGACCTTCACCCACATTCGCCAGGTCGCGCTCAAGCATTTCCTCTGGATCATGATCGGCTGGTGGACCGGCGGCGCGTGGGTGCTTTATTTCGACGACGCCCCCACCTTGGTGAAGGATCTCGCCACCTTCCAGGCGCCGTTCACGGCCTATCTTTGGATCGGGATTCTCACGGCAACCACTTACGTGTTCGCCGGTCATGCCCGCGAGCAGGTCTGCATCTACATGTGCCCGTGGCCGCGCATCCAGGCGGCGCTGACCGACGAATGGGCGCTCAACGTCACCTATAAGGGCGACCGCGGCGAGCCGCGCATGTCGGTCAAGAAAGCCGATGCGGCGCGGCTGCAGGGCGAGCCGGCCGGCGATTGCGTCGACTGCCATCAGTGCATCAATGTCTGCCCGACCGGCGTCGATATCCGCCATGGCATCCAGCTCGGCTGCATTCAGTGCAGCCTGTGCATCGACGCCTGCGATAGCGTGATGACGCAGATCGGCCGCCCCACCGGCCTGATCGGCTATGACACCGACATCAATGTCCAGCGCCGGCGGGAAGGCAAGCCGGAGATCTACCGGATCATCCGCCCGCGCACGATCATCTATGCGAGCTTCATTGCGATCGTCGGCGGCATCATGCTTTATTCGCTGGCGACGCGAGGCACGATGGGCATCAACGTTCTCCATGAACGCAATCCGCTATTCGTGCAGCTGTCGGATGGCGGCGTGCGCAACGACTACACGGTGCGCCTGCTCAACAAGCGTGGTGCGCGCGATTTCGTGCTCGACGTCGTCGGCCTGCCGAACGCCAAGGTGACGGTGGCCGGCGAGACGCGCGAGCAGGACGGCCGCATGATGATCGATGTCGGCCAGGACCAGACCCGCGAGATCCGCATGTCGATCGAGGCCAAGGACGACAATATTCCGCCGGCACCGGTCGACATCGAGATCAGGATCACGGATCCGGCGACCGGTACCTCGGTCAGTAAGCATGATCACTTCGTGCCGCCGACGCGATAGAGCGGCTGCAGCACCAAGCCGGTCGTTCATGACGGATGATTGGAAACGGGGAGGAGGAGCCGCTCCTCCCCGTTTTGTCGAGTCCGGTTGTTCCAAATCAATGATGGATCAAGGCAGCGGACAGAGCATCGTCGCGTCAAGGGATCGAGATGTCCTAACGACGGAGAAAGAGAGATGTTCAAGGTCGCAATTCTGATCTGGGTCATGCTGGGCACCGTGCTCGCGGGCAGCGCGGTCACGGCGTTGCTGACGGTGCAGGGGCTGGTCGCGAGCCCGATGAAGGACCTGCCGCTGGCGGCTCTGGCCGGTGTCATCGTCGCCATGCCGCTGTCCTACCTCGTCGCGGCGAAGATCAGCCGTAACGGCCGGGGCCGCACGGCTTGAAGGTCGGCAATCGACGAGGGCTTGATTGTCTTCGTCCAGTTGCCGGACGCCGTGGCATAGGCGCCTATGGGCAGACAGACGTCGGGTTCCCGGCCCGGCACACACCCGCGATGCGGCAGACGTTCTCGCAACGCCTGCCGCGTCCGGAGGTCTGCCGATTGTTGTCGCCTCCTTGAAGTCGAGGGGGCAGGGAATACTGGCCTTGCCCACGGCCCGCCTGCACAGAGAAAAGTAGACCGTAGTCACTCAGGCGTAGTCGATGATCCGGCAGCGGTTTGTAGTTGGCGGTGCCGGAACAGACGCCCCATTGCCGGGAACGCATTCCCAACCGACCGCGAATCGCCGAAAATAGCTGCCGCCATGGCAAGCGATCGGGCGCTTCTGCGGAGGATTGCAATTGCAAAGCAGCGTCGGCTCGCGGGCCTTTCAGAACGCAAGGCTGCAGAAGCGGGCCAGGAAGCAGGCGGAAATCCTGTTGCCGACCGCGGTCAAGGCCTACCGCGAGGGCCGGCATCCGGAGGCTCAAGCGCTGTGCCGGCAGATCCTTCAGGACTTACCTGATCATTTTGGCGCCCTGCATCTGCTCGGCGTGTCCGAAAGGGACTGCGGCCATTACGACCAGGCGGCGCTCGTCTTGACGCGCGCAGCCGAGGTTGACCCGCGCTCGGCCGAAGCCCAATCCAATCTTGGCTTGTCGCTCCTCCGGCTCGGCCGTCATGAGGAGGCCCGCGCCCGTTACGAACGCGCCATCGCCCTGCAGCCCAACTTCCCGACCGCGCTCACCAATCTCGGCAATACACTGACGAGCCTCTTCCGTTTCGAAGAGGCGATATCAGCGCATGACCGCGCCATCGCGCTCAAGCCCGACTATGGCGACGCCTATGCCAATCGCGGCATGGCGCTGCTGCTCACGAGCCGGAACGAAGAAGCCGGCCAGAGCTTCGATCGCGCGCTCTCGCTGCAGCCGCGGTTGCTGACGGCCCTTTTTGGCAAGGCCATTGTCAGCATGAACCTGCGGAATTTCGATGCTGCGCTGGCAGCGCTGAATGCCGCGTTGGCCATCAATCCGAATGCAGCCGCCATGATCGCCCAGCGCGGACGGGTCTATCAGGAGCAGGCCAGGTTCGCCGAGGCGGAAGCCGAGTTTGACGCGGCACTCGCCCTCGAACCGCTGCTGGAAGATGCACTGCGCGGCAAGGCCACGGTGGCACTCGTCAGCGGCAACATCGCCCTGGCGAACTCGTTCATCAACAAGATGCTGGCACAGAACCCGAATTCGGAGAGTGCCTGGACCTTGCTCGGCGTCTGCTCTGCGATGCAAGGCGACATCGCGACGGCGATCGCGCATTACGACCGCGCGCTTGCGATCAAGCCGGACCATGAGGACGCGATCACCAAGAAGATCTTTGCGCTGGATTTCCTGCCCGACGTCGATGTGGAACGTCTGCAGTCAGAAAGGAGATATTGGTGGGAGGCGATCGGCTCGCGATTGCCACGCTTGGCGCTTGGCGAGCGAGATCTCGACCCCGACCGGCGACTTGTCGTCGGCTACGTATCGTCCGATTTCCGCGACCATTCGGCGGCTTTTGCCTTCATACCAATCCTGCGCCATCACGATCACGCGAAATTCGAAATCATTGCCTATTCCTGTTCGCCGGTGAGGGACGCCAAGACAGACCTGTGCCGTTCGCTGGTCGATCGCTGGGTCGACGCCTCACGGTTGGGCGACGACCAACTCGCCGATCAGATCAGGGCGGACAAGATCGACATCCTCGTCGACCTCTCCGGGCATTCCGCCGGCCACCGTCTCACCCTGTTTGCGCGCAAGCCCGCCCCGATCCAGGTCTCGGCCGTCGGCAGCGTCACCGGGACGGGCCTGCCCGTCATGGATTACCTGCTGGCCGATCCGGTGGTGATCCCGGCTGCGGTCCGGGATCTGTTTGCCGAGAAGATCTACGACCTGCCGTCGCTCATCACGATCGAACCGCCGCCTGTCATTCCAGCATCGCCGCTGCCGATGCTTCGCAACGATCACGTCACTTTCGGCGTGTTCAACCGTATCGACAAGATTTCCGAGCCGTGTCTCCGACTCTGGTCGAAGCTGATGGCTGCAACGCCGGGCTCGATCATCGTGGTCAAGAATCATTCGATGAGCGATGCGCTGCTGCGCGACGGATTGATCGCTCGCTTCGTCGCGCAGGGTATTGCCGCCGACAGGGTCCGTTGTGTCGGAAAGACGGGGCGAGCGGAGCATCTTTCGATGTTCGCCGATATCGACATCGCGCTCGATCCGTTCCCGCAAAATGGCGGCATCTCGACCTGGGAGGCGTTGCAGATGGGCGTGCCCGTGGTCACCAAGCTCGGCAGCGGCCCCGCCGCCCGCGCAGGTGGAGCGATCGTCAAGGCGGTCGGTCTCGACGAGTGGGTCGCCGAAAACGACGAAGGCTATCTCGCCATCGCCCTCAAATTCTGTTCCCGGCCTGCTGAGCTTGCCGCGCTCCGCGCTGCGCTGCCGGCCATGGTTCTGAATTCAGCCGCCGGGAACGGTGCACTCTACACGCAGCATGTGGAAAAGGCATATCGGACGTTCTGGCACGATTACTGCGCACAAGCGACGGCGAGCTAGGAGCTACCGGCCTTCGGCATCATCGTTGCCCGACAGCTTAACGCCGGCGTCGGGGGCGCCAGGACTACGCAACGTCATGTCCGCAAGCTGCCGTTCGTGTGCGCGCGTGAACATGCCGCGGGATCTTGCGGCCAACGCCTTTTCACCTCGCGTGTCGTGACGATCGAATTATTGCCCGTCGGCTCTCATTGAACTTGTGCGCTGCGCAGGGGCGGCTCAGCCGTCCCGTTTCGCCGGCACCATCTTGTCGTAGACCTTGCTGCCGAGCAGGGCGGCGTGACTGACGAACAGCAGCGATGTGAAAGTGCCGTCGATCTGCGGCATGGAGGTCAGCACCGATGCATTCTGGGCCGCGGCGAAGACGATCCGCACCGCGTCGATGTTCGAGATGACGTCGAACAGCACCAGGAGATAGCTGATGCCGAGGATGCCGGTGATGGCCACGTGCTGGATCCTGTTGATGTCCACCATGTCGCTGCGGCCCTTGACCTCCTGCAGCACCATGTCGGACAGCGCCGCCTTGTCGGGACCGGCCTTGTCGGCGAGATATTTCGGGGCCGCCGTGGGCGAGGCTGGATCCGGCGCGGTCTGATCGGGTGTGCCGACGATGGTCGAGTTCGAGATCAGGCGCGACAGGAACGGCGTGGCGACGGCGAACCCGCCGACGAGGCCGAGATAAAAGGGAATACTCGGGAAGAGATTGTAGGCATCGAGTGCGCTCTTCGCCGGATTGGGCGTCTCGTTGGCCGCCGCTGCCGCTGCGGCCTGCTGCTGCAACTCGGTAATGAGGAGCCCGCCGAATCCGTAGTTGAACAGGCCGCCGATCAGGAGGCCGGACAGCAGGATGATCGACCACATCGCGAGCTGGGCGAGCGTGAGGCTCATGCGGTTGCGCTCGTCGATGATCGGTCCGAGAGCGCGGCCGGTGATGCCGAAGCCGCAGGCGATGAAAAGCATGGTGAGCGAGAGCAGAGCGAGACAGAACGGGATGACCAGCGACATCGTGCCATTGACCGCGCTCGACCAGCCGAGCGCCTGGCTGGCGAACCATTCCGGCCAGGTAGCCTTGCGGCCCGCCTTCGCGGCGGGCTTGGCATCGGCGTCGGGATACTGCGCGGACGCGACGATGGACTGGGCTGCGGCAAACTGCGTGCGGCAGTCCTTTGCTTTGTCTGAATTGGGACGCCATTTGGCGCTGTCGAGCATGGTGGGCTTCTCGGTGGTCGTCACCGCGCAATCGGGGCTGTCGCCGGTGCCGGCCGGCGCGATGCGCGTGTTCTGCACGAACTGGCCGAGCGACAGCCGGGCGCCGACGCCCATGCCATAAGCGCCGAGCGCCGCCAGCACGAACAGCACGAGCGCAACGACGAACAGCGCCACGCCGGTTTTCGGCATCGCCTTCGAGGCCGCGCGGGGCTCGGCCATCGGCGCGCCGCCGCCCGGCACGCCGGTGCCGGTCATGGCGTTGACGAACACCGGATTGCTGCCGGAGCCGGCGTCAGTGGCGGCATCGCGCGAGAACACGTCGACCGTCTGTCCATTTGCGAGCCGCTGATGCAGCTGATGCGTGATCTTATCGGCCGGCAGGTCGGGCCACGGTGCCGCCGGCGGAGGACTCGTCGTCTTGTTGAGCCGCAGCGTCTCGCCGTCGGCCTCCCAGATGATGATGCGGCTTTGCGGAGTGGTGGCGCTGCGCGCGTCCTCGGCAATCGACAGGATCGCGCGCACGGTGTCGCCGAGTTCGCGGTCTTGCACCGACGGCAGCTGATCGCGCTTTTCGAAACCGGCGCCGTCGACTGACGCCGCGAGCTGCGCGACCAGCCGTCTGACGCCGTTGACGCTGCCACCGCCGTCGGCGGGCGCAGTGCCCAGAGGCTTGGTTTCCGCCCACACGATCTGGGCCAACTCACCTGATGAGAGCGTCATGTGTCTTCTCCCGGGGCAATCGTTCTTTCAGTATCGATCCGTCGTCGCACGAGCTCGGTGGTGCTGATCGGCTGGCAAGGCGCGTCATTTCGACAGCCAGTCCTGCAGGAATTTCCGGGTGGCTTCGTCATTCTTCGGGTCGTGGCCGAAACCGAAATCCTTCCACATTTCCTTGCCGCGGTTCGGCGCATGGCAGTTCGGGCAAACCGTGCCGAGCTGCTCCTGCACGCTCGGGAATGCATTGCGGTTGGGATCAGGCGGCCTGTAGCCCGGCGGGCTGGCGTGCGCGTTTGGATCGCGCGGCTGAACGGGCTGAGGCTGAGCGGGAGCCGGCAGGCTGTGCGGCCGCTGCGGCAGGTTCTTGACTGCCGATCGCAGCACCGTCAGCGCCTGTCCGGTGACGCTGGAACAGGTTGGAATCCTATTCAGCGCCTCCACCTCGCCAAGCGTCATCTTCGGTCCGGGCAGATCCTTCGGCATCCGTCCATGGCAGGAGGGACAGACGTCATCCTTGCCGGCGGACGGTGTTCGCGCCGGCAGGCGCGCGACCGGTGGCACGCCCTGGATCGATGCATCGGCAAGCTGTGCCGCGATCAGGACTGTCTCGGCGTCCGAGACGCCTTCAGGGAAAGCTCGCATGAACGCGTTGACGAAGTCTGCGTCGACGCAGCCGTCGGAGCCCATCCGATTGATGAGGATATTGTAGATGCCGATCTCGTTCGGCCGCTTGCCTTCAAGCCGCTTGTAGGCGCGGTCGAGATCGGTCTCGGTGGCGGCATCATAGGCGGCCTCGCTGCCCTTGCTGCTCGCATAGCCGGCTGCGCCGCCGACGATGAGGCCGCAGATCAGGATGCCCCATCCGGCGGTCTCGATGTCGAGCATGAGATTGCAGACCACGTAGCTTCCCAGCGCGCCGCCGGCCAGACCGCCGGCCGCGCCGGCCAGCACGCGCGGGCGCTGCTTCGGCGTTGCGGTGTAGAGCTGATAGCCGGTGATGATGGTAAAGGCGGCAAGGCCGCCGATCTTGAGGCCCTTGAACAGCAGCGCCATGCGGCGCCCGGCGTTGGCGGCTGCGGCCGCGCCCTCGGCGGCACCTTCGAGGCCGGCGGCCTCGCCACCGGCGCCGGCGAGCGTCTTCTGTGCCAGGGCTTCGACCAGCGCCTGCGGCTCGCCCGTCAGCGACTCGACAGCAGCGATGCTGCCGTCGGCGTTCTGCGTGATCCTGATCGTGATCTGTTGTGGCACCTTGGCGCCGGCCGGAGCCGTGCTGTTGACCTGTTCGAGGTTCTTGCCGAAGCTGTATCTGACCTCCGACACTGTCGTGCCATTCGCATTGCGCGTGGAGCTGATCACCTCGACCTTGGTCTCGACCTGCACCGACGTAGCCTGCTGGCCGGCCGGTGCGCCGGGCACACTCTGCGCGCCTTCGGCGGCGGCGATGGCCGTCTCCGATCCTTTCAGGATCGTCAGGCTGCTGCTCTGCAGGTTTTTAACCTCGAAGGTGAGCTCCGGATATTTCAGGCTGAGCTTCTTCAGAACGCCGGCCGCCGTCTCGGCGTTGGTTGCGCCCTGGCCGCAGGTTGCGCATACTTCCTGTTCGATCAGCATCCAGACGCGGCGGCCCTTGAGCTGGTCGCGCGGAATCTTCGCGAGCGCCTCCTCGAGCTGGTCGGCGATGTGCTGCTCGGCATGGCCGTGCGTGTGCGGCAAGGTCTCCGGACTGGTGTGCGGCGGGAAGTTGGATTGCGCATTGTAGCCCGGCCCGCCCGCCAGCTTCGACTGGCCGACGAAGCTGCGGTTGTCCAGGCCGGGAATGTCGGTGCGGGCAGCACCGACGGTGCCGCCCTCGACCTCGATGTTCGGCGCCACTGCATTGGGCTCGACACGGGTGATGCCGCTGCCGGTGCGATTGGCCTTGATGTCTTTGGCCAGCAGGTCCTGCATGCCGTTCTGGGAGAAGCGGCCTTGGCCGGCGGCGTCCGCAGGCGTGATCACGCGCCGGGCATATTCGTGGATCGCGAGCTCATCAGTGCCCTTGGCGTATTGCGCGAGCTGGCCATCGCCCATTGCGGCATAGCGATCCTGCAGCGCTTCGACGGCTGCCTTGTCATGACTGCTGACCAGCTTGCGCAGTTCCTCGATCGTCATCTTGCTGTAGTCCGGCGCACGCCGCAGCACCGCGCTCTCGCCGCGCTGCTGCACGACATGCGCCAGTTCATGCGCGAGCAGGTGCTGGCCCGCACGGGACGCCGGCGCGTAGCGTCCATGACCGAACACCACGTTGTTGCCGACCGTATAGGCCTGGGCGCCGACGGCACGGGCCGAAGCAGCAGCGCGGCTATCGCTGTGGATGCGGACGCCCGCGAAGCTGGAGCCGAAGCGTCTTTCCATGGTGGCGCGCGCAGGACGTTCGAGCGGCTGGCCGGGCGAGCGCAGGACGTCGTGCACGATCGGCGGTGCGAGGCGGGCCTGCGTGGATGGATCGCTGCCCTGGCTTGGCTGCCGCCTCAGCTTGTCTTCCCTGCAAGAGGCGCAGGTACCGCCGCATTCACATTGCCGCTGCAGCGCGGTCGGCCGCGTCGACGCGCCGGCGCCCAGCCGCGGCGTGACGGCGCCTGCCGGGCTGCCGACGACTGCGCGCGCGACCGCCTCGGCTTCGCGCTCGGCAGGATCGTCCACCGCGCCGATCTCGAGCCGCGGCTGCAGGGGCTGCAGCAGCGGTAATGGCGGCTGCAGCGCAACGCCCGTGCCCGGCCGCTCGGCCTTGGCAGCGCGCGGGCTGGCGGCGCTATGCGATGCGGCAGCCTTCATCGGCGTACCTCGTCCTGCCGTGGTACGCGTGGTCCTCGATCAAATCGAACATGATCCGTCATTTCGAAAGCCACTCCTGCATCAGCTTGCGCGTGGCCTCGTCATTCGGAAGCTTGCCGAAAGGCGACGGGCTGTTGCCGAAGCTCAGGTCTTTCCACGTATCCTTGCTCTTGTTCGGGGTGTGGCAGTTCGGGCAGGGGGGCCCCGTCTGCTGCTGGACCGTCGGGAACGTGTTCGCGTTGGACGCGGGCGGCTTGTAGTTGGGCGGATTAGAATGGGCTTGCGCGGGTGGGCGCGCAGGAGCGGGCGGCGGCGACGTGGTCTGAACCGGGGCGGCTTTCTGATCGATGAGCTCCAGGATGTGCTGCCAGCGGTTGACCGAGGCCACGAAGCTTTTCGGGTCACTCTGGTCCAGCCCGGCCATCCGGCCCAGGACGTAGTAGCGAAGCTCGTCGAGCGGCAGCTTGCGTGCCTTCGCCGTGGCGATGAGATCCTCGATCGCTGGCGTCTCCAGGGGAATTTCGCTGACGAGCAGGCGAACCATCGTGAAGTGACGTCCGCCGCCGCCGAACTGCTGAAATGTGTCGCTCAGCTCGGGGTCCAGCTTCTGGAACGTGAAGCCGACACCGGTCAGGTCGATGATGGGTGAGGAATCACTGACGGTCGGCTCGATGGCACCGGGGGTGGCTTCGATCGTCGAGATCACCGCGCTGCTCATCATGACGCGCGCATAGAGCGTCTGCTCCGGACTGGTCAGCATCATCTTCAGGATGGTATCGGCCTGCTCGTCGATCACTTTCTGCGCTTTGGCCTGATTGCGATCGATCTGGGCTGCGGCGATCTTCCGATCGACGCGCGCCTTGAGGTAGGAGCTGAGCAGTCCGATGCCGATCGATAGCGCGGTGGTGCCGACACCGATGCCGATGCTCTTGAACCGCGCGCGCGTGCCGCCGCCACCGCTGCCGCCGCTGCCGGGGGTCTCGGCAAGATCGGCGTTGCCGGTCGGATGCACCGGCGCGTGGCTCACGAGATCGACCTTCGACAATGTTCCGGAGGTTTCGAAGCTGGCGCGGATGCAGCCGGAGCAGGCGGGGTAAGGTTCAAAGACGGTCTGGCCATTGAGCTGGCGGACACGGATCGTCGAGAAACGGATGGTACCCCTGGCGCCTTTCGGCAGCCGGGCGATGATGTCCTCGAAGATCTTCATCTCCGCATCGTTGACGTGCTGGAACGGGAAGTCGCGCCTGGGACCGGAGCCGGCGATGCTGCGCGTGCCGGACAAGGTGCGGCTGGTCGGGCTGGTGGCGTGGTACACTGCGGCGCCCTGTCCGAGCGCGTCGGAATCGGCGCCGCTGATCGCGCGCATCTCCTTGGGACCGGTGTAGCCTTCGACATCGATGATCGCAGCTCCGATCACCTTCGTCGTCGTGGGCACCGGTCCGCCGGTGCGCAGGATCTGGTCGAGCCGCGCCTGGGCAGCGGGACCTCCTTCTTCGATGACCTGCAGCCGGGCCTCCAGCGGCGGATCCGGCTGGCGTTGCAGCACCGGTCCCTGGCGGCTCTGCTGCGTGACATGCGTCAGCTCGTGCGCGAGCAGCCGGCGGCCCGACGATGAACGCGGTGCATAGTGGCCGCTGCCGAACACGACGTTGCGGCCAACGGTATAGGCCTGGGCGCCCACGGCCCGGGCCGATGCCGCCGCGCGTGAATCGGTGTGAATGCGAACCGCTTCGAAGCTGTGGCCGAAGCGCGGCTCCATTTCAGCTCTGGTCGCGGCATCGAGCGGTGCCCCGGGCGACCCCAGCACGTCGTGCACGATCGGCGGTGCGACCGCCGCGCTCATCGCCCCCGCGCCGCCGGGTCCGGCCTGGCGCTGGAGGCCGAGCGCCGGCGAGGAGATCGCGCCGAGTGATGCCGGGACCGTGTCGCTTGCCGGCGGCGGACCGTCGACGGCCCGCCGCGACATCGTCTCGGCTTCGTGCTCGAGAGGATCATCGACCGGGCCGATCTCGAGCCGCGCCTGCAGCAGCGCCGCCGGCGGAACGGCGAGTGGCGGGCTCAGCGCAACGCCGCGGCCAGGCCGCATGCTCTGCTTCTGCGATGCGTGGGGGGAGGCGCGCGTTGTCGTCTGCTTCATGCCGCCCTCCCTTCCTTGATCATCTCGGTCCGGATCGCCGCGACGAGGTCGTCGCGCCCGATCGGACGCTCGTTCTCTTTCAGCGACTGCAACGAGGCGAGCCGGATTACGTTCATGATGGAGCCGCCAGACAGCGTGTAGTCGCGCGCGATCTTCGACAGGTCGAGATCGCCGGCGAACTGCGCCTTGGCCGAAAAGCCCTGGCGCCACAGCTGCTCGCGCTCTTCGGGACGCGGCAGCGGGAAGTAGATCACGGATTCGAACCGTCTCGCGAAGGCGTCGTCAATGTTGTCGCGCAGGTTGGAGGCAAGGATGGCGATGCCGTCAAAGCTCTCGATCCGCTGCAGCAGGAATGCGATTTCCTGGTTGGCGTAGCGGTCGTGCGCGTCGCGCGTCTCGCTGCGCTTGCCGAACAGCGCGTCGGCCTCGTCGAACAGCAGGATCCAGTTGCGCCCCTCCGCCTGGTTGAAGACGGCGGCAAGATTCTTCTCGGTCTCGCCGATGAATTTCGACACCACCATCGAGAGGTCGACGCGATAGACGTGGCGTCCGGTCGATTTACCGAGCAGGCAGGCCGTCATCGTCTTGCCGGTGCCGGGCGGACCGTAGAACAGGCTGCGATAGCCCGGACGCAGCTTGGCGGCCATGCGCCAGTCGTGCATCAGCGTGTGGCCGTGCGCGATCCAGGATTCGATCTGGCCGAGACCCTGGCGCGTCGCGGGATGCAGCACGAGATCGCTCCAGTCGAGCCCGGTCTCGACGAGTTGTGCGGGGAAGTGCGCGCCAAAACTCGGCCGGCGCTGCTCGCCGCGGGTGAACAGCGCCAGCGCATCCTCCGACAAAGCCAGCCGCGCCTTCATCGGCGGCTCGTCGCCGCCGGACGTCGCCGCGCGCAACAGGCCGCGCCGGGCGAACGGGTGATCGGGCTCGAACAGCGCCTGCAGCCTGAACCGCGCGGCGAGATCGATGCCGCCGATGATGAAGGCCAACGTCTCGCCCGTCGGCCAGAACTCGCCGTCGGAGTCCTTGCGCACGCCGCCGAATTCGCTGAAACGGCGGTCGAAGGTCTGGTTGCGCGTGAAGAACACGTCGAGGATTTGTGGTCGCAGATGCGGCGTCAGCGCCAGCACCAGCGCGACCCGGTCGGCGAAGTCGCATTCGAGTTCACGCAGCAAGGTCGCATAGGGGGAGGGCGATTGCGACAGGTCGGGCGGCTCGGGCGCCGCTGTCGGCTCGGCGCCCTCCAGATTGAAGTAGAGCTTGAACCGGGCGTCGATCAGTTGCGCGAGCCAGGTCAGCTCGCCCTCGAGATCCGTTGCGTTCTGCTCCAGCGCGCTCACCATTCCACCCGCATCGCCGCCTGCATCCATGGCAATCGCAGCCACTGCAGGGTCCAGGGAATCCGTTCCAGCAGCACGTCGGCGCTGCGCCGCTCGAGCCGCAACAGCCATGCGCCGTCGCGCGTGCCGAGCATGCCCTGCCGCAGCAGGAAGGTCTCGCGCAGTCCGGCATGCGAGATGGTGCCGAGGCAGCTCGCATGGGCGATTGCAGCATCCAGGAGCTGCGCAGCCTCGGTCGCCTCCGTGTCGGTGACCGGCTCGGTGATCTCGCAGGGATCGAACGGCGGCAGGCCGCACAGCACTTTCGGCAGCAGCAGCGCAAATTCCGGCGCGTCGCGCTCGCCGGTCGCGAGATGATGCAGCAGCAGCACGGCGCGCTGTTGCGCGACCAGGCTCGCAAAGCCCGTCTCGTTGCCGTCGAGCAGGTGGAGACGCGCGAAGAAGCGGGCCAGGAACGGCCAGAGCAGGCAGATGCCGGCCGTCATGGCGACGTGGGACTCGTCGAGCTCGCCGCGCTCACGCGGATCCCGGCGAGCTGCTGCTGGCGCGGCCCGACGCGAAAGCCGCGCTTGCAGGCGCTCGGCAGCGACCGAGGTGATCAGGCCGGCCTGACGCAAGGGCTGAAGCAAAGCTGACAGTGCAGACTCGTAGGATGAGCCCGCCGGCGTCTGCGCGAGTCGCGCGAAGGCGTCGGTCCATGCCTGCTGATCCTGCTCAGGCAATCGGGCTGCCAGCGGCAAGAGCTCCGCGTGGAGGGCGGTGAGCACGGGGTTTTGCGACCAGCTGCGCGCGGCGCGCGACGGCGCGGAATGGAGTCGCTGCAGCTCGTCGACACGGGCTGCGATCGCCGTCGGCGACGATGGTGTTGCGGTCATGTCCTTGCGGGCCGCCAGCACGGATGTAAGCGGTACGTCGGCTGCGACGGCCATGGCCGTCAGTGCGGCCTCGACGATGTCGGGCTGTGATCCGGCACAGGCCGCCTGCAGGATACCTTGCCAGCGGGCGCGGCGCGTCTGGTTGGGCGTGAGATCACCGATCGATATGTTCTCCAGCAGCAATGCGAGCTCGCGCAGATCGTCGGCGCCGTCGGGCGTGAGCGCGACGACAATCCGTTCGAGCGTCGCGTCGCTGATGTGCCCGACCAGCCGGTTCATGGCGCTCGGATCGGTGACGAAGCCGCGAAGTGCGTGGGCGAGACTGGCGGGCGATCGCTGCAATGCCTCGCTCGCCGCGCGGTCCACGAGGTCGCGCCCGCGGCCATCGCACCACCATGGCAAGGTGCCGGTCGCCACGAAATGGGTAATCACGAGCATCGCTGCTGCGTCCGCATCGGGTTTCGTCCGGCCGCCTTGCGCCGACGCCGAGGAGCCGCCGGAGCGCTGGTCCCGCGCCGCCGATTGCCGCAACGCATCGGGAAGTTTCGCCGAGATGCGCGCCGGCAGCTCACGCTGGAGAGAGGCGAGGTCGAGCCGTCCGAGATCGAGCTCCAGCCGATCCAGGCGCAGGATTTCGGCATGCGGCGTCAGAGCATCGAACATGCGCTCCAGCAGCGGCGTCACCGCATCGCGGATGACGTCGGAGACGACGTTGCCGATGCGCTCCGCCATCGCCGCATTGGCGACGGTCACCTCGACGATCTGACGATGGATGGCGTGACGCTGTGCCATGGCTGCTCGATGAAGGTCCTAAGGCTGTTTGAGCGCGACGGTGGCGGTCGCAGCGAGCGTTGCCGATGCGGCCGGTGGGTTCAATCGGGTCGCGGTGACCGAAAACGTAGCGGTCGCGGTGATCGGATCGGTGACGAAGGCGATGGTGTCGCCATTGCCCGGCTGGGCCGCGCCAACCGGGGCGCCGGCGACGACGAGTTGATAGTTCATCTCCAGCTGGGACTTGTCGACGAGGATCCTGGTGCGGTTGCCCGAGGCGACGGCGGCATCGGCGGCGCGGACGGGGCACGACGGATCCGGGCGGACGGCGACGGGAAACCGGATCCGTCGCCGCACCGGAATCGGCGCCTTGTTTGTCGCCGACAGCACCAATGTCGTGTCGTTCGCGATCGCCGCCGAGGCGAAATCGAGCGTCTGACCATTGCCGTCCCGCGCCGCGCCGATCGGCACGTCATCGGGCACGCCCTCCTGGGCCAGCGCGTAGCTGTCGCCGGCCGCGCTGGCCGGCACGGTGACGTGCGCGACCCCGCCGCGGTCGACCAGGCCGGCGGTCAACTGTGCTGCCGGGACGGCCGTGATGACGACCGGATTTGGCAAATCGATGCCGACGCGGCTCTGCGCCATCATTGCGCCGATGGTCCAGGAGGTCCCGACGGCCACGGCGCCGGTGTCCAAGCTCGGCGGCAGCGGTGGCTGGCCGTTGCGTGTCACCGCGAAGTCGACCTCCAGCTCGATCTGGCCGATGCCCTTGTTCGCTGCGGCATCATCTGCGCTGCGCTGATGGACATAGGCCGGCAGGATGTTCGGCACGGCCGGGTTCGTCCGCGGCGTGTAGTAGACGCCGGGCTGGCCTCCCGCGATCGTCAGCGCCCCGTCGGTTGCGGCGCCCACGAGCGTGACGGTGGCACTGAGGCCCGGCTTGGGATTGGGGCGCAGCAGCACGGCAATCATCTGGCGCAGCCAGATCCAGGATGAGAAGGACGTCGTCCCGGTCGAATGAGTCTTTCGCGCGGCAATGGCGATGACGTTGTCGGCGGTCGCCTGCGGCAGCGCCAGCCGCAGATCGGCATTGGCGCCGGGCTGCCAATCGGCGCCGACCGTGAAGCCTTGCGGCACGGCGCTCGGATCCGCCGTCAGCGACGGCAAGCGGATGATCGCGTCCGGCTGTCCCGGCACCGGCACTGCGAGCAGTCCGGGACCGGCCGCAGCCCCTTGCGCAAACGCTGCATCAGGAAGGCGCAGCAGGACGGCACGATAGTCGACGCCGCTCTGGGCCGCGGCGAGCTTGATCTTCGGCGCCGACTGGAAGTCGACGATTGCGCCGGGCTCGGGGGTGAGCACGAGATCGGGATTGGCCTTGACGTAGACGCGCAGGCGGATCGCGAGGATGTTGGTCTGCGGCGGCCGCGCCAACGCCGCATCGAACACTTTGGTCGCGCGGATCCTGATCTCGGTGTCGGCCTGCAGCGGCTTGCTCGAAAGGTCAATCGGTCCGCCGGTGCCGCGAACGGTTTGATTGCCGACGGAAATGATGTCGTCCTGCGCGGCTGCCGTCATGTCGTCGGGATGCGCCGGATCGCCGGCGGGAAAGCGCACGAGCCTGTAGTCGACGCCGTCCTGGCTGGATGGCAGACGCACCGTTACGGCCGCGTTGTAGTCCAGCATTCGCGGTGAGGGACCATCCTCCGGCAACACGATCGCCAGGAGCGACAGGTCGAGACCGACCTTGACGCCGGCCGTGGCCAAGAGGTCCGCCTCGCGCCCGCTCGGCGCGCGCGCGTGGATCGTGAAGGTGACGTCGTCACGGATCGGCGGCGTCGTCAGCGTCACCGTGTCTCCCGCGCCCTTGACGATGGCGCCGACGGCATCGCCGGCCTTGGTGCGCAAGCCGTAGTCGGCGCCTTTCTCGCTGCTCTCGACCTTGATCGCCGCGGTGTCGTTGAAGGCAACCGTCAGCCGCTCGTTCGGCACCGGCAGGTCGCGCACCGGATAGGTCTCGCCGAGCCGGAGCACGTCGAGCATGCGATTGCGGGCCTCGCGGAGGCGCAGCACGGTCGGCGTGCTCGTGATCGCGCCGCTCATGGCGATGGCTCCGGCGTGCCGGCCTTCACGCCGAGCCGGTCCGCGAGACGATGCTGCTGCAGCGCGAGCAGCAGATCGTCATAGGTTGCGGCGAAGGCCGCGAGGGGATCGGGGTCCAGCCAGAGCAGATAGGCGGTCAGATGCGCAGGCGTCTCCTCGCGCATGATGCGCTGAATGATACTCTCGAGCTGCTGCTTGAAGCGCGACGGGAATATGAAGGTGAGCTGCGCCGTCCAGGGATCGGCGCGCGGGGCTGCAGCCAGCAGCGGCAGGGCGTTGATCTCGTCTTCGGGCAGGGCGCGCAGCAGGATATGCTCGACGAGCAGAAAGCGGGTGTCGCTTTCGGCGGGCCAGCCGAGCTTGAGGCGGATCCGGTCGATCAGCGCAGGCGACGAGCCGAGCGCGAGGTAATCGCCGCCGGTGCCGCGCGCCGATCCGAGTTCCGGCATGCGCCGGAGGAATTCGCGCTTGGCCTGCAACAGGCGCGCCGTCGCGGCAGTCGCATTGAGGGGGGACGACGCCTCCGATAGTTGCGGGTCGTCGGTCACGGTTTCGGCGAAGCGCCCGAGCAGATGGTTCAGCAACCGGTTTCGCCGCTGCAACGCCTGTGGCGAGCCTTCGGGCTCGACCAGCTCGGCCAGTTGGTCCGGCCCGAAATCGACATCGAGGATCGGGTCCTGGTCGGCGTCGGTATCGACAAGCTGCCCTGCATAGGTGCGCGGCGAGCCGTCGTCGATCGAGAACAGCGAGGCGACGTGAGCGAGCTGAGCGAATTCGTTGGCCAGCAACTGGTCCAGCACCGCCAGATAGCCGCGCAGCTGATTGGCCTGCGCCTTGCATGTGTCGTCGGCAGAGTCGGGCAGGGCACCGGCGCCGACGCCATACAGCCGCGGCAGATCCGATTCGATCGGCAGATAGTTCGCGACGTCCCGGGCCTGCCCGGGGCGCGGGATCAGGTCGCGGTCGATCGGGGCGAGCTCCGGATACAGCCGCGCCGCGCGGGCGCGTGATGCATAGCTGCGGATCACGGCCGCCGTATCGACCACGACCGGCTGCCGGTCCTTGACGAACTCGATGTTGCTGGCCGTGGCGTCGAGCCGGGCGGCTCCCGTCTCGTCCAGTGTCAGTGACCAAGGCTCTTCGACGGCGTCGCCAGCGCGTGCGAGGCGGATCGAGCGGATGGCGCGGACGCCGGGCACATTCATGATCTCGTGGATGACGTCCGACGTATGCAGGGCGACGCGACGCTCGGCCTGCGGCAAGGTCGCCGGATCGACGAAACCGCGGGCCAACGGCGGGCCTTCGAAGATCTCCTCGGTGCTGAAGCCGCGCGCCAGCGCCTGATCGAGCGTGAGAAATCCGACGGATGGCGAGATCAACGCACTGACGCGCTCGAAGATGCCGAGCAGCACATCGGCCCCATTCTCGGTTTCGCCGATTTCGACGGACGCACGCACGGCAATCGGCATCGGATCGAGCATGACGATGTCGTCGAAATCCTCGCAGAGCGGCCGATTGGCATACAGTCGCTCCGCGACCGTGCGCTTGAGCACGGATGCGTCGATGTCCTGGAGATCGGATTTCTCCACCAGCACGCGCCAGAGCCCGCCGGGGATCACCGGCTCGGTGTTCGTCGCCGGCGTCGCATCGCGGTCGATCGAGATCGTCTTGGCCGCGGGATCATAGCGCAGCGGCGGTGACGCGCCGTCCGCTCGCACGATCCAGGCATTCTTGACGCCGGGCACGTCGAGGACGATGCGCCTGAGATCATCCTGGGTGATGGCCCTGCAGGTCAGAGCCTGCGCGGGCGTGAACAGGCAGGTTGCACCGCCTCCTCCGGCTTCCGCAAGCAGGTCGGGGATCGGATGGAAGGTTCGATAGCCGAGATCGCTGAGCGCGTAGCACATCGCCTCGAGCAGCGTGATGCCGGGATCGTGGGCGTTGAAGTCGGTCCACTGCTCCCCGGCGAGGCGTTCGAGCTCCGACAGGCCCTGCCGCAGCAGGGCCGTGAAATCGAGCAGCGGATGCTCCGGAGGACCGGTGGAAATCGATAGCGCGTCCACGACCGTCAGTCCTCCTTGGTCTCGCCGAGCTCTTCGGACAGCACCTGGATGGCGCCGCTGATGCGCAGCAGCGTCTCGCGCAAGTCACGCGCGCGCGCCTCGGTCTGCAGCAGCTGGGCTTGGCCGCTCGCAAATTCCTCGCGCAATTGCATCAGGCGTTCCTTGAGGCGATCTTCCATTGTCGATCGCTCCGCTTCCGGCTGACCGCTGGCTGTTTCGTTTGTCGTACCGACGACGAACATGTTCACCTCCCATGGACCAAGACGAGAATCTCGCCCTTGCCGCTGGCCAGCGACGTGAGGGCCTTGCCGATGATCGCACCGGCACAGGCGGTGGGATCATCGACCTTTTGCGCGTGCCCTAGCGTCGCGCTCGTCGTCAGCAGGTCGCCGGCGGCGATCGGCGCGACGTCGGCGTCGACCTTGCATGGAACGCGGCCGCACAGCGCGATCGGCACCTCCTCGGTCTCGATGCCGAGGATGAAGGCGGCCTCGCCGGACACGATACCGACCGCGCGGCGGTCGACGGCACGGTCGCAGCGGTGGATCGTCCGATCATGCTCGTCGAACACGGCGACGTCGCCGGGCACCAGCGCCTCGCCTGCCGGGAAGCGTTCCGCGACATCCATGCCGATCGATGTAAAGCCCTGCTTGAGGAAGACGGTACCGGAGGAGTCGAGCCACAGATTGGGCTCGCCGCGAATGCCGTCATTGCCATAGCGGCCGCTTGGCGACGGATATCCGAGCTTGACGAGATGGGCGCCTTGCGTCTTGAACGGACCCAGCACGGTCGTCTCGCCGGGATCGACCACGAGCCGGTCACCATTGCCGATGCGCAGCCGCACCGAGGTCGGCGAGTTCAGAAACGTGGTGCCGGTATCGCCGCCGGCCGCGCTCTGCAGCAGCGCGTAGTTGCCGGCCGCGGCCTGGTTCAGGGTCGTTACACCGAAGTGCATGTAGTTGCCGCCGGCGGGCCAGGGACCGATGCCGAGCGACCCGAATTTCGCGACCCCCGCGACTTCGAGCAGGTTCGCGGGCGACGCGGTTCCAATCCCGACATTGCCGTTCGTTGTCACCGTCAGGCGATCGACGTTCTTGATCCGAAGCCGGATCGAAAGGGGTGAGTTGAGATACGTGGTACCTGCATCGTTGCCCGATGCGCTCTGCAGCAGGGCATAGTTCTGTCCCTGCGTATGATCCAGCGCTGTGGCGCCGACGAAGCCGTACTGCGCAGGGTTGGCCGGCCACGGGCCAATGGTGAGCATCGCGGCCTTGACGCGTCCATTCACGTCGAGCGCTTCGGTCGGCGCAACGACGCCGATGCCGACACGGCCCGTAGCGGCGTCGACCGCAAGGCGGCTGACGCCGGCCGGGTCGTTGATCGACAGGCCCGGCCGGCCGGTCTGCGGATCGGCTGGGTTCGATCTCGGGCGCAGCGACAGCGTCCAGGCGGGGCTGGCGTCGGAAATCTGCATGTAGAAGTTCACGGCCTTCTCGAAATCGCCGACCGCCTCGATCGAGAGCGGTTCGCCGCCGGCAGGCTTGATGACGCCATCATCGCGCTGGTTGAGAACGCTGTCGATGAGCTGGGCGAACTGCTGCTCGGTCGGAATCGCGTTCTTGACGAAATAGGATTTGAGCGTCGCCCGCGATTTCTTGTTGTCATCGATGTTCATGGAAACCTCGCACCAGCCATCACATGTGAATTGCTATCCGACGATGAAATCGAGCTCGACTTTCATGTAGTTCAGTCCCTTGAACTGATCGGCCGGGAAGATCTCGTCGGCGATCAGATCGATCTCATGGCGGCGCGCCGCGACCAGCACGGCGTCCGGACGCTCCGAGCCGACGCTGTCTCCATCCGGGCCGCCCGGCGGCGCCAGCGTGAAGACGTCGCCGTCCTCGCTCGAGAACAGCTTGATGCCTGCGACGTAGTCGACATAGGTCCGCCGGTCGATGAAGTTGACGATGCTGCTGGCATAGATGCGGCGCCCGATCATGATGTCGGCGCCGTCATCGAATGCCCAGGGCGACAGGAAGCGGTTGAGATCGTCGTTGAGCCGCTGTTTCCACAGCGCCGGATTGTTCTGGTCGACGAAGCGGACGCCGACCCGGATGCGTACCTGGACATATCTGGCGTTCTCGACGCTGAGCCGCGCCGACCCCGGCAGCAGCGGCGCCAGATAATCTGCAATGTCGGCGAGCGTCGCCGACGAAGCCTTCGGCTCGAACGGATCGAACAGGCTCTTGCCGCGAATGTCCGGAATGACGATCAGCCGCACCAAGCCGAGAGCGTCGCGTCGGTCCATTGCGGCCTCGTTCGAGGTCGCCGGCAGGCACTTGGCTTTGTAGATGCCCGGAAAGCGACGCAGCACCAGGCGCTCATAATCCCAAGCCGTGACAGCACGCTGCTTGTGCCGCAGCCGTTCGCTCGACGAGGCATAGAAGCTGCGCGCGTCCTCAGCCGGCCGGCCGCCGAACGAGGCATAGGGCTGGCGAACTGCGGCAATGCCGGGCAACGGTGCAAACAACGCCTTGATCGTCTTCACCGGCAGCGGCGTCAGATCGGCCGAGGCGGTGCTTTGCAGCTCACGCGTTGCGAGCGCCGCCTGCGGATGGATCGCGATGGCGTCACAGACGGCGCTCGCGCCCACGGATACGCTGGCGCGCAGCCAATAGGGCCCCGCGGGCAATCGCGCGTCCGGCGAAGCCTCCGGCAGTGCGAAGGTGATGATGCCGGAGTTGATCAACTCGCGGGTGCCGTCGTGCAGGACCGCCTCGCCCGGGAGGTCCACCCAGCCGTTCTGGTCGAGCACGCTCCAGCGGATCGGCGGATGGTCGACATCGGCATTGGCGCTGCCCTCGGCCATCTGGAACAGCAGCGACAGCGTTTCGGGCGGACGCAACCCGTCGAGGCCGATCAACAGCTCGCCCTCATTGCCGTAATCGGCGAGCAGGGGGAAGCCGGTCGCGGCCGCGCGAGCCTCCGCGATCCCGAACGGGTGCAGATGAAATACCATGTCCGACGACGGACCCGGCTGATAGGCTTCCATCCGCAACTCGTGCCCGGCCAGCAGATCGAGCGTGAGCGATTTCAGCTTGGGTGTGTAGGGCTGGCCGACCGTATAGTTGGCCGCGGTGATCGTGCCGCCGGACTTGGCGAAGACGGCCGTATCGACCGCAAGCGCAATCGCCTTGGTCGCGGCAAGCCCGGCATAGTCGCGATGGCCGAAGCCGACGGACAATTCGAGCCGTAGCGCATGCGGCAGATTGCGCGCCGACGCGGATGTGGTGGACGGCGAGGGAACGGCGTAGGGCTGTAAGGCGTCGCTGACGGACGCGATCTCGAGGGGCTGTGGTTTGCTGGCGTCCTGCGTTCGGCCGCTTCGGTCGGCTGGGTCGCTGACGAACAGCGAGCTTGCGCCGCCTTGCGGCGTGATCACGGGACCAGAAACCAGGCTGACCTTGGCCGTGAACGGATCCTGCAGCGGGTAGGCCTTATAGACGTCTTTGAGATTGGCTGGACCGCCCATCCAGTCGAGCCGCAGTTTGACGGCCCGCAGCCGCTTGTTCTGAAGATCGGCATGCCCGATCCAGAGCATGGCGCCGGCGTCCGGCTGCGGTCCAAAGGGTTCGAACGGCCGCTTGCCGTCGAGTGGGCCGAGGTCGTTTTCCAGCAGCAGCGGGCCGAGCGGCTCGCCGTTCTGCGCCGGCTGGATGTAGGATCCGACGGCCGCGCGCATGTGGATGCGCGCGAGCCGCAGCGAGCGCAGCCGCGCGTAGCGGATCACCCAGCGGCCGAGCGTGCCGTCCCAGATCTGGCGCAGCGTCAGCCGCACCATCGGCCACGGGCACCCTGCGAGCACCTGATCCGCCGGCAGCGGCGCAAGTGCCGGCATGCTCGAAGGCAGAGTGAGCCGAACGCGCAGGCCGATCAGCTTTGTCGTGCCGGGGATCGGTGCGATGTCGTCGAGCTTGCTGTAGTCGACATTGGCATCGCCCGCGACCTCCACCTTGTCGGCTGACAGCGTGACCCAGCCGTCGGCCGTGCTGACTTGAACCGAGAACGGCTGTTCGGGCGCGGCGACGATCAGCTCGCCGCCATCGTCGTAGAAGCCGAAATTGAAGGTGATCTGCCGTGTCCCGGCGCTGAGCGCGAACAGCGGCGAGCCAATCGCAAGCCCAAGGGTCTCAGGCGGCGCCTGATCCGGTGATTGCGCCGGCGGTGCTGCACCAAATGTTTTCCAGCGTGACTCGAGCTCCGGGCTCGGATGCACGGCCGGCGCGTCCGCATAGGCATAGAGATTGAGCCAGTCCTGACGGAGTGGCTGCGGATCCGGCAGCTGGGTGCGCTTGCGCGAGGCGCGTTCGAGAATGTCGTAGGCCTGAAGCCATTGGTCGGCGCTTGCCGTCTTCGGCGCATCCGCGATCGCCTTGAGGGCCTGTATGTCCGCCGCCGGCGCCCAGTCCTTCAACTCCTCCAGAAGCTGGCCCGTCGTGGCGCTGGGCGATGCGCCGGCGGCACCGGCGAGGATCAATTGAAGGCCGGCGGCGGGATCGCCGGCTTGCTCACGCATCTTGCGCAGCACCTCGCGCCTTGCCGCAAACACCTTCTTCCGCAGGGCCTCTTCGAGATTGTCGTAGACCTGCTGCCATGCATGTTCGGACACGCTGGCTTCAGGCTGCTCGGCGGTCGCCATCATGCTGCCGAATACCTCGGCCGACATGAAGAAGTAGGCTTCGAGGTTGCAGACGGCGGCGGCATAGGTGTCGATCGAGGTCGTGCCGGTCGGCGTGTAGTCGATCGGTCCGACGGCCTCCTTCATGTTGCCCGTGAAGTCGGCGGGATCGGTCACCGGCAGGCTGTAGTCTTTTTTGTTGCGCTTGTCCTGGCCGGCATGTTCGAGCAGGCCGTTGATGACGCGCCAATCGGCATCGGAGGCGCGCTTGAGATCCATCATCGTGACGAAGGTCACGAGAGGCATGTGCAGCTTCTGCACAATCGCATCCTGCACGTCCCGGCGGTAGCGCTGCACGTAGAGATCGTCGACGGTCGTGATCTCCGGCAGACCAGCAAAGTTGGGGGCGCCGTTCAGCGCGGTGGCGAGGTTGGCGTTGAAGTCGCGCGGATTGGCCGGATTGAGCACAAAGTTCGGATCGTGGCGGGCGTCGCGTCCTGCCGTTTGAAGGATGGCGTTGATCTTGGTCCAGTCGGCGCCGGCATTGTCGCGAGTGCGCTTGCGGTCGATCAGCTCGCGCAATTCGAAATGTTGCAGGTGAAGCGTCGTCGGCGCGAAGGCGACCAGTGCCGCGAGCGACTGCAGCAGGGCGTAGGTGACGGGCTTGCCAGCATAGGACGGCAACGGGCCGCCGGGCGAAGGCTCGCCGAGGGCCAGCCGCAGCATCGCGATGAAGCGGTCCTCCTTGGTGCCGAGTGCGCCCTTCCTGGGGTCGCGCGCCTCGGCGAGCCCGATCAGGAGCTTGTCCGTGAAGACAGTCGTCAGCCTGCTGATCTTGGCGCGGTTGACCACGACGTCGGCATCGGTGCGAAAGAAGCGCTCGCGCTTGGCGGCATCGCGCCCCGCCGGCAGCCGGGTGCCCGCGGGGATCTGCACCGCCTGCGCGCCATTGGCGAGGTCGAACAGCACGAATACCTGGTCGGGCACCGGTGGCTTCGGCGAGAGCCGCAGCACGTCGCGATAGTAGTAGTCGAGATGGCGCGGCACGAGGCCGTTCAGCGCGTCTCGCGCCGTGCCAAGCAGCCTGAACAAGGCCAGCAGCAGCACGAGATGCGGCCGGCGCAGCCTGTCGTCGGATGCCGCCGCGGGATTGTCGATGAAGGAGATGATCTGATCGTCGGTCAGATCGCCAAGCAGCCCCGACCAATCACCGGCCGGCTGGTTGTCGGCATCGTAGTAGACCAGGTGTTCGACGTAGGTGCGCAGGAACCCCAAAAGATCGCGCGTCGTCCGCTCGTCGACACCGACCCCGTCCGGATATCGATCGGAGATGATCATGGTCGCCTGCAGCCGCGCGAACTGGCTGGTGCCGTCACGGCGAGGCGAGGGGATCTCGGTGGGGGGCTGCGGCGCCATTGCTCACCCCGCCTTCACTGTCGCGTCGGTCGCGACGAAGCTGCCGCTGCCGCTATAGGTCGGCGTCGGATCGGGGATCGGCGAGCCGGGACCCGGCGGCGGCTGCATCGCCGGAACCGACACGGTGAAGCGTGCGGTAAAGGAGCCGCCCTTCAGCAGCAGCTTCTTACTGCCGGTCTGGCAGGTCCCGGCCTGCTGGTTGGCGGCGAGAGAGGCAATCGAGAGCGTTCCGGTGCCGGGAATCGAGTAGGGACCGGCCGAATACATGCAGCCTGCGACCGATACGCTGGTCTCGTCGCCGACGACGCAGGCGAGTTTGCCCAGGACTCGGGCCTTGCCGCTCGCGGTGATGCGACCAGGGCGCACGACCACCGTTGCCGCGCCGAAGCTCGGCTTGAACGTGGTCATGTCGCCATCGATCACGATCACATCGCTCACGGCGCAGCTCTCACCGCTTCGTTGAGATAATAGGGATAGACCATGTTGAAACGGGAATTGTTGGCGCGGACCGTGTAGCGGATCGCGATCAGCACGAGGCCAGGAGTCTGGCCGTCATTCGTGACATCGACGCCGTCGAGGCGAATACGCGTCTCGTGATAGAGGATCGCGTCCGACACGGCCTCTCGGATCGACGTCAGCAGAGTCTGGTCGATCTCCTCGAACATGTAGCGGAACACGTCGCAGCCGAAATCCTGCCGCATCACGCGCTCGCCGAGCGCCGTGCCGAACAGGATCGTCAGGCTCTGGGCAATGTCATCCTCGCCGGCGACCATGGCGACGTCGGATCCGTCGGGGCCGAACTGCGGCGGAAACGCCCAGCCGCGCCCGAGATAACCGGCTGACGCGGTCATGGCCGATCCGCCCGCTGCAAAGTAAAGCCACGCATGCTCTGCCTCCTCGCACGCCACTTGATGACGTTGTTCAAATCAGTTCAGGTCGATCGTGCTGCCCTTGATCTTGATGGCTCCCTTGGCCTGGATGACGAGGTCCTTGGCTGAGTCGATGGTGATGCCGTTCGCATCCAAGGTGAACTTGTTGTTGTTCTTGTCCGACAGCGTGATGCTCTCGCCGTCGTCGTCGAGGATGACGGTCCGTCCGCCCGGCGTGCTGATCGTGATCGACGGCTTGTCGGCTTCCGACAGTACGACGCGCGTGTCCTTCCTGCCGACGATGCCTTTCTGCTTGGCATCGGTGAACCCCGAAGGAAGCTTGTTCTTGCCGCCCCAGAGACGGCCGAGCACGATCGGATGCCGTGGATCGCCGCCGAGGAAACCGACGAGAACTTCATCGCCTGGCTCCGGCCTGAAGCAGAAGCCGCGCTTGTCGCCGGCGTCGGGGCTGGCGATCCGCGCCCATAGCGGCTTCGGCGGCTCGGTGAGAACGGAGGAGACGCTGACCTGGATACGGCTTTCGTTCTCCGGGTCGTCCCCCGACGAGTCGGCGATGGTGCCGAGATGAAGCCCCGAGATCGGCGGCAGCAGGCCGCCGGCTTCCATGTTGGCGAGCTCGGGCAGCCGGCCCGCGGGCTCCGACGACAGGCCGAACTGAAGGTCGGTCGAGAAGCCGTGCGAGTCGAGCCGGTGGCGCACGCCCGTCACGAGCACCTTGCCGTTGAGCAGATCGCCGAGGCCGGCCAGCTCGGCAATATCCATCGGCTTGGCGCTGGGAAGGCCTGCCACGGACATGCGGCCGCGGATCAGCGCCAGCCGTGCGCGGGCCGCGCGCGCGTTCGTCCAGGCTTTGACTTCGTCCGGCTGCAGCGGGACCATATGGGTAAGACGAACCGGCGGCATGCCGAGTTCATCGCCGATCGATGCGGTCCCGATCTCGCCCTGCGGCAGGCTGAGCATTTCGGCCGTGGCAGGCTCCGCAGGCGCCAGCTGCTTCGGGTCCCAAGCGATGCCGTCGACGCTCGGAGCCTGGCTCGCGGCGTCCAGCTCGAAATGGAGGTCGGTGATCGGATCGAGCCCGAGCGAGAAGCCGTAGGCGGTGTCGCCATCGACCGCGAGCTTCTTCAGTGACACCTTGCCGTCGAAGGCCGTGGCGCCCAGGCCTTGGGCATCGGCACGGGTCAGGATGAAATCCCAGTCGGTGCAATCATGCTGCACCAGGGTTTTGTGCGACGGGGTCGTGTCGGGCACGTCGTCTACCGTCAGCGACGCGTCGCTCACGATGGAACGGATCGCGTCGCTGTCCGTGGTGTCGGTCCAGATCCGGCTATGGCGCGCGCCGGTCAGCTTGACGGCCTTGTCCTTGACGACCACGTCCAGCGTCGGCTGGCCATCGCGCGTGTGGACGAAGAAGGCGGTGACGATACCCTTGAACACGCTGATGTCGTCTTCGCCGGCGCGGCGCAGCTTGATCTCCACCTCCCCCGCCGGCTTGAATGGGCCGCCGGCCATCAGCGGCACCTCGTCCGCCACCGCTCCGTTGGCTTGGATCGAAATCATCGCGGTGGGAATGCGGTTCACGGAATGCGACACGTCGATCGAGAGCAGCGCAAAGCCAGGCGGCATCGCGCTTCCGGCGACGAGGATCGTGGGAATGGTGAAGCCGTCCGCCACATCCGGCTCCTAGCGCGACAGCGGCGGAAAGATCAGGGTCTGACCCGGCTCCAGTCCGCGCAGGTGGTTCAACCCGTTGACGCGGGCGACGCGCGGCGTATGGACCGTGCTGCCATAGACGGCATGGACCATGAGCGGCAGGGTATCACCGCCGCGCACCAGGCGCGCATGCGACACGTCGGGCGAGGTGAAGGCGAGCTTGGACTGCTGCTTTGCAACGTCGTCATCGGCCGTGAGCGTCAGCACGAGCTCGGCGCGCAAGGGCGAGCCGTCGCGCTCGAAGCTCGTATAGTTGATGGTGACGGTGGTCAGCCGGCAATTGAAGCTGAACTTGCCCCATTTCAGGTTCAGATAGCTCGGCTCATGGGTCTCGCTTTGCGGCTGGTAGGCGATGGCGAGGAAGCTGTCGATGCGGTCCTTGACGCTCTTGGTGTCGGAGAACAGGTTGACGAGGCCCATCTCCTCGACGCCGGTGCCGTCGAGCAGCAAGGTCAGTTCGATGGAGCTCGGCTGGGTCCGGATGAAGGTCGCGACCTGCTCGGCGCCGCCCGCGGCCTTTCCCGGCTCGAACAGATTGCTGTTGGTCTGGCTCAATGTCTGCGGATTGAACATCGCCACGAACGGCGAGCCGTCGATTTCCTTGCTCTTCTGCCGCTTGGCATCGGTGAAGGCGGAGATCTGCAGCTTCTCGAGCTTGAACAAGTCGGGAAAGCCCATCGTCAGCGCTCCTTCTGGCGGCGCAGGATGCGCAGGGTTTCGTCGACGCAGGCCTGCACCAGCGCGTCGCGATCGAACGCCGGGGCATTCGATGCAGGACTGTGCTCGTCGACCTTGTGGGGATCGACCACGGCACGGATGATCAGCTCACGGATCTCGACGGGCATGGGTCAGAGCCTCATGATCTGCATGCGGGTGTAGGCGAGCTCCATCGTGTCGATCACGACGCCGTTTTGTCCGGCATCGAGATCCGACGTCGCCCACCGCACCGGATAGGTGTTGAGGAACATCCAGCCCGCCGTCGGCGCACCGCTGTCGTCGAACAGCGTCACCAGGACGTTCGAGGCGGAGAATTTGAACAGCGACAGCGAGATGTTGAACTCGATGTCGAGCGGGGAGATCAGCGGCGCGCTGCGCTCCAGCACGAGGTTCTGGTAGCCGATCGTCTCGGGAAAGCGATGCGTGTAGAGATTCTGCCCGCCCTCGGCGTGCGTCTTCAGCGACACGGTGGCCCCCAGGCCCGACACCTTCTGGAAACGGATATCGATCGGATTCGGCACGAGGCCGCCGACGAAGAAGAACACGCCGAAGCGGAAGCTTAGAGGGAGGTCCTTGACCGGCATGTCACAGATACTCGACGGAAATTCCACTTGCGAGCAGATCGATTGTCTCGACGGCGATCTGCGTGCCGTTGACGTCGAAGCCCGGCGCGGCGAGCTTGACCGGAATAGCCTCCTTGACGTGCCAGACCACGACCGGTGCGCCTGCTTCGTCGCAAAGGCTGATCGCGAGCGCGCGCGCTGACGGCGGATCGGCCGTCAGCCATTGCGACAGGAAGTTGCCGCCTCGCATCACGCCCTTTTTCAGCGTCACCGTGCTATGGCTGCGCTTGGGAAAGCGCGTCACGTCCTCGCCTTCCCAGCGGCTGAAACCGTGCCGGTAGGTCACGGTCTCGTATTCACTCGCAAGACCCGCGACCTCGACGAAGCTCGCCGAGTCCGAATCGACCGTGACCTGGAAATTGTAACCAGGCAGCGGGTAGAGCAACTTCTGCGTCGCCTTGTCGTCGGGCATTGCTGATGTCACGCCTCGGTCATGGTGATGGCGTCGGCCCGGAGCTCGAGCGACTCGACGGCGACCTCGTTCGACTTGGCATCGAAAGCGGGCCCATCGAGCTTGGTCGGGAAGGCGTTGATGACCGTCCAGCTGATGACGGGCTTGCCCTGCTCGTCGCACAGCCTGATCACGACGTCCTTCTTCTCGACCTGGTTGAGCGTGACGGTCTTGATCCAGCTGTAGAGCGCCGCGACGCTGGCACTGCGGGCCACGCCCTTCTTGAGCGTCACGTTCACGGGTTGCGGCTGCGACGGCATGTGGATGATCCGGGGACCGGCGCTGCCGCCGCCGGTCTGGCTCTCCTTGAACGTCGTGACCTCGTAGTGGATCGACAGTCCCGACACCTCCGAGAACGCCACCGCATTGGGGCCGATCTCGACGCGGAAGTTGTAGACCGGCAATGGATAGGTGGCCTTGATTTCGCTGGCGCTGACAGCCATCTCTGCGCTCCCTTATATCTGTCGATATCGATCAGGCTTGTTGCAGCTTGTGCATGAAGCGCAGCACGATGAATTCGGCGGGCCTGACCGCCGCGATGCCGATCTCGACGATCAGCCGGCCCTCCAGCACGTCCTGCGGCGTCATGGTCTTGCCGAGGCCGACATTGACGTAATAGGCCGCTTCCGGCGTCGAGCCGGCGAGCGCTCCGCGCTCCCACAGCGAATACAGATAGCTTTCGATCATGCCCCTGACCTTCAGCCAGGTCGTGGCGTCGTTCGGTTCGAACACGGCAAAGCCGGAAGCCTTGCGGGTGTTCTCCTCGATGGTGATGAAGAGGCGCCGCACCGGCACATAGCGCCATTCATTGTCATTGCCGGCGAGCGTGCGGGCGCCCCAGACGATGGTGCCCTTGCCGGTGAAGTCGCGGATCGCGTTGATCGACTTGCCGGCGGTGGGATCGACGTTGAGCAATTCCTGGTCGGCATCCGTCATCTTCTTGTCGACACCGACCATCGCCATCACGCCGACATTGGCGGGCGCCTTCCAGACGCCGCGGTCACGGTCGACGCGGGCATAGATCCCGGCGATCGCAGCGCTCGGCGGCAAGGTCACGCGCTGGCGGCTCAGCGCGTCCTTGATCTGGTTGTAGCGCGCGGTATCGCTGAGCTTGATGTCGCCGAGCGCAGGCGTCGGCGGCGCACCGCCTCCGACCTTCACGAGATCGGCGCCGTCGCCGGCCGGCGTGGTCTGCAACGCGGCCGCGCCGGTTCCCAGCATCCTCACGTCGAAGCCGACGGAGGGCAGTCCGGCCTTCACGGCGGTCCAGCGATCGACCACCTGCTTGGCGGTCTTGCCGCCGGCGACGTTGGTGACGACGAGCGTCGGCTTGCCATTGACGATGGAGATGTCGACAGGCTGCGCGTTGTCGCCGCCGACGAGCTGAACCTTTGGCGTCGTCGTCGGATCGTTGCTCTGGAATGAGACGATCATGCCGTTGGCGTCGTTGGCGGGGAACTGCACCTCCTTGATGGTCGGCGGTACCGGCGCATCGGTGATCTTGACCTGGATCTTGCTTTCGTCGACGGCGAAGTTCAGCGACGTGCGCAGATACGGATGATAGGCGGCCCCGTACGACAGATAGTCGACGCCGACCTGGTTCCTGAATGTTGCGATGTCGCCCTTCGGGACGTCCAGGATGGCAAAGCGGTCCTTCAGTCGCGCGCACTGGGTCAGCGCGGCCTGGGCGATCTCGAAATAGTCGCCCGCGGCGAGCAGAACGGCGTCGGTGAGGACGATCAATGTCGGCTCGTCCTCCAGCGCGAGAAGGTTGAGCGCCTTGAGGAAGTCCGCCTTGGCGAGCGAACTCGTGTAGTCGCCGAGAGAAAAGATGTAGCAGGGGCCGCCGCCATTGGCGAAGTAGTGACTGACGGCGTAATAGAGCAGCCGGTCGGGGCTGGGGCCGGTGGCGGCGGCCGGATCGGTCAACGCGATCGTTGGCAGTCCCGTGGCCGCATCGGTCGCCGTCGAGGCGACGAAGGCGGTCGGCTTGGCACCGCCGAAGGTGGCGGTGTATTCCAGCAGCGAGCTGACCCGGGCCATCGCCGGACCTTTCTCAGTGTAGCCGAGGAACGCCGGGATGGCGGTCGATACCTCGGCAACCGATGGCGGCAATCGGGAGATCTCTTCGACGTAAACGCCCGGGGTTTTGTAGATCGGCATGGCAATGCACCTTCGGAACGTGGTGAGGAGAGGTGGAAGCAATCAGTTCGTCAGCAGCGATAGCACCTGGTAGCGGACCATCTGGCGCGGCGACGCCGCATCCGGTTGCAGCAGCACGAGACGATCGGGCGGCGGATTGGGCAGGCGCGTCAACAGCGCAGCGTTGGTGAGGCGCAGCTCGAGTGCGCCGAGCGGCATGTCGCGCGTGAGGACCGGCGCATCCGACAGCAGGCGCATCACGCGGCGGCCGGGATAACGTCCGATCAGATCCGACGCGACCGGGTCGGTGCCGACGGTCGCCGCCGTCAATTCAGCACGACCGGCATCGGCAATCGTGAGCGCGCGCGGGCCGTTGCCGGGGCTGGCATCGATCACGGTCAGCGTTGAGAGGTCGCCGGAAAAATCCGTAACGACGTAATAGGCCCACCGATTGTTCGCGGAGGTCAGCGGCACTACGAACGCGCGCGGCGCAGGTGCGGGCGTGAGCAGCGCAGCGTCCAGCGTGAGCGCGATATCCGCGAGCGCCCCGCGCGACGTCGTCGCCCGCACCGGGTAGGAAATCTGGAAGGCCGTGTCCCGCGCCAGCGCTGATGTATCGACCGTGATGCGCTTGGGGCCCGTCGCCACGCTCTTGACCACGCCGGCTCCGCTGACCGTGAAATCGGCAGCGGTGACGCCATCGAGTGGCGTGCCGGCGAGAGTGAACGGCTCCGCGCTCGCCGGGGCCGAGACGACGTGGCTCTCGGTCGCCTGTGCGCGTCGCGTGGTCAGACGAAGCGGCATGGGATCTGCCGCCATGACGCCGTCATTGGTGAACAGGGGCGCAGCCTGCTGACCAAGGTCGCTCAGCTTCGTGATCGCCGCATAGCCGGCGTTGCGAGGCTGAAGGGCAAAGTCGAGGGACAGCGGCGCAGCGCCCGCGGCGATGATATCGCCTGCGGCGTTGACCTCGGCGTACACGCGGATGCGGTCGGCAAAGCTCTTGCAGGTGAGCCGCAACCGGGCCATGGCCGCCGCCGTCGCCGCGGCCGGCACGATCGCGAAATCGCCGCAGCGCAGGTCGGCGTAGTAATCGTGCGTCACACGGACGTCAAACAGAGGGGCCGACGGCATGTTCCAGTCTCCGCTCGGGTGGGCCGGAGACCGGCCGCGTCATTTCTTCCTGACGGTCTTCGAAGACGAGCATGCGCACGCGATAGAGCAGGGAGGGCTGGAATGCGGCGCGCAGCGCATTCCACAGATCGTTCTGCTCGTTGAGCGGAAGGGTCACGAGCTCGAGCGCCAGCTGCGGCACACCGGCCGGCATGTTCGGCGTGGTCTGCCGGTCCAGAACCGGATGCGACTGGAAGAAGGCGATGATCTGCGACAACCGCGCCAGCGCCTGCTCATATTGCTTGAAGCGCGCCACGAACAGAACGCGCATGTTCAGGCGAACGTCGGGCTGGACGCGATAGGCGGTGCCGTCGGTGCCGAGCCGCTGATACGGATTGGCCGCGCGCAGGATCGGTTCCTGTTCGACATTGATGAGCATGGTCGTCACCGCGCCCATTCGGAAGGATATCGGGTCCGTCTTGTCGCCATCGAGAAAGATGACGGCATCTTCGGCAGGAGCCGCGTGTCCGGGAACCGCTGGCCCGATCAACTGCGCATTGAGAAGATCGCGGAGGAAAATCATCGCTTGATCAATCACGTATCGCTCCGCAACTAACAGGTCGGCAACGACGTAGCGAAGGGTACCGCGACCCATCGGATCGCGATGTCATATTTACAGCCGTTCTCGCGTCGGCTCGATCAGGCGCAGAGGCTCGCACTGCATGGTCGTCAAGGTTGTGTGTGCGGACCGGTCGATGTGGTTCAGGTCTTCAATGAGTTTCGCGTCGAAAACAACAAATAGAAAAGTTCGCAATATTCAACTACGGTAACTTCTGTCGCCCAACGCGTCAAGTTGCCACGATGCCACCTCAGGCTGAGGTGGTCAAAGCGAACCAGACCGGCAGGATGAAGATCAGGCGTGCGTCATGCGTCCGATGCAGGAAGCGAATTGGAGCGCGGCGGTGTCATGCAACCTGCATCGAGACGCCGTTCATTGTGATGCATGGCGTGCGCATCCATCGTCGAGTGCCCTGAGGATTGTTCTGGGACGACGGGATCATGACGCCGTGTCGAGTCGATGCTGTTGCAGGACTCTGGGAAGCATCGGCCGGGCGCCGTCGAGGAAGAGCTGGATCGCATCGCGCACGGTCTCTTCGAGATCGGACGGAACCGGCGTCTCGTAGATGAACTTGCGGATCGCGAGATAGAAGATGCGGCCATGCAGGCCCCAGAACATTTCCACCTCGCGGCTCCCGAGCGGGCAGGACCCGGCGTCCGGCAGTTTCAGCTCGTGACGCAGCTCGAGCGCGGCAGGCTCGATGATCTCGCGACGGACCAGATCGAGATAGCGACCGGTGATGCCGAACGACTTCATGCCGGAGAAGACGAAGATCCGGACCCAGTTGTACTCGAACACGCGGGCGACGTAGTCGAGATAGAAGTCCGTCAGCCGAGCCTGCAGCGGCTGGCTGCGGTCGCGGATGAGCGGCCCCCAGTCCTGCGACCACCGGCTCAGATAGACCTCCTGGTAGACTCGCTCGATGAGTGCTTCCTTGCTGGGGAAGTGCCGGTAGATCACCGAATGCGCGATACCCATGCGCTTGGCGAGCTCCCGGGTCTGTCCTTCGAAGCCGTGCTCGGCGAAAAACCGGATTGCTTCGTCCACGATCACCCGCTCGCGGTCGGCCGCGCGCATGTTGCGGCGCTTCGCCGGCGGTGCGCCGTCGGACTTGCTGGTGCTTCGAGGGCCGGCACGGCTTGCCGGCCGTGATGCGCTCGCTGTCTTCGAAGTCCTTGCCATGGTCTCAAAATCGATTGCCGCGATGAGTGTCCTAGATAGCCCGAAAGCAGTTTTGTGACCAATCGTTCGTTTGTGGTTGACGGTGACGGTAAGGCCGTGCGACTGTTTTGAGACCAGATGGTCACAAATCTGCATCCCGGGCTGATGAGCCCGCAGCGAGGAAACGGATGAAAGCGAGGGCTTTCAGCTATTTTCGTGCAAGGACGGTCGAAGAGGCGCTCGACGCTCACGCGCGCGGCGGCGACGAGGCGCGCTTCATTGCCGGCGGCCAAAGTCTGGTTCCGGCCCTGGCCCTGCGGCTGCAGGCGCCGCGGATTCTGATCGACATCAACCACATCGACGAACTGCGGGGCGTGAGGCGCGACGGCGAATGGCTGCGCATCGGCGCCTTGACGCGGCATTGCGAGATGCTGAGCGAGCCGCTCATCGCCGAATTCGCGCCGCTGCTGCGCGCCGCGGCCCCGTTCGTTGCCCATCCCGCCATTCGCAATCGCGGCACGCTGGGCGGCAGCGTCGCGCTCGCCGATCCCTCGTCCGAATTTCCCGCTGTCGTGCTGGCGCTCGATGCGGAGATCGAGATTGCCGGGGCCGCTGGCCGGCGCCGGGTCAGGGCCGGCGACTTCTTCCTCGATCTGTTCGAGACCGCGCTCGCGCCCGGTGAACTCCTCGTCGCTGTCCACATTCCGCTGTTTCGCAGCAACCAGCGGATCGCGTTCGACGAGCTGGCGCGTCGGCGTGGCGATTATGCGCTGGTCGGCTGCGGCATCGTTGGGTCGTTCGAGAACGATCTGATCCAGGACATCCGCATCGCGTTCTTCTCGGTCGGCAATGTCCCGACCCGGGCCAGACATGCGGAGGCGGCGCTCGTGGGAGCCCGCATGGATGCCGATCGGATCGTGGCAGCCCAGGCTGGCCTCGACAACGATCTTGCGCCTGCCGACAGCGACGATGTTCCGCCTGCGATGCGTCTTCATCTGGCGCGCGTCCTGCTCGGCCGGCTCCTGGGGCGGATCGGAGAGGCGGCATGAGCGGCCATCCGACGATGCCGATCGATATCGACGAGCCCGACGAGGCGGTTCGCGTCCGTCTTGTCGTCAACGGCCGCAAGACCGTGTGCGAGGTCGCCCCGCGTGACACGCTGGTCGATTGTCTACGCAATCAGCTCGAGCTGACCGGCACGCATGCCGGATGTGAGATGGGGGCCTGCGGCGCCTGTCTGGTCCAGCTCGATGGTCATGCGGTCCACGCCTGCCTGATGTTCGCCGTGCAGGCCGAGGGCGCGCGCATCGACACCATCGAGGGCCTCTCGGAAAGCGGCGCGATCGCTGATCTCCAAGCCGAGTTTCATCGTCGCAACGCGCTGCAATGCGGCTTCTGCACCCCCGGCATGCTGATGACCGCGCACGAGTTGCTCTCGAATGTCGCCCGGCCGAGCCGCGAGGCCATCCGTGATGCGCTGTCCGGCAATTTCTGCCGCTGCACCGGATATGAGGCAATCGTCGATGCGATCGCCGCGGTGGCCGAGGCGCGCGCGGCGAGGGCCGCGGAGGGCACGCCGCAATGACCGCGCCGCTGACCTCGCTCGACCGTCCGAACTCCTATATCGGCCGCTCCGTGCCGCGTCCGAACGCGAAGCGGCTGCTGGCCGGGCGCGGACGCTACGTCACCGACATCCGGCTGCCGCGCATGCTGCACGCAGCCTTCCTGCGCAGCCCGTACGCGCATGCACGGATCATCGGCATCGATGTCGAAGCCGCGCGTGCACTTCCGGGCGTACATCTCGTGGCCATGGGCGCCGACCTTGCCAAGATCTGCACGCCCTGGACCGGGACGCTCGATCATTTCAAGGGCATGACCTCCGAGCCGCAGCTGCCGCTGCCGCTCGATCGCGTGGTCTGGGCCGGGCAGGCCGTCGTTGCCGTGGTCGCCGAGAGCAGGGCGCTCGCCGAAGATGCGCTGGAGCTGATCTCGGTCGATTACGAGGAGCTGCCTGCGGTGGTCGATCTCGACGCCGCGCGCGCGCCCGATGCACCCCGGGTCAATCCCGCGAGCCAGTCCAACCTCTGCTTTCGCACCCAGCTCGACAGCGGCGGGGTCGACGAGGTTTTCGCGTCGGCCGCGCATGTCATCGAGCAGGAGTTCAGCTTCGGCCGTCATACGCCGGTCACGCTGGAGCCGCGCGCCATCGTCGCGGACTACGATCCCGAGGGCAGCACGCTCATCGTCCACCATGCCACGCAGACGCCGTATCAGTTCCAGGATCTCTATTCCCGTCATTACAACATCCCCGAAGCGAGCGTGCGCGTGATCGCGCCCGATATCGGCGGCTCGTTCGGCATGAAGCTGCATGTCTATCATGAGGACATGGCGGTGGTCGGGCTGTCGATCCTGCTGGGACGTCCGGTCAAGTACGTCGCCGACCGTATCGAATCCTTCGTCTCGGACATTCATGCGCGCGATCACCAGGTGCAGGCGCGGATGGCTGTGGATGCCGATGGCAGGATCCTCGCCATGGACATTCACGATGCCACGGCCATCGGCGCCTTCTCGACCTATCCGCGCACCAGCGTGGTCGAAGGCAACCAGGTCATCCGCCTGATCGGCGCGCCCTATGATTTCAGGTCGTATCGCGCGGTGCTCGAGGTCGTGTTTCAGAACAAGGTGCAGACCAGCCAGTACCGCGCAGTCGGTCATCCGATCGCCTGTGCGGTCACCGAGCGGATGGTTGATCTTGCGGCCGGCGCGGTCGGCCTCGATCCGCTTGCGATCCGGGCGAAGAACGTGATCCCCGACGATGCCTATCCGACGGCGTCGCCGACCGGCTACAGATTCGAAGCCTTGTCGCATCAGGCTTGTCTGCGCCGGCTGCGCGATCTCATGGATTATGACGCGCTCCGCGCCGAGCAGACCGAGCTGCGTCAACGCGGCATTCATCGCGGCATCGGCATTGCGACCTTTGTCGAGATCACAAATCCGAGCCCGGCGTTCTACGGCGTCGGCGGCGCACGCATTTCCTCGCAGGATGGCGCGACCCTCAGCCTGACGCCGTCGGGCGAGGTGCGCTGTGCGATCTCCGTCACCGAACAGGGGCAGGGCACCGAGGCGATCGTCAGCCAGATCGTCGCCGATCAGCTCGGCGTGGCCCAGGAGCACGTCAAGGTCATCACCGGCGACACCGAGGTGACCCCGCATGGCGGTGCGACCTGGGCATGCCGCGGCGCCGGCATCGGCGGCGAGACCGCGCTGCAGGCCGCGCGCAGGCTCAAGGCGAACATTCTGGAGATTGCAGCACTGGTGCTGCAGGAGCAGCCGGCCGCACTCGACATCGTCGATGGTCAGGTGGTGAGCGTCGCCACGCGGCAGCCGCGCCTGGCCGTCGCCGAGATCGCGCGCATCGCCTATTTCAGATCGGATACGTTGCCGCCGGGCACCCAGGCGCAGCTGACGGTCAGCCATCATTTCGCGCCGCAGGGCTATCCGTTTGCCTTCACCAACGGCATCCAGGGTTGCTCCATCGAGGTCGACGTCGAGACTGGATTCGTCAAACTGCTGAAGCACTACGTCGTCGAGGATTGCGGCCGTATCATCAATCCGATGCTGGTCGACGAGCAGCTGCGCGGCGGCGTCGTGCAGGGGCTCGGTGCTGCGCTGTTCGAGGAATGCCGTTATGGTGAGACCGGGCAGCTCCTCAACGGAACGCTGGCCGACTATCTCGTCCCGATGGCGATGGAGATGCCTGATATCGTCATCGACCATGTGGAGACACCGACCGCCGACACCATCCTGGGCGCCAAGGGCTGCGGCGAAGCCGGCACGGCAGCGGCATCGGCTTGCGTGCTCAACGCGGTCAATGATGCGCTGGCTCCGTTCGGCGCATCCATCAACACCATTCCGATCACGCCTGCGCGTGTGCTCAAAGCGCTCAATCGGTTCTGATATAACAAGACGAGGGAGGAGATCATGCCAAGCTACGAGACGAAGCTGCAACGCGCAGGAATATCCCGCCGCACGGCTGTCATGGGAATGTCGGCGGGCATTGCCACGCTGGCGATGCCGCGCCTGGGCCGCGCCGCTGACGACACCATCCGCATCGGCTTTCCGACGCCGCTGACCGGTCCGTTCGCTGCCGAGGCGCGCGATCAGGTCAAATGCGCCGAGCTGGCCGTCAAGCTCGTCAACGACAAGGGCGGCATCGCCGGCCGCAAGGTCGAGCTCCTGGTGCGCGACGACAAGCTCAATGCAGGCGAGGCCGCGACTCGGACCTTGGAGCTGATCGAGAAGGACAAGGTCCATGCCATCGTCGGCGCGCTCTCCAGCGCGGTCCAGCTCGCCGTCAACGAGGTCACCCGTGCGCGAGGCGTGATCTACGTCTCGATCAGCCAGTCCGACACCATCAACGAGGTCAAGGATTTCAGCAAATACACCTTCCACGAGGCGCTGAACCCGCACATGACCACGGCAGCGGTGGCGCGTCAGACCATCAAGAAAGGCATGAAGGTCGCGCATCTCGCTGCGGACTATGCCTATGGTCACGAGATGCTGCGCGGCTTCAAGCGGGCCCAGGCCGCGATCGGCGCCGAGAGCGTCGGCGAGATCCTGCATCCGTTCGGTGCCGCCGACTATTCGACCTTCATGCCGCGCCTGATGTCGCTGCGTCCGGATGTGCTGTGCATCAGCAATTTCGGCCGCGATCAGGCCAATGCGATCAAGCAGGCGGTCGATTTCGGCATCAAGCAGCAGATGAAGATCGTGGTGCCCGTGATCCTGCACAACCAGCGCCTGGCTGTCGGTCCCGACGTGTTCGAGGGCGTTGTCGGCGGCGCCAACTATTACTGGGGGCTGGAAACCCAGAACAAGACCGCGGCCGAGTTCAACAAGGCGTACCGCGCCGCCAATGGCGGCGCCATCCCGACCGACTACGGCGCTTACGGCTATTCCGGCGTCGGCTCGCTACTGCAGGCGATGCAGGCCGCGGGCGGCACCGACACCGACAAGGTCGTCGCGGCGCTGGAGGGACTGCAATACGACCTGACCAAGGGCCCGCAGCACTACCGCAAATGCGACCACCAGTCGGTGCAGTCGGTGCTGGTGCTGGAGTCGAAGAAGAAGTCGGCCATGGCCAACGACAACGATCTGTTCGCGATCGTGGCCAGCGACCCCGGTGCGGACGAGATGCTGCGAAGCTGCGGCGAGCTCGGCCACGCGACCTGATCCCGATCGCATGGACCTCTCGCTGATCATCATGCAGCTGTTTTCCGGCATCGCCCTCGGGGCGGTGCTGGTGATCACCGCGCTCGGCCTGACCATCGTGTTCGGCATGCTCGGTGTCGTCAATTTCGCCCATGGCGCACTGTTCATGATCGGCGCCTATGCCGGGCTTTATCTGGCATCGCTGACCGGCAGCTTCTGGTGGGGGCTGCTGCTCGCCCCCGTACTGGTCGGCGCGTTCGGCATGCTGATCGAATTCGTGCTGGTCCGGCGGCTGTATGGCCGCTCGATCGATGATCCCCTGCTGCTCACCTTCGGCCTCAGCTACATCCTGGTCGAGGGTGTGCGCATCGTGTTCGGCAGCGACGGCATTCCGTTTCCGACGCCGTCGCAGCTGATCGGCGTCGTCGATCTCGGCGTCGGCTTCTTTCCCAAATATCGTCTGTTCGTGATCGCGCTGGTGGCGGTCGTGCTGCTGGCGCTGTGGCTGATGCTCGAGAAGACGCGAATCGGCCTCATCGTCCGCGCCGGCGCCCGTGATCCCCAGATCATGCGCGTGCTCGGCGTCGACATCGGCAAGGTCTGGCTCGCGATCTTCGGCCTCGGCGTCGGCCTCGCCGCGCTCGGCGGCGTGCTGGCGGGGCCGATGCGCAGCGTCAATCCGGAGATGGGCACGCTGGTGCTGGCGGAAGCCTTCGTCGTCACCGTGATCGGCGGCCTCGGCTCGATCGTCGGCGCCGTCGTCGCCGGACTGATGGTCGGCATCTGCATCAGCATGGTCGCGCTGTTCGCGCCTGAAATGGCGACCATCGTGATGTTCGCGCTGATGGCCGCCGTGCTGCTGGTGCGGCCGCAGGGCCTGTTCGGCCTCAAGGGGAGAGCGTGATGACGGTGCAGTCGGCCGGCGAAGCACCGCCGCTTCCTCAAGCCCAGCGGCTCGTCGCGATCCTTTCCGATCATCGCGTGCTGGTCTCGATCGCAGCACTTGCGCTGCTGCCATGGCTGTTGCCGTCGAAGGCGCTTGCGGTCAACGTCTTGATCTACGGCGTCGTGGTGATGGGCTACAATCTGCTGTTCGGCTACACCGGGCTGCTGTCGTTCGGCCACGCCGCATTCTTCGGCACCGGCGCGTATCTGACCGGCATCGTCATCGGCCGCTGGGGATTGCCCTGGTTCGCCGCGGTGCCGCTGGCGATCGCAGCGAGCACAGTGCTCGCCGCAGTGATCGGCACGATCTCGACGCGCACCCGCGGCATCTATTTCTCGATGGTGACGCTCGCGCTGGCGCAGCTCGTCTACTATGTCGCGCTGCAGGCCTCGTCCTTCACCGGCGGCGAGAACGGGCTGCGCGGCTTTACGGTCGATCACATCAATCTGTTCGGAGTGCAGATCAACTTCCTCGATCCGCTCAACAAATACTATGTCCTGATGTCCCTCGCGGCGCTCGCGATCTGGGTGCAGTCGCGCATCCTCAACTCGCCGTTCGGCGCCGTCATCGAAGCGATCCGTGAGAACGAGCAGCGTGCGCGGGCCTGCGGCTATGACGTCGAGCGCTGCAAGCTGATCGTGTTCATGCTGTCGGGCGCGATCTCCGCGGTCGGCGGCTGCATGTCGGCGCTGCATCTGTCGATCGTCCCGCTCGACATCCTGCACTACCAGACCTCCGGCATGATCGTGATGATGGTGCTGCTGGGAGGCGCCCGCAGCTTCTTCGGGCCGTTCATCGGCGCCGCCACCTTCCTGATCCTGGAGGACGTTGTCTCGGTGTGGACGCCGCATTGGCAGATCGTCGTCGGCGCCATCTTCGTCGTGTTCGTGCTGTTCCTGCCCAAGGGCATCTGGGGCACCTTCCTGGACGCGCTGCCGGCGGCGAGGGAGCGGCGATGAGCACCGAATTGTTGCGCGCGGACGGGATCGGCCGCCGCTTCGGCGGCTTCGTCGCGCTCGAAGGCATCTCCGTCGCGTTCGCGGCGGGCGAGCTGACCTCGATCATCGGGCCGAACGGCGCCGGCAAGAGCACGTTCTTCAACATCCTGTCGGGCACGCTGTCGCCGAGCAGCGGCACCTTGCGCTTCAAGGGCCGCGAGTTGAACGGCTTGCCGCAGCATCGCTTTGTGCATCAGGGCATCTCGCGGTCGTATCAGATCACCAACATCTTTCCGGACCTCTCGGTGCATGAGAACGTCCGCGTCGCGGCGCAGGCGATGCGCGTGAGCTATGACATCTGGCGCAAGCGCGCGGATCTGGTCGAGCTGAGTGAGCGCGCCGACGCGGCGCTGACGTCTGTGGGCCTGATCGGCAAGCGCGGCGAGCTGGCGAAATTTCTCGCGCATGGCCAGCAGCGCGCGTTGGAGATCGCGATCGCTCTGGTGTCCGAGCCGGAGCTGCTGCTGCTGGACGAGCCGACCGCCGGCATGGGCCCGGAAGAGACCAAGGAGATGGTCGCGCTGCTCGAGCGATTGGCCGAGCGGCGCACGGTGCTGCTGGTCGAGCACAAGATGAAGATGGTGCTGGGCCTGAGCCAGCGGGTGCTGGTGCTACACCATGGCCGGCTTCTTGCGGATGGCAAGCCGGAGGACATCCGATCCAACCCCGACGTGCGCCGGGTCTATCTGGGACAGAGTGAAGGCTATGGCTGAGACCGCGTTGCTCGAGCTCGACGGCGTTCAGGCCTGGTATGGCGCCAGCCATGTCCTGCACGGCATATCGCTGCGCGTGAACGAGGGCGAGGTGGTTGCGCTCGTCGGCCGCAACGGCGCCGGCAAGACTACGACATTGCGTACCGTCATGGGCCTGATGCCGAAGGCCGAGGGCCGCGTGCGCTTCGCTGGGCAGGACCTGCTGCCGCTCGCGGCGCATCGGCGCTTTCATCTCGGTCTTGCTTACGTGCCCGAGGAGCGCCGCATCGTGCCGGGTCTGTCGGTGCGGGAGAATTTGCGGCTCGGGCTCGTCGCAGCCAAGGCCGAGATCGACGAGCGGGCTGCGTTCGCCGAGATTGCGGAGACTTTTCCACGATTGAACGAGCGGCTGGACCAGGAGGGCGTCACGCTCTCCGGCGGCGAGCAGCAGATGCTGGCGATTGCCCGCGCCCTGATCGCGCGGCCGCGCATGGTGCTGCTCGACGAGCCGTCGGAAGGCATCATGCCGGTGCTGGTCGAGGAGATGGGCGTGCTGTTCCGCCGGCTGCGCGACCAGGGCAAGACGCTGCTGCTGGTCGAGCAGAACGTCGAATGGGCGCTGCGGCTCGCCGATCGCGCTGTCATCATCGACCAGGGCGAGGTGGTGCACGAGAGCAGCGCCGCGGCCCTGCTGGCCGACAAGGACATTCAGGATCGCTATTGCGCGGTGTGATGTTTCGCCTGTCGTCCGCATCATCACACGCCGTCTCCCTCGGGCGGCGGCAGTTGCGGCAGCCGGGCGAGGCCGACCCCGGCCGCCTGATGCCGGAACATGCGTTCGATCAGTTCGGCGGCCTGGACCGCGGCATCGGCAGGCGCGAGCCCGCCCTGGCGGACATTGGAGATGCAGTTGCGTTCGGAATCGACGCGGCCGCGGCGCGGCATCCAGGTGAGGTAGAGGCCGAGCGAGTCGGCGGCGCTCAGGCCCGGCCGCTCGCCGATCAGGATGATCGAGGCTGACGCGCCCAACAGCTCGCCGATGTGATCGGCAAGCGCGACGCGTCCTTGCGATGCCACGATGACCGGTGACAGCCGCCGGCCGCTTGCCGTGAGACGCGGCATCAGCGGATCGAGCACGGGCAGGGCGTTGACCTGCACGGCGCGGCTGCTCAATCCATCGGCGATCACCAGCACGATGTCGGCGGATGCGCGCGGCTCCGACAGCAGCGCTTCTGATACAGGCGAGAGCAGGCGGCCTGCGTCGGGGCGTTGCAGATAGATGCTGCGGTCGGCGGCGCGGCTATGCACGGCCAGCGCCGGCCAGCCGCGTGCGGCGACCTCGGCGGCAAAGCCTTCGGCGTCGAACGGCTTCAGCACGGCATCGCGGGCCTCGGCATGTGCCGCCTGGAAGCCGAGATGGGCGGACGTCGGCACGCCGGGACCACAGCGGCCCAATGCGATGCGCGCCTCGGTGTAGCGCGACAGCCAGTTCCAATCGTCTGAGGCCGATGTTGCCGGCGTGCTGTCGTCGGAGCCGCTCATCACTTGGCCTCCAGCAACGGCAGGGAGGGCATCAGCCGCGCCGGCTCGAAGCTCAGTTCGCCTTTGATGTCGCTGATGCCGGTGGCAGCCAGCCACGCTTCGAACTCCGGCGCCGCGCGCTTGCCCAGCACCTTGCGGACATAGAGCGCGTCATGGAACGACGTGCTCTGATAGTTCAGCATGATGTCGTCGGCGCCGGGCACACCCATGATGTAGGTGCAGCCGGCGACGCCGAGCAGCGTGAGCAGGGCGTCCATATCGTCCTGGTCGGCCTCGGCGTGGTTGGTGTAGCAGACGTCGCAGCCCATCGGCAGTCCCAGCAGCTTGCCGCAGAAATGGTCTTCCAGCCCCGCGCGCATGATCTGCTTGCCGTCGTAGAGATATTCCGGGCCGATGAAGCCGACCACGGTGTTGACCAGCAGCGGCCGGTAGCGCCGCGCCACCGCGTAGCAGCGGGCCTCCAAGGTCTGCTGATCGACGCCGGAATGTCCGGCTGATGACAGCTCGCTGCCTTGTCCGGTCTCGAAATACATCACATTGCCGCCGGGAGGACAGCGCTGCAGGCTTTCAGCTGCGGCCAGCACCTCGTCGAGCAATGACAGCGTGATGCCGAAGCCGCGATTGGCCTCCTCGGTGCCGGCGAGCGACTGGAACACGAGATCGACCGGCGCGCGGCGCTCGATCGCCTTCAGCGCGGTCGTGACATGCGCCAGCACGCAGGACTGGATCGGTGCGTTCGACGCGAGACGCAACGCGTCGATCATGTCGAGCAGCCGCACCATGGTGTCGACGTCGTCGCTCGCCGGGTTGATGCCGATGGTGGCATCGCCGACGCCATACATCAGGCCGTCGAGGATGGAGGCCGCCACGCCCTTGGGATCATCGAGCGGATGATTGGGCTGCAGCCGCGTCGACATCCGCCCCGGAAGGCCGATGGTGCAGCGGAAGCGGGTGACGACCTCGCATTTGGCGGCGACCGTGACGAGGTCCTGCAGCCGCATGATCTTGCAGACGGCCGCGACCATCTCCGGCGTGAGGCCGGGCGACACTGCAGCGAGCGTCGCCGCGTCGGTCGCATCCGACAGCAGCCATTCGCGGAAAGCGCCGACCGTGAGGCTCGCGACAGCAGCGAAGGCGTTGCCGTCATGCTGGTCGACGATCAGCCGCGTGACCTCGTCGCTCTCATAGGGAATGACGGTCTCGTTGAGAAAGTGACGCAGCGGCAGATCGGCGAGCGCCATCCGCGCCGCGACGCGCTCGGCCGCATTCTGCGCCGCGAGGCCAGCCAGCACATCGCCCGAGCGCAACGGCGTCGCCTTCGCGAGCAGCGTCTTGAGATCGTTGAAGCGATAAATCGTGCCGCCCAGCGTGTGTGAAAAACTCATCGGCCTTCTGTCCTGTCTCGTCACACTGGGTGACTACCAGCGGCAGGTGTCGTCATCGCAAACAAACGCCCGCGCGTTTTGGTGCCTGCAAACCGCGTGCGCGAAGCGCAGCACGCGAGGCGGGCGCACTGCCGACCGACGATGCCTGCATCGTAGGCATCTGCTGATTTGCACGACATATGCGCAATCAGCGTAGACGCGGTTCCACAAATTTGCAAATAATCACTCAAATGCACAGGCCGCCGCGCGGGATCTGGCCCGCGCCGCAACCTCCGGGGGACAGGATCATGTCGCAGCTGTTGAAAGGCCTTTCCGCCAGTCTCGCTCTGCTTCTGCTCGGCGCCGTGGCACAGGCGGGGACGGTAACGGTCTACACGGCGCTGGAAGAGGACGAGATCGCCGACTACGTGAAGGCGGCCAAGACCGCGATGCCCGACGTCGATCTCAAGGTGCTCCGGCTGTCGACCGGCGACCTCGGCGCCCGCATCATCGCCGAGGCCGGCAATCCGCAGCATGACGTGATCTGGGGCTGGGCCGTCACCAACATGCTCGATCCACGCATCACTGCGCTCATCGAACCCTACGAGCCGAAGGGCGCCGACAAGCTGCCGGCCTCCGCCAAGGGCGCCGATTCGAGCTGGTTCGCTGCGACCGGGTATGTCACCGCGTTCTGCGTCAACACCGAGGTGCTGAAGGCAAAGAACCTGCCGATGCCGACGTCGTGGAAGGATCTCACCAACCCCGTCTACAAGGGCGAGGTGGTGCTGCCGAACCCGGTCTCGTCCGGCACCGGCTACATGCAGGTCGCCGGCATCCTGCAGTCGCAGGGCGAGGAGAAGGGCTGGCAGTTCCTGAAAGCCCTCGACGGCAACGTCGCCCAATACATCAAGTCCGGCTCGCGGCCCTGCAAGGCCGCGCGTAGCGGCGAATTCGCGATCGGCGGCTCGCTCGCCTTCGCCGCGATCAAGTCGATCGAGGAGGGCTTTCCGATCAAGATGGTGATCCCGACCGACGGTGCCGGTTATGAGCTCGAGGCCTCCGGGTTGATGAAGGCGGCCAGGAACAAGGCCGACGCCAAGCGCTTCCTCGACTGGACGCTGTCGCCCAAGGCCGCCGCGCTCTACACCAGCTACAAGGAGCTCGTGACCATCGCCGGCACCGCGCCGTCGAAGGCGGCGCAGACCGCGGGCTTCCCGGCCGATGTCGCCAAGGCGGTGTATCCGATCGATTTCACCCGCTCGGCCAAGGAGCGCGACGGCATCCTGAAAAACTGGCAGACCAGCATCGGCCGCTGAGCGGGGGCCGCCATGACGCTCGAGCTCGACCGCCTGCACAAGACGTTCGACGAGTTCATCGCGCTCGACCGCATCTCGCTCAAGGTCGAGGGCAGCGAGTTCGTCTGCCTGCTCGGGCCGAGCGGCTGCGGCAAGACCACGCTTCTCCGCATCATCGCAGGCCTGCTGACCCAGGACTCTGGCCGGCTGCTGCTCGACGGCCAGGACCTCAGCGCGGTGCCGGCGCGTGAGCGCGGCTTCGGCATCGTGTTCCAGTCCTACTCGCTGTTCCCCAATATGACGGTGGCCGAGAATATCGGCTACGGCATGCGCATCCGAAAGGTCGATCGCGCCAGGATCACGGCGCGCGTCGCCGAGTTGCTGGAGCTGATCAAGCTGCCTCATCTGGCCGACCGGCTGCCCTACCAGCTCTCCGGCGGCCAGCAGCAGCGCGTCGCGCTGGCCCGCGCCGTGGCGGTCGATCCCCGGCTGATCCTGCTCGACGAGCCGCTGTCCGCACTCGACGCCAAGGTGCGGGCGGACCTGCGCGTCGAGATCCGCGAGCTGCAGCGCAGGCTCGGCATCCCCACCATCATGGTCACCCACGACCAGGAGGAGGCGATGATGCTGTCCGACCGCATCGTCTGCCTGAATGCCGGCCGCATCGAGCAGGTCGGCGCGCCGCAGGAGCTCTATCTGCGCCCTGCGACGAAGTTCGTCGCCGATTTCATGGGCAGCAGCAATCTGCTGCCGACCGACTGGGTGCGCGACGCGATGCCGGCGCTGCTGACCTCGCGGCCTGATGGCGCCGATGCGGACTATCTCGCCTGCCTGCGTCCCGAGCATGTCCGGCTTCAACCTCTCGACGCCGGCGAGGCGAGGGTGGTCGACGTCACCTTCCTCGGCAACATCAGCCGCACCCGCGTTGCCTGGAAGGGCCGCGAGCTGATGGTGCAGACCGGTCCTGTCGACGGCGTCACGCCGGGCACCGCGGTTGCCGTGTCCGCCGACGCCGCCGGCTGCGGCTGGGTGCGCGCGTGAGTCTGGCTGCCGTCGAGATCGGCGAGCGCAGCAGCTTTCGCCTGCGGCGGGCCGGCAATGATCGCCTGCTGATCGCCGCCGCCATCGCGCTGCCGTGCCTCGCGCTGCTCATCTTCTTCGTTTTCCCGCTGACGATGATGCTGTGGCGCAGCCTGGTCGCCGACGACGGCAGCATCGGCTTTGCCAACTATCTCGCGCTCTTGCGCACGCCCGGCATCCTCAAGGCGACGCTCAACAGCCTGACGCTCGGCATCGCCACGACCGCCGTCTGCCTGATCCTCGGCTTCGTGCAGGCCTATGCGATGACCCGCACAAGCGTGCCCGGTGCGCGCATCGTCTCGGCGGTGCTGGCGCTGCCGATGCTGGCGCCGTCGCTGGTGCTCGGCCTCGGACTGATCTTCCTGCTCGGACGCAACGGGCTGATCAGCGGGATGCTCGGCAAGCGCATCGACATCTACGGCTTCCCGGGTCTGCTGATCGCCGATGTGCTCTATGCTCTTCCGCAGGCGGTGCTGATCCTGAAAGCGGCGCTCTCCCATGCCGACGCCCGCTACTACGACGCCGCCGAGGTGATGGGGGCGGGGCGCTGGCGGCAGTTTGTCGACATCACCCTGCCGAACGTGAAGTTCGGCCTGCTCAGCGCCGGCTTCGTCGTGTTCACGGTCACCATCACCGATTTCGGCAATGCCGCCGTTATCGGCGGCGACTATGCCGTGCTGGCGACTGAGATCTACAACCAGGTCACCGGGCAGATGAAGTTCGGCATTGGCGCCGCGGTCGGCCTGCTGCTGCTCGCGCCGACCGGCCTCGCCGTCTATATCGAGCGCGTCGCGGCGCAGCGCCAGTTCGGCGGCGGGTCCGAGGGCGCGGTGCCGCCGCAACAGAGCTTCGTGCCGGCGCGGGACATCCCGCTGTCCATCGTCACGGGCCTTTCGACCCTCTCCGTGCTCGCGGTCATCGGCGTCGTCGTCTATGCCAGCTTCATGCGGCTGTGGCCGTACCGGCTGAGCTTTACGCTCAAGCATTACGACATCACGCTGAGCGGCGGCTACGCGCCGCTGTGGACCTCGCTCCTGGTGTCGCTGTTCGCCGCGGGGCTCGGCACGCTGCTGCTGTTCGCGCTGGTCTATGGCCTGCGCCGGCTGCCGTCGTGGCCGGCCAAGATCGTCTATCTCGTCGCCGTCATGCCGGTCGGCGTGCCCGGCCTCGTGCTGGGCCTGTCCTACATATTCGCCTTCAACATCGCGGGATCGCCACTGTCGGTGCTGTACGGCTCGACCTTGCTGCTCGCGCTGTGCAACTTCTATCACTACCATACCCAGGGCTTCCTCACGATGGTGACCGGCATGCGCGCAGTGCCGCCGGCGCTGGAGGAGGCGGCGACCTGCCTCGGCAGCGGCGCTGCGCAAGTGCTCGCCAATGTCATCGTTCCCGTGATGTCGCCCACGCTGGTCTCCGTGTTCTTCTTCCTGTTCATGCGCTCGATGGTGACCTTGTCCGCGGTCATCTTCCTGGTCACGCCCTCGCTCGGCATCGCCGCAGTCTCCGTCATGCGGCTCGACGAGGCCGGCTTCGTGTCGCAGGCCGCGGCGTTCTCGACCTGCATCATGGCGGTGGTCTGCGCCGCCGCCCTGGTGATGCAGCTGTCGCTGAAATGGCTGGCGGCGCGGAGCGGACGTCGCTGATGCTGCAGGAGGACCGCCATCAGCGCATCCGCGCGCTGCTCGCCACCGTCGGTCGCGCGACCACCGACCGCATCGCCACCGATCTCGGCGTCTCCCGCGAGACCGTGCGCCGCGACGTGCTGGCGCTGGAGGCGCGCGGCGAGCTTCGCCGTGTCCATGGCGGCGTCGCCGCGATCGCGCCGGAGGCGGAGCCGCCGATCACGGTGCGCGCCCGCGTGCGGCTGGCCGAGAAGACGCGGATCGCGCAGGCGGCGGCGCGCATGGTCAGCCCAGGCCAGACGCTGTTTCTCGACGTCGGCTCGACGGTCTCGATCCTCGCCCGCGAGCTCGCGACTTTGTCGGGCCTGACCATCGTCACCAACTCGTTCGAGGTCGCGACCATCATCGGCGGCGCCCCGAGTGAGCGCAGCAACCGCGTCATCGTGCTCGGCGGCGAGCTCGGCAGCACCCTGCCGGCGACGTTCGGCTCGACCACTGTTGCCGAGATCCAGCGCTTCCAGGCCGACGTCGCGCTGCTGTCGCCGGTCGGCGTCGACCACCGCTACGGCGCGACCAGCTTCGACATCGAGGAGGCCAACGTCGCCCGCGCGATGGCGGCAGCCGCCAGGCGCGTGCTGATCCTCGCCGACCACAGCAAGATCGGCCAGACCAGCCGCGTCGCCTATTGCGCGCCGGAGCGCATCGACAGCCTGATCACCGATGCGCGCGCCGCGGAGGAACCCGCGCTCGGCGCACTGCGCGGCGTGGTCGGCGACGTCGTGATCGCCTGAGGCTTGCAGCGGTTGCACTTGGCATCGCGCGCGCTAAGGTCGCGCGCCAACCACACAATAAGAGGGAACACACATGGCGCGCGTCCGCTGTATCACCGAGATGGGCATGGGCGTCGACGTCCATGGCCGCGATGCCACCAAGGCCGCCAGGCGCGCGGTGTCGGATGCGATCCGCCATTCCAGCCTGGGCTTCTTTCGCATGGTCGGCAAGACGCCGCAGGACATGTTCGTGGACGTCACCATCGGCGTGCCGAATCCGGAGGCCGTCGACACCGCAGCGGTCGCCAAGGAGCTGCCCTACGGCACGGTAACCGTCACCGCCGTGAAGGGCGGGCTGGAGATTCCGGCCGAGGCCGGCAGCGACGCGATCATCATCGCCAATGCCGCGGTGCTGGTGCATCTCGACGATGGCAGGTAGCCTTGGGCAAATGAGCTTCGGCAAGTAGCTCTGAGCAGTTTGAGCCGGCGCCTGCATCGGCGCGGGCGTGTCTGATGCAGATGTCAAACAGCGGGATGTGCGATCGCGATCCCGCGATGCGTTGCGCACCCGGGTGGTGTCCGAACGATGTCCCTCTTTCGAACAGAGGGCGCAGGGAAGACCGGGTATCCGCTGATACCCGCGGCCCCCGTGCGTGAAGAAGTGCACGGGGCAGGAACCACAGGCTCAGCCGGACATTCCGGCCTTCCCTGCGCAACGGTTTTGCGGCTTATACGTGCTCTCCCCGGGGACCGGCTTGATTGCCCCCGTCGCCTGCCGATCATCATCTCGGCCGGCTTGACCTCGGCGTCGGGAGGTCAGGACCACACGATTTCGCCGGCGCACCCTGTCGTTCGTCCGCACGGCAAAGCCATGCTGCGACACAATGTGCCCGTCGCATCACCGCCTCCACGTTCGTGACGACCGCGAAGCGCCCCTCATGGCGAGGCGGGATGGGCACACTGTTTCACAGATTCCGAAAAAACGAAAGTGAAATTTTGGCTTGCGTGACCTCGTCACCGCCAACGCATTGAGGGCGTTGCTGGAAGACCGTTCGCCGTGCGTCGGGCGACGGCGACGCGGAGCGCGGTGAAAGCCTGCCGCTGTCGGCAAATCGGTGCTTGAGTCGCCCGTCGGGCAGAGGTGGAGCCAACATAGAACCCGACTTGCCGGTCGCACAACCAAAAGAAGTATTAAAGAAGAGGTATTATAGATAGGCTGATGCGTCAGGCTGTTGTTGCCTCCGGGATCGTTGCGGCTCGAGGCGAACTTGGGAAACCATCGGCGGAGAGAAGATCAACATGGCCACCATTACTATCAATGTCATCAACGAGAGCCTCGACCTGCAGAACTTTTTCATCTTTCAGCAGCTGGCGGTGTATTCGGGTGAACTGCAGGTCTATGCGAATAGTCTCGATAGCCAGGCTTCGCCGCCCCACGCCACGTCGGACGCTCATCTCACATTTTTGATGGATATCGACTGCCAGCCGGTCATGATCTTCTACGTCCAGACTGGGGAATATCCCGCCGGGACCGTCGTGAACTTCACGAACGCGTCGATCAACGCGGCGGTGTGCGACGCGACGCCCGGATACACGACGTTCAACGTGACGTACAATGCCGATGGAAGCTGGAGTGTACAGACCGTGGCTTTGGCAGGGCCGGCCGAGGATCAGCTCGGTGTGGTCGAGGTGGGGCAACCAGACGACCTCGACCGGTGCGACCAAGTTTGATGTCGTCGTCACGAATGAGGCTGATACCGAGGTCATTGATGATTGAGCCCGCTCAGTCTCGATGCGGAGGCGGCCTGGTTGAAGGCTGGTCCGCACACAGCCGACCGGAATGACATGGTATCGCGCGCCGAGATCAAGCAGCAGAACGACATTCTCCTGCGGCAGCAGCACGACTTCCGCCGGGCTGCCGACATCGTGACCGATGCGCTGGCTGCGTTCGAGGAGATCGAGGCGATTGCGGTGATCGGCTCGGTGGCCAAGCCGCTGTGGAAGGAGGTGCCGCGCTTTCGCGATTTTCGCCGCGCTGGCGTCGAGGTCTGGCACGAATGCAAGGATCTCGATCTCGCCGTGTGGATCAGCTCGCAGCATCGGCTGGGCGACATCCGCAGGGCCCGCGATGGAGCCTTGGCCGCCGCCTACAAGGCCGGCACGGGGCCCGGCACGGTCGGCCATCAGGTCGAGATCTTCCTGATCGCGCCCGGCACCGACCGCTATCTCGGACGTCTCTGCTATTTCAGCACCTGCCCGAAACACAAGCGGGATTGCGCCACACCGGGTTGCGGCGAGATCGCCTTCAACAAGGTCGTCGACGGCTTCGAAGCGCATCCGGACCTGCTGGCGCCGGCGAGCTACGCGACCTTGTATCGACGGGGGCAGGGACGGCTGCGCTCGGCCCTCGATCTGCCAAGACCGCAGCAGGACAGCGATTGAGGCGCAAGCTTCATCGTGCGCGCGTGGGCCTGGCTGCGGAGCGAGATGCGCGGGGCAAGTCTCGTGAGCTGTCCGGTTGCGTTCAGGACACCCGGATCTCGGTTTCGCCCTCGGGCCCGATGAGCGTCAGGACCCGGGCGCGCCCTCGCCCCGAGAAGTTCGGCTAGCCCCGTCAACCTCCGATTCTAAAGCGGCCGAATTTTGCGCGCGTTCGGAGCGTAAGGGTCGTGGCTCACGCACGACAAGTTTGTCCATCGCAGGAAAATCTGGCACACCCGGCCGCTGCCCGCAACGAGATGGTGGTCGTGATGCCAATCGAAGATGTCGAATCTCTGAAGGCCGCAATCGCCGACGGTCGCACGCCGGAGCTACTGCTGTTCTGGGGACACACCGCCAGGACGGACGAGATCGGCAAGCACGTGCTCAGCCAGTAGTGGCCGGCTGCGTTCGCGCTCGATGGGCGGGCCTATGCGACCGCCGAGCATTACATGATGGCGCAGAAGGCGGCGTTGTTCGGTGATCAGGAGACGCACGACGCCATTCTGGCAGCGCCTGGTCCATCGCAGGCGAAGAAGCTCGGCCGGGCTGTCCGCGGCTTCGATGATGCGCGTTGGACCGCCCACCGCTTCGAGGTGGCGGTGCACGGCAATGTCGCGAAATTCGGCCAGAACCCGGCACTCGCGGACTGGCTGCGCTCCACCGGTGATGCCGTGCTGGTCGAAGCGAGCCCGGTCGATCGCATCTGGGGCATCGGCCTTGCAGCCGACGATCCCCGGGGCGCGCGATCCCTCCGTCTGGCCCGGCCTCAACCTGCTGGGCTTCGCGCTGATGAAGGCCCGCGCTCGGCTCGGTTGAGGTCTCCCGATTACAGCGGTGGATTGATTAGTGTGTTCCGCTGCTCCCATGCGCCGAACACGCAACCAAGCTAGGGCGAAATCTTGCCGCCTTGAGCAGCCAAAGATGCAATTCGGCTCGAATCATCTCGGAATTGGCATCGCGTGAGCAGATTCTGGAAATGCGCTGGCCTGCTCGCACTGCTGTGCGCCGGCTTCGTGTTCGTCAACAACACCAGTCTGCTGGTCGCGAAGACGGCTGGGCGGCCGCTGCTCCTGGCCCATCGCGGTGTGTCGCAGCAATTCGATCGCACCGGTCTGACGGGCGATACCTGCACGGCTGCGCGCATGCTGCGGCCAACTCATGATTATCTCGAGAATACCATCGCCTCCATGCGCGCGAGCTTCGCCGCCGGCGCCGATATCGTCGAATTCGACGTGCATCCGACCACTGACGGCCTCTTCGCGGTGTTCCATGACTGGACGCTCGACTGCCGCACCGACGGCAAGGGCGTCACGCGCGAGCATGCGATGACGGAGCTGCGGCGCCTCGACATCGGCTATGGGTACACGGCCGATGGAGGCCAGACCTTCCCGTTTCGCGGCAAGGGCATCGGCTTGATGCCGTCGCTGGACGAGGTCTTAGCGACGTTTCCGGACAGGTCGTTTCTGATCAATATCAAGAGCAATGATCCCACGGAAGGCCGGCTGCTTGCGGCGGCGTTGGCGCAGATCGATGCGGCACAACGCAGCCGGCTGATGGTCTATGGCGGCGACGCGCCGATCGCGATGCTCAGGGCCGCGCTGCCGGATCTCAAGGTGATGTCGCGCGGCATGCTGAAGGGCTGCCTGCTTCGCTATATCGGCTACGGCTGGACGGGGCTGATTCCGTCCGCGTGCCGGAACATGCTGGTCCTGGCTCCGATCAACGTCGCGCCCTGGCTTTGGGGCTGGCCGGATCGATTCCTCCAGCGAATGGCACGAGCCGGAAGCAGCGCCTTCGTCATCGGCTCCTATCACGGCGAGTCGTTCTCTGCCGGGCTGGATACGCCCGACGATATCGCCCGGCTGCCCGAGAACTTCGACGGAGGCGTGATGACCGATGAGATCGAAACCGTGGCGCCGCTGCTGAAGCGGGCTCCGCGAGGCGATCAAGTGAAGTAGTTGTCGAACGTACGTTGTCGCAGGAAGACCCGGGCGCGCCTGTGGCGCGTCCGGGTCCGTTGTCGTCAGTGCAGGGGCGCGCCTCGCGAGCTCTCCTCCTGCGCCGCGATCCAGGCGATCACGGCCTCGGAGAAGCCGTCGACCCGCGTCCAGGGTCCGTAGCCGACCCCGTGCTGGTACGACGCCACGTTGACAATGGTCCCGCGCGCCCGAGGCGATGGCACCGGATCGTGGCTCTGCTCGTCAGTGAAGACGATCAAGCGGTCGCCGTTGCGGTCGACCTCCTTGACCGCACGACCGAGATAGGTCCCGGAATGCGGCTGCGACCCGAGGATCGCATCGCGCAGCGCAAAGCCGCGGCGCGGCGGCACCTTCACGACAGCGTCGCTGAACGTGAAGATCTCCACCTCGTCGCAGACCTCGCGGGCGAGGATCGCCAGCCCGCACGCTGCGTCCGCGCGCGTCATCTCCGACTTCGCGGACAGGCTCGCGAACATCGAGCCGGAGACGTCGATCAGCAGCCGCGTGCGGCCCGGAAGCCGCGCGTAGCTCTTGATCGCGCGCAGCATCGCCTGCTCGAGCTCAGGCTCGAAGTCGGGCGCGTGCCGTGCCGCCGTGATGAACCGATACGGCAGGATCCTGTCCGTCCGCATCGTCTCGATCGCGGCCGCGACGGTTGCCCGCGGCACGCCCGCCTGCTGCATCAGGCGCAGGTTGCGCAGCAGCGCCAGCGCCCCGAGCCGCTTTTCTGCGATCAGCCGCTCGAAGCTCGCACGCTTGTCCGCACCGGCCGACAGCGCGACCTCCCAGGTGTCGGGCGAGGCCAGCTCGCCATCGACGAGCTGCTTCCACGCCGCCTCCTGAGCGGCGTCCTTGGGCCTGGCGTGAACCAGGAACAGGACGTCGCGCAGCCGCACCGGCCCCTCGCGGTCATACTTCGCGAGCTGATAGGCATCGAACTTGGGGAACGCCTTCGCCAGCCCCTTCTTGACCTGGGCCGAGACCGGCTGCCGCTTGCGCTGCTGCTGCGGACCGAGAGCGTCCGCCCAGTAGATGGCGAGCAGCTCGGTCATCTCGTCCGGCCGCTGGATGATGCGCGACAGCGTCTCGGCCACCAGCGCACGGTGCTGTGGCAGCCGCGCCATCTCGCGGGCGACGAGCAGCGGCGCGTGCCGCAGCTTCATCTCCTCGCGCGCACGGACCGCGAGCTGAGCCACCTCGCGCGGCTCGACCTGCGGCACGAGCGACTTGATGCGATCGGCGATCGCGATCCCGTCCTCGTAGAACTGGTCTTCCCACAGCAGGCAGCTCATCAGCGTGCGCTGCAGCGCCTGGACGGGCGGGAGCTGTCGGGATGGCGCACCCTCATGGGTGAAGGCGCGCAGGAACGTGTTGAGCCTGACCATGGTGGCCTCCTCTTGGGTTGATGATGGATAGAATTGCCGGGGAAGGGGCGAGGCTGACTTGCCATTGCTGGCAGCCACACGCTCGATCCGACGAGCTTCGAACCGGGTCTGAAGATCAGCCCTTCGTTCGAGAGGAGTCGAACCTCCAGCCTTGTGGCCCCGAAGTAACAGCGCTCTTCACCACCGGCCGGTCCGCGATCGCCTCGTCGGAAACGATCACTACCGAGATGGACCACGCGCCGGGAACAGGCGAATGCTGAGATCCAGTCCACTTCCGTGGACCGGAAAGTGCTCTACCGCTGAGCTACCGGTGCATGGAACGCCGGATGGGATTCGAACCCACGACCTCTCGATTATCAGTCGAAGTATCAGCACTCTTCACCACGGCGCGTGGAAGAAGATGGCGCAGCGGGGGCTGCGCCGTAACGAGGTGACGGTCCGTTCGATGACGGTCACCGGTTGAGATGGATCACGAGCCGGGAACAGGCGACGACTGAGACCCGGTCCCACTTTCGCGGACCGGACAGCGCTCTGACCTCTGAGCTACCGGCAAGCCGCCGGACGGGATTCGAACCCGTGACCTCTGGCGTGGCAAGCGAAGTAACAGTCGTCTTCACCACGGCTCGTGGATGAGTTCGGCGGGGAATGGGCGATGCTGTTGCTGCCCCGGAGGGCACTCGGTTTCAACGAAGTAACAGGCATCTTCACCACCGCCGTTGGACGCCCGGCCGCGTCACGTGGCCGAGCAGCGTTGATGGCATGCTGGGGAACGGGCGATCACGGCGATACGACGATCGAAACGCAGGCTTGGCTTGCGCCTTGCCGCAACCCGCGACTCACCCATCTCGCTTGACGGATTCCACGGTACGATCGATCGAAGGCGGCTCATGGCCGCATTGGCGCGAAGGATCCGTGATCTTCACCACCAGCACCTCCCGGCCGCGAACGGCCGGGAATTCAAAAAGCTTGTCTGCGGCGCTGTGCGGCGCCGCTGTTTGCAAGCTCCAGGGAGCCTGCTCTGTCATCGGTATCCGGCATCACGCCTTCGTTCCCTCCGACAGGCCCCGCGCGCTCAGGCCACGCGCATCACCTGCGCGAGCCCCGGGATCCGGGTCTCCCGTCCGGTTGATGCCGGGACTATCGTTCGTTCGCCGTGCAGCGTGCTCGCGTGAGGGCAACAAAAAACCCTCCGGAGCGGCTGGCTCGGGAGGGTCCGTGTGATGCGGACTGTTGATCTTGCGTCAGGCAAGATCGCTCCCTCGAGCATGGCGTGCGCCATCCGTCGGCATAAAGCCGTTGGACACGCAGATGAGATGTTCGTAGTCGAAGGACATCGTCGGGCTCTTGGTTGCTCTTGCATCAGCGCGAACGCAGTCGTTCGCGAGGCCGCGGGACATACGCCGCTTTGTTGGTGCTGTCAACAGCGTGGTGCCGGCGGTCTTGCGTGCTGCTGCGGCCTTGATCTGCGACAACCCACCAATGCGGTGCATGTTTATCGTAAGCGCATCGAGATCGCGGCGAAAAAGTGCGAGCGCATTGTGATGAATCGACGGCAGGTCCTGATAGGAGGCGGCAGCGCGCTTGCAGCGGCGGCGCTCGGCGCCGGCACTTGGCGCGCCGCAACCGGCACGATGCGCGAGTATGACGAGTATAGCAGCCGGCTGCGCGCGCCGCTGTCGCCCGAGATCGCCGACGTGATCCGCTACGCGACGCTCGCAGCCAACGGCCACAACACCCAGCCGTGGCGGTTTCGCGTCACCGGCGATGCGATCGAGATCCGCCCCGATCCGGCGCGGCGCACGCCGGTGGTCGATCCGGATGACCATCATCTGTTCGTCAGCCTCGGCTGCGCCGCCACCAATCTCGCGATCGCAGCGGCTGCGAGCGGCCGACCGGGCGAGGTTGCCATCGACGGACAGACCGTGCGCTACGGCTTTACGAACGCCAAGCCGCATGACGATCCGCTGTTGGCCGCGATCGTTCGCAGGCAGTCGACACGCGCCGACTATGACGGACGTGCCGTGCCGCCGGGCGATCTCGCGGCGCTGCAGGCTGCTGCGGCCATGCAAGGCGTCGATCTTGCTCTCATCACGGATCGCACCGTGATCGCGAACATCCGTGATCTCGTCGTCGCCGGCAACGACGCACAGATGCGCGACGTAGCGTTCATGCGCGAGCTGAAGTCCTGGCTGCGGTTCAATCCGCGCAGCGCGATGGCGACGGGGGACGGCCTGTTCGCGGCCGCGAGCGGCAATCCCTCATTGCCGAGTGCGCTCGGCGGCATCGCCTTCGACCACCTCTTCAACGCAGCAGCGGAGAACGACAAATATGCGCGCCAGATCGGCTCATCGGCCGGTCTTGCCGTGTTCGCGGCCGAGCAGGCCGATCCCGCGCACTGGATCAGGGTCGGGCAGGCGTGTCAGCGCTTCGCGCTCGAGGCGACACGGCTCGGTCTCAAGCTCGCCTTCATCAACCAGCCGGTCGAAGTGGCCGCCTTGCGCCCCGAACTGGCGCGCGTGATCGGGACGAGCAGGCGGCCGGACATCGTGCTGCGCTTCGGCTATGGCCCCACGTTGCCCTATGCACCGCGGCGGCCTGTTCGCGAGGTGCTGAGTTCATGAGTCGTTCCTGTCAATCTTGACGGAATCTCGACTCGGTGCATTGCTTCGAAGCATGTTCGAGAACACCCGATTGGCACGCATGAGCGATGGGCACTATTGCCTGGTGCGCGACCTTGGCCTGGTCAAGGGCGGCAAGGGCATGCGCCATCATGAGGTCGTGGTCGATTTCAGCGCGCGCGGCATCAAGGTGTTCGCGAAGCAGGGCGCCTCGGCGCTGATGCACCGTGTCGCGGCGAAGCTGGCGCAGCATGGCGCCACGGCGAAGCTGCCGGCGCTGTTGCGCGTGCGTCTGCGCGAGCCGCAGTAACATCAGCGTTTGGGCTTGCGGCGGCGAGGCGTCGTGATCGATCGCTTCGGGTCGTAGGGGCTGTCCGGATTGACGTCGAGCTCGACCTCGGCGACGCAATATTGCGGCTGGCGATGGCTGCGCCCGGAATGCCAGCGTCCCTCGCGCAGCTCGACCTCGCTCATGTCAGCGACATCGAAACACTTCCATTGACCGCCCGATTGCAGGCCGCTGCTCGCGCCGCCCGCGAACTGGAACGCCAGCACGCGTTCGCGGCCTGCGGTGTGGCCGAGGATGATCGGGCAGATCGCACGGGCGAAGCCGCCATACATGCACAGAACCTGCTGGCGCGTGCTCATCGCCTGCATGATCAACTGGTAGGTCGAGCTCGGCATGCCGGCTTTCTGCACGATGCAGCACCATAAGACCATCGGCCGCGACCGGTTCCGCATCGGACTTGCGGCGGCCGCGCACGGACTTAGATTGAGGCCTCAACGAGCAAAGCGCGAGCAAAGCCATCATGTCCGATCTCTCCAGCTTCCCGATCACCACGCGCTGGCCGGCGCAGCATCCCGACCGCATCCAGCTCTATTCGCTGCCGACGCCGAACGGCGTGAAGGTTTCGATCATGCTGGAGGAGACCGGACTGCCTTACGAGCCGCACGCGATCGATTTCGGCAAGGACGATCAGAAGACGCCGGAGTTTCTCTCGCTCAACCCCAATGGCAAGATTCCCGCGATCATCGATCCCGACGGCCCCGGCGGCAAGCCGCTCGGCCTGTTCGAGTCCGGCGCGATCCTGCACTATCTCGCCGAGAAGACGGGACAATTCCTCCCCGCCGATCCGGCGCGGCGCTGGCAGACCCTCGAATGGGTGCATTTCCAGATGGGCGGCATCGGGCCGATGTTCGGCCAGCTCGGCTTCTTCCATAAATTCGCGGGACGCGAGTACGAGGACAAGCGGCCGCTGCAGCGCTACGTCGCCGAATCCAAGCGGCTGCTCGGCGTGCTCGAAGCCCGGCTGGACGGCCGGCAATGGATCATGGACGGCGACTACACCATCGCCGACATCGCGAGCCTCGGCTGGGTGCGCAACCTGATCGGTTTCTACGGCGCGCGCGAGCTCGTCGCCTTCGATGAATTGAAGCACGTTCCGGCCTGGCTGGAGCGCGGCCTGGCGCGGCCGGCCGTGCAGCGCGGGCTGGAGATCCCGAAGCGGCCGTGATCGTCAGCGAGGCCGATCTCGAGCGCCGCCTGGACGAGGTGCTGTCCGCGCCGGCTGGCGCGGGCGATGGCGTGCTGCCGCCCGACAGCGTGATGTGGCGCGTGCATCGCGAGGCCGCCTTGTTTCTCGGTGCGGGCCGCGCGCTGCTGCTGCAGCTCGCCCATCCCTGGGTGGCGGCCGGAATTGCTGGCCAGTCGAAAGTGTTCGCCGATCCGCTCGGCCGCTTCCACCGCACGTTCGGCATCGTCTACACGATGGTGTTCGGCACGCGCGCGCAGGCGGTCGCTGTGGCACGCCGGCTGTATCGGCGTCATGCCGCCGTCGACGGCGTGATGGCCGAGACGGTCGGGCCGTTCGCGGCCGGCTCGCGCTTTCTCGCCAATGACGTCGAGGCGCTGCGCTGGGTCCATGCCACGCTGGTGGAGACGGCGATGATGTCATACGGCCTGTTGCGGCCGCCGCTGACGGAGGCCGAGCGCGAGCAATATTGGCGCGAGGCGATGCGCTTCGCGGCCCTGTTCGGAATTCCGCGCGACGCGCTGCCGCCGGACTGGACGTCGTTCAAGGCCTATACCGCTGCGATGATGCAATCGGACACGCTCACCGTCAGCACGGCCGCGCGCGACATCGCACGGCGCATCTTCGCGGGCGAGGCGACATGGATCGGCCCGCCGCGCTGGTTCACCGCGCTGACGGCCGAGATGCTGCCGGATCGGCTGCGGCAGGGCTTCGATCTGCCGTACGGAGAGCGCGACCGCCGCAGCGCTGCGCGTGCCCGCATTTGGCTGCCGCGCGCCTACGGCTTGCTGCCGGAGAGACTGCGCACCGTCGGCCCCTATCAGGAGGCGATGGCGCGGATCCGCGGCGAGGCATGCCCGCCGTTCACCCGGCTGCTCAACCGCGGCTGGATCGGCCAGCCGAGCATGGCGAGCCCGTTCGAGCAGGCCCGGTCCAGCCCCGCGCGGAGCGACTGAGCGGCCGGAGATTGGTCATGGTCGCGGCGCGACCTTCAGCGTGACGCTGCGAACCTCCTGCCGCGTCGGCGCGCGGCTGCCGCCGGGCTGGCTGATGCTGAGGCGGATCGTCAGTCGCCCGCCGCCGATCGCGTCCGTCGGCACCGGAAGCGCGTAGGTCCCGGCGTCCTCGCCGGCGCGAAGCCCGAATGGCGAGACCGTCCCGAGCAGCATCCCGGATGCCGTCGTGACCGTGACCTCCTGGCCACGCGCCAGCGCGCCCAGGCGAATCTCGATGACGGCAGTCTCGCCGGCGCCGAGCGGCCGCGGCAGGACCAGATCGACCGCTTCAGAAGGCGCCTGTGCTGACGACGACAAGGGAAGCACCGCAGTCAGAAGCAGCGTCACGCAAACCCGCAGCGCGGCGCGCCGGCCAGTCACGGGCGCAGCGGTCCGACCGACAGGGATTTCAGCGCCGGCGCAGCACCGACGCCGCCCGAGGGCACGATACGGATGCTCAGCGGCTGGTTGGGTGCGGCGCGCAAGGCGGTGAACGCCTCCTGCTTCTTCGGCAGCGGCACGGCAAAGGTCGCATCCATGGTCATGACCATGCCCGGCATCATCGCGCCGAAAAACGCGATCGTGCCGGCGTAATAGGGGCTGTCGGCTGTCACCTGGGTGACATTGGCGGGCGCGTTAACCAGGACGTCGAACTCGCGCACGGTCGAATAACCGCTTGGGCGGGGCAGCGTGATCTGCGCCATCAGCGGCTGCGGCCGCGTCGCCGCCAGATGCGCTTCGAGCGCATCGCCGGGAATCTTCACCGTGCCCGCATTGGCCTTGACCGAGCCCTGCTGCGGCTTGGCCTGCGGCGCCGAGGCGACTGCCGGCGGATTGACGATGTCCTCGCCGAAGCCCGGCGCGTAGTCGTAGTCGAAGCGGTCGGTCGAGATGTAGTCGCCGGCCTTGCTCGGTCCGACATAACCGCCCTTGCCGTCCGCGTAGAACAAGAACGGCTCGTCGGAGAAGGTCTTCAGGTCGCTGCCCTGCGGCAGATAGGGCAGGTTGAGGCGTTTCTGCTTGCGCGTCCACACGTCCCACAGCCGGTCCATGTTCGAATGATGCAGGAAGAAGATCGGATCGACCGGCGACAGGAAGTTGGTCATGTTGCCGTAGGGACCGGGATCCAGCGGCCCGACACCACCGATGTAGTTGTGAACCTTGTTGTGCGGCAGACCTTCCAAGGTCGAGAACTTGGTCGTGCCGTTCGGCTGGGTGTTGTGCGAAGCGGTCTTCGAGCTGGTGAAGCTCAGATAGTTGTCGGCATTGTAGAAGTCGGTCGGCAGCAGGCCGGCCATGATCACGAAGGGCGAGACGTCATAAGCGGTCTTGGCATCGAGCTTCGGATTGTCGCGCGACAGATAGCGCGACGCGCAGGTCGTCGCGAACGCCTCATTGCCGGAGATGCCGGCATTGGCGGAGGGCGAGAAGCCGGTGACGTCGTTCCAGACGGCGTCGATCGACTTGTAGCCGCGGATGTCGAGCTGCCCGCGCTGGTCTTTCGACAGGCCGTTCCAGTAGTCGGCCAGGGTCGGCTTGATGAACGAGGTGAAGACCGCGAGGTTCGCGGTGAACGGCTGATAGGCCTTGTCGGTCGGCGTCAGCACGCCGTCGAACATGCCCGCCGGAATTTCCGCCAGCTCGGTCCAGTCCCAATACGGCAGCGCGAAATTGTCGTCGCCGCTGAGTGCGCGGATCGATTGCTCGAAATAGCCGAGATAGCCGCGGTGCCAGACGTAGAACCACCAGTTTCCGTGCGGGCAGTCCATCAGATGAATGAACGCATTGCGGAACCAGTTCTGCGGATGGCTCGCCGGCAGTTGCAGCATCGCTGCGACGCCCTTGGCGTAGCTCGCCAGCATCTTCTGCCCTTCGGGGCTCGTGACGCTGTAGCGGCGATATTTTGCGGCGGCGCGGCCTGGCGCCGGCGAGATCACCGTGCCCGCTGCGGCCATCGCGGCCGTTGCCATGAATGTACGGCGTGTCTGTCGCAATCCCATGCTCATCTGAAATGATCCCCCATTTGAAAGCGGCATGATGCGTTCGCTGAGTTACAATCTCAAGTAGCATTTCCGTGTGGTGCCTGTATGATGACCGCGTATAAGGGGAAGCCGATGGATGCGCTGACGCTGCTGATCATTCGCCACGCCGAAAAGCCTGATGGCGACGCGACAGGCCCCGGCCTGACCCACAAGGGCAAGCCGGATTCGAAGTCGCTGGTGATCTTCGGCTGGGAGCGGGCAGGGGCGTGGACCGCGCTGTTCGGCAGCGGACTGGGCGGCGCGACCTATCCGACGCCGCAGGCTGTTTACGCGGCCGATCCCGATAGCAGCAATGCCGGCTCGGATCCCAGCCGGCGTCCCTACGAGACCGTGCTGGAACTCGCTGCGCGCGTAGGCCTCGCCAAGCCGAATACGTCATTCGCCAAGGGGCAGGAGGCGGCGCTGGTCGAGGCGCTGCTGCCGCTGTCCGGCACCGTGCTGGTGGCCTGGGAGCACAAGGCGATCATCTCGGACATCCTGCCGCGGCTGCCGGTCAGCAACGCCGGCGATCTGCCTACCCATTGGTCGGGCAAGCGCTTCGACGTCGTGCTGCGGTTCGATCGCGCCACCGGTGCGACCGAGTTCACCTTCACCGAGCTGTATCCCTGCCTGCTGCCGGGAGATTCCGACAAGCCGCTGAAGAGCGATCCGAACGACGAATGAGGAATTTCGTGATCGACCCTCATTCGTCCCCAAGAGATATCCACAGGCTGCGTGATAGAGGGATCCCAGCGGATTGATCATGGTACATGGGTGCTGCGTACGCATTGCTGGCGTGCGCCAGGTTCGCCATGCATGCCGCTTCCGTTCAAAAAGCCCCGGGACGTTCGTGCCTTCTTCAGCCACGCCGCCTTTCAGAAGGCGGAGCTTCTGCAGATCAGCGGAAGCGTTGCCGATCTCGATATCAGCGAGGACGGTCGCGAGCTGGCTGCCTCCGTGCAGGGGTCGCAGGCATGGGCCTACGACGTCGAGATCCTGCTGAAGCCCGACAAGCACGGCCGCGTCAACGTCTCCGGTGAATGCTCCTGCCCGATGAGGCACAACTGCAAGCATGTCGCGGCGGTGTTGCTCGAAGCCATCGAGCAATCGTCGGACATGGGCCCGGTCGAGACGTGGCCGGCCAAGACCGCTGCCGCAGCCAAGGCGAAGCCGCTGGTGCTGCCGCCGGAGATCGTCTCCTGGCTGGCCAAGATCGGCACGGTCAGCCGCGGCGATACGTACCCGGCCGAGGTGAGGCAAAGGCTGATCTACGGCGTGCGGGTTCACACGGAGGCGGGGCAGGCACCGTTTCCGGTCGCGTTGGTGTGGTCGGTGAGATTGCGCAAGGACGACAGCTTCGCCGACGTGTTTTCGAAAGTCGACAACGTGGGGGGCGGCGCGGAGCGGGCGCCGGCGTTCTATCGCGACAGCGACATCGAGATTCTGGCGCATCTTGGCGGACAGGCTTATGTCGGCAACATGTGGGCGCACCGGATCGGCTCGGCCGCGCTGATGAAGCGGATCGTCGAAACCGGAAGGGCCTATTGGCACGACCACACCGGGCCGCTGTTGCGCTGGGGCGACAAGCGCAGCGGCCGCATCGAATGGCAGCCGGTCGGGCGGAGGGGGATCGGTGCACGGCTCGTCGTTGACGGAGTCCTTGCGCTGCATGCCGAGGCGCCCGTCTATGCCGACGAGACGCTCGGCATCGTCGGCGAGGTCGATCCCGGGATTGCACCGCGCACGGCACACCACTTGCTGAGCGCGCCGGTGGTGCCATCGGTGCTGATCGGTGAAGTCAGCCGCCATCTCAGCCGGCGTTTGCCGTCGCTCGATCCGGCTCATCTTCCGGCGCCACCGACCGAGGTCGTCAAGATCGAAGCCAAGCCCGCGCCGATCCTGCGCCTGTTGCGCGGACCCTATCCCGGCTACGGCTTTCGCGGTGAGCATGGCAGCGGGCTTCCGCTCGGCGCGGTCCGGCTCGGCTTCCGCTACGGGCCGATCGAGATCGACGGCTCCGGCAGCGGCGCCGAGGTCGAGGCATTCCACGACGGCCGGGTGCATCTCGTCACGCGCGCCAAGGCCGACGAGCGAAAGGCATCCAAGCTGCTGACCGAGCTCGGCCTCGTTCCGCTCAGGAAAGTCCAGACCTACAATTATGGAGGTCATGCCGGCGACCTGACCTTCGAGGATGAGGGCCGCTGGCTGCAGTTCGTCCATCTCGAGCTCGGCGCATTGCACGAGCAGGGGTTCGAGATCCGCATCGACGACGATTTTCCGTATCGGCTGGCGGAGTCCTCCGGTCTCGTCGACATGGAGATCGAGGGCTCCGGAATCGACTGGTTCGAGTTCGGCTTCAAGATCGACGTCGATGGCCGGCCGCATGACCTCGCCGAGTTGCTGGCTCGTCTACTCGCGCAACCCGGAATCCTCGACGCGCTGGCTGACGCCGATGCTGATGCCAAGCACATGTATGTGCCGCTGCCTGACGGCCGGCATCTGGCGCTGGCGGCCGGCCGTTTCCTGCCGGTCCTGCTGGCGCTGCAGACGATGCGGCTGAGCGGCGGCGCCTTCGACAAGTCCGGCAAGATCAAGCTGTCCCGTGCCCAGCTCGTGCCGCTGCTGGCGCACGATCCGGGCGCGTTCAAAGGACCCGACGATCTGCGCCGGCTCGCGGATCTGGTGCGGCAGCATCGGCAGGATGAATTGAAGCTGCCCGCCGGCTTCACCGCCACGCTGCGCCCCTATCAGCAGCAGGGCGTCGCCTGGCTCGATCTCCTGCGGCAGGCCGATCTCGGCGGCGTCCTCGCAGACGACATGGGTCTCGGCAAGACCGTCCAGGTGTTGGCCCTTCTGGCGCTGGAGAAGGCGCGCGGCGCGCTGACGACGCCGGTGCTGATCGTCGCGCCGACCAGCCTGATGACGAACTGGTTCAACGAGGCCCGCAAATTCGTTCCCGAGCTGAAGGTCCTGGTGTTCCACGGCGCTGCTCGCAAGGAGCTGATCGCGCAGATTTCGGAGTACGATGTCGTGCTCACCACCTATCCGCTGATCGCGCGCGACCATGAGCTCATCCTCGGACGCGACTGGCACATGGCCATTCTCGACGAGGCGCAGACCATCAAGAATCCCAATGCCGCCACGACGCGATGGCTCGGTGCGATCAAGGCCAGCCATCGCTTCTGCCTCACGGGCACGCCGATGGAGAACCATCTCGGCGAACTCTGGTCGATCATGAGTTTCGTCAACCCGGGCTATCTCGGCGACAAGACCGCGTTCGCGCGCAACTGGCGCACGCCGGTCGAGAAGGAGGGCAACAAGATGCGGGCGGCGGCGCTGACCCGCCGCGTCAAGCCGTTCCTGCTGCGTCGGACCAAGGAAGAGGTCGCGTCCGAGCTGCCGGCCAAGATCGACATCGTGGAGACCGTGGAAATCGACGGCAAGCAGCGCGACCTCTATGATTCGATCCGCGCGGCGATGGCGACGAAGGTGCGCAAGGCGCTCGAAGAGCGCGGTCTTGCCCGCAGCCACATCATCGTGCTCGAAGCGCTGCTGCGCCTGCGCCAGGTCTGCTGCGATCCGCGTCTGGTGAAGCTCGACAAGATCGAGCGGCCCTCGGCCAAGCTCGACCGGCTGATGGAGATGGTCGAGGAACTGCTCAGCGAGGGGCGCAAGATCATCATCTTCTCGCAGTTCACCTCGATGCTCGCGCTGATCGAGGAACGTTTCGAGGCGGCGGACATCCGCTACGAGCTCCTGACCGGCGAGACGCGCGATCGCAAGCATGCGATCGAGGCGTTCCAGAACGGAGATAGTCCTGTGTCCCTGATCAGCCTCAAGGCCGGCGGCGTCGGTCTGAACCTGACGGCAGCCGACACCGTCATTATCTACGACCCCTGGTGGAATCCCGCCGTCGAGGCGCAGGCGATCGACCGCGCCCACCGCATCGGCCAGGACAAGAAGGTGTTCGTGTATCGCCTCGTGACCGCCGGCACGATCGAGGAGAAGATCGGCGAGCTGAAGCTGCGCAAGCAGGCACTGGCCGATTCACTGTTCGATTGCGAGGGCAATATCGGCAAGGCGCTCACCGAGGACGATATCGCCGCTCTGCTGTCGTGAGCTGGGCTTCCGGGGCCGGCCCATCTTCGGCCAGCCTACAATCTCGTGGCATACGTTATGTGGGTGTTCAGTCAGGCGAGCTCGATGCGCTCGCGGTCGCGCGTCTCATCGACCCAGGCATGGGCGGCGAACCATTCATGGTAGATGCGGCAGTGCGGGCAGTAGGCGCGTGAGAAGAACACGGGCATGCGCTGAAAGCGCGCGGCGTCCATTTCCATCCCTGTCTCGATGCTGCGGCCGGTCTGCGGACAACGTACCATGATCTTGCCCATCGCGGTCTCCTGTTCGCGCGCCAGATACGCCGGGGATGCGAAGAAAATGTAATGCTCTCCCGACAGTTTCATGGCAAAGCTCGGCATGAATTCCGACTGGGGAACGAGTGGTGTCTGCCGCATCAAAAGCGAGTGAATCGCACTGCAAAATGCGGGGCCGATTGTCGCAACATGAGACATCCGCTGCGGTCGGACACGATTGTTTGAGGACGCTTGCCATGAGCATCACGATCTACGGAATCAAGAACTGCGACACGATGAAGAAGGCGCGCACCTGGCTCGATGACAATGGTGTGCGTTACGACTTTCACGACTACAAGAGTGGCGGCATCGACAAGGCGACACTCACGGCGTGGAGCGATGCGGTCGGCTGGGAGGTGCTGCTCAATCGCGCCGGCACCACGTTCAAGAAGCTGCCCGACGCCGACAAGGACGGCCTGACCGAGAGCAAGGCGATCGCGCTGATGCTGGCGCAGCCCTCGATGATCAAGCGCCCGGTGCTGGATCTCGGCGGCAAGCTGCTCGTCGGCTTCAAGCCGGAGATCTATGCCAAGGAGGTGAAGGCCTGACGCTGGGTCGTCATCCGAAAGGACGACGATCGATTCATGTCTTACCTGTTTGTTGGCGCATGATCTCCGCGCAACGTGCTGGGCTCTGTCGCGCGCAAACAACGATTGCCACGTTTTCCGATCGTGCCCCAATTGTCCGGTTTCGACGGTTGCCGTCTGACGCGAGGCCCGTCCCTCACGTGCTCTCCTGCGGCGTGCCACGGAAGAAGTCGACCAGTCCGAGCGGCGCGCGGTCGTCGAGGCAAAGCGTCAGGATCTGGTTTGCGCCTGCGGCGGCGGCCTCGCTGCGCGGGAACAGCGCCGCTTCGTAGGCGGCGAGGGCGGCTTCGACGTCGTCAGGCGACGCGGCGATCGCCTTTGCGAGTTCTGCGCCGTCGAACATGGCAAGGTTTGCGCCTTCACCGTTTGGCGCAGTGAGGTGTGCGGCGTCGCCGAGCAAGGTCACCCCCGGCGTCCGGTCCCACCGGTGACCATCGGGAAGCGCGTAGATCATGCGTGGATTCGGCGCTGTCTCGCTGTCGGTGATCAGCGCAGTGAGCGCCGGTGCCCATCCCTCGAACTCGGCCGCGATGCGCGCCGTCGCGGCGTTTGCGTTTGCGAAGTCGATGTCGGCGATCCACTCGAGTGGTCGATATAGCGCGAAGTAGGCGTGGAGAACGCTTCCTGCCTCGCGGTGCGCAAAGATACCCTGTCCCGGAGCGAACGCGAACAGCGCGCCGCCGCCGACTGCTTCCGCCGCCGCCGGGTGCCGTCGGTCCGCGTCGTACAGGTAGGTCTCGACGAACGTGGTGCCGGTGTATGCGGGCGTGGCGTCCGACAGCAGCGGCCGGACTTTCGACCAGGCGCCGTCGGCGCCAACCAGAAGACTGGTGGTCACGGTCGATCCATCAGAGAACGCCAGCTGATGCCGCCCTTCGCCGAGCGCCGCAACCCCGATCAGCTTCTTTCCCCAGTGGATCGTATCGGGAGGCAGAGATTCGATCAGGATCCGCCTGAGGTCGCCGCGCAGCACCTCGGGCCGTCCGCCGCTGCCGTGATCCGGCTGCGCAAACAATAATGTCCCGTGCCGATCGAGCACGCGCAAAGCCTCGCCGCCCTGGTGGATGATGGCGCGAAACTCGTCGAACAGGCCGGCTTCCTTGAGTGCGACCTGACCATCCTGCTCATGGATGTCGAGCTGTCCGCCCTGCGTGCGGGCCTGTGCCGATGGCTCCGCCTCGTAGATGACGACGGGCACGCCGCGAAGGTGAAGGATGCGCGCCAGGGTGAGGCCGCCGAGGCCTGCCCCGACGATCGTCGCCTGGGTCGTCATGATCTTCCTCAAACCGCTATGGAACGCTGTTCCATTTGATGGCTTGGAACGGTGTTCCAATTATGTCAAGATGGCTTATGGCGGACAGGATTCAGCGGCGCGCTGACGCACTCTCGAAAGAACTCATCGTCGCGGCGGCGATCGAGATCCTCGACGCCGGCGGCGAACGCGCGTTGACCTTTCGCGCACTCGCGGCGCGCCTGGCGACCGGCAGCGGCGCGATCTACTGGCATGTCGCCGACAAGAACGATCTGCTCGCAGCGGCCACCGACGAGGTGATCGGCCGTGTGATGGCCGGCGCGATCAGTGGCGCGGAGCCGCGCGAGGCGATCCGTGCCATCGCCCTCGGAGTGTTCGACGCAATCGACGCCCATCCCTGGGTCGGGGCCCAACTCCATCGCGAGCCGTGGCGCTCGGCCATGCTGCAGATCTGCGAGAGCATCGGCGGACGGCTGCAGGCCCTCGGCGTGCCCGAACGGGGGCTGTTCGACGCTGCGTCCGCGCTGGTCAACTACATTCTCGGCGTGGCCAGCCAGAACGCCGCGAACGCCCGGCTCGTCCCGCTTGAGACGGACCGATCGGACTTCCTCGCCACTGTTGCCGCGCGATGGGCACAGCTCGACCCTGCCGAGTATCCTTTCGTGCGTCAGGTTGCGGCGCAGCTGCGCGAGCATGACGACCGCGAGCAATTCCTTGCTGGCATCGACCTGATCATGGCGGGCATCGCGACCCTGCGATAGCTGGCAAGAGGCGGGACGACGGCAGGCCGATCCCGCGACGCGCGGAAATCGGTTGCCGGGACCCGGCAATTGCGCGACAATCTGTAGCGCTACAGATCGCAATCGCAAGGACGGATCATGGACGCGAGCCTCCCGGAACTCGGCGACCTCGAACGCGAGGTCATGCAACTGGTCTGGGAGCATGCTCCGGTCACGGCCGAATCCGTTCGCGAGAAGCTGTCGCGCAAGCTCAAGGAGTCGACCGTGCGCACGGTGCTGCGCCGGCTCGAGGACAAGGGCTATGTGACCCACACGGTCGATGGCCGCACCTATGTCTACTCCGCAGCCGAGCCGCGCGCGCGGGTGGCCGCCAAGGCGGTGCAGCGCATCGTCGATTGGTTCTGCAACGGCTCGGTCGAAGAAGTGCTGGTCGGGATGGTCGACAATGCGATGCTCGACCAGCGTCAGTTGCAGGCGCTCGCCGACCAGATCGCGAAGGCCAAGACGGACAAATCATCGGAAAAATCGCCGGCCAAGTCGCTGGGCAAGCCAATCGGAAGGTCAACGGGCGGGAGGAAATGATGCTCGCTGTTCTGGCGGAAGCGGCGCTTCGCACCGTCCTGCTGGGAAGTGTCGTCGGACTGGGCCTGTGGCTATGCCGCGTGCGCCATCCGCAACTGCAAATGACGGCCTGGCTGGTCGTGCTGCTGGCGTCGCTGGCGATGCCGCTCGCCATGCATTGGACCACCGTCACGATCACTGTCCAGCCTGCCACGGCGCCGGCCGGCCCGCCCGTCTGGCTGCCGGACGAAGCGGTGCTCTCGGCCGCGACGCCCGCACCTTTGCCGGCCAATGCCGCCGATGCGCGCGTGCGACCGAGCGAGGCCGCGACCACCGTTACCCCTTTGATGGTCGCGACGCTGGTCTATCTCGCGGTCGCAGGCTTCCTGCTGCTGCGCCTCGCGATCGGCATGATCCTGACGTGGCGGCTGGTTCGAAATGCCGAGCCGCTCCCGGGATCGCCGAAGCTGCGGCTGAGCGCGGCGATCGCGAGCCCGGTCACGATCGGATCGACCATCCTGGTGCCGGCGCAATGGCGGTCCTGGGATGCGAAGAAGCAGGCTGCGGTCCTCGCCCATGAGGCATCCCACATCGCCAACGGTGATTTTCATGTGCTGGTGCTGGCGGCGGTCAACCGTGCGCTGTTCTGGTTCAGTCCGTTCGCCTGGTGGCATCATCGCCGGCTGGCCGAGCTCGCGGAGATGATCAGCGACTCCAGCGCGATCGCGGCGCTGGACGATCGCGTCTCCTATGCCGAGATCCTGCTCGACATCGTGCAGGCGCCGCGCCGCCGCATGGTGGCGCTGGAGATGGCGCGGCCGTCGACGGTGCTGGCGAGGATCGAGCGCATCCTGTCGGAGGCGAGCGTGCTGCCGAAGATTGCGCCGGCCCGGCGTGTTGCGCTGGCTGTGCTGGTGATGCCGCTTGCGGTGCTGTCCGGACTTGCGGTCACGACGCGGACGCAGCTGGCTTCGGCCAAGGCAGTGCCCGGCCCGAGCGAGCTCAACAGCCCCACACTTCGCGCGGAGCATATCGCTTTCTATGCGGCGGGTGCCCGCGGCGTCTTCGCCGTCTCGCGGCAGGGAGATGCGCTCTATGGTCAACTGACCGGTCAGCGCCGGCTGCGGCTCGCCTCCGCTGAGCCCGGCCACTATTCGTACGGCGATAATGCGGGTCTGCTCAGTTTCGTGCTGGACGAGCCCGCGCCCCGAGAGCTCGTGCTGCACCAGCTCGATCGTGATCTGCAGGCGGCACGCATCACCGAATTCGCGCCATGCGATGCCCAGATGGAGACGCCGGCAGGGGACGACTATGCCGGCTGGTACGAGCTCAACGCCAACCGCGTGCTCACGGTCGGTGCGGCATCGGGCGGCCTGCAACTGTCGGAGACGGGACGCGGCAGCTTCAACGTCACGGCCGATTGCGCCGATTCTTTTGCCGGCAAGAGCGACGATCTGGTGCTGTTCCTGCGCGACGGCAAAGGCAAAGTGAACCGTCTCCTGCTGCAGGATCCGCTGCTCGGCGCCCGGGTGGCGCGGCGCATCGATGAGAACAGGGCCAAGGTCATCGAGGAGACGTTTGCGCGGCGCATCGCGGAGGTGCCGGAGCGTTTCCGGGAGCAGGTCCCGACGCCCGGCAGCCGCGATGCCGTGTTGCGCGGGATCGCGGATCTCAGGCGCGGAGAGCCGAACTACGCGCTCATGAGTTCATCGCTGGCCGCCAACATCCGTCAGCACGCGACCTGGTTGCAGACCACGTTCCGGACCCTGGGCGACGTCGAGACGATCTTCTTTCGCGGCGTCGGTTCGGGCGGCTACGACATCTATGGCGTGAAGTTCGCCAATGGCACTGCGGAGTTCCGCGTGCTGATGGCATCGGATGGCAAAGCCGACGACGTCATCTTCCGTCCCGACGGCAACCAGGCGCCGGGCGAGGTGCTCGACTGCGCCAGCGAAGCGTCGTTGCGCGCGCGGCCCGATGCGACGCCGATCCGGCTCACCGTCTACAATGCCAGCCGGCAGGAGGTTCAGCTTCATCGGCTGGACGACCATGGCCACCGGATCGCGCATGCGGCTGTAGGCGACGACCTGTCGTCGTCCTTCACGACCGAGATCGGCAGCCCCTGGGTGGTCGCGGATGCATCCGGGCGCTGCCTGGAGATTATCATGCCGGGGCGGCGCACCCGCTTCCATACGGTCGAAGCCGCCGGGCCCGGTGCGGCGGCGGATCGTTTCGGCGAGCGGCGGTCGGCGCCGCTGCCGGACAGCGAGGCGAAGCTGCGCAGCTATATCGAGACGATCGTGCGCGGCGAGCCGGACTACGCGCATATGACCGCGGAGGTCGCCGCGTATACGCGGCAGCAATTGTCGATGAACCGGGCCATTCTGTCCCGGCTTGGCGATATCAGGGCGTTCAGCTTCCGGGGCGTCACCGCGCTCGATAGCGATATCTACATGGTCCACTTCGTCAACGGCACCGCCGAGTGGCGCATCGGCCTCGCCAGGAACGGCAGCATCGGCCGCATCGCGCTCGGGCCGTCCTTCTGATCGCGCAAGGCCGGCGGCTGTGTCGTGCAGCCGCCGGATGCGCCGGATGATCCAATTCGCGAACACAATCCCGGCTTGAGTCTCTCGCCCCGAAGTGCTACGTATTGTAGCGCTACAGAAAGTCATGAAAGGGCGCGGCCGTGGTGAGCTCAGGCAAGGCTGCAGCGATGCTGGCGCTGAACCGCTTCGGCATGGGACCGCGGCCCGGTTCGATCTTGGCCATCGCCTCGGATCCCAGGGGCGCGCTGCTGGAGGACCTCGACCGCCACACGGTGAGCCCGGCGGCTGCCGCCGCGCTGCCCGACGCGGCCAAGGCGTTTCGGATCGTCAACGAGGCCAATGCCAGGCGGCAGGCCAAGACGATGGCCGCGAAGAAGGCGCGCGAGCAGGCGAAGAGGCAGCAGGACGCGTCTGCGGCCATGGCGCCTGCAGCTGCCGGATCTGCGGAGGCCGACGCGGACGTGAAGGCTGCGGCCGAGGCCGTGCCGGACCCGGGCCGGCAATTCTATCTCGACGAGGCCAAGGTGCGGACCGAGACGGCGCTGACAGCCGAGATCGGCTTTGCCGAGAGGCTGGTCTGGTTCTGGTCCAACCATTTCTGCATCTCGGCCGACAAGATCCAGAGCATGTCGGGCGCCTATGAGCGCGAGGCGATCCGGCCGCACGTGCTCGGCCGCTTCACCGATCTGCTGCTCGCGGCCGAGAGCCATCAGGCGATGCTGTTCTATCTCGACAACACGGTGTCGATGGGCGCGGGCTCGATCGCGGGCCTGAACCGCAGCCTCGGTCTCAACGAGAATCTCGCGCGCGAGATCCTCGAACTGCACACGCTCGGCGTCCGCAGCGGCTACGGCCAGGACGACGTCATCGCCTTCGCCAATATCCTGACCGGATGGACCCTGCTCGCGCCGGGGGCCGATCCCGAGCGTGGCGGTGAGTTCATCTTCAACCCGCGCCTGCACGAGCCGGGCGCGCAGACGGTGCTGGGGAAGAGCTATGCGGATGAAGGCGTCGGACAGGGACGCGCCGTGCTGCGGGATCTCGCCGCCCATCCCGCCACGGCGGCCCATGTGGCAGGCAAGCTGGCGCGTCATTTCATCGCCGATCAGCCGCCTCAAGAGCTGGTGGACGAGCTGGCCCGGGTGTTTCGCGACACCGCTGGTGATCTCAAGGAAACGGCCAAGGCGCTTGTCGCATCGCCCGCGGCCTGGACTTTGCCGCCGACCAAGCTGAGGCGGCCGTCGGAATGGGGCGTGGCCATGGTGCGCGCCGCGGGGATCACGGAGGTCGATGGCCTGCGCTTCACGCAAGGACAGCGGCTGCTCGGCGAGCCGCTCTGGCGGCCGTCGTCGCCGAAGGGCTATGCCGACGACGAGCCGAGCTGGATCGACGGCCTCGGGCGGCGCATCGACGTTGCCAACGTCTTCGCCGAGCGCATCAGCGGCCAGGTCGATCCGCAATTCGTCACCGAGACCGTGCTGCAGTCCTGTGTCTCGGCCGAGATGAAGCAGGCGGTCGCGCAGGCCGAGAGCCGCCAGCAGGCGCTGGTGCTGCTGTTCATGTCGGCGGATTTTCAGAGGAGGTGAGCATGAAGCAAATCCATCTGCCGAGCCGGCGCGACGTGCTGCGCAGCTCCGGCGCGCTGTTCGCCTGGACCCAGATGCCGCGTCTGGCGCGCGCCGAAGGGCGCGATCCGCGGCTGCTCGTGATCGTGCTGCGTGGCGCGCTCGACGGGTTGGGCGCGGTGGCGCCGGTCGGTGATCCCGATTGGGTTGGCCTGCGCGGCGATCGTGCGCTGCTGCTCGACGGCAAGCCGGCGGCGCTACCGCTCGACGGCTTTTTTGCACTCAATCCGGCGATGCCTAATCTGCACCGGCTCTATGGGGCAGGGCAGGCGGCGATCGTGCATGCGACCTGCACGCCCTATCGCGACCGCTCGCATTTCGATGGGCAGGACGTGCTGGAGAGCGGCATGGTGCGACCTGGTGCCGCGGATACCGGCTGGCTCAATCGCGCGCTCGTCGAGATGGACTCGGAGGGCCGCGTGAACACCAATGGCGGCCGCGCGCTCGGCATCGGCGCGGTCACTCCGCTGGTCGTGCGCGGACGGGCGCCGGTGTTGTCCTGGGCGCCACAGCAATTGCTGCCGGCCAGCGACGACACCCAGATGCGCCTGCTCGATCTCTACAGGCACACCGATGCCAGGCTCGCGGCCGCGATGGAGTCCCGGATCAAGCTCGCGGCGATCGGTGGCACGGGGGGAGCCGGTGCTGCGATGGCGGAAGAGCCGCTGGCCGCGCTGGTCGGCTTCGCGCGGGTGCGCGCCTTCTTCGCGGATACGGCTGGCGCCGCGGCGCGCTTTCTCGCACGGACGGATGGTCCGCGGGTCGGTGCGCTCGGCTTCGTCGGCTGGGACACCCACATCAACGAGGGCGCCGGCGCCGGCCAGCTCGCCAATCTGCTCGGCGCACTCGACGGCGCGATCGCGGCGATCGAGACCGGCATGGGTCCGGCATGGCGCGAGACCGTCGTTGCCGTGGTCACCGAGTTCGGCCGCACCGCGCACATCAACGGCACCAATGGCACCGATCACGGCACCGGCACGGTGGCCTTCCTCGCCGGCGGCGCCATCAAGGGCGGGCGCGTGATCGCGGATTGGCCGGGACTGAAGCTCACTCAGCTCTACGAGCAGCGCGATCTCCGGCCGACCACCGATCTGCGCGCCGTGCTGAAAGGGCTGCTGAAGGACCATCTGCGCGTCGACGATGCCGCGCTCGACACCCGCATCTTCCCCGGCAGCGCCGATGTCGCGGCGATGACGGGACTCCTGACCTGACGCGGCGCGCCGATCGTCGCGTCGATCTCCTGCTGCGGATCTTCACATCGCACCGTACGATGCAAATTGACGAATGAGTTTGCCGATGGCCCCTGGCCTGATTCCCCGCCGCGTTCTGTTCGGCAATCCGACCTTCCTCGACGCGCGGCTGTCTCCGGATGGGCGCCTTCTGTCGTGGCTCGCGCCGGTCGACGGCGTGCTCAATCTGTGGATCTCGCCGTCGGACCGAATCGGCGATGGCGAGCCGGTGACGCGGACGAAGGGGCGGCCGATCGCGTGGCAGGAATGGAGCCCGGATGGCCGCTCCATCATGTTCCTGAAGGACGAGAATGGCGACGAGAACTTTCATCTGTTCGTCGTCGATGTGAGGACGCGCGAGGTGCGCGACCTCACGCCATATCCCGGCGTCCGGGCGATTCCGACGTTCTGGTCGTACGTGACTCCGGACAGGATCGCGCTGACCTTGAACGACCGCGATCGCGCCAGCCCGGACGTCTACACGCTCGATCTCGCCAGCGGCGCCCGCACCCTGATCTGGCAGAACACGCAGCAGCTCGATTTCGTCGGACTCGACTGGCAGCTGCGGCCACGCCATGCCCGCAGCAACGCGCCGGACGGCGGCGCGCGGCTGTGGCGCATCGAGGACGGCCTCCTGGTGCCCTGGTGCGACATCCCCTATGAGGCGAGCGCTAGCACGCGCGCCTGGACCTTCGACGTCACCGGACACCAGCTGCATCTGTTCTCGTGCCTGGAGCGCGAGACGACGGCGCTGGTGCAGATGGACTGGCGCAGCGGCGAGGAGCGCGTGCTGTTTGCGAGCGATGCGGCCGACGTGACCGGATGGATCTGGGACGCGCGGACGCTGTGCCCGGTTGCGGCTGCGATCGATCCGGGACGGCAGGCCTGGCACGCGCTGTCGCCGGAGATTGCGGATGATCTTGCGGTGATCCGCGATGCGCTACCCGGCCATGCCTTCCACGTCACCAGCCAGTCCGACGACGATCACCGCTGGATGCTGATGAGCTCCACGCCGCAACAGCCGGGGACCTTCCATCTCTATGATCGCGACCGCAGCACCGTGACGCAGCTGTTCACGGCGCGGCCCGACCTGAAGCGATACCGGCTGGCGCCGATGCATGCGATCAAGACCAAGGCGCGTGACGGCCTCGATCTGGTGTCCTATTTGACGCTGCCGGCCGACATCGTCGGCGAGCGGCCGCCGCAACCTCTGCCGATGGTTCTGGTCGTGCACGGCGGTCCCTGGGGCCGCGACGTCTACGGCTATCGCGGCGACCATCAATGGCTCGCCGATCGCGGCTATGCGGTGCTGTCGGTGAACTATCGCGGCTCGACCGGCTTCGGCCGCGCCTTCGTCGCCGCGAGCGAGAAGGAGCATGCGCGGCGCATGCACGACGATCTCATCGACACGGTCGAATGGGCCGTTGCGGAGGGCATTGCCCAGCGCGACAGGGTGGCGATCACCGGCGTCTCCTATGGCGGCTATGCCTCCTTCGTCGCCGCCACCTTCACGCCGGGCGTGTTCTGCTGTGCCGTGCCCGTCGTCGGCATCACCAATCTGCAGACGCTGCTGGAAACCATGCCGCCTTACTGGTCGGGTTTCGCCGAGTTCATGTATCGCAGCTACGGCGATCCGCGCACCGCCGAGGGCAGGGCACTGCTCGCGGAGCGTTCGCCGATCCACAAGGTCGACAACATCGAAAAGCCGATGCTGATCTTCCACGGTGCCAACGACGTTCGCTGCCTGATGGCCGAGAGCGATACGATTGTTTGCGCGATGCGCCAGCGCCGCATTCCCGTGACCTACATCGTCTACCCCGACGAAGGCCACGGCTTCCAGAAGCCGGAGAACCGCCTGTCCTACATCGCGATCGCGGAAGCCTTCTTCGCCCATCATCTCGGCGGCAGCTACGAGCCGGTCGGGCGTGACTTCGATGGATCGAGCCACGAGGTGAGGGCCGGCAAACAGCTGCTCGCCAACTACCTGTCGTCCCAGCGCGAGGACGAGCAGCCGCGCTGCAGTTGATCGCATCCTATCCCGCGCGTCCGTAGCTTGCGATGCTCGGATGAGTTCTATGTCAGCGGGAAAAATCGAAAAGCCTCAACGCCAGGTGCGCCAGCCCGGTTGCGACGCCGTTGCCCAGCTTTCCGCCTTGCCTAACTCCCTCGATTGACGGCATATTCCGCCGCGAAGCGGTCGCGGGTGGCGACGAGGAATCGTCCAGCCGTCCGGCAGAGCCGCCGTACAGGAAGAAGCGAGGGCCAGCGCGGTATGCGCGGGCTTGGGGGGATTCTGTTTGGCTGACGAGTTCATTCTCGAGACCCACGGATTGACGAAGGAATTCGCGGGGTTTTTTGCCGTTCGCGATGTTTCGCTCAAGATCCGCCGGGGCACCATTCACGCGCTGATCGGCCCGAACGGGGCCGGCAAGACGACGTGCTTCAACCTGCTGACGAAGTTTCTGAGGCCGTCGGCGGGCACGATTCTCTATAAGGGGCAGGACATTACCGCTGTGGCGGCGGCCGATGTCGCGCGTCTTGGGCTGGTCCGCTCGTTCCAGATCTCGGCGGTATTTCCGCATTTGACGGCGCTGGAGAACGTTCGCGTCGCCCTGCAGCGCCAGCATGGCTCGTCGTTCGACTTCTGGCGCTCCAAGAGCGTGCTGAACCGCTTCAACGCTCGGGCGCTCGAACTCCTCAACGACGTTGGCTTGAGCGAGTTCGCCAATACTGCGGCAGTCGAGATGCCCTATGGACGCAAGCGTGCGCTGGAGATTGCGACCACACTGGCGCTCGATCCGGAGATGATGCTGCTCGACGAGCCGATGGCCGGCATGGGCCACGAGGACATCGACAAGATCGCCGCGCTGATCAAGCGCATCTCCGCCAAGTACACGATCCTGATGGTCGAGCATAATCTCAGCGTCGTCGCCAACCTGTCCGACACCATCACCGTTCTGACGCGCGGGCAGGTGCTGACGGAGGGGCCTTATTCGGAGCTCTCGAAGGACGAGCGCGTCAAGGAAGCTTATCTGGGGGCCGGACATGCCTGAGGTGATGACGGCCAACAAGCCCGCCGCGGCGGCTGCGACCAGCACCATTCTCGACGTCAAGAATCTCGAGAGCTGGTACGGCGAATCCCACATTCTCCACGGCATGAACTTCAACGTGAATGCCGGCGAGGTCGTCACCCTGCTCGGGCGCAACGGCGCCGGCAAGACCACGACCTTGAAGTCGATCATGGGGATCATCGGCAAGCGTACCGGCTCGGTCGCGTTCAACGGCCAGCAGCTGATCCGCATGACCTCGGACAAGATCGCGCGGCTCGGCATCGCGTTGTGCCCCGAGGAACGCGGCATCTTCGCGAGCCTCGATGTCCGCGAGAACCTGCTGCTGCCGCCGGTGGTGCGGCCGGGCGGGCTCACGCTCGACCAGATCTTCGAGCTGTTTCCGAACCTCAAGGAGCGGCTGAAGAGCCAGGGCACCAAGCTCTCCGGCGGCGAGCAGCAGATGCTGGCGATCGCGCGCATCCTGCGCACCGGCGCCAGCTTCCTGATGCTGGACGAGCCGACCGAGGGGTTGGCGCCCGTCATCATCCAGCAGATCGGCCACACCATCGCGCGGCTGAAGAAGGAGGGGTTCACGATCCTCCTCGTCGAGCAGAACTTCCGTTTCGCCTCGACGGTCGCGGACCGCTACTACGTGGTCGAGCACGGCAAGGTCATCGACGGCTTTGCCAATGCCGATCTGTCGGCCAACATGGACAAGCTGCATACTTATCTCGGCGTCTGACCGGCGCCGCTGGCGGTACTTTTAATCTTTCTGGAAAGTGGGACCATGAAAAGCAAATTCATCGCGTCATTGCTGCTCGGCACGGCGCTCACGCTCGCGGGCGGCAGCATCGCTTCAGCCGGCGACAAGACGGTCAAGATCGGCGCGCTGTCTGACCAGTCTGGACTCTACGCGGACCTCGGCGGCCCGGGCTCGACGCTGGCGACGCAGATGGCGATCGAGGATTCCGGCCTCACCGCCAAGGGCTGGAAGATCGACGTGATCTCGGGCGATCACCAGAACAAGCCGGATATCGGCACCTCGATCGCGCGGCAATGGTTCGACGTCGACAAGGTCGACATCATCGTCGACGTGCCGAATTCGGGCGTTGCGCTCGCGGTCAACAACGTCGTCAAGGAGAAGAACGGCGTCTACATCAATTCGGGCGCGGCGACCTCCGACCTCACCAATGCCCAGTGCTCGCCGAACACCGTGCACTGGACCTACGACACCTACATGCTCGCGCACACCACCGGCCAGGCGCTGGTCAAGGCGGGCGGCTCGACCTGGTTTTTCCTGACAGCCGACTACGCCTTCGGTGCCGCACTGGAGCGCGATACCACGGCAGTGGTCACGGCCAATGGCGGCAAGGTGATCGGCGGCGTCAAGCATCCGCTCAACACCTCCGATTTTTCGTCCTTCCTGCTGCAGGCGCAGTCGTCCGGCGCCAAGGTGATCGGCCTTGCCAATGCCGGCGGCGACACCACCAACACGATCAAGCAGGCGGCCGAGTTCGGCATCAACAAGGGTGGCCAGAAGCTCGCCGCGCTCCTGCTGTTCCTGACCGACGTCAAGTCGATCGGTCTCGACATCGCCCAGGGCCTGAACTTCACCGAGACCTTCTACTGGGACATGAACGACCAGACCCGCGCCTTCTCCGACCGCTTCGCCAAGCGGATGAAGAATGGCGCGCCGCCGACCATGGTGCAGGCCGGCGTCTATGCGGGCGTGATGCATTACTTCAAGGCGCTGGACGCGCTCGGCGAGAACCCGCATGACGGCGTCAAGGTCGTCGACAAGATGAAGTCGATTCCGACCGAGGATGCACTGTTCGGCAAGGGCGAGATCCAGCCCAACGGCCGCACCATCCACACCGCCTATCTGTTCGAGGTCAAGAAGCCCTCGGAGTCGAAAGGCCCGTGGGATCTCTACAAGCTGGTCGGCTCGGTGCCGGGCGACCAGGCCTTCACGCCGCTCGACAAGAGCGCGTGCGCCTTGTTGAAGAAATGAGCCGCTGCGGCTCCGGCGGCTGACGTCGCCGGGGCCGCTATCTTCTGGGAAACGCCGAGAGAAAACAGAACAAGACGATGCAGGCCCTCTACGCACAGCTCCTGGTCGGACTGATCAACGGCTCGTTCTACGCGCTGCTCAGTCTCGGGCTTGCCGTCATCTTCGGCATGCTCAACATCATCAACTTCGCCCATGGCGCGCTCTATATGATGGGCGCGTTCTGCGCCTATTTCCTGCTGAGCATCGGCGGGATCGGCTATTGGTGGGCGCTGCTTCTGGCCCCGATCATCGTCGGCATCTTCGGCATGGTCCTCGAGCGCACCATGCTGCAATGGATTGCCGGGCTCGATCATCTCTACGGCCTGCTTCTGACGTTCGGACTGGCGCTGATCATCCAGGGCGTGTTCCAGAACTTCTTCGGCTCGTCCGGCCTGCCTTATGCGATCCCCGAACAGCTCCGCGGCGGCATGAATCTCGGCTTCATGTTCCTGCCCGTCTATCGCGGCTGGGTCGTCATCTTCTCCCTGGTCGTCTGTCTGGCCACCTGGTTCCTTATCGAACGGACCCGGCTCGGGGCCTATCTGCGCGCCGCCACCGAGAACCCGACATTGGTGCGGGCGTTCGGCATCAACGTGCCGCGCATGATCACGCTGACCTACGGTCTCGGTGTCGGGCTCGCCGCCCTTGCGGGCGTGCTGTCGGCGCCGATCAACCAGGTCCGTCCGCTGATGGGTGAGAACATCATCATCGTAGTGTTCGCAGTGGTCGTGATCGGCGGCATGGGCTCGATCATGGGCTCGATCATCACCGGCTTCGCACTCGGCGTGGTCGAGGGACTGACCAAATATTTCTATCCCGAGGCTTCCAACACCGTGGTCTTCGTTCTGATGGTCCTGGTGCTGCTTGTGAAGCCGACGGGTCTGACCGGACGGGCGGCCTGACATGACATCGATCACCGACGCGACCCTGCCGATCACTCCGCGCGCTGTCCGCGACGAGATGATCGTGTTCGTCATCATGGCGGCGCTGCTCGCCATCGTGCCCTGGACCGGGCTCTACCCGTTCTTCGTCATGCAGGCGTTGTGCTTCGCGCTGCTCGCCTGCGCCTTCAACCTCCTGATCGGATATGGCGGTCTGTTGTCGTTCGGCCATGCGATGTTCCTGGGGACGGCTGGCTATTGCAGTGCGCATGCCCTGAAGGTGTGGGGACTGCCGCCCGAGCTCGGCATCCTCGTCGGCATCGCCGGATCGTTCGTCCTTTCGGTCATCACCGGCTATATCTCGATCCGCCGCCAGGGCATCTATTTCGCGATGATCACCCTGGCGCTGTCACAGCTCCTGTACTTCATCTACCTGCAGGCGCCGTTCACCCATGGCGAGGATGGCATCCAGGGTATTCCGCAGGGTCGGATGTTCGGCATCCTCGACCTGTCCAAGCCGACCGTGCTCTATTACGTGGTGCTGGTGGGCTTCCTCGCCGGCTTCCTGCTGATCTTCCGCACCATCAACTCGCCGTTCGGCGAGGTGCTGAAATCGATCCGGGAGAACGAGCAGCGCGCGATTTCGCTTGGCTACAAGACGGACCAATACAAGCTGCTCGCCTTCATCCTGTCGGGAACGCTCGCCGGCTTTGCCGGCGCGTTGAAGGTGTTCGTTGCCCAGAATGCCTCGCTGACCGACGTCGAAGTCCCGATGTCGGGGCTGATCGTGCTGATGACCCTGGTCGGCGGTCTCGGCACCGTGTTCGGCCCTGTCGTCGGCGCCTTCGTGATCGTCGGCATGCAGCAATATCTGGCCGGCTTCGGCCAGTGGGTGACGGTGATCCAGGGCACCATCTTCGTCGCCTGTGTGCTGACGTTCCGCCGCGGCGTGGTCGGGGAAATCGCCCATCTGTTCAAGCGCTCCCTGTAAGCCATTGATTGGCAAGAGCATCTGCCGGTTCTCAGAAACCGGTGGATGATCCGTCCACGGCTTCTGCCGGGGCTTGATCCGGGATATGACAGTTCTGTGACGGGCCGGCCCTGGCCCGTTCCGGAATGGATGGAATCTCGTCCCATGCTGAACTGGTTTCGCGCCGTCCTCCCGCGGGAGGAGCGGTTTTTCGATTTGTTCGCCCGCCACAACAAGGTGGTGATCCAGGGGGCGCATGCGCTGCAGGACATGCTTCAGGGCGGGGACGACATCCTCAAGCATTGCCAGCGCGTCAGCCAGCTCGAGAACGAGGCCGACAACATCACCCGCGAGGTGCTGACCGCGGTGCGCCGCACCTTCATCACCCCGTTCGACCGCGGCGACATCAAGAACTTGATCACGTCGATGGACGACGCCATCGACCAGATGCAGCAGACGTCCAAGGCCGTGGTGCTGTTCGAGGTGAAGGAGTTCGAGCCGACCATGCGCGAGATGGGCACCCTGCTGGTGGAGTGTGCCAATCTGATCGGGAAGGCGCTGCCGCTCTTACAGGCGATCGGCCAGAACGTGCCGATGATCACCGCGATCACCGAGGAAATGACCAAGCTCGAGGGCCGCGTCGACGACCTCCACGACATCGGGTTGAAGGAGCTGTTCCTCAAGCACCGCAATGCCAACACGATGGACTTCATCGTCGGCGCCGAGATCTACGACCATCTGGAGAAGGTCGCCGACCGCTTCGACGACGTCGCCAACGAAATCAATTCGATCATGATCGAACAGGTCTAGGGGCTGCGCCGTGGATGCTCATCTCGGCCTTCCGATCCTGGTCGGCCTCATCGGCGTCGCGCTCGCCTTCGACTTCCTGAACGGCCTGCACGACGCCGCCAACTCGATCGCGACCATCGTCTCGACCCGTGTGCTCAGGCCGCAATATGCGGTGTTCTGGGCTGCGTTCTTCAATTTCGTCGCCTTCACCGTGTTCGGCCTGCACGTCGCGCAGACCATCGGCACCGGCATCATCGATCCCGCCATCGTTGACGCGCAGGTGATCTTCGCAGCGCTGGTCGGCGCCATCGTCTGGAACCTGGTGACCTGGGCGGCCGGCATCCCCTCGTCGAGCTCGCACGCCTTGATCGGCGGGCTGGTCGGGGCGGGGATCGCCAAGGCCGGCATTTCGGCGGCCGTCTGGAGCGGCCTGTCGAAGACGATCCTGGCCATCGTGCTGTCGCCCTTCGTCGGACTGGTGCTGGCGATGATCCTGGTCGCAATCGTGTCCTGGGCCTCGGTGCGCTCGACGCCATTTGCGGTCGACCGCGCCTTCCGCATCCTGCAATTCGCCTCGGCATCGCTGTATTCGCTCGGCCATGGCGGCAACGACGCACAGAAGACCATGGGCATCATCGCGGTGCTGCTGTACTCGCAGGGCCATCTCGGCGGCGACTTCACGGTGCCGTTCTGGGTCGTGCTGTCATGCCAGACGGCGATGGCGCTGGGGACGCTATTGGGGGGCTGGCGCATCGTCCGCACCATGGGCCTGCGCATCACCAAGCTGAACCCGATGCAGGGCTTCTGCGCCGAGACCGGCGGCGCGATCACGCTGTTCCTGGCGACCTTCCTCGGCGTGCCGGTCTCGACCACCCACACCATCACCGGCGCCATCGTCGGCGTCGGTGCCGCCCGCCGCGCCTCGGCGGTGCGCTGGAACGTGGCCGGATCGATCGTCTACGCCTGGATCTTCACGATTCCGGCCTCGGCCATCGTCTCGGCCGCGACGTTCTGGCTGGTGTCGGTGCTTCGGCACTGACGCTGCCGGGACCGGTTAACTCCCCGGTTGGAGTTGCGGTGCAAAACGCCTATATGGAGGGCGCGCGGCGGCCGTGATCCCGCGCCTTTTCATGACATCGCAAGCCCTCTGGTCCCGAAACGACGCCCGCCGCCCCATGTCCGATACCGCCGTCACCACCGAACAACCGTCCCGCTCACCTCTGTCAGACGAGGTCGCGCGCCGGCGCACCTTCGCCATCATCTCGCACCCGGACGCCGGCAAGACCACGCTGACGGAGAAGCTGCTGCTGTTCGGCGGCGCCATCAACTTGGCCGGCCAGGTCAAGGCCAAGGGCGAGCGCCGCAACACCCGTTCGGACTGGATGAAGATCGAGCGCGAGCGCGGCATCTCCGTCGTCACCTCAGTCATGACCTTCGAGTTCGAGGGCCTTGTCTTCAACCTGCTGGATACGCCGGGCCACGAGGACTTCAGCGAGGACACCTACCGCACGCTGACCGCGGTCGATTCCGCCGTGATGGTGATCGACGCCGCCAAGGGCATCGAGGCGCGCACGCGAAAGCTGTTCGAGGTCTGCCGTCTCCGCGACATCCCGATCATCACCTTCATCAACAAGATGGATCGCGAGAGCCGCGACACCTTCGATCTCATGGACGAGATCGAGAAGACGCTGGCCCTCGACACCACGCCGATGACCTGGCCGGTCGGCCGCGGCCGCGACTTCATCGGCACCTACGACATCCGCGACGGCGGCGTGCGCCTGCTCGAAGGCGGCGGCGCCAAGACCGGCGCGGCGCAGCAGATCGAGATCTCGGAGCTCGGCAAGATCAACGCCAATCTCGATATGAGCCAGATCACCGACGAGCTTGAACTGGTCCGGGAAGCCTGCAAGCCGTTCGACCTCGAAGCGTTCCGTGAGGGCCATCTGACGCCGGTCTATTTCGGCAGCGCGCTGCGCAATTTTGGCGTCGGCGATCTCCTGGAAGGCCTCGGCCGCTACGCGCCGTCGCCGCGCGCGCAGGATTCCAACCTGCGCAAGGTCGACGCCGCCGAGCCGCGCATGAGCGCCTTCGTGTTCAAGATCCAGGCGAACATGGATCCCAACCACCGCGACCGCATCGCGTTCGCGCGGCTGTGCTCGGGCAAGCTCAGCCGCGGCATGAAGGCCAAGCTGGTGCGCACCGGCAAGACCATGCCGCTGTCGAGTCCGCAATTCTTCTTCGCCCAGGACCGTTCGGTCGCGGATGAGGCGTTCGCCGGCGACGTCGTCGGCATCCCCAACCACGGCTCGCTCCGCATCGGTGATACCCTGACCGAGGGTGAGGACCTGACCTTCGTCGGCGTGCCGAGCTTCGCGCCGGAAATCGTCCGCCGCGTCCGGCTCACCGACGCGATGAAGGCCAAGAAGCTGAAGGAAGCGCTGCAGCAGATGTCGGAGGAGGGCGTCGTGCAGGTGTTCCGGCCGCGCGACGGCGCGCCGGCGCTGGTCGGCGTCGTCGGCCCGCTGCAGCTCGACGTGCTCAAGGCGCGGCTCGATGCCGAATATTCGCTTCCCGTGGAGTTCGAGGTCTCCGAGTTCTCGCTGGCGCGCTGGATCTCCTCGGACGACAAGAAGAAGCTCGAGGCGTTCGTCGCCTCCAACAATTCCGGCGTCGCCGACGACGTCGACGGCGACCCGGTGTTCCTGGCCAAGAACGAGTTCTATCTCGGCTACACCAAGGAGCGCGCCGAGGGCATCGTGTTCTCCAACGTCAAGGACGTGAAGAAGAAGACGTGAGCTGCGCCCCCCTCTCTCGTCATTCCGGGGCGCGACGCAGTCGCGAGCCCGGAATCCATTTTCCAGCAGAGCACGAGGCCCGATGGATTCCGGGTTCGCCCTGCGGGCGCCCCGGAATGACGTGGGGAGAGAGATGCGCTTGCTCACACGCATCTTGTTGCGCGGGGAGATGGCTGCAGCTGTCTTTTCCGGGCGATGAAGCTGCGTTACGCTCCTCGTGCGACAGGCAGGGGGAGCGCGAAATGTCAGCAATATCTTTCGGCCGTCTCCGGCGACCCGCGATCGGGCTGTTGGCCGCGTGCGGACTGATGTCGGCAATTGCAGCTGCGGCCGACGCTGCCGAGGTCGTGGCGCTCGGCGCCAGCAACACCTACGGCAAGGGCGTCAATCGCGGCGAGGACTTTCCGGCGCAGCTCGAGGCGATGCTTCACGCCAAGGGCGTGCATGTCAGCGTCGCCAATGCCGGCGTCAACGGCGACACGACCGGAGGGATGCTGTCCCGCTTCGACAGTGCGGTCGATGGATCAACCCGCGTGCTGGTGCTGCAGCCCGGCGGCAACGATGCCCGCAAAGGGGTCGGCGACCAGCGCGGCGGCAACATCAGCGCCATCACGGCCAAGGCCGCGCAGCGCCACATCCGGGTCGTGATGGTCGAGAACGGCATGCTCCGCGGCCTGACGCATCAGGTCGACGGCCAGCATTTGACCCCGGACGGCTACCGGATGCTGGCGGCTGCGCTGCTGCCGCGCGTGATGGGCGGCCTGCGCAAATGATGGCGGCCGGCAGATGCGGGACGATCCTCGCAGCTGCCGGTCGTATCAAAGCTCGATGATCCCGCGTCTCGCCGCATGCGCCACGGCATCGAGGCGGCCGGTGGCGTCGAGCTTGTCGAGCAGCGAGCCGACGTGGAATTTCGCGGTGTGCACGGAGATGCCGAGGCTGCGCGCGATCTCCTTGTTGGAGCAGCCCTCGGCCATCAGCGTCAGCACGTCGCGCTCGCGTGCGGTGAGCTGAAAGGTATCCACGACCTCGGCGGCGTCAGCACGCGGTGTCACCAGGGCCACGTCGGCGGTCTCGCCGGCCACCACGAGGCGAACACCGGCGACGCTGCCGAGCAGCGCCGCCAGCCGGTCGGCCAGGACGGGATCGTCGACCGCGACAGCGATCGTGAGCGGCGCTGGTTCTGTGTCGCTCACGCCGGCCTCTCGCCGATCGTCAGCGCGACCCGCATCGGCTCGCCGCCGCGCAATGCCGCCACGTCGACCACGGCGCCGACACTGTCGGGGCCGAGCTCGCGCATCAGCCCGCGCATGCTGCTGAACGGCGCATTGTTGAGCGCGGTGATCACGTCGCCCTGGCGCAAGCCTGCGGCAGCGGCAGGGCCGTTCTTGTCGAGCGACATCACCATGGCCCCGACGCCCTCGTCGAGCTTCACCGGCTGCAGGCCGGCACCGAGATAGCCGCGGGCGATGCGGCCGTGAGTCTCGAGCTTCGATGCGACCCGCTCGATGGTCGCGGCCGGAATCACGAGCGTTCGACCGGGACCACGCACGGCCATGCCGACCGCGCGCCCGCTAGCGTCGAGCACGAGGCTGCCCTCGGAGCTGCGGCGCAGCCCGGTGTCGAGCTCGATCCGCGCATCGATGTCGCCGCCGCGCAGGCTGCGCCATGGGCCGGCGGACTTCGAGACCATCGCGAGCGCCGCGACCGGCGTGCCCTGATCGGCAGCGACGATGATGGCGAGAGATCCGAGCGGCGGCACGTCGCGGGCAAGCGGCGTGGAGGAAACGTCCCTGCCGTCGAAGCGCAGCAGCGCGACATCGGTGGTGTGGTCGCGCCCGGCGATCGTGGCCGGACGCGTGGTGCCGTCGGCGAAGGCAATGATGACCTCGCCTTCATCGGCCAGCGCCTCATCGGCGGTGACGACGAGGTCGGATTTCCACACGAATCCCGACGCGCGCGACCGGTGCGAATGAACGGAAACGAGAGACGGCGCGGCGGCGGCCGCGGTCGCGGCTAGCGCCGAGGATAGCGCAGAGAGATCGGACATGAACGGCTCCATTGGTTGATCCCAATGTGGAGCGTCGGTCGGCGTTTCGGAACTCCCCGGATGGGCAGGCTGCGCCCTCGTAGCCCGGATGAGCGCAGCGATGTCCGGGGTCTCACGAGCTGCGCGTTTGAACCCGGATGTCGCTGCGCTCATCCGGGCTACAGTTGAACTCAGAGCGTCGTCCGCATCTTCGGCAGCGGAAAGGCGAGGTCGCCGTGCTTGGAGGTCTTCAGCCGCAGCCCGACCAGCGCCTCGGCGAAACGCACGGCGGCGGCGACGCCGTCGATCACGGGAATGCCGAGCTCGGTCGAGAGATCGTGCGCGAGATCGGCCATGCCGGCGCAGCCGAGCACGATGGCGCCGATGCCGTCCTCGCGCAGGGCCGCCTGGCATTCTCCGAGCAGCGTGCCGCGCACATTGGCCTCGGGCTTGTCGAGATCGAGCACGGCGACGTCGACCGCCCGCACCTTGCGGCAATGCTGCTCCATGCCGTAGTTGCGCACGAGGTGCTCGGCGATCACCTTGGTGCGCGACAAGGTCGTGACGACGCTGAAATGGGTGGCGACGAAGCTCGCCGCATGCATCGCGGCTTCGGCGATGCCTAGCACCGGCACGGCCGATAATTCCCGCGCCGCGAGCAAGCCGGGATCGCCGAAGCAGGCGATCACATGGGCGTGGCAACCCTCGGCATTGCCGGCTTCGATCTCCCTGAGCATACCGACCGCGGCGATCGCCTCGTCGTAATGGCCCTCGATCGAGGCGGCGCCGAACCGCGCGGTGCGCCCGACGATCCTGGTCGTCGGGCTCGCGCTGGCCTGTGCCGCCTTGGCGATCAGCTCGGTCATCGTGACCGTCATGTTCGGATTGATGACGTTGATCACGGTCTCGCTGTGGCGGCTCATCGTTGCGTCCGTCTGTTGTCGCATCCTGCCGTGTTCTAGCCGAGTTCCGCTGTTACGGTCGAGGGCCGTTCGGGCTGCGGGAACGCGCAGACGTGAACGGGATTGAGCTTGCGAATTTTGCGATCGGATCCAGCTTAGATTTGTCCTATCCGGAGAGTCTGATGCTCCGCGTCGTCGTGCTCCTCCTGCTGATGGTGGCCGCTCCGGTCACGGCCGACGCGCGCCGCCAGCAGATCAATCCGGTGCCGTTTGCGCACACGCCGTGCAGCGTGCTCGACGAGGGGCCGTGCACGCCATCGTTCTGCAGTGTCTACGGGCCGTGGCCGTGCATTCCGGAGATGAACTATCCCTACGGCCAGAACCTGCAGGTGACGATCGAGAGCCGGCCCGCCAAGGACCAGGAGTCCAAGTATCAGAAGCCGGATCATGATCTCGACACGATCGCCGACCTGTTCGCGGCGCTGCGCTCGTGCTGGACGCCGCCGCCGGAGGACAGCGCCCGCGCCGGGATGCAGATGACGGTGCGCTTCAGCTTCAAGCGGACCGGCGAGATGATCGCGCCGCCACGCGTGACCTTCGTGACCTCAGGCGCCCCGGCCGACACGCGTGCGACCTATCTGAAGACCATCAATGCCTCGCTCGATGCCTGCCTGCCGCTGAAATTCACGAAAGGGCTCGGCGGCGCGCTGGCGGGGCGGCCGATCGCGATCCGCTATGTCGACAACCGGGATCTGAAGAATACGTCGGAGCGGTGATCGCTTTGTCCGCTGTGCCACATCTTCCAAACGCATAGCCCGTCAATCCGGGCCGTCATTCCGACTTCGGGCTTCGAGCCTCCCGGAATGACCACGAGCGGGCTGCGGCGCCCGATCTTGAACTGCCGCGACGTTGCGAGGCCGCCCCCGGAAATGATACCGATGCCCACGCACAGGTCGTGTGCAAGCGAAGGGGGACGCCGTGGGACTTCTGGTGATGGTGGTGGGGCTGGTGCTGTTTCTCGGCGCCCATGTGTTCACGACCCGGCGCGAGGCGCGCGCGCAGGTCATCGCGCGGCTGGGTGAGGGCACCTACAAGCTCGCTTATACGGTGGTCGCCCTTGCCGGCCTCGCCTTGATCGTCTGGGGCTTTGCCGAGTACCGCAATGGCGGCGGCTGGATCCAGGTGTGGACGCCGCCGAAGGCGCTCAAGCACATCAACCTCGCGCTGATGCTGCCGGCCGTGATCATGGTGGTCGCCGCTTACATCCGCGGCCGCATCTACACCGCGCTGAAGCATCCGATGCTGGCCGGCGTGAAGCTGTGGGCGTTCGGCCATCTGCTCGCCAATGGCGATCTCGGCGGCATCATCCTGTTCGGCTCGATCCTGGCCTGGGCGGTGTTCGACCGCATCTCGCTGAAGCGCCGCACCGATGCCGGCGGACCGCCGATCCCGGTCGGCGGCGTCGGCAACGACGTGATTGCAGTGGTGGTCGGCATCGTCGTCTATCTCGCGCTGGCCTTCGCGTTCCATCCCGTCGTGCTCGGCATTCCCGTCATCGGAGGCTAGCGATGTCGGTGCAGTCGACCGTCCGCCGCAAGACGGCTCCCGAGATCCGCGCCCGCAAGGGCGGCGAGCCGATCGTGATGCTGACGTCCTACCACGCCCATACCGCGGCGCTGGTCGATCGCCATTGCGATGTGATCCTGGTCGGCGATTCCCTCGGGAATGTGATGCACGGCTTCGAGACCACCGTGCCGGTGACCCTGGAGATGATGATCCTGCAGGGCTGCGCCGTGATGCGCGGCTCACGCCAGGCGCTGGTCGTGGTCGACATGCCGTTCGGCTGTTACGAGGCGTCGAAGGAGCAGGCGTTTCACGCGGCGGTGCGGATCCTGAAGGAGACGCAGTGCGGCGCGGTCAAGCTCGAGGGCGGCGTGCGGATGGCCGAGACGGTGGCCTTCCTCAGCGAGCGCGGCATTCCGGTGATGGGCCATGTCGGCCTGACGCCACAATCGATCAACACGCTCGGCTCGTTCCGCGCGCAGGGCCGCGACGAGGCGGATTGGGCCGCGATCGAGAGCGACGCCGCGGCGATCGCACAGGCCGGCGCGTTCTCGGTGGTGATCGAGGCGGTGGCCGAGCCGCTGGCGCGCAAGATCACGCAGCAGATCGCCATCCCCACCATCGGCATCGGCGCCAGCGCCGCCTGTGACGGGCAGGTGCTGGTGCTGGAAGACATGCTCGGCCTGTCGCCGCGCGCGCCGAAATTCGTCCGCCGATACGGCAATCTCGGTCCGGCGATCGACGAGGCCGTCGAACGCTACGCGGCCGACGTGCGCACCCGCGCCTTCCCGGCGGCGGAACATGTGTATGGCATGAAGCCCAAGACCTGACCGGCCTCTCGCGCTTGGTTGCCGCAGTGGTGCGGCGGCACGACACCTATCTCTGGCTCCGCCGGAGATAGCCAAGCGCATCGTCCGATGGTTATGCTTGGGCCAGTCCGCATCGCGGCGAACAACGACAAGAAGCCAAGCTCGGGGAAATGCCATGGATTGGTCGACCTATGTCACGCCGCAGTTGCGGCGTGAGGCGCGTTTCGGCGACCGCGTGGTTCCGCTGTTCAAGGACCGGCCGGCCGGCATCTGGGCCATGGTCGAGGAGGCGGCCGCGCGCAACGGCGACGGCGAGGCGCTGGTCTGCGGAGCGGTGCGGCTGTCGTGGCGCGAGGTCGCCGAGACCGCGGCGCGGATCGCCGGCGGGCTGCAGGCACGGGGCCTGCGCCCGGGCGACCGGCTGGCGCTGCTGCTCGGCAACCGCATCGAATTCGTGCTCACGCTGTTCGCTGCCGCGAAGCTCGGGCTGATCACTGTGCTGTTGTCGACGCGGCAGCAGACGCCGGAAATCGCCTATGTGCTGAAGGATTGCGGCGCCAGGCTGCTGCTGCACGAGGCCGCATTGGCGGACCGCCTGCCGGCCGCTGCGGACACGCCAGAGCTGGAAGGGCGCATCGCCGTCGACGATCATCCGCAGCGCTCCAGCTTTGCAGCGCTGGCCGATCATGCCGCGCATGAAGCTCGGGTCGAGGTGGCCGAAGAGGACACCGCGATGATCCTCTACACCTCCGGCACCACCGGCCGGCCGAAGGGCGCAATGCTCGCCCATTGCAACATCGTCCACTCCTCGATGATCTACGAGGCCTGCCTGGGGCTGACGCCGGCCGACCGCTCGATCGCCGCCGTGCCGCTCGGCCACGTCACCGGCGTCGTCGCCAACATCACCAGCATGGCGCGCTGCGCCGGCACCTTGATCATCATGCCGGAGTTCAAGGCCGGCGAATATCTGAAGCTCGCCGCCAGGGAGCGCGTGACCTACACGGTCATGGTCCCCGCGATGTACAATCTCTGCCTGCTGCAGCGCGACTTCGACAGCCATGATCTGTCGTGCTGGCGCATCGGCGGCTTCGGCGGCGCGCCGATGCCGGTCGCGACCATCGAGCGGCTGGCCGCCAAGATCCCGGGTCTCCGGCTGGTCAACGCCTATGGCTCGACCGAGACCACCTCGCCTGCGACGCTGATGCCGTCGGAGCTCACCGCGCGCCACATCGACAGCGTCGGACTGCCGTGTCCGGGCGCCAGCATCCTCGTCATGGACGGGCAGGGGCGGGAGCTGCCGCGCGGCGAGATCGGCGAGATCTGGATCGGCGGCGGCCAGGTCATCAAGGGCTACTGGAACAATCCGACCGCCACGGCCGAGAGTTTTACGGCCGGCTACTGGCATTCCGGCGACCTCGGCTCCGTCGATGCCGACAATTTTGTCCGGGTGTTCGACCGGCAGAAGGACATGATCAACCGCGGCGGGCTGAAGATCTACTCGGCCGAGGTCGAATCGGTGCTGGCAAGCCACCCGGCAGTGGTCGAGAGCGCGATCATCGCCCGGCCATGCCCGGTGCTCGGCGAGCGGGTGCATGCGGTCGTCGTCACCCGCGAGCCGATGAGCGCCGAGGCCCTGCGCAGCTGGTGCGCCGAGCGGGTCTCGGATTATAAGGTCCCGGAAACCCTGACCGTGACCTCGGACCCTTTGCCGCGCAACGCCAACGGCAAGGTGATGAAACGGCAGTTGCGCGAGACCTTGACGGCGTGATAGCCGCCTTCGGTCGCTGTGGCAGAACCCGGGAGTAACGCCTTGATTCGGCTGGACTCGCCTTGCCACCGCCATACCGATGCGGTATCGGCGCCGGCGTGCGGGCAATGGGCGGCTCGCGCGGCACTTCAAACCCATTCGCGCGAGCTCGCAGCGAACCTGACGGGATGTCATTAAGTGTCTGAATTCATTGATGAAGTTGACGAGGAGGTCCGTCGGGAACAGCTCAAGAAGCTGTGGGACCGCTACTCGCTCTTTATCGTCGCCATCGCCGTGCTGATGATCGCCGGCGTGGGTGGCTGGCGCTGGTACCAGTATGTCGAGGGCCAGAAGGCTGCCGAGGCCGGTGCGGGCTTCAACAAGGCTATCGAGCTGTCCGAGCAGAACAAGCACGCCGACGCCGAGAAGGCCTTTGCCGAGGTCGCGGCCACCGCTCCCTCCGGCTACCGCATGCTGGCCCGGTTCCACCAGGCGGCCGAGGCGGCCGTGCGCGACAAGGCGGCGGCCGTGAAGCTCTATGACGAGCTCGGCGCCGACCGCAGCATTGGCGCCGAGCAGCAGTCGATGGCGCGCCTGCGCGCCGCCGGCCTGCTGGCGGACACCGCGCCCTATGCCGATCTCAAGCAGCGGCTCGAAGGCGAAACCGCGGCCAGCGCACCGTTCCGGCACGCGGCCCGCGAGCTGCTGGCGCTGTCGGCGTGGAGGGTCAACGACGCCGCGGCGGCCCGCCAATGGCTCGACATGATTGCGATGGATGGTGAAACGCCGCCGGGCCTGCGCTCGCGCGCCGAGGCGCTGCAGGCGCTGCTGCCTGCCGTCGCCAAGAGCTGATGGTGAGCCGTCGCGAAACGACGCGACGGCGAAACTGACTACGATCGGAAATGACGCCCATGCGCCGGCCCCAACGTCTCATCGCCCTGACCGTCCTCGCCGCCCTCACGGGCGTTCTCGGCGGCTGTGCCAGCGGCGGCAGCTTCGATCCCTCGGATATGCTCGACTTCCTGGATACGAAGAAGAAGCTGCCGGGTGACCGCAAGCCGGTCTTCCCCGAGGGCGTGCCCGGTCTCGAGCAGGGCGTGCCAAAGGACCTCTACAAGGGCGCCCAGCAGCAGCAGATGAACGATCCGGGCGCCCAGGCGGCCGCGCCGCCGCCGGCACCGCCGGCCGAGGAGCCCAAGGGCAAGAAGGGCGCCAAGGGCCGGCAGCAGGCCGCCGTGAGCAATCCTGCGCCCACCGATCCGCAGGATGGCGAAGCCGCTGCGGTCGAGGAGGGCGCTGCGGCCGTCCCGCCGGCACCGAAGCCGAAGAAGATCGTTCGTCGCCGGACCACGGCGCCGCCGCAGGATGACGCAGCGCCGGCGCAGCAGTCCGGCGGCCGATTCCCGGCCCCGGTTCCGAGCGGCTCCTTCAACCGTTAAGCCCGTCCGCCGATCACGAGATCGCCCGTTTCGGTTTTGCGGCCGGATGCGCTAAAGCTGCGCGCTCACGCGCACGGATCATCATGCCTTTCACCATCGCCATCATCGGCCGGCCCAATGTCGGCAAATCGACCCTGTTCAACCGCCTGGTCGGACAGAAGCTGGCGCTCGTCGACGACATGCCGGGCGTCACCCGCGACCGCCGCGAGGGCGAGGCCAAGCTCTATGATCTCAACTTCACGATCATCGACACCGCCGGCCTCGACGAGGGCCCGAAGGGCTCGCTGACCGCGCGCATGCAGGAGCAGACGGAGACCGCGATCGCGCTTGCCGATGCGCTGTTCTTCGTGATCGATGCCCGCATCGGGCTGACGCCCTCCGACCGCGCCTTCGCCGATTTCGCCCGCCGCGCCGACAAGCCGGTGCTGCTGCTCGCCAACAAGAGCGAGGGCAAGCATGGCGAGCTCGGCGCCATGGAATCCTACGCGCTCGGCCTCGGCGACCCCATCCAGATCTCGGCCGAGCATGGCGAGGGCATGGGCGAGCTCTACGACGCCGTCAGCAAGCTGGTGCCTCCTACTGAGGACGAAGACGAGGAGCGCGAGGAGACCGACGAGGAGCGCGCGTCCAGGCCGATCCGCGTCGCCATCGTCGGCCGTCCCAATGCCGGCAAGTCGACCCTGATCAATCATCTGCTCGGCGAGGAGCGGCTGCTCACGAGTCCCGAGGCCGGCACCACACGCGACTCGATCGCGGTCGAGATCGAGTGGAAGGGCCGCGGCTTCCGCATCTTCGACACCGCAGGTCTGCGCCGGCGCTCGCGCATCGAGGAGAAGCTGGAGAAGCTGTCGGTAGCGGACGCGCTGCGTGCCGTGCGCTTCGCCGAGGTGGTCGTGCTGATGATGGACGCGCAGAACCGCTTCGAGGAGCAGGACCTGCGCATCGCGGACCTGATCGAGCGCGAGGGCCGTGCTCTGGTCATCGCCGTCAACAAATGGGACCTGATGGACAGCAATCCCGGCCAGATCTCCGCGCTGCGCAGGGATGCCGACCATTGGCTGCCACAGGTTGCGGGCGCGCCGATCGTCGCGGTGTCCGGCCTGATGGGCGAGGGCATCGACCGGCTGATGCAGGCGATCGTCGAGTCCTACGCGGTCTGGAACCGGCGCGTGCCGACCGCGGCGCTGAATCGCTGGTTCGAGCAGGCGATCGCCAACAATCCGCCACCGGCGGTCTCCGGCCGCCGCCTCAAGCTGAACTACATCACCCAGACCAAGGCGCGGCCGCCGAGCTTCGTGCTGTTCTGCTCGCGCGCCGACGCGATCCCGCAATCCTATCTGCGCTATCTCACCAACTCGATGCGCGAGACCTTCGAGCTGCCGGGCACGCCCGTGCGCATCACGCTGCGCGAAAAGGCCAACCCGTTCGCGCACAAGCGCAAGCGGCCGAACTAGAGCTCGCGATGCGGACGGTGGGTCGCCGTCGTCCGCTTGGCGACATCGCTCAGATCCGGCTCAGATCTTGGCCATGCTGACGTTTGCCGCACCCCACGTCGTCCGCCAGCGCTGCTTGATCATGGTCAGGCCGACGACGGCGATGATGGCGAGGGCGGCGAAGATCAGCAGCCCGAGCTGGAACGATCCGGTGATCTGCTTGGAGAAGCCGAGGCTGGAGGCGAGATAGAAGCCGCCGATGCCGCCGGTCATGCCGACGAGGCCGGTCATCACGCCAATCTCGTTGCGGAAGCGTTGCGGCACGAGCTGGAACACCGCGCCATTGCCCATGCCGAATGCAAGCATGCCGGCGATGAACGACAGCAGCGCCATCCAGGCCTGCGGCAGGTGGAAGCTGGCCAGGATCAATGCAGCGGCCGCCGCCAGATACATGATCGTCAGCGCGCGGATGCCGCCGATCCGGTCGGCCAGCGCACCGCCGATCGGGCGCACCAGCGATCCGGCGAACACGGCTGCCGCGGTGAAATAGCCGGCGGTCACCGGGGTGAGCCCGTAGTCGACGTTGAAGTAGATTGTCAGCGACGACGCCAGCCCGCTGAAGCCGCCGAAGGTGACACTGTAGAACAGCATGAACCACCAGGCGTCACCGATGCGAAGCACCTTGAGGTACTCGATCAGCCCCTTGGCGGGCGGCGGATTCGGCGCGTCCTTGGCGAAGATCAGGTAGACGATGAAGGCGATCGCGAGCGGGATCACAGCCAGACCCAGCACGTTGGTCCAGCCGAACGCCGCGGCAAGGCTCGGTGCGAACAGCGCCGAGAACACCGTTCCTGAATTTCCGGCGCCGGCAATGCCGAGCGCGATGCCCTGATATTCGGGCGGATACCATCGCGAGGCCAGCGGCAGGGCGACCGCGAACGAGGATCCGGCGACGCCAAGGACGATGCCGAGCACCAGGACCTGAACAAACGAGCTGACGCCGAAATGCCAGGCGATCAGCAGGCCGACGATGACGATCGTCTGTCCGATCATGCCCGTCGTTCTCGGGCCGATGCGATCGACCAGGACGCCGTTGACGACCCGCAACAGCGCACCGGCGAGCAGCGGTACGGCGACCATGAGTCCCTTTTGGCCGGCGTCGAGGTGGAGATCGTTGGCGATCTGCACGCCCAGCGGTCCGAGCATCACCCAGACCATGAAGCTCATGTCGAAGTACAGGAACGCGGAAAGCAGCGTAGGGGCGTGACCGGCCTTGAAGAAACCCTTGTCGATCATCGCGAATGCCTGCACATCGTCTTTGCGGTTCACCTGTCCGGAACTGCTTTAATCATGGACGCCGCCGCCGCGGGTGCTCATAGTTTTCGCTCATAGAGCCCGAAGTTTGGGCAACGAAACAAGATTCCACGGAAACTGAACGGGTTACCTTGTCCAGCAATTCGGCCAACCCCGCCAATAAGTTCATCAGCAGTTCGATGCGTCTGGTGACGCAGCACGCGTTCGAAACCGCCACGGGGCAGCGGCCCGACAATCAGGACTACGCGGGCCTCGTCGAGTTGCGCGAGCCGAACTCCGGCATCATTGCCGCGATCGCCGATGGCGTCGGCGGAAACAGCGGCGGGCGCGTCGCCGCGGAGCTCTGTGTCCGCGGCTTCCTCGAAGGCCTGGTCGGGACATGGCGGTCGGGCAATACGCGCGATGCCGCGGTGAGAAGTCTCGAGGCCATCAACCGCTGGATCCATGCGGTCGGCAGTCGCGACGACGACCTGAAGGGCATGTCCTGCACCTTCACGGCCATGATCAGCCGCGGCCGGGAGATCCACATTCTCCACGTCGGAGACAGCAGGCTCTACCGGTTGCGCGGGGACCAGCTGCAGCAGATGACCGCGGACCATGCGCTCGGACCCGGTCAGCTGAACATGCTGACCCGCGCCGTCGGTGCCGAAGGCGAGCTCCGCATCGACTACGTCAATGAGCCGGCCGAAGCGCATGATCGCTTCCTGCTGTGCACCGATGGCGTCTACAAGAGCATGTCGGATCGCGTGCTGCGCGAGGTGCTGATGCACCGGGCGACGCCGACCGAGACCTGCCGGGATCTGATCGAGCGCGCGCTCGCGACCAGCGTCGGCGACAACGCGACCGCGATCGTTCTCGACCTGCTCGAGCTGCCGCCGCCGGCCTTCGGCGAGATCGACCGTCTGGTGAGGGACAGCGCGATCCTCGCATTGCCCGCCGAAGGCGAGATCGTCGATGATTTCCGCATCGAGACGATGCTGAGCGACAGCCGCTATGTCCGCGTCCTCAAGGCGACCGACATGACCGATCAGCGATCGGTGGTGTTGAAGTTTCCGAAGCCGCTGGAGGGCGCCGACCGGCCGATGCGCGAGGCGTTCCTGCGCGAACTCTGGATCGGATCGCATGTCCGCAGCCCGTATGTCGGCGAGACGCTGCAGCTCAAGGCGCTGCGGCAGACCCGGCTGTATCTCGCCACGCCGTTCTATGACGGCGTGACGCTGGAGAGCCTGCTGCGTGAGAAGTCGGGCCTTTCGCTTCGGACCGGTCTCGACATCGCGCTGAAGGTCGCCCGCGGAGTGGCGGCGCTGCACCGCGCTGAGATCATCCACCGCGACATCAAGCCCGAGAACATCATCGTCTCGCTGTCGCAGCCGGGACAGCCCACCGCGGTGAAGCTGATCGATCTCGGCGTTGCCAAGCGATTGCGCGAGGCCAATGGCTCTGTGATCAGCGAGCCGGGAACGCCGAGCTTCATGGCTCCCGAATTGTTTCAGGGCAAGCCGGCCGACGAAACCTCGGATCAGTTCTCGCTCGGCGTCACGATCTATCGTCTGTTTACCGGCAAGTATCCCTATGGCGAGATCGAGCCGTTCTCCCGGCCGCGGTTTCGCAGCCCCACACCGCTGTCCAGCATCAGGCCGGACCTGCCGGCCTGGCTCGATCGCGCCATCGGCCGCGCCATCGCGCCTGTGCCGCAGGACCGCTACAACGATGTGTTCGAGCTGATCTTCGAGCTCGAAAACGGGGCCGACAGGGCGTCGCCGATCCTGGTCGAGCGGAAATCGTTCTACGACCGCAATCCGCTGCTGTTTTGGAAGATGGTCTCGACGCTGCTGGCGCTGTTGCTTGCGGTGTCCGTCTATGCCGGGATCAGGCATTGACGTCGTTCGCCCGCGCTTTCGGCGTCGCCGCGTGATCGCGCGCACATCCACCGCCGCGGCCATCGCGTAGCCAGGACCCGTCTCGCCATGTGGTCGGGACGTGTCCTGGAAATTTCGCTTTGGCCCTGCGTTTCGTCGTGCCCGTCCAAGATCGCCGCCATCTGCCCCCGTATGCGTGGGTCGTGCGGGGGTGGGCGTCGGGCCGCATGGGCGCAAGGCGTGGAGAGGTGCGATGGCGCATGCCGACGAGACGCAGGATCTGATCGGAGACATCTACGACGCGGCGCTCGAGCCGTCGCTATGGCCCGAGGTCGTCGGCCGCGCCGGCCGTTTCGTCGGCGGCCAGGTCGCGTCGATCTTTTCCAAGAGCCCGATCGCCGGCGGCGGCGATGTCCTGTGCCAGTCCGGCATCGATCCGCATTATTGCCGGCTGTATTTCGAGAAATATGTGAAGCTCGATCCGGCCACGACCGGGCAGTATTTCGCCGAGGTCGGCCAGCCGATCGCGGTCTCCGATCTGATGCCGCAGGACGAACTGCGCGAGACGCGCTTCTATCGCGAGTGGGCCGCGCCACAGGGCATGGTCGATTTCATCTCGACCGTGATCGACAAGTCCGCGACCTCCGCCGCCTTGTTCGGCGTGTTCCGCTACGAAGCCGACGGCCTGACGGATGAGGCCGCGCGCATGCGCATGCAGCTGATCGCGCCGCATATCCGCCGCGCCGTGCAGATCGGACGGCTGATCGATCTGAGGTCGGCGGAGGCGTCGGCGTTCGCGCAGACATTGGAGCGGATGACGTGCGGCGTCAGCCTGGTCGACGCGCTGGGGCGGCTCGTTCACGCCAATGCGGCCGGCCGGCAATTGCTCGATGCGGGCGATCCGCTGTTCACGCGGGACGGCCGCCTGGCCGCGCGCGACGGCCGGGTGGATCAAGCGCTGCAGGACCTCATCGCCAGGGCCGGGACCCGCGATGCGACGCTCGGCACCGATGGCGCTGCGCTGCTGCTGACGGCGCAGGACGGCACCCATCACGTCGCCCATCTGCTGCCGCTGACATCGCACGCGCGCCGCAAGACGGGGCAGCTGTACGAAGCGAGCGCTGCGATCTTCCTGCGTCGGACCCGGCTCGAGCCCGTGCAATCCCCTGAGCTGATCGCCAGGGCTTACCGTCTCACGCCGACCGAGTTGCGCGTGCTGCTCGGCATCGTCGATATCGGCGGCGTTCCGGAGGTCGCAAACCTGCTCCGCGTCGCCGAGACCACCATCAAGACCCATCTGCGCCGCATCTTCATCAAGACCGGGGCCGAGCGGCAGGCTGATCTCATCAAGCTCGCGGCGGGATTTGCCATGCCTCTGTCTCGTTGATCGCGGTCGGATTGCCGGCCCCGGTGGCCCGTGTATAAGTCGGCCCCCGCGTCCGCCGGACAGCGGCAAACCGATGGCCCTGATGGTCGACACCGAGCTCACGAGTTCCGACGGCGTGCCGTCGCCGCAGGCGCCACGCCGCGGCGTCGTCGCGTTCATCTTCGTCACCATCCTGCTCGACATGCTGGCGCTCGGGCTGATCATGCCGATCCTGCCCAAGCTGATCGAAAGCTTCGTCGCCAATGACACGGCGCAGGCGGCGCGCATCTTCGGCCTGTTCGGCACCGCCTGGGCGCTGATGCAGTTCGTGTTCTCGCCGGTGCTCGGCAGCCTGTCGGACCGGTTCGGTCGGCGCCCCGTGATCCTGCTGTCGAACTTCGGCCTCGCCGCCGACTACGTGCTGATGGCGCTGGCGCCGTCGCTCGCCTGGCTGTTCGTCGGCCGGCTGATCTCCGGCGTCACCTCGGCGAGCATCTCGACTGCCTTCGCCTACATCTCCGACCTCACGCCGCCGGACCGCCGCGCCGCGGTCTTCGGCCGCATCGGTGCGGCGTTCGGCGCCGGCTTCGTGCTCGGCCCCGCCACCGGCGGCCTGCTCGGCGACATCGATCCCCGGCTGCCGTTCTGGGCGGCCGCAGGGCTCAGCTTCGCCAATGCACTGTACGGACTGTTGGTGCTGCCGGAATCATTGCCGGCCGAACGGCGCAGCCCGTTCCGCTGGCGCACCGCCAATCCGCTTGGCGCGCTGCAATTGCTGCGCTCCGATCGCATGCTCGCCGGCCTGTCGGTCGTCAACTTCATCACCCAGCTCGCCCATGTCGTGCTGCCGTCGACCTTCGTGCTCTATGCGACCTATCGCTACGGCTGGGATACGCGCACGGTCGGCCTGACGCTGGCGATCGTCGGTGTCTGCGCCATGATCGTGCAGGGCGGGGCAGTCGGACTGATCGTGCGCTCGCTGGGCGAACGCGGGGCGCTGATGCTCGGGCTGTGCTCGGGGACGATCGGATTTCTGATCTTCGGCCTGGCGCCGACGGGGACGTTGAGCTGGCTCGGCATTCCCGCGATGGCGCTGTGGGGCGTGTCGGGGGCGGCGATCCAGGCGCTGATGACGCGGCTGGTGCCGTCGGACCGGCAGGGCCAGCTGCAGGGCGCAACGTCGAGCGTGCAGAGCATGGCCCAGCTCGCAGGCCCGTTCCTGTTCACGCTGACCTTCGCCTATTTCATCGGTGCCGCCGCGCCGGTGCATCTGCCCGGCGCGCCATTTCTGCTGGCAACCGCGCTGCTGATCATAGCGATCGGGATTGCCATGCAGACGCTGCGCGCGGGCAAAGAAAAACCCTCAGCCTGAACGGATGAGGGTCTCGCTTTGAGGCCGAGACGGCGCGGCGCGCCGTCTCGTCTCAGGTCTACGCTGTTACTTCTTCACCAGCGGACACTCGCTCGCCTCGAGCGGCTTGGCGGCATCCTCGGGCGCGATGGTCGCGATCAGCTTGTAGTAGTCCCATGGATATTTGGACTCTTCGGGCTTCTTGACCTCGAACAGATAGGCCGGGATCAGGCGGCGGCCGTCGGCGCGCAGCGGGCCCTTGCCGAACAGCGGATCGTCGGTCGGGATCTCCTTCATCTTGGCCACGACCTTGGCGCCGTCATGCGGATTGCCGCCGAGCGCTTCCAGCGCCTTGAGGTAATGCAGCGTGCCGGCGTAGTTGCCGGCGACCGTCATCGACGGCATCGTGCCCTTCGGTGACAGCTTCTGGAAGCGGTTGGACCAGGCGCGGGTCTGCTCGTTCAGATCCCAGTAGAACGATTCGGTGAACGTCAGGCCCTGCGCGACCTTCAGGCCGAGCGCATGCACGTCGTTGACGAACAGCAGCAACGCGGCGAGCTTCTGGCCGCCCTGGACGATGCCGAATTCCGAGGCCTGCTTGATCGCGTTGGTGGTGTCGCCGCCGGCATTGGCGAGGCCGATGACCTTGGCCTTCGACGACTGCGCCTGCAGCAGGAAGGACGAGAAGTCGGCGGTGTTGATCGGGTGCTTGACCGAGCCGAGCACCTTGCCGCCATTGGCGGTGACCACCGCCGAAGTGTCGCGCTCCAGCGCATGGCCGAACGCGTAGTCGGCAGTCAGGAAGAACCAGCTGTCGCCGCCCGCCTTGGTCAGCGCCTTGCCGGTGCCGTTGGCGAGCATGTAGGTGTCGTAGGTGAAGGAGATGGTGTTGGCGTTGCAGGCCTTGCCGGTGAGGTCGGCGGTCGCGGCGCCGGAGTTCAGCAGGACCGCGTTCTTCTCCTTGACGAGATTGGATACCGCGAGCGCCACGCCGGAGTTCGGCGTGTCCATGATCACGTCGACCTTCTGGTTGTCGAGCCACTGCCGGCCGATGCTGACGCCGACGTCGGGCTTGTTCTGGTGGTCGCCGCTGATGACCTCGATGGTCCAGCCCTTGGCCTTCATGCCAGAGTCTTCGACCGCCATGTTGATGGCCGCAACCGAGTTGGGCCCGCCGATGTCGGCATAGAGGCTGGACATGTCGTTGAGCACGCCGATCTTGACGACCTTGTCGTCGGCGAAGGCGGAGCCGGCAAAGCTGAGCGTGGTGGCAGCAAGCAACGCGGCAATCCGCCGCGCATGAGACGTCGTCATCAAAGTCCTCCCTGGTGTCGTGTCGCGGCGGGGCTTCTTGAGCGCCCTTTGCCGTCTAGTCACCCTGGATAGCCCGTCTTGTGAGTTGCGGCAATGCGCCAAAAGGGGGGAGGCTCGCCCAAGCTTTGTGCTGACAGTTTAAGCGTTAACGCAGAGCGTCCGAGGTCAGCCTGAATTTCTGGATGCGCTTCCCGGTGTCGACCTCGGCGGTATAAACGTTGCCCTGTCTGTCGACGGCCATCGCGTGCACCCAGTGAAACTGGCCGGCATTGCGGCCATTGTGGCCGAAGCTTCCGACCACGCTGCCATCATCCCGCCTGATGATGCGGATCTCGTTATTCTCGCCGTCGGCGGAGAGCAGGTAGGTCTGCTTCGGATCGGGCCAGATCGCGATGTCCCAGACCGCGCCATTGCCGAGCGTGTTTTTCTCGAAGAACCACTCCTTCACGAAGGTGCCGTCCTTCTTGAATACCTGGATGCGGTCGTTGATGCGGTCGCAGACATAGACGAGGCCATCGTCGGCGATCTTCACGCAGTGCACGGGATTGCCGAATTGCTGGGCTACCGGCGCCTTGGGATCGTAGGGCGGCTGCTTGCTGTCATCGGGGACATGGCCATAGGCGCCCCAATGGCGCTTGTAGGCCAGCGTCGTTGCGTCGAACACGATGACGCGGCGGTTGCCATAGCCGTCGGCGACATAGATCTCGTTCGCCTCCTTGTCGATCGCGGTCTCCGCCGGCTTGCCGAGCTGCGTGGTGTCGTTCGAGCCCTTGCTCGGCGCGATCGCTCCGATCTGCGCGACGAACTTGCCGTCGAGCGTAAATTTCAGGATCGCATTGTCGTTGTCGGCGTTGCCGCCGATCCAGACGAAGCCGCGCTCGTCGACCTCGATGCCGTGCTCGCGGCCGACCCATTCATAGCCTGGACCCGGGTCGCCCCAGGCGCGCAGCAGATTGCCGTCGGTATCGAACTCCAGCACCGGCGGCGCGGAGACGCAGCATTTCGAGCGCGGCGGATTGAGCGCCGCGCCCTTCTCGTCGTCGGTCAGCGACCGCGGCCGGTGGATGACCCAGATGTGGCCCTGGCCATCCACGGTGATGCCGCCGACTTGGCCGAGGATCCAGTTGTTGGGGAGCTGCTTGGGCCATGACGGCTCGACGGCGAAGGTCGGGACCTCGGCCGCGCTGCTGGTGCGAGGGAGCAGGGCGCTGCCGGCTGCAATGATGAATAGCAGGATGACCCGGGCAAGCCCTGTCGCGCGTCCGCGTCGTGCTCGCGTCATGGCATCCTCCCGGTCTGTGCTGCGGTCATCCGCTTATGAGCGCAGTCAATCGCGAGCCGGTCAGGGTGTCAATCAGAGGCCAGCGCGTCCGGCAGGGACTCGGCTGCGCGCGGCTTCAGGAACCGGGTCAGCATGATTTTCAGGTGAGCGGTGTTCTGCCTGATGTCGACGCCCGGATTGCGGATCGGCAGCGCGCGGGCGCCATCGACGATGGCGAGAAGGATGTTTGCGGTGGCTTCTGGGTCGAGGCCGGGGTCGATATCGCCGCGGCGCTGCGCCCGGGTGAGGAACTCGACCAGCATCGCGCGCATCGCGCGCGCATGCTCGTGGACGAGCCGGGCGAAATCAGGATTGCGGCAGGCCTCCGCCAGTCCCTCGGTGCTCAGCACCTGGGCTTCCGGCCGATGGATGCTGGTATTCTCGATCTCGTTCAGCAGAGCTTCGATCACATCGGGGGAGGCCAGGATCGCCTCCAGCTGCGACGCTGCGCGGCTGAGGCCCCGCTGCATGAGGGCCTCGATCATCGCCTCCTTGCTGGGGAAGTAGTGGTAGAGGTGGCCCGGGCTGATCTTGGCCGCGGCACAGATGTCCGTGGTGCTGGCGCCGTGAAAACCGTTCCGGACGAAACACGACAATGCCGCCTGGAGAATCTCCCCGCGCTTCTGCTCGTGCTTGACCGGATCGACCTTCCTCATCGCGCTAGTCCCGTTCGCCCAACTCTCGCCCCATTTGTACGGCTCCGCCAACCCTTTGTAATATAAAATAATATTTCGCGCCGCTCTAATCTAGAGAATTTGATCTAGTTTAGTTGGACAAGCGCTGCAGCGTGTGAAAGATAATTAGAGTGAGCTATCTATCAATGGGGGCGCGGTCAATGAACAGCCTTGGCATGACGCGTCTTGCTCCGTTGAACTGGACGGCGCTCGCTTCCCTGGTATTGGCGACCACCGGCTGTGCCAGCGCACCGCTCGAGCGGGCAGGCTCGCTCAAGAACTATGACCATCTCGCCGAAGCCAATGGCCTGGTGACGCGTGCGCAGATCAAGGCCAACAGGAAAGAGCTGCTCGAGGCCAAGACGATCAGGATCGAGCCGACGGCCTTTCCGCCGCGTGCCGACGTCGGCCTCGACGAGGGTGAACGGAAGCTGGTCGCCAACGTCATCAACCGCGAGATGTGCCTGCGCCTGAGCGAGCGGTTTCGCATCGTCTCCTCGGGCGAGGAGGCGGATCTGACGGTGAAGGCAACCGTGACCCATGCCACCGCAACCAATGCGACGGCCTCGGCCGCGTCACAGGCGGCCTCGATCGCCAAGAGCGTCGCGTTGCCAGGCGTGCCGGTCCCGGTGCCGCGGCTGCCGGTCGGGCTGGGCACCTTGACGGTCGAGGCCGAGGCGCGCGACTTCGCGGGCTTTCAGAAGGCCGCGATGGTCTGGGCACGCGGCGCCACCTCTGTGTCCACCGCGCGGATGGCCAATGATGGCGACGCCTACGACCTCGCCTCCGAGTTCGGCGCCGACTTCGCCAGGCTGGTCTCGACCGGCGAGTCGCCGTTCGGCGGCCTGCCATCTCTGCCGACTGTCGCGAGTGTTCCGGCCAAGCTGGGGGGCGCCCCAAAATATGCCGCATGCGAGCAATATGGACGCTTCCCGGGCCTCAAGGGCTTCGTCGGTGCCGGCCTCGGCCTGCCGCCTGACTGGACCGACAAGGGGGCCGACGAGGCCAGGCCCGCGCCGCCGACGCAACCTTCACCGGAGGTCGCGAGCATGGAGCAGCAATCCTCGCGATGAAGCCCGCCACCTCCATCCGCGCCGTCACACTGCGCATCCTGCTCGTGCTGGCCGCGTCGCTGCAGCTCGCGGCCTGCGCGGCGATCATGCCGCGCAATGCACCGCCCGAGATGGCGGCTGTCAGCGCCAGCCCGGTCGGCTTCCGCGACGTTCGCTATTGGGGCGATGAGCCAGCGCCGCGCTTTGCCGAGGCCTCGATGCAGCGTGCATCGGCCGAAATTCCCGCCTCGCGTCCGCTGAACTTCCTGGCGATATCAGGCGGTGCTGAGAACGGCGCGTTCGGCGCCGGGCTGCTGGTCGGCTGGAGCGAGGCTGGCAACCGGCCGGCGTTCGACATGGTGACCGGCGTGAGCTCCGGCGCGCTGATCGCGCCGTTCGTGTTCCTCGGCCGTGAGCACGATGACAAGCTGCGCGAGGTGTTCACGGCCTATGAGCGCAAGGACATCTTCACGGTCAACATTCCCGGCCTGCTGCAGGGCAAGGCGCTCGCCGACAACACGCCGCTGTCGCGGCTGATCGAGAAATATGTCGACCGCGATTTTCTCCGCGACGTCGCGCGCGAGAGCAGCAAGGGCAGGGTGCTGCTGATCGGCACCACCAATCTCGATGCGCAACGCCCGGTGCTGTGGGACATGGGGCGGATCGCAGCGGCCGACACGCCGGAGGCGATCGACCTGTTCCGCCAGGTGCTGCTGGCGTCAGCGACCGTGCCCGGCGCCTTCGCGCCGGTGCGCATCAAGGTGCGGATCGGCGACAGGGACTATGACGAGCTGCATGTCGATGGCGGCGTGACCCGGCAGGTCTTCATTGGCCCGTCGGTGCTGCGGCTCGTGGCCGGCCGTGGTCCGCGGCGGAGCGTGAGCGGCGCGCATCTCTATGTCATCCGCAACGCCCGCATCGATCCGCAATGGGACAGCGTCGGCGCCGACGTGCTCTCGGTGACGCAGCGCTCGCTCTCGACCCTGATCAAGAACCAGGGCATCGGCGACATCTATCGCATCTACTCGGTGGCGAAGTTCAACAGCATCGATTTCAACCTCGCCAGCGTGCCGGCGGATTTCCAGGTCAAGGCCGACGGCCCGTTCGACCGCAGCTACATGACCGCCTTGTTCGACCGCGGCCAGGAGATGGGGCGCCGCGGCTATCCCTGGGTGAAGAGCCTGCCGGGCCTGCAGTCCAACGAGCCCGGCATCACGGCGCAGCTGCCTGCGCGCACCATGGCGGCGGCCGCGCGATGACCCGTTGCCGCAGCAGTGCCGGAAGGCTCCGGATCGTGTGCACGCGCGCGTGGCTCGCGACTGCGCTGCTGATGCCGTTGCTGCTCGGCGGCTGCGCGACATCGGGCACCACGCCGCCGTCCGATACGACGCAGTTCGGCAACACGTACAACTATCTGCCCGTGAACGACGTGCCGCATGACGACCAGCGCCCGGTGCTGTCGGTGGATCAGCAGGAGAAGCTCCGCAATGAGCTGATGACCGTGCGCGACCGCCAGGTGCCGGCTGCCGCGAAGCCCGCTCCTGCGAAGCCTGCTGCCGCAAAGCCTGCTGCCGCAAAGCCTGCGGCGGCGAGTCCTGCTCCGAAATAGATGGCGATGCAGCGGCAATCACCGGAGCGTCGCGCGTGAGAGTCACAGTGCCGACCACATTCTCCGCCGTCGTCCCGGCCTAGCGCGCGATTGCGCGCTTGGCGCCGGGACCCATACCGCGTGATGTCTATTGGGACAGACAGTCTGTGTTGCCTTCATTCGCAAACACGACCGCCGGTGGTTATGGATCCCGGCGTTCGCCGGGACGACGGCGGTGGGTGTTGCAAGTTGCCGGGCATGATCAGCGGATGATCAAGCCGAAGCCCGTCGCTGCGCGATCCCGCCGGCAATGCGCCCGTCCCCACGGCCGCAGCCTGACGCGCATGGACCAGGAGCCAACAACGTGACCGACCTGACCAAGCCGACACTCTCCAAGCGCACCAATCCCGACAAGGTCCGCAAGGCCGCGCAACATCCGAAGCGGCCCGGGCTCGGCTGCAAGGCCGAGCCCGGCACCTTCGTGCCGGTCGTCGACCGCAACAAATGCGAGGCCAAAGGCGACTGCGTCGAGGTCTGCCCCTACGATGTGTTCGATGTCGCGCCGATCAGCGAGCCCGACTTCCGCGCCATGTCATTCCTCGGCAGGATGCGCGTCCGCTTCCACGGCATGAAGACGGCCTACACGCCGAACAGCGATCGCTGCCTCGCCTGCGGCCTCTGCGTCGTCGCCTGTCCCGAGCGCGCTATCAATCTCGTCGAGGTCGCCGCGGGCAGCAACATGACGACACGGCGCTGAACCTCATGATCTCGCTGCGATGATTGTACGTGCGATCCGCGAACCCTGTTGGCGGATGCGGATCGCCCCCATTCGGTCGCGCGTTGTCCGGCCCGTGCCGCTGCGGTATGAATTCCGCACGTTGCAGAGGAGGTGAGTGGCATGCTCCGGTGGTTGTGCGGCCTTGCGGCCATGGCGTTGTGCTCGAGCATGTCAGTAGCGGCCATGAGCCAGCCCATCGATTGTGGCGCGGCACCGACACCCAAATGTCTGGCCTCGGCGATCTTCAAGTTCGCGAAAACGCTGCCCGACGACAGCTATTTTCGCCGGCATGTCGCTTTTGCCGAGCAGGAACTGGCATTGAGCGATGTCAAGCTCGCGCTCGACTATGTGCATTCCGATCCGGCCGACCCGCCTCCCTGGGAGGATATCGACTGGATCGCACGGGCAGGCCGCTTCGATCGGGCGATCCAAGTCGCAAACGAGCGAACGGAAGCGGTGGAACGTCTGGGCGGCCTGCTTGCTGTAGCCACGCAACTTCTGGACAAAGGCCAGACGGCACGCGCAACCAAGATCGTCGACGAGGTTGAACGCGCGCTGGCCTCCGCGCAACCCGAAACCCGTGACGACTATGCGAATCTGATTCAAGAGGCCGGTCGTCTCCGAGCCCGGCTGGGCCAGATCGATCGCGCGGCGCGTCTGCTGAGCCGCCCCGGCGTATCATCCGTCAGCGAGCTGTTGGACATCGCGAATAAATACCCAGTGGCCGTGAGCCTGCGCGATCTCGCATGGCGAGAGGCCGAGCGCGCCAACGAAGCCTATGCATGGCAGCAACTGATCGAGGATGCGAGCAGCCGCGGGGATCAGGCCGATCTGGCGCGTGCCGCGGAACGGGCCGCGACGCGTCTCGCTGGAAACGATGCGGACCGCTCCGAGCCGGTGATTCGGCTGGCGCGTGTGCTGCGGACCGCGGGAACGGCGAAGCTGGCGGCCAGGCTGGTTGAGCCTTGGCGGCAATGGCTGAACGGAAGGGACGAGACCAAACGAAACAATATTCTCATGCCGCTCATTCCGGTGCTGGCCGGACTCGCGCGCGATAAGGAGGTGGACGAGGCAACTCACATGACCAGCAGCGCTTCGGATCGCAGCCGACTGCAGAGCATCGCTGCCGAGGAATACGTCCGCCTCGGCCGCAATGATATTGCGACAAGGTTCGATCGGGAGGCGCTGTTATCGGCGCTCGCGTCGCCCGTCGGCGATCCCAAGCAGCAGTGGGCGCATCAGGCGGCCCTGAACAATCTGGCGCTCGCTCGCGCCGGCCGGGGTGACATCGAGGGCGCGCTCGACGTCGCAGCCAAGATAGGCAGCGAGGCAGAGATCCGCAGCGCGACATCCTATGTGGTCCGTCGCGCCATCGACGACGGCCATGGACCGGTGGCCGCTCCGGCGATCGAGGCGCTGCTGCAGCAGGCGCGCGCGGCGCAGGACGTCAGTCTCCTGCTGCAGGCGGCCAATGCCTGGTTTCAGGTCGACAACGAGAAAGAAGCCCGTCGCGAGCTTGACGAGGTGATGAAGCTGGTCAGGGAGCGTCAGACGCCGCTGGACGCAAACGACGTCAGCCTTGCCGCCGAGCTGACGTGGCGCATCGACGGGAATGGCGATCCACGCGCCATGCTCGGGATCGTGGACCGGCTCGGCGTCAATGACCCCGGCGCCATCGATCTTCTGGTCGAGAAGATGACGCCGATCTCGCCTGTCGTCGCCGTCCAGCTTGCCGATCGCCAGACCGAGGTCGAGCGCCAGATCGACGAGCTTGCAGCCATTGGCTTGGCGATCGCGGACAGCGCGAAGTAGCGACCGGCTCAGGCCGGCGGCTGAAAACTCTTCAGGGTGCGGGTCTTGTAGTCGTAGAGCTTGCCGGTTTCGGTCCAGGCGGGCGCGCACATCGGCACGATGAATTCGGCGACCTGCTCGGGGGTGTCGAGCGTGTCAGGGTCTTCGCCCGGAAACACCGTGGCGCGCATGCGGGTGCGGATCGGGCCGGGGCTGAACAGATTCACGCGCAGCGGCGTGCGCTCGGTCTCGTGTGCCCAGACGCGGGCCAGGGTCTCCATTGCCGCCTTGGTCGCGGCATAGGGGCCGAGATAGGCCGGGGCCTTGGTGGCGGCGCCCGAGGTCAGGAACAGCGCGCGGCCGGCGTCGGAGACCTTCAGCAGCGGCTCCATGCAGCGGATCAGCTGGAAGTTGGCGGTGAGGTTGACCGCGACCGCGTCGTTCCAGGGCTTCAGGTCGATATGGCCGAGCGGCGAGGACGGGCCGGGCACGGCGGCGTTGCCGACGAGGATGTCGAGCTTGCCATGGCGCTCGTGCAGCGCGGCGCCGAGCCGGGCAATGCCGTCGGTGTCGGTCATGCTGAGTGGCACCAGGGTCGCGCCGCTGCCGGTCTCTTTTCGGATCTCGTCGTCGAGCTCCTCGAGCCCGCCTTGGGTGCGGGCGACGGCAACGACATGGGCACCGGCACGGGCGAGCGCGCGCGCGGTCGCATAGCCGATGCCGCGCGAGGCGCCGGTGATCAGGGCGATACGGGAGGCGAGGGGAAGGGTCATGGCCGCAAATCTCTCAGACGTCGTCCCGGCCTTGCGCTTTCCCGGCAACGCGAAGCGTTGTCCGGTGCGCGCCCGGCGGCGGGACCCATAATTCGCGGCCGTTATGATGGAGTTGGATGGTCGTGGCTAGTCCTGCATGCCCCAGGAGGGGCCCGGAGGCCCATGCAGGGCTATCATGAACAGGATCGTAGCCCGGATGAGCGGACGCCTGCGCCCTTGCGGGCGCACGCTGTCGCTCATCCGGGCTACGGCCTGTCTCGGATTCCGCCTCAGCTCGCCTCGGCCAGCAGCGAGAGCTGGTGCTGGGTTGGCTCGACCAGCGACTGGTCGGTGAGGTGGGTGGGATAGCTGCCGGTGAAGCAGTGGTCGGCATATTTCGGCGCGGCGGGGTCGCGGGCCGGCTCGCCCATCGCGCGGTACATGCCGTCGATCGACAGGAACGCCAGCGAATCCGCGCCGATCAGCTCGCGCATCTCCTCGAGCGAATGCGTCGCCGCCAGCAGGCCGCCGCGATCCGGCAGGTCGATGCCGTAGTAGTCGGGGTAGAGGATCGGCGGCGAAGCCAGGCGGAAGTGCACCTCGGTGGCGCCGGCGTCGCGCATCATGCGCACGATCTTGCGCGAGGTGGTGCCGCGCACCAGCGAATCGTCGATCAGGATGATGCGCTTGCCTTCGATCGCGGCGCGATTGGCCGAGTGCTTCATGCGCACGCCGGATTCGCGGATCGCCTGGGTCGGCTGGATGAAGGTGCGGCCGACATAGTGGTTGCGGATGATGCCGAGCTCGAACGGCACGCCGGAATGCTGGCTGTAGCCGATCGCGGCCGGCACGCCGGAGTCGGGCACCGGCACGACGACATCGACATCGGGATGGCTCTCGCGCGCGAGCTGCGCGCCAAACGCCTTGCGCACCTCGTAGACCGAGCGGCCGCCGACGACGGAGTCGGGGCGGGCGAAGTAGATGTATTCGAACACGCAGGGGCGCGCCGGCTTGGGCGGGAACGGCTTGTGGCTGTGCACGCCCTGCTCGTCGAAGACGATGACCTCGCCGGGCTCGATGTCGCGGATGTAGCGCGCGCCGATCATGTCGAGCGCGCAGGTCTCCGAGGCCAGGATCGGGCAGCCTTCGAGCTCGCCATAGACCAGCGGCCGGATACCGAGGGGATCGCGGGCGCCGATCAGCTTCTTGTTGGTGAGACAGACCAGCGAGTAGGCGCCCTCGAGCGCGCGCAGTGCCTCGATGAAGCGGTCGATGAAGTTGCTGCGGCGAGAATGCGCGACCAGATGCAGGATGACCTCGGTGTCGGTGGTCGACTGCATGATGGCGCCGGCCCGCACCAGCTCGCGGCGCAAAGTGAGGCCGTTGGTGAGGTTGCCGTTGTGGCCGACCGCGAAGCCGCCGGCATTCAATTCGGCGAACAGCGGCTGCACGTTGCGCAGGATGGTCGCGCCTGTCGTGGCGTAGCGCACATGGCCGACGGCGGCGTTGCCGGGCAGCCGCTCGATCACCTCGCGGCGGGAGAAGGTGTCGCCGACCAGGCCGAGGCGGCGTTCGCTGTGAAAGCGCGAGCCGTCATAGGAGACGATGCCGGCCGCTTCCTGGCCGCGATGCTGGAGCGCATGCAGGCCGAGCGCGGTGATCGCGGAGGCATCATTGTGCCCATAAATGCCAAACACGCCGCACTCTTCGCGCAGCGTGTCTCCGTCCAGGTCGTCGTCTCTGAGATAGGCTTGAGGTCCGAAGTCCAGATCCGCTGTTTGGGCTTCGCCGGAAGAATCGTGGTGCTGGTCCATCGCGCCTCTCTTCTGGGCTTGGCTCACTTGGCCGCGGGTTTCTCGATCAGCTTCTTCAAGCTGTCGCGGGCAGGCTTGCTGTACCCATCGCCGCCCACTCCGGGCGACTCGGTGTCAGTCTGGTCGTCGTCCGGCTTGTTCTTCTTGAATTTCTTTAAAATGGTGTTCTCGGGATCATCAGGCAAGAGCGACATCAGCCAATCCCCGGTTCCCTGCAGGACGACGCGGGACTTGGCGGAGGTGACCCAGTCCGGACGCTGCTTGTCCGGCACCAGCCAGCTGAAGAACAGGAAGGCGACCACCACGATCAGGAGGCCCCGGCCGAGCCCGAACAGGAAGCCGAGGGTGCGGTCGAGCGCGCCGATGCGCGAATCGAGGATCATGTCGGAGATTTTGACCGTGATCACCGAGACGATTAGCAGGGTGCCCACGAAAGTACCGGCGACGACGACGACGCTCGCGACGGTATCATTGTTGAAATAGGTCTTTGCGGTCGGCAGCAGCTTGGAGAATGAATAAAGCGTGACCAGGGCGGCCGCGCCCCAGGCTGCGATCGACAGCACCTCGCGCATGAAGCCGCGGACCATCGCGAGCAGCCCAGACACCAGCATGACACCGAGCAGGATGAGATCGAGGATCGTTATCGGCATCGGCTGATCAGGTCCGCTTCACTGGTCCAAGGTTCGCTTCGAATCGACGGGGAGCAGCGATCCTCCAGATGGAGGAGAGCGAGGTTCCCCGGCAAGTCCGGATGCGGCACGATCCCGTGCGCGGGCCCGGTTGCGGCGTTGTATAGCGGCGAGTCACGCGAACGTCACGGTCCGCCTAGCCGTCCTGGCGGCGGAATCTCGCTGGTGTGGCATTTTTTTCGGCAGGGCGCGGTCCACGGCGGCCCTGGTCGCCGCCATCATCGTCCTGCCGGGTTGTATCATGGCGGGCACGGGGCGTGCCGCGTGCGGCAATGTCGGCCACCAGGCTGGTGAGTCCGCCGACGGTATTGAGACTGAGCCCGGCCTCGCCGCCGGCCTCGCCGCGGGCCCGTTCCGGCAGCACCACGCGGCCAAAGCCGAGTTTGACGGCTTCCTTCAGCCGCGCCGAGGTCTGCGCCACCGGGCGAACCGCGCCCGACAGCGAGATTTCGCCGAAATAGACCGCATCCGGCGGCAGCGGCGCATTGACCAGCGAGGAGACCAGGGCTGCGGCCGCGGCGAGATCCGCCGCCGGCTCGTTGATGCGCAGGCCGCCGGCGACGTTGAGATAGACGTCATGGCCCGACAGCTTGACGCCGCAATGCGCCTCCAGCACCGCCAGCACCATCGACAGCCGGCTCGGATCCCAGCCGACCACGGCCCGGCGCGGTGTGCCCAGCGAGGTCGGTGCCACCAGGGCCTGGATTTCGACCAATACGGGCCGCGTGCCCTCGATGCCGGCAAACACCGCCGTGCCGGGGCTGCCGAGATCGCGCTCCGACAGGAACAGCTCCGAGGGGTTGGTGACCTCGCGCAGACCCAATCCGGTCATTTCGAACACGCCGATCTCGTCGGTCGGACCGAAGCGGTTCTTGACCGCGCGCAGGATGCGGAACTGCTGCGATCCCTCGCCCTCGAACGACAGCACCGCATCGACCATGTGCTCGACCACGCGCGGCCCCGCGATCTGGCCGTCCTTGGTCACATGGCCGACCAGGATGATTGCGGCGCCGGATTTCTTGGCGAAGCGAATGAGCTTCTGCGCCGACGCGCGCACCTGGGTGACCGTGCCCGGCGCCGATTCGACCGTATCGGTCCACATCGTCTGGATCGAATCGATCACGATCAGCCGCGGCACGGTCCCTTCCGACAGGGTCGAGATGATGTCCTCGACCGAGGTCTCAGCCGCCAGCTGCACCGGGGCATCGGCAAGCCCGAGGCGCTCGGCGCGCAGCCGCACCTGCGCCACGGCTTCCTCGCCGGAGATGTAGACCGCGCGGTGGCCGGCGCGTGCCATCATCGAGGTCGCCTGGGTCAGGAGCGTCGATTTGCCGATGCCGGGATCGCCGCCGACCAGCAGCACCGAGCCGCGGACGAAACCGCCGCCGGTGACGCGGTCGAGCTCGGTCATCCCCGACGACAGCCGCGGCGCGTCGATGCTCTTGCCGGTCAGCGATTCCAGCTGGAAGGTGCGGCCCTTGCGCTTGGAGCGCAGCGACACCGGCGCCGAGGTCGCGCCCGTGGTGTCTTCCTCCGCCAGCGTGTTCCACTCGCCGCAGGCCTCGCACTTGCCCTGCCAGCGCGAATAGGCCGCGCCGCAATTCTGGCAGACGAAGGAGAGCGTGGTCTTGGCCATGTCAGGAGAATCGATGCGGTCAGGAGTGGGTGGCGTTCCATAACATACTTAGGCCCGCGGCCAGCATGATGCCATCCATCACCACGCGGAACACGTCTGGCTTCATGTGCAGCACGAAGCGCTTGGCGACGAACGCACCGGCCATCAGCGAGCCGCCGGCGATCAGGCCCTTGAGCAGGATGTCCGGCGTCAGCGCGCCGAAGCGCTGGAAGGTGATGGATTTCGAGACATAGAGCCCGAGCGAGCTCGCGGCCTCGGTGGCGAGGAAGGCGCCCTTCGACAGCCCATAGAACAGGAACAGCGGCACGCTCAGCGGCCCGGTCGAGACCACGATGCCGGTCAGAAATCCGATCACCGCACCACCGAGCGCGAGGTGCCAGAGGTTGGCCTTGAGGTGATACCGCGCCAGCACGTGGCGCAGCGGCACCATCGCGATCAGGAACAGTCCGATGGTGATGTCCACCGTATGCGACGGTAGCACCAGCAGCGTGCGCGCGCCGAGCGCGGCCGCCGGAATGCCCGTGACCGAATAGGCCGCACAAGCGCGCCAGTCGACCTCGCGCCACCACGCCAGGATGCGCGACAGGTTCGCCATCACGGCGGCCACCGCCATGATCGGCACAGCCTCCTTCGGCCCATACTCATAGACGAGTACCGGCATCAGCATGATCGACGAGCCGGTGCCGACGATGCCGGACAACGTGCCGGCGACGAGGCCGACCGCGAGCACGAACAGGAAGCCCAAAATGTCATCTCCCGCGACGCGGACGAGATCTTTCCATCCGTCATTGCGAGCGCAGCGAAGCAATCCAGGGCGACGCGCGCGGCCCTGGATTGCTTCGTCGCTTCGCTCCTCGCAATGACGGAGGTGATAGCTGCGTCGTGTGGTTAACCGGTGGTTCGGATGGAATCGAAAAGGACGGTGATCCTGCGTCATCATCATTAGAATTTGAAGGGTATTCGTGGTGTCGGTTTCAGGAGCCCGCACGACATGACGGTCAGTGAACAGACATCTTCCGCTGAGGACGGCCAACCGCATCTTGCGGACAGCTTCCCATGGCTTGCGAGCGCACTGCTCGTGGTCGAGGCGAGCGAGGTGATCCGGCTGCGGCTGGAGAAATTCGCCCGTTGCGAGACCGACGCGAACGAGGAGGCCGAGCTGATGGTGACCGAGAAGGTCGTCGCCGCGCTCGAGGCCACCGCGAAGCTCATGGCCGGCGCGTCGCCAGCGTCCATCGTCGATCGCTATCGCGAGCACGTCGCCGCAAACGCCAGGCGTCTGTCAGTCTGAGCCGGTCCCGGCCGCCCGCCAGTCGCGCGGGCGCATGCCGAAGCGCTGCTTGAAGCGGCGGGAGAAGTGCGACAGATCCGAGAAGCCCCAGTCGAAGGCGATGGCGCCGATGTCGCGGCCGGCCGAGCCGGGATCGCGCAGATCGCGCGCGACGCCGTCGAGCCGTCGCTCCATGACCAGCTCGGAAAAACTGGTGCCGGCACGGGCCAGCAGCTTGTGCACGTAGCGCTCGCTGATCCCGACCGTGGATGCGATGGTCGCGACCGTCAGGCCAGGCTCACGCAGCCGCTCGTGGATGGCGCGGCGCAGCGCCAGCGCGGTGGCATCGGCAAAGGAGGCGGCGGCCCGCGTCTCCTTGCCGTGGCTGCCCGACAGGCTCAGCGCGACCAGATCGAGCAGCACGCCGAACAAGGCGGTCGCATCATCAGCCGACAGGCGCAACGCGTTTGCGTTGAGCGACCGCGCGGTCTCGACGATCAGCGATCCCACGGTGGGATCATCGGAGACGCGGGCCGGCGCGACGTTCGCAATGGCGGGCAGGCGGCTGAGCAGCGCCTCCGCCGGCACCCGGAACGAGATCACACCGAGCGCGGGTCCGCGGTCATGCTGCAGCCTGAAGGTGCGGTCGCTGTCGAAGATGCCGACCTGCCCGGACGACAGGCTGACCTCGTGGTCGTCCTGCAGGATGGTGCAGCGGCCGGCGAGCTTGAGATTGAGGTAGAAGCAGCGCTGGCTCGACGCCGCGATATCGGCACACGAGCGGCGCACGATGTGCTCGGGAAAGGTGACGCGGTTGATCACGCCGCCACCGACGCCGACGCTCTGCACGTCGGCCGGAAATCCGATGCCGCGCGCCGGCTCCGGCGTGAGATTCATGAAGGCCTGGCAGATCGCCTCGCGGTAGTACGAGAACTGCTCGGCCGGACGCACCGCCGCCGTATTCCAGCTTCGCAGGCGTTCCGGCTCCGCGCCCGGCATCGGTTCACTCCGAGACCAATTGGGTTCAGTTGCAGCCAAGCGCGGCGGGCGCCGTCCGGCCATCATTCCTTGCACCGCCATCAACAGTGCAAAGGAACTCCATCATGTCAACCTACGTCCTGGTCCACGGCGCCTGGCACACCGGCGCCGAGCTCGAGCCGGTCGCGGCGCCCATCCGCGCGGCGGGGCACATCGTGCATCTGCCGACCATCCGCGGCAACCGGCCCGGCGATGTCAAGACCACCGGCCTCGCCGAGGCCATCCAGTCGATCTGCGACTACTTCACCGAGCACGACATCACCGACGCCGTGCTGATGGGGCACTCCTATGGCGGCATGGTCATCACCGGTGTCGCCGATCGTATCCCGGCCCGCATCCGCAGGCTGATCTACTGGAATGCGTTCGTGCCCAACGACGGCGAGTGCCTGAACGACATGGTGCCGCCGCACTACGTCGCGCTGTTCGACGCGGTCAGCGCCGAGCGCGGCGACGGCTCGGTGGTGCTGCCATTTCCGATCTGGCGCGAGGTCTTCATCAACGATGCCGATCTCGCCACCGCGACGCGCAGCTATGAGCTGCTCAATCCGCACCCGAACAAGACCTTCACGGATGCGATCAAGCTGGGCACCAATCCGGCCGAGATGACCATCGCAAAATCCTACATCAACTGCACCGAGGACACGGCGCTGCCGCACAGCCTGCCGTGGCATCCGCGGCTGTCGAGCAAGCTTGGCCTGTTCCGGCTGGTCCAGGTGCCCGGCAGTCACGAGCTCTGCTTCTCCGATCCGGTGCGGCTCGCGCAGGCGATCATGGATGCGGGGAGGGACTGACAGGGCAGCATCGCTGACCGTTAGTTGGCCGTGTGGTGGCGACGGATGAAAATTCCTGGTTGTGATCCGCCTCACATTCGCGGCGGGCTGGACCTGCAAGATTAATCTCCGATGAACGGACCCGGTTGGTCAGCAATCCCCTGCGGAAACATCGGAGAACGCAGTCATGGCCCAGCTACATCTGACGTCGTCGTCCAAGGTTCTTGCATCTAAGGTTCTTGCATCCAAGGTTCTTGCCAACGAGGCCATCGGCGCGAAGCCGGGCGTATCCAAGACCGGCTGGCTCGCGATGGCGGCCGGCGCGCTGACGACGGTGTTCGCGGCGATCGGCGCGGTGAACAGCGTCATCCCCGCCGCGTCGAACATCGGCGCGGCCGTGCTCGACACGCTGAACCTGCCCGCCTGTTTGTCCTACGCCGATCGCTTCGGCGGCACGCAGAGCAGCTTCCGCAAGGAAGGCAATGTCTGGCGCGAATATCCGCGCGGCTCGGAGACCTTCAGCTACGAGTTCAAGGAGATCCGGCGGACGCGCCAGGAGATCATGCTGTGGAACGTGACGCCGCGGCCTGATGTCCCCGATGCGGCGAGCCTCGTGGTGCATCTGCCGGTCTGCGGCGGCACGGCCATGCTGACCGAGGGGCTGCCGGAGCGCTCGACCACGCTGGAGCAGATCTGGCCGGATCGCGGCTGACGAGATCGTCATGCTCGCGTGATTTGATTTCGTTTGATCGATTGGCAATCGGCCTGGACCTCATTTCAGCACGATCCAGGCGGGCGCGTGATCGCTGGCGCCGTCCTCGCCGCGCATGGCGCGATCGACGCCGGCCTTCTTCAGTCGCGGCGCGAGTTGCGGGCTCAGCAGCAGATGATCGAGCCGCAAGCCGGCATCGCGCGGCCAGCGGTTGCGCTTGTAGTCCCAGAACGTGAACATCGGCTGATCCGGATGCAGGCTGCGGATCGCATCGCACCAGCCTTGATCGACCAGCGCCTTGAAGGCGGCGCGGCTCTTCGGTTGGATCAGCGCGTCCTTGTCCCATGACTTCGTCGGGTAGATGTCCAGTGGCGTCGGCGCCACGTTGTAGTCGCCCGCGAGCACGACCGGCAGATCATCCTTGATGAACTTGGCCGCGTGCTTGTGCAGCCGCTTGAACCAGGCGAGCTTGTGGTCGAACTTCGGCCCCGGCTGCGGATTGCCGTTCGGCAGATAGAGACAGCCGACGACGATGCCGCGCACCGCGGCCTCGATGTAGCGGGCGTCGTGATCCCGTGGATCCCCAGGCAAGGCGGTGCGCGTCAACACCGGCTCGGCCTTGCGCGCAAGGATCGCGACGCCGTTCCAGGTCTTCTGCCCCTGCCACACTGCGCCATAGCCGGCCTTTGCGATCTCGTCCGCCGGGAAGTCGGCGTGCGGGCATTTCAGCTCCTGCAGGCAGACGATGTCGGGCCTGGCCGCGCGCAGCCAGCGCAGCAGGTTGGGGAGCCGCCGCCGGACGTTGTTGATGTTGAAGGTCGCGATCTTCATGATGCCGGGCAATCGAGGGAAGGCCTGATGTCAAAGCTCGCAATGGCCATTTTGTTCACGCTGTCACTGGGTGTCGCCGATGCCGCGCGTGCGCAGCAGCTGCCGACCGACGAGCAGCGCGCCGCCTGCCAGGCCGATTACGCAAAGTTCTGCAGCGACACGCTGCCCGGCGGCGGCCGCATCATCGCCTGCCTGATGCGGAACTATGCCCAGCTCGTGGACGCGTGCAAGAAGGTGCTGGACGCCGCGAAGAAGGAATAGAAGCGGGGATCGTCGCGCTCATCCGGGTGACGTTCAGCGGGAGTGGCACCCCGGCCGGCCCACTCACTCGTTGAAGACGAACCCTCGCGAGTGGGAACGCCGCCTGTCGCCTTCATGAGCGACTTGTCCGCCGAAGCCCAACGGGCGAAGGCGGAAGCGACATGCGGGGCCGCTCGCGCCGCAAATTTCCGATGGTCTTGAGACCCCGGATGTCGCTGCGCTCGTCCGGGCTACGCTTGCTGGTCGCCGCTCACGGCTGCCGCGGAGCGACAACTCGTGCTACCTGCTCAAATCGTCGACGAACAAGCCGGGAAGAACTTCCTGCCGGATCGCTTCGGCGTCTGAGCACCGCAGGTGTCCCCGCTCTTGATCGTACAGAATCCCGTAGAGAGCGCCCGAAGCCGTGGGGTTCATAGGCGACGGCGTGTAGCGGGTCTGCCCCGATCTCTTGAGCTCAAACCAGGTCAAGAACATCCGAACGAGATGAGCTAACTCGTACGACTCGTCTTGCGGCAGTTGATCGGGCGTCGGATGAAGCCGTGCCATGTCGGCGATCTTGCTCATCAGATCAGGATTCCCCCTGATCGCTTCCAGGCACGCGACGAGGAAGCTGAGTCTGGGCAACTGCAACTCCGACACGGGTTGCATGAGCGACTCCTGGGTATCTCCGTCTCTCGCACTCCGTTCAGCTTCCATCGCCCAGAGTTCCTCGAGCCAATCGAAATACCGGCCGTTCGCGTCAGTGAGTGTCTTATACGTTTCACTCATTTCCCAGCTCCGAAGGTCAGTATCTTCCAGACCCGCAATTGGCTCATCGATCCGATGGCTGCCATTGCAGCGTGGAGGGGGATTGAATTTCCTATTGTCGTCATTGCCGTTTTCGTTGGAGTTAGCCACCAGCATCTGCTCGACGATTGCTTCAAACTCTTCCTTCGTGATCGGATCGGTTGCAGCCATTTCGGCGTGCGGCTTTCGATCGGGCCCGATCTCGTAGGTCGTAGCTCGGATGAGCGCAGCGATATCCGGGGTCTCCGAGACGCCGCGTGCGATCCCGGGTGTCGCTTCCGCCTTCGCCCGTTGGGCTTCGGCGGACAAGTCGCTCATCCGGGCTGCGGCAGCGGGCGCTTTTGCAACTGTATGCCGATATCCATCAATCCGTCATTGCGAGCGAAGCGAAGCAATCCAGGGTGGTGTGCGGGACTCTGGATTGCTTCGCTTCGCTCGCAATGACGTCGTGGAGGCGGTTGTTTCTCCTTAGGTGGCGCTTGCTCTCCCCGAAAGTATAACATCCCAGCTGCGCGTGCTCATTGTGCAGATTGTCGTTGTCGGCCAGCCTACTTTTTAATGATTGGATCATAACCTTGATCCGGTCCGCCGAGGCGGAGACCATGCGTGGAGGTTGGGTGTGAATGACGATGTGCCTTGGTACGTAAGTCTTATCATAGCCTGGTTGCCGTTGATCATGTTCATCTCAGCCGTTGTATGGAGCACCCGTTGGATTCAGAGGTCTCTGACAGCCCGCGATGGTCTCTCGCTGGCGCAGCTCGTCGGCGATCTGGCGGATGAGATGAAGCGCGCGAATGATAGAGGATCGTAGCCGGTCGCGCGGCTGATCTGAATCAGGCGGCCGTATCAAAGACATTGTAGGGAAGGATTCGGGTATGACCAATGATGTGCCATGGTATATAAGCCTGATTGTCTCCTGGCTTCCCTTCATCATGTTCATTGCTGCGATTCTGTGGAGCTCACGGCAGATACGAAAGTCGCTCACGGCCGGCGATGGCCGCTCCCTGGCGCAGGTCGTTGACGATCTGGCGCGAGAGATGAAGCGCGCCAACGACATCCGTCATGACCAGGCACCGTAGCCAGCGCGTAGCCCAACGGGCGCGCCGAAACGCGGAATTCGTCAGTCATCTCAACGCGACTCACCCTGTCCAGTCTCCCCGCGAAAAATAATCATCTTTCGTTTTTCCGAAAAATGTGGTTCTCTCCCTCCGTCCCGCCTCGGCACGAGGGGCGTATCGCGATCGTCATGACACGCGGGGTGGGATGCGGTGGGTGCTTCGGGTCGCAGCATGGCTTGATGTCGTGCGGACGAACGGCTCGGGGCGCACGTCGAAAACGTATGGTCCTGGCATCTCGACGCTGATGCTACGCCGGTGGTGATGATGACCGCCGGTCACGGGGGCAAGACAGCCGATCCCCGGGGAGAGTACGCATAAGACGTAAGGCCATCGCGCAGGGAATGCCGGTTGACCGGCTGGACCTGTGGTTCCTGCCGCCTGCATTTTTTTCGCAGGCGGGCCATGGGTTGCGGCCAGCACCCGGCATTCCCTGCGCCCTCGTTGTCGAAGAGGGTGAAATCGAGATGCAAGCCTCGGGCGATTCAAGCCGCGAGAACGAGGGCGCATGTGCGGACACCGTGATTGCGAGCGCAGCGCCGATCGTAGCCCGGATGAGCGCAGCAATATCCGGGTTCTCCGAGACGGCGCCTGGGACCCCGGATGTCGCTACGCTCATCCGGGCTACGGCAGCGGGGTTCTTCGCAATTATGTGCCGATATCTTTCCACCCGTCATTGCGAGCGCAGCGAAGCAATCCAGAGTCCCGCACACCACCCTGGGTTGCTTCGCTGCGCTCGCAATGACGTCGAGGAGGCAGCAGCGCGAGTAACACCGCGATTGGTTGCCGCTGCAGACGATCAGCTCTCCGCCGGCGCCGCACCACCCTTGTAGATCCGGTGATAGCGCCGTCCCAGATTGGTCAGGACTTCATAGCCGATGGTGCCGAAATGATGTGCCAGCTCGTCGACGGTGATGCCTTCGCCGAGCAAAGTGGCGAAGTGGCCGCGGCGGGCGGCCTTCGGCGGCAGGTCGGTGATGTCGACCGCGATCAGGTCCATCGAGATGCGCCCGGCGATCGGGCAGCGCTGGCCGGCGATGATGACGTCGGCGCCGCGGGTGCCGTCGTTGGAAGAGGCGGCGCGGAAATAGCCGTCGGCATAGCCGGCGGAGAGGATCGCGATCTTCGTCGGCCGGCGCGCGCTCCAGGTGCCGCCATAGCCGACCGTGTCGCCGCGCGCGAGGTCGCGCAGCTGCACGATGCGGGCCTTGATCTCGGCGACCGGCTGCATCGGGTTGTCGGCCTCGGGTGTCGGATTGACGCCGTAGAGCGCGGCGCCGGGGCGGACCATGTCGAATTGGAACGAGGCGCCGAGGAAGATGCCGGAGGAGGCGGCGAGCGCCGCCGGCACGCCGGTGAAGACGCTCGCGACCTCGCGGAAGGCCGCGAGCTGGCGCGCATTCGAGGGGCTGTTGATCTGCTCGGCGGAGGCGAGATGGCTCATCACCAGGGTGATGCCGTGGTCGCCGGTCTGGATGCGCGGGATCATGCCCTGAACCTCGATCGGGCTGAGGCCGAGCCGGTTCATGCCGGTGTCGACGTGAATGGCAGCGCCGCCCTTCCAGCCGGTGCGGCGGCAGAACATGTCCCATTCGGCGAGCTCGTTGAGATCGCCGATCACGGGGCGGCAGTTGATCGCGGCGTAGTCGTCGCCGGTGTTCTGGAAGAAGCCGTCGAGCACGTAGAGTGCGGCCGTGTCGGGCAAAGCGGCGCGGGCGGCCTTGGCCTCGCCGAGCGTTGCGACGAAGAAGGTCTTGCAGCCGGCGGCGGCGAGCGTACGCGCCACCTGGGGGATGCCGCAGCCATAGGCGTCGGCCTTGATGACCCCGGCGCATTCGGCCGGCACCGCGGTTTTTTCCAGCTTGCGCCAATTGGCGGCGAGCGCATCGAGATCGATGGTCAGCACGCCGGTCGCGGAGGCGGGCACCTGGCTGTCGTCAACCGCCGGCACCGCGGGCTCGGCGGCGGGCTGCTCGGCGGGTTTCTTTTCGGGAACACTCATGTGGCGCTTTTACGCGCCGCAGCGTCGCCGTTCAACCGCACACGGTCAATAGTCGTGGTTCTGCTGCACCATGCCGTCATGGGCGAGATCGCCGAAGCGGGTGACCGAGGCGTCGAAGTGCAGCTCGACCGTGCCGGTGGGGCCGTGGCGCTGCTTGCCGATGATCACTTCGGCCTTGCCGAGCGCCATATCCATTTCCATCTGCCACTTCTGGTGCTCCTCGGTGCCGGGGCGCGGCTCCTTGGCGGCCAGGTAATACTCGCCGCGGAAGACGAACAGCACCACGTCGGCGTCCTGCTCGATCGAGCCGGATTCACGCAGGTCGGACAGCTGCGGCCGCTTGTCCTCGCGGTTCTCGACCTGGCGCGACAGCTGCGACAGCGCGATGATGGGGACGCTGAGCTCCTTGGCCAGCGCCTTCAGGCTGGTGGTGATCTCGGTGATTTCCTGGACGCGGTTGTCGTTGCCGCGCTTGCCGGAGCCGGCGAGCAGCTGGATGTAGTCGATCACCAGCAGGTCGAGGCCTTTCTGGCGCTTCAGGCGGCGGGCGCGCGCCATCACCTGCGAGATCGAGATGCCGCCGGTTTCGTCGACATAGAACGGCAGCGACTGCAGCTCGATCGAGCACTCGCGCAGCTTCTCGAAATCGGCCTCGGTGATGCCGCCGCGGCGGATCATGCTGGACGGAATGCCGCTGCGCTCGGCAACGATACGGGTGGCGAGCTGCTCGCCGCTCATTTCGCACGAGAAGAACCCGACCACGCCGCCCTGGGCGGCCTTGTAGGTGCCGTCGGGCTGCAATTCGGGAACATAGGCCTGGGCGACGTTGTAGGCGATGTTGGTCGCGAGCGAGGTCTTGCCCATGCCGGGACGGCCGGCGAGGATGATCAAGTCGGAATGCTGCAGGCCACCCATCTTGGCGTCGAGGTCGCGCAGGCCGGTCGAGATGCCGGACAGCTTGCCGTCGCGCTGGAACGCCTTGGCGGCCATGTCGAGCGCGACCGTCAGCGCCTGCGAGAATTTCTGGAACCCGCCGTCATAGCGGCCGGACTCGGCGAGCTCGTACAGCCTGCGCTCGGCGTCCTCGATCTGGTTGCGCGGCGCGAAGTCGACCGGCGCGTCATAGGCGACGTTGACCATGTCCTCGCCGATGCCGATCAGGTCGCGGCGCAACGACAGGTCGTAGATGGTGCGGCCATAGTCCTGGGCGTTGATGATCGTGGTCGCTTCGGCCGCGAGTCGCGCCAGATACTGGCCGACCGTCATGCCGCCGATGTCGACATCGGCCGGCAGGAACGTCTTCAAGGTCACGGGCGTCGCGACCTTGCCCATGCGGATCAGGCTGGAGGCGGTCTCGAACACGGTCTGATGCAGGGGCTCGAAGAAATGCTTCGGCTCGAGGAAGTCCGACACGCGGTAGAACGCGTCGTTGTTGACCAGAATGGCGCCGAGCAGACCCTGCTCCGCCTCGATGTTGTGAGGAGCGCTGCGATAGGCCGGCGCCGCATTATCGGGAGCCAGCTTGAGGACGTTCGAATCGGTAAGTGCCATGACCGCGTGTTTAGCAGTTTTGATTGGGAGGGGATAAAGCGCCAGTCGCGGCCTGAGCGAAAGCAAAAGCTGGCCGCTATTCACCGTCCGCTAAATCTGGTGGATGAATCCGGACTCGCCAGATGCTGTGCTTGACGAGAGCAGGCGTGCGCGCGACCGCGCATCATGGAGCGGAACTCCGGTGCAATCACGGTGCGAGACCTGCCGCGCGCTGGCATAATGTCACGAGACGCGAGGAGAAGCCGGCGCGCCGAAGCGTGCGGCTGCTGCCGACGGATCTGCGCGATGCGTCAGACCAGCAGCAGATAGAGCAGGGCGATGATGGAAGCGCCAACGCCGGCGGCAATCAGCGCGTAGTCGGTGCTGAAGTCGGTCTTGGGTTCCAACATGGCTCGGGTCGGGCTCTGGGACATGCCGGGAGATTACGGCCGGACTCTCCCGGGGTCTGTGAGCCAGTTCACAGACTGCACATTCTGTCTGAAAATTTGAGACGAATGGCCAGCATTTCGTGTTTGAGATGTAGATCGTCGTCCGATCAGCTTGAGATTGAGGCCGAAGCAGAACTGAAGAAGAGTGCTCGACGGATCCTGCACGGTCGCCGCTCGACATTCCCTTGTGGCCCCGGGGAAGCCGGGAGGCCCCGTGAGCGCCGTCGCGGCGCCGACCCTGGATCCATAACGGCAAGGGGATGTGGTGGCGCACGATGCTGGCCGAGTTTGGCGCATCGACAGCCGCCTCGCGCGCTACTCGCCGGCCATCCGCAGCGCCGGACGGGTACGACGTTCGATGCCGCGCAGCCGGGCTTCTTCGCGGTGGATGTAGTCGCGCGTCATCGGAACGATACCCTGGCGCTTGGTCAGCTGGATCTGGAAGTTCATCAGGTTCTGCTTGCGGAATGCCATCTCCGACGCCGCAAGATAGAATTCCCACATCCGCGCGAAGCGCTCGTCATAGAGCTGGATGGCCTCCCTGCGGCGGGCCATGAAGCGCTCGCGCCACGCCTTCAGCGTCTCCGCATAATGCAGCCGCAGGATCTCGATGTCGCACACCAGCAGCCCGGCCTGCTCGATCGCCGGCAACACCTCGGACAGCGCCGGGAGGTAGCAGCCCGGAAAGATGTATTTGGTGATCCAGGGGTTGGTGGCGTCGGGTCCGTCCGAGCGTCCGATCGAATGCAGCACCATGATGCCGTTATCGTCGAGCAGCTCGGCGCAGCGGCGGAAGAAGGCTTTGTAGAAGGCGACGCCGACATGCTCGAACATGCCGACCGAGACGATGCGGTCGAACGTGCCGGGCACGTCGCGATAGTCCTGCAACAGGAAGCGAGCAGAGCCTGCGAGATGTCTGTCCCTGGCCCGGGCATTGGCGACCTGCAACTGCTCGCTCGACAGCGTCACGCCGGTGACCTCGGCGCCGAGGATCTCGGCGAGATAGAGCCCGAGACCGCCCCAGCCGCAGCCGATGTCGAGCACGCGGTCGTTGCGGTCGATCAGCAGCTTGGCCGCGACATGGCGCTTCTTGGCAGACTGGGCGTCCTCGAGCGTCGCGCCGGCGTGCTCGAAATAGGCGCAGGAATATTGCCAGTCGGCGTCGAGGAACAGCGTGTAGAGCCGGCTGTCGAGATCGTAGTGATGGGCGACGTTCTGGCGCGCGCCGCCTGATGTTGAGCTGGCGCAGGTGACGGATCACGCGGCGAAGCCACCACTGCGCCTTCGCCCATTCGGGCACGATTGCGGGCTGGTCCATCACGACGGCAAGGAGGTCGGCAATCGAGCCTTGTTGGACGATGAAGGAGCCGTCCATGTAGATTTCGCCGAGCGCGAGCTCAGGGTTGGTCAGGACCCGGCGCTCGGCCGCATGGGTCAGGAACCTCGCCGCGATCGGCATCCCGGTGCCATCTCCGCAGCGGAACGTCGCGCCATCGGCGGTCGTGAAGCTGATCGATCCACGACGGATGAAGCGGCTCAAGAGACGACGCAGCAAACGGTCCATCCACACCACCTGACGAGCTATCCCCGTGAGATGCTGACTTTCCCGGACGTCGCATTCGACGCGTGGAGCACCGATAGGTTCCCATTCGTCATCAATCTATGTTAGTCAGCGGGCATATGCGGTGCCACTCGGTGGGACACAAAGCGGTTACTTCGCGAATGAGATTGAGCGATGGACATCTCGGCGCAGGGACATCTGTGCGCTTTCATTCCCTCGTCAATTCGCTAAAAAGGCGGCCGCCGGTCGCGAGGAACACGGCAGCTCGTGTTGGGCAGAGACGGCACCGCGTGGGCGAAACCATAGCTGGAGAATGAGGATGGTGGGCCGAGCGCTCAATTTGGCGACGGCGGTGGCCGTGTTCTGCGTGATGTTCGCAGGCGGGGCTGCGGCGCAGGAGAATCTCGACGCGGGCAAGTCACCGTCTCAGATCTATAACGGGACGTGCGTGGTCTGCCACAAGTCGCCGCGCGGTCTTGCCAAGAACACGTCGGCAAGCTCGCTGCCCGGATTCTTGCGGCAGCATTATACGACGAGCCCCGAGATGGCGAACGTGCTCGCCAACTATCTGGTTTCCAACGGCGCAGCCGATGCCCGCTACATGGGTCATTCCGGCAAAGACGGGAAGGACGGCAAGGAGACGCGGTCCGAGCGCCGTGCGCGATCGGCCGCGACCGAGCCGCCCGAGGCCAAGCCGTCCGAGGCCAAGCCTGCCCAGGCTGATGACGCTGCCAATCCGTCCGAGCCGCGCCGCCGCTCGGGCCATCATTCCAAGCGATCCGAACGGTCCGCGCCGGCTGAAGCAAAGCCCGAGGCGGCGCCGGAGGCCAGGGATGGCGGGGCTCCGGCCGCGGAAGGCGAAGGCCGGGCGCCGGCAACGAAGGGCAGACACGGCAAGCGCAAGAAGCCGGCCCAGGAGGGCGCGGCCTCGGAGGACACGAGCAGCGAGCCGACCGGCGCGACCCGGCCTGCGGCGTCGCGCGACGACAATGCGGCGCGCTCCGAGCCGCCGCGGGTCGACCCGCCGCGATCGAGCGACGCCGCTCCTGCGCTGCGCTCCGATCCGGTTCCGCCGGTCACGCCGGCACCGACCACCACTCAGTCGGTGCCCTCGAGCAGTGCTGATGATCCTTCGGTGCCATCGTCACCGTCGCGATGAGACGACAAAAAAAGCCCGGCTCGGTGAGCCGGGCTTTTCTGCCTGTGGTCGGGGGCGCTTATTGCTGAGCGGCCTCGTCGGCGGTGCCCTCGTCCTGGGCCTCCGGATCGAAGAACTCGCCGGCGGCGGCGATCGCCTCGGCGGCCGCGTCGCGGTCTTCCTGGCGGGTCGAGATGTCCTCGCCGCGCTTGATGCGCTCGGCTTCGTCGGCGCTGCGGGCGATCGTCACGGTGACCGAGGTCTCGACCTCCGGGTGGATCGCGATGGTGATCTTCTGCTTGCCGATCGCCTTGATCGGCGCGTCGAGCCAGACCTGCGGACGGCTCACGGTGATGCCGTCGGCGGCGAGCGCCACGACGATGTCACGGACCGAGACCGAGCCGAACAGCTGGCCGGATTCGGAGGCCTGGCGGATGATGACGATGTCGCGGCCGTCGATCTTCTCGGCGACCTTGGCCGCCTCGCCCTTGGCCTTGATGTTGTTGGCCTCGAGGTCTGCCTTCATGCCCTCATACTTGGCCTTGTTCTCGGCCGTGGCCCGCAGCGCCTTCTTGCGCTTCAGCAGGAAGTTGCGGGCGAACCCGTCCTTGACCTTCACGATCTCGCCCATCTGGCCGAGCTTGGCGACACGTTCCAGCAGAATGACTTCCATCGATGTTCTCCTTGTGATGTTCGGATACGGTTGGTTGAGGTGAATCTCTTACGGCACCGGCAACGGCGGCGGCTGCCGCGGGCCGAAACGGCGGCGGAGGTCGAAGGCGGCGTCGGCGAGCCCGAGGGCGATCATCGCCAGCATCGGCACCGGCCAGATGAAGGTGAGCAGCAGGGCGTAGGCGAGGCCGAGCCAGAGCGGGCGCGTTCTCATCGGCAAGGTCAGGGTATGGAGAACCGCAAGGCCGGTGAGCGCATAGGCGGTCAGGAGCGTCGCGGCGGCGATCCGCGCCAGCATGCCGATCAGCCCGTCCGGAAAGCAGAAGCCGATGATCGCGAACAGCGCGGGAATGGTCATCAGCGGCAGCTTGGTATCCCTCAGGCGCGGCCAGGGGCGCATCAGCCGGCCGGAAATCGCCGTGATCTTCGCCGCCGTCAGCAGGTTGAGCGTGAGGATCGTCGTCATGATCATCGCCGCGATCGGGGGCGCCATGAAGACCAGCATCTCGACCAGCCGGGGAATGTCGACGACGTCGGGCGCGGTGACGGTGTTGGCGAGCACGCGCGTCAACAGCCGCCTCATGCCCTGATTCGTCGCCGACATGTCCGTGCCGAAGGAGAACGCGACGATCACCGCGGCGATCACCGCGATCCAGAGCAGAATGTTGCCGGCAGGGTACCATTCGACGCCGTCCGGGCCGGATGGGGCGGTGGTCGGCCGCCCGAGCAGCACGAGGTGGCCGAGCCACCAGGCCGGCAACGTCACCGAAGTGGCAAAGACCAGACCGCGCTCGAAGCCGAAGATGGCCAGCACGCAAGCCGTTGCTGCGAGGCCGCCGATGGCAGCGCAGATGCGGCCCCAGGCGATGCTGGCGACCATCAGCGGCACGGGAGCGAGCAGCGCAAGGACGAGCGAAATCATCGCGCCCGACGCCGTCGAGGCGAACATGACGGCGGAGGCAGCACCTGCCGCGAGCGCGATGAGAAGCAGTCCGATCATCAGCTGTCCCGCTCCTTTCGAGCGGTTAGAGGCGCACTCGCCCCAACCATCGGCAGCCGGATGACCCGGGAGCCTTATGAAAACTCAGGAGAACGAACCGGCGGCGCGAGGCCGCCGATCCAATGCCGACAATCAGCGAATGACGTAGGGCAGCAGGCCCAGGAAGCGGGCGCGCTTGATGGCGCGCGCCAGCTCACGCTGCTTCTTGGCGGACACGGCCGTGATGCGGCTCGGCACGATCTTGCCGCGCTCGGATACGTAACGCATCAGCAGCTTGGAGTCCTTGTAGTCGATCTTCGGCGCATTCGGACCCGTGAACGGGCAGGTCTTGCGGCGGCGGAAGAACGGACGACGTGCGGGGGCTTCAGCCATTGATCTTACTCCTCGTCCGCAGCAGTTTCTTCGTCACGGGGACGGCGCGGGGGACCACGATCACCGCGGTCGCCACGATCACCGCGGAAACCGCCGCCATCGCGCTCGCCACGGAAGCCGCCGCCGCGGTCGTCGCGCTCACGGTCGCGATCGGCCTTGCGCATCATCGCCGAGGGGCCTTCCTCGAGCTCGTCGACGCGGACGCTGAGGTAGCGGATCACGTCTTCGCTGATCCGCTCCTGGCGCTCGATCTCGGCGATCGCCGCGGACGGCGCGTCGATGTTGAGCAGCACGAAGTGCGCCTTGCGGTTCTTGTTCATGCGGTAGGTGAGGGAGCGAACGCCCCAATTCTCGGTCTTGGTGATCTTGCCGCCGAGACCTTCGACGATGCCCGTCACCTGTGCCGTCAGTTCTTCCACCTGCTGGGTGCTCGCGTCCTGACGCGCGAGAAAAACATGCTCGTAAAGCGGCATGGCTGTCCTTTCCAAGTTGGCGCGAACCCCGGCGTCAAGCCCTTCGAGCCCTCAAGGAAAGGACTCGCAGACGTCAGCTCAGAAGGCGGGAACACGGGACGACGGGCCGACTGGCCCTGCCACATCAAACTCGCCTGGAAATCCCGGAGATGGTGATCCAGGAGTAGCACGGTGAATTTGCTGGGACCGTCCGTTCAGCTCCCGGCTCGGGATCCACGGATGGGGCACTATATACCGGTTTTCGGGGCCAAGGCAAGGGAAAGTGGTCGAATTGCGCCTGTCACGCGCTTGACATCACGGCCCTGGCCAGTGTCTTTCCGGCCAAAGTTACCGAATTCCAGGGATTTTGGAACGTTCAAGGAGCGGCCATGACGGCAGCATTCACTTTTCCGGGGCAGGGGTCCCAGGCCGTCGGCATGGGCAAGGCACTCGCAGAGGCTTTTCCGGCGGCGCGCGCCGTGTTCGACGAAGTCGACGCCGCTCTGGGCGAGAAGCTCACCGCCATCATCTGGGAAGGCCCTGCCGAGACCCTGCAGCTTACCGAGAATGCGCAGCCGGCCCTGATGGCGGTATCGATGGCGACGCTGCGGGTCCTGGAAGCCGAGGCCGGATTCTCGGTCGGACGTGACGCGGCGTTCGTGGCCGGGCACTCCCTCGGGGAATATTCGGCGCTGGCGGCCGCCGGCAGCCTGACCATCGCCGACACCGCCCGCCTGCTGCGCACGCGCGGGCGCGCGATGCAGAAGGCCGTTCCGGTAGGCGTGGGCGCCATGGCCGCGCTGCTCGGGATGGACTACGAGGCAGCTATGGCCGTGGCCGAAGAGGCTGCCCAGGGCGAGGTCTGCCAGGCCGCGAACGACAATGGCGGTGGCCAGGTGGTGGTCTCGGGCAACAAGGCTGCCGTCGATCGTGCCGTTGAAATTGCCCGCGCCAAGGGCGCCAAGCGCGCCATGCTGCTGCCGGTCTCCGCGCCGTTCCATTGCAAGCTGATGCAGCCGGCCGCCGACGTGATGGCGGAGGCGTTGTCGAAGGTCGTCATCAAGGCCCCGGCCTCGCCGCTGGTGTCGAACGTTCTGGCTGCGCCGATCAGCGATCCCGACGAGATTCGCCGTCGTCTGGTCGAGCAGGTCACGGGTACGGTGCGCTGGCGCGAATCGATCGCCTATATGGCTGGCCAGGGCGTGACGCGCTTCTTCGAGATCGGCGCCGGCAAGGTGCTGAGCGGCCTGGTCAAGCGGATCGCGGATGGTGCCGTCGGCGTCGCCGTCGGCGGCCCGGCGGATATCGCCGGCGCCAAGGATGCTTTGGCCGCCGCAACGGCGTAATGGGCTGCGTGTAGCGGCAGTGAGGAGAGTTCAAATGTTCGATCTGAGTGGCAGGACCGCGCTGGTCACCGGCGCGACCGGCGGCATCGGCAATGCAATCGCGAAGGCATTGCACGCGCAGGGGGCGACCGTCGCCGTGTCCGGCACCCGGCGCGAGGTGCTGGAGACCCTGGCGGGCGAGCTGGGCAGCCGCGCGCACGTGCTGCCTTGCAACCTTTCGGACGCGGCCGAGGTCGAGGCGCTGGTGCCGGCTGCGGAAAAGGCCATGGGGCAGGTCGACATTCTCGTCGCCAACGCCGGCATCACGCGCGACAACCTGTTCGTGCAGCTGCGCGACGAGGATTGGGACGAGGTGATCAAGGTCAACCTGACCGCGACATTCCGCCTCTCGCGGGCCGCCACCAAGCTGATGATGCGCAAGCGCTTCGGCCGCATCATCGCGATCACGTCGATCGTCGGAGTCACCGGCAATCCGGGGCAGGGCAATTACACGGCTTCGAAGGCCGGCATCATCGGCATGATCAAGACGCTCGGCGCGGAATATGCCAAGCGCGGCGTGACCGCCAACTGTATCGCCCCCGGCTTCATCAAGACGCCGATGACGGACGCCCTCAACGACAAGCAGCGCGAGACCATCCTGGCCAAGGTGCCGGCGGCGAGACTCGGCACGCCCGAGGATATTGCTGCAGCTGCGGTGTACCTCGCCTCCAACGAGGCGGCCTACGTCACCGGGCAGACCATCCACGTCAATGGCGGCATGGCAATGATCTAGGCGCCTGCGCGGCTCGGAATGCGGCGAAAAGACGTCGCGCCGACCATCGTGGGCCGTGTGGTCAATGATTCGGGTGTATGGTAACCGGGCGGCTGATGGGGGCACGAAGAACGCCATTGCAGGATTTCCAAACCCTGTATATTGGCGGGGCAAGCTGCCATCGTTCGCCGGGCCTCCGTCGGCTGGTGCTGCTGATCCGGGTTCCTGTTTGAGCGCTCTGGATCGGAGGCGTACCGGCCTTATGGAGTGTGTGGATTGGAGTTTGTGAGTGGCCCCGTTTCCGAAGTTTTCGGACCGCAAGTTGTCCGCCAAATTTCGGTAAAGGGGCGCTGCGGGGCAAATCTGGTTTTGCGCGATCGCGAAGGAAGTTTAACGGCCGGGGTGACGCGGATCATCCGGGGGTCGGGTCTTAAAGGAACAAGCACGAGGTTGAACGATGAGTGAGATTGGCGAGCGGGTTAAGAAGATCGTGGTCGAACACCTTGGTGTCGAGCCCGAGAAAGTGGTCGACAACGCAAGCTTCATTGACGACCTCGGTGCCGACAGCCTCGACACGGTCGAGCTCGTCATGGCCTTCGAGGAAGAGTTCGGGTGCGAGATTCCGGACGACGCCGCCGAAACGATCCTGACCGTCGGCGACGCCACCAAGTTCCTCGAGAAGAACGCCAAGAGCTGACGCTCAGGCGGGAGTTGTGCGAAACCGGCCGATCCGTCACGTGCGGTCGACCGGTTTCTTGCTGTTGGCGGCGTCGCAGCTGCCGCCTGCGGCCCCCGGCGCACGATGCGGAAGCTCCGTCAGCGCCTAGGAGTTGTTGCTCGAAACAATGACCTGAGGTGCAAGTGACGGACGTAAGCCGACCGGTTGCGCTCAAGGTTGGGTCTGGAGAAACGAATATGAGGCGGGTTGTCGTCACGGGCCTTGGCATGGTTTCGCCGCTTGGCTGTGGTGTGGAAACGACCTGGCAGCGCATCCTTCAAGGCAAGAGCGGCGCTCGCAGGATCGAGACGTTCGACGTTTCCGATCTGCCCGCCAAGGTGGCGTGTCAGGTGCCGCGTGGTGACGGCACCGATGGCACGTTCAATGCCGATCAATGGATGGAGCCGAAGGACCAGCGCAAGGTCGATGACTTCATCATCTTCGCCATGGCCGCTGCACGCCAGGCGCTCGATGATGCCGGCTGGCATCCCGCAACCGAAGACGATCGCTGCGCGACCGGTACGCTGATCGGCTCCGGCATCGGCGGCCTGTCGGGCATCGCCGACACCGCGATCCTATTGAAGGAGCGCGGTCCGCGGAAGGTGTCGCCGTTCTTCATCCCCGGGCGGCTGATCAATCTCGCGTCGGGCTATGTCTCGATCGAGCACGGGCTGAAGGGCCCCAATCACTCGGTGGTCACGGCCTGTTCGACGGGTGCCCATGCGATCGGCGACGCCAGCCGGCTCATCGCGCTCGGCGATGCCGACGTCATGGTCGCGGGCGGTGCGGAGTCTCCGATCTGCCGAATCGGCATGGCCGGGTTCTGCGCAGCGCGCGCGCTGTCCACCGGCTTCAACGACACGCCGGAGCGGGCGTCGCGTCCCTACGATAAGGATCGCGATGGCTTCGTCATGGGCGAGGGCGCCGGCGTGGTCGTGCTCGAAGAATATGAGCACGCGAAGGCGCGCGGCGCGCGGATCTATGCCGAGGTCTGCGGCTACGGATTGTCCGGCGACGCCTATCACATCACTTCGCCATCGCCGGACGGCAATGGCGGCTTCCGCAGCATGAGCGCGGCATTGAAGCGCGCCGGCATCACCGCTGCCGATCTCGACTACATCAACGCCCATGGCACGTCGACGCAGGTCGGCGACGAGATCGAGCTCGGCGCCGTCGAGCGCCTGCTCGGCAATGCTGCATCGAAGATCTCGATGTCCTCGACCAAATCCTCCATCGGTCATCTGCTGGGGGCTGCCGGCGCCGTGGAAGCGATCTTCAGCATTCTCGCGATTCGCGATAACATCGCGCCGCCGACGATCAATCTGGACAACCCGTCGGTGGAGACCGCGATCGACCTGGTGCCGCACGCGCCTCGGCAACGCGAGATAAATGTTGCGTTGTCGAACTCGTTCGGTTTCGGCGGCACCAATGCGTCGGTGGTCCTGCGGCGCGTGGTGAGCTAGTGCGGAAGGACGGAATACCGCTGCCGTGTGTTGCCACTTCGTCACGCGGATTTCCGACTGCAGCCACACTAGAACCCAACAGTTCGCGTGTCTTTCGCAGATGGGCCGAAGGCGCTGATTGTAGATGGAGCGCTTGGCGGCGAGACCCGGTGAAAACACCGTTTCGCCGTATTCGATGACGATTCGTTGGGATGGGCGTAGACTTCAGGTCGCTTGCGTGGGGTGCGCACGGCCACGACGAGAGCGACAGCACTGAAGGTTGCATCGATGAGTGAACGGCCGCCCATCTCGCCCCGCAGTCCGCGCGCAGCGCTCGAGCCCGAACGCGTGCCGCCACCGCCGCGTCGCTCGGACCGGGCGCGCAATCCCTTTGTCGTGGTCGGCAACGCGATCATCACCCTGCTCATCCTGGCCATGATCGGTGCGGGGGGGGCCTACTACTACGGCCGTCAGATCCTGGAAACGCCCGGACCGTTGCAGGACGACAAGATCGTCAACATTCCGCAGCGCGCCGGCAAGCGCGATATCGCCGATGTGCTCGCGCGCGAGGGCGTGATCGACGTCAATCCCTGGATCTTCATCGGCGGCGTGTACGCGCTGAAGGCCAGCTCCGACCTGAAACCCGGCGAGTATGCATTCCAGAAGAATGCCTCGCTCCGCGAAGTGATCGGTGTGATCGTCGAAGGCAAGGTCGTGCAGCACGGGGTCACGATTCCCGAAGGTCTGACCTCGGAGCAGATCGTAGCCCGCCTGTCGGACAACGAGATCTTCACCGGCAGCGTGCGCGAGATTCCGCGCGAAGGAACGTTGTTGCCCGAGACCTACAAGTTTCCGCGCGGCACCAGCCGCGATCAGGTCATCCAGCGCATGCAGCAGGCGCAGAAGCGTGTTCTGGCCGAGATCTGGGAACGGCGCAGTCCGGACCTCCCGGTGCGGACGCCGGAGCAGTTGGTCACGCTCGCCTCGATCGTCGAGAAGGAGACCGGCAAGCCCGATGAACGCAGCCGCGTCGCCGCCGTGTTCGTGAACAGGCTGCGGCAGAGGATCAAGCTGCAGTCCGATCCCACCATCATCTACGGTCTGGTCGGTGGCAAGGGAACGCTCGGGCGCCCGATCAAGCGCAGCGAGATCACCCAGCCTTCGCCCTACAACACCTATGTGATCGAGGGGCTGCCGCCGGGGCCGATCTCCAATCCCGGCAGGGCGTCGCTGGAAGCGACGGCAAACCCGGCGCGGACGCGCGATCTCTATTTCGTTGCCGACGGGACCGGAGGCCACGCCTTCACGGAGACCTACGACCTGCACCAGAAGAACGTCGCCAAGCTCAGGGCGATGGAACGGCAGACCCAGAACGACACCGTCGAGCCCGAGGAAGCACCGCCAGCTCTGGCGGGCGGCGCCGCGGACCCGGCGGCGTCGGGCGCGGCGCCCCGGGCGCCCGCAGGGGCCAAGAAGCCGCCCGCCAATCGTGCATCCGGCGGCGCTGCCGCGCCTGGCGGCGCCTTACCCGCCGGTCGACAGGGCGCGGCGCAATCGGGCCAGCCGGTCGTTCAACAATAATTTTCCACGCATGCCGGCCGCGCAGAACCGGGCTTAACATTTGGCCAAAAGGCCGTAAGGTTCGCGCACTTTTGGTGGGGCTGAGTCTGTCGCCCGTTCCCTGATGTGCCGGAGACATTGACGAAATGGCGCTGTCGAGCATGACCGGCTTTGCCCGTAGCCACGGGGCGAGCGGTCCCTACTCGTTCGAGTGGGAATTGAAATCGGTCAACGCCAAGGGATTGGACGTCCGGGTACGGCTGCCGCAAGGCTGGGACGAGGTCGAGGCCTTCGCCAAGAAGCGCGCCACGGAGGTGCTGTCCCGCGGCACCGTCTACGCGAATCTCACCGTCAAGCGCACCGAGACCGGCGCGAGTGTGCGGATCAACGAGGAGGTCCTGGCTGCGGTCGTCAAGATGGCGAGTTCGCTCGCCGGCAGGATCGACGCGGTTGCGCCGAGCATCGACGGGTTGCTGTCGATCAAGGGCGTGATCGAGGTGGCGGAGCCGGAGAGCGACGAGGCCGAGGACAAGGCCGCCAAGGAGGCCGCGACGGCAGCCTTCGAGACCGCGCTGACGCATCTGATCGAAATGCGCCGCCGTGAAGGCGACACGCTCGGCCAGATCCTCAACCAGCGCGTCGACGAGATCGAGGCGCTGGCGAAGAAGGCCGAGGCTTCGCCCGGCCGCAAGCCCGAAGCCGTCAAGGCGCGGCTCGCCGAGCAGGTCGCGGCCTTGCTCGACACGTCCGATCGCTTCGACCCGGATCGTCTGGCGCAGGAAGCATTGCTGATTGCGGCCAAGGCCGATGTCCGCGAGGAGCTCGATCGCATCGCCTCGCACATCGCGCAGGCGCGCGAGATGCTCGGCAAGGGTGGGCCGGTCGGCCGCCGGCTGGATTTCCTCGCCCAGGAATTCCACCGCGAGGTCAACACTACCTGTTCGAAATCAAACGACATCGAGCTGACGAATATCGGTCTCGAGCTGAAGACGGTGGTCGAGCAGTTCCGCGAACAGGTCCAGAATCTGGAGTGATCCATGGCGGCTCACGACGGAAGCTTCGATGGGGTCGAACGGCGCGGCCTGATGTTCGTGCTGTCATCACCTTCGGGGGCGGGCAAGACGACGCTGTCCCGCCTCTTGATCGAGCGCATGCCGGGATTGCGGATGTCGGTGTCGGCGACGACGCGCCCGATGCGGCCCGGTGAGGTCGACGGTCGCGACTATCACTTCGTCGACCGCGCGCGGTTCGAGGACATGGCCAAGCGCAACGAGCTGCTCGAATGGGCGACCGTGTTCGACAACCGCTACGGCACGCCGCGCGCGCCCGTCGAAGCCGCGCTCTCCGCCGGCCAGGACGTGCTGTTCGACATCGACTGGCAGGGCACCCAGCAGCTGCGCGAGAAGGCCCGGCAGGACGTGGTCAGCGTGTTCATCCTGCCGCCCTCGGCCGCCGACCTGGAGAAGCGTCTGCACACGCGTGCGCAGGACTCCGACGAGGTCATCCGCGGGCGCATGAGCCGCGCCAGCCATGAGATGAGCCACTGGGCGGAGTACGACTACATCGTCATCAACCGCAACATCGACGATGCGTTTGCCGAGGTGCAGTCGATCCTGAAGGCCGAACGCCTGAAGCGCGAGCGCCGGACCGGACTGACGACCTTCGTGCGCGAACTGCAGCGCCAGCTCGAGAGCTGAACGTCTCCCGCTACGCCCGTCGACCAAGGCGCGCCAGGATGTCCTGGATGCCGTCGAGCGACTCATCGTGCTGAATGCTGTGCGGTCGCGGTCGCAGCGCCTGAGGCCGTGGAATGAAGTCGAGCGGCGGGGTCGCCGGGTCCTCGAATTGCGACGGGACGAACGGGGACCGCTGCTGCTGCGGTCGCTGCGGGGGCTGTTGATATTGCTGCTGTTGAGGCGGTCGCTGCGGCTGCTGTTGATACTGCTGCTGTTGAGGCTGCCGCCGTTGCTGCGGCTGCTGTTGGTGCTGCGGCTGCGGCCTGTCGAGGACCGGCGGCGCGGCCGGGATCGATGAGCGCGATTCCAGCAGACTCATCAGCTGAGCCGTGGGATCGTCATGCATGGATCCGACGATCTGCGGCGCTTCGGCTGAAGATTCCTCGTGTTCGTCGTCAAACGGCTCTGCATCGAGCTCGTCTTCAGGCAATGAAAAGCGCGACTGCAGGAGATTGATCAGGGCCGCCGCGGGATCGTCGAGCTCGTCGTCGTCTGCGGCAGTGGGCGCCTTCGACATGGCTGCAGCTTCGGTCGCAGCCGTTTGGTCGTCCGCCGGATAGGCCGGCTGCCGCGCCGCGTGCGCCCGAAGCGCCTCGACAAGTGCAGCCGCAGGATCGGCTGACGCTGCTGTCGGCTGATTGGATGTGACACGAGTGGGTTGCGCGTCCAGCTGGCCGCCGCGCAAACGATTCATCAGCTGCTGCGCGGCCTGAGATGCGGTTGGCTCGGTCGCGGGCGGCGAAGCTGCAGGGGACGGCACGACTGCAGCCGCAGCGTCGCCGCTCTCGGTCGTTGCAGGTTGTGCCGTCTGCCGCTTGGCCGCGCGCGAAACCAGCAGCGCCGCAATCACCTTGGCAGCGTCGATCGGAGCGCCGCCGCCGGCTGCGGACGTCGCATCGCTGGCGCGGGCCTTGCGCAGGGCGGAAACGATTTCGCCGACGTCGACGGGAGCGGGCGGTGCGGCAGCCGCGGCATCCTGGGTCGGAGGCACAGGCGGTGGTGGCGGTGCGGCCATCGAGGCAGGTGCGGGATTGGCGGCAGCGGGTCTCTGCGTTGCAGGCCAGGCCTGGGCCTGCTGGGGCTCGGTCGCTGCGGCGTGGTTCGACGGAGCCTGGCGGGCAGCCGGAGCCGCGGCCGCGTTGGCCTTGGCTGCGGCGACCTTGGCCGCGGCGATCTTGGCGGCAGCGGCCTGCGCAGCAGCCATTTGAGCCGCAGCCATCTGCTGTTGTTGCTGTGCCGTCGGCGCCGCTGGCGCCGGCGCGCTTGGAGTGGCTGGAGACGGTTGAACGTCGGCCGCAATCATCTGATCCGCAGGTGCGGCCCGGCGGACCGCGGCGCGATCTGAGAGCTGATCCACCGCTTGCCACACGGCGTCGGTAGCCTGCGTCCGGGGCATCTCCGCAGCCGCGTCATGGTCGCGTCGGCGCGCGGCGACGGCCGGATGATCCTGGTGCTGTGGCGAGGGGGCCTGGGATTGTGCCTGGCGATAGGCACGGGTCTCCGCGTGCTCCGGCTGCGACGCCGACAGCCGTGCGCTCGCGAGGTCGAGCGCGGAAGCCGGCTGAGCGCCGCGGCTGGAGGCGACGTGAGACGGCGCTGGCGGCATGCTGCCACGGCCCGCGCGCAGCGCTGGGGGCGGCGGCGCCTTGGCCCTCGGCTTGGTGCGGGCGCGCCGGATTTGTGTCGCGTCTCCGTGCCAGCTCCCGTTGCGCCGCCGTCGTCGCCCCATGCGGCTGAGCCGGTACAGCGCGCTGGCCAGCAGGCCTGAAATCGCGAGCGCGCCGATCACCACCAGCATCAGCACGTGGATCGGCGCTTCGGGCTTGGTCGTCTTCGACGGGGCAGCACCCTGGCCGTCGCCCGTGGACGCCGGATTGGCGTCCGCATCGGCATTGCCGTCATCGGCCATGGCTGCGGGCGCCGTATCGCTCGCGGTCGTCTCCGGTTGTGGCGGGGGCGAGGATGGCCAGGGTGAGGAGGCGTCGAGGCCACGCGACAGGCTGGCGTCGGAGGCCGTCAAGGTCGTCGGCGTAACCGCCACATTTTGCGGTTTCGGCGTCCCCCTGACGGCGAGGTCGGTCCGCAAACGAGGTTGCGGCGCCTCGGCCATCGCATCTGCAGCAGCGCGAGGGGCCGGGCCATCCGCGCGTCGGGGCGTCAGCTTCGGCGGGGCGGGCTGGGCAAAGTCCCAAGGAGCGGGCTGCTGGGTGGAGCGGGCCAATGCCGCGGTGTCGCGGGTGCCGCCGTTGGCGTCCTTCAGATACCAACACCGCCGATTGGTGCCGCGATCGAAGCGATAATACCAACGTTGCGCATCGGATTTCTCTCCGGTCGGCTCGGTGAGGCATTCCTCCGCGGCGATGACGACGCGCGGCAGCAGGACCACGACCGTCCCGAGGAATCCGGTTGCAATGGCAAATGCAACTCCTGCCGTTCGGCTTGCCATTGATGACTCCGGATACGCTTACGCAACGGCGCGTTCTCGGAGACAAGTTGGGTGGCAATGAGCCGCAATTCCGGATTAATTCTGGCTCGGATCTTTCGTCTCCGGGTGCGGCTTTTTTCACACAAGAGGATCCGCGTCGCGTTGCGACTTTGGCCGCGATCCCGCGCCAAATCGGCCACATCAGTGCGGGCAGGGCGTGTATTTCACCCTCGGCGTTCAGGGGCGTGCACTAACAACCGTTGCGTTTGTGGACAAATGATCGGAGATTGCGACGACGTCGCAACGCTGATCCCGGCAGTTCAGCTCGACCGGGCACTTGGCCAGACGTCGCCGAACGGCAACGCGGCGCGGGGCGCGGCTCCACGACATGCGGCGATCGGCAGGCAGCTCAATCAAGCGCTTCGCGGCATCACCGTCGACACCATCGCCACGTGCTTCGCGCGATGGAGCAGCGAGCGGCAATCTCGGACAGAGTTGCTGCCGCCCGCGATGTCCGCGGAGAGACTAATCAGTTGGTCAGCACCACCCGTCCGACCACGTGACCGGCGCGCAGCGCCTCGATCCATTTCTGGACGTCGCCCATCGGCTCCTCGCGCATCGGCGGCGGCTTGATCTTGCCGGCCCGGGCCAGCGTCATCAGCTCGTGCGCTTCGGTCAGCGTGCCGACCATGAAGCCCTCGATGGTCATGCGCTTGTACACCCACTGAACCATCGGCAAGGTGAACTGGCCGCCCATCAGTCCGGACACCACGATCTTGCCGCCGCGTGCGACGACGGCGACCGCAAACGCCATCGACTTCTCGTTGCCGGCGAAGTCGACGACCTCGTCGAAGCCGCCGCCCGTCTCCTTGAGAATGCGCTTGATCACGTCCGGCTCGGACGGATCATAGGCGGTCGTGGCGCCATTCTGCAGCGCCGTGTCGCGCGCGGCGGCCGAGAGGTCTGCGACCGAGATCGGCTGCTTGAACATGGCCTGCGCGAACGACAGGCCCATCATGCCGACGCCGCCGAGCCCGATCAGCAGCAGATTGCGCTGGCGCGGCCGATCGACCAGGCGCTTCAGCGCGCCATAGGCGGTCACGCCCGAGCACATCAGGGTCGCCGCCTGATTGACCGGCAGCGGATCATATTCCAGCAGATATTTCGCGTCGGGCACCAGCACATGCGTGGCGAAGCCGCCGTCGATCGAGACGCCGAGGAAGCGCTGTTTGGTGCACAGGTTCTCATCGCCATTGGCGCAGTCGCGGCACTGGCCGCAGCCGATCCACGGAAACACCGCGCGCCGTGCGCCGATCAGCTCCTTCGGCACGTCGGTGCCGACTTCGTCGACGACGCCGGCGATCTCGTGTCCGAGCGTGAACGGCAGCGTCATGCCGCGCGTCGTGTCCAGGCGCTTGCCGCCGCCGAGATCGGCATAGCCGTCCTGGATGTGCAGGTCCGAGTGGCACAGGCCGCACCGCTCGATGCGGACGAGCACTTCCCGGCCTTGCGGCTTCGGCGTCTCGACGATGGTTTCACAGAGCGGCGCATCGAACTTGACGAGCGACTGACGGCGCATCAACGCCATGATGAATCTCCCTGAAATGCTTGTTGATTAGGATTGGGCTTCGCTACGACTATTGGTCAATTCACGGGCCATGGCAACAAAGCCCGACACCGGGATGGTCTCGGCGCGGCGGGTGGAATCGACCCCGGCCGCGGCAGCCAGACGCGCGGGATCGGCCGGCAGCGACTTCAGGCTCTGCCGCAGCATCTTGCGGCGCTGGCCGAAGGCGGCCGCGGCGACCTGCTCGAGCGCGCGCCGGTCGCACGGCTCGGGCGCGGCGCGCGGCACCAGCCGCACCACCGACGACGTGACCTTCGGCGGCGGCACGAAGGCCGAAGGCGAGATGTCGAACAGGATCTTGGTCTCGCAGCGCCAGTTGGCGAGCACGCCGAGCCGGCCATAGGCCTCCTCGTTCTCGCGCGCGACGATACGTTCGGCGACCTCGCGCTGGAACATCAGCACCATCATGTCGTACCAGGGTGGCCACGGCTCGGCCGAGAGCCAGCCGACCAGCAGGTGGGTCGCGATGTTGTAGGGCAGGTTGGCGACGATCTTCGCTTTGCCGGCGCCGAGATAGGGTCTGACATCGAAGGTGCGGGCGTCGGTGCAGACGATCTCGAGCCGTCCGGGATAGCGGTGGGCGATGGCCTGCAGCGCGGGGATCGCGCGCTCGTCGTGCTCGACCGCGATGACGTGGCGGGCGCCGAGCGCGAGCAGGGCGCGCGTCAGGCCGCCCGGACCCGGGCCGATCTCCACCACGGTGGCGTCCTCGAGGGGGCCTGCGGCTCGCGTGATACGGGCGGTGAGATTGAGATCGAGCAGGAAGTTCTGACCGAGCGCCTTGCGCGCCGACAGCTGATGTTCGCGAATGACCTCGCGCAGCGGCGGGAGGTCGTCGATCGCGCTCATGACGACCGGCTGGCCATGCGCGCGGCAAGCTGGAGCGCCGCGATCAGGCTCGCCGGATTCGCGCTGCCCTTGCCGGCGATGTCGAAGGCCGTGCCGTGGTCGGGCGAGGTGCGGATGAAGGGCAGGCCGAGCGTCACGTTGACGCCCTCGTCGAACGCCAGCGTCTTGATCGGGATCAGCGCCTGGTCGTGGTACATGCAGATGGCGCAGTCATAGGTCTGGCGCGCGGCTTCATGAAACATCGTGTCCGCCGGCAGCGGTCCCTTCACGTCGAGGCCGGCGTTGCGCAAGGTCGCGATTGCCGGCGCGATGATCGTGTCCTCCTCGCCGCCGAGCGTGCCGTCCTCGCCCGCATGCGGATTGAGTCCCGACATGGCGATGCGCGGCCGCGCCACGCCGAAATAGCGACGCAGGCTCGCCGCGACGATGCGGGTGGTCGACGTAATCAGCGGACTCGTCAGCTGCTCGATCGCGTCGCGCAACGCGACGTGGATGGTCACGGGCACCACGGCGAGGACGGGCGACCACAGCATCATGACCGGCTGCGGCGTCGCTCCGCCTTCGGCGGCGAGCTCGGCGAGAAATTCGGTATGGCCGGGATGCGAGAAGCCGGCGCGGTAGAGGACGGCCTTGGCGATCGGGTTGGTCACGACGGCGCTGGCGCGTCCGGCCTGGACGTCGGCGACGGCCTGGCGGATCGAGCCGATGGCGGCTTCGGCGCTGGTCGGATCGGGGCGACCGGGCAGGGCGGTGACACGGTGCCCGGTGGAGACCACCGGCAGCGCCGTCGCAAACGCGTGCGCGGCCTGCTCGGGCTGCACCTCGGCCACGGCAATCTGCAGTCCCAGCAGCTTGGCGCGGTGCGCCACAAAGGCGGGATCACCGAGCACGTAGAACGGCGGAAGCTCCAGCGCGGTACGGCGCAGCCAGGCCTGCAGCGTGATGTCGGGTCCGATGCCTGCCGGCTCCCCCAGGGTCAGCGCGAGGGGCTTCGTCATCAGCGGTATTCGATCATCGCCGCCTTGCGGACTTCCTGCAGATAGGCCTTCGAGGTGGCCTCGTATTTCTTCGCGTACATCTGCTCCTTGATCTCGCGCTTCTTCGGCGTGTCGATCGTGGTCGGCGTGCGCGCGCAGAGCGCGACCATCTGGATGCCCTGCTTGGTCGCTTCGGGCGGAGTGAGATGGCCGATCGGGGTGTCGTCGAGCAGCTTGCGCAGGTTGGGCGGAATGTCTGCGGAGGTCTTGACCACGATCTCCTTGATGACGGCATTGGCCGTGGTCTTGAAGACGGTGTTGGCGTCGGCGCAGCTCTGCACCCGCGTGCGCAGGGCCTCTGCTTCCTTCTGCCGAATTTCCATGGCGCCCTGATTGGACGAATTCGAGACGATCAGGACGATCGGCTGCATCTTGTATTCGAACGCCTGTCCCTGCTGGTCGGAATCGCCGCCGGCCGCTGCGACGGCTGCGGCCACGTCCTTGTCGGAGACGATCAGGCGTTCCTTGTAGCGGCCGCGCACCAGGCTGGTCCAGACGATCTCTGCCTTGATGCGGGACTTGAGCGTCTCCGCCCGCACGCCCTGGCTTTCGAGCGATTTCGCCAGCTGCTCGGCGTTGAGCCGCATGCGAGAACCCATGCCGGCAAACGACTGGTCGACATCGGAGGAGGTCGGTTCGACGCCGTACTTCTTGCCTTCCTTGATCTTCACCTTGTCGTCGATCAGCTCGTTGATGACTTCCTGGCGGCTCTGCTGCTTGCGCGTGCTCAGGAAGTTCAGCTTGGTCCGCTGCTCGACGTCGTAGTCGGTGATGGGATCACCATTCACCATGACGACAATGCTCTGTGCCTGAGCCGACATCATGCCGGCGCCGCAGACCAGCGCTGTGAGAGCGCAGATGGCGGGGGTCCGGAGACGAGAAAGGAACGCGATCGTCATGACCAAGCTTCGCTGTTCGCAATGAATCCAACTGGAAACGCCGCCCAGGCCTTTGCTGCATGGCTCAGGACGCGGGCCCTTCGAACCCAAGAGCACCAGTCGGAGACTGGCGCTGCGCTACTGAAGGCCCCCGGCCGCACTTCCCGTCGACGAGGAGTTGGCAAGTGTCCGGAGTCCGATCTGGAGCATATAGGCATGGCTCAGAACGGGTGGGGTGGTACCTGCCGTATAACTATACGACGTTACATAGTTGGCGGCCAGTACGAAACAATCGTCCACATAGCCGGCGCCGATCACATACTGGTTGATCTTGTTGGCGGCCAGATCCCAGCGCGCTGCACCGGTCACGACCCAGTTCGGCGCAACCTTCACCGAGCCGCTGCCCAGAATGCCTTCACGTCGGGCGAGGTAGCCGAGCGCCGGATCCGCGGCATAATTGCCGTAGGTCAGCGCCATCGACCAGCGGTCGAAGTTGGCCTTGGCTTCCGCCTCGAAGCGCTGGACGTTCAAGGTCTGCTGGTCGAACCGGCTGCGCATGCTGAACGTGTAGGTCCGGTTCGGCGAGTAATCCACCCGCGCCACGTAGTCCGACACGGTCTTGTCCAGGCCGGATCCGATGGCAGTGTTGTTCGCGTCCTGCACTGCGAACGAGTTCATGCCGAACAGCTGGTAGGACTGGCCGAACAGCACGTTGATGGTGCCGCCGCGGTCGAACTGCGTCGTGGCCTGGACGCCGACATTGGCGCGGCCGCCGCCTTCGACACGGTCGTAGCCGGAGAACTTGTCGACGCTGAACAGGTTGCTGGCGTCGAACACCATGCTCTGCGCGTCCTCGTTCGGCAGCCGGCCGGCATAGCTCTCGTTCGGCCGGATGATCACCTGCGCGATCGGCTCGATCGTCGTGGTTCCCCACGGCTGGACGTTGATGAACGGATAGCGATATTCCAGGCCGACGGTCGGCATCAGGCGCAGCGCCTGGGTGTCGCCGGTCGGCAGGAAGTTGCCGACGCCGGGCTGGGCCGACACGTTGGCGTTGATCGCGTCCGCCCGCAGGATCGCAAACGGCGTCCAGATCTGGCCCAACGGATCGGTGAAGGAGCGCCGCCACTCCGCCTGTGCGGTCAGGCGCGTATAGGTTCCAGGCGCGGCGCGCAGCAGGCACTGCGTGGGCAGGCGCGCGTTCGGGTCCGCCGATGTGGTCGTGCACAGGCCGGCGGTATTGGCCTGGGTGGTGATCGGATCGAACACCGCCTGTTCGCGGCTCAGATTGACGAAGTTGGTCTTGTAGCTGACCTCGCCGCCGAACACCGGGTAGTTCAGCACGTTCGAGTAATCCAGCACCGGATAGACCACCGGCACGGTCTGCTGGTTGCCCGAGAAGCTCAGATAGTGGATCGCCCTGATGTCGAAGAAGCTGCGGCTGCCGACGCCGGTCAGATACAGCTGCGAGATCGCTTCCGTCGGCAGGCTCATGAACGAGTTGAACGGGTCGCGGTACTGCGCAAGCCGGTAATCCGACAGGAACATGTAGTCGGACAGCAGGATGCCGTCCCAGCCGAACACCCACTTGTCGTTGATCGAGAACTGGCCCTTGGTGTCGACGCCGCCGCGGAACTGGCGGTTGCCCGGTTGGCCGGCGAAGGCGTTGGGGTCGAGCTGGTCGATGCCGTAGAGGCGCACCTGATAGGCGCCATTGCTCAGGCGCTGGCGGAATTCGGCCTGCACCAGCACGCCCTGCTTGGAGGTGATGCGCGGCGTGAACGTCGCGTCGTAATCCGGCGCGATCGCCCAGTAATAGGGGATGTCGACGCCGAAGCCGTAGCCGCCGGTCTGGGTGACGCCCGGCATCAGGAAGCCGCTCTTGCGCTTCACGGTCGGGTCGGGCGTCGAGAAATACGGGATGTAGGCCATCGGAACGCCGAAGAATTCGAGCTGGGCGTTCTCGAAATAGAGCATCTTCTCGTTCTGGTCGTGGATGATGCGCGCACCCTTGACCTGCCACAGCGGCGGCTTCTTCGGGTCGTCCTTACAGGGCGCGCAGGCCGTGTACACGCCGTTCTCGAAGACGGTGTAATTGCCCTTCGAGCGGTCGGCGCGGGTCGCCGCCATCCGCGTCTGATCCTCGGTCTCGACGCGCAGCGAATCGACGAAGCCGTCGCGATAATCGTCCGACAGATCGAGGCTGTTGGCGTAGGTGATCTTGCCGTCGGCGTCGGTCATGCGGATGTTGCCTTCCGCATGCAGGCGCTTGGTCTTCTGGTCGTAGATCACCCGGTCGGCTTCGACCGACGTGCCGTTGTAGAACAGCTGCACGTTGCCGACCGCCGACACGCGCGAGTTGTTGTAGTCGTAGTCGACCTCGGTCGCCTGAACCAGCATCTGGTTGTCGTTGGCCACACGCGGCGGCGGCGGCTTGGGCGGGCGCGGATTGTAGGTGAAGCTCTGGGCAGCCGCAGGGGACAACGCCGCGTCAACGGTCGCGGCGAGCACGAGGCCGAGCGTCAGCGCAAACACGCATGCGAGTACGGCAGACCCGGCGCAACGGGCGCGCGAACGCAGACCGCGCGCAACGGCATGCAGCCGGAGCGCGGCGAGCGCTGTCTGACGGACGGCAACGAACGACACTAGCCGTCCTCCTGGTAGAGCAAAGCCATAAAACCGGTGAGGCCGCCGACGAACACCGGCAGCCACGCCGCAGCGATCGGATTCATCAACGCAGCCTTGCTCAAATCTTCCGTTACTTTCGACAGCACGTAGAGCAGAAAGCCGGCGCCCACGCCACTCAAAACCATTTTTTGAACGCCACCCATACGGAAGAACCTGAGGGACACGGACGCAGCCAGCATGACCATCGCAGCCAGCAAAAATGGCTGTGCGATCAGCTTATGATACTGCAGCCGGTACCCCGCGGTCGCGAACCCTGAACTCTCCGACGAACGGATGTAGGTCGGCAGTTGCCAAAACGACACAGTTTCGGGGGTGGAGAAGCTGTTTCGGACCTGCGCTGGCGTTAGAGTGGTGGGCAAGATGAACGTCGGTTCGTCCACCGGCGGGGCGTCGAGGGAGAATCGGCGCACCGACTTGAAAACCCATTGGCCTTCTTCGAGCGTCGCCTCGCGCGCCTCGATTCGGTCCTTGAAGTGCTTGTCTGCATCAAAACGAAACAGCGTCAGTCCGGTCAGCCGCACGCCCTGCTGCTCGCTGCGGGCGGCGTTGATGATGACCGCACCATCGGGGTTGATCTGGTTGAGCCAGAAGCCTGAGGCATCCTGCACGCCGCCGCCGGGCGCGGAGCCGAACAGCTCGGCTTCCATGCGCTTGGAGAGCTCGCGGAGATTGGCCGACATCGGGTTGTAGAGCGTTGTGGCCATCAGGCCGAGCACGATCGCGCTGGCGAGCGCCGGCGCAATGAACTGCCAGGCCGAGACGCCGGCGGCGCGGGCCACCACGAGCTCGAGCCGCCGCGACAGCGCGAGGTAGCAGGTCATGGCGCCGATCAGCACGCAGAACGGCATCATCTTCTCGAGCAGCTGCGGCACGCGGAACAGCGAGGTTTCCGCCACCATCAGCGCCGATGCGGAAGCAAGGCCCGAGGTCTTGCGCACCATCTCGATGTAATCGACGAGCACGAGCAGGATGAAGATGCTCGCGAACACGCCCACCGCCGAGACCAGGAAGCGGCCGGCGAAGTAGCGCCCAAGCGTGTTGGTGACCATGCTCATGCGGTGGCCGGCCTTCTGAACAGCCGCGCGATTCGCGCATTCGAGCGGTTGATGGCTTCCATCAGCCGCGCCGGCGGCTCGACGACCACGCCGCCGATGATGATCCAGATGCTGAGGCCGAGAACGCCGAACAGCATCAGGTACTGCACCAGCGCCGCAATCGGCGTTTTTACCGTCATGACCGAACAGGCAAAGCCGGCCATGCGCACGCCGAACACGGCGAGGATCGCGCTGCCGAACGAGAAGTTGCGGCTCTGCCGCGTCGTGCGCGGCGCGCCCAGAAACGCGAAGGTGAGGGCGGCGAAGGCAAACGGATAGATCGGGGCGAGGAAGCGGTCATGCAGTTCCTGCCGGAACTGACCCGGAATCTGCTTGTAGATCGGATCGTCCTCGGCCGGCGCCATCAGCTCCCACAGATAGCGCTCGCGGATGCCGAGAGTGACGTCGCGGCCCTGATTCGAGAATTTCGACATGTCGAATGCGTAGCGGGCGAACGCGACCATCGCCGGCTCGCGCTTGCCCAGTTCGAAGCGCTCCAGATTGCCGTCCTCGAGCACCAGGAAGGAGCCGTCGGCATTCTTCACGACGGTGCCCTTTTCGGCGATGATCGTGACCCGCTCCTTGGGGGCGCGGCGATCGTCGATCAGGATGCCCGACAGATCGCCGCCGGGCTGGCGCTCGCGAATCCGGATGGTGAGATTCTGGTCGAGTTGGGCGAAGCGTCCGGGCTGCAGGATGTTGGCGAGCACGTCGGCGGTGATCTCGGCATCCCATTGCTTGATCCGGCGCAGGCCATCGGGAGCGAAAAAGGACGCGATCAAGGTCACCAGCACTGCGACGGCGCAGGTGGCATAGCCGAACGGGACGAACAGCCGGAAGGGCGACATGCCGGCCGCATTCATCACGATGATTTCCGAATCGGTCGCGAGCTTGTTCAGCGTGTGCGAGACCGCGATCATCAGCGCGATCGGCGCGATCACGCCCAGCAGGGAGGGAATCACGAGCCCGGTGATGCCGAGGAAGGTCAGGATGGTCTGGCCCTGGCTGGTCATCAGGTCGATGCCGCGCAAGGCCTGGGTAATCCAGATCACGCCGGTGAGGCTGACCAGCACCAACGCGAACGACGCGAGCGTCGTGCGAAAGATGTACCTGTCGATGGACCCCATCGTGTGTGCTCGATCCCCAATCAGCCGTCCCGGAACGAGCGCTGCAGCCACCCTTGAAGCGGGTCCCCCAGGCTGCCGTCGCCGTCACGTTCCAAGTGCAGTGAATATCTTTACCATCCCTTTGATCCGTCGACAAAATGGCTGTGGCGTGGCGCCACGAAAATACGGTTAAAATTTCACTGATGTGGCTGCCTCGCCACGGGAAGGCTTGGCAGCTCCGGCCAAGGCGGGTCATACTGTTGCCAAGTTGGGTTCCGAACTGCCGCCATCCCCGCCTGTCCGCTCGGATTTTGGCCGGTCGCGGCGGCTCTCACGTCGAAATTTGGAGGATTGCTTGATGTCCGACACCGTCAAGGTCGGCTTCGTTCCGCTGTCGACCGCTCCGCGCGGTATCATGGTGGCCTTTTGTGATGAGACGCTGCGGCTTGGCGTCGCAACCGAGAAGGCGCTCGGGGGAGCCTCGGACCTGATCAAGCGCGCCGCGTCCGCCGCCCGCTTCAAGGGCAAGGATGGCGCGGTGCTCGATCTGCTGGCTCCTGAGGGAATCAAGATTCAGCGCTTGATCGTGGTCGGAACCGGCAAGGGTAAGGATCTGCACGACAAGGATTTCCTCAAATATGGCGGGACTTTAGCCGGAAAGCTGAACGCCGGGACTGAAGCGGTGACGGTGCTCGCCGAGTTGCCCGCCGGGCCGCTGAGCCCGGATCAGGTCAGCTCGCTGGCCGCGGGTGTCCGGCTGCGGGCCTATCGATTCGACCGCTACAAGACCAAGAAGAAGGACGAGGAAGGTGGCGTCAGCGCCAACCTGTCGATCGCCGTGGCGGACGTCGCAGCCGCCAAGAAGGCGTTCGCGCCGCGCGCTCATGTCACGGACGGCGTGATTCTGGCGCGCGATCTCGTGAACGAGCCGCCGAACGTGTTGTACCCGGAAGAGTTCGCCAAGCGCGCCGCCGCCCTGCGCAAGCTCGGCGTCACCGTCGAGATTCTCGACGTTGCCGCCATGACGAAGCTCGGCATGGGGGCGCTGCTCGGCGTCGGCCAGGGCTCGGCGCGCCCGAGCCGCACCGTCGTGATGCGCTACAATGGCGGCAAGAAGGGCGAGCAGCCGGTGGCCTTCATCGGCAAGGGCGTCTGCTTCGACACCGGTGGCATCTCGATCAAGCCGGCCGGCTCGATGGAGGACATGAAGGGCGACATGGGCGGCGCCGCCTGCGTGGTCGGCCTGATGCACGCGCTGTCGGCGCGCAAGGCCAAGGTCAACGTGATCGGCGCGATCGGCCTGGTCGAGAACATGCCGGACGGCAATGCGCAGCGCCCGGGCGACATCGTCACGTCGATGTCCGGGCAGACCATCGAGATCATCAACACCGACGCGGAGGGTCGCCTCGTGCTCGCCGACGTGCTCTGGTACGTCGCGACCAAGTTCAAGCCCAAATTCATGATCGATCTGGCGACCTTGACCGGAGCGATCATGGTCGCGCTCGGCACCGAGCATGCCGGACTGTTCTCCAACAATGACGATCTCGCCGACAAGCTGCTCAAGGCGGGGCAGGAGACCGGCGAAAAGGTCTGGCGCATGCCGCTCGGTCCCGAATACGACAAGCTTGTCGATTCGCAGTTCGCCGACATGAAGAACACCGGCGGCCGCCACGGCGGCTCGATCACAGCCGCGCAGTTCCTGCAGCGCTTCGTCAACGACACGCCCTGGGCGCATCTCGACATCGCCGGCACCGCGATGGGCGCGCCAAAATCGGAGATCAACCAGAGCTGGGGATCCGGTTATGGCGTTCGGCTGCTCGACAGGCTGGTGTGGGATTCCTACGAAGCGAAAGCGTAACGGGCGATCAGGCGGATGACCGAAGTCCTGTTCTATCATCTGCAGAACATGACCGTGGAAGGCGTGCTGCCGCCGCTGCTCGAGAAGTCGCTCGAGCGCGGTTGGCGCGTGGTGGTGCAGTCGACCTCGGAGGAACGTGCAGATGCGCTCGATGCGCATCTGTGGACGTATCGTGATGATTCGTTTCTGCCGCATGCCACCTGGCGCGTGGCCGATGTGGCCGATCAGCCGATCGTCCTCGCGGTGGAGGAGGGCAATCCGAACGGAGCGAACGTCAGATTCCTGGTGGATAACGCGCCGCTGCCGACCGACTCGCACACCTATGAGCGCATGGTGCTCGTCTTCAACGGTGACGACACGGACGCACTCGCTGCAGCGCGATCGGCCTGGACCGATTGCAAAACGCGCGGATTCGAGGTCACATACTGGCAGGCCGATGAGCGGGGGCGTTGGCAACGCCGGCAATGATGCGTAAGCCCCGTTGCGTAAGCCCGTGAAGTGCCGATGATGGCAGCGCCGCGCGATTAATGATAATCTGCCGATTTGCCGGCAGAGCGTTGGCAAAGCCACGAACGTGCCGCAAAGTGATGTTGGGACAACACGTTAGAGTGTCCACAGGTTGCAATTCAGCAAGGTTCATCGTGCGAGACCACAACAAACAACTGACGCGCGCTCTGGCGTTCCTTCTGCTTGCCCCGGTCATCACCGGATGCTCGGGCGCGCCCGATTTCCTGTCCAAGGACACGGAATGGTTCAACCGGCCGCAGCGCCTGTTCATCAAGAGCATCTCGATCGACGCGCCGCCGCTGTCCCCGGACAAGCCCGTCACGGCCGAGGATCTCGTCAGCGCCGAAGGCGCATGCCCGGGCATGGCGCCTGCGGGCGCGAATGCGCTGGCGAATGATCCAGCCGCTGCACCGCCGCCAGCCGCCGGCGGCACCGTTGCGCTCGGCCATACCGAATGCGACGTCGTGCGCGGCATCGGCGCGCCGGACAGCGTCAACATCGGAAACAATGGCGGTGATCGCGTCGCAACCGTGACGTGGCTGCGCGGCGCGCGCGCCGGCGTCTACACGTTCAGCGCCGGCCGCCTGACCTCGGTCGAGCGCGCGCCTGATCCGGGTCCGGCGCCGAAGATGGCCAAGCCCTCCAAGGCAAAGAAGCGGGCGAGCTGAGCCCGCTGCTTCGCGCAGCGAACTGCCGGGCGCATCCCGAACATCGGTGTCAGCCGCTCACCTCGTCGTAGAGCGTGCTGGCTTCGAGCCATTGCTCTTCGGCGCGCGCCAGCGCGTCGGCGGCATTCGCCCGCGCTTTCGACAGCTGCGCCGCCTGCTTCGGATCGCGCGTGAAGATGTCCGGCAGTGTCAGCGCATCGTCGATCTTGGTGATGATCTCGGTGATGCGCGCAATCTCGGCCTCGGCTGCCGAGATCTTCTGCTTCAGTGCGCTTCGCTTGTTGTCGCCGCGCGGCCGCTCCGTCTTCTCGCTCGTCGGAGCACGTTCGGGATCGCGCGCCGGTGTGCCGCTGCGCGATGACAGCACCATGCGCCGGTAGTCGTCGAGATCACCGTCATAGGTCTTGACGGCGCGATCGGCCACGACCCACAGCCGGTCGGCGCAGGACTCGATCAGGTAGCGGTCGTGCGACACCATGATCACGGCGCCGGGAAATTCGTTGATCGCCTCGGCGAGCGCAGCGCGGCTGTCGATGTCGAGATGGTTGGTCGGCTCGTCCAGGATGATCATGTTCGGGCCGTAAAAGGTCGCGAGCCCGAGCAGCAGCCGCGCCTTCTCGCCGCCCGACAGACTCTTCACCAGCGTATCGGCGGCCTTGCCCGAGAATCCGATCGCGCCGGCGCGCGCGCGCACCTTCGACTCCGGCGCATCGCCCATCAATTTGCGCACGTGACTGTAGGGCGAGCCGGCTTCGTCGAGCTCGTCGAGCTGGTGCTGGGCGAAATAGGCGATCGACAGCTTGTCCGCGCGCGTGACCTTGCCGGAGAACGGCGCGAGCCGGCCGGCCAGCAGCTTCACCAGCGTCGACTTGCCGTTGCCATTGGAGCCGAGCAGCGCGACGCGGTCGTCATTGTCGATCCGCAAGGTGACGCGGTTGAGCACAGGCTGCGCCGGATCGTAGCCGACCGAGGCGTTGTCGACGGCGATGATCGGCGGCGACAGCAGTTTCTCCGGCGCGGGAAAGCTGATCTCGCGCACGTCCTGGGTCACGAGCGCGGTGATCGGCTTCATCCGCTCCAGCATCTTGACGCGGGATTGCGCCTGGCGCGCCTTCGACGCCTTGGCCTTGAAGCGTTCGACGAAGGCCTGCAACCGGGCGCGCTCGGCCTCCTGGCGCTTGACCGCCTTGGCGTCGAGCATCTCGCGGGTGGCGCGCTGCTCCTCGAACGACGAATAGCCGCCGCGGTAGAGGGTCAGCTTGCCGCGGTCAAGATGCAGGATCTGGTCGACCGAGGTCTCCAGGAGATCGCGGTCATGGCTGATCACGATCACCGTGCGCGGATAGTGCGCCAGATGATCCTCGAGCCACAGCGTGCCTTCAAGGTCGAGATAGTTGGTCGGCTCGTCCAGGAGCAGCAAATCGGGCGCGGCGAACAAGGTGGCTGCGAGCGCCACCCGCATACGCCAGCCGCCGGAGAACTCCGAACATGCGCGCGCCTGGTCGGTGGCGGAGAAGCCGAGGCCGCTGAGGATCGCCGCGGCGCGCGCCGGCGCTGAATGGGCGTCGATGTCGACCAGCCGGGTCTGGATTTCGGCGATGCGGTCCGGATCGACGGCGGTGTCGGACTCGCGCAGCAGCGCGTCGCGCTCGAGGTCGGCCCGCAGCACCACCTCGATCAGGCTTTCGGGGCCGCTCGGGGCTTCCTGCGCCAGGCTGCCGACGCGCCATCGCGGTGGCAGGCTGATGCTGCCGCTCTCCAGCGACAGTTCGCCGCGGATCGCCTTGAACAGGGTCGATTTGCCGGTTCCGTTCCGGCCAACCAGGCCGACGCGCGCGCCGGGCGGGATCTGCACCGAACTCTGGTCGATGAGAAGCCGTCCGGCGAGGCGGATCGAGATGTCGGTGATGGAAAGCATGCGCGCCTTGTCACCGCGCGCGCGGCCAAACGCAACCGCTTTATCGCGGCCACAGGCGGCCGAGCTCTACTCGAGCCGGACAAACTGCTCGTCTCGTCTGCGCAACTCGTTCATGAGCTGCGCCAGCGGATCGGGCAGATGGGAGCCGTCGGGGGGCAGGCTGCGCTGCAGCCTTTCGCCCACGGCGTCGCAGATCGATCGGCTGGTCTTGCGATCGAGCGCCTCGCTGAAATCGGCGGTGCGGCCTGTCATGACGGAATTCCACGGGCATGTTCAATATGATGCCGTGACAAGTCGTGGCGGGCCGATTTGTTTCCGGCAGCGGCCGAAATGCGTGGGATTTAGTTGAAATTGCGTGAAAAAAGCCCCGGCGTGGGGGAAACGCCGGGGCGATGCGAGTTCGGTGTGGCGGGGGGCGGATGCCGCACCGAGGCTCGTATCAGAAGCTCGTCAGTAGCAGCGGTTGATCAAGCGCCAGCGCGGGCCCCAGGGGGTCGGAACCACGCGCCGCACGTAGCAGCCGCCGTAGCCGTATCCGTAGGCCGGGCCGCCGACGAAGAAGCGCGGACCGTAGAACGGACGATGCCAGCCACCATAGCCGCCATGCCAACCACCTCCATGCCAGCCGCCGTGCCAATGAGCCGAGGCGGCGGTCGGGGCGAGGGCGGCTGCGCCCAGGGCAACGGTGGCCGCGGCGATGAGCGAGAGTTTGCGCAACATGTTCGTCTCCTGGATGACAGCGCTTGTGGCGCCGAAATTGTCCGACGGATGAGGCTGGGAGAAGGCGGCCACCGGTTAAGCTGCTGGCTCGTCCTCGCCCGGTACCAATCATCCTAGGGCATGGGAGCTGAACGATGGTGGCACGGTCCCTTCAGACTATGTTCATAATCGTGAAATTGTCGTAAGGCGTCGCGCCGCCGGTTGGATCTCGGTCGCTTGCCGTCGACCGATCGCGTCGATATAAGCCCGCAACTCCTCCAAATCCCGCACCTCCAAGGACGATATCATGGCGATTGAGCGCACCTTTTCGATCATCAAGCCCGACGCGACCGAGCGTAATCTCACCGGTGCGGTCAACGCGCTGATCGAGAAAGCCGGCCTGCGCATCGTGGCCCAGAAGCGCATCCGCATGACCCGCGAGCAGGCCGAGACCTTCTATGCCGTGCACAAGGCGCGGCCGTTCTTCGGCGAACTCGTCGACTTCATGATTTCCGGGCCCGTCGTGGTCCAGGTGCTGGAGGGCGAAGGCGCCATTCTGAAGTATCGCGACGTGATGGGCGCGACCGATCCGTCCAAGGCGGCCGAAGGCACCATCCGCAAGGCGCATGCGAAGTCGATCGGCGAGAACTCGGTGCACGGCTCGGACGCGGCCGAGACCGCCGCGATCGAGATCGCGCAGTTCTTCTCCGGCAACGAGATCGTCGGCTGATCAATCCTCGTGCGGCGAAGGGCGACCTCCGCCGCACGACGCTCGTGCTAGACGCTGAACTTGTCTGAAAGGTCCGGCCGTGAACTGGCTAACGCAGCTCGCTGATTCCGCCAGCTTCGGTCATATGCTCGCTCAATTCGAGGCCGACCTGCAGAGCCCGGGCTTCTGGCTCGCGCTCGGCAAGATCATCTGGATCAACGTGCTGTTGTCCGGCGACAATGCGCTGGTGATCGCGCTTGCCTGCCGCGGCCTGCACGGCAAGCATCGTTTTTGGGGCATGGTCGCCGGCTCCGGCATCGCGGTCGCGCTGCGCATCGCCTTCACCGGCATCGTCGCCACCTTGATGGCGCTGCCCTATCTGAAGCTGGTCGGCGGGCTGGCGCTGCTCGTGATCGCCGCCAAGCTGCTGGTTCCCGAGGACGAGAACGACGAGATCGCGGCCGGCACGACGTTGTGGCATGCCGTCCGCATCGTCGCGCTCGCCGATCTCGTGATGAGCCTCGACAACGTGATCGCAGTCGCTGCCGCAGCCAACGGACAGGCCTCGCTGCTGATCATCGGCCTTGCCATGAGCATCCCGCTGATCATCGCGGGCGCAGCCCTGATCATGCTCGTGCTCGACCGCTTCCCGCTGCTGGTCTGGCTCGGCGCCATGCTGCTCGGCTGGGTGGCCGGCGAGGTTATCGCGACCGACCCCGCGATCGAGCCGCTGCTGCACCATCTCCTCGACGGCACCGTCGTCATCAACATCGAGGCGGCCTCGGGCCTGTTCGCCGGCAAGACCAACCTCGCAACTCATGTCGACGTCATGGAAACGCTGATGTCGCTGCTCGGCGCTGGCGTGGTGCTGGTCGCCGGCTCGATCTGGCGCGGCCGCGCGCTGCAGCGCCAGGCCGAGGGCGAGCTGGAACCGGTGCCTGCGCGCGGCGTCGATCTGCCGTAGTTGACCGTCAGGACTCCGCGTCCAGCCGATCGAGGAATTCGCGAACGGTGTGGACCGATCCCGTGGCGGCAGGCTGGTAGCCGGGCAGGGCTGCGACGGCGCGATGGAATTCGTCGCCCTTCATCACCTCGAGCACCCGCCGCATCGGGTCGGTTTCCAGAAACGACTTATGGCAGGCGAAGAAATAGTCCTCGGTGAGGATGCGGATGAAGTCGAGTCCGAACTGCCGCGCGGCGGCCTCGACGCCGAAACAGGCGTCGGCCATGCCGCTCGCGACATAGGCCGCGACGGCGGCGTGGGTGAACTCGATCTGCTGCGCGCCATTGATGCTGGCTTCGTCGATGCCTTGTGACGCGAGCAACTGATCGAACAACAGGCGGGTGCCGGAATCATGATCGCGATTGACGAAGCGCGCCCTGCCGTCGGCGAGATCGGCCAATGAGCGGATGGACAGCGGATTGCCGCGACCGACCATCAGCCCCATTTCGCGGGTCACGAAGCTGATGACGCAGTCCTGTTTGGGATCGAGCCAATCGCGGCAGGCCTGGATGTTCTGGGCACGCAGCTCGCCGCGCGGCAGATGCAGCCCCGACAGGTCGCATTCGCCTTGCGCCAGCGAGGCCAGCGAGTGCTGGCTGCTGACATAGCGGACATCGACGCCGACACCCGGCTCGCGATCCAACAGCTCGCGCAGCTTGGCGACGGCAAAACCATGGCTGGCGTGAACGCGGATCACGCTGGGATGCGGCTGCAGGAACGGCTTGATCTCCGTCACGAGCTCCTGCGCCAGATTGTCCAATTGCGGGCCGAGACGGGCGTGCATGCGCTCGCCGGCCCAGACCAGCTTGTCTCCGAACGCGGTGAGCTTCGATCCTTTGCCGCGCTGGGTTTCCACCAACGGCACGCCGAAAAATGCCGACCATTGCTCGATCAGATTCCAGACGTGGCGATACGAGAGATGGGCGTCGTTGGCCGCGCTGGTGATCTTACCCGTCCTCCTGATTTCGCTGAGCACGCGGAGCATCACGACGATGCTCTGCGGGTCGTCGTCCTTGTAGAAGCGCCAGACAGGTTCGATCGCGATCCGCAACATCAGGGCCTGCTTGTGAAGTCGGCTTCATATGATCGCCGGCCATAGGCAACAGATATCATATTTACGAACAGATATTTGTTCTTACCTTCATTGGTATACAACAAACGGAGGAAATATGATGTCGATTGCATATGACTACGAGCGCGGCTCGAGGACGACGTCTTATCTCACGAAGCCGTTGCAGCTCCTGATCGGCGGCCGGCATGTTCCCTCGGTTTCGGGACGCACCTTCACGTCGCTCAATCCTGCAACCGAGCAGGCGATTGCGACGGTCGCGGAGGGCAATGCCGAGGATGTCGATTTCGCGGTCGCTGCGGCCCGCAAGGCCTTCGAAGGGCCGTGGCGGACGATGCGTGCAGCGGAGCGTGGCACGATCCTGCTGAAATGGGCGCAGCTGTTGCGCGACCATGCCGACGAGATCATCGAGCTCGAAAGCCTCGATGCCGGCAAGCCCGTGTCCGCGATCCTGCGCCAGGATCTTCCCGCCGCCATCGATACGCTCACCTATTACGCCGGATGGGCCGACAAGATCAGCGGTGAAGTCGTCTCCACGCGCGATGATGCCCTGACCTACACGGTGCGCGAGCCGGTCGGCGTGGTCGCCGCGATCGTGCCGTGGAACTTCCCGCTGATGATCGGGATGTGGAAGCTCGCACCGGCGCTGGCGTGCGGCTGCACCGTGGTGATGAAGCCCGCCGAGCTGACGTCGATCTCGGCGCTGCGGATCGGCGAGCTTGCACTCGAAGCCGGTCTGCCGCCCGGCGTTCTCAACATCGTGACCGGTCCCGGGCGCACGGTCGGCGAGGCGCTGGTCAATCATCCCGACGTCGACAAGGTCACGTTCACCGGCTCGCCCGGCGTCGGCCGCGGCATCATGAAGGGCGCGGCCGGCAACTTCAAACGCGTCTCGCTCGAGCTCGGCGGCAAGTCTGCCAACATCATCTTCGACGACGCGAACATCGAGGCGGCGTCGAAAGCCGCGGCCAGCGGCATCTTCTTCAACACCGGGCAGGTGTGCTCGGCCGGCTCGCGCGTGCTGGTGCAGGAGCGTGTCTATGACGAGGTGGTCGAGCGCCTGACCGAGCGCGCACGGGCGCTGCGGATCGGCGATCCACTCGATCGTGCCACCTCGCTCGGACCCGTCATTTCAGAACGGCAGATGAAATCGATCCTCGACTACGTCGACATCGGACGCAACGAAGGCGCCACGCTCGTTACCGGCGGCCAGCGCGCGGCGGCCCGCGGTTATTTCATCAGCCCTGCCGTCTTCGCCGGCGTCACGCACGACATGCGGATCTCGCAGGAGGAGATCTTCGGACCCGTGGTCAGCGTGATCAAGTTCAAGGACGAGGCCGATGCGCTGCGCATGGCCAACGGCACGGCCTACAGCCTGGCCGCCGGCGTCTGGAGCAGCGACTTCGGCCGCGTCCAGCGCTTCGCCAAGCGCCTGCGCGCGGGCACGGTGTGGATCAACACCTACGGCTACACCGATGTCCGGCTGCCCTGGGGCGGCGATCGCGACTCCGGACTGGGCCGCGAGCACGGAACGGCCGCGCTGGCCAATTTCACCGAGCCGAAGGCCGTCTGGATGAACCTCGCGGTGTGATCCGACACGGGCAACTCACGCGGACGGCTGCGATGATGCATCAGCAGCCGCCCGCATGCTCCGGCTGATCAATCAGCCTTGGCGCCGGTGGTGATGATCGAGCCGACGTGATGGCCGCGCAGCGCGGCGGTGAGCCGGCCGGGCACCAGGCCGTTGATGACCTGGACGCGGGAGATGTGACGGGCGTTGGCCATCACCTCGACCAGCGCGCGGTCGAACGGCAGCGTGCCCTCCTGCTTGGCGAGGGCTTCGAAGCTGGTCTCGCCCAGCAGCTTCGCCTTGGCCGCGTCCTGTCCCTTCGGGTCGGCGGTGTAGACGCCATCCACGTCCTCGACGATCGTCAATCCCGCAGCGCCGAGCGCATCGGCGATGAGGAAGGCGCCGGTGTCGGCCCGATGCATTGGAATGCGCGAGGTCGGGAATTCGTGGTGGTGATAGGGTGGGAAGGCGCTGCCGATCACCGCACGCGCCGCGGTGAGATGGATCGCGAGCTGGTTCGCGATCGTCGGATGCTCGATGTAGGAGACGCCTTCCGACGCCAGCAGCGCGGCCAGGATGTGGCCATTCTGGCCGGCCTCGCTGGCTGCCAGCGGCGCGAGCGAGCCCACGGGCAGGCCGAGATCGAGGCCGACGCCATAGAGGTGGCGGGCGCGGATGCCGGCGCCGGTCAGGATCAGCAGGCGGTGCTCGGGCAGGAGCTTCCTGATCTCCTCGACCAGCGGCAGGATAGCCTCGGCGCCGCGGTCCATGATCGCGCGGCCGCCGATCTTGACGACCTGCAGCCAGGGGAGGAGCGCGATTGGGCGCTTGCCGGCGACGGGACGGGTGAGCTTGTTGTCGAGCAGGGTCTGGCGCGCGAGCGGCGAGGCGACGTGCTTGATGGTGTTGGTGGTCTCAGCCATGGCGATCGGTCTCTCAGCTCGCGGTGATGATGGTGCCGACGTGCTCGCCGGCGAGCGCGCGGGTCAGATTGCCGGGGACGAGGCCGTTGACGATCTGCACCTCGCGCACGTGGCGCGCGGCTTCCAAGAGGTCGAGCATCGGAAATTCGAGGATGGAATCGGCGAGACCCTTCGCCTTCATCTCGGCGACCGAGATCTTCGGGATGAAAGTGGCGTTTTTCTCAGTCTTCGGATTGGCAGTGTAGAGCCCGTTCTCGTCCTTCACATAGATCATCGCCTTGCAGCCGAACTGCTCGGCGACCAGGAAGCAGCCGGCATCGGTGCGGTAGGGCGGGATGACGCCGTCGGCAGACGGGCGCATCCACAGGCCGTAGGGCGGCATGCCGCTGAAGACGACTGCGTTCACTTCGGCGAGATACAGCGGTACGGCGGAGAGGCCAGCGCCTTCCACCGCCGAGATGCCGTGCTTGGCGAGCAGCTGTCCGAGCATGGCCGCGTTCTGGTCGGCGACGGAGGCACCGAGCTGCGACAGCACGCCGGCGGGCAGGTTCAGGCCAGCGGCGATCGAATAGAGGTGGCGGGCGCGGGTGCCGGCCCCGGTCCCGATCAGCATCTTGTGCGTCTTGCGGGCGGCGACGATCTCGTCGACCAGCGGATAGACGGCGGCGCGGCCGCGGTCGATCATGCTCTGGCCGCCGATCTTGATCACGGTGGCATCGGGAAGGATGCGGAAGTCAGCTGCTGTCTCCGCCGCCGCGATCAATTGGGGGTCGGTGAGCGAGCGCTGCATCAACAGCACCTCCAGCTCGGCCGTCGTGGTTGCCATTGCGAATGATCCTTTTTGTTCGTCGATAACAGTACAGCCGCGCAAGGCGGGCTTGCCCGCTGCCTCTTGACCGTTCCCTGGATTCCGTAGCCGTGAGCTCAATTCCGGCCATCGATCGCGGGCGATCCGTGAAACGCACGCCTGTTCGTGGCGCCACAGGCTCGGAGGGGGCTGCTTCCGTCGCGTTGGCGCGCGGCGACATTTATCGCTCCGTCGCCGGGCGTCAATCGCTATCCCGGAAATTCTCCATATAACTCAACTAGCTATATCGTATCTAATATAGCTTCCGGTGCGATTTAGGAGGGCTGCTCGAAAATTGGGCAGACGTTGTGGCGGCAAGCCTCTTCGCCAAGGTGCCAGAGCGACAGTCGGTATTTCGGGCGGGATGAGGCGGGGCCTCGCATGGTCAGAACGATCGTCGTGACTACTTGAAAACCTCGCAGACGGTCGGTCGGACCTCGTCGAATGCAGCGTACCGCCGAGATACGCTCCGCCACCAATCGTCCAGTGCATGCCGGTCACAGGACAGGCGGACGCTCATGCCTTGCGCAAACCTGATCCAGTCCGCAAATCTGAAGCGGGGGACGGCAATGACGACGGGAATGTCTGCGCTCAGCGCTTGCTCGATCAGGTAGGTCAGGCCCTTGCCTTCGCTTTCCTGTCGGCCGAAGCGATTGATGATCAGAAGATCGGCGCCTTCGTTCAGTGCTCCCGAGACCGCTGAGCCAGCCTGGAGCAACTGGCCGACGTCGAGACGGCAGCCGCCGGCGTGGCGTCCGAGTTGCTGCAGCAGCGGAATCTCGGCGCCGCTGTGCACCAGCGTTGCTGCAATCTCGTGCTCGTCGAGGCATCTCCGCACCCGCTGCACGAGGCCGACGACGCGCACGCCGCGGGCCTGGAGCGCCGCGGCAAAGTTGCCCAAGACGATGTCTGGGTCATCGCCGTGGCCATAGACCAGAGCGGCAAGATCACATTCGGCATCGAACATCGTGCGCTCCCAGGTCAAATCGCGGCGGACCACGTTCGGTGGAGGAGACCGCGGACGCCAGCCTGCGGCCTCCCTTGGCTCAGGCCGTCGCGCCCGGTCCGTTGATGATCTGCAGCTGGGTGAACTCGGCGAGCCCTTCCTCGGCGAATTCGGTGCCGATGCCTGACTGCTTGGCGCCGCCGAACGGGATGTGCGGCGCCATGTCGAGATGCTTGTTGATCCAGACCGTGCCGGCGTCGATCTGCGTGGCGATGTCGTGTGCGCGCTTCGGATCGGACGACCAGACCGAAGCGCCGAGGCCGTAGCTGGTGCCGTTGGCGCGGCGGATCACGTCGTCGGGATTGGAGTATTTGATCACTGGCAGCACCGGCCCGAACTGCTCCTCGTCGACCAGCCTGGAGCCTTCCTTGATGTCGCGCACGATCGTCGGCTCGATGAAATAGCCGGGACGATCCATCGCCGCGCCGCCGGCGATGACCTTGCCGTTCTTGTGGGCGTCGTCGAGGAACGTCTTCACCTTCTCGTACTGCATCTTGTTCTGCAGCGGCCCGAGCTTGGTGCCCTGTTTCGAGCCGTCGTCGACCACGGTGTTCTTGGCGATTGCCACCAGCTCGTTGCAGATGTCGTCATAGACGCTCTCATGAACATAGAGCCGCTTGATCGCGAGGCAGACCTGTCCGGAGTTCTGGAAGGCGCCTTCGAAGATGCCGGGCGCGACCTTCTTCGGGTCGACGTCGTCGAGGACGATGCCGGCATCGTTGCCGCCGAGCTCCAAGGTGATCCGCTTCAGGGTCTGGGCAGCGCTCGCCATCACCTTCTGCCCGGTCACGGTCGAGCCGGTGAAGGAGATCTTGCGGATGTCGGGGTGTCTCGTCATGGCGTCGCCGAGATCGTTGGCGTCGGTGACGACGTTGAGCACGCCCGTCGGCAGCACGTCCTTGACGAGCTCGGCGAACTTCAGGGTCGAGAGCGGGGTCGTCGGTGCCGGCTTGACTACCAGCGTGTTGCCGGCGAGCAGGGCCGGCGGCAGCTTGAAGCCCAGGATCAGCAGCGGATAGTTCCAGGGGATGATGGCGCCGACCACGCCGAGGGGACGACGATAGGCTTCGACCTGCCGGTCGCCCGAACTCTCGATCACCCGCATCGGCAATTCGAGCGAGGCGAGATAGCGGAAGAATGCAGCCATGCCGAGCACCTCGCCGGTGGCGTCTGCCAGCGGCTTGCCCTGTTCGCTGGTCAGGATTCGCGCCAGCTCGCCCGAATTGGCCTCGATCATGTCGGCCATCTTGCCAATCAGCCGGCGCCGCTCCTCGATCGGCGTCGCGGCCCAGGTGGGGAAGGCGGCCTTGGCGGCGGCGACCGCCTGATCAAGCTGTTCCTTGGAGGCGCGCGGGCACTGCGCCAGCACCTCCTCGGTGGCCGGATTGAGCACCGGCATGGTCGTGTCGCCCGGCACCAGCGTGCCGCCGATGAGAAGATGATAGTCGCTCATGGGTATCGCTCTCCCTGCAAAATGCGGCGCTTCGGCCACGTTATATGCAAAGCTATATCACGATAAATATAGCAGCGCCATTACCGCCTCGCTGCCGACGCGCTGGACGCGGCCGCGATTTTCGATATAGTTATGTGGAAATAACGGTGAATTGATGCGGAGTGCGCGATGGAGTTGCGGGCCAAGGCGCTGACGATCTGCGAGGTCGTCGACGACGGCGAGACGATCTCGCTGGGGTTCGAGGACGCCGCCGGACGACCGGCCGCGCTCAGCCTGTCGGTCAGCCAGGCCGGCGCGCTGGTCATGACGCTGCCGGGCCTTCTGGAGCTGGCCTTGCGCACACGTTACGGCGATCAGGCGCTGCGCTATGCCTATCCGTTGGCGTCGTGGAGCATCGAGCAATCGACCGACCAGACCCAGCGCATCATCACGCTTGCGACCCCCGACGGCTTCAGCATCCGGTTCGCGATTCCGAAGGACGAGCAGAACGTGCTCGGCGAAGCGCTGCTGATGCAGTATCCGCCAGCGCAGAGTCCCTTGCCGAATTAGCGCCGCCGGCGCTGTCAGCTCCGCACGATCGAGCCTGAGCGTCCGACCAGCCGCGCGAGCTGCTTGAAGCGGCCGCCGACGCGATCGGCGACGAGGTCGACCATCTGATGCTCGAACACCAGCATCAGCTTGCGGTCCTGGGTGCGGAAATGGGTGGCGGGCAGCACGCCCGGCCGCGCGGCCGAGATCAGATGCGCGACGCGAAACGCGGTGCCCAGGAGGCGCGCGCGATCGATCTGGGCCGGGCTCAGCTGCTCGGTGAGGGCAGGCGGCTTCGCCTCGTTGCCCAATCCCTCGTAGCGGAAGAACACCGACAGCGCGGCGAAGATGCGGCCCTCATGGCTGATCGAGCCGAAATTGCCGTTGAGGATGATGCCGTAGGTCTGCTCGCCGCGATGGTCGGGGTGCATGCGCCAGCCGATGTCGGACATCAGGCAGGCGGCGTGACGCAGCCGGCGCTCCTCCTCGGTCTCGCGGATATGCACCACGCGAAACAGGCGGTCGGTCCACTCCATCAGTTCGCGGGCATGCTGGGCCGAGCGCGACAGCAGCTCGTTGAGACCCTGGGCCGCGCACAGCAGCCCGTCCTGGGCCCGTTCGGCATCGGGCAGCTTGGAGTAGAGCAAGCCCTCGCGTACCCCGAAGGTGGAGAACACCACCGTGGTCGGCTTGGCGACGCGGATGACGTGCTCCAGCACCAGCGCGGCGTAGGCGAGCAGGGGACGGCGCGCCTCAGCCACGGCTTCGATGTCGGCCAGCATGTCGGCGGCGACGAGCCGGCGCAGCCGGCGGACGAAGGCCAGCGCGTCGGTGGCGGGGATCGCATAGCCGTGCATGACGCCGAGCGGATAGCCGCTCTGGATGATGTGGATGCGCGCCAGCGCGCGCCAGGTGCCGCCGACCGCATAGAAGGTGCGGTTCTGGCCGGCCAGCAATTGCGGCAGGTCTGTCAGCGCCTCGCTGGCGATCCGCTGCGCCTTCTTGAGCGACTTCTCGGCGAGATCCTGCAGCGCCAGGCTGCCGAGCGGCAGGGTGACGCCGCTGCGCACCTGGTGGCCGCGGACGTCGATCAGCTCGAGCGAGCCGCCGCCGAGATCACCGACGATGCCGTCCGGCTTGTGGATGCCGGAGATGACGCCGAGCGCCGAATAGCGTGCCTCCTCGGGGCCGGTGAGGATCTGGATCGGCGCGCCGCAGATCTTCTCGGCCCTGGCGATGAAGTCCGGGCCGTTCGAGGCGTCGCGGCAGGCGGCCGTCGCGATGGCGTGGACCTCGCCGACCTTCTGCACCTTGCACAGCGCACGGAACCGCTTCAGCGCGGTCAGCGCCTTGTCGACGGCATCGGTTGCAAGCAGGCCGGTGGTCTGGACCTCGCGGCCGAGACCGCACAGCGCCTTCTCGTTGAACACGGTGACGAGGCTGCGCTCCATCGCCTGATAGACGACAAGACGGACGGAGTTCGAGCCGATGTCGATGACGCCAACGCTGGCGGCCCTCGGAGCAGGCCGTTTCACCGTGTCGTCCCCTGATGAGGGGCGCCGCTACGACGAAGGATTGCGTTCATTCCGGCGCGTGAGCCGGCGCGGCGATGATTCCTTGAGCGACTTTCCACGGCCGGACAGACTCGGATTCGTCATGAAGTAATTGTGCAGGTTGAACGGCTCCTCGCCCTTCGCGGCCTTCATACGCGTTGACGACCCATCCGGCAACAATTGCCAGCTCTGCTCGGTGTCCTTCAGGTTCGCGACCATGATCTGCTCCAGAACCTGCTGATGCACCGTCGGATTCTGCAGGGGACACAGCACCTCGACGCGGCGGTCGAGATTGCGCGGCATCATGTCGGCCGAGGAGATGTAGACCGCGGCCTTGGCGCTCGGCAGGCCCTGACCCATACCAAAGCAGTAGATGCGGCCATGCTCGAGGAAGCGCCCGATCACCGATTTGACGCGAATATTCTCCGACAGTCCAGGCAGACCGGGACGCAGGCAGCAGATGCCGCGCACGATCAGGTCGATCGAGACGCCGGCCTGCGAGGCCTCATACAGCGCGTCGATGATGTCCGGATCGACCAGCGAGTTCATCTTCATCCAGATCACGGCCGGCTTGCCCTGGCGGGCAAAACTGGTCTCGCCGTGAATGTGCTCGATCATGCGCTTGCGAAGCGTGAGCGGCGACACCGCCATCTTCTCGATGTCGATCGGCTCGGCATAGCCGGTGATGTAGTTGAACACCCGCGTCACGTCGCGCCCGATCACGGGATCGGAGGTGAAGTAGGACAGGTCGGTGTAGATGCGCGCCGTCACCGGGTGATAGTTGCCGGTGCCGGTGTGGACGTAGGTCGTCAGGCTGCCGCCCTCGCGGCGCACGACCATCGACAGCTTGGCATGGGTCTTCAGCTCCAGGAAGCCGTAGACCACCTGCACGCCGGCGCGCTCCAGGTCGCGCGCCCAGCGGATGTTGGCCTCCTCGTCGAAGCGCGCCTTGAGCTCGACCTGCGCCGTCACCGACTTGCCGGCCTCGGCCGCTTCCACAAGCGTGCGCACGATCGGCGAGTTGTTGGAGGTGCGGTACAGCGTCTGCTTGATCGCGACCACGTCGGGATCGCGCGCCGCCTGCTGCAGGAACTGCACGACGACGTCGAACGATTCGTAAGGATGATGGACGATCAGGTCCTTCTGCCGGATGGCGGCGAAGATGTCGCCACCATGGTCGCGGACGCGCTCGGGATGACGCGGCACGTAGGGCGCGAATTCGAGGTCGGGACGGTCGACCCGGGTCAGCTGCGACAGCTCGTTCATCGCCAGCACGCCGTCGACCAGGAACACCTCGTCGTCGGTCGTGGACAGCGCATTCTGCACGAAGCGGCGCAGCTCCTCCGGCATGTTGGCCTCGATCTCGAGCCGGATCACCGAGCCGCGGCGCCGCCGCTTCAGCGCCGTTTCGAACAGCCGCACCAGGTCTTCGGCTTCTTCCTCGATCTCGATTTCGGAGTCGCGGATGATCCGGAAGGCGCCCTGGCCCTTCACCGTGTAGCCCGGAAACAGCCGGCCGATGAACAGGCCGGTCGCCTGCTCCAGGGTGATGACGCGGATCACGCCGTCCTTGGAGCCGGGGAAGCGGATGAAGCGGTCGATCTTGCCGGGCATGCGGATCAGGGCGTTCATTGGACGCCCGTCGGCGGAGCGGATCAGCTGCAGCGCCACGGTGAAGCCGAGGCTCGGGATGAACGGGAAGGGATGGGCCGGATCGATCGCGAGCGGCGTCAGCAGCGGGAAGATGTTGGCGAGGAAGTGGTCCTCGATCCAGGCGCGCTCGCTCTTGGTGACGTCCTGGCCGTCGACCAGCACGATGCCGAGCTCGCCGAGAAATTTTCGCAGGTCGCGCCAGATCGCCTGCTGGTCGATGGCGAGCTGCGACACCGTCTCGTTGATCAGTTTCAGCTGCTCGGTCGGCGTCAGCCCGTCGGGGCTGCGCTCGGCGATGCCCTCGCGGACCTGGGCGCGGATGCCGGCAACGCGCACCATGAAGAATTCATCAAGGTTGTTGGCGGAAATCGACAGGAAGCGCACCCGCTCGAGCGCCGGATGGCGCGGATTGACGGATTCCTCCAGCACGCGACGATTGAAATGCAGCCAGGACAGTTCCCGGTTGATGAATCGCTCCGGGCTCGAGGCGATCTCGCTCGACGGCACCGCGATCGATTCTTTCTCTGAAATCTCAGTAACTTGCTCGGTATCCATAAGAATTCGATCCATATCAATCAGGTCGCGATGGCCGACCGTAGCCCAATCTCGATAACCAAGGGATGACGTTGCCGGCACCATTGGGGTTCCGCCGGCATTCGGCGTCAAGATGGCAGCGGTCCCGCCGGCTCACGCCATGCGGAGCAGCTCGGCCGCGAGCGCCCGAGTGACCGGCCGTCCCAGCCTCAGGGACTCGTTGTCCAGCAGCGCGATGGTCTCACGTGCCGCAGCGTAGGAGCGTTCGATGCGGGTGGCGAGGTAGCTGACGACCGTCTCGTCGATCGCCAATTGCCGGTCCGCGGCCAGCTTGACGATCAGCGCGCGGAACAGCTGGTCATCCGGCGGCAGCAGCGTGACCACGGGGACCGCACGCAGCCGTGACCGCAGATCGGCCAGCGCGATCGGCAGGGCGACCGGGGTCTCGCGCGCGGTGATCAGCACGAAGGCTTCGTCCTGGCGGGCCAGGTTCAGCAGGTGAAACAGCGCCCGTTCGTCGAGATCGGCCGCCGTGAGATCCTCGAGCACCAGCGCGCCGGTGGCGAGCGCTCCGGGAACGGCGTTTGCCTCGAGGGCATGTGCCGACAGCGAGCGGGCGCCGGAGCGTTCGGCCCAGATCGCGGCCAGATGGCTCTTGCCGGATCCGTCGGGACCGACCACGAACATCGTCCGCGCCGGCCATTCCGGCCAGGCGTCGACCAGGGCCAGCCCGGCCGCGTTGCCTGGGCCTTCGAGGAAATTGTCCCGCGTCAGGCTTTCCGCGTGCGGCAGCGCGAGGGCCAATTGACGTGGGGGAATGTGGCCGGCCAAGTTTGATGTGCTCCGTATGGTATCGCGCGTGAAGGCGCAGGGTTAGCCCGACGGCTCACCGAACTTCGATGGTGTTCATGTGGCGCACCCATTCGACCAGATAAAGTCCGACCGATACGAGGGTAAAGGCTGTGACCAGCACCATCAGCACGACGTCATAAGGTTTCGGCTCGAAGCCGAAGCTGAGCGACGCGAGCACCAGCGCTGCGAATCCCACCTGGGCGGCCGTGTTCAGCTTGGAGACCATCAATGGCTTCATCGCGACCGGCCGGTCGAACAGCCAGGACACGATCACGGCGGCGACGATCATGATGTCGCGCGAGACCACCAGGATCACGATCCAGCGCGGGATCGCGCCCCAGATGCCGAGCGTGACGAAGATCGACACCAGCAGGGCCTTGTCGGCGAGCGGATCGAGCAGCGCGCCAAGCTCCGAGCGCAGGTTGAAGCGCTTGGCCAGGAAGCCGTCCACGGCATCGCTCACGCCGGCAACGACGAAGACCAGGAACGCGATTTCCATCTCGCCGGCGGCGATGGCCCAGACGACGATCGGAACCAGCAGGATTCGGCCAAGTGTAATCAGATTGGGGATACTGTGGGGAATGGTCACGCAGCACGTCCCGACGACAATTCGATCAAATTCCGATCCGATTCCGAAGCGGGGTGAACCGGTCCTGTTCCTAGATAGTATGGGGACGAGCCCCTTGCGAGCCATTGCGCACGGCCGGATTCCGACGTAACCAGCGGCCAGATTAGGGGTTTTTACCATGACCGAGCGCAAGAACGGGCTCACTTATGCAGATTCGGGCGTCGATATCGATGCCGGAAACCGTCTGGTCGATCTGATCAAGCCGATGGTGCGCGCCACCGCCCGCGCCGGCGCCGACGCCGAGATCGGCGGCTTTGGCGGGCTGTTCGACCTCAAGGCCGCCGGCTTCAAGGATCCGGTCCTGGTCGCGGCCACCGACGGCGTTGGGACCAAGGTCAAGATCGCGATCGAGACCGGGCTGCACGCCGGCATCGGCATCGATCTGGTCGCCATGTCGGTCAACGACCTCGTGGTGCAGGGTGCCGAGCCGCTGTTCTTCCTCGACTACTTTGCCTGCGGCAAGCTCGACCCTGAGGCCACCGCCTCGATCGTCGCAGGCGTCGCGGAAGGCTGCCGCGAGTCCGGCTGTGCCCTGATCGGTGGCGAGACGGCGGAAATGCCGGGCCTGTACAAGGATGGCGATTACGATCTCGCCGGCTTCGCGGTCGGCGCGGCCGAGCGCGGCACGCTGTTGCCGTCGCCCGACATCGCGCCCGGTGACGTCGTGCTGGGGCTCGCCTCGTCCGGTGTGCACTCCAATGGGTATTCGCTGGTGCGCAAGATCGTGGCGCAGTCGGGCCTGGGCTTCGAGGCGCCGGCGCCGTTCGCGCCGGTCCTGACCCTGGGTGCAGCGCTGCTGACACCGACGCGGCTCTATGTGAAGTCGTGCCTGCGTGCGATCCGCGAGACCGGCGCGGTGAAGGGGCTGGCGCACATCACGGGCGGCGGCTTCACCGACAACATCCCGCGCGTGCTGCCGAAACATCTCGGTGTCTCGATCGACCTCACGCATCTGCCCGTGCTGCCGGTGTTCAAATGGCTGGCCGAGCAGGGCGGCATTGCCGAACTCGAGCTGTTGCGGACGTTCAATTGCGGGATCGGCATGATCGCGATCGTCAAGGCCGACGCGGTCGAGGCTGTCACCGAGGTGCTCACCGCGAGTGGTGAACACGTCGCGCGGCTTGGCGAAGTCGTCCCCGCGAGCGGCGATCAGCGCGTGCTCTATAGCGGCGCCCTCGATCTCGCCCTCTAAGACGAGTGAACCGATGAAGCGCCGCGTCGCGATCCTGATTTCCGGCCGTGGGTCGAACATGGCCGCGCTGCTGCGCGCGGCGATGCAGCCGGATTTTCCGGCCGAGATCGCGGTCGTGATCTCGAACCGTGCCGATGCGGCCGGGCTGCAGAAAGCGCAGGAGAGCGGCGTCGCGGTCGAAATCATCGAGAGCAAGCCGTTCGGCAAGGACCGCGCCGGGTTCGAAGCCAAATTGCAGCAGGCGCTCGATGCGCGCGGCATCGAGATCATCTGCCTGGCCGGATTCATGCGCCTGTTCACGGCGGAGTTCGTGCAGCGCTGGTATGGCCGGATGCTGAACATTCATCCCTCGCTGCTGCCGTCGTTTCCGGGGCTTGATCCGCATGGCCAGGCGCTCCGTGCCGGCGTCAAGCTTTCGGGCGCGACCGTGCATTTCGTCATTCCAGAGACCGACGCGGGTCCGATCGTGATGCAGGGCGCCGTCGTGGTCAGGGACAACGACACGCCCGACACGCTGTCGACGCGCATTCTCGGCGTCGAGCATCGCATCTATCCCGAGGCGCTGAAGCTGTTGGCCAAGGACCTCGTGCGGCTAGAAGACGGTCTCTGCCGGACGTCGTCGGTGGAGCGGGCCGATCACTCTCTGATCTGGCCGATGGTCTCGTAGTTCCAGCGGCACAAAAAAATCCCCGGCGAAGCCGGGGGCACATCAAGGCTGACGAAGTCTGGTCATCCGCGGCGCGCGAGCGTTGCGCGGGTCTCGTTGGTTGCTTCGGAACGCGCGCATAGCGGCGCATCCCGCCTGGATCAGGCTCACGAGAGCTTCAGGTTCTCGGCCGACGCCTTGCCGCGACTCTCGACCAGATCGTATTCCACGGCCTGGTTTTCGTTGAGGGTCGTCAACCCCGCGCGCTCGACAGCCGAGATGTGGACGAAAACGTCCTTGTCACTGCCGGCCGGTTTGATGAACCCATATCCTTTGGTCGGGTTGAACCATTTCACGCTGCCTTTGTAGGTCGGCATAGCTGTCTCCTCGTCTAGACGAAAAAAAGACGCGGCCACGCTCATCGCGTGCCACGCCACAAACGGCTTCCCGGGATCTGCTCAATTTTCGAAGTCACGAAACGCACAGTCGAACGGCCAATCCGATTGTCAGGGGATTGCACCACGATTTTCTGGCGATATCAAGTTTGGCAAACTGATGAGAACGCGTCGCGGAGTCGCGGCTGGCACTGCTGCTGCAGTTGCGAGGTTGTGGCGGTGGAACCACAAATGCTTGCACGGCGGCCGCCGCAGTCGCGATCTTGATTGACCGCAAACGGGAACTGCGGGCAAATCGTTGCGGCAATATTTTAGGCGAATTTGAGCGGGCGGCGGGCGGGCATCGATGCGTGGGTCATCTCGAGCCAGGCTGGGCGGGCGATCATGCACCGATGCGTGCGGTGCGATGCTGCTCGTCGGGGCCTTTGGTGTTGCCTTCGTTCCCGCACCGTGCGCGGCGCAGGCCGCTAGTCTGCCGATCGTGACTGCGAGCCCGACGCCCACGCCGAGTCCATCGCCAAGTCCATTGCCAAGCCCGGTTCCGGGCGCGATCAATTCCGATCTCTCGACCGGCCGATCCGTGTTGGATCTCGGATCCCAGTTCCTGCAGCGGCTGGGCCGCGATGCCACCCAAGGCAGCAGCCGGCTGTTGCGGAGCAACCCCGGCGGTGGCGGTGCCCCCGAGGCCGCGGAGCAACCTCGCTTCCGCAGCTGGGGCGAAACCTATGGTGTGACGGCCCGCTCCAGCGCACAGGGCGATTTCGTCGGCGACAAGAGAACGACATGGGGCGGTGTCGCCGGTATCGGCATGCGCCTTGTGCCCGGTGTGAATGTCGGGCTGTCCGTCGACCAGAGCAGGACTCGCGTCGACGTGCCGCTGGCGCTGCAATCGGCAACGCTCGATCTGACCCAGCTCGGCTTCAACGCTTCGGTCGACCAGGGCCCCTGGACCTGGGCGATCGCCATCGTCCACGGCTTTGGCGGCGTCAACGCGCGGCGCGAGACCAGCCTTGGTGCCACGACGTCGGCCTATGGCGCCCATATCACCGGCGTGCTCAGCGAGCTCGATTACTACTGGAGCTTCGGCGAAAGCCGGGTGGTCCCGAAGCTCGCCTTCGAATATGCGCGCGCGACGACTGCGGCGTTCCAGGAGGCGGGCGGTCTCGATCCGCTGTCGGTCAGCGGCACGTCGCTGGAGCGCGGCCGCGTTCTTGCCGGCGCCGAGATCGGCCACTACTTCGTCGTCGATGGCAGGATCCTCGACGTCTCGGCCTACGGCAAGTTCGTCGATAATTTTGCGCAGAATCTCGGCGCGGTGACCGTCAGCCTCGGCACGCAGAACATCACGCTGCAAGGGCTCGGCGAGGGACGCCATGGCGCCGACACCGGGGCTGCGCTGTCACTGTCCCTGAGCGGCACGGCGCGCGTCTATCTGAACTACGATGCGAAATTGCGCTCGGCGCTGCAGTCGCATCAGGGCACGCTCGGCTTCGAGCTCAAGTGGTAGTCGTCAGACCGGTTTCGGCGCGACGTAACCGTTGAAGCCGACGATGTCGCGCGTCTCCGCCATCAGCGGCACCAGATCGACGGGATGGATGAACTCGTCGCGGAAGCAGGCGTGGACCTTCGGATCGAAGATGCGCTTCAGCCAGTCGATGACCACCTTGTGACGGTCGGAGCTGCGGAATTCCTTGTGATAGGTCAGCCACAGATCCATGTGGTAGTTGATGCCGAGATCGACGGGAACGAGCGGCGCGCCAAGCGCGATCGCCGATGTCGGCAGAAAGCCGATGCCGGCGCCACGTTCGACGGCATAGAGCACGGCCACGCTCGAATTGGTGGAAATGCCGACGATGCCTTCGAGCGACTCCAGACCGAGGATGCGCGCATAGCCGGTCTCGTCGAGCTGCACGCCGTGCTGCTTGATGATCCGATGGTTCCTGAGATCCGCCAGCGACGTCGGCAGGCCATGCGCGTCACGATAGGCCTCTGAAACGAAGCCATAGATGTGCAGTCGGCCGAGCTTTGTGACGATCACCTCCGGGTTGGTCGGCCGTTCGAACTGGATCGAGATGTCGGCCTCGAGGCGCGAGACATCGGCCTGCTGCATCGCGCAGCTCAGGTCGACCGTGATCCTGCGATAGGTCTTCTGAAAGTCGATCAGCCGCGGCAGGATCCAGAAATTGCCGGGGCCTTCGGTCACGGCGACACGCACCGATCCTTGCGTGTCGGTCGAGAGCGAGGCGCGCCGGAAGATGTTGAAGCTCAGTCGCTCCATCTGCTCCACGTCGAACAGCAGCGATCGTCCCTCGTCGCTGAGCGACAGGCCGGATTGATCGCGGATGAAGAGCTTGCAACCGAGCTCGTCCTCGAGCCGGTCGATCTTGCGCATCAGCGTCGTGCCGGTCAGCCCGAGAACGTCCGCTGCATTCCTGAAGCTCTGGTGCCGCGTACAAAGGAGAAATGCTCTTAAATCTTCCCACGAGGCATTAAGCGTTTCGTCAGATTTCCTGCGCTGCGTAGATGCAGCACCCCGATGCAAATGTTGCCGCATACACTCCAGCCCCGACAAGTATGATGACGTCATCAAAGCCAAGCTGGAAACATAGATGCAGAAACCGCAGCGCGGAAGCACAGAATTCACACTGCGACATCAGCTGGACGCATTGCCGCGGACTGATCTGATTACGGTGGGGGCGGTCACGCCCGAGAAACTCGGCGAGCTTGCGGCGATGGCGAGGCGCGAAATACCGGGCGTGCGGGCGTCGGAACGCGAGCTCGCGGAGTTCTTGCGGCACGATCCGAACTCGATTTTCGTGCTCTGCCGCGGCGGGAAGCTGCTCGGCGGCATCGCCTTTCTCTACCTGAATTGTGCGGGTCTCGACGCGCTGCTTCTGGAAGAGTTCAATTTGAACGATCCTCCGCGCAAATATCTGGCGCGGCCGGACGAGCCGGCTGCGGCGATCTACGTCTGGGCGCTGGTCGCGCAGGGACGCGGAGCGATCGGGCTCGGCAACGTCGCGCAGGTGCTGCGCGGGCCGCGGTTTCATGCAGCCGATTACTACGCGCAACCGTCCAGTCCGCAAGGGCGCGCGTTGCTCGGAGCACTCGGATTCGAGCCGGTTCCAAGCTTTCAGCCGGATCTCTGGCGCTACCAGCGGCCATGGAACAGGCTGCCGGCGGTGATTGCGCCGTCGATCCAGTCGGTCGGGAATTTTGCACAAAGGAGTGTTGCGGATGCAGGGCATTAGTTCGGCCAGAGCGGCAAAATCGAATCCACGCGCGATCACGGTGCGCATCGCGCGCGATCCGAACGATCTCATGCTCGTCACTGCGATCCGGTCGGCAGTCTATCTCACCGAGCAGGACTGCCCGATGGAGGAAGAGTTCGACGGCAACGATCTGGTTGCGGCGCACTTCATCGGATTTGTCGGCAGGGAACCGGCAGGATGCGTGCGCGTGCGCTTCTTCGGCGACTTCGCCAAGGTCGAGCGGCTTGCCGTGCGCCATCAATATCGGCGCTCGCGGCTGTCGTTCAAGCTGGTCCGCGAGGCGCTCGATTATTGCCGCCGCAAGGGCTTCAAGAAGGCGTACGGTCATGCCCAGGATCGCCTGATCGACTTCTGGGCGCATTTCGGCGCGAAGCCGCTGGGTCACAATCGCAAGCTCACCTTCTCCGATTTCTCCTATACCGAGATGGTGCTGGACCTCGCGCCGTGCGACGACGCGATCACGCTGGACAGCGATCCCTATCTGATCATCCGTCCCGAAGGCGATTGGGATCGGCCGGGTGTGCTCGATCTCTCTGCCGGCCGGCCGGCGTCCTCGCCGCTGCGTGACTTCGCTGCAGCGAGACCGTGATGTCGAGCCGCGATCTGTTCGGTGTGACCGAGGCGGATCCGCCGGTTCTGGTGTGCGCGGATCTGCAGTGCGAATATCTCGCGGAAGGGCGCAAGCACCTGATCGCCGATGGCGACGTCATCATGGCACGGTGCCGGCAGTTGATCGCGCTCTGGCGCGACAATCTCTGGCCGGTCATCCATCTCAAGCGGATCGCGCAGGCGGCCTGGTTCAATCCGGCCTCGAACCTGACCAACTGGCTCGACGACTTCAAACCCAGGCCGGGTGAGCTCGCGTTCGAGCACCCGCTGCCGTCGGCCTACAGCTCGGCGCGGTTTGCCGAGTACATGTCGAACATGCGCAGCATGCGTTGCGTCCTGCTCGGCTTCTCGCTCGACGAGACGGTCCTCTCCACGGTCGTCGACGGCTTCCACCGCAGCCACCGTTATCAGGTGATCGCCGATGCGGTGGCCTGCCGCCAGGCCTGCGTCGGCGACGTCGCCTCCTACAAGCTGGTCGTCACCAAGGTGATCAGCAATTTCGCCGGTGTTCTCGACAGCGCTGAGCTTATTGGTGCCAGCGGCCGGCTCGCGGTGTGACCGCGCCACTGATTAGCGGTATCATCCTGCGGCGAGTCGTTCGGCCAGATCGATGACCATGCGTCGGTCGGCCGGATTGCTGATCTTGTTGAAAGCCACGACGAGGCGCAGGGCCTCGACGACGGGCAGGTCGACGGGATTCTCGCTGAGCAGGCGCAACAGCTTCTGTTCCGGCGGTTCGCAATCGTCTTTGCTCACGCGGCAGCTCCAGGAACGAGAACGCGACATGACCCGAGAGGAAGAGCTCAGAGAGCTGGCGAGCAACCTCCGGGCGGCCATCGCGAGGGCGCGTCAGCTCGACCTGCCGACGAGCGTCTACATTTTGTCGATGGCTCTGGTTGAGGTGTCTCAGACAATAGAGGCGGAGTTGAGGGGGCAGGCCAGCCCCGAATGATCTGCGGCACCACCACAGCGTGTGGTGCGCTCCGCAATCAACTGAGTCAACTCCCTGAGACGCGGCCGATCGTGGCGGCCCGTGCGTCAGGGGCGGTCGACCCGGACGACGCGGCCCTTTTCGATCGCGAGCGCGAGCTTGCCGTGCTTCAGCGCCAGCGCGGCCTCGCCGAACAGCTCGCGGCGCCAGCCCTGCAGCGCAGCAACTTCGGCATTGTCGTCGCCGGCGATCTGCTCGAGATCATCGACGGTGGCGATGACCTTGCTCGCCACTGCGTGGCGCTCCGAGGTCATGCGCAGCAGCACCTTGAGCAGCTCGACGATCGCAGCGCCATTGGAGTTGTTGCGCGGCTTTTCCAGCTTGGGCAGCGCCGCGAGATCGCGGGCCAGGCCGCGCTGCACGGCGGCGACGATGTCGGAGCCCCATTTCGAGCGCTCGAAGCCCTTGGGCAGCGAGCGCAGATTGCCGAGCTTCTCGATCGAGGTCGGGGCGTGGGTGGCGATGTCGCCGACCGCGTCGTCCTTCATGACGCGGCTGCGTGGCACGTCGCGGCTCTGCGCCTCCTGCTCGCGCCAGGCTGCGACCTCGATCAGCACCGCGAGCTCCTTGGGCTTGCGGACCCGCGTCTTCAGCCGCTCCCAGGCGCGCTCGGGATGGAAATCATAGGTCTTGGGCGAGGTCAGGATCTCCATCTCCTCGCTGACCCAGTCGCTGCGGCCGCGCTTCTTCAGATCGGCGTCGAGTGCGGCGAACACGTCGCGCAGATGGGTGACGTCGGCCTCGGCGTAATGCGCCTGCTCCTTGGTCAGCGGCCGGCGCGACCAGTCGGTGAAGCGGTGGGTCTTGTCGGGGCGGTGTCCGGTGATGCGCTCGACCAGCTGGTCATAGGCGATGCTGTCGCCGTACCCCAGCACCATTGCGGCGACCTGGGTGTCGAAGATCGGATGCGGCACGATGCCGGCACGGTGCCAGATGATCTCGATGTCCTGCCGCGCAGCGTGGAAGACCTTGAGGACCTTCTCATTGGCCATCAGCTCGAAGAACGATTTGAGATCGATGCCGTCGGCGAGGGCGTCGATCACCACGGCCTCGTCCGGGCTGGCCAGCTGCACGACGCAGAGCAGGGGGTAGTAGGTGGTTTCCCGCAGGAACTCGGTATCGACGGTGATGACCGGGTGCTGGGCGAGGCGGGCGCAGGCGGCTGCGAGGTCCGCGGTGGTGGTGATCAAGTCCATGAACGATCCATGACGAGGCTCTTACGCCGTCGTCCGAAAACGCTGACAAGTCAAGGGTGTCGGCAAAGGGCGGGGAATAAATTCGTTGCGCTTGTCGGCCCAATCGGGCGCGAAGGCAAGCGCCGAAGCGTCGGCTGATCGCTCTATGGTTGACGCGGGGCCTGCCGCCGCCCGGCCGAGAACGCTGTTCAGTGATGCCTGACCCGGCCCGAGGGCCGACGCGCCGAGGGCACGGCGAGCACGATCAGGCACAAGGCGATCATCGCCAGACCCATGAATTCGAACACCAGCGCGTCCACGTTCGCGACCTCCCCGACCTGTTGCTTCAACTTGTCGGGGCTGCGTTGAGCGTTTCTTAACGACCCGGGCGCGGTACAGGCGATGGTGGACGCGAGGTTAAGACTGCGTGTCAGGTGCCGCAGAAGGTCTGCAGCACGCGCTCCTCCGGCTGGGGCGGCTCGGTGTAGGTCGCGAATGCCGGCTGGTCGTCATAGGGCTTGGCCAGCACGGCATGCAGCTCCTCGAACGGCCTGTAGTCGTCGTTCTCGACCGCTGCCGTGATCACCGCCTCGATGCGATGGTTGCGCGGGATGAAGGCCGGATTGACCTTGCGCATGGCCTCGCGCCGCTCGGCCGGGGTCTGCGGCTCCTCGGCAAGCCGCTGCCGCCAGCGCTGTGCCCATTCGTCGAAGCCTGCGGGATCCTCGAACAGGGCGCGGACCTCGCTGAGATCACCGCTGCCGGCGGCATCGCTGAGGCGGCGGAAGGTCAGGGTGAAGTCGGCCTTGGCGTTGGCCATCGCGTCGAACAGCGCCTGCGCCAGCGGCTGATCGCCCTCGCGTTGCGTGAACAGGCCGAGCTTGCGGCGCAGCCCCGCCTGATGCGCATCGGTGAAATCAGTGGCAAAACCGTCGAGCGCGGCTTCGGCGTCCTTGATCGCCTGATCCTTGTCGTCGGAGAACAGCGGCAGCAGGCATTCGGCCAGCCGGGTCAGGTTCCACATCGCGATGCGCGGCTGATTGGCGAAGGCGTAGCGGCCGAACTCGTCGATCGAGGAGAACACCTGCTTCGGATCATAGCTGTCCATGAAGGCGCATGGGCCGTAATCGATGGTCTCGCCCGAGACCGACGTGTTGTCGGTGTTCATGACGCCATGGATGAAGCCGATCAGCAGCCAGTCCGCGATCAGCTTGGCCTGCCGCGCGATCACCGCGTCGAGCAAAGCGTGATACGGCCGCTCGGTGCCGGCGAGATCCGGATAGTGCCGGCTGATGACGTGGTCGGCGAGCCGGCGCACCGCCTCGGTATCCTGGCGCGCCGCGAAATACTGGAAGGTGCCGACCCGGATATGGCTGGTGGCGACCCGCGTCAGCACGGCGCCGGGCAGGGCGATGCCGCGGTTGACCTGCTCGCCGGTCACGACGGCCGCCAGCGAGCGGGTGGTCGGGATGCCCAGCGCGGCCATCGCCTCGCTGACGATGTATTCGCGCAGCACCGGTCCCAGCGCCGCGCGGCCATCGCCGCGGCGGGAGAACGGGGTGGGGCCGGAGCCCTTGAGCTGGATGTCGCGGCGGACGCCGTTGCGGTCGACGACCTCGCCGAGCAGGATCGCCCGGCCGTCGCCGAGCTGCGGCACGAAATGTCCGAACTGGTGTCCGGCATAGGCCATCGCGATCGGCTCGGCCCCCTCGGGCACGGTCTTGCCGGCCAGGATCTCGGCCCCCTCGGCCGTCTCCAGCTGTTTCGGATCGAGCCCGAGCTCCTCGGCCAGCGGCCGATTGAGCTTGATCAGCCGGGGCGCGGCGACGGGGGTCGGCGCCACCCGGGCAAAGAAATTGTCCGGCAGCGCGGCGTAGGAGTTCTGGAAGGGGAAATGCACAGTCATCGATGGCAAATAAGCACATGGGCGTGCTTTTCGATACCCTTAGAGTGCTATTTTGACACGGCTGAAGCTATGTTATGCAACCACCAGCCTATCCGCATAGCCGCGTCTTACAAATAAGGGAAACCAAGGTTCATCATCCACAATCCCAGGGCACCACAGCGCAGTAAATGTCGAAGTTGGCACGTTCCAAAGCGTAACGGTTCGACCTTGAGTGTTTCCATAGCCGAGAGCTTTGGATCGACAGACGTCGTCAATGACTGGGAGTTCGGAAACCGAGCGAATACATTCCTCTCCAACGTGACGTAAGAAATCCAAGAAAGCTGGGGCAATTTCAGTCGGACTAAGCGGGTCAGCTGCCAATGCTCTCCCGTAGGACAGTCCCAGAAATTTCAGGCCAGCGTCAACAAAAGCTAAGTGTCGTTCTACATTGCCGTAACTATCATCCTTACCTACGCAAGTGCATAGTCTAACTTTCAGCTCTCGCAGCCGAGATTTGGCATTATCATCAAGCTCGAAAAACTCGATGCCTGCTTCTTTGCGGACCTCGGCCTTATCGCTCTTGTCTTGTAGGCCGAGCCACCTGAGCAGTTGCGCCGAAAACTGCGTGCCGGAACTAATATTGTCATCAACAAATATGACATTCTCTCCGGGCTTGGCAACGCCGAGCATCTCATGGACAGACTTGTGAATTCTAATTCCGATGAGGCGCAGGTCTTGCCGAAATTCCTGCTTAAGAAGCTCGAGCGCCATATGAGCGCTGGTGCCTGCAAGCGGAACTAAATGAATCGTTTGGGCTTCGTCGTCTTGACGAATGGCTTGTATTGTCTTTTCAACCGCTTCTTGTAGCAAGGCGCTCGCGGTCTCCCGATTGAGAAAACTAAGAGAAGCCAAAAGTCTGCGGGCATCCTCCCGGAATCTTGGTGGGAACTGATTCAAAAACTGGCGAACTGTTTCGACGGTTACCTGCCAATTGTACTGCCCAGAAAACTCTTTGAAGCGATCGGCAATATCCTCGATATTCGTCGTGCGTCTCTCTGGGACCGCTAAACGAGGCTTCTTGTCGTAGTACCCCGTTTTGGAAAGCTTTTCACGATAGGACGTTAAAGTCTTGCGATCAAGTCGGCAGCGGCGAGCTGCTAAGCTCTCCGCAATGTAAAATCGCTTTAGAACTCGGACTTGGACAAGTCGCGCGTGCGAGCTATCGGAGATTTTTCCGAATCGCAGATCTATATCCATTTGCCCGATATCGTTTCCAAAATAGTCATACAAAACGCGCTGGGCAGCGAGAAATACGATTTCGGCCCAGTCGGGAGAGCAGTTTACAAAGCCGATTGAGCGACCAATTTCCTTCGCGCTAATCAACTGCTGGGCTCGCGAGTAGTCTCCAGAGCTTTCGAGTTCGCCTTCGTGAGTAAATATAGCGCAGGAAGTTGGCGTTGAGCTGTGGTCGGGGAGGGGGATGAAGAAAACAATTGGGGTGCCCACAGGCGTGGCAGTTCCCTTTTTGCTTAGTTCGCTTGCAATGATCAGAGCTTCGTGGGCAATGCGTTGTTCGAGTTCCAAATGGATTTTGCTGGACCTAAATGTTTTAGATTTCTCTTTTAGCCCCTGTACTATTTCGTGAAACGGGTCCTTGGAAGTGACTTCGTGGTGATAAAATGGCGCGGCGTCTGCTGCGCTCAATCCAGAAAATATGCTAACGTACGGTACTATCGGAGCGTAGAAGTCTGGAGAAAATGCAAAGGCCCGCTTTGGTAGGTTTCGTCCTCTCAGTTTTTGAGCTAGCTGCTGGGCAGACGTGCATTTTGTTTTGAGGAGTCTGTCTAAAAGCGTATCGTCGGTTTCGGTAAACGAAGTGAGGACTTCACTCCAATCCTCGTCCTCCGTCTCGATTGCTGCGTTGAATATTGCCACTGCAAGCATTCGTTCTGCATTGCGTGTCACCGGATGTCTATAAACTCTCTCGTAGAGAGTGGCTCTCGCAAAAGCGATTTCCTCGATAGTATCGACTCCAGCGCTGTTAAGAACAAGTATGCGGGCTGGACGATCAAGATCTGCGTCTTGAAGATTCAATACTCCTCTATCTGCGAGTTTCTGAGTTGTAGTTCCGGTGCATTCAATCAGTGTCGAGCTTAGGAAAAGACGGGTTTGGTCAATGGCGACCGGAACGTTGCACATAGTCGAGTCGCGCAGCAGATAGTCGACCTTGTCGCAATCCACCGAGCCTGAAATTAATTGGCTGTAGCCTGGAAGGTTTGGATCGAGTGGTGTGCCAGATATTAGGCAAGCTACTCGCAGGTAGGCCCATTTGTCTTTCCGGAGCGCGGTGTAGAATCGCTTAAATCGTGGTGAGAGCAATATGGCAATACTAAGCTTCTCGCTGAGTTGAGAGTCGCTGTTGGGGAGCTTTTTCATAAGGCAAATTTCGAAGTCTCTGATCGAACTGCCGCCGATTTGGAACTTGATGGGCTCGGACTCGAAGATCTTTTCCAGGACGTGTGATAGAGGAAAGTGCCCGATATCGTGCAGAATGGCGGCATGCTTGAGATCGAGCGATAAAGTTTCGCAAATCTCATGCGACGTTAGTCCGTCGGAAAATTGCCTCGGTTGCTTCGTGCTCGCGTTTATGCTGGCAATGTATTTTGATACAACCGCATGCACACCCAGCGAGTGTTCAAGTCTCGCGTGGGAAGCTGACGGATAAACAAGGTATGTAAAGCCGTTTTGGCGAATGTATCGGAGGCGCTGTAGTATAGGTGAATCTAAGATCGCTACTGTGGTACGATCGAGTTCGATCATTCCCCAAATTATATCTTTGACTACTTTCGAAACATGAGCGGCTTGCTTTTCAACGGTTGCGTGATCCGGCCATCTGGGATCATCAAATCTGTCTGTTTGAGACGTGACGTATGAGTCCGTGAAACCTAAGCGATCAAAAGCGGAATTTAACCCCTTTTCGAAATCAAGCAGCCCCTCTGGGGCCTTGCCCAGAAAGAGAAGCCTCTCGATCTCCAGGAATGTATCAAGTGCTGGAAAGTCCGTATTGTCTTTCATCGGACGCCGACATTTCTTTCCCTAACATTTCAAATTCTTTTGCAGCTGATTTTGCAAGCTCGGACCATCTCTTGTCGAGACGATCTAACGCGCTTTGAGCATATGATGGAGAGACGTTGAAACGGAGGTCAGCAAACGCAGGATTTGGGGAGGACACCATGCTGGTCTGAAGCCCACGAAGATGAGCTTCGAAATTATCGTAAGACCCGCTTAGCCCTGGGGCGAGCGAGGTACGTATCTTAAGCAAATCGTACAATGTATCTTTATCGTTAGTTTCAGCAATTATTTTGTCAAGTTTGTTCAAGACGGCTTGGAAGCCGCGGCGGGCAGAGCCGCTTCTAGGCCTGATCGAAGTAATGCCGTTCGCCACTAGCGCAGAAACAAATGCTGCGCAGAATGCATCGATAGTGATTGCATCGGAAGAGTGTAGTTCCATGGGTGCTATCCCGTGCTCAGGTTTAGAACAAATGGCGAACATATTTACGCCGATCTGCACGGTTACTCAAGACTCAGATTCTGACGCAGGTTGGGTTGAATAAGGCATTCTGTGACCCGAAGGTACTACATTTGGTATGTTTTCTGTGAACATCGTCGAAACCTGAGAGGTTAGCGTGACTTCAGTCGATTTGACCCCAGACAGTTGGTTGCCGTGTGCAAGTGGCTCGGCTAAACGGACGCGCAGGCAGCTCCATCCAAACGTGCGCCGATTCCCTTTTCAAATCTAGTTTCAGGACGACCATGCATCGCTACCGGACCCATACCTGCGGCGCGCTCCGCGACAGCAACATCGGAGAGACGGTCCGGCTGTCCGGCTGGTGCCATCGCATCCGCGACCATGGCGGCGTGCTGTTCGTCGATCTGCGCGACCATTACGGCATCACCCAATGCGTGGTCGATCCCGACTCCAAGGCGTTCAGCCTCGCCGAGAAGCTGCGCTCGGAATGGGTCGTGCGCATGGAAGGCAAGGTGCGTCACCGCCCCGAAGGCACTGACAATGCCGAGCTGCCGACCGGGCAGGTCGAGCTCTACGTCGCCGACATCGAGGTGCTGGGCCCCGCCGCGGAGCTGCCGCTGCCGGTGTTCGGCGAGCAGGAGTACCCTGAGGACATCCGGCTGAAGTACCGCTTCCTCGATTTGCGCCGTGAGAAGCTGCACCAGAACATCATGACCCGCGGCGCCATCATCGATTCGATGCGCCGGCGGATGAAGGAGCAGGGCTTCTTCGAATTCCAGACGCCGATCCTGACCGCGTCCTCGCCCGAGGGGGCGCGCGACTTCCTGGTGCCGTCGCGCATCCATCCCGGCAAGTTCTACGCGCTGCCGCAGGCGCCGCAGCAGTACAAGCAGCTCTTGATGATGTCGGGCTTCGACCGCTACTTCCAGATTGCGCCGTGCTTCCGCGACGAGGACCCGCGCGCCGACCGCCTGCCGGGCGAGTTCTATCAGCTCGACGTCGAGATGAGCTTCGTCACCCAGGAGGACGTGTTCGCGGCGATGGAGCCGGTCATCACCGGCGTGTTCGAGGATTTCGCCAAGGGCAAGCCGGTGACCAAGAACTGGGCCCGCATCCCGTTCGCCGAGGCGATCCGCAAATACGGCTCCGACAAGCCCGATTTGCGCAACCCGATCGAGATGGCCGATGTCTCCGAGCACTTCCGCGGCTCCGGCTTCAAGGTGTTCGCGCGCATGCTCGAGGACCCCAAGAACCAGGTCTGGGCGATCCCGGCACCGGGTGGCGGCTCACGTGCGTTCTGCGACCGCATGAACTCCTGGGCGCAGGGCGAAGGCCAGCCCGGCCTCGGCTACATCATGTGGCGCGAGGGCGGCGAGGGCGCGGGTCCGCTCGCCAACAACATCGGTCCGGAGCGCACCGCTGCGATCCGCAGCCAGATCGGCACCAAGGAAGGTGATGCGGCCTTCTTCGTCGCCGGCGATCCTGACAAGTTCTGGAAGTTCGCAGGCCTCGCCCGCAACAAGGTCTCGGATGAGCTGAACCTCGCCGACAAGGATCAGTTCAAGCTCGCCTGGATCGTCGACTTCCCGATGTATGAGTACAATGAGGACGACAAGAAGGTCGACTTCTCGCACAACCCGTTCTCGATGCCGCAAGGTGGCCTGGAGGCGCTGCAGACCCAGGACCCGCTGACCATCAAGGCGTTCCAGTACGACATCACCTGCAACGGCTACGAGATCGCCTCGGGCGGCATCCGCAACCACAAGCCGGAAGCGATGGTGAAGGCGTTCGAGATCGCCGGCTACGGCGAGCAGGAGGTCGTCGACCGTTTCGGCGGCATGTACCGTGCCTTCCAGTACGGCGCCCCGCCGCATGGCGGCATGGCCGCGGGCGTTGACCGCATCGTCATGCTGCTCTGCGGCACCACCAATCTGCGCGAGATCTCGCTGTTCCCGATGAACCAGCAGGCCATGGACCTGCTGATGGGCGCGCCGTCGGAAGCCTCGACCAAGCAGCTCCGCGAGCTGCACATCAAGACCAACCTGCCGAACAAGTAGTTCGGCAGGCGCCTTCGACCCGTAGCCCGGATGAGCGAAGCGACATCCGGGTTCACCCCCACGGCTCGTGAGGCCCCGGATATCGCTTCGCTCATCCGGGCTACGGCTCGTCGCACCGCGACGCGGCCGGCTGCTGCGAACGGGCGGCCAATGGCCGACCTCGCGATGGTTCCAGCGCAAGGTGATCCAGCCTTCAAGGCGTTCCCGCGCATTCTATCTTCTCCCGTCAACGCTGATTAAGTCTGCAGATAACTTCATGCCCGTCGTCTGACCGCGTGCGAGCAGGCCCGCATGCGTCGGATCATCGCGCGCATGTCGCTGAAGCGCACGCGGGGCAGGTCCGGGAACAGCACGGCAAAGCGTTGATTCTGAATATCAATCGATAGCACCCGTTGTTAGTTCGGAGTCTTGTAGGACGCAGCTCGAACAAGGGCGCGACGCTGCGCGCAGCAAACGCGGAGCGAGAAGGCTCGGCCGAATGGAGGTTGCGGTGTCATGCAACCTGTCCTTAATAGAAAACCTGTCTGACTCATGTAGTGAACATAGCCAACCAATCAAAAGAAGACGGATAGTTCAAAATGACCGTTCGCTGGTGTGCGCTCCTTCTCGGAACTTGCTTCTTCCTACCTGCCGCTTCCGCCGCTCCCATTTCCCCCGATGTCGTTCGTGATCTCGCCTCCCGTGTCGGCCCTGTCGTCGGCCAGGCCGCGACCTGCCGCGAGATTGCCCAGGGACGTGTCCAGACCATCATCGATCAGTTCAGCGAAGTGATCCGCCAGGGCTCTTCGAATGGCGGCGAGCGCGATGGGCTGATCCGCAGCTTCAACAGCTTCATCGCCGAGGGGCGCGGCCGGGTCGCGTCCTCGCAGGTGAACTGCCAGACCGCGGAACGCCAATTGGCGGAGCTCGAGCGGTCGCTCAGCCAGCAGCAGTCGTCAGCTCCCACGCTGTCCCTGGCGCTGGCGCCCTCGACTGCGGCCGCGGCGACACAGCCCACCGCCAACCTGCCGCCCCCGCTCGCGCATGGCGTCAGCGACACCGAGATCCGCTTCGGCACCGTCATTCCCTTTTCCGGCGTTCGCAAGGAGCCGGCGCGCCAGATGAAGCTCGGGATCGAGACCGCGTTCGCCCGCGCCAATGACGCCGGCGGCATCAACGGCCGCAAGCTGCGGCTGATTGCGGCCGACGACGGCTATGATCCCACCCGGACGCTTGGCGCAATGACCCAGCTCTACGAGAAGGACCAGGTGTTCGGCTTCATCGGCAACATGGGGACGGCGAACAACGCGATCGCGATTCCCTATGCGCTGGAGCGCCGCGCGCTGTTCTTTGCGCCCTATAGCGGCTCCGCCGTCGTCCGCCGCGATCCGCCCGACCGTTACGTGTTCAACTATCGTGCGAGCTATGCGGAAGAAACCGCCGCGATCGTGCGTTACCTGATGAAGGTGAAGCGGATCCCGGCCAAGCAGATCGCCGTGTTCGCGCAGAACGATGCCTATGGCGATGACGGCGCCAACGGCGTCGCCAAGGCGTTCCGCTCGCTCGGCATCAACGATCCGATCATCCGCTACGGCTTTCCGCGCGGCACGCTGGATGTCGACGAGGCCGTCGGCAAGCTGAAGGCGCAGACCAAGCCGGCGATCAAGGCCGTGATCATGATCGCAACCGACCGCGCGGCCGCGAAGTTCATCGAAAAGACCCACGAGGCGGTTCCGGGGTTGATCTACGCCAACATCTCCGCCGTCGGCTCGTCGTCGCTGGCGGCCGAGTTGAAGCTGCTCGGGGCCAAATACACCAATGGCGTCATCGTCACCCAGGGCGTCCCGTCGGTGGCCGGCTATTCGAGCCTCGTGCTCGACTACAAGACCGCGCTGGAGAAGTACTTCCCCGGCGAAGCGCCGGACTACACCTCGCTCGAAGGCTTCATCTCGGCGAGCATCCTGATCCAGGCGCTGAAGCAGACGACGCCGCTCGAGACCGAACGGCTGGTCGACACGCTGGAGTCGATGCAGAGCATCGATCTCGGCCTCGGCAGCACGCTCTCCTTCGGACGCGCCGAGCACCAGGCCTCGCACAAGATCTGGGGCACCTCGCTCGACGAGACCGGCACCTACCAGGCGATCGAGCTGGAATGAGGCGCGAGGCGCGGGCGTGGCAGGCACAGCCGCCGAGGTTGCCGCCCCGCCCGCGCGCTCACGACAAGGTACCTACCCATCACGGTACCGCCGCATGCTTAGCTATCACAACGCCCACCTGTGCCAACACCAAGCTGCAGCAGTGGAGCTGCAAGCGGCTGCGTTGCGCGGTGCTGCCGGTATTGCATCGCCGGAGCACCACCGACTTGAACCGTCGTCGTCACGGTTCCGTCGCCAACAGGCCGATTTTGCCTAGTCGACTTCTCTCGCTGGGGTGCGGGAGGAGGAGACATGGCGGAAACCCGCCGCGGACGTGCATTGGGCGTTGCGAACGCGGCCGGTGCGTCGTGGTCGCATCAGCGCACCGACGATGCCGCAGGCGGCACCGTGCTGGTCCGCCGGCTCGTCGCCGCGATGTTCGCCGCCACGCTCACCGCCTGCGCGCGGTCGCCGGATGTCGGCGGTGGCCTCGCCAAGGGTGCTGCAGGCCAGCAGGCCGCGCTGACGCAGACTGCACCGGCCCAGCCGGCTCCGCAGGCAAGCCCCATCCCGCAGACGACCGTTCCACCGGTCGCGAGCGCTCCGCCGCGTCGCCCGCGTTACGTGCCGCGCGGCCTCGCCAGCTACTACACGGCGCCGCAGCCGACCGCCAATGGCGAGGTGTTCGACACCACGGCCATGACCGCCGCGCATCGCAGCCTGCCGTTCGGCACGCGCCTGCGCGTGACGCGGCTCGACACCGGGCGCGCCGTGACGGTGCGGATCAACGACCGCGGCCCCTATGTCGACGGCCGTGTGGTCGACTTGTCCTATGCCGCCGCAGCAGCGCTGGACATGGTCGACTCGGGTCTCGCGAACGTGCGCCTCGATGTCGTGCGCTGGCCGAAGCCGCGAGTGCCCAAGTCGCTTGCCCCCGTCAATGCGCGGCCGCTGGCACGCCCCGCGCCGACGCGCCTCTCCTTGCTGCAATTTCTTGGAGTAGCGCAGACCGGGAAGTAATCCGGTGAGCGATATTTGCCGAGGGCTGCTCGACGGCGTCGTCTGATGTTCCCTTGCGCTGTGCGTCCTCGCGAGAGGCCGTGCGTGACGAGATGAAGCGCCCGCCGCTCCGCATTGCGAACTTCGGAAAGTATGTGGGGAAGGGCCGAGGCTGTTTGTATCGAGAACAGTCTGTTCCGACCGCGCTAGCAGCTCTTCTGTCGCAGATGCTGGATGCAGGTGCAGGTCGCGGACGCCGGATACTTCACGTCGTAGAAGGGGAAGCTCGAGGTGGTCGGGCTGTTGGTCGAGCAGCGCGGAAACAGGTAGTAGCTGTCCGAGATCGTCATCGGGCCGGTGACCCCCGATCCGAGATTGGGTTTATAGTTGTAGGACACCTCGCCCAGAATCAGCGAGATGTTGGCGTTGGTGGTGCCCGTGCCGGTGAAGGACGACAACGTCATTCTCTGGCCGACCGGCCTCGCGGCTGTCGAGTTGGTCGACTGGCTCCATTGCACCGTGGCATTGCCATTCTTGTCGGTCGAGACTTCCGACACGGTGACGGTGATGAGCGAGTTGCCGTTGTCGTCCTTGACCGCATAGGGGGCCATGATCGACGTCGATGCCAGAAGAATGCTCTGCATCTGGGCCGCAGTCACCTGCGTGTTCTGCGAAACCATGTCGGCGACGCTGTGCGAGGTTTCGCTGACCTTGACGCTGATGGCGAGGCCGTTGCCAAGCTCCACACCGCCCAGATAGAGCGTCAGCATGAACGGCAGCACGATCGCGAACTCGGTTGCGGCCACTGCGTCGACGTCGGTCCACAGCCTGCGTGCGTGCAGCGGAAAGCCGGCAAGCATGTCTTTCTCCTTCTAAGAGGACGGCTCATTCTGGAAGGCGGCCGAGCCCATCATCAGCCGGTTGCCGTTCGAGACGTTCGACAGATTGAAGCCGAGCGGTCCCAGCACGACGGGCCACACATACATCACCCGAAGAACGACGATATCGCCGGCGTTTCCGGGGTTGTATTGCCAGGTGTTGGTGACGGTTCCCTTGCTGTCGAACGTCAGCGTCGGCATCGCCGTGTTGGCGGAGGACCACGCATTGGCCACCTGCAGGTCGATCATCACTCCGTTGCAGTCGAAGAAGATGAGGATCTTCTTGCAGACGACCTGCTGCTTGAACGCATCCTGAGTCAGGGTCTGGGCCTGCACTTGCCCGGTCATGACCATGCGGGCCGACTGCTGGACCACCGATTCGAGCAGCTGCTGCGCAAAGAACACGAGAAACGTCTGGATGAGCGCGATGATGAGCGCCAGAAACGGCGCAGCCACGAGCGCGAACTCGACGGCGGTGGCAGCTCTGTTGTCGCTGACGAAGGCCCGGCAGGCGTTGCGGTGCCCGGCCGGTGATGCTGCTCGTGCTCCGATCATGACGGGGGCCTTACTGCACGAGGCTGGCGGTGCTCGACGCGACCTTCAGGAACAGATTGGTCAGTGCCGTCGAAATGTCGCCGCCCGTCTGAACGTTCGCGAACAGGCCAGGGGAGGCGCAGGATTTCAATCGCTGTGCGATCGTGCCGGTCGAGGAGGACGGGAGGTTGAACTGGGCGATGCGGCTGTTGTACCAGCCGTCCGACGTCAGCTGCAGATACTCGGTGTAGAGGATCGCGATGCGGACTTTCTTGGCCTTGATCGTGTCGCATATCGCGGTGTTGAGCGGCTGCTGGCAGCGCACTTGCGTGCCTGCGGCCGGGAGCGGAGTGGTTGCGTTGGGGTCGCAGCTTGCCGACTTCGCGATGAGCTTGTCCTCGACCCCGTCGGTCACCAGGAAGATCACCTCCTGCGGCGTATCGCCCGACTGATTGGTGCCGCTGCCCGGGTTGGGCATGATGTTGTTGAGGCTGGTGAGCGCGCCCGAGATGTCGGTGCCGAAGTCGGTGTTGCAGACCGAGGTCGTGACGCAATTCTGGTGGTCGACCGTCAGCAGCTGGATGTTGGAGATCTGTGTGCCGGCGGTCGAGGGACTTGTCAGCGTCTGGACCGTGTTCAGATTATAGTCGAACGTGTAGATCGCTGCCTTGTACGTGGTGTTGTTGATCGCCGACATGCACTGCATGACCCCGCCGGAGACGCCCGCCTGCAGGCAGGACCAGGGGCCGACGAGCAGTTGTTTGACGGCGTTCACCACGAGGTCGATCCGCAGGGTCACGTTGTTCGTACGTGCGATGCTGAGATTGTCCTTGGTCGACGAGTTCGCCCCGCTGTCGAGGTTGGGGTGCGTCTCGTGGCAGGCAAACCCGCAATTCTTCGACCCGGACGGCTGGCCGCTCGTTTTGGAGATCAGGTTGTCGATATCGGTCTGGGTCGCGGCGATCGCCATCGACGGCGAGTCGTCCAGCAGCAGATAGAAATTCATGTTCGGCGCGCTGGAGGCCTGCGCCTTGGACGAGCCCCAGACCTGCCATGACGGGCTGCCGAGCACCGAGGGGAAATTGTTGATGGATTGGGCGACGTAGGAGACGGTGATCGTCCGCTGCAGTCCGGAATCATCGACGGTGATCGTCGGTGTCGGCACCGCCGTCAGGCCGGGAAGCGCGGCCTTGGCCGCAAACACGGCTGCCGCAGTCGCCTTGACGACGTCGGCGTTGGTCTCAGTCAGCATCGCCGGCCTGACGGCCGCAATCGCCGCGGCATCTGCCGCCGCATCGAGCTGGTTCTGTCTGCGCTGCTTCTGCGTGTAGTCGAGCGCCATGCCCAACAGATAGATCGTGGGCACCATCATCAGGGCGAAGATGACCGCAACGTTGGCCTTCCGATCCCGTGCATAGCGAAGCACCAGGCCGTGCAGCATGACCCCTCACCCTCGTTTGGCGGCGTTGGCCGTCTCAGCGTCCCCGGGATCGGCCTCGACTGTCGTCCAGAACAGGGCCCGAGCTGTGTTGCAGATTGTTTCCCGTAGTTTCCACGATAGAGGGTATCGGGTTAAGCAAAGCTTACTGTATCCGGATAATGCAGCCCTGGCGTGTGCGATGCTTCCGCTCGATGCAACGCGTGGGAGAGTCGATGTGAGTAGTTATGCGCTTCGTTAGAACTTGAGTTGAATTGGCGGCAATTCATCGGTCCGCGCCGAGCTGAGAATCCGGTGCAGGCCGCAGGGAAGCATCAGGGTGAAGCGGCGCTCCTGATGGCTTGGCGCAAGGGCGGTCCGCAATGACGGCGAGGGAAATAGCGAATGCTGTTAGTCCAAGCCTGATCACGTCGAGCGTAGTCGACCCAGGGTCTGCCCGACGGGCAATATCTGCATTTCAACCATGCGCAAACTGCCCGTCGTGTTAGTCTGTCGCAGTTTTTTCGCTTGCCTCGTCGGGCAAATCACCTCCACATTTCCGGCCATCCCGCCTCGATGAAGAGGGACGGTTCGCGGTCGTCACGAGACGTGAGGTGGGGAGGCGGTGGCTGCAGTCTGTCGCAACGCGCGTGTCGCGTGGACGAAAGGCAGGCTGCAGGCGGTCAAGTCGTGTGGTCCTGACACCCCGATGCTGGTGTCAAGTTCGCGCCGATGCCTTCGGGCGTCGCGTGGATGACGGGGGCAAACAAGCCGGTCCCCGAGGAGAGCGCGAAGCAGCCGAAAAGCCCATCGCGCAGGGAATGCCGGTTGACGGCAGCACCTGTGGTACCTGCCGCCTGCATTTTTTTTCGCAGGCGGGCCATGGGTTGCGGCCAGCACCCGGCATTCCCTGCGCCCTCTTCGATTGTAGAGGGCCGAACGACCGGAACAACTCGGGCGCTTCAGCCGCGGGATCGTGGAGACGCGTCCCTTAGCTCGCGAGAATCTCATCGTGAAAATCATCAGGCAACGCCAACGACTCCGCGCAGATCGACGACGGTTCGAGAAGTACGGAATCGAAGTTTTGTGTCGGGGTGCTGCGACTTGCTCGGTGCACCTCGCCCCGCTCTTGTCCGCCGTAGCTCGAAGAGCGAAGGCGGATGCGGGCGCGCGAGCGAAGCTCGTCGTGGCCCCGTGAAGAACGGGGAGAGGGAGCGCACTGTGCGTGTAGCGGGAGTGGATATCATCGCAATCCGATCCCACTGCCGCGCTTTGCGCGCCCCGGAATGGCGGAGGAGAGAGAGGTGTCCGAGCGTGCCCGCCAAGCTCACGGCGCCGTCTGGGCCTCGATCTTGAACTGCGCCAGCGCGCTCGGTGGGTCGATGGCGATGAGCTGGGCGAGCTGCATGGCCGGCACCTTGGCGCGCGGCGAGAGCTTCAGGGTGAAGGTCTGGCGCGGCCGCTCGACGAAGCGGCTGATCGCATCGACCGCGCCGACGACGTCGGCATTGTCGGCCGCGACTTGCGAGCCGATGGCCTTGATGCTGTCGACCAGCGCCTTGCGCGCGGCGTCGCGGGGGATGCTGTGGCCGCGGGCGTAGTTGGCGACGAGCACGTCGATCGCGCCGAGATCGCGCAAGGTGAATTCCAGCCCGGCGGCCTCGATCTGCCCCGCGGCGGTCGTCGCCTGCTGCAGGTCGATCGTGAACACCTCGCGCGGCACGCGCGCAAGCGAGACGTTGGCGGACGCCGCGAGCAGGTTGCTGACCTCGAGCTTGAAGGGTTGAAGCGCGAACGCACCGGAGCTTTCCGTCCAGCCGAGGCCGAGATCGGCATCGAAGGCGGCGGTGTCGATGCCGGCGACCAGGAGCGGCAGCAGCGCCGGGTTGGAGGGATCGAGCGGTCCGGCCATCTTGGCCACCAGGCGCGCCTGGGTCGGGATCGGGCCGACGAACTGGCCCCAGTCGAGGCTGATATTGTCGATCTGCACCGGCTTGTCGCCGGCCTTATAGGGCGCGGTCAGCCCTTTCAGCTCGATGCCGTCGAGCAGCTTGAACAGCACCACCGCATCAGTCGGGGCGGGCTTCGCGCCCGTCGCGGCATATTTGGCGGCGAAATGCATCAGATTGGCGAAATCGAAGCCCTTGAGCGCGAAGCGGCCGAGCTTGACCGGGCCGTTCGGCGCGCGGCCATCAAAACCTTCGATCGCGATGTCACCTTTGCCCTCGCGCAGGTCGAAGCGCAGCGCCGCCAGCTTGACCGGCCCCTGCGGGGTCTCGATCGAGAGGCCGCGCATCTCGGCGTTCTTGATCGCCATGCCTTCATAGATGCCCGCGACCTTCTCCATGAGCTCGCGTGTTTCTTCGGGCGTGGGCTGCGCCGCCGTCGATGCGGGCAGGGCTGCGATCAGCGCCGGCAATTGCAGGCGCGATGGCCGCACGCTGAACTCGTCGGCGGAGAGGCCCTCCATGCGCATGCGCACGCCGGCGTCGGAGTTGATCTCGTAGGCACCGGTCGTGACCCGGCCATAGACCCGATAGGTATGGTCGTCCTTGGCGGCCTCCGGATTGAGCACGGCCAGGATCGCATTGGCGTCGATGTCCTGGTGAACGATGCCGACGATGCGGCCCTGCATCTTCTCGATCTTGCCGGTCGGCTGCTGTGCGGTCGCCGCGAATTTGCTGGCCGGCTGCTGCAGGCTCATCGTGAACGCGACCTCGTCGAGCTTGTAGCTCGCGATCCGGCCGGCCTTGATGGTGTCGAAGGTGAGCCCGGAATATGTAAATTCGGCCGGGGCCGCGGAGGGGCCGCCCTCCATCGTGCCGGTGGTGCGCGGCACGCTGATCGACGAGGCGCTGATCGCGACGAACTGCTGGGCGAGGGCCCGGTAGGTCTCCAGCATGCCGGCGCCGGCGGGAAGCGCGGTGAACCGGATCGGGCCGGCATAATCCTTCACCACCAGTTGCGGCAGCTTGTAGCTGAGGCGGAGCGGCGAGGGGCCGGGCATCTGGCCCGTCATCGTGACGTCGCCGAGCTCGATGCTGGCGGCCGTGACATGCTCGGAATCAGGCTGGCTCAGCCCGGTCGCGGTGAAGGTGCCGAACGTGACGCTCGCCGGCGGCTGGGCGGCCGACTCGACCTTGACATCGGCGATTGTCAACTTGCGACTCCACAGGTCGAAGGCGACCTTGCCGTGGCTTGCGGTGGCGCCGTTCTGCCGGATCTGGGCGAAGCTGGCGTCGACTTCGCGCTCGGCACGATTCTGGGCGTACCAGGGGGCGCCGATGAAGCCGGCAATGCCGAGGGCTAATACTGTGAGTATTCCGATCAGGACACGGGTCATTTGATGTGCTCCGCCCAAGGCTTAGGCAGCAAGGGATGATGGTCTCAATGAAATCGATGGAGTAGGGATGTGCTTCTGCGAACAGGGGAATCGCTGGTCCGGGATGCCGGCGAACATGGTTTCGGATGTTGCATGAAAGCCGCCCAACGTGCATCACATGCGCTTCCACCGGCCGGAAAAACCGACGTCTGACCGAGACTCAAGAGACCAAAAATCCGGGTCGGAAACGCTGGAGCACGTATGTCGTCGTCCTATTCTGAAGATCTTCGTTCCGCAGCCCTGGCCTATCACCGCCTGCCGCGGCCCGGCAAGCTGGAGATCCAGGCCTCCAAGCCGCTCGCCAACCAGCGCGACCTCGCGCTCGCCTATTCGCCGGGCGTTGCTGCAGCGTGCACCGAGATCGCCAACAACCCCGCCGAAGCGGCGACGCTGACCGCGCGCGCCAACCTGGTCGCCGTCGTTTCCAACGGCACCGCCGTGCTCGGCCTCGGCAATATCGGCCCGCTCGCCTCCAAACCGGTCATGGAGGGCAAGGCGGTTCTGTTCAAGAAATTCGCCGGCATCGACGTGTTCGACATCGAGATCAACGCCGAGACGATCGACCGGGTGGTCGAGACGGTGGCGGCGCTGGAGCCGACTTTCGGCGGCATCAACCTCGAGGACATCAAGGGTCCGGAGTGTTTTGAGATCGAGGCGCGCCTGAAGGAGCGCATGAAGATCCCGGTCTTCCATGACGACCAGCATGGCACTGCGATCATCGTCGGCGCGGCGATCAAGAATGCGCTGTCGCTGGCCGGCAAGCAGCTGTCCGAGGTCAAGATCGTGACGTCGGGCGCGGGCGCGGCCGCGATCGCCTGCCTCAATCTGCTGGTCTCGATGGGCGCGCAGCGCAAGAACATCTGGGTCACCGACATCGACGGCGTCGTCCATGAGGGCCGCAACACGCTGATGGACCCGTGGAAGGCGGTCTATGCGCAGAACACCGACAAGCGCACCTTGGCCGAGGTGATCGGCGGCGCCGACATCTTCCTGGGCGTCTCCGCCGGCGGCGTGCTGAAGCCCGACATGGTCAAACAGATGGCCGACAAGCCGCTGGTGATGGCGCTCGCCAATCCCAACCCTGAGATCATGCCGGAGGAGGCGCGCGCGGCGCGGCCGGACGCGATGATCTGCACGGGACGTTCGGACTTCCCGAACCAGGTCAACAACGTGCTCTGCTTCCCGTTCATCTTCCGCGGTGCGCTCGACGTCGGCGCCACCGCGATCAACGAGGCGATGAAGCAGGCGGCGGTCGACGCGATCGCACAGCTCGCCCAGGACCCGCCGTCGGATGCGGTGTCCCGCGGCTTCGACACCGGCGAGACGCAGGGTTTTGGTCCGGGCTCGCTGATCCCCTCGCCATTCGATCCGCGGCTGATCCTGCGCATCGCACCCGCAGTGGCGAAGGCCGCGATGGACTCCGGCGTCGCGACGCGGCCGATCAAGAATTTCGACGAATACACCGCGCTGCTCGAGCGTTTCGCGTTCCGCTCCGGCCTGATCATGAAGCCGGTGTTCGCGAAGGCGAAGGCGCAGCCGGTGCGCGTGATCTATGCTGAAGGCGAGGATGAGCGCGTGCTGCGCGCGACGCAGGTCGTGCTCGAGGAGAAGCTGGCGCGGCCGATTCTGGTGGGCCGTCCGAGCGTGGTGGAAGCGCGTATCAAGCGCTTCGGCCTGTCGATCAAGGCCGGCACCGATTTCGATCTCGTCAACCCCGAGGACGATCCGCGCTACCGCTCCTATGTGCAGAGCTACATCGAGATCGCCGGCCGCCGCGGCGTCACGCCGGATGCGGCACGCACCGTGGTGCGCACCAACGCCACCGTGATCGCGGCGCTGGCCGTCGTCAGGGGCGAGGCGGATGCGATGATCTGCGGCGTCGAGGGCCGCTACATGAGCCATCTGCGTCATGTCCGCGAGATCATCGGCTTCATGCCGGGGGTCAGCGACTTCGCCGCGCTGGCGCTCACCATCACCAGCAAGGGCGCGTATTTCATCGGCGACACCCAGGTGCGGCCGAACCCGACCGCCGAGGAGCTCGCCGAGATGGCCTCGCTGGCGGCCAATCACGTCACACGCTTCAACATCAAGCCGAAGATCGCCTTCGTCTCGCACTCTGATTTCGGCGGCTACGACACCGACTCGTCGCGCAAGATGCGGCAGGCGACTGCGCTGCTGAAGCAGCATCGGCCGGACCTCGAGGCGGACGGCGAGATGCAGGGCGACACCGCGCTGTCGGCAACCGCGCGCAAGGCGATCCTGCCGCATTCCGATCTCGAAGGCTCGGCCAACGTCCTGATCATGCCGAACCTCGATGCCGCCAACGTCGCCTATCAGATGATCAAGGTGCTCGCGGATGCGGTGCCCGTGGGGCCGATCCTGATCGGACCGGCACGGCCGGCGCACATCCTGACGCCGTCGGTGACCGCGCGTGGCATTCTCAACATGACGGCCGTGGCCGCCGTCGAGGCTCAGGAGCGGGCGGGGAGGGCGCAGCCGACGCTGTTCGCGTGAGCTGGTCGGCGTGATCGAAGTGTGGCGGAATTCGTCCGGTTTCGGTCGTATTCCGTCCGCCTTTATTGTTGAAAAGCGTTCGCGACGTCACATATCCGGCCCGATGGGCCGGCGCGACACATCGTTTGAAGTTGATCCGTGAGGGCGAGAATGCCGGGTTTCATTACGTTCGGGCGCGTTCTGTTCGCCGTGATCTTCATCTACACGGGCGCGACCAAGCTGTTCGGCATTCCGGCGACCGCCGATCTCATCGCCGCCAAGGTCACGATTCCCACGATGCTTGCACCCTATGCGGCGCAGCTGGAGGCCGCGGCAAAAATGCCGATGCCGCAGATCCTGGCGATTGCAGCCGGCGCTTTCGAGATTCTCGCGGGCGTCATGATCGCGCTGAACTTTCTGGGGCGATTCTTTGCAGCGCTGATGATCATCTTCGTCGGCGCGACGATCTTCTATTTCCACGACTTCTGGAACCAGACCCCGCCCGACAACGCCAAGACCCTGATCGACGCACTGAAGAATCTCTCGATCATCGGCGCGCTGTTCATGATCTTCGGCTACGGCAAGGGCCCGAAGGCGCCCGAGCAGAACGCCTATGGCGACATCTGACGGCTTTGCTAGCTGGCGCGTTTCCAGGCGGTGACGCTGACGTCATCGGCGGGATCGAGCATCAGCTGATTGGCGGGCGTGTAGCCGTGCGTCGTCAGCACCTGCTGCGGCGACCGGCCGGGACCGACGCCGGGAAAGCACGGGGCGCCGTCGGGCAGCAAGACGTGGGGCGCGAGCGACAGGAAGAAGGTGTCGTAACGGTCCAAGAACATCTCGAACACGACCGGACCGCCGATCACGGCCACCGTCCCGGTCGTCACACCAGCGGCTTCGCAGGCGGCCTCGAACGAGGCACCCGCCGGGTTCCATAGGGTGGAGAGCGGCTTCTCCGTGTCAGGCGCCAACCCCGCCACCTTGCCGGTCACGACGATCCGCCGGCGCTTCGGCGAGTTCGGCTGGTCCTCGTAGGAATTGCGGCCGTGGACGATCAGATCGGCGCTGTCGAGCGCCTGGGAAAAGAATGCGGCGTCGCCGGGAAATTTCAGGACCGGCGGCATCAGATTGTGGGAGTCGGCCAACTTCCCGTCGGCCGACACGATGACGTAACCCTCGATACGAAGCCTGGTCACTGACGAAAGCAATCCTCGATCATTCGGACACTGTCGTCACAACGCTCGAGACCGGCCTTTGGCTCACCGTCGGCAGCTTCGCGACCTTGGCGAGCTGCTCGTCATATTGCGGCAGCGACTGCACCGGCGACTTGGCCCGCATCGCGACCACCTTGTAGCCGCCGGCCTTCAGGCGGCGCAGCATCTCGGGCAGGGCTTCGGCGGTATGCTTGTGGAAGTCGTGCATCAGGATGATGCCCTTGCCGAGCTTGTCGAGCTTCTTGAAGGTGACGTCGATCACCGCCTGCGCATTCCTGGCCTTGAAGTCGAACGAGTCGAGATCGCAGGAGAAGATGCCGACGTTGCGGGTGCCCAGATATGTGACCATCTCCGGCGGGTGCTGCAGGGCGGGGAAGCGGAAGAACGGCGCCGGGGAGTTGCCGCCAAGCGCCCATTTCACCGCGCTGATGCCGAGCTCGATCTCTTCCTTGCGCTGGTCTTCGGTGAGCTTCTTGTTGGTGAGCGCGGCATGCGACCAGGTGTGCGTCCCGACGGTGTGGCCGGCATTGTAGACCTGCTTCAGGATCTCCGGATAGTAGGTCGCGTGCTTGCCGATGATGAAGAAGATGCCGGTGGTGCACTGGTCGGCGAGCGCCTTGAGCACGCCGGGGGTGTTCTCCGGCCATGGACCGTCGTCGAACGTCAGGACGACCTCGTGGTCCTTCAGGAAGTCGAGGTCCTTGAAGTGCTCGAAGCCGAAGCCAGGGCCGCCCGTCGTGTCGATCTCGACCGTGCGGCCGACTCCGAGCGCATCGGCATTCATGCAAGGTGCGCGGGGCGGCTGCGCCTGGGGAGCCGCCACGGCGGCCTGGGCGGGTGCGGGAGCCGCAGCCGGCGTCGGCGCTGCCGCCGTGCGCTGCGCCTGCGACCAGGCTGCACCAGACGTCAGCAGCGAAGCCGCCAAAGAACTCGCGAACACCAATCCTGCTGCAATCCGCATCGTGTTTCCTCGGGGTTGTTGCAACGGGAGCGCCAATGTCGAGAGTCGCTCCGCCATCCGGGCCGGGATACTAGCCCAGCAGCCGGAGTGGCGCCAAAAGGAAACGAGGCAAAAACACGGGGAAGTTGCCGGCCTCCGCCGCATTCTTGCCAAGTGTTGCTCAGCCGTCCGCGAGGATCCGGGCCACCGCCGTCTTGACCCGCGTGTCCGTCGGCTCGACCGAGGAGGCGAACACCTCGGCGAGGTAGCCGTCGCGGCCGATCAGGTATTTGTGGAAGTTCCAGCGCGGGGTGTCCTTGGGTCGCGCTTCCGCGGCCCAGCGGTAGAACGGGTGGGCGTTGGAACCGGTCACCACCGCCTTGGCGGCCATCGGGAAGGTCACGCCATATTCCTGCTTGGCCAGGTCGGCGATGTCGCCGGCAATTCCAGGCTCCTGATTGAAGTCGTTGGACGGCACCGCGATGATCGACAGTCCGCGCTCGTGGAACTCGCTCCACAGCTTCTGCAGACCGGTGTATTGCGGGGTGTAGCCGCACTGCGAGGCCGTATTCACGACCAGCACCGGCTTGCCGGTGAAATCGGCGAGACGGATCGGCTCGCCGGCCAGAGCGGGGAAGGAGAAGCGGTAGGCCGTCGTCTTGCTCAGCGCGCTGTCCGCTGAGGCGGCGCGCGACGCGAGCGTCGCCGCCGACAACGACGCACCGACGCCGAGAAGAACCATCCTGCGATCGATCATGTGAATCTCCCTAGAGCCAGCCCGTGTGCATGAATGCGCCTGCGCTCGACCAGCGACTTTTGAACGGCCGCGGAGTCGAGTTGGATCAGGCTGCGTTCCAGCAAGGGGATACCCCTGGCCTTGGGCGGAAAGAAGGACCGCTTCGGTCGTCAGCGCAGCGAAAGAATGAACTCCGTGCCCTCGCCGGTTTCGCCTTGATTGACGCCCTGATCGGAGACGATCAGCGAACTTCCGGTCGACAACGCTTCGCCCAGCCAGGCCATGACATCCGCCGGAATCGTGATGCGGTCGAGCGCCTCGGCCGGGCTGCTCGGTTGAACGACCGGCTTCGACTCGACGCGAGCGTCCGCGGGCTTCTTGCCGTGCCGGGTCACTTTCTCCGCGCCGTCGTTCGCCGCGACGCTGCGCGCCGAAACCGGAAGCGAGACGACCGACCAGCGCATGGTAGCGGGATCGGCCTTGTCAGCCGTTGCGGTGAACACGTGCGTGCCGAACGGCTTGTCGCCCGGCGCGATGGTGATTTGGGTGTTGAACACCGGAGCGAAGTTCTGCCGCACGTACAGCTTCGAATCCTTGCGGCTGATGAAGATCGCGACCTGGCTGTTGCGCTTCAACTCGGGCTTGGGCGCGATCGGCTTGTCCGGTGCGGCAACACGCGACTGATCCTTGGAGGGATCCTTGGAAAGGTCATTGGGATCGAGAGGCGTTGCCGGCGCATCTGCCGTGGTTGCGGATGGCGCCGCGGGCTGATCCGCGATCTTGGCATCGGCAGGCTTCGTATCGGCCAGGCCGACATCGCTCGAGTTCGTCGCTTCGGCCTTTACCGGTGCATCGATCGGCTTCTCGGCGGCCGGAGCCGCTGCCTGCGTCGGCTGGCTCGCAAGTGACGGTGCGGCGTCGATGGCAGGCTTGTTCTCATCCTGATCGGCAGCCTTGGCTGCGCCCGGCTTCGTCGCAGCGTCCACCGTTGGACTCTCTCCCTTGACGGCGCTCTCGGCGACACTGGGCTTAAGCTCGGCAGCACCGCTCCGGATCTCCGCCGCTTCTGACCGCGTGGGTTCAGTCTTGGGCGAAGCGTCCGAGGCCACAGCCGCCAGTCCAGTCGCATTGCCGGCATCGGCTGTGCGCGTCGGGGCGCGGGATGACGGCGTCATGTTGCCGACTTCCGCATGACCGATCGTTGCACGCAGGTCGGTCGTCGCGACCGTGATCGCCGTGGCGACGGCTGCGCCCTTGTCCGACTTCGCTCCAGCAGGTGCATTGGCGTCGGGCTGTACCGAAGCGCTCGGCTGCGGCGCCTTCAGGGCTGCGAGCATCGGGTGCGAGAAGCTGGCGGGCGCGACTTCACCCGGCGTGACCAGAACCCGCGATCCCATCCGTGTCCAGCCATAGATCCGGGTCGCAAAGCTCGCGGGCATGCGGATGCAGCCATGCGACGCAGGATAGCCCGGCAGCACGCCCGCGTGGAGCGCAATGCCTGACCAGGTGATGCGCTGCATGAACGGCATCGGCGCGCCACTATAGATGTTGGAGCGATGGAATTTCTGCTTCTGGATGACGCTGAAAACGCCCATCGGCGTGGAGTGGCCCTTCATGCCGGTCGATACCGGAGCTTCAGCGAACAGGCCGTTTGCGTCGTAGATTTTGAGCTGCTGCTTGTTGACGGAGACCGCAACCGTGATCGGGCCTTGCGGCTTGGCGGCCTCCTTCTCGATCTTTGCCGCCTTCTGGAGCTGTCGTGCCTTGGGCTTGCGCGGCACGATCGGACGTTCGGAGGGTGAGATGACCGGCTGCGGTTCGTTCCAATAGTAGTAGGACGCTGCTCCAGCCTGCGACGTCGCTGCTATGACAAGCGGTACTGAAACGATTGCTGCACAATAAAACCGCCCCCTGGCGGCTGCACGAACGCAGAGCATTCCGGCAAATCCTCAAGAACCATCTGGTCTTTAGTGTCGCAGACGGAGTCTGCATTCACCAGCTTGGGGCTTCTGCCCTGCGTGATTTTCGTTCCGATCGTAGCAGAAAAGCCTCACATCCCGTTAAACGAGTATTGGAAGGTGATCGGCAGGAAGCGCCTTCCTTGCAGGCATTTGTGTTCCTACATGGGCGGTGTGCCGAGCCATCGGCGGTATAACGGAGACCGACATGTCGTTCAGAGCCACCAACCGATTCGATCTGTGGCTGAAAACCCTCGCTTTCCTTCTGCTTATCGGACTGTCTTCGCCCGTGGTGTCAGCCTACGCCGCAGATGAGCCGGATCTGATCTTCCGTCGGTCGACGGTGTTCAAGCTGCTAAGCCCGAATGACAAGCTCGCGACCTATGGCGTTGATGATCCAGAGGTGGAGGGCGTCGCCTGCCATTTCACCATTCCTCAGAAGGGTGGATATGTCGGCTGGCTGGGTCTCGCCGAGGAGGTGTCGGATATCTCGCTCGCATGTCGGCAGATCGGGCCGATCCGCTTCAAGCGCAAGCTCGAACAGGCGGACGACATGTTCCGGCAGCGACGGTCGCTGTTCTTCAAGAAGATGCAAATCGTGCGCGGCTGCGACGCCAAGCGCAACGTGCTCGTCTACATGGTCTACTCGGACAAGCTGATCGAGGGCTCGCCGAAGAACTCGACGTCATCAGTCCCGGTCATGCCCTGGGGCAAGGCCGATGACGGCGAAGTCCAGAAGTGCGGCGATTTCATTCAATGAAGGATTTGCCGAGCGACGATCGGCTCTCCGCGGGCTTGCCGGGCAATTTGCGCTTGGCCGGGTCGTGGCAGCCGATCAGACGAACCAGGCTCTGAGGCGTCGAAATGGCGCAGTTCTCGGTGCGCTGCTGCGCCATCGGCGCCGAAAGCGGGCGGCGTCGGCGATGTGTCTTCGAGGCGGGGGTGTGCGTGGACGTCTTGGTCATGGCAAGCCCCGGGCAGCAACGGCGTCTCAACGCACAGCCCGCGGTCGGGTTGCTGTGAAGAGTTGGGATGTTTCCCAGACCGTTAGGTTACGGGACGGACCTTAAGAAGCCTTGCATCGGCCAAATCGGCCGCCGCTTCGGGGAGGATGAAGTTGGGGATGGCAAGGAGCGTGTCAGCATCGCGCCCTGTTTGAGTCTTGACTTTGACTCTCTCAATGGTTGTATTTTGTGTCGTCAGACCTGCTGCATGAAACAAAGCCGTCGGCCACGAAACCATTTTTGGCTTGTGCCGCAGCCCCGTTGAAACGTGAAATGGTTATGAAGCGTAGGTAGGCGGAAGTGCGAGCCTCATTGCGTGGTTCAACCCGGCGCACATCACAAGAACACACAACAAGCCCCTGGGATCAGCGGTCCACCATGCTTTTTCGACTGGGTGTTGCGGCGCTAGCCGTCCTCTCCGGCCTCTCCTGGTCTCCCGCCGATGCGCGGCCGACGGCCCGGTTGCCCGACCTGCGCGGAGAATTCGTTCGTCAATGTGTGCCTCATATGCTCGGACGGTGGGCGCATCCCGAGGCCGTATGCTCCTGCCTGCACGACCATGCGGCCGCGGTTGTCGAGGACGCAGACCTGCGCGAGGCGCTGCTGCGCGGAATCAGCGAAACCGGTGTCCCGACGATCGAGACCGATTGGGTGTCGCCCGCCAAACAGGCGGAGATCGGCCCGACCTTCACCCGGATCGCCAGGCCGACACTGCAGTGCATGTTCGACCCCGCCAAATGATCGCAAGCTCCGCCGGACGGAACGCGGATCGCGTCCGTCGTCCGGCAGCGCTCGTCTTCAGTCCAAGCCATATTGCGACATCAGTGACTGCACCTCCGGCCGGCGCATGATGCGGGAGATCTGCGTGTTGATGGCCGCATCGTCGCTCCGGCTGGACGATTTCGCGACGGACTTGCGGGCCGGCCGCGCTGGGGCCGGTTGACGCTGTGCATGCGCGAGCTTTTCGGAGGACGACGTCGTCACCGCTTGCATCCGGGGCGTCTCCGTTGTTGTCGCAGCTGGCAGAGTGGGCTGTGCAGGTGCCGCAGCAGGTGAGGCAACGGCTGTGACGGGCGCTGCAACCGGTGCCGCGGGCGGGGTCTCGGCGATGCTGGCTGCCACGGGCGGCATCGCGACCATGGCATTCGATGCCTTGACCGTGTCGGCAGCCGGCGCGACGGCGGTGAGCGCATTGTTGCGGCTCTGGGGCGAGGCTGCTTCCGGTGCTGCGATGGGTGTTGCCAGAGCCGTGAGCGTTGCGGCGGGAGGCGCTATCGGCGCCGGCGGCTCGATCACCGGAAGCGGGGCGGCGATGGCGGCGCCGATCGAGGGCGCATCGATGGTTGCCCCGACGCTCTTTTCGCTGCGGTCCGGCTCCAGCGCGGGCTTCTTGAAGTCACCGGGAACGTTCAGGGCTTGCGTCTGTGCGTGGGCCAACATCTGCCGCGCGGTCATCGGCGTCTCCGCGAAAGCGGACATGGGCATCAGGACGGCGGCTGCGACCGCCAACTGCATGGTGGTCGAGCGCGGTGCGAACTTGATCATGGCGGGCTCCTTCGAACGGCTGGCTGTAAACTGCACAGGTGGCTTCAGGCCGCGGCGCTGGCCGTTGCCCGGTCGTGGGCGACGACGACTCGCTGGCCGCGCATCTTGGCGATCACCTCGTCGCGCGGACCGAATGCCAGCGTCTTGCCGAAGGCCATCACCATGATGCGGTCAACATGCGCCAGAAGTTGCGGACGGTGCGTGACGACGATCACGGTGCGGCCCGCGGCCTTCGCCTGGGCCATGGCATGGGCCAGCGCCCGCTCGCCGTCCTCATCGAGATTGGAGTTCGGCTCGTCGAGGATCAGCAGCCGCGGATCGCCGTAGAGCGCGCGGGCAAGGCCGACGCGCTGGCGCATGCCGCCGGACAGCGCCACGCCGCCTTCGCCGATCGGCGTGTCGTAGCCATTGGGCAGGCGCAGAATGACCTCGTGCGCGCCGGCGGCCTTTGCAGCAGCCACCACCGCCGGCTCGTCGACCTTGGCGAGACGCGCGATGTTGTCGGCAACCGTGCCCGAGAACAGCTCGATGTCCTGCGGCAGGTAGCCGATATGCTTGCCGAGCCGGTTCTGGTCCCACTGGCTGTAGGCGGCGCTGTCGATCCGGATCACGCCTTCGCGCAGAGGCCAGACGCCGGCCATGGCGCGCGCCATGCTCGACTTGCCGCTGGCCGAGGCGCCGACGATGGCGAGGCTCTCGCCGGCCTTGAGCGAGAAGCTGACGCCCTTGACCGAGGGGCGGCCGGCGGCCGGCGGCCACACCACCGCGTTCTCGACGTCGATGTCGCCGCGCGGCGTAGGCAGCGCCGTCGGCGCAGCCGTGACCGGCAGCGCCTGGAACAGCTCGTCCAGCCGGCGATAGGCGGAGCGGAACGCGATGATGCGCTTCCACTGGCCGACGACCTGCTCGACCGGCGCCAAGGCACGTCCCATGATGATCGACGTCGCCATCATCGCGCCGGGTGAGATCTGCTGCTCGATGGCAAGCCAGGCGCCGATGCAGAGCAGGGAGGTCTGCACCGCCATGCGCGCGAACTTGGTCACCGAATGCATTGCGGCGCCGCGCTCGACCAGCGTGCTATGGGCATCGACCATCGCCGACTGCCGGCAGCTCCAGCGGTCCATCACGATGTCGCCCATGCCGAGGCCGCGCACGACCTCGCCATTGCGCAGCGCCGCCGCGACGAAGCGCGAGGCCTCATTGGCCAGCGCATTGGTGCGCTCGACGCTGGCGCGCGTGTAGAATTCGGTGAACAGCGCCAGCGAGAACAGCACGATCGCGCCGAGCAGCGACAGGATGCCGAGATAGGCGTGCTGCAGGAAGCAGAGCGCGACGAAGACGGGGGTCCATGGCAGATCGCAGGCGATGGCCGCCGTGCCGCTGGAGATGCAGTCGCGGACGGTCTCGGCGTCGCGGATGATCTGCTGGCCGAAGCGATGCCGCGGGGACAGCTCGGCCTTCATCATCGTCTCGAACAGCGGGTGGCGCAGCGTGCCCTCGAACTGGACGCCGGCGCGCGCCAGCACGCCCGAGCGGGCGAATTCGAGCACCCCGTACAGCACCAGGAAAACGCCGACGATGAGCGTCAGCATGACCAGCGTGCCGAGATTGCGGCTGGTGAGGACCCGGTCGTAGACCTGCATGGAATAGAGCGGCGAGGCCAACATGCTCGCATTGATGAAGAGGCTGAGCACGAAGGTCGCGGTGAGCGCGGGGAAGCAGGCGCGGAACGCGGCTCCCAGAGGGCTTCGGGTGGTGGTCGTCATGTCGGATCCCCTTGCGATGGCGCCCGGGGACGTTCGCCCAGTTCGACAGTCGAGACCGTGACTGACCTCACAGAGCGCGAGGCAGCGCGCCGGCGCTTGAGTTGGCCGGTCTCAGCAGCTACCGCAGGGACACTCGTGCTTCCGTTCCGAAGTCTGCCCCCTTTGACAGTGACGACATGCGCGCCCTAACGACCCAAAACATCCGCCTGGTGTCCGGGCTCATCCTGCTTGCCTTCGCGGCCACGCATTTTCTCAACCACGCGGTAGGCCTGTTCAGTCTCGAGGCGATGGACGAAGTGCAGGAATGGCGGCTGGCGGTGACGCGGTCTTGGCCTGGCATGATCGTGCTCGCTGCTGCGCTGCTGGGACATGCCGGGCTTGCGTTCACGAACACGATCCAACGCGGCTCCTGGCGGCTGCCGCCGTGGCAGCTCACTCAGCTGATCACCGGATTTCTAATTCCGTTGCTGTTGCTGCCGCACATCATCGAGACCCATGTTGCTCACGCGCTGTTCGGTGTCCAGGACAGCTACCTCTATGCGTTGGGGCTGATGTGGCCGAACGCGGCGTGGATCCAGACCGCGCTGCTGCTGCTGGTCTGGATCCACGGCTGCGTCGGCTTGCATTACTGGCTGAAATACGACGAATGGTATCGCCTGGTGCAGCCGCTTCTGATCGTCCTCGCCGTCGCCGTGCCGATGGCGGCGCTGATGGGTTTCGTGGTCTCCGGGCGCGCTGTCAGCGCCTTGCTGGCCGATCCTGCCATGGCGGAGCGGATGCATCAGGTCACGCATTGGCCGAGTGAGCTCGACATCAAGTGGCTCGGTCTGTTCCAGACGTCGGCGCAGATCGCGGTTGCGGCCCTGCTGGTGGCCGGGGCGACGATCATCGTGTTTCGCCATATCGCGATGCTTGCAGCGCCCAAGGTCGCCATCGCTTTCACGGGCGGCGCGACGGTGCAGGCCGCAGTCGGGCCGACGCTGCTGGAGATCATCAGCAGCAACAATCTCCCTGATCCCTCAGATTGCGGCGGCCGCGCGCGCTGTGGTCTCTGTCGCGTCGGTGTCGAGCAAGGCGCGGACACCCTTCCGCCGCCGGACCCTGCGGAGCGCGCTGCGCTTGCCCGTTTGGGGGCAGCGGACAATGTCCGGCTGGCCTGTCAGATCCGCCCCGTATCGGCACTGACCGTGACACGTCTGGTCGGCGGCGATGCAGGGGGGAGGGAGCCGGCTGCGCATCTCGACGCGCAGGGCGAGCGCCGTGCCGTGTGCCTCGTCCATATCCGCATCAGCGCGATCGCGACGATCGTCGGCGACCGGTTGCCGTCCGATGTCGTGTTCATGATGAACGAGATCCTCGGTGCGATTGGCGCGGCCGTCGAAGGTCATGCCGGTCGCATCGATCGCTTCCTCGGCGACGGCGTGCTCGCGGTGTTCGGCGAACAGCATGGACCCGATCAGGGATGCCGCGAGGCGCTGCAGGCGATCGGCGCGATGGACGTGGCCATGGATCGCGTCAACGAAAAGATCGCCGCTGAGATCGGCCGTCCGGTCGAGCTCGCGATCGGTGCTGATATCGGCGAGATCGTCATCGGGCGCCTGCAAATGGGGCGGATGGTGCAAGTCACCGTGCTTGGTCTCCTGACGGAGCGACCGGCGCGAATGGCAGAGCTTGCGGAAACGAAAGGCTGGCAACTGGCGATATCAGGCGACGTCGCCAGACGCGCAGGTTCGCTCGACCTCGACGGAGCGGCCCGCGAGACTCTCGCGGACGCAGAGCAGGGCGGGGACGTCGACATCATCGGCGTGCGGCGTGCCCGCGACATAGCTGTCGACGCGGGCGCGACACCGGTGGCGCCAGCCTAGGCGCCGCCGACTCATTTCTCCCGGAACGTCTTCGCCAGTGTATTGAGCAGCGGACCGACGAGATATTCGAGCACGGTGCGTTCGCCCGTCGAGATGATGACGTCGGCCTGCATGCCCGGCAGGATCTTCTCGGCAATCTCGGGCGGAATGGTGGAATAGTCGATCACGACCCGCGACGAGTAATAGCTCTGCTTGCTCGCCTCATCCGAGATCGCGTCCGCCGACACGCTCTGGACCTTGCCGAAGATCGTCGGCGTCGTGCGCGAGGAGAAATTTGGGAAGCGTACCTCGGCCTTCTGGCCGATGGCGACGCTTTCGATGTCATGCGGCGAAACGTGCGCCATGACGTCGACACCTTCGCCGACAGGCACGATTTCGGCCAGCGTATCGCCAGGCTTCACGACGGCACCGACCGTGTGAACTTTCATGTTCATGACGATGCCGTCGCGTTCGGCGCGAATGTCGATACGGCGCAGCACGTCCTCGGCGATGATGAGCTTCTCGCGCAGGTCCGACAGCTTGGCACGGGTGCCGTCGAGCTGCTGGCCGACCTCGGTCTGGTACTTTTGCAGCGTCTGGTCGATCTGCAGGCGCGTTTGCGCGGCAGTCTGCGTCAACCGCGCCACATCGGCCTGCGCCTGGCCAAAGTCACCTTCGACCCGGGCGCGCTCCCGCTCCAGCTCGAGGAACCTGTTGCGGGGATAGTAGCCGGCCGCGACCGCCGGGCGCAGATTGTTCATCTGCGTGTCGAAGCTCGCGCGCTGTGCGACGAGCGCGGCGCGCTGACGGTCGCGACCCGCGAGCTCCTGCTGCTGCTGGACGATCTGTGAATTGAGGATGTTGATCTGGCTGATGAGGCCATTGCGCCGCTCGATGAACAGCCGCTGCTGATCGGCGATGGCGAGCGCGGCTTCCGGCACGTTCTGCCGATTGAGCAGGGTGTCGGGGAAACTGATCATCCGCGCATTGCCGCGTTCGGCCAGCAGGCGGGCTTCCTCGGCGAGCGCTGCGTCCATCTGCTTGCGCAAAATGTCGGTGTTGGCCTGCGCCTCCGTCGGCTGCAGTCGGAACAGCAGGTCGCCCCGGCGCACCGCGTGGGTCTCCTTGGCCAGGATCTCCCTGATGATTCCGCCTTCGCGGTGCTGCACCACCTTGTGATCGCCCGAGACCGAAACTGTCCCCGGCGCAATCGCAGCGCGGTCGAGCGGCGCATAGGCCGACCACACGCCGAAGCCGCCGAACACGAGCGCGATCGAAAGATAGCCGAGCAGGGCGTAGCGGCTGAAATCGGCCTTGACCGGCTGCGGCCGGTCGGCCGGTTCGAAGAAGTTTTGGCCTTGCACCAACGACATCGACATCCTGCGTCCCCGACATTGTCCACGGGGAGGGAGCATCGGTGATCACGCGGTGCGGCTCTGTGCTGCAGGTCACGCGGGAGAGGCCGGCGACCGTAGATGCGCGAGGTCTGCTACTTCTTCTTCGGCCCGAAACGCGGCACGCATTTCGTGGTGCGGACAATCCCCGTCTCGGACATCTTGGATCCCGACACCTCCTTGACCTGGCCGGCAGGACAGGTGCCGTCATCGACCATCACGCGCTGGCCCAGCCGGAGATCCGTGATGTCCTCCTCGCGCCCGACATATTGGGCGTGCGCCGGCGCTGCGAGCAGCAGCAGAAGCCCGAGACCACCGAGAGACTGTGCGGCAATACGCGAGCGCAACGCCAGGACTGGACGCATCACTTCCCCTCGATCTTCACACCGTTCGGCCCGACATTGATCTGGAAGCCGTCGGGCTGCTTCTTGGATTGATAGAAATTATAGCCGAGCACGACAACCGCGGCGGTGAGAATGCCCAACAGGAAATAGAGAATGTTGCGGTGATCCGACATGCAAAATTCCAAAGACCTCGTTTGCGGTGCTTCGTATGCGCCAATGTACGGGGAGGCTTGCGATTCTGAAAGCAGCAGCGAATCCGGTGCAATCGTGCGCCGGATTGTGGTTTGCTGCGCTCATCAGCAATTGGAACCTGGACAGGCATGATCACCGAAGACATCACGCGACGGATCGTCGACGCCGTGGATACCGGCTTCGAGCGCCAGCTGGCGACCACCAGCGACTTCGTCGCGATCCCCTCGACCCGCGGCGCCGAAGGGCCATGCCAGGACATGTTCGGTGACCTCCTGCGCACGCGCGGCTACGAGGTCGACGACTGGCACATCGATCTCGACGATCTCAAGGACATGCGCGGCTTTGGCCCGGTCGAGCACGACTTCTCCAAGGCGCGCAGCGTGGTCGGAACCTATCGCCCGGCAACATCAGCGGGGCGCTCGCTGATCCTGCAGGGGCATTGCGACGTGGTGCCGGCCGGCCCGCTCGACATGTGGGAGACGCCGCCGTTCTCGCCCGTCATCAAGGACGGCCGGATGTATGGCCGCGGCGCCTGCGACATGAAGTCCGGCACCATCGGCGCGCTCTATGCGCTCGATGCGATCAAGGCTGCCGGCTTGAAGCCTACCGCGCGCATTCACGTGCAGTCGGTGATCGAGGAGGAGAGCACCGGTGTCGGCGCGCTCTCCACCTTGCAGCGCGGCTATCGCGCCGACGCCTGCTTCATTCCGGAGCCGACCAGCGGCAAGATGGTCCGTTCGCAGGTCGGCGTGATCTGGTTTCGCCTGAAGGTCCGCGGCTTCCCGGCGCACGTGTTCGAAGCCGGCGTCGGCGCCAACGCGATCCAGGCGAGCTACCATCTGATCCATGCGCTGGAGAAGCTCGAGGCCGACTGGAACGAGCGCGCCAAGAGCGATCGTCACTTCAAGACGCTCACCCATCCCATCAACTTCAATCCCGGGATCATCAAGGGCGGCGATTGGGCCTCGAGCGTGCCGGCCTGGTGCGACGTCGATTGCCGCATCGCGATCCTGCCCGGCTGGTCGGTCAAGGACTGCCAGAACGAGATCCTCGCCTGCGTCGCCGCGGCCTCGCGCGATCACCGCTTTCTTTCCAACAATCCGCCGGTCGTCGAATGGTCCGGCTTCCTGTCGGAAGGCTATGAGCTGATCGATGCCGCCGCGCCGGAGGCTGCGTTCGGCAGGGCGTTCAAGGCGGTCCATGGCGGAGAGGTGCAGGATCTCGTCTTCACGGCGCTGACCGACACCCGCTTCTACGGCCTCGACTACAACATCCCGAGCCTGTGCTTCGGCGCGACCGGCGCTGCGATGCACGGCTTCAACGAATATGTCGAGCTCGACTCGCTGCGCCAGACGACCAAGACGATGGCGCTGTTCATTGCCGAATGGTGCGGGGTCGAGAAGATCTGACTGGCAGCGCGCGCGAAGGCAATGACCTCGCAGGTCATTGCCTTCGGTTCAAAGCGCGAGGCATCCAGATCGGCACAGGCGCGCGCAGACGCGCCATTCGATCACGGAGGAGGGGGACTGGCATGACGCCGCTCGAGAAGATCAATTCGCTGAAGATGCCGTTCGCCGAATTGAAGGGCGTCGGCTTCACCGAGGCGAGCGCGGACCGCGTGGTGGCGCAGATGCTCGTCAGGGCCGACCTCTGCACGCTGCATCACACGATCCATGGCGGCGCCGTGATGGCGCTGGCCGATTCGGTCGGAGCCGCCGCCACCGTGATCAATCTGCCGGAGGATGCCAAGGGCACTACGACGGTCGAGAGCAAGACCAACTTCATCGGCGGTGCCAGGGAAGGCACAGTCGTGACTGCAATTGCGACACCGGTACACCGAGGCCGCCGCACCCAGGTATGGCAGACCCGGATCGAGACCGAGGACGGAAAGCTGGTAGCGATCGTCACCCAGACCCAGCTCGTGCTGTGATGATTCGTATACAAACGAATTGTTAACTCACGCGGCCCGTGCATGGCTGCATGTTCTCTCCGTAGAGCATGGGGCTTGCAATGAATGTTGCGATGCACAATATGTCTCCTGTCTAGGGAAAGACGTCGGTACGCGAGGGCTTCTGAGAGGAGTCTTTGGCAGTGACACAGGTAGATACTTTCCGTCCCCGGCCCGGCTTTGGCTATGTGCGGACGCTCAGCCAGCACGAAGAACTGCCGCTGCTGCGCGATCATTTGTTGCGGCTCGACGCAGAGAGCCGGCACGATCGATTCAACGGTTTTCTCGATGACAGTTTCATCGAACGCTACGCGGCCCGCTGTGCGGCCGATGGCACCATCGTCGTCGCCTACATGGAGAACGGCATGGTGCGCGGCGCCGCCGAGCTGCATCCGCCGGAGCAGTCCGAGGACGGGCTTCCGGAGATCGCGTTCAGCGTCGAGGCCTGCGTGCGCCGCCGCGGCGTCGGCAGCCTACTGTTCCAGCGGGTGATCTCGGAAGCGCGCTGGAAGGGCTATCGCCAGCTGCGCGTCACGACCGGCTCGCAGAACCACGCCATGCGGGCGCTGGCGGCCAAATTCGGCGCCCATCTGGCTTTCCGCCATGGCGAGTCGACCGGCACGATCGACCTGACCCAGCAGCCGCAGGATGAGCTGACGAAGCTGGTGATCGAGACGCCGATTGCTGCGGCCCGTGCGCTCTTCAATCTCAATCGCGCGTGCTGGAAGCTGGTGACCCGCATGTATGGCGACCAGCGCGCCGCCTGATCGACAACGCTCGGTAACAACCAAGAAAAGCGCGACAGCGGTCCCCGCTGTCGCGCTTTTCGTTTGTCGGTGCGGGCTGGCCGGCGTGCGGCTTGCACCGTCGCGGGCAGCTGCCTCAGGTGCCCGTGCGCTTGTCGAAATTGAAGCGGCGCACGGTGCGGCGCTCGACCACGACGGCGCGCTGCTGTGTGCCCTGATCGGCCGTGATGACGCGGGTGTTGGTACGCGCCGCGATGCGGCTCGCCTTCTTCACCTCGGGCAGGACCTGCTCGAGCGGCAGCCCCATCAGCGCCGATGCGATCTCGGCCTGCGCCTCGACGTCGTCGGTGATGCCGGATGCGGCGAAAATCGCTTCCTCAAGAGTCGGGGGATCGCGCCGCACGCGACGCGGACCGTACTTGGTGTTCCAATCTTCGCTCATGGGGGCCTCGTGAATCGTCCGGGATACCTAGAAGCAGAATTGCTGCATTGCAATATATATTCCGCCGGGCAAGCCAGCTATGCATTCACCATGTCGCGACCGGGCAACACTACCTGCGTCATGTGGATATCCTGGGGCCAACGGCGCAAGGCCGCGTGCCCGGCTTTCGTCAGGGTGTAGACGCCGCGCTCGGCGCGGTCGAACCAGCCATAGACGTTGCGCTGCAGGATCTTCGGCGCATCCGGAATGTCCACGCTGAGGTCACGGATTCGCTTTGGGCCGCCCAACAGCGCCGAGGCGCAGGCCAGCGCCTGCTGCCGATAGGCCGTCATGATGGGCGCGCGCGTCGAACCGCCGGCGACGGGGTCGCCCCTGCGCTTCTGATGCTCGATCACCAGCCGCGACCGCTTCTTGGGGTTCTTGCGCGGTGCGGCGGTGGGCGGATGGACCAGCACCTCGACCTGTCCGGTCGACGTCACGGCCAGCATCCCGAAGCCGAGCCGGCGGCAGAGATTGCGGTAGCGTGCATCGCTTTCGCGGCCCTTGCCGCGTGCCGACAGTTTGGCGGCGACCCAGACCTCGTCACAGGCTCCGGCACGGTCGACCGCCTGCAGCAGCAGTTCCAGGTTGAATGCCTGCTTCAGCTCGCAGATGACGACGAGCGGCGGGTCGCCGGCCTTCAGCGCCACCACATCGCAGCCGCCGACTTCCCCTTTGGCCGAGAAGCCGAGGTTTTCGAGAAAGCGTTTGACGGGGAGGTACAGCGCGGTTTCCAAGGGCCGTCCATGCGTGCGACTCAAGCGCGGGCGAGTCTAGCCCGATGCATCCCCCGATGTCAGCGCCAAGTCGGTCCCTGGCCGACCGCGCTGCTACATGCGGCCGACCACCGGTATCAATGCGCCGGTCACGCCGCTCGCGGCGTCGCTCGCAAGAAACAGGATCACCTCCGCGAGTTCCTGCGGCGTGACCCATTTGTCGAAATCAGCCTTGGGCATGCTGGCGCGATTGGCCGGCGTATCGATGGTCGAAGGCAGCACCGCGTTGACCGTGATCTTGCCCTTCCACTCCGCCGCGAGCGCCTCCGTCAGCCGATGCACGCCTGACTTGGAGGCGGCATAGGGACCCATGCCGGCACCGGCTGCAAGCGCGCCCATCGCGCCGATGTTCACGATGCGCCCGGTGCTGGAACGCACGAGATGGGGGATCGCGGCCCGGGAGGCATGCAGCGCCGTCATCAGATTGCGCGCATGCATCTTCTGCCAGACGCTGTCATCGCCATCGGCGGCATTCTCGAAAGCGAATGCCCCGGCGACGTTGATCAGGGCATCCAGCGCACCAAAATGGGCGGCCACCGAATCGATGGCGACCTTTGCCTGTTCGGGGTCGGACAGGTCGACGCCTCCGAGCTCGATGCGGTCGTCACTTGCCGGGATCTCGGCCTGGGCATGATCGATCCCGGCCACATGCGCTCCGCGCGCCAGCGCGAGGTCGGCAACGCTGCGCCCGAGCGCGCCCTGCGCCCCCGTGATGACGATGACTGCTCCGTCCATTCCGTCTCTGGTCCCCGTTCACGCGCCCCGCAGCGCCCCCTTTTATACTATTGCCAAGCGAACGAGTTGCAATGGGGGCGCGGCCGCGGCATGCAATTGCAATCAGAAGGCGTGGTTCGTCAGAGGTGATCATGACCGCGACAGGCGCTGGCGGACTTCCCGACGTTTTCACCGGTTTTCGTCATCCGATCAGCCATTTCCGGCACAGTCTTCGTGCACAACGCAAGACCCGGATCGTGGCGCTCGGTTCGTCGTCGACGGCGGGTACCAATGAAATTGTCGCATTCCCCGCGCGACTCGAGCAATCGCTGCGCAAGGCCAATTTTGGCTGCATGGTCGATGTGCTCAATCGTGGCCTTGGCGGACAGGAGGCGCCGGAGGAGCTCTCGCGGTTCGAATGCGACGTGATCGCGGAACAGCCGTCGCTGGTCATTTGGCAGGTCGGCACGAACGCCGCCTACAGGGACGGACTCTATAGTCTGGATGAGGTCGAGGCGGCGCTCCGCGTCGGTCTCGAATGGCTTGCCCCGCTGCCGGTCGACGTGATCGTCATGGACCTGCAATATACCGCTGCAATCGTCGACGTGCCGAGACGGTTGGCCCTCGCCGAAGACATGCAGCGGCGGATCGAGAAGGTCACCTCCGCGGCCGGCGTCAATCTGTTCGGGCGCTGGGCGCTAATGAAGGGCTGGTGCGAGAGCGGCAAGATCTCGCCGTCGGCGCTGGACGACGGGCATGGCGATCGCCTCCACGTGAGTGAAGTGGCGACCGCGCGTATCAGCAGCATTCTTGCCGAAGCGATGATGTCGGCGCCGGCGCCGCTCGCCTGATCGATAAAATTTGTCCGAGTTTCGTAAGCGGATCGCCAGCGTGGCAGGATAGCTTACCGATGTGCCGTTTGAAGGGCGTTGGAGCTTTGTCATGATGAGACATCTGCCGGACCATGGTTTGCCGCTGGTGCAACTGAAGGAGCAGCGGCGGGATCTCGTGGTCGCCTTGCAGAATCGTGCAGGTCCGGTGAGCGGCTGGGAGTTGATGCAGATTGCAGCGGTTCAGCAGGCCATTTCCGCGTTCGAGGAGGTGATTGCCGATCTCGATGCGCTGGAGGCCGCTGAGACGGCCGATATCGAGGCGGCCTGATTCGGCACCAGCAGGACTGCACGGCCCGCGAATCGGGTCGATCGATGCGATGTGCGTAGCGTGCCTACGCACCGGGTTTCTCATGCCGTCGGCGATACCGAAACGGTAGTCTTTGGGCCAAGCTGTAGGACTGAGCTCCGACCTCTCATCGCGTGAGATAAAGCTCCTGCAAAGCGTTGCGCGCGGCGCTGTCGATGGCGAGACCGTGGCGCAAGTACGCGTCGACGTCGCCGAAATCGTCGCGCATGGTATCGAACGCCGCCGCCAGGAACGAGCCTTGGACCGTTCCGATCGCCTGCACGACATCGCCGGGAAGATCGGGGTGAGCTGCCGAGTCGCGCTGGTAGAGCTGGTTCGTCAGCAGGTAGTCCTCGAGAATGACATCGTCCGGAATGTCGAGCGCATGCAGCACCAGCGCACATGCGACGCCGGTGCGGTCCTTGCCTGCCGTGCAATGGATCACCAGCGGCGCATGGTCCTGCAGGAGATGGTCGAACAGCACCCGAAAACGCGGCGTGTGGTTGCGGATGTAGTTGCGATAGGATTCACGCATGAGGTCCAGGGCTTCGTCCGCCGCCAGACGCCCGGCCATTGCCCGGGCTCGCAGTGCGGGGACGACGCTCGGCTCGATCGGCACGGAGCGCACGGTGATTTCGCTCACGGCGCAGAGGCCAGCGTTGCGCTCGTCGCGACCGCGGAAATCGAACGCGGTGCGGACGCCGAGCTGGCGCAAAATCGCAATATCGGCCTCGGTCAGCCGGCCGAGATGGTTTGACCGAAACAGCTGTCGCCAGCGCACATGGCGTCCATCGCGACTGCGATATCCGCCGAGATCCCTGAAGTTGCTGGCGCCTTGGAGACCGAGGTGGCGGGCAGGGTGCTGGAAGGGCGCGTCGGACATGCCCTGAATGTACGTCATCGACCTTCGAAGGGGAATGTCGTCCGCTCAGTTTCCGCGACCTGGTGACCAGGGACGGCCGCCCCATGACCCGGCACAACCTCGCTCGTCTGCGAGCAGCTCCGAAGAATGTCTGAGAAAGCAAAAGGGCCGGAACCTCGTCGGTCCGACCCTTCAGCAAAAGCGCGAAGCGTGCGTTACGGGACTTGTCGACATCAGCGGTCCCACGCCGGCTTGGCTTCCTGGATCGCCTCGTCGTGATACCAGCTGCCGCTGTAGATCGTCGGCTGCAAAGACGGTGCGATCTGCCGTGCAGAGGTCTCTCCGGCATGACGGGGCGCGAGACCCGCCCGCCCGCCGCGCGGGAATTGATAGATCCTTGCGGACCCCTCGTTCACGTTCCTGTCCATTGGCAATTCTCCTTCCCATCGGACCACAGCTGATGGTGCGCCCGACTCGTTCGCTTGTGGTTACCAGTATCGATATCGGCGGCTGCCCCGGAGAATGCAATATGATCAAAATGAAATCACATGTTGCACGTTTCGGAGGCATTTCCGGACTTGCACCCTGCGAAGCAACAGGCAGCTGACTAACGCTTGAGCCAGATCAAAGGTTGCGAAAGGAAGCTCAGGTCTTTTCAAAAATGTCGGGGCACTGCCAACGCCTTGGTCGTCTGGAGTCTCGCAGCGCCGCAAATGCCAAGGAATCAAGCGTGATTCGGACACACCGCTGCCGCCGTCATGCAGCCCGTGCAATCCCGGCCGTGCCGCTTTGCCGCACTCGACACGGGGGAAAGTCTGGTCATGCGGTGCTCGGATCGAGGTCGGCCGCTGCGGCGGGACGTCGCGGGATTTGGCACGTTCCATGCTTAAGAGTGCGCTGGCCGATCGTGGCCGGGTAAGCGGGGTGCCTTCGATTGCTGGCCTCCCACCTTTCGATAAGACAGAGAGGCTCAATGACGAAATACAAACTCGAGTACATCTGGCTCGACGGCTACAAGCCGGTGCCGAATTTGCGCGGCAAGACACAGATCAAGGAATTTTCCTCGTTTCCGACCCTGGAGCAACTGCCTCTGTGGGGCTTCGACGGCTCGTCGACGATGCAGGCCGAAGGCCATAGCTCCGATTGCGTGCTGAAGCCGGTCGCCGTGTATCCCGATGCCGGTCGTACGAACGGCGTGCTGGTGATGTGCGAAGTGATGATGCCGGACGGCGTGACTCCGCATGCGTCGAACGCCCGCGCGACCATTCTGGACGATCAGGATGCGTGGTTCGGTTTCGAGCAGGAGTACTTCTTCTACAAGGACGGTCGTCCGCTCGGCTTCCCGGAATACGGCTATCCCGCTCCGCAGGGTCCGTACTACACCGGCGTCGGCTTCAAGAACGTCGGCGACGTCGCCCGCAAGATCGTCGAGGAGCATCTCGACCTCTGCCTCGCGGCCGGCATCAACCACGAAGGCATCAACGCCGAAGTGGCGAAGGGCCAGTGGGAATTCCAGGTGTTCGGCAAGGGCTCGCGCACTGCCGCCGACCAGATGTGGATGGCCCGCTATCTCATGCTGCGCCTGACCGAGAAGTACGGCATCGACATCGAGTTCCACTGCAAGCCGCTCGGCGACACCGACTGGAACGGCTCGGGCATGCACTGCAACTTCTCGACCAAGCACATGCGCGAAGTCGGCGGCAAGGAGTACTTCGAGAAGCTGATGGACGCTTTCAAGGAAGCCCGCGCCGATCACATCGCAGTGTACGGTCCGGACAACCACATGCGTCTGACCGGCAAGCACGAGACTGCGTCGATCGATACTTTCAGCTGGGGTATTGCTGATCGCGGCGCCTCGATCCGCGTGCCGCATTCCTTCGCCAACAATGGCTACAAGGGCTATCTGGAAGACCGCCGCCCGAACTCCCAGGGCGACCCCTACCAGATCGCGTCTCAGGTCCTGAAGACGATCTCGATGGTTCCGACCGGCGCGAAGGCCGCAGCCTAAGACGCCGAACACAACACCCCGGGGCAGGGGCTGACATGATGATCCGCCGGAGCAGCCGCTTCGGCGGATCATTCGTTTTACAAGCCTTAAGAACTCGAGGCGGTCTATTGAGCGGTTGACCCTGTCGGTCTTGATCAATCGCAAGTCCGGCTTTCGATCACAGCGGTATGTTCTTCTTGGAGTGCAACGGCTCGGATCTGGGAAGCGGGGGTGTCGACATGAATTATCGCAAGTGGGTTGCCGGTGTTCTGCTTGCCTGTTCGGCGGTCTCGCTGGCTGCGGCGCAATCGCGGTCCAATGCAGACCAGTATCTGCCGCGGCTCGGCGACATCATGAATCTCATCCAGGTCCGGCATGCGAAGCTGTCGTTCGCGGGGCAGGCCAAGAACTGGGATCTCGCGTCCTATGAACTCGCTCAGCTGAGGCAGAGCCTGACCGACGCCGCGATCTTCTATTCGGGTCTGCCGGTGGACAACGTGACCACGCTGGGCCAGCCGATCCAGTCGATTTCGGATGCCATCGCCGCCAAGGACGGCAAGCGCTTCGCCGCGGCCGTGACGGAGCTCACGTCGGGCTGCAATGCGTGCCACGCCTCGATGGATCGCGGCTACATCGCCATTCGCATTCCAACCGACAAGCCATTCGGCAACCAGGATTTCCGGCCGCACGGCCGCTGACCCAGCCGGTCTGATGGTACTGGCGGGAGGGCCCAAATTGCGCCTTCCACCGGCGGCGCGCATCGACTAAGAGCGGCGGCAACATGTCCATGTCCTGAGCCCTCATGATCCGCCTCGATAACGTCAGTAAGCAAGTCGGCCACCAGATTCTCTTCATCGAAGCCTCCGCCGCCCTCCAGCGCGGCGAAAAGATCGGCCTGGTCGGTCCGAACGGCGCCGGCAAGACGACGCTGTTCCGGATGATCTCGGGCCGCGAGCAGCCGGACGAAGGGCAGGTCTCGATCGATCGCGGCGTGTCGATCGGCTACTTCAACCAGGATGTCGGCGAGATGTCCGGCCGCAGTGCCGTCGCCGAGGTCATGGATGGGGCCGGGCCAGTATCGTCGGTCGCAGCCGAGCTCAAGGAGCTCGAGACCGCGATGGCTGATCCGGATCGCGCCGACGAGATGGACGACATCATCGCGCGCTATGGCGAGGTGCTGGCGCGGTTCGAGGAACTCGACGGCTATGCGCTCGACAGCCGGGCACGCGAGGCGCTCGCGGGTCTCGGCTTCTCCGAGGAGATGATGGACAAGGACGTCGGCCTGTTGTCCGGCGGCTGGAAGATGCGCGTCGCGCTGGCGCGCATCCTGCTGATGCGGCCCGACGTCATGCTGCTCGACGAGCCGTCCAACCATCTCGACCTGGAAAGCCTGATCTGGCTGGAGCAATTCCTCAAGGGCTATGAGGGGGCGCTGCTGATGACCTCGCACGACCGCGAGTTCATCAACCGCATCATCAACAAGGTGATCGAGATCGACGCCGGCCAGCTCACGACCTATTCCGGCGATTACGATTTCTACGAGCAGCAGCGGGCGCTCAACGAGAAGCAGCAGCAGGCGCAGTATGAGCGCCAGCAGGCGATGCTGTCCAAGGAGATCAAGTTCATCGAGCGCTTCAAGGCGCGCGCCTCGCACGCGGCGCAGGTGCAGAGCCGGGTCAAGAAGCTCGACAAGATCGAGCGGGTCGAGCCGCCGAAGCGGCGCCAGACGGTCGCGTTCGATTTTCTGCCGGCGCCGCGCTCGGGTGAGGACGTGGTCGCGCTGAAGAACGTCTCCAAGAGCTACGGCAGCCGTCGCATCTATGACGGGCTGGATTTCATGATCCGGCGCCGGGAGCGCTGGTGCGTCATGGGTGTCAACGGCGCCGGCAAGTCCACCTTGCTGAAGCTGATCGCCGGCAGCGCGGAGCCCGATGACGGCTCGGTGACGATCGGCGGCAGCGTCAAGATGGGCTACTTCGCCCAGCATGCGATGGATCTGCTGGACGGCGACGAGACGGTGTTCGAATCGCTGGAGCATTCGTTCCCGCAGGCGGGCCAAGGCTCGCTGCGGGCGCTGGCGGGGTGCTTCGGCTTCTCCGGCGACGACGTCGAAAAGCGATGCCGGGTGCTGTCGGGCGGCGAGAAGGCGCGGCTCGTGATGGCCAAGATGCTCTACGATCCGCCGAACTTCCTGGTGCTGGACGAGCCGACCAACCATCTGGACATGGCGACCAAGGAGATGCTGATCGCCGCGTTGTCGAGCTTCGAGGGCACCATGCTGTTCGTGTCCCATGATCGTCATTTCCTCGCGGCGCTCTCCAACCGCGTGCTGGAGTTGACGTCCGACGGGCTCCATCAGTATGGCGGCGGCTACACCGAATATGTCGCCCGCAGCGGCCACGAGGCGCCCGGGCTGCGCAGCTGATCCAACGGCGAGGGGGACGCGCTCAGCTCTCCACCATCTCGGTGACGCGGCCGGCGAGGGCCTCGACGTCGAACGGCTTGGTCAGCACCTGCATGCCGGGCGCGAGCTGGCCGCTGCTCAGGATCGCGTTCTCGGCGTAGCCCGTGATGAACAGCACCTTCAGACCCGGACGCGTCGTGCGCGCCGCGTCAGCCAGCTGACGGCCGTTCATGCCGCCGGGCAGGCCGACATCGGTGATCAGGAGATCGATGCGCGCGCTCGACTGCAGCGCCGCCAACCCCGAAGGGCCGTCCTTGGCTTCGATGACGGCGTAGCCACGCTCGTCGAGCACCTCCATGACCAGCATGCGCACGGTCGGCTCGTCGTCGACGACGAGAATGGTCTGCCCGGTGTGCACCGGCATCGCGGCGCTGTTGCGCGCGGCATCGGTGGCCTCGGCTTCGCCGACATAGTGGCGCGGAAAATACAGACACATCGTGGTGCCTTGACCAAGCTCGGAATAGATCCGCACCTGGCCGCCCGACTGGCGGACGAAGCCGTAGACCATCGACAGGCCGAGGCCGGTGCCCTGGCCGATCGGCTTGGTCGTGAAGAACGGATCAAAGGCGTGCTCGATCACGTCGGGTGTCATGCCCGTGCCGTTGTCGGTCACGCAAAGCGAGATGTACTGACCGGGCGGCAGGTCGCGTTCGCGGGCGGCGCGGTCGTCGAGCCATTTGTTGGCGGTCTCGATCGTGATCCGGCCGCCTTCGGGCATGGCGTCGCGGGCATTGATGCAGAGGTTGAGCAGCGCGCTTTCGAGCTGCGATGGATCGATCAGCGCCGGCCACAGCCCGCCGGCCGTCACCACTTCGAGCGTGATCTGCGGGCCGACGGTGCGGCGGACCAGCTCCTCCATGCCCATCACCAGCCGGTTGACGTCGGTCGGCTTCGGGTCGAGCGTCTGGCGTCGCGAGAAGGCGAGCAGGCGATGAGTGAGCCCAGCCGCGCGCTTGGATGCGCCCTGGGCCGCCGCCACGTAGCGGTCGATCTCCGAGAAACGGCCCTGGCGCACACGGGTCTGGAGCATCTCGAGCGAGCCCATGATGCCGGTCAGCAGATTGTTGAAATCATGCGCGATGCCCCCGGTCAGCTGTCCGACCGCTTCCATCTTCTGCGACTGGCGCAGCGCCTCCTCGGCCTCGTGCAGCCTGGTCTGTTCCTGGAGCCGCTCGGTCACGTCATAGACGAACTGGTAGGCGCCGATCTGTGCTCCCTCGCCATTGCGCAGCACGGAGAAGCGCATCTCGTAGTAGCGGCGGTCCCGGCTGGCGTCGCCGAACTCGGCGACCTCGGTGAATTCCTCGCCGCCGAGCGCGCGCGCCCAGACGGCCTTCACGGTCGCCTGGTGCTCCGGCATGTCCTTCAGGAGCTCCACCAGATCATCGCCGACCTTCGGCAGGATGCCGAAAATGCGCTCGAACTCCCGTGCCGAGGCGCCGTTGATCGCGATCAGGCGAAACTGCATGTCGACGACCTGCACGAAGGCATTGGTGCCTTCGACGATGTCGGCCAGCAGCTTGCGCTCGGCCAGCGCGGCGACGACGCGCGCCTCGAGCGTGTCGTTGATCTCCTGCAGCGCGGCCTCGGCGCGCTTGCGCGCGGTGATGTCCTGGAACAGCACCGCCACCTGCCGCCGCGTCGCCGGTTCGACCCGGAAGGCCGCCAGTTCGAGATAGCGGCCGGTGGCGACCAGCTCGCGTTCGAACCGGATCGGCTCGCCGGTGCGCAAGACGGCGCCATAGAGCTCGACCCAGCCGCCGGCCTCGTCGGGCACCATCTCCCGCACCTTCTGCCCGACCACGTTGGGGATGCCGGCATGCAGCGCATAGGCCGGATTGGCCTCGACGTGGACGTAGTCGCTCAACGGGCCGTGCGGGCCGTCGAAGAACTCGATGATGCAGAAGCCTTCATCGATCGAGTTGAACAGTGTGCGGTAACGCTCCTCGCTTTCGGCCAGCGCGGTTTCGGCGCGGGCTCGACGGCCGGCGTCGGCGGCAAACAGCGCCTGAAGCCTTGCATTCTCGCTTTCCAGCTGCTGCAGCCGCTGCCGGAGCGCATCGATCTCCGAGGAACTCACGCCGCGAGCGCCTCGCCGAAATGCGGAACCAGACAGAGCAGGCGGACGTGAATTCGGCAGGGCATGGGCAGCTCGATGTGAGGATCTCGCGACACTGTATCATGTCAATCGCGCTTGCCGATACGCTCGCGCGATGGAACTCGCCGGAAGATCTTTCGCCCCGCCAGCCATCATGGCGGGGCGCCGATGTCGTCAGTCGCAAGCCGTATCAGCCGCCGGCTTCGCACTTCTTCATGAAGCTCGACTTGGCGGCGCCGGCGAGCTTCTTGCCGTCGGAGCCGACCGCCTTGGTTTCGCAGCTCTCGGCCATGCACTTCTTCATGAACGAGGTCTTGGCGGCGCCAGCCAGGGCCTTGCCGTCCTTGCCGACGGCCTTGGTCTCGCAGCTGTCTTGAGCGAAGGCGGAGCCGGCAGCGAAGGTCGCGAGCGCGGCAATCAGAAAAAGCTTCTTCATGAGCGTGTCTCCTTGGGACGAACAATGCGGCGGATGGGAGCCTCAAATCTTGGCGCGATCAAGTTTCGCCTTGACCTATCCTTGGCCTATCACCCGAAATAAGGCGCTGGTCGCGCGTGACACCATCAGCATGCTACCGGCGCCGCCGATGTGCGCTGCAGCGTCATCCGGCGCGGCGCAGAAACGCCAACGTCGCCTGGTCGCGCTTGCCGTCGCAATAGCGATCGAGCGCCATTGCGAACTCCGCATCCGGCCGGACCGCATCGAACAGCGTCATGCAGGATCGGAATTTGACATCGTCGGGCGAGCCCAGGATCTCGCGCAGCGACTTGTCCCGCACGGCGAGCACGAGGCGCGTGCATTCGAGAAGGCGCGGCCCGAGCACGGGATGGGCGAGGAAGGCCTCAGCCTCCGCGCCGGAGCGGATGGCGTAGCGCTGCGCCATGACCGAGGTGCCGAGCCCCTCGACCTGCGGAAAGATGAACCACATCCAGTGGCTTTGTTTGTGTCCGGCCGCAAGTTCGGCGGTCACGCGCGAATAAATCGAATTCTGTGCGTCGACAAATCGGCCAAGGGGATCAGCTTCCAGGTTCATGTTTTCCTCCAACCGATTGAGCATGATCGGTAATTCGGTTTGCGCGAGTGCCGTGGCCGTATCTTTGGCGGCGCCGGGAATAAAGCTGCCCCGAGCAATCCGTGCTGGCCTTTGTCTAGATTATGCCGCACTCTTGCCATCCTATGTCATGACGGGTCGAATCGTACCCCTTGGGGTCGGACGCCTTCTGCGGGTGGTCCGAAGAGGGGGGTATATCGGGGACGTGATGGCTTCCAGTGAAGCAAGCGTAGACGTTCTGTTGTCGCATGGCCGCTTCGGGCGCTCCGAAGCGATCGCGCTCGTGCTTGCAGCACTCGCGATCGCAGCGGGCGCTTCTGCATGGATCGCTGCCAGCAGCGATTCTGTGCCCAGTGCGGCCGCAGCGTTGCCGCCAGCCGCCACGCCGTCCATGACGTTCGAGACACGGTTCGCGCCGGCCTCGGCCTCGGCCTCTGCCTATTCGGAAAAAGACGCCGTCCGCGCGCTCGACCGATTCGCACTCCGCGGCGGCATCGACCGCCAGCTGCTCGATGCCCGGGCCGCGCTGGTGAAGGGCATGGAATCGCGCGATGCAGGCGCGCGCGACCCCAACAACAGCGACTGGCGGCCGATGCTCACGGAGGGAAGCTCGGTCACGATGCCCGCCCCCGGCGTGCCGCTGCCGCGGCCGCGGCCGTCCGTGGCCAACCTGCCGACCAGCCTGGTCTCGGCCAGTGCGACGGAAGCCGTCGGGCGCGTCGACGATCGCTCGATCCTGCAGAAGCTGTCGGACCTGCTGCCGAACCCGACCAAGCTCGCTTCGCTCGGACCTGACAGCGGCGTCGTGCGTTCCGGCATCGATCTCGGGGCGCTCGGCTACGACAAGACCGCAGTCTACGACATCAAGGCAAAGATGGTCTATCTGCCCTCCGGTATCGGGCTCGAAGCCCATTCCGGGATGGGCAGCCTGCGTGACGACCCCGAGCACGTCAATCAGCGCATGGTCGGCGCGACGCCGCCCGCCACCTACGATCTCAAGCCACGCGAAAGGCCGTTTCACGGCGTGCGCGCCCTGCGCATGAACGTGGTGGACGGATCGACCCTCGGCCGCAGCGGCCTTCTCACCCACCCCTATATGCTGGGTCCGGAGGGCGACTCGAACGGCTGCGTGTCGATCAAGAATTACGATCGCTTCCTGAAGGCGTATGATGACGGCGAGTTCAACCGACTCGTCGTCGTCATCGGGCTCGAGGCTGATACCCCGACGCGGACCGCGCAAAAGACCGAGTGACGTTGTGTTGCTGGTCCCGTGCGCGACCCCGGCGGCGACGTCAGTCGCATCTTCCGGAAGGTCCTCATGAATGATCCCGCAAGCTCGGAAACGCGTCTGCGTACCACCTTCAACATCAAGGTGAATGGCAAGCCGCTCGTGATTTCGACGGTCGGGCAGGCCCATCAGTTCCTCACCAGTCTCAACTCCGTCGAATGGATGGAGTTCAAGTCGCTGCACGACCAGGCGATGGCGGCCCTGCAGGACGCGGCCGACCATGCGATCATGACCGTGCAGGCCACCAACGCGGTGCGCACGCTGTTCGTGAGTGCGAAGCTGTTGTGAGGGACCTGGTCTGAGGCACCTGCCATGTAGGGCCGCTGCTCGTGTTGAACGTTCGCTCGCTTCACATTCGGTGTCGTCGCCCGGCTTGCCGCCTTCGCTGAAGCTGCGGCGCGCCCTCGCATCCCCCGCCGCGTCAAAGCCGCCAGGCCAAGACGGGACCGGGCGATCCAGTACGCCGAGGCAGTCGTGGTTGTCCGAGGGGCCGCGGCGTACTGGATACCCCGCCGGAGCCTGTCCTTGGGCTCGCCGAAGGCGAGACCCGGGGGCGGGGCATGACAGCGGTGAGTGGGGCGCCATCTCGCCTCAGCGGCATTCCGGGGCTCGCGCTGCGCGCGCCCCGGAATGACACTGAGTTTATGGAAACGCTGCTGCACGCATGCCTTCGCGCTCTCGCTGCGCAGAGCGCCCGAGTGATCCGTTCGTCTTGCCCCCCGAATAACAGAGGGCGCGGGGAATGCCGGGCTGCTGGCCGCAACCCATGGCCCGCCTGCAGAAAAAAAGCAGGCGGCAGTCACCACAGGTTCAGCCGACAACCGGCATTCCCCGCGCGATGATCTTAACGGCTGCTTCGCGTGCTCCCCGGTGCGCCGGGCTTTCTGGTCACCGTGCACGATGACGCGCTTTGGGCGCGCCACCGCGGGGGCATCAGCGTCGGGATGCCAGGACCACGCGACTTGACCGTACGCGACGACAGCGTTCGTCGGCGCAAGATGCGCTGCGCTGCCATCGCGTCCACCGCTCCTCCCGCTCCACGTCCGTGACGACCGCGATACGTCCCTCTTGCGAGCGGAAGATGACGCGACAAGAGCATCGATCGCGAGTTAGGAAAAGCGGAATATTTTTGCCTGCGGGACTGGACAGGCCAAATCAGCTTGATGCATCAGGAGAAAATCGTTTTTGCGCGCATCGCGATTTCAGACCATTCAACCTCCGGATGTTCGCCGGTCCCAGAAGAATCCGTGCTGATTTGCCCGACGGGCAGCGGTCTTTTTCTCTATCGATGAGTTGTCTGTCAGACCGGGTGCCTTCGTCGCGCGATCTGGCTTCTATTAGTTCGCAGGCCGAAAGATGTTCTGGCCGGCGGAACTGAAGATGATCGGCAGCAAAAATAATCCGCATCCCGCGCAACTACGGAAGACGCTTTTACCGCCACGTTCAAAAAGAGACGGTCTTGGACTCGCTGCCCCAGCGCTTCTCTGCGACACTTCATGCGTCGGTCGATGGTGATTGACAGAGGGGATTTGCATGATCGGCAACAATGGCAATCGCTCCAGTGATGCGGCTCTGCGCATGAATGGAAGCCTGTTGCGCACGGTCTGCGCCCGGTTCTGTTGATCCATTGATCTGACGAAAGCGGCGCCTGGACGCCGCGACATCGGCGGGCGTTGCCTGCTCATCACGCGAAATCGCGATGCAAGCAAACATGTGCTGCCGGGCCGGCAGCGCAGACGCTGTCTGCCGTCCTCATCAAGGCGGGGCGGACATTCGTGACCAGCAAGACAAACGAGGAAAGCATATGACGGCCAAGGACTCGTCCATCAAGTTCGCCTATTGGGTGCCCAACGTGTCGGGCGGTCTCGTGATCTCCAACATCGCGCAGCGCACGAGCTGGGACATCGGCTACAACAAGAAGCTGGCGCAGATCGCCGAGGCCAGCGGCTTCGACTATGCACTCAGCCAGATTCGTTTTACGGCCGGCTACGGCGCCGAATATCAGCATGAATCGGTGTCGTTCAGCCACGCGCTGCTCGAAGCGACCACGACGCTGAAGGTGATTGCGGCGATCCTGCCTGGCCCCTGGCATCCCGCCGTCGTCGCCAAGCAGATCGCCACCATCAACCATCTCACCGAGGGCCGCGTGGCGGTCAACATCGTCAGTGGCTGGTTCCGCGGCGAGTTCACGGCGATCGGCGAGCCCTGGCTCGACCACGACGAGCGCTACCGCCGCTCGGAGGAGTTCATTCGTGCTCTCCGGGGGATCTGGACCGAGGACAATTTCAATCTTCGCGGCGACTTCTATCGCTTCACGAACTACACGCTGAAGCCGAAGCCGATCGACCCGCAGCCCGAGATCTTCCAGGGCGGCAGCTCGCGTGCGGCCCGCGACATGGCCTCGCGTGTCTCCGACTGGTACTTCACCAACGGCAACTCGGTCGAGGGCATCCAGGCGCAGGTCGACGACATCAGGGCCAAGGCGAAGGCCAACAATCATTCCGTGAAGATCGGCGTCAATGCGTTCGCGATCGCGCGCGACACCGAAGCCGAGGCGCAGGCCGTGCTCAAGGAGATCATCGATCACGCCAACCCCGACGCCGTCCATGCCTTTGCCCATGAGGTGGCGAATGCCGGCAAGGCCTCGCCGGAGCGCGAGGGCAATTGGGCCAAATCGACCTTCGAGGATCTCGTCCAGTACAATGATGGCTTCAAGACCAATTTGATCGGCACGCCCTTGCAGATCGCCGAGCGCATCGTCGCGCTCAAGCAGGTCGGCGTCGATCTGGTGCTGCTCGGCTTCCTGCACTTCCAGGAGGAGGTCGCCTATTTCGGCAAGCACGTGATCCCGCTGGTGCGCGAGCTCGAAGCCAAGGTTCAGACCAAGGCTGGCCTGCAGGCGGCCGAGTAGGGCGGGCACGATGCTGTTGAGCGGCCTCACCACATCGCTGGACGTGCTGGCCCTGGAGACATGGGCTCCGGGGACGGCACGCCAGGTGCTTGCTGTAGAGCCGGCGGGCGTGCCGGCTCGCTCTGATGCGGATGCTCCGCGTGCGGTGCTCAGGCTCGCCAACATCTCGCTGTCGTTCGGCGGACTTGCTGCCTTGCGCGATGTCGATCTCGACGTCGCGCAAGGCGAGATCCGGGCGGTGATCGGCCCCAACGGCGCCGGCAAGAGCTCGCTGCTGAACGTGATCAGTGGGCTCTATCGGGCGGACCAGGGCGAGGTGTGGTTCGGCGATCACGCGTTCCGCCAGGTGCCGACGGCGAGCCTCGCGCACCACGGCGTCGCCCGGACCTTCCAGAACCTTGCCTTGTTCAAGGGGCTCTCGGTGTTCGACAACGTGCTGATGGGGCTGGCGCACCGCGTCCGTGCCGGCTTCATCCGCCAGCTCGTCGGCTCGCCGCTGGCGCGGCGGATCGAGGCTGAGAACCGCGCCGCGGCCGAGGAGGTGATCGGCTTCCTGCATCTCGGCGACATCAGGGATCGCATCGCCGGCACCCTGCCTTACGGCCTGCAGAAGCGGGTCGAGCTGGCGCGTGCGCTGGTGGCACGTCCAAAACTCCTGCTACTCGATGAGCCGTTCGCCGGGGTGACCGTGAGCGAGAAGCAGGAACTGGCGCAGCACGTACGCGGCGCGCGCGACCGCTACGGCACCACCATCGTGCTGATCGAGCACGACATTGGCATCGTCATGGAGCTCTCCGACCACATCGCCGTGCTCGACTACGGACGCAAGATCGCCGACGGGCCGCCCGCCGAGATCCGCGCCAACCAGGCGGTCATCGACGCCTATCTCGGCGTCGCCCATGAGGACGAAACGGAGCTCGCGATCTGATGTTCGACTATCAGTTTCTCGTCGAAGTGCTGCTCGGCGGGCTGCTCTCCGGGGTGATGTACTCGCTGGTCGCGATCGGCTTCGTGCTGATCTACAAGACCTCGGGCGTGCTCAATTTCGCGCAAGGCGCGATGCTGCTGTTCGCGGCGCTGACCTTCGTCAGCCTGGTCGAGCGCGGTACGCCGTTCGCGCTGGCGCTGCTCGCCACGCTCGCTATCATGGTGGCGCTCGGCATCACCATCGAGCGCGCCGTGCTGCGGCCGCTGATCAACCAGCCGCCGATCACGCTGTTCATGGCCACGCTCGGCCTGTCCTACGTCATCGAGGGCGCCGCGCAGCTGCTGTGGGGCACCCAGGTGCATGGGCTGGAGATCGGCGTCAGCGACATCCCGTTCGACATCGGCGGCGTGTTCATCAGCCGCTTCGACCTGTTCGCGGCCGCAGTCGCCGGCAGCATGGTCGCGCTGTTCACGCTGTTCTTCCGCTACACCCGCACCGGGCTCGCGTTCCGCGCCGTCGCCGATGATCAGTTCGCCGCGCTCGCGGTCGGGCTGCGGCTGCCGCTTGTGTGGGCTTCAGTGTGGACGGCCGCCGGCATCGTCGCGCTGGTGGCGGGTCTGCTGTGGGGCGCGCGGCTCGGCGTGCAGTTCTCGCTGTCCCTGGTGGTGCTGAAGGCGCTGCCGGTGCTGGTGCTCGGCGGCTTCGATTCCATCACCGGCGCGATCGTCGGCGGGCTGTTGATCGGCGCCATCGAGAAGCTGGCGGAGGTCTATGTCGGGCCGTTCTTCGGCGGCGGCATCGAGGCCTGGGCGGCCTATGTCGTGGCGCTGGCGCTGCTCCTGGTGCGTCCGTCCGGCCTGTTCGGCCAGAAGCTGGTGGAGCGGGTGTGATGACCACGATCACTGACATCGTCCCGGCACCGGCGCGGTCGTCGCTGTTGAATGCCAATGCGCTCGGCATCGTCCTGCTGCTTGGGCTCGGCTACATCATCGTGCCGCTGGTCGGCTCGGACTATCTGATGGACGCGGTGCTGACGCCGTTCCTCGCGCTGGCGCTCGCGGCCGTCGGCCTCAACGTGCTCACCGGCTATGCCGGCCAGGTGTCGCTGGGGTCGGCGGCGTTCCTCGCGGTCGGCGCTTATGCGGCCTACGATCTCAACTTGAGATTGCCGGAACTGCCGCTCCTCGCCGACATCGTGCTGGCCGGCGGCATCGCAGCTGCGATCGGCATCATCTTCGGCCTGCCCAGCCTGCGGCTGCGCGGCTTCTATCTCGCGGTCTCGACCTTGGCCGCGCAGTTCTTCGTGCAGTGGGCGCTGACCAAGTTCGGCTGGTTCTCCAACGACAATGCGTCGGGCGTGATCGACGCGCCGGTGCTTCGTGTGGGCAGCCTGACCTTCACCTCGGCGACCGGCCGCTATGTGTTCTCGCTCTCGGTCGTGGCGATCGCCACCGCGCTGACGGCGCGGCTGCTGGCCTCGCAGACCGGGCGCAACTTCATCGCGGTGCGCGACCACGAGGTCGCAGCCAAGGTGATCGGCGTGCCGCTCTTGCGTACCAAGCTGCTCGCCTTCGGGTTCTCGTCGTTCCTGATCGGTGTCGCCGGCGTGCTCTGGGCATTCGCCTACTTGCGCACGGTCGAGCCGGCCGGCTTCAATCTCGACCGCTCGTTCCAGATCCTGTTCATCATCATCATCGGTGGGCTGGCGTCGCTGCGCGGCGCCTTCGTCGGCGCGGCCTTCATCGTCGCCTTTCCCCTGCTGCTGTCGCGGCTCGGGGCCGCGGTGCTCGGCAGCGTGTTCGATTCCGGCGTGCTCGAAATGAGCCAGCGCATCGTCATCGGCGCGCTGATCATTGCCGTCCTGATCGCCGAGCCGCGCGGCCTGATCGCCCTCGTCGATCGTGCCACGCGCGCGCTGCGCCGCTTCCGTTCATCCCAGACCTGAAACACCCACCAGAAGGAGATCCTGATGACGACGTTCAGACGTGCGAAGCTGGCCTTGAAGCTATCCTTGGGGGCGGCGCTTGCCTTGGGGCTGGCGACCAGCCTGCCGGCGAAAGCCGACGAGCAGTTCTTTCCGCTGCAGAGCTATCGCGTCGGCCCCTATGCGGCCGGCGGCACCTGCTTCTTCGGCGGCTTCATCGACTATCTCAACCTCATCAACATCCGCGACGGCGGCGTCAATGGCGTCAAGCTGACCTGGGACGAGGGCGAGACCCAGTACGAGGTCGAGCGCGGCGTCGAGGTCTATGAGCGGCTGAAGAGCCGGCCCGGCGTGGCCGCCTGGAATCCGCTCTCGGTCGGCATCGCCTATGCGATGATCGATCGCATCGGCAAGGACAAGGTGCCGCTGATCACGATCAACCACGGCCGCACGGACTCCACCGATGGTCGCGTGTTCCCTTACGTCTTCCCGCTGCTGCTCAATCCCTACAGCGAGACCTCGGGCATCGTGAACTACATTGCCAACCGCGAGGGTGGTGCTGAGAAGCTGAAGGGCAAGAAGCTCGTCGTGCTCTATCACGGCTCTCCTTACGGCAAGGAGACGATCCCGATCTACAAGCTGCTCGCGGACAAATACGGCTTCGAGCTCGAGCAGATCGAGGTGCCGCATCCCGGCAACGAGCAGCAGTCGCAATGGCTGTCGATCCGTCGCGCCAAGGCCGATTATGTCGTGCTGCGCGGCTGGGGCGTGATGAACCCGGTGGCGCTGAAGACCGCGCAGAAGACAGGCTTCCCGGTCGACCACATCATCGGCAACGTCTGGTCCAACTCGGAAGAGGACGTGATCCCGGCCGGTGATGCCGCCAAGGGCTATGTCGCGATCACCACCCAGGCCTCCGGCGCCGAATACCCGGTGCTGCAGGAGGTGATCAAGACCGTCTACGGCGCCGGCAAGGGCAATCTCGACGACAAGAAGCGGATCGGCAGCGTCTACCACAATCTCGGCATCGTGAATGGCATCCTCAACGTCGAGGCGGTCCGCATCGCGCAGGAGAAGTTCGGCAAGCGGACCCTGACCGGCGACGAGGTCCGCTGGGGCTTCGAGCACCTGCAGCTCGATCCGGCGCGCGTGGAAGCGCTCGGCGCCAAGGGCCTGTTCCACTCGATCAACGTCACCTGGGACAATCACGAGGGCAACGGCCGCGTGACCTTCCAGCAATGGGACGGCGCCAGGTGGAAGGTCGTCTCCGACTGGATCTCGCCGGACTGGGCGGCGCTGCGGCCGATCATCGAGAAGTCGTCGACGGCCTACGCGCGGGAGCACGGCATCAAGATCCGCACGTCGGGTGATGATCCGGTCGGGCAGTAAGGCCTGCATGCGCGGGAGCCAATCTCCCGCGCATTCTACCGAAGGATTTCAGGACATGAGTGACGTGCTGTTGTCGGTCGCGCATCTGGCGGCGACCTATGACCAGGCGATCCGTGCCGTCAGCGACGTGTCGTTCGCCGTGCGGCGCGGCGAGATCGTTGCCGTGCTCGGCGCCAACGGTGCCGGCAAGTCGACTACCCTGCAGGCGGTCTCGGCGCTGCTGCCGGCGCGGCGCGGGCAGATCACCGGCGGACGTATCAGCTATGACGGCCGCGACGTGTCGTCGTCATCCCCGGCGCAACTGGTGCGGATTGGGCTGGTGCCGGTGCTGGAGGGCCGGCATTGCTTTGTCTCGCTGAGCGTCGAGGAGAACCTGATCACCGGCGCGATCGGCCGCGATGCCAGGCGAGGCGAGATCAGCGCCGATCTCGAACGTGTCTACGCCTTGTTCCCGCAGCTCACGCGGCACCGTCGTTCGGTGGCCGGGCTCACCTCCGGCGGCGAGCAGCAGATGACGGCGATCGGTCGTGCGCTGATGTCGCGGCCGCGGCTGCTGGTGCTCGACGAGCCGTCGATGGGGCTCGCGCCGCTGGTGGTCGAAGGCATCTTTCGCGCGCTCAAGAAGCTCAATGCCGAGGAGGGGCTATCCATCCTCGTGGCCGAGCAGAACTCCACCGTGGCGCTGCGCTTCGCCGATCACGCGATCGTGCTGGAGGGCGGCCGCAGCGTGCTCGCCGGTCCCGCGCGCGAACTGCGGCAGCGTCCGGACATCAAGCATCTCTATCTCGGCGGCGCGACCGCGCCGGCGCAGACCACCCAGGCCGTGGCCTGACTTCATCACATCCAGAGGAGACCGTTCATGGCGACCAGCACTGCCGCACGCAAGATCGAGGAAGGCCCTTATCCGCAGCTCGACACGATCGTGGCCGACGTCATCAAGGCCAATGCCGACCGCAACGACCGCGAGGGCCGCTTTCCCCGCGAGAACCTGCGCGCGCTCGCCGAGGCCGGCTGGACCGGCGTGCTCAACGCGCCGCGCTTCGGCGGGCTCGGGCTCGGCCATGTCGATTTCGCCGAGGCCGCCTATCGCATCGGCCAGGCCGATGCCTCGACCGGTCTCGTCTACGTCATGCATGTCGGCGCGGCGCAGACCATCAATTTGTTCGGCACCGACGACCAGAAGGAGCGCTGGCTGAAGGCGGATGGCGGCCGGCTGCTCGGAACGTACTCGACCAGCGAGCGCGCCACTGGCGGTCATTGGTGGTACAATCTGTCGGAGGCTTCGCGCGACGGCGAGGACTACCGGCTCAATGCCGACAAGTCGTTCACGACGAGCTCTGGCCAGGCCGACTTCTACGTCGCCCAGACCCGCACGCCCGGCGCCAAGGACCAGGCCGACATCATCTTCTTCATCGTCGACGGCAAGGCTGAGGGCATCGAGTCGCGGCCATGGGAGGCGCTCGGCGTCCGCGCCAACCATTCCGGCGGCATCAGCTACAAGAACGTGCGCGTGCCGCGGCGCGACCGGCTCGGCGCCGAAGGGCAGGGCAAGGAGATCATCTATGACGGCGTCTCGCCGGTCTACCTGATCGGCCTCGGCGCGGTCTGGGAGGGGCTGGCGCGCGGCGTGCTGAATGCTGCGGTCGCGCACACCACCGGCTTCGTCCACAAGGACCGCAACAAGAGCCTCTCGGATTACCAGGCGATCCGACAGGAGCTCGGCGCCGCCAAGGTGCTGGTCGAGAGCCTGCGTCCGTGGCGGATCGAGCTGGCGCACAAGCTCGACGAGCTGTGGCACGGCGGCAAGCCTCAGAGCGAGCTCCTGATCCCGCTGACCGAGTTCAAGGTGCACGCCGCCGAGGTCGCCAACAAGGTGGCGTCGTCAGCGCTGACCGTGACCGGCGGCTATGGCTATCACCGCGGCCCGATCGAGCGCGCCTTCCGCGATGCACGCGCCGCGATCGCGATGGGGCCGTCCAACATCATCGCGCGGGAATGGATCGGCAAGGCCCAGGTCGGGCTGCCGCTCGAGCTGTTCTACGAAGGCGGGGAGTAATGCTCCCTGATGCTGCGGCGCGGCCGCAGCGCTAGCCAGCCACCTCGGCGTCGAGCGCGATGTCTTCGCGCTCGGCCTTCTCGGCCGGGACAGCATTGGCGGTCTCGGCCGTTTCGAAATCGTCCTCGGCGATCTGCTGGACCTCGGCGGCAGCCGTCTCGACCTGCTCGGCCGCAAGCTCTGCCGCGATGACGTCTTCCGGCCCGGCGTCGTCATTGGCCGGCTCCGAGAACAGGTTCGGTCCGGGAATGGTGGTGGGCACCACCGGCCGTGATTTGGCTTTGTACCAGGACGAGAATTTCTGCGAGAGGCTGGCCTCGAACTCGGCGAGCGGCAGGCTGTTGCCGTCCTCGTCGGTGATCACGACCTGCCAGCCTTCGGCCTCCATGACCTGTGCATTGGCGATCACGATCAGCGCGCTTTCGCGCTGCTTGCGGATCTTCTGCTGCTCCCGCTCAGCGATCATCGTGTACGCCATGACGCCACTCCATACATCGGCTCGGGGCGATGGCCCGGAGCGCCACCACTACGCCGCGAGAGTGTGAGCGCCGCTGGGCCGGATTGCGTTCGCCTAATGACAATTTGGCGGCGCATCACAGGTTCCTTGGCTGCGAAGGAGTCGAAGATGCAACAGACGGCAAAATAGTGGTGCAGGGACGAGAGCGCTTGTTGAAGGCGCGCGGCGACGTGTCATCATTTGATTCTGCGGCGGCAACTGCTTCGCGACATCAGCGAGAGCAGCGGGTGAACCAGACAAACAGCGGGCGAATTGGGGACGGCGATGCGAACTGATCTGTTCAGGATGCGGAACGTGAATGTGGCGATGGCGGGGCTGGCGCTGGCGTTGGTGGCCGGCCCGCGCGCGGGCCACGCCTTCACGGAGGACGACCAGCGGCGGCTGTGTACCGGCGACGTGTTCCGGCTGTGCTCGTCGGAGATTCCCGACCGCGACCGCATCATCGCCTGCATGATGAAGCAGCGCGCCAGCCTCAGCGACGGTTGCCGCAGCGTGTTCGGACGGCCGTCAGAGCGCTCGGCCTCGGCGACCGTGACGCGTTAGACCGCCCGCGACCAGGCTTCGGCAGAGACCCGCCGCGGATCGGCACTCCGCGGCGTCACCACGATCGACCTCGATGGCAATGCAGGCGTGGTAGACTGGCACGGATCGACCGGCCAGGAGTTGACCCGCCATGAGCTTCCGCATCCTCGTCCTCTACGGCTCCTATCGCATCGACCGGATGGGTATCCGGCTGGCGCAGTTCGTCGTCGACGGCATCAGCGCCAGGGGACACGACGTCGAGCTGATCGACGCCAAGGCGGTCGGCCTGCCGATGCTCGATCGCATGTACAAGGAATACCGGCCGGGCGAAGCGCCGCCGGCCATGGCGGAGCTTGCGGCCAAGATCCGCGCCGCCGACGGCTTCGTGTTCGTCACCGGCGAATATAATTGGGGCATGCAGCCCGGACTGAAGAACCTCACCGACCATTTCCTCGAGGAATGGTTCTGGCGCCCTGCTGCAATTGCGAGCTACTCGGCGGGCCGGCTGTCGGGGGCGCGGGCGGCGACCGCCTGGCACGGCACCCTGTCGGAGATGGGCATGGTCGTGGTGTCGAGCACGCTCGCGGTCGGTCCCATCGGACAGGCGTTGTCGGCCGACGGCAAGCCCATGGGCGATGCCGGCAAGGCGCTGGAGCGCGCGTTCCCGCGGTTCGCCGATGATCTGTTGTGGTGGGTCGAGGCGAGCCGGGACCAGCGGGCGCGCAAGGCGCCACCCTATTGAAGCCGGTCGCTGACGTGCGGGCCGGAGCGCAGGCGCGCTCCGGCTGGCTCGCATCGAGACGACTACCGTGCGGCGCTGCTCGGCGTGTTGGTCACCGACTGCTGCCGCCGCGGCGCGCTGGCCGCCTGGCCTCCACCTTGGCAGGGCAGTTCCTTCCAGCTCCCGTCGGGCGCCTGCTGGTAGGCGCGGCACCCGGAGGACGAGGTGGTCTGCTCGTCCGTCCTGGAGGTCTGGGGCGTCTGGGTATTCTTCGCCAATGCGGGGCTTGCCGTCGCGACGATGGCAGCCAGCGAACCGACGAAGATCATGGGGGCGATCTGCATGTCCTTGGGTTCTCCTGCTCGAAGCAGCACCGATTCAGAATCCGATTGTGGAAACTTTTAGGCAAGGCGCACCGGCGGCGAGACGATCCTTAAGGGGTGTTTGCTCGTCCGCCGGCCGCATTAACCTCGCGCGCGCGCCGAGCCGCGTCGCTGCCGACTGTGGCAGCATGTGGGCTGGCGTCGCGCTGCTCCGGACGCTAAGAGCGGACATGACGCGCGTAAGCGCCCTCATGGCCTTGTGCAGCACTCCGTGCGGAGCGCATGCGTTCGGTCTGCGGACGTCGCCAAGGTGGCCGGCGCTCCGACATCAGCCGCGAGAACGACAGATCGTGGCGGCGCGCTTGCGGGCGGGCGAGGGAGTGGATCGCGCAGGCTGACAACTGTGCGAGCATGACGAGACCACGATTGCCCTCTCTCATTGCGCTGCGTGCCTTCGAGGCGGTTGGCCGCAGGGGCAGCGTGCGCGCGGCCGGCGACGAGCTCGCCGTCAGCCATACCGTCGTGTCGCGCCATCTGCAGAATCTGCAGCGCAGCCTCGGCGTCGTGCTGGTGCGCGCGGAGGGGCGGGGCCTCGCGCTCACCGACCTCGGCCGCTTGTTCCACGCCGAGGTCACCCAGGCCTTCGACATCATCGCCCGCGCCACCACGCTGATCAGACCGGCGGCGCGCCCGACCCTGAACATCTGGTGCATTCCCGGGCTTGCCAATCGGCGGCTGCTGGCGCGGCTACCGGAGCTGACCGGTCCGCCGCGGAACTGGGACATCAACCTGCAGCCGACGCTGTCGCATCCAGACCTGCCGCGCGGCGAGGCCGATGCCGAGATCGTCTATGCCGAGGTGATCGAGACGGGCGGCGCGGTGGTGGCCGAGGAATTGGTGCGTCCGCGGGTGTTTCCGGTGGCGAGCCCGGCCTATCTGGCGCGCTTCCCGGGGATCACGACGCTTGCAGGCATCGCCAAGGCATCGCTGATCCACGAGGAGTCCACCGCGCAGTGGGAACGCTGGTTCGAGCTGGCGGGACTGGACCAGCTGGTCACGCTGCGCGGACAGCGGCTGTGGCATGCGCACCTCGCGATCGAGGCGGCGCGCATCGGGCAGGGCGTCGCGCTCGCCAACGAGGTGCTGGTCGCGGAAGATATCCGCAGCGGCGCGCTGGTCGAGGTGATCCCGTCGACGATCCACATGGGCGCCTATCAGCTCGTCGCGCTCAAAGAGCGCTGGAACGAGCCCGCCATCGCCGCGCTGCGGGGATGGTTGAAGAAAGTGCTCGCGGAATAGCTTGCCCGAATTTCCCCGGTTGAGGCGTGGCCGATCAATGCAGCTGCGCGACTCGGGAACGTCAGCAGCGCTGCAGCGAGATCTGTGACAATGAGAATCAATCGTCGCTGCACCAGTAGTCGTACGGGTGCAGATTCTCGTTTGCCGCGAGTGCAGCCCTGATCTCGTACACCAATTGGCAATTAGGCGGCGTTAACCAACTCATTGTTGATGTTGATGCTACCAATGGACGCGGGGCTATCAGGTGTTGGCACTGTTCTCGAAGAACTCACAGGCTTCGTTGAAGCCCGCCGTCGTTCCTGCCGCTGACTTGGAACCGTCGAGCCCGCGAGAGGCGCAGACGATCCGCGTCATCGATACGGATGACAGGCTTGGTGGCGTCTCCGCAGAAAGCTTCATGTTCGACGGCGCCGCGTCGCCGCTTGCATTCGCGTTCATCTCGCCGCATCTCGATTTCGCGAAGATCACATCCGAGCTCCGCAGGCTGGCCGGGGCCACGACCGTGGTCGCGGTCTCGACCGCAGGCGAGCTCTGCGCCGCCACGCCCGCAACGCTTTACAAGCCCACGGGCAACCGCTGGTCGTCCGTGGTGGTCCAGGTGTTTCCCGCCGATCTGTTTCAGGCGGTGAGCATCCACGCCGTTCCGCTGCAGAACGATGACATCCGCAAGGGCTCGCCCTCGCTGCTGCACGATGCGCGCATCGACGCGATCGTCCGCTCGCTCTCGGCGGTGCGCACGCCGTTCGGCATCGATGTGCGCGACACGCTCGCATTCACGCTGGTCGATGGCGTATCGGCGAGCGAAAACTATTTCATGGAGGCTGTGTACAGGGCCGGCAAGTTCCCGTGCGCCTTCGTCGGCGGCTCGGCCGGCGGCAAGCTCGACTTCAAGAACACCTACATGTTCGACGGCAGCCGCGTGATCGAAAATCACGCGCTTCTGGTCTTCATGAAGATGGCTCCGGGACGCGGGTTCAGTCTGTTCAAGAGCCAGAATTTCAAGAAGACCGGTCAGTCTTTCGTCGTGATGGGGGCCGATCCGAACCGGCGCACCGCGTCCGGCGTCCTCGACGAGCGAACCAACGAGATCCGGCCTTTTGCCAACGCCGTTGCAGACGTGCTCAAGACGACGCCTGCCGGGGTCATGTCGAAGATGCAGCGCTATTCCTTCGGGATCGAGGTGGGCGCTGACCTCTTCGTCCGGTCGGTCGCGGATATCAATGCTGAGACGGGCGTCATTTCATTCTTCTGCGACGTGAACTCGGGCGATCGCCTGGAGCTTCTGGAAGCGACCGATTTCGTGGAGCAGACCAGGAAGGATCTCCAGGCCTTCCTGCAGGGCAAGCCGCCGGCGATCGGGGCGGTTCTCAACGATTGCATCCTGCGTCGATTGAACAACGAAAGCGCGCTGCGCAACATGTCCGGTCTTTGGCCGATGCCTGCGGCGGGATTCTCGACCTTCGGCGAATTGTTCGGAATCAACATCAACCAGACGCTGACGGCGGTGGTGTTCTTCGACACGCGGGGCCAGCAGCTGCGCGATCCGTTCGCGGACATGTTCCCGGTTCACTACGCAAACTTCGCCAGCTACTTCACCCGCAGCCATCTCAATCGCATGATCCTGCTCAACCGGATCAAGGACGGGATTGTCGCGCGTCTCACCGAATATCTCGGCACCAGCGCGATGCTGAGCGAGAAGGTGGAGAACGCGCTGGGGCAGACTGCCGCCATCAACACCATCGTCAAGGATATCCATTCGGTGATCCTGACCAGCGCGGATTCGGCCGTCAAGGCGACCGACACGACGGCGCTCGCCAATGAGTTCGCCGGCCTGACCCAGGCGATGAACGGCTTGCGTGACATCCTCAAGATCATCGACACCATCGCCGGTCAGACCAACCTGCTGGCGCTGAATGCCACGATCGAATCCGCGCGCGCCGGTGAGGCTGGTCGCGGCTTCTCGGTGGTTGCGAGCGAGGTCAAGAAGCTGGCTCAGGATACGCGCTCCAGCCTGTCGCGGACGCACGCCTCGATCGGCGGCATGGAAAACTCGCTGGCATCGCTGGGCACGAACATCCAGGAAACGCGCGGACAGCTGGTGCAGGCGGGCGAAGGCTATGGTGGGATCGTCACGCAGATCGAGCAGATGTTCACCAAGCTCGAGACGATCACGGGCGTCCTCGCCGAGCTCGTCAACTTCGTGCGCGAGCGGAGCGCCGAGCTTGCCGGCGTGATGGGCGACATCGACAAGTTGAAGCGGATCGGCTGATCGTCCGTCGCCGGGCCGTTCCCTCCCTCCGCCGGCTTGCCGGAGCCGCTTGGAGCGCGCCGGTCGTCCGACCTGTCCTGGACCGCCGCGCACCTTGGCCGGTAATCTGTGCCCTGCAGCGGCTCTGGTGCATAAAAGTCACCTGTCGCGGGACGCAAGCTGATTGATCGCGATCACCAGCGCCTTAGCCTGCCGCTCGAATGATCCTGCAAGGAGTTGAGCCGATGGCTGCAAACGAGGAACTGCTGGCGCGACGGCACCAAGCCGTCGTCAGGGGCGTGAGCTACGCGACGCCGCTATTTGCCGACCGGGCAGTCAACAGCGAGGTCTGGGACGTCGAAGGCAAGCGCTACGTCGACTTCGCCGGCGGCATCGCCGTGCTCAACACCGGACATTGCCACCCGCATGTGGTGGCCGCGATCCGCGCCCAGCTCGACCGTTTCACCCACACCTGCTTCCAGGTGCTGCAATACGAGCCTTATGTGCGTTTGAGCGAGCGGCTCAATGCGCTGGCGCCGATCTCGGGCCCGGCCAAGTCGATCCTGCTGACGACAGGCGCCGAGGCGACCGAGAACGCCATCAAGATCGCGCGCGCCGCCACGGGCCGCAGCGGCATCATCGCCTTCACCGGCGCCTTCCATGGCCGCACCGCGCTCGCCAACGCGATGACGGGCAAGGTGCTGCCCTACAAGAAGCCCTTCGGGCCGCCGCTGCCGGGCATCTGGCATGCGCCGTTCCCGATCGCCGGTAGCAGCGTCTCTGTCGAGGACACGCTGTCCTACATCAATTTCATCTTCAAGGCCGACATCGACGCCTCGCAGGTCGCCGCCATCATCATCGAGCCGGTGCAGGGTGAGGGCGGCTTCCACCAGGCGCCGCCGGAGCTGATGCGGGGCTTGCGCCGGATCTGCGACGCCAACGGCATCGTGCTGATCGCGGACGAGGTGCAGACCGGCTTCGGCCGCACCGGCAAGATGTTCGCGATGGAGCATTACGACGTCCAGCCCGACCTGATCTGCGTCGCCAAGAGCCTCGCCGGCGGCATGCCGCTGTCGGGCGTGATCGGGCGCGCGGCGATCATGGACGCGGCCGAGCCGGGCGGCCTCGGCGGCACCTATGGCGGCAATCCGCTGGCCTGCGCGGCGGCGCTGGCCGTGCTCGACGTGTTCGAGCAGGAGAAGCTGCTCGACCGTGCCAACGCGATCGGTGACCGATTGCGGGCGGCGATCGCGCGCTTCTCGCGCGCCAACACGCTGGTTCCGGTTTCCGGTCCGCGCGGTCCTGGCGCGATGGTTGCATTCGATATCCTGAAGCAGCGCGGCAGCGACGAGCCGGATGCCGAGATGACGAAGCGCGTGACTCGTGTGGCGCACGAGAATGGTCTCATCCTGTTGTCCTGCGGCGTCACGGCGAGCACCATCCGCATTCTGGTGCCGCTGACCGCGTCTGACGAGATCGTGGACGAAGGGCTCGCGATCCTGGAGAAGTGTCTGGCCGCCTGACGCGCGGCTGGGGTGAGTGCGAAGGCTGGAGGCTTGGTGTGACTGAAACTGCGGCGGCTGTGCCGAATGACGTGATGGAGCGGCTCGCTGCCGCCATTGATGCCAACTTCGAACAGCAGGTCGCCTTCCTGCAGCAACTCGTGCAGTTCCGCAGCCTGCGTGGCGAAGAGGCGCCGGTGCAGGACTGGCTGGCCGGCGAGTTCGAGGCGCGCGGCTACATGGTCGACCGCTTCAACCTCGCCGATGTCGACCTGATGCGCCATCCCAAGGCAGCGCCGATGGACGGCATTGCGCTCGACGGCTCGAAGCAGGTGGTGGCGACGCTCGACAGCGAGGGCAAGGGCCGCAGCCTGATCCTGCAGGGCCATATCGACGTCGTGCCCGAGGGGCCGCCCGATCTCTGGAACGATCCGCCCTATGAGGCGATCGTGCGCGACGGCTGGATGATCGGGCGCGGCGCACAGGACATGAAGGCCGGCGTTTCCGCAATGATCTTTGCACTCGACGCGATCAAGGCGGCCGGCTTCGTGCCGGACGGACGCGTTCACCTGGAAACCGTGACCGAGGAGGAGAGCACCGGCAATGGCGCACTCTCGACCTTGATGCGCGGCTACACCGCTGACGCCTGTTTGATCCCGGAGCCCACCGGCCACACGCTGACCCGCGCCCAGGTCGGCGCGATCTGGTTCCGGCTGCGCGTGCGCGGCACGCCGGTGCACGTCGCCTATGCCGAGACCGGCACCAACGCGATCCTGTCGGCGATGCATCTGATCCGTGCCTTCCAGGAGCACACGAAGGAGATCAACACGCGCGCCACGTCCAATGCGTGGTTTGCCAAGGTCAAGGATCCGATCAAGTTCAACGTCGGCATCATCAAGGGCGGCGACTGGGCGAGCTCGACGCCGGCGTGGTGCGACCTGGATTGCCGGCTGGGCGTGCTGCCCGGCGAGACGCCGGCGCAGGCCATGGCGGGCATCGAGCAATGTCTCGCCAAGGCGCAAGCCGCCGACAGTTTCCTGTCGGAGAATCCGGTCGAGCTGGTATGGAGCGGCTTCCAGGCCGATCCGGCCGTGTGCGAGCCCGGCAGCGCTGCCGAGGCTGCACTGGCAGAGGTGCATGCGCGCGTGTTCGAGCAGCCGCTGGATGTGCGGCTGTCCACGGCCGTCAACGACACCCGCTACTACACGGTCGACTACGGCATCCCGGCGCTGTGCTACGGACCCTACGGCATCGGGCCGCATGCGTTCGACGAGCGCGTCGATCTCGACAGTGTTCGCAAGACGACGCTCTCCATCGCGATGTTCGTCGCACAATGGTGCGGGCTGCGGAAGGCGTGACGACAATATGATCTCGGTTGCACTGCTCGGTCGTCCCGGCCTGATGGATCCGATGAAGGCGCTGCTCGCGCGCGAGCTGCCGGGTGTCACCGTTGCGTCCTGGCCGGAGCCCCCCGCACGCGAGGCCGAGCTTGCGGTCTGCTGGAAGCCGGAAGCCGGCGCGCTCGCGGCAATGCCGAAGCTCCGGCTGATTCATTCCATCGCAGCCGGCGTCGACAATATCCTGTCCGATCCCGCCGTGCCGGACGTGCCGCTGTGCCGGATCGTCGATCCCGGCATCACCTCGGCGATGACCGAGTTCGTGCTGTGGGGGACGCTGTATTTCCACCGCGACTTCGACCGCGTGATCAGCAATGCGCGGGACGGCCGGTGGCGGCGCTACGATCAGCGCGAGGCTGGGGATCGCAGGGTCGGCATTCTCGGGCTCGGCGCACTCGGCACCGACGCGGCGGTCCGCCTTGTCGATCTCGGCTTCTCGGTCAGCGCCTGGTCGCGCTCGCCCAGGCTTCTCGCCGGCGTGAAGACGTTCAGCGGCGCCGCTGCGCTCGACGATTTCCTGAGTGAGACCGATATCCTGGTCTCGCTGCTGCCGCTGACGCCGTCGACGGTCGGCCTGCTCGATGCCGCCCGTCTGCGCCGGCTGCCCAAGGGGGCGGCGCTGATCCTGTGCAGCCGCGGCGAGCACCTGGTCATGGACGATATGGTGGCGCTGATTCGCAGTGGCCATCTGCGCGGCGCGGTGCTCGACGTGTTCGAGCAGGAGCCGCTGCCGGCCGATCATCCGCTGTGGCGCGAGCCCGGCGTGCTGGTGACGCCGCACATGGCGGCGATCGCCTCCTGGGAGGTCATTGCGCAGCAGGTGGCCGAGAATGCGAGACGGCTGCTGCGCGGCGAGATGTTGTTGAACGTCGTCGACCGCGCGCGCGGCTACTAGGCAGAGGCCACATCTATTCGAGGGTCTGCACCGGCGGGGCGATCGGGCCGCGCGGGGGAGGTGCCGCAGCAGCGGTTCTCGGCTGAAGTGGCGCGCCGCGCGGCGCAGCCTGTGGCGGCTGCGGAGAGTCGGTCATCGCGGCCTGGCTCTCTCTGACCGGACGACGGACCTGCTGTGACCGGGCCGCGTGCGACCGGCGGAACCCCCACGAGCGCGCGATCGATGGACCTGCGGTGTAGCCCACCACGGCGCCGGCGACGGCGCCCACCGGTCCGAACACGACTGCGCCCGACAATGCGCCCAGCGCAGCATCGCCGCCGCGGTGCTCGCCGGCCTGCGCAGCCGGCGTCATCAGGGACGATGTCATCAATGTGAGTGCGACTGCCGTTGTCGCCAGCATTCTGGTCATGCGATGTCCCCTCGGTCTCACCGCCGACGAAATGAAGGACAAATGTGGCGAGAAGAATGCGGCCGGGAACCGTGCGATGTGCTGGGGATGCTGATGGTGGGGCGCTGACGCGTGGTGACGGCTTAAGTTTGCATCAGCCGCGAAGTGCCGTGCTTGGCGCGCCATTTCGGTCCGGGCCCGCGCATGTAATAGCGCTCGGGACGGTAGGGATCGCTCACGCGTGCGAACAAACTATTCCAGCGATCGCGCAGGGCAGCCAGTCGGCGGACTCCGGAGAACAACATACTCGCCTCGACTTCAATGCATGCGACCGAGAATGGACGAGAACGGCACCGCGAAGATTTCTTCATCGAGATCGTCGGCGACGTGCAGGACCCAGTCTCGCCAGTCCTCGCCGCTTTCGGCCGAAATCAGCGCGTGCATCACGCGCGTCGCGTGATCACGGGCCTCGGTCAGATCAAGGACGGCGGTTCCGCGCCGGTCGATGAGAATCTCATCATCGTTGGAGCAATGAAAGAAGACCTGCGTCATGTCTGGCTCCTCAGCCATCATCGCTGCATCTGATCCACTAGTAACAGCGCAGCGCGCCGAGCGAAATTACGATTGAGCACGTAAGGTAAATTACGGGCACAGTGTTGCCTTTCGGAACCGCATTGGCAGTGACCGGGGTCACGCAGTTGCAATTTCCGGAACTCATCGCGGGCATGGTGGTTAACGCTGAATCTCAGTGCGATAGGAGCACCGCGCATGATGTCCGAAACCCAGATTCATGCGGTCGCCCGCCAGATGCTGGAAATGCACGGGGCTGCAGCGATTGCCCAGGCCGCGCAGAAGGCTCTGTCTTGCGAAAACGACGGCGACACCGAAGAGGCGCGTGAATGGCGCCACATCGCCGAGGCGATGAAGATGATGCGCGGACCGCATCAGAGCTGACGCAAAGCTTCTCTTTTTAAGAAAATGCATCCGAATGGTGGCGGCGGCCGCGACTCTGCGGCCCGTGGGTCTACGGCCGATGCCAGCCGTCAAGGGGGCGCGGCCGCATTCTCATCCTGGTTTCCGACCCAATTTCCACGCAAGATTCAGGCAATGATTCGGCAGTGGATTGGCCGCTGACCACGTTGCCGGCGCGTCCGCCGTCCAGGGATTATTGCCATGGTCTTTTTCAAGCGTGAGCTGAGCCCGGTCGAGATCTTCGAGCGCGCGTTGAGGGACAAGCAGGCCGCGCGGCAGCGGCTGACCGAGCGTCTGCTCGTGGCCGAGCAGGCGCTGGAAGAAAAGCGTGTTGTCGCCGAGCGGCTCGCCAAGGCGGGCGCAAGCAATGGCCAGCTCGATCGCGCCGAAGCGAAAATGCAGGCGGTGGAGCAGAAGGCCAAGGCGCTGCGCGCGTCCGTCGCCGAATGCGACGAGCAGATCATCCTTGCCGAACGCGCCTTTGCCGACGCAGTGGCGCAGCGTGAGCGCGACCGTGCGGCCAACGATATCGAAGCCGTGGCATCGGCAATCGAGCAGGCGGTTCCGCGCTTCGAGATCGGCGCGGCTGCGCTCGTCGATGCGGTCACGCGCGGCCGTGCGGCGTTGAGCGAGGCCAGCCGCTTTGCAGCCGATGTCGACGACATCCGGCACGAGGTGCTCTCGGCCGCCGAGCTGATCTGCTGGGAATTGCGCGCGGCGGCGACCCGCACGCGGGCCGGCAACATCAACGTGGCCTTGCTGGCGCCGCCTGAAGTCAGGCAGTTGCCCGCTCCCGAGACTGACCGGCAGATGATCTACACGCTCAATCCGCTGACCTGGCGGGAGGGCGAGGAGGTGAAGCGGGTCGCGGCCTTCACCATGAGCGCGCTGCCCAAGGCGCTGCTGCCGCTCGCTCTTGCCCACCAGCATGTCGACTATCTCAATGCGCGGCGAGTGCAGACGCTGATGCATGTCCATGGCAGCGGACAGCAGCAGACCGAGCCGCTGCCCGACGACCCGGCACTCGTCGATCTCGACGCGCTGGGCGCGCAGGCCGAGGACACGCCACGCGCAGATGTCGCCTGAGCGGCACGATCGAGCAGCGGCGGTGACGCGCTCTGCCAGGATGGTAGCGCGGCTCGGAGCAGCCGCGGCGCTGTTGCTGATCGTTGTCAGTGGCGCGCGGGCCGAAAACCTCGATGCGGGAAAATCGGGCGCGCGGCTGTTCGCCGACAGCTGCGCAAGCTGTCACCGCTCGGCCCGAGGCCTTGCCAAGGGCCGTTTTCGCCTGACGCTCTATCTGTTCCTGCAGCAGCATTATACGAGCAGCAGTGACGCCGCATCGGCGCTGAGCACTTATCTGCAGTCGGTTGATACACCGGCAGGGGCGCCCGCGCGCAAGACGAGCGCCCGGCGATCGCTGTCGCGCGGCGAGACCCGGCCTCCGCGTCCGCCGCTGCCGGTTCGCGGACATTAGAGACGCCGCAGCGGCCAATGTGGTCCGCCTGCTATCGACGGCCGGCCGCGTCCGCAGTTTCCCGGGCGTCCTCATCCGGGTGTGGCCGACATCGGCAAGCTGGGCTATGCTCGTTGGCCGGGACGGCCTGACGGGTCCGGACGTGAGGGACTTGCAACCGGCCGTCGCGAGCTGTGTTGTTCCCGAGCACTGTCTTCCTCTGCACTGTCGGCCTGAGCAGCGTCTTCGTGATTTGTGTTTTGCCGCGTTGTGTCTTTTAGAGTTGTGTTTTGGGCTGTCTGAGGCGGGGCAGCAGCGATGATGACCTTACCGGAGCTCGCGGCAGCGGCGTTGGAGCGGTTCCTCAGCTCCTATATGCGCCGGCGTTTCGGATCCTCCCACACCCAGCTGTCGGAGATGCTTCCGGCTGCGGCTCGCATCGCGCTGGAATGCATCGGCAACAGCGATGCGCTGTATCACAACGTCGAGCACACATTGCTGGTCACGCTTGCAGGTCATGAGATCCTGCGTGGTCGTGCGCTCCACAGCCATATGACGGCGGAGGACTATGTCCACGTGATCATGGCCTGTCTGCTGCACGACATCGGTTATGTGCGGGGTCTGTTCAAGGAGGACGATAGCGACGGCTTCGTCATCGATCGGGGCGGCCGCAAGATCTGCCTGCCGCGCGGCTCCTCCGATGCCAGCCTGATGCCGTATCACGTCGATCGCTCCAAGCTGTACGTCATCAACCGCATCGAAGGCATGGCGCCGCTCGACAAGGACCGCATCGCCCGCGCCATCGAGGGCACGCGCTTTCCGCCGCTTGCGGGCCAGCAGTTCGACGAGGAGCAGTCGATCGTGCGTGCGGCCGATCTGATCGGGCAGCTCGGCGATCCCAACTACATCCGCAAGGCCAATGCGCTGTATCATGAGTTCGAGGAGGTCGGCATCAACCGGCAGCTCGGCTACGGTTCACCGGCCGACATCGTCAACCGCTATCCGCAGTTCTATTGGAACAGCGTCGCTCCGCACATCCAGACCGAGATTCGTTATCTCAACATGACCTCGACGGGACGGCAGTGGATCGCAAATCTCTACGCCAACGTGTTCCGTGCCGAGCGCGACATCTCGCTGTCCGGCCCGCAGACCTGACGGATAGCCGGTGCAGGACTCACCGCCGGCCGCCGACCTCGTCGATGTGGCCGAGCAGGTCGGCCGGATCCTCGTAGACGCGGATGGCGCCGGACTGGCGCAGTTCCTCCGAGCCATAGCCGCCGCTCAAGAGGCCGACACCGAGCGCCCGGCAGCGTGTTGCGGCTAGCATGTCCCAGATGCTGTCGCCGACCACGACCGCGCGCTCGATCGGCACGTTGAGGCGCGCCGCGGCGGCGAGGAACAGGTCGGGATCGGGCTTTGCATAGCGGACCTCGTCGCGCGTCACGACGGGGCTCGCCTTGGGGTCGACGCCGAGGGCGGCGAGGTTGACGGCGGCCGTCTCCATCCGGCCGCTGGTCGCGATCGCCCAGGGGATATTGGCGTCGGTCAGGAACGCGAGCAGCTCGCGGGCGCCGGGGAGGGGACGGACCTGCCGTCCGAGCTCCTGATAGGCGGTCGCATGTGCGCGCCTGAGCCGCTCGATGCGGTCAGGCTCCATGGCAAAGCCGGTCTCACGCAGCAGCTGGTTGGTGAACAGGCCGCCGCTCATGCCGATCTTGCGATGGATGCGCCAGACCGAGAGCTCGATGTTCTCGGAGTCGAGCGCGGTCTTCCAGGCGAGCACATGTTGATAGACGCTGTCGACCAGCGTGCCGTCGAGGTCGAACAGGAAGGCGGTTTCGATGCGCATTGGTCGCTCCGGGCTGGACGTTTGCTGCGTAGCAGCTGCAAGGCCAAGCGGCAGCGGGCATTCGGGGTCCTGGCCGTCGGTTGCCGTCTTTTCCGGTCCTTCATGGCCAATGCGCCAGCGCGCCGTCCAGCCATCGCCGGGGGCGCGCCGCGCAATTCTCACCGTTGGCTCAGCCCGTCAGCCCTTGGATCAGCCCTTGGGGCGGATGAAGCCGGTCAGCGTCTTCTTCTGCTCCTCGCACCAGTTCGACATGCCGAGGCGGCGCTGATCCATGTCGATCGCCTGGGTGGCGACGGCCACTTCGGCCATCAGATCGTCGTCCTGCTTCTGGCCCATTTTTCCGCCAGTGTGCATGTAGGCGATGGCGTTGCGAACCTTCTCGGTGGTGCCGTCAGGCATCTGCATGTCCTGCGCCTTCTGGACCAGATCCTGATAGACGACGTCGATGCCCGGACATTCCACCTTGGTGGCAAATGCTTCCAGCACCATGGTCGTGTACGTGTGGCGCGGCTCGGCATTGGCTGATGCCGCGGCCGTCAGCAACGCCGCAACGGTCAAGGTGTAACGCAGTCCGTTTCGCATACCCCGGTATCCTCCCGTTCATTTTCGGGGAGGCTAGCTTCTGGACGCGGCGCCGGCAACAACGAGCGCAGTGCAGTATGGATATTTGATCAGGCTTCGGGCTTTGCCCAACGGGGCTGCGCCGCCTAATTGCTCAGGCGCCGCTCCTGCTCCTTGAGCAACAGGTCCAGCTCGTCGCTCTGCTGCGCCAGGCGATCCGCGTTGCGCTCCTCGTCGGCGGCTCCGGACCGCGACGCGGCCTGCTCCGTGATCTGGCGGATGTTGTCGCGCAGAATCGCGATACGGTCGGCGAGCTCGGCAGCGGACAGGTTGGTCGGATCGATCAGGCTCATGGACCCCTCGCAAATGCGCATTTCAGGCGCAGTTCCTTAGCCCGGAAAGCCGCATCGCGACAAGCATGTCGACGTCGCGTCAAAGCGCGCCGCGGAAGGCCGAGACGGGGCGAGCCCTTGCTGGTCTGCCTCAGCGCACCGGCATCGGCGGACGCACGACCGGCTGGTCCGGATCCGATGCTGGCGCCGACGGCAACGGCATCGGAGCGGGCGGCGGCGGCACCATGTTGGCCGTCGACGGGGGCGGGGTCCGCGGCCGGTGCGGCACCGCCGCTGCGGGCTGTGCCGGCGTCATGGCCGCCGTTGCGGGCCGTGGGGCGGGGCGCGGCCGTATCGTCTGCTCGATGGCCCGCGGATCGAACGACCGGGCCTCGGCGGTGCGCTCGCTGGGCCTGTCGCTGGGCTTGGCCTCAGCCACCCGCGCCATGTCGCGCGCCATCTGCTCCTGGCCCGACTTCAGCTGGGCGAGGCTCGTCTTCAGGTCGCTGATCTGCTGGCTCAGGGCCGCGAGGTCGTGCGCCATGGATTGCAGCAGCTGCGACTGCTCCTGCGACATGCCGCTCGCGCTGATCGCACCGGTTGTGGGCTCCTGGGCCTGCGACGGGGCTGCGGCGGCGGTCTCTTGCGCCGATGATGCGGCGGGCTGCGAAGCCGCATCCTTGTCGGCATTGGACGCCAGCGAAATCCGCGGCATCCAGTGCGCGACGATCTCCTGGGCCTGGTCGCCATAGCTCTGCCAGGCGGCTGCGGCGACCGCGCTGCCGACGGCGAACAGCACGGCGAGGATGGTGCGCACGGCCCAGGTCGCGAACGTGCTGCGCTCGCCGGGGACGGCAATGCCGGCGGAGGCCTGCGTTCGGTACTCGGGATCGATCTTGGGCGATGGAACCTCCGGCGGGCGCTGGGCGCTACGCCGTTCGGCCTCGACGCCTGGTCGATCGGCCCGCGCTGCCAGCACGATATCCGGGTCGATCACGGCATGGGGCTGCTGATCGCCGTCTTTGGTCGTCGTTGCAAGCATTGACGCTCCGTCCTCCGTTGTCGTCCGCCTCGTTGGCGGCGCTCGGCTCCGTCCTGATGTCTCGTACCAATGCCTCTCGCCAACGCCTCGTCGTACTGACGTCTCGTGGCACCGACGCCCGATGACGACGACGTCAATGTGACGACGACGCGAGACGCTCGGCCCGAAGGCCGTATCAGAACAGAACCTGGATACCGGTTGTCCCACATGCGCACGCTTCTGCATGTGCACGGTGTTAGTCTTGGCTGAGCCGGATGCGTCGGAACGCCCCATCATCGTTCCGCCGCGTCGACGCTCGGCCGATTCCCTCGCGTACTCCGCACTCTCTGCCATATCAGGCCAAACCAAGGCAAAGGCATGGCAGTTGCGCGTTTCGTACGACCGGTACCTCCGGCCGTTGCCAAAGCATACTCCGAATGGAGGGCGAAGGCTACGCCGATGGCGCTCCGGCTCGCTCGGCCATCCTTGCCGACGCGTCAGCGTTTCAGGATGCCGTCCGCAGGCAGCCAGATCTCACAGCGCAGGCCGCTCGGCTCGAAACGCCGGGCCACCCGCGCGCCGACGTCATAGGGCAGCATCTGCTCGAGCAGCACGGTTCCAAATCCCTGCCTGCTCGAACCGAGCTGACGACCCGACATGCCGGTTTCGGTCCAGTCGAGGACGAGCCAGTTGCTCGCATCGCGCTCGTCGTGACGCCATTCGATCCTGATGAAGCCGCGCGGGACGGTCAGCGCGCCGTATTTCAGCGCGTTGGTCGCGAGCTCATGGATCGCAAGCCCGATGCTCTCGGCCGCCTTCCCCCTGATCCGCACCGCAGGCCCGGACAACGAGAACTGCCGGTCCTCGCGTGCCGCGCTGGCGCGCAACTCATCGGCAATCAACTCGGCCAGATCGAAGCCGGCGAGCGGATCGCGCGTGACGACGGCCTGAATGCGCGACAGCGCCGTGATGCGGCCCTCGAGATGGCTGGCGAAGTCCTCGACGCTCTCGCTCGATTCTCCGGTGCGCCTGATGATCGAGCGGATCACCGCGAGCATGTTGCGCACGCGGTGCTGCAGCTCGGCGAGCAGCAACTTCTGGTGCTCGACGGCTGACACCAGTGCCGTGATGTCCTGGGTGATGCCGCCGATTCGCTGCACGCGACCCGAAGCGTCGACCATGGGGAAAGTGCGGATACGGAGCCAGCGGACGGCGCCGTCGGTCTGCCTGACGATGCGGAAATCGAAGCTGTCGCGCTCGCCTTGCCGGGCGCGTTCGAGGCCTGCGATCGCGCGCGGCCGATCCTCGGGCAGCATCAGTCCGGTCCATTGCGCGAGATGGTCGCCCTGGAGCACGGCGGCGCGCGGGGCGCCGTAGATCGTCTCGAATGCGGGGCTGACATAGTCCCACTGCATTGTCTGCGCATCGCGGATCCACACCACGTCGGACGATGCCTCGCCGAACTGGCGGAAGCGCGCCTCGCTCTCGCGCAGCGCCGCCTCGGTGCGCTTGTGGTCGTCGATGTTCATCGCGAGCTCGACCACGGTGCCGTCGCCGAGGTCGCGGCCGGCAAACATCATCCAGGTGCGCTCGCCGTTCTTGCGGAAATATTCCTTCTCGTAGGGGCCGATCCGGCCGGTCTGCTGCAAGAGGTCGATCTGCTCGGCGGAGCTGCCGCGCCATTCCGGCGGCGTCATGTTCTGCCAGTTCAGCTGCCGGTCGCGCACCTCGTCCCGCGAATAGCCGGTCATGGCGAGGAAGGCGTCGTTGGCATCGATCAGCGTACCCTCGGCATGGTCGAAGAACAGCACGCCGACGGAATCGATCTCGAGCAGGCGCTGCAGCCGGTGCGCGCTCGTCTCGCTGCCGTTCGCAGCGGATTCGGGGCGCGGGGGCTGAGCTGCGCGACACACTTCGCCGCAGCCGAGGTGTTCTGCGAGCTCGGGATCGGATCGCGCGAGCTCCAGCACGTCCGGATCGATCGCCAGTTCGGGATGCGTATCGGCCCAGAAATGCGTCATGCGCAGATAGGCCAGGAAGGCCGTCAACAGCTCGAATTGCGCCTCGCCGAATGCCTTACGGACGGCGAACCGGGAGCGGGGCGCCGCCGCGCTCTGCAGGAACAGCGCCGCCGCGGCCTCGAACAGGTCGGCCTCGTCGGCGCTGCGGGGCTCGGGGATTTCGCGCGCGGCTGCGACGGCCTCCAGGCGGTCCAGCGCTGCCGTGACGCGTGCGGCATCGGAGAGCGGTATCGAGAGCAGCTGGCGGGCCTGATCGATCGTTTCCGGCCGGCATGTCGCGTCGCCGGCCGGACGGCCCAATCCGATCAGGAAGCCGAAGTGCCGGGCCAGGCAATAGGACGAGCAGCCAAGGCGTGAGAGATGGACGGCCAGCCGCTCCTTGAACAGAGCCGGCAGCGGCGCATCCAGATAGGCACATTTCGCGAGCTGCCAGAGCTGGCGAGTCGTTTCCGGGGCTGATGGCGCCGACCGGAATAGATTCGGCATCAGCCCCAGGCGATGCACGATCTCCTGCTCGAAAGGCCCATCACCCATACGCTGTTCGACCATCGCCGTATCCCCGGCAGCCCGCCGCAGCCCGCCAGTCTAGCGCAATCCGCTCGCGTCGGCGCTCGGGACGTCTCAATCATTCGCATCGAGCTGACGACCTTCACGGTCCAAATGCAAGTAATTGGCGTTGAAAAGGCCGGCGCTCATCAGGCGCTCGATATCCGGCAGGACCAGCATCTTGCCCTTGAGAACGATCAGGTTGCTGGCGCGCAACTCCTGGAGCGTGCGGTTGACGTGGACCTTCGACAGGCCGGTCGCCTCGGCGAGGTCGGCCTGGGTGAGCGGGAAACTGCAGCTCTGGTCGTCGGCCAGACCGGCCAGCCGCAGGCGGAAGAACAGTTCGCACAACAAATGCGCCATGCGTTCGGACGCGGTGCGCTGTCCGAGATTCATGGTCCATTCGCGCTGGATCGCGGCGTTGACCAGCGTTTCCCACCAGAAAGCGGTGGCGACGCGCGGGAAGCCGGTGCTGATCTCGTCGAAGAACTCGCGTGACAGGTCGGCGATCGACACCGAAGTGATGGTGCCGATCGAGTGGTCCATCTCGCGCAGGAGGAAGATGTTGAGGTCGCAGATGTCGCCAGGCAGGAAGAACGAGACGATCTGACGCCGGCCGTCCTCGAGCTGCTTGTAACGGCAGGCCCAGCCGTTCAAGATCAAATGAACGTCCTTGGGCTTTTCGCCTTCGCGCGCGATGTCGGTGCGCGGCGCAAACGTCCTCACCCTCTGCGCCGCAGCGCGGTTGAGCATCAGGCGATCCGCCGCAGAGAGGCGGACGAAGTTCTCGAGCTTGCGTACCAGGTGACTCAAGGAGCGGTTCCCCCGAGATCGCTTATAGGGGTTCCATGTGGTGCGACTACAATAACCTATGTTAGAATGTTACCTCAATGCCTGCAATGCCCGCAACTTTGCCTACAGCCGTTTCACCGGACTCTGTTTCCGTCCGGCCACGGCAATTTCCTTGATGCTGATCATGTGTACTTGAGGCGTTGGATCCCGCCAAAGTAGGTCGCTTCGCGGGAGACTGGTTATATCGACGGCAAAGGCGCGATCCGTCTGGCCGGGTACAAGGAGAGCGGAAACGGAATTTCGCGGGGCAGAACTTCTGGGCGCGAATACGGAGCGAGAGGCGAGGACGTTCGGCCCGGTCAGCGAATTGATGGCGTCGAGCCCCCCTTGGGACCCCAATTCTTGGGTGCCGCGAGCACGCCGCGATAGGTCCCCTTCAGCGGCCGCGTGCCCTAAAGCCCCCGGCTTTGCCGGGGATCATTAGTTGTAGCCGCTTCTCACTTCTCACTTAACTTTGGTGAGATTCTGCGCCATGTCGAGATGGTGCTGCAGCGCCGGCAGCGTCTTGCCGGCCCAGTCCTTCAGCTCGGGATTGTCGCCTCCTTTGGCATAGCGCTCGAACAGCGACACCGCGTCCTTGTGGGCACTCACCTGCATGTCATCGAAATCGGCGCTGAAATCCTTGCCCTGAGCGCCCTTCAGCTTGTCGAGCTTGCTCTGATGCGCGCTGTCCAAAGCGGTCGGGAGTTGCGCCTTGATCTTGCCGCTCTCGACCATGCTCTTCAGCTCGCTGGAGGTCTTGGTGTGGTCCTTCACCATCTGCGCGGCGAAGCTCTTCTGCTGAGCGTTGCCTTTCTCCTCGCCGAGCTTGTTCGACTGCAGCTCGAACATGTCGCTGATGGCGACCTGCTTGACGAAGTCCTCGGTGCTCGGCGTGATCCCGAGCGCCGAATTGACGCCGGTCTTTTCTCCGATCGATTGCGCCAAAGCGGGGCCGGCTAGCACAAGGCAACTGATTGCGATGATCGTGCGCTTCATGGTCGTTCCTCTGATGTCAGGTCGAGGATTAAACAGGAAGCTGGGCCCGATGTTCCGTTGTGGGCCGTCGCGTTGCGTGCCGTCTTCGCCCGCGGACAGCGTCGAGCAGGGCGCGCAGTCGCAATGCGTCGGCGGGAGCTGCGCTCTTCTGATCGTTGTCGAAGTAGACGAAGACATCGATGCCCTGCGCCGACCATGCATGGACGCGCTTGGCCCAATCCTCGAGCGCCGCAGTCGGATAGTTGTCCTTGTAGCGACCGCCGGGGCCATGGCCGCGCACGTAGACGAAGTCGGCGGTACGTCTCCAGGGCGCTGGAGCGTCGTGATGATCCGACAGGCATAGCGAGATGTTCGCCGCTCTCAGCAGGCGAATGACCGAAGGCGCATACCAGCTCGGATGACGGAATTCGAAGCTGTAGCGCCGGTGCCTGGGCAGCAGCGGCAGGAAGGCTTCCAGCCGCTCGGGGTCGGCCTCGAATTGCGGCGGCAACTGAAACAGCACCGGGCCAGCCTTGTCGCCGAGCAACGCCAGCCGGCTCTCCATCAGCTCGATGCTGTTCACCGAGCGCGCGGACAGCCGCTTCCAATGCGTGATGAACTTCGAGGCCTTCCAGGCAAAGACGAAATCGGGGCCGGTCTGATCGCGCCAGCTGCGAACGGCGGCTTCGGTCGGCGTCCGATAGAACACGCCGTTCAATTCGGTGGTCTCGAATTGCGTAGCGTAATAGGGCAGCTGGTGCTTGATCATCAGGCCGGACGGGTAAAACGCGCCGCGCCAGGATGCATAGTGCCATCCCGATGTGCCGATCACGAGCCGCGCCATCATCACCTCGCTGGGACACGTCATTTTCCCAGTCAAAGCGTTCGATGCGTTGGAGTTCCTGCCACGAGGCGGCAGGCGGGGGAGCGTTGTCGCGCCGTCTCGTAGCGCTCGGCGCAGCGCGCTAGCGGTCGGCGGCCTGCAGGATCGGGGCGCTCAACAGCTGATTGATATGCGCCGCAGTCTCGGCCTGGAGCGCCTTCCTCAACAGCAGGTCGCGTTCTTGCCCCGCAGGCAGCAACTCGGCCGCGTCGCGCGCGGCCGCCGCAGCCTGCTGCAGACGTTCTGCGAACGAAATGACCTGCTTGCGTCGGATTCGCTTGACTGACATCGATGAACTCCTGTTCTCCCGAACAGAAGTCTGCGACCTCATCACGCCGATGTCGCTAACACACGTTAGCGTGCGGTTCACGATCAGCGGAAGCCGCGGCGGAACCGGGCCGCCGCGAGCTTTTGCTCATTAGTTGTTTGATCGCTCTGGATCGTTGCCGGGCACGCTGAGGTGCACTTCATGGCCCTGCTTCAGCGCCAGAGTGGCCGCTGCGGCCGCCGATTCGAACGCCGCTTCCTTGGTCGCGTAGTCACCGTGAACGTTGCCGTCATGCAGCACACTCCAGTGGTCTTCCACCGCGACAATTGCGTATTGCGCAAGTCCCATTCCGTCCTCCATCGCGTGAGCGCCGAGTTAGCTGCCAGATGCGGTGACGCGCCAGACCGTGTTGCCGACATCATCGGCGATCAGAAGCGCGCCGGTCTTGTCGACAGCGAGGCCGACTGGCCGGCCCCGTGCCTCGTTCTGATCGTTGAGGAAGCCAGTCACGACGTCCTGTGCCTCGCCGTTCGGCTTGCCCGCCGAGAACGGCACATAGACGACCTTGTAGCCGTTCAGCGGCGTGCGGTTCCAACTGCCATGCTCGCCGACGAAGGCGCCGCCACGATAGGTCTGTGGCAGAGTATTGGCCGTGTAGAAGGTCATGCCGAGCGGCGCGACATGGGAGCTTAGCGCGTAGTCCGGGACGATCGCCTTCTCGACGAGGTCCGGCCGTTGTGGCTTCACGCGCGGATCGACGTGTTGGCCGTAATAGCTGTACGGCCAGCCATAAAAACCGCCATCCTTCACCGACGTCATGTAGTCCGGCACGAGGTCGGGGCCGATCTCGTCACGCTCGTTGACCACCGTCCACAATGCGCCGCTCTGCGGCTCGAAGCTCAGCCCGTTCGGATTGCGCAGTCCGCTCGCGAAGATGCGCCAGCGGCCGGAGCTGCGATCCACCTCGAGGATGGCGGCGCGGTTCTTCTCCGCCTCGATGCCGTTCTCGGTGATGTTGCTGTTGGAGCCGACACCGACATAGAGCAGCCGGCCGTCCGGGCTCGCCGTCAGGCTCTTGGTCCAATGGTGGTCGATCGGGCCGCCGGGCAGCGAGATCAGCGTCGTGCCCGGGTCCTTCATCTGGGTTTCGCCGGGCGTGTACGGATAGCGGACGATGGCGTCGGTGTTGGCGATGTAGAGGTCGTTGCCAACCAGCGCGACGCCGAACGGCGAGTTCATGTGGTCGATGAAGACGCTTTTCTGCTCGGGGATTCCGTCGCCGTTGGCGTCGTGCAGCAGCGTGACGCGGTTGCTCGCTCCGGTACTGCCGCCCGACGTCGCCCACGATTCCACGAAGGCCATGACGATGTCCTTCGGCCGTCTTGCGGGCGGCGGCGGCGGTGCCTTGGATTCCACCACGAGCACGTCGCCATTGGGCAGGGTGTACAGCGAGCGCGGATGCTGCAGGCCAATGGCGAGCGCCTCGATCTTCAGGCCCGGTGCGACCTTGGGAGTCTCGCCCTGCTTCCAGCCGACCACCGTGGCGACGTTCATCGGCGGCAGCAGATACTGCGTCAACGGCGGCAGCTTGACGTTGCCCCCGACCTCGGCCTTGGGATCGCCACCTTCGTTGCAGCCGGCGAGGCCGAAGGCGGAGGTTCCGAGCAGCAGTGCCGTGAGCAGGGGCGCAACGTGCCGCGCGTTGAGATTGCTCATCGGGCGACTCCGACGCCATGACGGTACACGAGCGCCCAGCCGAGCCATCCCGTGATGGGAAGGATCAGGACCGTGACGAGCGACAGGATGATCCCGGTCGGAACCACCGATGTCCAGGCATCGCGCGAGTGAACCATGTTGTTGAAGAAGGCCAGCACCAGCGCGATCAGGTTGCCGATCATGTGCGGCCAGGCCGGCGTCTGCGATCGAATCAGGCGGTTGCCGAGAAAGTCGACCAGACCGGCAACGCCGGCCAGCACGCCCATGATCAGGCCGACCAGGAGGAGCCAGGCCGACATGTCCGCCCACATGATCTCGGCGGTCCGCCAATACGCGATGTCCGTGACGAGCGCGCCGATGAAGCAGACGATGGGAAATGGCACGAGCATCGGGTGGATCGGATGCCGCGCAACGGTCGCTGTCGGCGCCAGCGCGGGGAGGTTTGTGTCGGCGGTCGTCAAGGTGATCTCCTCAGATGCTGCAGCCGGGGAAGGCCGTCGGAGACGGCCTCTGCCGCGCGCGTCGTAAGGCCTCGGTCCATATCGAGAGGCGTGACACGACTGGCCCGCGACCTAACAACCTCATTGGCTCCTGTTCAGCGGACCATTGCCCCTGGCGCTGTCGCCCGCGGTATCGTTCCGCGGTGCGGGCGCGGTCGGCTGGGCCTGTTTCGGCGCGGCATTCCCGGTGGTCTGCTGGTTCGTGTTCTGCTGGTTCACCGCGTCCTGCCGTGGTGTCCGGTCGCCTGCGAACGACCAGAACATCAGGGCGATCGCCGCGGCGACCACGATGATCGGAATGAGCAGGGCATAGGGCGTGTTGCTCTGCATGCCGGGTACGCGCGAGCTGGCGCCAGTAGCGCGTTCAGCCTGATCATGGGCATGAAGGCTTGCCCGCGTATTCTCGTCGAGCCGCGCGCGCTCGCCGGGGCGCAATCGTCCCGATCGCATTGCTGCGTAAGCGAGGACCAGACCGAGGACGACAATGCCGATTCCCCAGCCCCAGAATGTTGCCGCTCCGCCGTCCATGCCATTCGCCTCCCGCGCCGCTGCGCCCGACGATCAGGTCCACCGGGCGCAAAACCAACGAGAGGAGATAGCATCCGTTCCAGAAAGGGCGCGCGCAGCGCCGCCTGGCGTCGTCAGATGTCGATGACGATGTAGTCGTTCTCGACGACGACCGGGTAACGCTCGGCGACGTAGGGCCCCTTGACCAGGTTCCCACCAGCCTCGCGCCTGACCTCATAGTTGCGCAGCCGCGTCGTGCGCGGGTCGCACCATGACTGCCCGGTGGCGAGCTCGAATTCCCAACCGTGCCAGGGGCAGCGCAGGAACTCGCCGTGCCGCTCCAGGCGATAGTCGCCTGGACCCGACGATTGGGCGATGCCGGTGACGATGCCGCTGCAGATCCGGGCGCCGCCGTGCGGGCAGCGGTTCAACAGCGCATGCAGCCGGCCGTCGACATTGAACAGCGCGATCTCTCGGCCGTCGACGAAGGCAGTCCGGCGCGACCCCGGCGGCAACTCGTCCGCCGCACAGACGACGTGGCGACTCATGACAGGCGATACAATGCCATCGCATTGTCCCTGAAGATCTTGCGACGCTGGGCCTCGGTCATCGGGAATTTGAAGGAGAAGCTCGGATTGTCGTAGTCCCAATGCGGATAGTCCGAGGAGTAGAGCAGGCGGTCCCAGCCGATCCAGTCGATGATCTCGACCAGATGCCGCGCCTGCTCGGGTTCCTCGATCGGCTGCGTCGTCCACCAGATGTGCTGGCGCAAATAGTCGGACGGAAGCTGCTTCAAATGCGGCACCTCCTTGCGGAACTTGTCGAAATGCTTGTCCATGCGCCAGGCCAGCGCCGGCGCCCAGGCGAAGCCGCCTTCGACCAGCACGACCTTCAAGCCCGGAAAGCGCTCGAACACCCCGCCCAGGATGAAGCTCGCGGCAAGCGCTTCCATGCAGGCGACGAACACGTAGTGTTCCTGCAGGTAGTAGGTCGGCCAGCCCGACCCGGTCGATGGATGCCCGCCATTGTAGCCGACGGGATGGAGGCCGATCGGCAGGCCGGCGCGCTCAGCGGCGGCGTAGATCGGCCAGTAGCGAGGATGGCCGAGCGGGTCCGATGGGCGTGACGACAGCATGATCTGCACGTAGCGGCGGTCAGCGGCGCAGCGCTCGATCTCGGCCACCGCGGCCTCGGGAAACTCCTGCGGCACGACGATGCCGGCGCGCAGCCGTGGCTCCTCCCGGACCCAGCGGTCGATCTGCCAGTCATTGGTCGCGCGCGACATCGCCGCGGCGAACTCGGGATTGCGCTCCTCCATGCCGCCCTTGCTCAGCGCCATCAGGAGGCCGAACTCGACATTGACAGGATCGAGATGCTGCTTGCGCAACATCTCGAGGTCCGAGCCTGCCGGACCATTGGCCGGCAGCGCATCCGAGCGCATGCCCGCAGCCATCATGCGCGGATACATCAGGGTGCTGGACAGCGCCTGCCGCACATGCACGCCATAGGTCTGGTAGTGCTCGCGCCAGCGCGGTTCGAGATAGGGCAGCAGCTCGCCGGGCGTGCGATGCGCGGGGTGGATGTCGCAGTCCACCACCGCGAGGGTCTGTCGCGCCTGCTGCTCTCGGAATGGGGCGTTCATCAGATCGTCTCCTCGATCGTGGCCGTGCCGCCGAGCGCGTTCTCGGTCAGGCGCGGATAGGTCGCCAGCGCATTGTCCATCAGCAGCTTGCGCAGCGTGGACGACGGCAATCCGTCGGGCAGCACGTCGTCGCCGTCGAACTGCCAATGCGGGTAGTCGGTCGCGAACAGCAAAAGGTCGTCGGAGCCGATGCGCTCGATGGTCTGAGCGACCGCCGCGGCGTCGGGCGCGTCGAACGGCTGCGTCGTCAGCCTGATATGCGCGCGGATGATTTCGGACGGCCAGTGGTCGATCCACGGCGTTTCGGGCCTGGCGCCGCGCCAGGTCTTGTCGGTGCGCCACATCGTCACCGGCAGCCAGCTGACGCCGGATTCCAGGAAGACGAATTTCAGCTCCGGAAAGCGCTGGAACACGCCTTCGGCGATCAGGCTCACGGTCTGGTTTTCGAACGCCTGCGCCTGGGCGACGTAGTCCTCGAACTGATAGCAGGGCCAGCCGACGATGGTCGGCGCGTAGCGATAGGTGCTGCCGGCATGCACGGCGACGACGAGCCCGTGGCGTTCCGCGGCCGCATAGATCGGGAAGTACTCGCGGCGGCCGAGCGGCCGTTCGCCCATCGCCAGCATCAGGACCTGGACGAAGCGGCCATCGGTTGCGAGGCGCTCGATCTCTGCCACCGCCTGCGGGATATCCTGGGGATGGATCAGGATCGAGCCGCGCAGCCGCGGCTCGTGGTCGAGCCATTCCGCACGCAGCCACTCGTTGACCGCGCGGCAGAGCGCGGCGGCCATGTCGTCATTGTGGAGCGCGACGGCGCCATGGATGACATTGGCGACGGCGTACCGGACGCCGAACGCGTCGAGCGCCTGGGTGCGCAGCGTGTCGAGCGCCGTTGCCGCCTGCGATGCGCGCCAATCGGCGCGCATGCTGATCGGCGCATTGGGCGGATAGCTCATCATCGCGAACGGCATTCGGTCGATGGCGCGGTTGACGAGCTGATCGCGCCAATAGTCGTCGAGATAGGGTAGCAGCTGGCTGATCGTCGGGGCGGGGACGTGGAGATCGCAATCGATCGCGCCCGCATAGGGCATTCTCATGGTCGGCTCCGTTGCTCTCGGATCATCGTGGCGCGCGGCAAAGACGGGATCAGGCCGGTGCGGCCTGATCGACCTTGTCCGGCTCGGCGGCCGTGACGGTCCGCCGACGCTGCGACAGGCCCAGGGCGATGACACAGCTCGCCATTACCAGCGGCGGCAGCGCGGCGAGCAGAAACAGGTTCGACGCCGGCAGGTGACGCGCAATCAGCAGTCCGGCGATCAGCGGCCCGCCGATCGATCCGATCTTGGCCACCGAAAGCGCCCAGCCGACAGCGGTGGCGCGGTTGGCGCTGGGATAGAACTGGCCGACGGCGCTGTTCAGGCCCTGATGGCCGCCGACGACGAAGAAGCCGACACACATCATCGCCGTGAGGAAGCCGGCGTCGCTGAAGCCGGCAAAGCCGAGCGAGGCGACCAGCGGGCAGGCGATCATCGGCACCGCGGCAATGGCAAGGACGCCGAAGCGGTCGAGCGCCCAGCCCGCGAGCAGGGCGCCGACGGAGCCCCCGAGGCTGAACATCGAGAGGCCGAAGGCCGCCTGTGCCGGCGAGTAGCCGGAGGCTTCGGCGAGGATCGGCGTCCAGCTGTTGAGGAAGAACATCGTCATCGAGCTGGCGATGTAGGCGACCCAGAGCAGAGGCGTGACGATCGCGAGCTTGCCGTCGAACAACGCCGTGACGCGTGCGAATGGGCCGCTGCCGGCCGGGCTCGGCTCCTCTTCCTGGACCACGAAGCGGCTGGTGGGCTTTGCATCGAGGCCGGGCTCGATGCTGTTGACGATGCGCGCCACCTCGTCGGGCTGCCGGCCCTGGACGACGAGAAACTTGATCGATTCCGGCAAGGTGAAGAAGCTGACGATCGCCGCGATCAGCGGCAGCACGCCGCCGATCCAGAACACGATCGGCCAGCCGAGATGCGGCACCAGCCAGGCCGCGATCAGCCCGCCGGCGCTGCCGCCGGCGACATAGCCGAGCATGATGATCGCGACCACGGTGCCGCGATAGCGGCTCGGGACATATTCGAGATTGAGCGAGAAGCACAGCGGTGCAAGTCCGCCGATGCCGATGCCGGCGAGGAAGCGGAGCGCGATGAGCATATTCAGATCGCCGGCCCACACCGTCAGCAGGCTGAAGCCGCCGAACGTGATCGTGGCCGCGACGATCGCCAGCCGCCGTCCGATGCGGTCGCCGAGATAGCCGAAGATCAGGCCGCCGACGAGAATGCCGAACACGCCGGCGCTGAACACCACGCCAAGCGTGGCCTTGTCGATGCCCCAACTGCGGACGATGGCCGGCGCCGCGAATGCCATGGCGTGCAGGTCATAGCCATCGAGGCACATCATCACCGTGGAGAGGATCATGACTTTGAGCACCAGGCCGTTGCGGCGCTGGCGCTCGATGACGTCGCTGACGTCAATGACGGCTGTGGCGCTCATTGTCGCTCCTTCCCCTTTGTCTGCCGTTCGTTGACGACGGCTTGTTGCAAACCACTCTGGCGACGCCCGGCCGTTCTTGGCCGTTCTTGGCGGAACAGCCGGCGTCGGGCGCAACGTGGGGGATGCATCCGCAGCCAAAGCAGTTTGCGGCTGCAGGCTATTTGCTTCGGGATCGAGAGAGAATAGGCTATTTCGGACGGACATTTTTTCCGGATTGGATGAAATGAGCGATAGCCTCTTGAACATGCAGGCATTTGTAGCCACCGCCCGGGGCGGAAGCTTTTCCGAGGCGGCGCGCCAGATGGGGCTGGCGCCATCGGTCGTGACCAAGCGGGTCGGGCAACTGGAGTGGTCGCTCAAATGCAAGCTGCTGCGGCGGAGCACGCGGCGACTGCAACTGACGGAAGTCGGCGAACGCTATCTTGAGACCATGCAGCAGATCGTCCGTGAGTACGACGAGATGGCCGCCGGCGTGAAACGATCGCCGGACGAGATCGAAGGCCAGATCCGGATCAAGGCGCCGGGATCGCCGATGGCCATCGATCTGTCCGGGCTGCTCGCAGCTTTCCAGATCAAGTATCCGCGGGTCACGCTCGAGGCGGTGCTGGTCGACCGCACCGTCAATCCGGTCGAGGAGGGCTTCGACATCGTGCTGACCATGATGCCCTCGTCCTTCCACGGCGTCATCGAGGAGCCGCTGCTGGCCTTTCCGCGGGTGCTGTGTGCCGCGCCGTCCTATCTCGCGCGGCGCGGCCATCCGCGACAGGTGCGAGATCTAGCCAATCACGACTGCCTGGTATTCACGCCGATGGGACCGGTCTGGACGTTCGACGGCACGAATGGACTGACGACGATGGCGGTGCGTCCGCGGCTCGTGACCAACAACAACGCGCTGCTGGTCGAGGCCCTGAGTGCGGGCGGCGGCATCGCCGTGGTGTCGCGGATGGCGGTGGCGGAGCGGCTGCGGAGCGGCGCTCTGATCGAGCTTCTCCCGGAGGTCCTGGTGCCCGATCTCTGCGTCAAGGCGCTGGTACCGACGACGCGGGCCAGTCTGGCGCGCGTGCAGACGCTCTTGACGTCGATCCGCGAGGCCTTCCGTAAGGTGGGAGAAGGCCAACCGGCTCACGCCTCCGTCTCCTGAAGCCGAGCGTGCGTGCCTGCTTTTGAGCCGGCGGGCGGGGGTCTACCGGGCCGCGCGATAGCCTGTTAAGCAACACCGGAAAGCGGGGCGCGGTCCCCAGGTAGCGAGAGAGGCATCAGCAATGATTCAGACGGTCGGCATCATCGGGGCGGGCACCATGGGCAATGGCATCGCGCAGGTCTGCGCGGCGGCCGGCATCCCGATCGTCATGGTCGATATCTCGGAGCAGGCCGTGGCGCGCGGGCTCGCCACGGTGGGCTCGAGCCTCGATCGCCTGGTGAAGAAGGACAAGATGACCGCCGCCGACAAGGACAAGGCGCTGTCGTTCATCACCGGCACCACCGACAAGGCGAAGCTGACGAGCTGTGATCTGGTCATCGAAGCAGCGACCGAGAATGAGGAGCTCAAGCACAAGATCCTCGCGGATCTCTGTGCGAACCTGAAGCCGGAGGCGCTGATCGCCACCAACACCTCGTCGATCTCGATCACGAAGCTCGCAACCGCCACCGACCGGCCGGACCGCTTCATCGGCATGCACTTCTTCAATCCGGTGCCGATGATGGCTCTGCTCGAACTGATCCGCGGCCTGCAGACCTCGGATGCGACCCATGCCGCCGCGGCCGACTTCGCCAAGCGCATCGGCAAGGTCGCGATCACCGCCAAGAACAGCCCCGGCTTCGCGGTGAACCGCATCCTGTGCCCGATGATCAACGAGGCGATCTTCGCCTATTCGGAAGGCATCGCCACCGCCGCCGACATCGACGAGGGCATGAAGCTCGGCTGCAATCATCCCATCGGCCCGCTGGCGCTGGCGGATCTGATCGGCCTCGATACGATGCTGTCGGTGATGGAGGTGTTCTACAACGGCTTCAACGATCCGAAATATCGCCCCGCGCCGCTGCTGAAGGAGATGGTGGCCGCCGGACAGCTTGGCCGCAAGACCGGCAAGGGCTTCTACGACTACAGTAAGTAACAGCTATACCAAATAGCAGCGGCCAATGAGTCGGCGCGCGGCGGACCACAAGCGTCCGACGTCGCGCTGACGGCGCGAGACGTCGACATCTCGCGATGTCTGCACCTCAAGAACGTCCAAAAAACGTGTTGCTGGTTCCGGCATCGCTGCTACGTGCAGCCAGTGCGGCCGGCAGCAGCAGCTACTCACCGTTGAATCCGGTCAACCACGGCGCCACAGCACTATCCGTTCGAGTGCCAACGGCAACCGCCGGGCGGGCAAGGGGCCATGCCTTGCTGATGCAGCCCACTAAGCCGCGCCCCGGCGTGCCGTTCGTGGTTTGCCGCTATGCAATGGTCCGAAACGATACCGTTACACTCAGCGGATCTGGTACGGAGGTGGAGTCATTGAACCTCCTTGCGATCGAATGTTTGCCGTCGTTCGGCCGTCGCTGACGTTGTCGTGGGCAGTCATGCAGACGAACAACAGCCGCAATCTGTCCTCCCGCTTGTCGTCGCTGTCAAGGCGCATCATGACGCATTGATGAATTCGGCGTTACAGAGCGATCACAGCCGCGCCGCAGCACCGAACGAAGTCTGCGGGGTCTGATGACAAATGTCGGGAAGCGACTACATAGGGGTGGGCTGCCCGCCGGTCGTGTAGGCCGATCGGCGAGGTACCGGCGGCGTGTAGTTCGGAAAACCCGGTTTGCCTTGAGTGACCCCATCGGCATCGTGAGCGCGGGGATGACCGTTTCAACTTGCGGTCCGTCAAACGGCCGCGTTCATCTGCGAGTATAATCAAAGCAGGTAGACTGAACTCGGGAACCAAAAGGGGTTCGTGGCGTCTTGTCTGCCGCGGACCAGACAGCAGGAGAACAGCGATGAAAGCAGCAAGAATGACTCTGGCCACGGTCGCAGCTCTTGCGTGGAGCTTGCCTGCGCTTGCTGCAGAGCAGGGTGCCACGGGCGTCGTAACGGGAATCAACCGCCTGAATGGAACCGTTGCGATCAAGCGCGTTCAGAGTGGAACCGTGGGCGCGAATGCGTCCGCCGCCGAGGAGTTCAAGGTCAAGGACAATGCGATGATCGAGGAGGTCCACGCCGGCGATCGCGTCACGTTCTCGACCGCTGACGGTAACGGCACGAAGACGATCATCAAGCTCGACCGGCAAAAATAGCCGTTCACCCGCTGCGAGCGGAGCGACAAGATGGGACGGCGCGGTGCTTTCCGGCGAGGTGCATGGTGCCTCGCGCTGTGGCTGATCGTCGGGCTCTGTCATGGCGCTAGGGCAGAGACCGACGACCTCTATCGCGCTCAGACCATCGTGACCGGGCAGGGCGAGGACAACCGCCGGGCAGGCTTTGCGATCTGTCTGGAGGACGTGCTGATCAAGGTGTCCGGCGCGTTTCAGCTCAGCGGAGACGCGCGGCTGTCACCGCTCAAGGCTCGGGCGAGCGAGTTCGTCACCGGCTTCGACTATCATGACCAGAAGTCGGGGAAGCCGAAGCACGACGAGCAGGGCACCCGCGATCGCTCTTACGATCTGACCACATCGTTCGACCGCACGAAGATCGACGATCTGCTCGCGTCGTTGGGCGTCAAGCCGTGGCTGGCGCCGCGTCCCGCCGTCGCCGTGATCGTGGCGATGAGGTCCGGCGGCAGGAATTTTCTGGTCGTGTCGGATGACCGGCAATCCGACCTGCAGCGTGACGCGCTGCGGGCTGCGGCGGCAAAGCGCGGCCTCGATATCGTTCTGCCCACGTCGTCAATGCTCGCGAAGGTCGATCCTGGAAGGGCCGATCTGCGCGATGGTCCGACCGCGGACCTGTTCGCGCTGCTGCCCGGCGCAGAGGCGAAGCTGTTCGGACGCCTGACCTGGGATGACAACGAACTCGTCTGGGTCGCGCAGTGGCGGCTCGACGCGGCGGGACAGCAGCACGAGTGGCAGATCCGTGGCGTGACTTTCGACGAAGCATTTCGCCGCGGATTGGGCGGCGTCGGACAGATCCTCTCGGGCAATGGCGCGCCCTGAGACGCGCTTGCCTATGGCGGAATCATGGGCGCGGCGCATCGCCGCTGAGGCCGCGTGATGATCTTCCCACCTTCAAGCGGATCCAATGAGGCGCGGGCAAATCGCCGCGTCCACCGTAGCGCCGTGAGGTTGGCGCGATAGCCTGTCACCATCCCCTTCGGTTCATGCCGAAGCGGGCGAACTGCGCATGCGGAGCAAGCATGTCGCGCTCAGCTGCGCTCCCGCAAGCAGACAGGAGGTGCTCATGGTGAGATTCAGATCGTGTCTGTTGGCAGCGCTGCTGATCGCGACGACGACATCGCTGGCTGTCGCCTCCACCGGACTGGTGCGCACCTCGGCGACGATGCGCGCAGGCCCAGGTTCCGGCTTTCCTGTCGTCGAGCGCATTCCAGCGGGCGCCCGCGTTACCATCCATGGCTGCATCGAGGGCGGCGCGTGGTGCGACGTCAGTTTCGAACGCGAGCGCGGCTGGGTGGCGGCGCGAACGCTCTCCTATCTGTACCGCGAGCGATATGTGGTCCTTCCGGAATATGTCGAGTACGTGCCGGTTACGCCGTTCGTGCTGACGACCTATTGGAGCACGTTCTACATCGGGCGCCCGTGGTTCCATCGGCATGCGTTCTGGAATCGCTATTGGCATCGTCAGCCCGTCACAGCCCAAAATCCGCAACAACCGGGCATGAACCCGGCCGGTCCGGGGCGTGGTCCGGGCGCCGTGGCGCAGCCCGCTGGCGCAGCGAGCGCCGCAGCTGGAGCTGGCGGCCAGTCCGTCACACCTCCCCGCATGGCGACGGGATCGCCAGCGCCGGTCGCAGGTCCTGGCGGAGCCAGGTCCGCGATGGGAGCGGCATCGCAGCCCGCGACGCCGGCTCAAACCACGCAGTCGGCGATGGGACGCGGCGGCGGTTCGCCGCAGAGCGCCCGGGCGCAGATGGGCGGCATGCGGGGTACGATCGGCGGCGCGCCGCAGATCGGCACACCTGCTCACTTCGCCGGAGGCACCGCGATGAGTGCTCCGCACATGGGCGCCAGCGGTCCCCGTGGTGGTGGTGGTGGTGGTCGGTCAGGGTCAGGCGGTGGATTCCGCCGGCACTAGCCTCCACGGCCGGCAGCGCGCAACCAGCGAGTTCGTTATGCTGGTGTCCTGATTGTGAACTTTGCGGACCATGTTTGTAGGGCCCGGCTGGCTGGCGCGATCGGAGAGGATGACTACATCAGACTTATCCTCACATCGTCATCTCCGCCTGCCGTGAAAAAGCTCGTGCTCCTCTTCCTGCTGCTCATCATCACGCCCATCTCACTGTCCGCCGCGAACTATCTGCGTGGCGATCGCCGCGGCAATTGGCAGTCCGCAGATCGCTCGAGCGCGGGCCTGCTGCCGTCCCCTGCACAGCATGCCGACGCGATCGTGCGCGTATTCGCTGCGCGCACCGTGCGCTGGCGCGGCATCTTCGCGGTCCACAGCTGGATCGTCGTCAAGGAGAAGGGCGCCCCGCGCTATACGCGCTATGACTACACGGCCTGGGGCGAGCCGATCCGTGTCGACGGCTTCGCGCCCGACGGGCGCTGGTTTGGGGCGCTGCCCGAGATGGTGCTGGCCGTCGATGGTGACGAGGCCGAGCGCGTGATCCCGAAGATCCGGAGCGTCGTCGAGGGCTATCGCTTCCGCGCCTATGGCGACTACAACGCCTGGCCGGGCCCGAACTCGAACACCTTTGTCCAGGCGACGCTCAATGCGGTGCCCGAGCTGAACGCCGTGCTGCCGCCGACCGCGATCGGCAAGGACTTCCCCTATGACGCCTGGTGGGGGCGCACGGCGTCCGGCACCGGCCTGTTCCTGTCGCTCGGCGGCTATCTCGGCATTACCGTCGGTTGGATCGAAGGCCTCGAGCTGAACGTCTTTGGCGGAGTTCTGGGCGTCGATTGGCGTCGGCCGGCGCTGAAATTTCCCGGGATCGGCCGGCTCGGCATGCCCCTGGCTTGAGGGCGCGTCTGTTCTGACAAAGCGGCTGGCATGCTGCTTGCTGCGGCTGTCCTCGAGGCGCCCGCGATGTCGTGGATGCGCCAGAGGAGGCACGGCATGAACACGCTGTTCGCGATCTGCGCGACCTACGAGGTCGACGACGGCACGGCGCAAGGATTCGTCCTGCAGCGGCGCGATGCAGATGGCAGCGCCAAGCCCTGGCCGATCCTGGTTACGCGCAAGGGCAACAACTTTTACGGTTTCGAGAATGCCTGCCCGCATCAGGGCGCGCGCCTCGACAAGCGTCCGGGCGAGTTCATGGACGAGGAAGGCAATTTCCTCGTTTGCAGCCAGCATGGCGCGCAGTTCGATCTCGATACCGGGCAGTGCTTCATCGGGCCCTGCCAGGGCAAGGCGCTGGAGCCGATCCACCTCGTGATCGATGACGGCGATGTCTGCCTCTCCGGCATCGATCTGGACGAGGAGGACGGCCTCGACATCGACGATCCCGAGGACGACGTCCCCGAAGTGCAGATCACCTCGGACTGAGGATCTGCCCCACGGCTGGCTTACGTTCGATCAGCGCTTCTTGCGTTCGCTGCGGCTGTAGTTGCTGAGATGCCCCTCGCGTGCGGCCTGGGCGCGCGCCGCCTTGATCAGGCCAGGGCTGCGCGCCGGCGCTGCCGGCAGCGAGGGCAGGCGGGTGAGCTTGCGGCCGCCGCAGGTCGGGCAGACCGGCTTTTCCGAAAGCCCGACCAGCAACTCGATATCTTCTGCGCAGGTCGCGCAATGAAAGCTGTAGAACGGCATGACGCATCCCCTCGTTCACGCGAGAGGCTTTGCACGAAGCGGGCCAGCCGCAACGCCGCCCAAGGCGACGATTCGGGGCTCATTTGCATGCAAATGGCCAGTTTGCTGCCGGGCATGTGACGAACGCGACGCCGCGTGCGTCGAACACGCGACAGGCGCCATGCGCGACCGCCGGCAAGGCCGCCGGTCCCCGGGGATCCGGGCACCGGCCGGCCAGGGCAGCCGATCAGGCGTGGGTCTTCGGCACATAGGTGCCGGCGACGCACTTGTAACTTTGGAGACGCCACTCGTGATAGGGACCCTTGGACATCCAGTCTGCGATTCCGATCTGCGCACTGACCGCGCATGATGTCATCGTGATGCCGGACATCTCGCTGTTGGTAACAACCTTCTCCATGCAGAGTTGGCCGTTGCAGAGCATTGCGACGAGAGTGACGAGCACGTTGATTCTGCCTCTTCAGAGTGGGACCCGGTAAGGATCGAGAAAGCAGAGTTCATGCCAAGTTATGAATCTACGCCGTGTTGCTACGGAAAGGATTGGTACGGGTGTCACTTCATGGCTACAAAAGCGTGACGGATTCACTGCTTACATCACGCATCGTTCACTCTTTGGCGTGCCTTCGCTGCTGATGAGTCGACTGTTTGCTCGCCGTTGCGCCTTTCCGTTCGGGCCACCGGGTGGAGCGTAATCGGGCGATGTCAAACAACAGGCAGCGCTTGCGCAGTCCTGCATCGTTCGCCAACGGCTGCGTATCGCAGGATTGGATGCCGTGTTCGCCCCATTGCCGAAAACCGTGGCTTCACACCGACGTGACGGGCCCGCCCGATGGGCAGGCTTGCGCCAGCGGGCGGCAGTTCCGTAGGAAGACGGGGTATTTCTGGGGGATTTCATGACCACCGATTTCACGCGACGCGCGCTGCTCGAGCTTGCCGGCGTTTCGTCGATGACGATGGCCGCCATTGCAGCCGCGCGGGCCGAAGGCGGCGGCGAAAGTACGGCCGCGGGCCCGACCTTCGCCAGCCAGACCCCGATCCGGATCGGCATGGTGACCTTGCGCGTCAACGATCCCGACAAGGTGGCAGCGTTCTACCGGGACGTCCTCGGCCTCTCCGTCCTGCAGCGGACGGCGCTGTCAGTCCGGCTCGGCGCTGGTGGCGTGCCGCTGATCGAACTCGAACCGCGGCCCGAGGCGAGCCGCGAATCGCCGCGTGCGGCTGGGCTGTTTCATACCGCCTTCCTGATGCCGACGCGCAAGGACCTCGCGCGCTGGCTGGTGCATGTCGCGCGCAACCGTACGCCGCTGACCGGCTTCGCCGATCACAATGTCAGCGAGGCCATCTATCTCGACGATCCCGAAGGCAATGGCGTCGAGGTCTATTCCGACCGGCCGCCGAAGCTGTGGCAGTGGCAGGACGGCGTGGTCAGGATGGGCACCGAGCAGCTCGACGTCGATGATCTCGTGGCGCTGACCGATACGCGCACCAGCAACTATGCGTGCGCGCCCGACGGCTTGCGCATCGGTCATGTGCATCTGAAGGTCGGCGACATCGGCCAGGCCGCCGGCTTCTACACCGGGTTGATCGGCCTCAACCCGACTCGGACGATCGACCGCGCCGCCTTCCTGTCCTCCGGCCGCTACCATCATCACATCGGCGCCAACACCTGGCGCAGCGCCGGCGCTGGCCGCCGCGACGACGGCACCACCGGGCTGTCCTGGTTCTCCTTCGAGGTCAGGGGCGAAGACCTGCTGGCAGCGCAGGAGGCGCGGCTGCGTCATGCCGGCGCAACCCTCACGGCGCTACCGAACGGTCTGGAGACCGCCGATCCCTGGGGGACCAAGGTCCGTCTGATCCGGGTGTGATGCGTTGGAGCCTGCTCGATGGAGCTGATCGGCCAGAGGCTGTGGGTTCTCGCGGTCTGCGAGGTCTCAGGCCTCGTTCAGTCCGGCGCCGCGATCGGTCAGCACTTTCTGGCCTTTCGCCGTCAGCTCGTAGATGTCGCCATCCTTGGCGACGTAGCCTTCGCGGATCAGGTCGTCGAGCTCGTCCTGTCGGGTGGGTGAGAAGGCGATCGCCTGGCCGATATCCGAAAGCGTCGCGATCTGGTTATCCGTCAGCATGGCCATCCTCCCATTGTTCATCCGAACGCCGCGGCGTCGTGAATGTTCCGGGAGGTCACGGGTCTCACGCCTTGCGCACGAATTCCGACTTCAGGTTCATCTGACCGATGCCGTCGATCTTGCAGGCGATGTTGTGGCCGTCGCTCGCCTCCTGCAGGCGGATGTTGCGCACCTTGGTGCCGCCCTTGACCACCGAGGATGAGCCCTTGACCTTGAGGTCCTTGATCACGATGACGCTGTCACCGTCAGCGAGCACATTGCCGTTGGCATCGCGGATGCTGGCATCGTCGTCGGCCGCCGCGGCGCTCGCGGCGTCGCCGCTCCATTCGTGACCGCATTCCGGGCAGACCCACAGCGCGCCATCCTGATAGGCGTGTTCGGAATGGCATTGGGGGCAGGTCGTTGCGTCGGTCATCTCGTCCTCAAGGCGCTGCTGGAAGCGTGTGCAGCGTTAGAGGCTCGGATGGAACCGGGCAAGGAAAATCCCGCCCGGTCTGCAGCTACAGCGCGCGTTGCCGGAGCGTCGCGCGCTGCCGTTGTCTACGACGTCGCTGGTCCAGCCAGCCCGTCGTCACGCCGCTTTCTTCTCGGCGACCTTGGGCGCGCTCTCGGCCGCGTCCATGGCCCGCAGATAGGTGTCGAGCAGGGTCTCGTGCTCGTCGCGCTCGTCCTGGTCCTGCTTCCTGAGCTTGATGATCTCCTTCAGGATCTTGACGTCGAAGCCTTCACCCTTGGCCTCGGCGAACACTTCCTTCTTCTGCTCGTTCAGCTCCGCCAACTCGCCATCGAGGTGCTCGATCCGCTCGACGAAGGACCGGATGCGCGCGCCGGGAATGCCGATCTCTGACATGGTGACTCCTACACTAATGGGGCCCCGAAAATGCGCGGGAGTTCGTTGCCAATCTGTTAACATCAGGGGCTTCCCCACACCTCGCGAAGCCGACGTGCTTAACGCGGAACCCGGCCCGCCGGCGACCATGCCGCGTGTGCGTCATCACCTCTGCGGAGCCACCGCGATCACGGCGCCGCGCAGCTCATAGCCGGAGCTGACGGGATTGATGGTCATCGCCGGCACCTGTTCGAGGTGCAGGCCGGGCACGCGCAGCAACTGGTCGAGGAAGATCGCCGCCTCATGCAGCGCGACCGCCGCGCCGGGGCAGCGGTGCGGGCCGTCGCCGAAGCTCATCAGGCTCGCCGAGGCCTTCGCGGGCCGTGCACGATCGGGATCGAGCTGGTGCGGGCAGGGGCCTGCCGCGCTCGGATCACGGTTGGCAGCGCCCACCTCGATTTCGACGAGGCTGTTGGCGGCGATTGCCATTGGCCCCGCGCCGCTATCGACCACGAGATCACGCGTCGCACGGCGCTTCAGCGTGGAGACGACCGGCTCAAGCCGCAGCACCTCCTCGAGGATCGTCATACGGTCCTGTTCATCGCCTTGCAGGAAGCGCGCCCTCAGATCCTCGCGCTCCAGCAGCCGCCATGCGGCCATCACGATGAACTCGCGCGTGGTTGCCATGCCCGCGGCGCCATAGGTGAGACATTCGGTCAGAATCTCGCGGTCCGAGTAGCCCTCCTGGATCAGATGCGAGATCACGTCCTCGCGCGGCGTCCGGCGGCGGACGCGAATCGCCGGCCGCACGTCGAACCAGTGAAAGCTCAGCATCCGCCATTGGCCGAGCAGCGCCTGCCGCAGCGTGGCGATCGTGCCGTGCCCCGACACGGGCGCGCTGAAGAACCGGTTCAGCCGCACCGCCATGCGGGCCCTGTCGCTCTCGGTGAGTCCAACGATGTCGGCTGCCACCGCCACCGCAAGCTCGAGGCTCATGTCGTCGAGGCGCCCGCGGCCGGCAGCGCGAAAGCGCGCGACGAGCTCATGGCTGGTCCGCTCGATCAGCTCGCGATAGCGGGTCGCGACCACGCGTGGCGCGAAGAAGCGCGCGGTGGCGCTGCGCTGCTTCTGATGCGGCTCGCCGTCCTGATAGAGCACCGGCGCATGTGCCGGTCCGATGAAGCGTGCGACGAGCTCTGCGTTGAAGCCGGCCTGCCGAACGTCCGGGCAGCGCAGCACCTCGCGGGCACCGGCGAAGCTGTCGATCCGCACGACGGGCGCGGCATCGTCACGCTGTGATGTCGTCCGCGCCGATGGCCGAACCTGATGCGGGGAGTCTTGCGGGCGTGTTGCTGAAGCATCGGAGAGCATGAAACACCACCATTGGGAGATCGTGAGCATCCGAGATAAGACACAGCGGCGCAGGATCAATCAGTGCATTCGTTCGTCATCACCTCGACGTGAAGCGGCCGCTCTGCGAACAGACGCCGTGCCGGCATGCTGCGGCTGGATGCACATCCTCCAAACGCCTAGCCTCCACCTGCCGCCAGAGTCCGAAACTGCTTCTTCATGGCGTTGACCTTGCCGAGATAGCCCGCGACCGAATGGTCGCCGCAGCGCTCGCCATCATCGGGCTTGAACCCGCGGCGCGCGAAGCCCGCTGCCGGCCCGGCGCCGCAGAGATGTATGACAGCGGCGAGATCCTGCCGCTGCTGCGGTGTCGGCTTTGCGGCAGGCGTACGTGCGAGCACGGCGGCGACCTGGCGGTCGAGCGAGATCACGGTCAGCGCTACCGCATGCGCGGGCCAGGCGCGGATGTACAGGCTTGGTGATCCACAGCCGTCGCTGACCACCTCGTGGTCCCGGATGCAGAAGCGCGAGGCGTCAGCGAAGGTGCCATCGGTCATCTGGAACAGGCCAACGGCACTGGAGGCGGGCTGATACAGCGCGAACGGGTTCCAGGCCAGGCGCCAGCGCCAATAGGTGCGCGCCACCGGATTGCCGGAGCTTTCCGTCTGCGCCAGCGCGGCCAGGAGTTCCGGCGTGATCGAGCGCGTCGCATGCGCGCGGAACAGCGCGCCATAGTCACGCCACGTCTGCTCCGGCTCCTTGTCGAGCGAATGGCCGGTCACCACGAACAGTTCGGTCGGCTTGCGGACGACGTGATAGGCGAGATTGGCCAGCGCGAAGACGCCAAGCGCGAGCATGACGACGGCCGCGATCCTCAACCACCGAGGCGCTGAGCCCGCAGCCCGGCGCAGCCAGCGCCCGCCGCGCTGCGCGAGCCGCGCCGCATCGCGGCGCAGGGCGCGCCATCGCGTGGCTCGGCGCGGCTTGCGCGCTTTTTGTTGCGGTGGAGCAGGCGTGTTCGGCAACTGATTACCTCGGGGACCTCTGTGCCGGTCCATGGTTAAGGAAGAATTCGTGCAATTGCGTCATCCTGCCACTTTTCGTGGTTGAGGCGGTGCGTGATGAAGAAGTCGGTCAGTACCCTGCTGATGGTGTTGTTGTCGGTGCTGGCGGCGGGCATCCTGGTGTCCACGGCGATCCTGATGAGCGGCGCGGCCGGGCGTTACCGCGAGAGCGTCGCGACCGAGCAACTCGCCGCCGCCGACAAGGCGATCTTCCAGAACGTCCTCGTCATGCGCGCCCACCGCGGCGACATTCAGAGCGCGCTGCTCAGCGAGGACGACCCGCGCGCCAAGCTGACCGAGTTCCAAGGGGTCGAGGCGAGGGGGTATGACGGCATCGTCGCCGCCCTTGCCGGTCTCGACATTCCCGAGCGCGATGATCTCGTGACCAGGCTGAAGGCTGCCTGGGACGCGACGGTGCCGCAGTTCAAGCTGCTGTTCGACGAGGGCGCGCGGCCGCGTGCCGAGCGGGTGCTGGCGCGCACCAATGCCTGGTACGACCAGATGACCAAGACGCTGGATGCCGCCAATGCGGCGTCGCTCGCCGTCTCGAACCGCGCCTGGATGACGGATCCCGCGATCGCGCAGATGGTGCAGGCGCGCCGTCTCGCCTGGCAGGTCCGCGACCGCTACGGCCTGCAGTGCTCGGCGCTGCGTCCCAACATCAACAGCTCCAAGCCGCTCGAGGAGGCCCAGAAGCTGGCGACGGCGCAGGGCCGCGGCACCATCAATGCCGGCTGGAGCGGGCTGGACGACCTCACCGCCGGCGCCGGCAGCACCGCGCTCGCCGCCGTCGTCAAGAGCTCGCGGGCGGAGGTCGAAGCGGCGCATCAGCGCATGGACCAGATCACCAAGAGTCTCGACGGCAGCGGCAAGCCGGCGATGGCGCCGGCGGAATGGAACGCCTTCTGCCAGGGCCCGTTCAACGGCATCATCGCCATCGGCATGACCGCGCTCGACGCGTCGATCGCCCGCGCCGAGGCGCTGAAGACCGCGGCGCTGACCAGCCTGGTCGTGCAGTCGATCGCCTTTGTCGCTGCGCTGCTGGTCGCCGCCCTGGCGCTGCGCGCGGTGCGCGTCCGCTTGGTGCGTCCGGTTCGGACGCTGATGCAGGCGATCGAGCGCATCGGCCAACGTGACTATCAGACGCCGGTGGCGCAGTTCGCCCATGCCGACGAGTTCGGCGCGATGGCCGCGGCGCTCGAGGGCCTGCGCGCGAGCGCCGCGACGGCGGACCGGCTCGCCCAGGAGCGCGAGCAGGACCAGGGTAAGCGGCTGGAGCGCTCGCAGGCGATCGACAGCGCCTGCAGGAGCTTCGACGATACCGTGCAGGCGGTCATCGTCAGCATGGGCAACTCGACCGGCCAGCTTGATTCCAGCGCCGGCGACGTCCGCAAGCTGGTGGACGATTCCACCGAGCAGACCGCAGCGGTGGCCAGCGCCGCCGAGACCGCGACCACCAATCTCGAGACCATCGCGGCGGCGACCGAGGAACTGACGGCCTCCGTCTCCGAGATCGCATCGCAGGTGCAGGCCTCCGCGGCCGATGCGCGCCAGGCAGTCGAGAAGGCCGCGCAGACCAACGCCACCGTCGAGATGCTCGACCGTGCCGCCAACCGCATCGGCGAGGTCGTCAAGATGATCACCGCGATCGCCAGCCAGACCAATCTGCTCGCGCTCAACGCGACCATCGAGGCGGCGCGCGCCGGCGATGCCGGCCGCGGCTTTGCGGTGGTCGCCGGCGAGGTCAAGAACCTCGCGGCGCAGACGGCGACCGCGACCGACGACATCACGCGGCAGATCGCCGAGATCCAGGCCGCCACCGGCGAATCGGTCGAGGCGATCCGCGCCATCAGCCTCAACATCTCCGGCATCGACGAGAAGATGACGGCGATCGCGGCCGCCGTCGAGCAGCAGCGCGCCGCCACCACCGAGATCTCGCGCAACTTCCAGCAGGCCGCCCAAGGCACGCGCGCCGTCACCGACACGATCGGCTCGGTCGCTGCGCTCAACCGGCAGACCGGCAATGCGGGGGCTGCGATGGCCGATTCGGTGCGCCGCATGTCTGATGATGCCGACCGGTTTCGGGTGGCGGTCGAGGGCTTCCTCGGGACCGTGCGCAAGGCGTAAGGCATCGCCGAGCGAGAGCGATCCCGCGACGCAGATTTGCGCCCGAGTCCTGCTCTTGGTTTGCCCTCCGAGATGAGAGGGCGCGGGGAGTGCCGGGCGCTGGCCGCACCCATGGCCTGCCTGCGAAAGAAGTGCAGGCGGCAGGTACCACAGGTTCAGCCGAGGCGCTTGACGAGTTGCTATCAGGAATGAAAACACTTGGTGTTGCGACGACCGCTTGAGCTCGCCACCGGCCTTCCCTGAGCGACGGCTTTACGGCTTATGCGCGCTCCTCGGTGCACCGGGCTTTTTGGCCACCGTCATCGGCGCGACGCCTGGGGAGGCATCGACACCCACTTGACCTCAGCGTGGGGAAGTCAGGACCACACGATTTCGCCGTCCGCCACGAGACCCGTCGTCTTGCGCATCAGCACCGGGTCCGTGACGTCCATCGCATCCCGCCCTCCACGCCCGTGACGACCGCGAAGCGCCCCTCTCGCGAGGACGGGACGCGTCCAGGAAACCCGAAATTTCGGAAAATTGGAAGGTGGATATTTTTCGCGCCGGACTGGACAGGGGTGATGCCGCTGATCCCGTGCGCAAATTTAGGTTTTGCGCGCATGGCGATTTTGGTGTCAAAACGGCTCCGTCGTGGCTCAGCCATGTGCGCGGCGTGCCCGTCGGGCGACTCGGGACGTGACGGCAGCGAAGGACGATGGGGGCAGCATGCCGGAGCAGATCGGTCGCCACGACAAGCTCGAACAGGCGCTCCTGGCCTTGGATGATCGCGCCATGGTGCTGGAGGAGCTCGACGGCTTCATCGCCGGCCTGCTCGTGCTCCCCGAGCCAATTCCACCGGGCGAATGGTTCGCGTCAGCCTTCGGGCTCGGCAAGGGGCATCGCTCCGTCTTCATCAGCATCGACCATACCAATGAGGTGCTCGGGCTGGTCATGGACTATCACCGGGAGATCGCGCTGACGCTCGCGCGGCACCCGGAGCAGTACCAGCCGCGCTTTCCAATCGACGCCTTCAACGGCGACGTCGTCTGGGAGCTGTGGATCGACGGCTTCGCGGCGGCCGTGGACCTTCGCCATGAGAGGTTCAAGGCTTATCGGCAGATCGACGGCGACGTGGCTGACGCGGCTGTGAGCCTGATGGTGGCGATCGAGCTGGCGCTCGACGACGATCGTGTCGAGAACGCCAAGCTCGACCGCGATGCGCCGGCTGATATCCGCGAGGCGGTGCTGACCCTGTATCAATACCGGCAGAGCGGGCCGCCGGTGCCCACGTTCACCAACTTTGCCAGGCAGCCCAACCCGTTCGCCTCCTTTGGCAAGGTCGGCCGCAACGATCCGTGTCCCTGCGGTTCCGGCCAGAAATACAAGCGCTGCTGCGGCGCGAATTGAGGCGGCCGCCGATCGCCACGACACGGTCTTTTTTGTTGCAACAATCTGGTGCGGTGCAAAGATGGGCCCGCCCGCGCCGGATGCGCGGGCCAATGAGACTGGTTGAGGAAACGATATGAGGATGGTGTTCGGCAAGGCGCGGGCCGCAATGGCAGCGCTCGCGATCGCAACGACGGCCCTGACAATCACGACCCTGACGACGGCGGACGCGCATGGCCCGACCCGGCGCAAGGTGCAGGAGCATGTCGAGATCAACGCCGCGCCCGCCAAGGTGTGGGCCGTGATCGGCAACTTCCAGGACATGAGCTGGCTCGGGGTGGTCGACAAGACCGAAGGCGACAAGGGCAACGAGATCGGCGCCACGCGCAAGCTGACCCTGAAGGGCGGCGCCACCGTCGACGAGGAGCTCTACAAGTTTGATGCCGAGAAGATGAGCTATTCGTATCGCATCACCGCCGTCGACGTGAAGGTGCTGCCGGTGACGAACTACTCGTCGACCATCGCGGTCACGCCGAGCGCGGACGGCAAGGGCAGCGTCGTCGAATGGACCGGCGCGTTCTACCGCGGCTTCCCCAACAACGACCCGCCGCCGGAGCTGAGCGACGAGGCCGCCGTCAACGCGGTCAGCGGGCTCTACAAGGGCGGGCTCGAAGGCCTGAAGAAGAAGGTGGAGAGCGGGAGCTGAGCGAGAGGCGGAAGATGTCGCCTGGTCAGCGGTGCGCTCCCTCTCCACGTTCTTCACGGGGAGAGGGCTGGGGTGAGGGGCAGACGCACGGGAAGTGTGGGTGGTTAGACCTGTACCCCCTCGCCCGGATTGCATCTTCGATGCAATCCGGCCTCTCAGTGCGAGCGAAGCTCGTCGCGCCCCCGCAGGCGGGGCGAGATGAGCACCGAGCCCGGCGCTCCAGCCCGCATCGTTTCTTAAATCGCATCTTTGGTGCTTTGCTCGCCGCCTTACTCACCTGCATCGCCATCCCATCCCGCGCCGAAGAAGCCTTCGTCACCAATCAGCTCAGCGACGACCTCACCATCGTCGACCTCGCGACCTCGAAGCCGGTGGCGACGATTCCGATCGGCGGCAAGCCGGCCGGCGTTGCCGTCGCGGCCGACGGGCGCTTCGCCTATGTGGCGAGCCCGGACGACAAGACCGTCAGCGTCGTCGATGCGGCCGAGCGAAAGGTGGTCGGACGTATCGACGTCGGCGGCGGGCCGCTCGGCATTGCCGTGGCGCCGGATGGTGCGACGGTCTACGTCGCCGATTGGTACAACGCGGCGATCCGCGTGATCGATGCCAAGACCCGGACCGTGACCGGCAGCATCGCGGTCGGCGCCTCGCCGTCGGGGCTTGCGGTGACGCCGGACGGCAAGCTGCTGCTGTCGGCGGATCGTGACGACGACATGGTGTCGGTGATCGACACCGCGACGCGCCAGCGGCTTGCGACCATCAAGGTCGGCACGCGGCCATTCGGTGTCACCATCGATGCCGAGGGCAAGCGCGCCTACACCGCCAATGTCGCCTCCAACGATGTCTCGGTGATCGACCTCGCCGAGCGCCGCGAGATCAGCCGCGTCAAGACCGGCCTGCGGCCCTATGCGGTGGCGCTGGCGCAGGGCAGGGGTTTCGTCACCGATCAGTATGACGGCACGGTCAGCGTGTTCGACCTGGCGGGCCTGCAGCCGCTCAAGCGCATCAATGTCGGCGACTATCCGGAAGGCATCGAGGCGACGGCGGATGGCCAGCGCATCATCGTCGCCAATTGGGAAAGCAACATCCTGAGCGTCATCGACGTCGCCGCGCTGAAGGTCACCGGAGAGATCAAGGTCGGCGACGGCCCGCGCGCGTTCGGTGCGTTTTTGCGGCGGTGATTGGAGAGTGTAGCCTGGATGAACGCAGCGACATCCGGGTTCTCCTCCGACGTCAGCGATACCCCGGATGTCGCTGCGCTCATCCGGGCTACGTGGCTGCGGCGGTGAAGCAGGTAGCGAGAATGGAGTTGCATCTGCAGACGCCGTCATTGCGAGCGTAGCGAAGCAATCCAGGGCCGCGCGAAGACTCTGGATTGCTTCGCTGCGGCGCAGCGCTCGCAATGACGCCGGGGAGGTATCGAGGCTCGTGATTATCTCTGCATGTCGTCGCTGCTCATGCAGGCTACGGATTTCGACCCGCGGGCACCACCAACCGCTCCGCAATCTCCTCCATCCGCGTGAACAGCATCTCAGGCCGGTGCTCGCGCAGCGCGCGCTCCGCGGCATAGCCCCATGTCACCGCACCGAAGGCGATGCCGGCGGCGCGCGCGGCCTCGATGTCGCGGGTCTCGTCGCCGATCGCAATGACCTCGGCCGGGTCGACGCGCAGCCGCTTCAGCACGCGGCGAAACTTCCGCGCCTTGCCGAACACCGAGGCCGAGCAGTCGAAATCGGCGAACAGGCCGGCGCGCGATCCGAGCTTCTGGCGTGCATTGGCCTCGCTGTCGGACGAGACCAATGCGAGCCTGGTGCCGTTGGCGGCAAGCGTGTCGAGCATGATGTCGACGCCGGCAAACAGCGGGATGTTCGCTGCATGCGCCGTCTTCAGTTGGCGCGCGTGGCGCGCGATGAACGGCAGCTTCCAGCGCGGCACCTTGAGAAAATCAAGGATCTCGCGGGTCGAGGCGTGGCGCAGCCCATCGATGTCCTCGTCCTTCACCTGGCGAAAGCCGAAGCGCTGGGCGACCGTATTCACGTGGACGCGAAACCACGGGAAGCTGTCGGCGAGCGTGCCGTCGAGGTCGAAGATGACGAGGGAGTAGGGCATCGGATCGCGTGTGGCTCGGCGGGATGAGTGAAGATCGTAGCCGGTGAGTGTCGGCGCGTAGCCTTGCGCCATAGCAACGAGATGGTCATGACGCAATGAGCCGCGACCTATGAGTGACGCAGGCCCGCGGCGGGTTCGATGATCTCAGGTTGAACATGTTGTGATGTGCATCCGAGGTGCCAACCGTTATGATGCGGCTCTGGCGGATCATCGATTCCATCCGCGCAGAATTTGATGACATTTTTTTCAATCACCAGACCCAGAGAGATTTTCAGATGGCCCTCAACAAGGTTGCTGCTGCGTATTTGTCGTACTTCGCCTATATCGATGACGCGCTGGATACGGTCCAGCCCGGTGACTTCATCACGTTGCTCAAGTCGGTTCCGTCAGGCGCGGCGAACGGTCCGTGGTCGCTGGCCTGGGGCCCTGCGGTCAACAACGGCGTTCTGGCCTATGTCGCGCAAGGCAGCGACGGCAGCTACGCGCTGGCCTTCCGCGGCACCGATGTCGACGGCTCGGTCGCCGGCGCGTTCGAGAACGTGCTCGCAGATGCCGACGCGGTCTTCCTCGTGCCGTGGCTCTATCCGCAGCAGGCCGGCGCGCCGCAGCAGATCAGCGCAGGGATCAACGATGCGCTGGCGCTGGTCATCGCGCTCACCGATCCCAAGACCGATCTGTCATTGCTCGACTATCTGCGCGGCCTGGCGGCCAAGCAGAATCTGCAGCTCATGGTGACCGGTCACAGCCTCGGCGGCGCGCTCGCCGTGGTGGCGACGGCGTGGCTGCAGGACCAGCTGCCGAAGCTGAACGCGTCGTTGAAGTTCACGCTGTGGCCGCACACCTTCGCCGCTCCGACGATGTGGACCGCCGGGTTCGCGACGGCGTTCGCGAAGAATTTCACCTATTACGCGGCCGTCAACGGCAACGACATCGTGCCGATGGGCTGGGCCAATCTGACCGGGATTCTCGGCACCTATTCGCCGCCGGGTCCGGTCCTGAAGGACACCAACTACTATTCGATCTATCTGCCGCTCGAGCTCCTCAGCGCGACGATCCCGACCTATACGTCGATCGTGCCGAGCAATCCGGACCTGTTCACCGTTGCGCCGATCGCGGAGGCGAACGACTCCTGGACCGCCGAGGCCGGCTACATGCATTCGATGCAGCTGCAGTATTTCCCGCACGCCACCGGCACGAAGGCGCCGCCGCTGCCCGGCGTCACCAAGACCGGCGTAGCCCGGCCGCGCGCGGTCGCGGCGTGAGCTCCTGAGCCGGATCGTTTTCTCATCCGAGCTGGACTTGCAGGCCCGCCTTCAGCGGGTCTGCAAGGGGCTTTCGGAATGCGCCGATCAACATTTCATCACGGCAATTGTGAGCGTGCGTTGCAGGAACGGTTGCCGCAGTGCGGTGGTTGACCCCGCACAGAAGCAAGGAGACTCCCATGCAACGCACGATCAAGATGGCAGCGCTGACTGCCGCAACGCTGGTGCTCGGCACCGCCGCCGCATCCGCGCAGGGCTATGCCCGCTATGGCGACTCGATGGCCTGGGTGCCGCCGGCGCAGGCTTACGATTCCGAGCCTGTCTATGACGCCGCGCCGTCGCCGATGTACAGGCCGGGCCCGGTGACCTGGGGCCGCGGCTACAACGGCACCAATCATCCCACCCCGAGCTCGACCCAAGGCGATGTCGGCCCGCAGGGCAACAATAACGGTACGCTGACCGGCGTCTATCGGCAGTGGTAATTGCCGTCACGCGGATCGCGTGAGTCGATCAAACCCGTCGCTCGCACCCGAGCGGCGGGTTTGCCATGTCTTGAATGCACGCCACGTCTGCAGCAGTGGCTCGGCGGATCACCGGCTCGCGGACAAGTGAGCGGTGCGTTGTGTCGCACAGTTCCTGGCGTGAGCCGCGGAACCGGCGAGCTGTCCGTGTTGTTTGTCGCTCGAGAATTACGAACGAAAGAGCCGCGTAGCCCGGATGAGCGCAGCGATATCCGGGATCGTCGCCAAAGTTGGTGGTGAACCCGGATATCGCTGCGCTCATCCGGGCTACAATGTTACTCCGCCGCCTCGCTGGCCGCGCCGCGGGTGCGCTTCTTCGGCTTGGCGGACTTCTCCAGCACCGGCTTCAGGAACTGGCCCGTGTAGCTGCGCGGGGCCTTGACGATGTCCTCCGGCGGGCCCCAGGCGACGATCTCGCCGCCGCCGTCGCCGCCTTCGGGGCCGAGGTCGATGACCCAGTCGGCGGTCTTGATGACCTCGAGATTGTGCTCGATGACCACGACCGTGTTGCCCTGCGCGACCAGCTCGTGCAGCACCTCCAGCAGCTTCTTGACGTCGTGGAAGTGCAGGCCGGTGGTCGGCTCGTCCAGGATGTAGAGCGTGCGCCCCGTGGCGCGCTTGGACAGCTCCTTGGCGAGCTTGACACGCTGCGCCTCGCCGCCGGAGAGCGTGGTGGCCTGCTGTCCGACATGGATGTAGTCGAGGCCGACGCGGCGCAGGGTCTCGAAGGTGTCGCGCACGCGCGGCACCGCCTTGAAGAACTCGGCGGCCTCCTCGACGGTCATGTCGAGCACGTCGGCGATCGACTTGCCCTTGAACAGCACGTCGAGCGTCTCGCGGTTGTAGCGCTTGCCCTTGCAGACGTCGCAGGTGACGTAGACGTCGGGCAGGAAGTGCATCTCGATCTTGATGACGCCGTCGCCCTGGCAGGCCTCGCAGCGGCCGCCCTTTACGTTGAACGAGAACCGGCCGGGCTCATAGCCGCGCGCCTTGGATTCGGGCAGGCCGGCGAACCATTCGCGGATCGGCGTGAACGCGCCGGTATAGGTCGCGGGGTTGGAGCGCGGGGTGCGGCCGATCGGCGACTGGTCGATGTCGATGATCTTGTCGATATGCTCGAGGCCCTCGATGCGGTCGTGCGGTGCGGCGCCTTCGCTGGCGCCGTTGAGCTTGCGCGCGATCGCCTTGTAGAGCGTGTCGATCAGCAGCGTCGACTTGCCGCCGCCGGAGACGCCGGTGATCGCCGTGAACAGGCCGAGCGGAATCTCGGCCGAGACGTTCTTGAGATTGTTGCCACGGGCGTTGACGACCTTGATGGTGCGGCGATGGTTCGGCGGCCGCCGCTCCGGGACCTCGACCTCGAGCTCGCCGGTGAGATATTTGCCGGTCAGCGAGGCCGGATTGCGCATGATCTCGGCCGGCGTGCCCTCGGCGACGATGTGGCCGCCATGGGTGCCGGCGCCGGGGCCGATGTCGAGCACGTAGTCGGCCAGCCGAATGGCATCCTCGTCATGTTCGACCACGATCACGGTGTTGCCGAGGTCGCGCAGCCGCTTCAGGGTATCGAGCAGGCGGGCGTTGTCGCGCTGGTGCAAGCCGATCGACGGCTCGTCGAGCACATAGAGCACGCCCGTGAGACCCGAGCCGATCTGCGAGGCCAGGCGGATGCGCTGGCTCTCGCCGCCGGAGAGGGTGCCGGAGGAGCGCGCCAGGGTCAGGTAGTTCAGGCCGACATCGAGCAGGAAGGTCAGGCGGTCACGAATCTCCTTCAGGATGCGCGTGGCGATCTCCGTCTGCTGCGCATTGAGCTGCTTCGGCACCTCGGCGAACCATTCGCCGGCGGCCTTGACGCTGAGATCAGAGATCTCGCCGATGTGCTTGCCGGCGACCTTGACGCACAGCGCCTCGGGCTTCAGCCGGAAGCCCTTGCAGCCGGCGCAGGGCACGTCGTTGAAATACTTGCCGAGCTCCTCGCGCGCCCATTCGCTCTCGGTCTCGCGGAAGCGGCGCTCGATGTTGGTGATGACGCCCTCGAACGGCTTCTTGGTGTCGTAGGCGCGGACGCCGTCCTCATAGGTGAACTTGATCTCGTCGTCGCCGGAGCCGTGCAGCAGCGCGTTCTGCGTCTTCTTCGGCAGGTCCTTCCACTTGGTGTCCAGGGTGAACTTGTAGAACTTGCCGAGCGCGGTCAGCGTCTGCAAATAATAGGGCGAGGACGACTTGGCCCAGGGCGCGATCGCGCCCTTGCGTAGCGTGGCGTCCTTGTCGGGGATGACGAGGTCGGCGTCGACATGCTGCTCGACGCCGAGCCCGCCGCATTCCGGACAGGCGCCATAGGGGTTGTTGAACGAGAACAGCCGCGGCTCGATCTCGGGAATGGTGAAGCCGGAGACAGGGCAGGCGAATTTCTCCGAGAACAGGATTCGCTCGGGCCCGCTCTTGTCGTGGATCTTTGCGGTCTTCTTCTTCTCTTTCTCCTCCGCTGGCGCGGCGGAAGCGGGAGCATCGGCAAACTCGATCACGGCGAGCCCCTCGGCGAGCTTCAGCGCGGTCTCGAAGCTCTCCGCGAGGCGCTGGCCGATGTCGGAGCGCACGACGATGCGGTCGACGACGACGTCGATGTCGTGCGGGAATTTCTTGTCGAGGGTGGGCGCCTCGGCGAGCTCATGGAAGGTGCCGTCGATCTTGACGCGCTGAAAGCCCTTCTTGAGGTATTCGGCGAGCTCTTTCTTGTACTCGCCCTTGCGGCCGCGCACGACCGGCGCCAGCAGATAGAGGCGGGTGCCCTCGGTCATCGCC